>NZ_JAXOJL010000004.1:0-335245 GCF_036663755.1 Parasphingomonas caseinilytica
GGCCCAGCTCAGCGCCATCGCCCGACAGCTCAACGAGCGGCCGAGAAAAACCTTGATGTACCAAACGCCAGCTGAAATGTTCGCACAGAGCGTTGCGACGATCGGTTGAACCCACCGTGGAAAGCGGCAAGTCCGCTTTTGGGTGGCAGTTGCGATAATCTGCCGTTCGTTTAGCCGTCTATACTAGCTATGGTTTGAACCGTCATTTTCGAATGACTTGCGCCTATTCCCACCCATGGCGGTTGTTCGGACGCTCTCTGCGAGGAGTAAACATGAAGCGGGACATGGATAAGGTACGCGGCGTCCTGCTTGCGCTCGAGGCGAACTGCGGACCCTTCTTGATGACTATCGACACGTCGACACTGGGCGGCACGGAGGACGGGCAAGAAACTGTCGATTACATCCTAATGCTATACTCCGCCGGCTTTCTCGAAAGCTCACAGCGAAGCGTCTACCGCTTGTCCTGGGCAGGACACGAATTCCTGGACAGCGTGCGCGATCCCGAGATTTGGCGCCAGACTAAGGAGGGAGCTGGAAGGGTGGGCTCGTGGAGCATGAAGCTGCTGGGCGAGCTGGCCGTGGGGTACGCTAAGGCGAAGGCCGTCCAGCTTGGGCTTCCGGTCGGCTAGGAGCTAGGTGGATAAAGTAAGTGCACGATCTCGTCCTCAACGGGCATTTGCGATCCGCGCATTCGGACGTATACAGGGTCGCCGTAGCCACCAAGATTTCGTCGCTTCCATATCGGGACTGTACCAAACTCGCTAAGCTTGGCCATCGAGAGGGCCAGGTGAAATTATGAGTGAACTTCGAACAATTTCGTCTGGCAATCCAGGCTTGGATGTAATTTTAAAAGGCGGCTTGCCTGCTAGCCGATTATATCTGGTAGAGGGCGCCCCCGGATCGGGAAAAACGACCCTCGCCTTGGAATTCCTGCGAGAAGGCGTGCGGCTTGGCGAGCCTGTCCTCTACATAACGCTCTCCGAGACCCGCGAGGAACTGAGCGCCGTCGCCGCTTCTCACGGGTGGACGCTCGATGGGTTCGATGTCTTCGAACTCGATTCAACCGATGGGGTGTTCGATGGCGCGCGAGAGCAGTCCGTTATTCATCCATGGGAGATGGAGCTCGGTGAGACTATTGGCTTGATCAGGGATGAAGTCGAAAGGGTGAAGCCCACTCGCGTCGTATTTGACAGTCTCTCGGAGATGCGGCTGCTTGCCCAGGATCCGCTGCGCTACCGCCGTCAGGTCCTCGGGTTGAAGCAGTTTTTTGCAGGCCGCGATTCTACCGTTTTGCTCGTCGATGATATGACCGGCTCGGGTGACGCAAGCGACGCCCATCTCCATAGCCTTTGTCACGGTGTGATGACGCTCGAACGTCTGACGCTAGATTTTGGCGCCGCTCGGCGCCGGATGCAGGTGCAAAAGCTGCGCGGCGTCGACTTCACTGCTGGTTATCACGACCTGATTATCCGCAAGGGCGGGGTCGATATCTTTCCCCGGCTGATAGCCGCAGAGCACCATATCGAGTTCCTCGAGGAGACTGTAGAAAGCGGCGTAGCTGAGCTGGATAATTTGCTTTTCGGCGGGCCTCTGCGCGGGACAAGCGTGCTGATCACCGGTCCTGCTGGTTCAGGAAAAACCACGGTCGCGATCCAGTATCTATATGCGGCCTGTGAGCGCGGAGAGCCTTGTACGATCTTCGAATTCGATGAGCGGATCGGCACCTTGATGACGCGGGCCAGGGCCTTCAATCTGGATCTCAAGCGCCATGTAGATTCCGGAACGCTCGTGATCCAGCAGATTGACCCGGCAGAGATCTCTCCAGGAGAATTCGCATCGCGCGTGCGATCAGAGGTCGAAGGCCGTCACACGCGCATGATCGTCATCGATAGCCTTAACGGATATCTGGCGGCGATGCCGCAGGAGCAGCAACTGATCCTGCAGATGCATGAGCTTCTTTCCTATCTCGGCCAACAGGGTGTCGTGACGTTCCTGATCAACCCGCAGCACGGATTGGTCGGCAGTATGACGAGCAGCCTCAACATCTCCTATGTCGCGGACGCCGTTGTTCTGTTGCGCTTTTTTGAGGCAGGCGGGCGCATTCGCAAGGCGATCTCGGTCATCAAGAATCGGGGCGGCATGCATGAGGACGCCATCCGCGAGTTCCGTATCGACGGCGGCGGAATCCGGGTCGGCGAACCGCTTACTGCTTTTAAGGGTGTTCTGACAGGGACGCCCGAATATACCGGTGCAGCCACGCCACTAATGGAAGACCGTGCCAGTGAGCTCTGATGCCGGGGTTGAAGGTCATTGTGTTCTTCTGTGCGCACCGTTCGGACGCGACGCCGAGAGCGTCACTAAGCTCCTCAGGGATTCGAATTACGATGTAGGCGTCTGCGCCGACATTGCGGCAATAGCCGACGCACTCGGCGAACATATCGGCACGATACTTATCACCGAGGAGGCGCTCACCGGTGACCTGACGCGGCTGCGCGAAGCGCTGTCGACGCAGCCGACCTGGTCGGATATCCCGATCGTTTTGTTGAAGGCGCAGCGCTCTTCACGCGCACCGACGCGAACCTCGACGAGGCTTCCCGAGCTCGCGACCAACACCGTGGTTCTGGAGCGGCCGCTCGGCGTCGCATCGCTCGTCAGTGCGGTCGCATCCGCGCTGCGAGCGCGTCAAAAGCAATTCGAGATGCGCGACCGTATCGCTGAGTTGGCCGCGAGCGAAAGCAGGCTTCGGCTGGCTACCCGAGCGGCCAACATCGGAACGTGGGATTACGATCCACTTTTAAACGTTCTTCAATGGGACGAGCGATGCAAAGCGATGTTTGGGCTAGCGCCCGACGCAGATGTCAGCTTCGAGGGCAGCTTCCTGGCCGGGCTCCATCCTGAGGATCGCCAGCGAACTGACGAAGCCGTTGGCGAAGCGCTCGACCCAGCTGGCGATGGCCATTATGATATTGAGTATCGCACTATCGGGATCGAGGACGGCGTCGTACGCTGGGTATCGGCGCGTGGTGGTGCTATTTTTGAAGGCGCCCGGGCCAGCCGCTTCATCGGGACGGTTATCGATATCTCCGAACGAAAGTGTGCCGAGGCCGCCCTTGCTGCCTCGGAAGCTGCGCTTCGTGAGGAAAGCACGGCGTTGGAAATTTTAAACCAAACCGGCGAACGCGTTGCCGCCGAACTCGACCTGGACAAGCTCGTTCAATCTGTGGTCGATGCTGGCCGCGAGCTGACTGGCGCTGAGACTGCCGCGTTCTTCTATAATCGCTCTGATGAGACCGGAGAAAGCTACATGCTTTACAGCTTGTCGGGCGTAAGCATGGATGCGTTCGACGGCTTTCCCATGCCACGTAACACAGCGATATTTTCGCCGACTTTTGAAGGCGAAAGTATTGTCCGCTCCAGCGACATCACGCACGATCCGCGATATGGCCTCAGCGATACCTATCATGGAATGCCCAACGGGCATCTGGCGGTCGTAAGCTATCTCGCAGTCCCTGTGGTGTCGCGTTCGAGTGACGTAATCGGTGGGCTGTTTTTCGGCCATGCCGCGCCCGACAAGTTCGATGCTCGAGCCGAGCGTCTTGCGCTTGGTCTGGCGGCCCAGGCCGCCATAGCAATCGACAACGCCCGGCTAATCGAAACAGCGCAACGCCTGAATTTGACGCTCGAGCAAAAGGTCGCCGAGCGGACCGCGGCACTCGAGACCGAGATGGCCAATCTAGCGAAGGCTGAGGAGGCGCTTCGGCAAAGCCAAAAGATGGAGGCAGTGGGCCAGCTTACCGGGGGCATCGCTCACGACTTTAACAATATGCTGACGGGGGTAATCGGCGGCCTCGATATCCTGAAACGAAGGATCGCGTCCGGACGCCTCGATGACCTTGATCGGTTCATGGACGCTGCTTCGACCTCTGCCCAACGGGCCGCCTCGTTAACCGCGCGTCTGCTTGCGTTTTCGCGCCGTCAATCGCTCGACGCGCGTCCGCTCGATGTGAACGCGCTCACCGCATCAATCGAGGAGCTGCTTACCCGGACGACCAGCGAGAATATCGCGCTCAAGATCATACCGGGCGCCGGTTCGCCTCATGCTGTCGCAGATCCCAATCAGCTTGAAAACGCCTTGCTTAATCTGGCGATCAATGCCCGCGATGCCATGCCGGAAGGCGGATTGCTGACCGTCGAGATAAATATTGTCGAACTTGACGAGGCATACGCCGCCGCAAAGCCAGACATCGCGGCGGGCAGATACGTGGTGATTGCCGTCTCGGACACCGGCGTCGGAATGCCACCGGAAATCATCGACAAAGTCTTCGAGCCGTTCTTTACGACCAAGCCGATCGGCGAGGGCACGGGCCTGGGCCTGTCAATGGTCTATGGCTTCGCTCGCCAGTCAGGCGGTCAGGTTCGCATCCACAGTCGGCCCGGCGAGGGCACATCGGTCAAGCTTTATCTGCCTGCGACCGACCGCGCGGCTGAGAGCAAGATGGATGCAGCAGTCGTCGTTGCGGAAGGACAAGGCCAGACTGTTTTGGTGGTCGAGGACGACGCGTCGGTGCGGCTGTTGGTCCGCGATGTCCTCCAAGAGCTTGGTTATAACCCTATCGAAGCCGGTGATGCTGCCCAAGCTATCCCGATCCTCAGATCTTCGCGATCGATCGACCTGATGGTCTTGGATGTCGGCTTACCTGGCATGAACGGCCGCCAGTTAGCCGACGTCGCGCGCGAGCATCGACCAAACTTGCCGATTCTGTTCGTGACCGGTTACGCGGAAAATGCTGCCATTCGTGCGGGTTTTTTGGGCACGAACATGAGCATGATCACAAAGCCATTCGCGCTTGATGCACTGGCAGCGAAAATTGACGAGATGATGGCCTGATATCCGTCAAAAAGGGTGCGGTCTGCGCAAATTGTTTTCGCCCCCGCCGACTCGACGAAGCAACCATTCCGGTGGTCCAGCGCTAATGCGAACGCTGAGCAGTGATCGCGGTTCTTGTCGCGATCGCGAGCACGTACGAGGTGAATACGATGCCGAATAAAACGGACGAGAAGTGGATGCGCAAGGCGATTGACGTCGCGCGTTCGAAGGGGTCCGATCCCTCCACGTCACCCTTGGGATGTGTCATCGTGCTCGACGGTAAGGTGATTGCGGCGGAACGTAACCAGACGCAAGAACTTCCCGACGCCACCGCGCATGCCGAGATGATGGCAATCCGCCGAGCGTGCGAGCAAACCGGCGAGCTAGAGCTACGCGGCGCCACGCTCTATTCCACTCTTCAACCGTGTGGCATGTGCACGATGGCGTCGATCTGGTCGAAGGTTGGGCGTGTCGTTTATGGTGCCGGTCGCAGCGACGTGCATCCGATGTATTTCGAGGCCCGCCACGTCGATACGCTGAAATTCATTGGCGACGCTTATCGCGACGATATCGAGATCGAGGGCGGATGCCTGGGCGGCGAATGCGCGGAGCTCTATTATGGCCCCGACGCTGATCTTCCAGTAGAAGAGCAGGCCAATTTGTGAGCGACAAGATCGACATCAACACTGCGTCGGCAGCCGAGTTGGATGCGGTGCCGGCGCTGAAGGGGCACGGCTACGAAATCGTACGCTATCGTGAGGAAAGAGGCGGCTTCACCGCGCTGCGTCAGCTCGACGAGGTGCCCGGTCTAACTGGAAAGGCCGACAACCTTGATGCCGTGCTCCGAGTTAGTGCGAGCTGACCACACCATTTGTCGGCCTCTCAATAATTTTCATTTTCGATCGAGACAGATCCTGCCAAACTTTATGATCGCCGAAAGTGAGACGCCGTCCGAGCGAAAAGCGCGTCGTGCGCATGCGGGTAAAAGTTCGGGTGAAACCTACGCGGCGACGCTGCGACAACTTTCGCCGAATTGCGCCATCGACATCATCCAGCCTGCTGATGACGAAGCGCCCGCCTATCTGCCCGAAGACCTTGCTCGGTACGATGCGGTTTTTCTCACCGGATCGCCGTTACACGTTTACGAGGACACCCTCGAGGTCCAGCGACAGCTCGCCTTTATGCGTGCGGTATTCGCGTCGGGCACGCCTTCGTTTGGCTCATGCGCCGGTCTGCAGATTGCCGTGGCGGCGGCGGGCGGGCGCGTTCGCAAGATGCCCGATCGTATGGAGGCCGGTATTTCGCGGCGGATCGTGGCCACCGAGGCGGGGCGGAACCATCCGCTACTCGCTGACCGACCGGATACTTGGGACGCACCTGCGATCCACGGTGATGAGGTCGAAGAGTTGCCTGAAGGTGCTACGCTTCTAGCCACCAACCCGGTGACGCGTGTCCAAGCGATCGAGATACGTTACGATCGAGGCGTCTTCTGGGGCGTACAATACCATCCCGAGCTTGCGCTCGGCGAGATCGCCGTTGCCCTTCGACGTCAGGCCGATGATCTCGTGGCAGCCGGGCTCGCCGAAAACAGGCGCGACGTCGACACGCGGGCAGACCAGATAGAGGCGCTCCACCGAAATCCCGACGAACGGGCGTTACGCTGGCTGCTCGGTGTCGACGGGGAGTTCGCTGACGAAGAACGCCGCCGCCGAGAAATCATCAATTTCCTTGCGGCACTGCCAGTATTAGATCGGCGCCCCAGCAGCTGAGCCCCAGCAGCCGAGTAGTGTCGCAATCCAGTCCCACCACTATGATCGCCCAACTGCAAGCAAACATCTTCAGGCGGAAGCACGATGAGCGCATTTCTTCCAAAGGCTTCAAGCGAGCGGGCAAGCGTGTCTGGGCTGGCGCGGCTGGGAGTCGATGGGACGTGCAGACGACAGAGTCTTCTGTGATTGCGCGACCGCTCGCGCGCTCCGGCTTTCCAGCTAAAGTTATCAAAATTAAGGCTGTCCATGCAGTGGTCACTCAACTCCGGGCACAACGCGGAGCACCCGCAAACGTTGACAAATCGGCTATCAAATTCGTATCGAACCGGGACCGAAACAATGATGGCGACGGCGATGTTTGACGATCAAGATCGTGCCTATTTTGCCCGACGTTCTTAAGAATGTCGTGAAAAAGAGGCGGCCGCTACTGACAAAGCGATTGGTCGTATTCACCGCGAGATGGCCGAGGAATATGAGCGGCGATCACGTGGCGAAGAGCCCAAAAAGGTCATGCGCCTTTAAAGCTGGGTCGATTTGGATCCTCTTCCACGGGCGAGTCCGATCTGACACGATTGATCGCTGCGGGCTATTGCACAACTTAGCTAGCGGCGGTCTGAGGTAGCGGTTCGCGACGGTGCCGCTCCGCGTGACCATATGGTCGAACAGCCGAAAGCGCAGAGATTTTAGACTGCGCAATCGTTCCTTGATCCAGTTTATTCGCAAAAGCATATTCGATCGATATTCCGCAATCGAAACAATTCTGGAACTCGTCTTGCGCTTTGAACCGCTGATCCGAAAATTGGAAACGGTGGCTTCCTTGTCTGCCGAAGAGCGGTCTGCCGTGGTGGCACTGTGCGGAGATGTTCGCGACATCCCCCGCCGACGCGACATTGCCAAAGAAGGAACCGTGCCTGATCGGGTGCATCTCATACTCGAGGGATGGGCTGCGCGATATTCGATCTTGGCGAACGGCTCGCGGAGAATAACAGCTTTTCTGTTGCCTGGTGATTTTTGCGACATTCACATCACCACTATGGCGGTAATGGATCACAGCATTCTTGCTATCACGGATTGCGCTGTTGCTTTCGTGGATCCTGACCAGATCGACGAACTTACGCGGTCGACTCCAGCGTTGACCAAAGCTTTTTGGAGATCGGCGCTCATCGACGAATCCATCCTTCGTCAATGGCTCGTCAACGCTGGTCGGCAAAGCGCTGTGGTTATGGTTGGGCAGCTGCTGTGCGAACTTCATGCCAGAATGAATCTGGTTGGACTGGCCGGCAAGGTAGAGTTTGGCTTCCCTCTCACACAAGAATTTATTGCGGATGCGACAGGCCTGACTCCGGTTCACGTCAACAGGATGCTTCGTGAGCTACGCGAGCGGGGCCTTGTCGTAATTAAGGATGGAAATTTGGATGTGCCTGATATTGGCGCACTGGCGAAGGCAAGCGACTTCAATCCTCGCTACCTTCACTTGCGACAGCCAAAATGACGTCAAAACGCAGGTTGCAGATTTTCTGCCGCAAACGTGACGCTAAAAAGCGCGAGCCGGTGCTCGTCGTGAACGGTGAGCACCCAATTTTTGGTATCCCAAAAATCTGAACTTTCGTCGCCTAATACACGACTCGCGAAGTGCAGTGCATGCTCACGAGCGAGATCCACCGTCTCCAACTCGATACCGTCCGCATCAATTACCGGAAAACGATCTGCAACCTCAAAATAATATATCGACATAAAGGCTCCACGCTATTCGGCGTGAGCACAATCAAGTCTCGCAAGCGCTGTTAGCCAGAAACACGGTCAGCGACAGGCTTCTGATATCATATTCTGCGCTGCGAGACCACAACCTTAATCAGCTTAGCGCAAACCTAATTTTTTTGCGCGCAATAATTACCCTGCGTAATACGATGGCTTTATCCATTCAAAGCGAAGCGTCGACAATGTTCAAGATATCCGACCTCATGAGCCCCGGCCATGGCAACGATCGCCTGCCACAGCCATGATGGCGCATCGAGTTCGCCGTCGCGCGCCATCAGCTTGTCGCGCCATGCCAATCTGGCCTTGTCGCTCAATTGTCGGGCGTGCGCCTCGCCGACGACGAACGATAGATAGGACGCGGCGGCGATCGCTTCCTTGCGACTGAACTGATCGACCTCGATCTTGAGATCCTGCGGCGCCAGTTCGCGTAGCACGACGGGCTTGCCCAGCAGCCGCGCGGCGATCATCCGGTCGCCGAGGTTGGGCGACAGGGCCTTGGCACCGGTAAGCACACGCTCGGCCGGGTCTTGCGGCATTTCCGTCCTGGCGGCGATCGGTACGACCGAGGGGATTGCTTCCTTGGTGTCGACCAGCGCCAGGCGTTCATCCTTCGCCTTTCCGTTCGAGATGCCGATGAGAACCGCGAACCGCAGTCGCCCGAGCGAACTGCACCCCTTCCGCCAATACGCCGCGTCGATCACCCGAAGGCTGCCGTCGTCTGCCGCGCCGGCCAGCTCCAGGCTCCGTGCGCGGACCAGTTCATCGGCGAACAGGGCGACGACCGCATCCTTTTCGGCGCGCGCGAGCTTCCAGAAACGCTTGTTGTGCGGGATGTTCGGCGCGACATCTTCGAGACGATCCTTCGCCAGATGCCGCCACCGCCGGCCGATTGCCTCACGCCTCACCGACCGTACGACATCGGGCTCGCGCGGATCGTCGTCGATGGTCGGGGTGAGCGCCCGGATATATCCATCGATCATCGCCTCGATCATCTGAGCGGTCGTCACGCCCGGCAGATCGGAGCTGCGCGCCGCGGTTTCGAGCGACAGGCCAAGGCGGATAAGGTCGTAAGCAGGGTTGGCGATCACGGTCTGGTCGAGATCGCGGATCTGGATATCGACGCGGTGATCGGCATCGGCCACCGGTCCCAGATTGCCGAGGTGACAATCGCCGCAAATCCAAACTGCCGGGCCCTTGGGAATGCTGGCGGCGATAGGAGACGCTTCGAGCCACTCATAGAACTGCGCCGTATTGCCGCGCACATAAGCATGAACCGACCGCGCCATCTTCAGCGCGCGAGTTCGCGCCAGCACGGCCGAGCGTTCGTCGGGAGCTACGGCCATGGGCTGACTTTCGAAGCGGGGAAGTCGAAGGATTTCGGCCTGTCCGATGACGAGCATCGTCGGCACTGCAAGGCCACCGAGTATGGCAACGCCGACAGCTGATCCGATTGCTAACAAAAGAAACGGGCCGGCAATGCCGGCCCGTTTTGTATCAGCCTTTCTTACGCGCACGCTTGGGGCTGGCGGCGGCGGCGACATCTTCCTCCTCGTCCGGCGAATCCTCGCCGGCTTCGGTCAGTGCCTCGCCCAAGGCCTTGATCTTGTCCTGCGACTTGTCGGCCTTGTCGGCGATCTTGGTGGTCGCCGCCCCCAATCGGTGCAGCAGGGCATGCACGCGGTCACCATCCGGGGCATCTTTCTCCAGCTGCTTCCGCAACGATGCGAGATCACGCAGGATACCCTTGGCACCGGGTACATCCACTTCGGCCAGTGCCGCTTCCCAATCTTCCACAATATCCGCGCCTTTGGCCGGTTTGGTGCTGTCTAATCCGCGATTGATCGCGTTCATCGTTCCTGCAAATTTAACAGCCATCGATATCTCTCCGGAAAGCCAATGATCTGGCGAGCGTCAACGCGACGATACGAAATTAGTGTCCTTTAGAAGTTCTCTTATCCTATTGCCTTCGATCAATATTAAGCTGGATCATTGATTTTGGTCAGCGAAAATCCCCGGAACGAAGCGGCGCGCGAGGCGATGTGCAGTCATGGACAAGCTTCTGGATTGCGTCATCATTGGCGGCGGGCCGTCGGGCCTCACGGCGGCGATCTATCTGGCTCGCTTCAATCTGGCGATCGCGGTGATCGACAGTGGCGCGAGCCGGTGCGCGACGATCCCGCGTACACGCAATCATGCCGGTTATCCCGGCGGCATATCGGGCAAGGATCTGCTGGCACGGATGCGCGAGCAGGCGGCCGAATTCCATGTCCAGGTTACCGAAGCTCTGGTTCGAGCAATAAGACACGGGCCGGATGACGGCTTCACGGTCGAAAGCGACGCCGGGTCATGGAGGACGCGCACGATCCTCCTGGCGACCGGCGTCGTGAACAATCGCCCTCGCATCGGCGATACGGAACATGACCGTGCGGTGGAGAAGGGGCTGATCCGATATTGTCCGATCTGCGATGGGTATGAGGTGATGGGGCAGCAGGTCGGCGTGATCGGTACGGGCACGCACGGCTATAACGAGGCGGTGTTCCTGCGCATGTACACTGCCGCCGTGACACTGATCGCGCCGGATGCGGTGCATGAGCTTTCGGACGAGCAACGCCGATCGCTGGCCGATCTGGGTGTCGCTCTGGTCGATGGACCGTGCGATGAACTGCGCATCGAGAACGAGCGGATCGTGGTGCCCACGGCCGGTGGAGCGCTGCGCTTCGACACCGTCTATCCCGCGCTCGGTTCGGTCATCCGATCGGGGCTGGCGATCGACCTGGGCGCCGAAGCCAGCGACGAAGGCTGCCTGGTGGTGGACGAGCATCAACGCACGAGCGTGAACGGACTCTATGCCGCCGGCGACGTTTCCAAGGGGCTCGACCAGATCAGCCACGCAATGGGCGAGGCTGGCGTCGCCGCGACCGCCATCCGCAACGATCTGGCGGCGAAGGGCATGCTCGTCCCGCCGGCGATAAATCATGGTAAAAATTAAAAATATTGCGGTGATCGATATCAATGCGCTGCACCGGCGCGCAATCTATCGCAGTCTTCTGGCGGGGGCCGAAACAGGGAAACCCGCGTGCAGATTGGCTCGTCCTCAATTCTATCAGATTCGTCGCCGCTGATCTGCTTTTCACATCTGCGTTGGGATTTCGTCATCCAGCGGCCGCAGCATCTGATGCGTCGGTTCGCGCGCGAGCGGAGGGTGTATGTGTGGGAGGAGCCGATCCCGTGCGATCACCCGCTGCCCTATCTCGAATATCATCCGTTCCCGGCCGATAACGTCGTCGCTCTGCGCCCGCGCCTGCCGCACGGCTGGAGCGAGGCGGAACGGCAGACTGGGCTGAAGGTGCTGCTCGACATGTTCGTCGCGACGAGCATCTCCGCACCGCCGATCCTGTGGTTCTATACGCCGATGATGTTCGCCTTCGCCGCGCATATCGATGCGGCGGCCACCGTCTATGATTGCATGGACGAGCTTTCGGCGTTCAAATTTGCCGATCCGGACATCCTGGCGCGCGAGACGGCGTTGATCGCGCGCGCGGACGTGATGTTCACCGGTGGTCAGAGCCTGTTCGAAGCCAAGAAATCGCGTCACGCTAACATCCGCGCCTTCCCCTCTGCGGTAGACATCGCCCATTTCGCGGCGGCACGTGGCGAGATCGCCGAACCTGCCGGGCAGGCCGGCGTGACCGGACCGATCCTCGGTTTCTACGGCGTGATCGACGAGCGGATCGATCTCGCGCTGATCGATGCCGTCGCCGCCGCGCGGCCGGATTGGTCGCTGGTGATGGTCGGCCCCGTGGCGAAGATCGCGCCGGAAAGCCTGCCCCGGCGCTCCAACGTCCACTGGATCGGCGGGCGGGATTATGCCGAACTGCCCGCGTGGCTGTCGGGCTGGGATGCCGCGCTGATGCCGTTTGCGATCAACGCGGCGACCCGCTTCATCAGCCCGACCAAGACACCGGAATATCTCGCCGCCGGCTGCCCGGTCGTGTCCACGCCGATCACCGACGTCGTCGCGCAATATGGTGCGCTGGAAGGCGTCGGCATCGCCTCCACCGCCGCGACATTCGTCGCGGAGTGCGATCGCGTCCTGGCCCTGCCCGCAACCGGGGCCTGGCGCGACGCGGCGGACGCGCTGCTCGCCACCATGTCCTGGGATCGCACCTATGAGGGCATGGCGCAGATGGTGCTCGCCGCCGTCGAGGCGAAGCGGCATCCCAAGGCACCGGCCAACGATCGCGTCGTCGCCCCGGCGATCCGATCGTCCGAGGCCCGGCCCGATTACGATGTGCTGGTCGTCGGCGCGGGTTTTGCCGGATCGGTGCTCGCCGAACGGCTGGCGGCGGGCGCGGGCAAGCGCGTGCTGCTGATCGACCGGCGCGATCATCTCGGCGGCAACGCCTATGACGAATATGACGCGGCGGGCATTCTGGTGCACCGCTACGGCCCGCATATCTTCCACACCAACAGCGACGAGATCGTCCGCTATCTGTCGAACTTCACGCGCTGGCGGCCGTACGAACATCGCGTGCTGGCCTCGGTACGCGACGCATTGCTGCCGATCCCGATCAACCGCACGACGCTGAACGGCCTGTACGGGCTGGACCTGAAGGACGATGCGCAGGCCGCCGCATTCCTGGCCGCGCGCGCCGAGCCGCGCGAGATCCGCACGTCGGAAGATGTCGTGATCGCGGCGGTCGGGCAGGAACTCTACGAGACGTTCTTTCGCGGCTATACGCGCAAGCAGTGGGGTCTGGACCCGTCGGAACTCGACAAGTCCGTCACCGCGCGCGTGCCGACGCGCACCTCGACCGACGACCGCTATTTCCTCGACACGTTTCAGGCGATGCCGGCGGACGGCTATACGCGGATGTTCGAGAATATGGTCGATCACGATTTGATCGATGTCGAACTCGGCGTAGATTTCCGCGACGTCACCGGGCGCATCACCGCCGGGCACACGATCTTCACCGGGCCGGTGGACGAATATTTCGACCATCGTTTCGGGGCCTTGCCCTATCGCTGCCTCGATTTCCGTCACGAGACGCACGACATGGCGCAGTTTCAGCCGGTCGCGGTGGTGAACTATCCGTCGGAGGATATCGCGCACACGCGCATCACCGAATACAAGCATCTCACCGGGCAGAGCCATGCCCGCACCAGCATCAGCTACGAATATTCGAGCGCGACCGGGAACCCCTATTATCCGATCCCCCGGGCCGACAATCAGGCGGTGTACAAGCAATATGAGGCGCTGGCGGACGCCTTGCCCGATGTCAGCTTCGTCGGACGGCTGGCGACGTACAAATATTACAATATGGATCAGGTCGTGGGGCAGGCGCTGGCCACCTATCGCCGGCTCGCGCCGATGCGTGTGCCCGATCCGGTTGCGGTGTCGATCTCCTGACCCAGCCGGACTTGGCCGGTCGGCCGCTGCGCGTCCTGTTCGTGTTCGCGTCGCTGGCCGGGGGGCGGGCGGAATGGGAGGTGCGGCGGCTGGCGCGGACGCTGGATCCGGCGCGCTACGCGCTGGATGCGGTCGTATGCCTGAACCTGCCTGGCCAGCCCGACCAGGCGCTGGTCCGGATGACGGCGGCGGGGGTAGGCGTCGATACGCAGCCTTACCACCTGTCGTTCGACGATACGGTGGCGTATCTGGCGGGCATCCTGCCGGGTTACGATTGCGCGGTGGCGTGCCAGCCGACGCCCGATCTGCCGCTCGCGCTCAATCGGCTGCAGTTGCGCCCGGCGATGATCGACCTCGACGCGTTGTTGGCGGGATCGCCGACGGATCTGCTCGATGCGACGCGGCGCATCCCGGCGGAGGTGCCGCGCCTGTTCGACAGCTTCTTCCAGGGTGGCTTCGAATGTTCCACCCACCGGCGCGGGCACGATCGCGCTCGCATCGACGTGATCGCCGCCACGCGTCACGATGTGCTGGCTGCATCGGATTATGCAATGTTGCAGGCGCATGGCCTGTCGACGGTGCGCGACGGCCTGCGCTGGCATCTGATCGAATGCTCTCCGGGCGTCTACGACTGGTCGAGCGTGGAGCGGCAATTGGCCGGGGTGGCGGCGACCGGCACGCAGGTGATCTGGGATCTGCTTCATTACGGCTGGCCCGACGACGTGGATGTCTGGCGTCCCGAATTCGTCGCGCGCTTCGCCGCCTTCGCCGCGGCCGCCGCGCAGGTGATCGTCGCGCGGCTGCCGGGCCCGCATTTCTATGCGCCGGTCAACGAGATATCCTTCCTGTCCTGGGGCGGCGGCGATGCGGGCTATATGAACCCGTTCGCGCACGGACGCGGCTTCGAATTGAAGGTGCAGCTTGCCCGGGCGGCGATCGCGGCGATGGAGGCGATCCGTCGCGTCGATCCCAGTGCGCGCTTCGTCCATGCCGATCCGGTGATCCATATCGCTACCGATCCCGCCCACCCGGAGCAGGTCGCCGCCGCCGAGGGGCATCGGCAGGCGCAGTTCCAGGCGTGGGACATGATCGCCGGCAAAAGCTGGCCGCAACTCGGCGGGCACGCCGACCTGCTCGATATCGTGGGGGTCAATTTCTATCACAACAACCAGTGGATCCATGGCGGCCCGCCGATCGCGCGCGGGCATTCCTCATACCGTTCGTTCCACCGTATGCTGGCCGAAACCTACGCCCGCTATGGCCGGCCGATCTTCGTGGCCGAGACGGGCATCGAGGGCGAAGCGCGGTCCGACTGGCTGGCGCACATATGCGACGAGGTCGCGCTGGCGATCGATCTGGGCGTGCCGGTGGCGGGGATCTGCCTGTATCCGATCCTCGACCATCCCGGCTGGGACGACGATCGCGATTGCCCGAATGGGCTACTGCGCACACCGCCCGACGGCGACACGCGCGCCCCGTTCATGCCGCTGGCGCGAGAACTGGCGCTTCAGCGACCACGCTTTTCGTGAAGCGCGGGGCGGCGAGGATTGCCCTATACAGATCGTGATATTGTGCGGCCATGCGATCGACTGAGAAGCGCCGTTCGATATCGTCGCGACACGCGCGGCGATCGATCGTGCTAAGCCGTGCGACGGCATCGATGGCCTGTTCAACCGTATCGACCAAGAATCCCGTCTCGCCGTGCCGCACGATATCCGGCATCGATCCGCGCCGGAACGTGACGACCGGCGTCCCGCAGGCTAGAGCCTCGACTACCGAAAGGCCGAACGGCTCCTCGAAATCGATTAGGTGCAACAGCGCCGCCGCCGAGCCTAATGCGCGGAGGCGATCCTCGCCGCCCAGGGCACCGGAGAAGATGACGCTCGTGCCGTCGATCCAAGGACGGACCTCGGCTTCGAAATAGTCCTGATCCTGCACGATCCCGGCGATATGCAATCGTCGCCCGGCCGCCTTGGCGACGCGGATCGCTGTGGCCGTGCCCTTGTCCGGATGAATGCGACCGAAAAATAGCAGATCCCGCGACGGTACGGACACGAATGGGAAAGCGCCCGCATCGATGCCGTGCGGGATCGTCGCCGCGTAGCTCAGATCGGGGCTGCGATCTGTATCGCTGATCGCCACGTAATGCACGTCGTGCTGATATTCGGCGAGCATCGGCAGGATGCGATCGGACGGCATGCCGTGCAGCGTCGTCACGATCGGCGTGCCGATCATGCGGCTGAAGGCGAGCGGGACTAGATCGGCCTGATTGTGGATGATGTCGAACTCTGCCGCCCGCTCCATCAGGTAAGAGACGTGCCGCATCTCCCACGGCTTGGCATCGATCGAGGGATCGTCATTGTATGGCCGGGGCACGATCCCGGCGAGCGTGGCGCTCGTCAGACTGTCGAGCGTAGCGAACAAGGTCACATCCACGCCGCGCCGCACCAGCGCCTCGGTCAGCAGGCTGGTGGCCAATTCCCACGGCCCGTAATGATGCGGCGGCGTGCGCCAGGCGATCGGCGCCAGCATTGCCACGCGGAGCGGGCGGGCATCATCCGCGAACATAGGATTGCACCTGCCAGCGGCCCGTTCGCACATCGTTCGCGACCGCCCAGCGTGCCTTGGTCTGTGCGAGGAAGCGGCGATGGATGCCATCGGCATGCTGCACAAAATCGGGGTAATCGACGCGGTGGTGCGCGAGGACAAGCCGACCGCCCCGTGGCAGTGCGGCAGCGGTATCGCGCGCGACCTTCGCCATTGCCGCCGGGGACAGGTAATAAAGCAGCTCGGCGACCACCATCGCGTCATAAGTTATGCCGGGGAAACGGCCCGGCAGTACCAGCCGTCGGACACGGACCCGGCGATCCTCGCCGACAGCGCGGCGCACCAGTTCGGTGCCGCTGCGCGTTCCCTCGGTGGCGTCGAGCCGCAGCGCCGCGCGTGCCAGTGCGACACTGTTGGAGCCGTTGCCCGCCGCCAATTCCAGCACGCGGCCGACCGGGGCGGGGCCAATGCCGTGCAGGATCGCGTGGCGCTTGCGCGCCTCGTCAAGGTTGCTGAACGTGCTCCAGGGATCGTCGTCCTGCGCGAATTTGCGGTCGAAGCCGTGCAGGTCGATCGGCTTCATCGCCGCACCTCGCGGAATAGCTCGACCGGGCGGGCGAACCCGGCCAGTTCGGCGCGAGAGATCGCGAAGCCGTGCGGATCGTCGGTGATCGCGCCCATCTGGGTGCGATAGCGCGTGATCGCCCCGCGCTTGGCGGCAGCCTGATGGCCAAGCCTGAGATAATGGCTGGCGCGGCGCGATTTTGCCTGCCGGTTCGGCCAGACGAGATAGTGTAGCCGGCGTGCGGGAGATCGTGCCAAGGCAACGGCGATCGCGCGATGATCGGGATGATCGTCGTCCTGGGCAGGCAGCACGATCAGGTCGTACGCGCCGATTTGCGCCACCGCCGACCGCAAGAGCGCAGCTACCCGGCTTGCCATATCCGAAAGCCCGCCGTCCGGCAGGCCAAGAAACGTCACGTCGGGCGCTGGCACGCCGATATTGCGCATCGCCGCCAATACCTCGCGCCGTCGCTCTGCGATCAACCGGTGGCGTGGCCAGCGTGCACTGTTCGGATGCGACCCAGCACCATCGGTGACGACAAGGATCCGGACGCGTGCCGATCGGGCCTTGAGGGCGCGGATCAGACCATAGGCACCGATCGTCTCGTCGTCGGGATGCGGCGCGACGATCACGGCGCTGCGCACGCCAGCAAGCGACAGCGGACTCACAGGCCCGGCACCAAAATGCCGTCCGCTGCCGCCTTGCCGACGCGCATGCGCTGGGCGTCTGGCATCGGCTGGCGCAGATAGACCATCAGGTCGGTCAGCGCGGCAGACAGAGGATGATCGACGAACAGGCCGGGCACGCCGATCGCCGCCTGTGCGACCATGAGCGCGCGCTCCGCACAGGCACCGACCGTGATGCGTGCTGCCGCCACATATTCGACAAACGCAGGCGTGGTCCATTGCTCCGCCGCGGTTCGCACCGTTTCGGTGGCGGAGGCTGTCGCGACATAGAGTTCGGCCAACCGCCCCGCCTGATGCGGATCGCCCGCGCGGTCCATCGTGACGAGATGATCGCGAACATGATCGAACAAAGCCGCCACGCCACCGGCGTGGCAGGCGACGAAACGCAATGCCCCTCCGCTGAAGAACGGCTCGCGCGCATAATCGCCGGGCTCGCCGATGAGGTGGAAACTCGTGACAGGCGCATCGTTCCAACGGACGACATGTGTTTCGGAACGCTGCATGCCGACGACTTTCCACCAATCGCGGTCGATTGCGGGTGCCGATGTGTCGAGGTCTATGAGCACGAGCCGGTTGCCCTCCGCCATATCCGCGCCGGCCAGGGCGAAATTGAGCACGCCCGCGCCGGACGCGAAGCTCTTTCCGCCGGACAGTCTCTCCTTGTCGATCCGCAACGGTTCGCCGGGCAACGCAGCATTCCACACGCCGAATACGCCGCCGCTGGCTTCGACCTCGCGCGCAATCTTTGAACTGGCATAACGTGCGACGATCTGCCGCGCGTCGATATGGCCTTCGAACAGGCGGGCAAGCGGCAGATCGCGGCGGGCAACGCGGTAGAGCATGCGGAGCAAGGCCAACAATTCATCCGACGTTTCCGGATCGCCGCGCACGGGCAACAGCTCATGCAACGCGGCCAAGGTCGAGCGCATTTCCTGCCGGTCGGATGGTCGATGCGCCAAGGCTTCGTCTAGAGTCACGCGGCTAGGACCCGCTTGCTGCGGGCTATCCGTGCAAGCGCCGCTTCCGCTTCTTCGAGCGTCGATGTCCGCTCTCCGCCGGGCCGGTCTGGCACGACGCGCATCGCGAAAGCCTCGGCATTCGGCACCTCCGCTGCGATCCGATCGATGTGCGCGACATCGCAGTCGAACTCAGCCGCCAATGAAGCACGCCAACCGCCGATATCGGGCCATGCAGCCCGCGCAACGGCATGGCGTTCGTACCGCCAAACCGCGTCTTCGGGATGCCCCATCATGGGCGGAGTCTCACCAGAATCAACTTTGCTCAGATGGTCGGCAAGGCCCCCGATTGCGCGGCCCGATCGCCGGGCGGAGGTCTCAACCCGGATGGCAGCGTCGCGCCGGACCCGCAGGCCCGCACGATGTGCCGCATCGACCAGCCGCGCGTCCTCAGCCGAGGATATCGGCTCGAACCCGCCCAATGCACGATAGGCTGACGCGCGAAACGCCAGGCTCGCGCCGCTCGTGTAATGGTGCGTTTCGGGTGCCTCCCAGGCGACGGGATCGATCGCACGGCGCAGTGCGAACAAGGCGTCGTAATAGCGCTCGACGCGATCCTGCACGGCGTTCTCGCGGCCGCCTTCGCGCGCGATCCTGCCCGCGGCCACCTCCGCGATCGAAAGTGCGGCGGCATTCGCGGACGACCAATCGCGGGCGGGGACCGAATCCGCATCGGTGGAGACGATCATGCCGTCATCGTTCACCACCGAAAGCCCGAGATCCATCGCCCGCCGGCGCGCGAGCCCAGCATTCGGAGCGGCGGCCGCGACCTCCGCGCTGACGACCGCAAAGGGCAAACTCGTGGCGCGCGCCGCCACGATCCCCGAGCTAGCATCGGCACAGCCGTCGAACAGGATGCACAGGGTGAAATCCTGCCGGTCCTGCGCCGCGAGCGCGTCCAGAAATCGCGGCAGCAGGGCCGCTTCGTCTCGGACCGGCACGCAGATGGCCGTCCGACCGATCAAAGCGGCGCGGCGCGGCATGGGGGCCGGTCATCGCCAGGATCGTCGAGCCTGAAAGCCATGTCTTTGCATCCCGCCGCGAATGGCGGTCTGCAATCCTACCGCAACGGGCGGCGAAAAGACTCAGGATTTATATAGATAAGGATCAATGCGGGTGTTCGGCGTCTGCTGGCCGGTGCAGTATGCGGAACGGCTAGTCTGGTTGGTGCAGGTGGAGATAGGTCGGATCGAAATCGGCCGCTGCGCACAGACGTTTCCAGTCGAGCACGCGCACGCGCCGGTCCTTGATCGCCGCGATCCCCGCCTCCCGCAGATGGCGCAGCATGCGGTTGACGTGGACCGCCGTCAGATTGGTGGCATCGCCGAACTGGATCTGGGTCAGCGGGAATTCGAACTCCATGTCGTCGCGGCCGCGCCCGACACCGAAGCGCACGCTCAGTTCGGCCAGGAGATGCGCGATCCGCCCAATCGCGGTTTGGCGGGCATTGGTCAGCGACCATTGCGACAGGATCGCGGCGTCCACTGTGCAATCCCGCCAGAACGCCTGGGCCAGCGCCGGATAGCGTTCCGACGCCTCCATGATCGCACGATGCGGGATGCGGTAGATCACCGTCTCGCCCATGCTCTGCAACGCCGAGGCCGCCGTGGGCAGCACGGCGGAATGCAGATCGGCCATGTCACCGGAAATATGGATCGCAGTTGTCAACCGTTCGCCGCTCCGCGCCTGTCCGAACCGGCCCGCCATGCCCGACAGGATTAAGCAGGAGCGGTCTACCTTCTCGCCTAGTCGGACGAAATCACGGTTTGCTCGGATCAATTCGATCTTGCCAGGGAGACCGAGCACAGCCGCGCGCTCTTCGGAGCCCAAACGTGAACGTAACACAAGGCGATCCAGCCAGAGCGCAAGTCCATAGGTCGGGTCAGCCATGGGCTAATTCTAAGATGCCGGGGTCGTGACGTCTACTCACTGCCAGCTATTAGCCCACAATTCGCACTACATCGCGAAAAGCGACAATATGCCGTTCCCCGTTGTCGCGATTCTCAATCTCGATATGGCACCCGAGGCAAATGTTCCCATCCTCTAGCTCCGAACAAATGATCGCCCGAGCAGCGATTTCGGCATGATGGCGCGCCGTTTCCAGATCGGGCAGGTCACGCCCTTCCTCATCCT
This sequence comes from Parasphingomonas caseinilytica, assembly GCF_036663755.1. NCBI lineage: Bacteria > Pseudomonadati > Pseudomonadota > Alphaproteobacteria > Sphingomonadales > Sphingomonadaceae > Parasphingomonas > Parasphingomonas caseinilytica. Next base: position 20,752 of record NZ_JAXOJL010000004.1, read on the forward strand.
CCGTAACGACGCCGCATTCGTGAAGATGGAACATGAAATGTGTCATCGGTCTTCAACAGAATTGCTGCCTTTGAGTTGCGTTAGTTGATCCAGGTGACGACGATTACGAACGAGGGAGGGGGGACGTCACGTGCAGACTTGACGGTACGAATAATGAATGGCGGAAGTCGGCAGAGCCGAAACATCTCGCGGACGTCCGTAAATGGGTCAGGCCTGCCGCTGGCATAGGCACCCCAATAATGCCGCAACTGAGTACCGCCTCACGACATCAAACGTCGAGACACGTCGCGCATGAGCTCGCCTGAAGATCTTAAGTCAGTTCATTGAGGTTAGAGCGATCGCGCTCTGGTCGGGAGGAGCTCACCTTTTGCTACACCGCGCACGTCCGCGAAACTCCGCACCGTATCGTCACCGACCGGAAATGCTCGCTATGGTGGCCAACATCACTTAGGCAAGCTGATCGCCGATGGATACGCCTCTGGCATCCGGTGACTGAGAGACGCTCTCGTGTGCTCCCGCTGATACGGGAAATGTGCATGTCGAACGTAACAGCGATATTTAACGCTCTTGATGCTGAATTGCCGACGATCGAAGCCGATCCGAGCGAGGTCGATCTCACCAACTGCGATCGCGAGCCGATCCACGTGCCGGGCCTGATACAACCATTTGGTTTCCTCGTGGCCGTATCTACCGACTGGTTGGTATCGCGGGTCTCCGCAAACGTTGGCGACTTTTCTGGTTTGTCGCCCGACCACATCCTGGGCAAGCCCCTACGGTCGATCTTCTCCGACAATGCCGAGCATGCTTTGCGTAACCTCGCCAGCCAGCTGCGCGGCGTCGATGCGATCGAGCGCGCCTTTAACATGCCACTGATGGCGGACGGTGCGCTGTTCGACGTCGCAGTTCATTATTCGGGTCGATCGCTGGTGATCGAGGCGGAGCCTGTTTCCGAGTCGGGTGTGGACGCCGCGCTACTGGTGCGGACCATGGTCGTCCGGCTCGACCAGATCGATGCGATGGAGACCTTCCTGCGCGAAGGCGCGCGTCAGATCCGTGCGCTTACCGGGTTCGACCGGGTAATGGTCTATCGCTTCGACGCAGTCGGTAGCGGGGAGGTGGTCGCCGAGGCACTGCGGACTGGCGTCGACAGCTTTTTCGGCCTGAACTATCCCGCGTCCGACATTCCGACGCAGGCGCGTTTGCTGTATCTGCGCAGCGTGTTCCGCATCATCGCCGATGTCGCGTCCACGCCGGTGCCAATCATCCCAGTGCTTGATTTTGCAGGCGAACCGCTCGATCAGTCGATTTCGGTGCTGCGCGCGGTGTCGCCGATTCATATCGAATATCTGCTCAACATGGGCGTGCAGGCGTCGATGTCGATTTCTATCATCGTCGATGGCAAGTTGTGGGGACTGTTTGCTTGCCACCACTATGCGCCACGGTTGCCAAGCTTCGCCCATCGCAGCGCCGCCGAGCTGTTCGGCAGGATGTTTTCGATGATGCTCGAGCGGCGCGAACGCCAGATCGCGCGGGAATATGCCGGCATGGCTCGTGCCGTTGCCGACCAGCTGACGGCGTCCGCCGCGCGAGACAGAAAGCGACTGAAGAATGCGGGTTGGCTGGGTGATGTCATCTTCGGCGCCATCCCGGCCGACGGCATCGGTGTTTCGATTGAGGGCGACATCGTTCTGACCGGTCTGACCCCGAACGAGGCGCAGTTCAGTGCCGTTATCGATCAACTCAATCGACTTTCCCCTAGCCAGGTATTCGCGACCGACAACATCGCGAGCCATCTGCCCGATGCAACCGCGTTCGCGGACAAGGCCGTCGGCCTGCTCGCCATTCCGACTTCCCGGTCGCCACGCGACTATGTCGTCCTATTTCGCACTGAGCGGCTGCACGCCGTTCGATGGGCGGGCAACCCGGAGAAAGAGATACAATATGGTCCCAACGGTCCGCGACTGACTCCTCGCAAAAGCTTCGAGGCGTGGTCCAAGCTGGTCGAGGGCACGTCTCTACCCTTCACGACGGCCGAGTTGCAGGTCGCCGAGACCCTGCGCGTCGCGTTGCTGGAGATCGTCCTTCAGCTCTTGGACGCCGCTGGCCGGGAACGCGCGCATGCGATTGCGCACCAGGAAACGTTGATCGCGGAACTCAACCACCGCGTGCGCAACATCCTGTCCCTGATCCGCGGGCTGATCTCTCAGACACGAGACAGCGCGCTCACAGCGGATGCCTTCGTGACGACGCTCGATAACCGCGTCCAGGCCTTGGCGCGCGCCCACGATCAGCTGACCGCCGAGCGGTGGGGCCCAGCGCGGCTCATAGATTTGATCCTGACTGAGACGCATGCCTATCTCGGCGAGAAGCGGGAACGGATCATGCTCGACGGACCGAACGTGCTGATCGACCCTACCGCATTCACGGCGCTAGCCCTGGTCGTCCACGAGCTCGTCACGAACGCTGCCAAATACGGCGCCTTGAGCGATAGTGGAAATGTGCGCCTGCATTGGTCGATCGATGACAGTGGGAACCTGGCGATACGCTGGCGAGAGGCGGACGGGCCGCCCGTTACCCCGCCCACGCGCAAGGGCTTCGGTTCGACGATCATCGAACAGTCGATCCCCTACGATCTTGGCGGACAGGCCGACGTTTCTTATGCCAGTGCGGGTTTCGAAGCAGATTTCGTCATTCCAGCACGCTTCGTCGGAGAGATCCTACCGGATGCCGAGCGCATTGAAATGCCGGTGCGCGCTGTGGATGCGGTAGGCCGTCCGCTTGAAGGGTGCGTCGTATTGCTGGTCGAGGACAGCATGATCATCGCGCTCGACTGCGAAGACAATCTGCGCGAGCTCGGGGCGCAGGAGGTATACACGGCCGCGACCGTCGATCTTGCGCTTGCCCTAATCGAGGAGCGGCAGATCGACTTCGCGATCCTCGACTTCAATCTCGGCGACGAAACAAGCCTCGCTGCAGCACATAGATTGGTCGATCGGAACGTTCCTTTTGCCTTCGCGACTGGTTATGGCGACGCGCCCGAAGTTCGGGACTCGCTCGCAAAGATCGAGGTCATTCGCAAACCCTACAACGCCGCTGCTCTTGCGATCGCGATCAAGGCCACAGGGCCACTGGCTGGCCGACGTTGAGGTCGGCCATGTCGGAGTTGCGGGCGCGCACCGCTTATGCTCACGCGGACATCGACCAAACGTTCGGCGCTTACGATCTGACCGACAGTCGCGAGTACGCGCAGCTGCTTCTGGCCCACGCGCGTGCACTGCCGGTAGTTGAAGCACTCCTCAAGAGCCACCCTGAGCTACCACCGATACGGACCAGGACAGACGCACTCATCGCAGATTTGTCGATGCTCGATGAACCCATGCCGTGCCCGATGTTGTTCGACGAAGCTGGCAATGGCGCGAGAGGATGAGGCATCTGGTATGTCGTCGAGGGTTCGAGGCTCGGCGGCGGTATCCTGGCTAAGCTAGTTAGCGCCGCACTTCCTACCACATATCTCGCCGCGGGGTACAACCCGGGGGAATGGCGCGCGATCGGCGAGGCAACGCCGAGGCGATTCGGCAAAATGCTGGCTGGCTTGGCGAGGCGACCCTTGGCGCCGCAGCCTGCTTCGATCTGTACCATCGCGCCGCATCGTGTGGCTGCACCACCGCGGCGATGTGAGGCCGTTTCCCGCACACGGCTCTACAATCTGCTAGCTACCCTATTCGATCTGGAACCGCTGAAATTTACGCAAACGTCTACCGCCTTCAGATGAACGAGCGTCGTAAGTTGGGGCGCCCTAAACCACTTACGAATGTCGCACTTTGGGTCTTTTGGACCGTGAAGTTGCTCGGCAGGCAGCAATCATGGGCGGTCGTAGCGAAGAACTTTTCTGCGCTCCGAAGCCGACATTCTGAATAGGGGTCTTGAGACCTGCAACACTCGGACAATTTTAATGCCGAGCTCGCGTCGCAACCGACCGGTTTCGCCACCACCATATTAGGATGAGCGGGAGGATTGCCAGTTTACAGCCTTGCGAAGAACGCGCGACAATTGCTCGACAGAGTAGGGTTTGTGAAGCAGCTCAAACCCATGATGACCGTTTTGGGCAAGAACATGGCTATAGCCGCTCGTGAGGACAACAGGCAGGTCAGGATACCGGCGACGTACCTCCTCGGCTAATTCCACGCCGCTCATTCCCGGCATCACAACGTCGGAGAAAATCACGTTGAACCGGGCGGCGTTCGCTTCCAGCGTTGCAAGGGCGGCCTCGGCGTTGATCGCCAGCTCGCTATCGTAACCAAGCTCACGCAGCGCCGCCGTTGCAAAATCGCCGACATCTCTATTGTCCTCCACGACAAGCACGCGGGCGCCGTCGCCGTCGACGCGGATAGGCACTCCGCTTTCCTGCTGGACAATCGCGCCGTCCGGCACGGCACGCGGTAGATAGAGGGTGAAGACCGTGCCTTCGCCCGGCGTGCTGTTCACGCGGATGTCGCCGCCCGACTGCTTGGCAAATCCAATTACCTGGCTCAATCCTAGCCCGGTTCCCTGGCCCACGCCCTTGGTCGTGAAAAAGGGCTCAAAGATGGCTTCCAGCTGGCCGGGCGCGATGCCGCCGCCTGTATCGGCGATTGTCACTACAATGAAGTCGCCCGCGACGGCGGCTTCCCCCCGAATTGGCGGGATGCCCGACACAGGGCCCATCGCGATTGTCAGGCAACCCTCGCCGCGCATCGCGTCACGTGCGTTGATACCCATGTTTACGATCGCAGTGTCGAACTGGCTTTTATCGGCAATAATGAAGAAATGCTCGCGCGGCATTTGAAGGTCGAGCACGATGCGGGAGCCAGTCATGGTCCGGAGCATCGTCGCGACCTCGTTCAACGAGTCCGCAACGTCGAACAGGTCGGCGCTGAGCGCTTGGCGGCGTGCGAAGGCGAGGAGCTGACCGGTCAGCTTGGCGGCGCGGTCGGCCGTGTCGCCAATCGCATCGATGTAGCGGACACGCTTCGCTTCGGTGAGATCATCGCGGCGGAGAAGGTCGACCGAACCGCGGATCACAGTCAGCAGGTTGTTGAAGTCGTGCGCGACACCACCGGTGAGCTGGCCGATCGCTTCCAACTTTTGGCTCTGGCGAAGCGCCTCCTGCGCGGATTCAAGTTCAGCCGACCGTTCCCGATCGACGGTGACATCGCGGCCGGTTGCATACGTCATATCTTCGGCCGGGGCGGCCGTCCATGAGATCCAGCGCACCGTACCGTCCTTATGCCGGTAGCGATTGACGATTACTGGTAACCCGCCCGCTGCGGCCAGTTCGTACGCGCCTACAGTGCCAGCGTGGTCGTCGGGGACGACAAACTCGTTTACGTGACGACCGACCAGCTCGTCTGGCGCGTAGCCAAGTATTGTGCCCCATGCCGGGTTCACGCGCCGGAACACGCCTTCGAAATCGATAACGAGCATTAGGTCAGGCGAGGTTTCCCACATGCGGTCGCGCTCAGCTGTCCGGTTTGCGAGATCTGTCTCTCGGTCCTTTACGTCGGTAATATCGCGCGCGCTGCAGTAGACTTTGCCGTCGTCAGGTACCGCCACCCACGATAACCAGCGCCAGCCGCCGCTCTTGCAACGATAGCGGTTTTCAAAGCGCAGCGCAGGCGCGCCTCGTTCGTTCGCGTCCTCCCACGCGTCTTGCGTCCTGGCGAGGTCGTCGGGGTGGATCAAGTCTAGGAAGGGAGTGCTCCGCACCTCCTCCTCCGACCAGCCGAGCGTTGTTTGCCAAGCCGGGTTTGATTGTTCGAAATAACCGTCGACATCGATGACGCCCATCAAATCGGGACTGACCTGCCAAGTTCGGCCCCGCGCCATCGCGCGCTCGGTGACCTTGCGCTCCAGTTCGGTCTTAGCGTCTTCACCTTCCAAGATCGCGCGGCGCAGTTCGAGCTGCGTCATGACTTGCCGTGCGAGCTGGCGAAGCGCGCGCTGCTGAAACTCCGTCAGGGAGCGCGGTGCGTGATCAAGTACGCACAGCGTTCCGATAGGCAAGCCTTCTGGCGTCTTCAGGAGTGCGCCGGCGTAGAAGCGAAGCCCGTCTTTTGCAGTGACCAACGGGTTGCATTTAAAACGCTCGTCCAAGGCGGCGTCTGGCACCAGCAGGAAGTCGTCATTGTGCATCGCTGCGCCGCAGAAGGAACCTTCCATCGGTATAGAGTCGACGCCAAGCCCGACCTCGGCCTTGAACCATAGGCGGTCGCCTGCGATCAGGTTGACAATCGCAATTGGCGTCTCACAGATCTCGGCGGCGAGCGCGGCAAGCTCGTCGAACCCGTCTTCGCGCGGCGTATCCAGCACACGGTACCGTTTTAAGGCTGTCAGCCGCGATTCGTCCGTCACGATGAGATGATTGTCTGCCATACTTGGTATTTGTAGCGGCGAAAATTCGGGTGAACCAGACTGAGCTTGGTCCAAAAGATATCCGGTTGCCGGTGCCCACGTCGACCAGTCTTGACACCGCCCTCGTTGGCATTCGACCGTTAATCCTGAATGCCGCTCAATGGGAAAGTTCACACAAAAACGGCATCAGCGCTGAGCTGAAACCATCAAACCCGTGAATCAACGCACCTGAACAAACGGCTAATTTTTGTTTGAGCCAAAGGCGCGTCAAATGTCCGCTCTTGGGTAAAATTGACCCAGGAACCGGTCGTGCAATAACGCTGAACCGCTTCAATCAATAGCATCCAGTTTCACAGTGCGGAGCATGATCCGCTTCGACATCCTGCATGGACTTCGAGCGCGACGCACCTGCTCGATACACGACCTCACCCAACAACCCGCAGTTTGATCGGATATCGCTCACTGGCGGCGGGCTGACGTTATGGGCCTAAAGCCCAGTACCGCCTCACCGGTGTGAAAGGGCGTGCCAGCCGATAACATGCTGAGAAACCGAGGTAATGGCTCAAAGGTGCTGGCTGTCTCTTTACAGTGCCAGACGAATTCCTCCTTAACAACCAATCACATAAGCATGCCGGTACGGCAGCGCTTTTATCTCGCCATCACCCCTCCTTCTCGACAAAACGAGCGGTCTCTCCTCCTCTCTACGAAACAATGCGCAAAACCACGCCACCGCAAGATTACGACGCGGGCGGCGACCGGAAGAAATGCAGTGAGATGATTGGACCAGCGGACATCTCAGGAATCAAAAATCAGCGCTATTTGCAAGGGATTTGCACTGCCATATATCTGCAGGCTCAGGCTCAGCCGCAAGCCTAAAGTAGCCTTTTCCAGCGCAAATTTTTGATTGCCAGACGCCGCGTAATTAGGGGTTTGGCAAGGCAAGCCGTTGCTCACAAACCTTTTCAACAAGGTCCTGCAGTACAGCGACACGCTCACCTAGCCAGCGCAATTCCTCGTCGCTGATCTCGTAATGCGTTGAGTATCGCGCGTTCACATAGGCCTGCCGTAGCAATTCAAAACAACGACGTGAAAATCGATCGCTGCGTGGCCAGGCTGGCATTAGGGACGGTGCGATCTGTTCGCACTGAGATCGCAAAAAGGTGAGCCGATGCGACTTCGGACTGTAGAGCGTGAGCGTCAGAAGCGTGCAATGGTAGAGGCGTTCTGTTGCCTGATGCAGAGTGAAGGCAGCATCTTTTCGCCACTTCGGGTCACGCGTCGCCTCTTCGATTTCCATGCGGAAAGTGTGAATTCGGCGCGCCGCGTTCGGAAACCATTCGTCAAAATATAGCCGCGCTTCATTGCGCGCTTCTTCGGTTGGGAGATCGCGCGGCGCGGCAAAATTAAAGCCTTCGGCGTCGTACAAAGCGACGCCTTGCTTCACGATATCGTTGAAAAACGGACGCCCGCGCTCGAGCTGAGCGTTCACATCGTTGAGGCAATGCACGATGAAGCTGACCGGCGCAGTGAGCGCATTGGTGATGGTCGCGTCTCGCATAAGCCGGTCCTCGGCGGGGGACCAGAACTCGAATTCCGTAAGCCGATCGTCGCTGACGACCACCAGAATATCGTAATCGGATTTGTAGCCGCCGACCGGGTCATCGACCCAATCGCCGCGCGCGTATGAACCGTACAGTACGACCTTGAGGATGCGGCCTTGCTTAGCCCATTTTTGATTTCCGCGCGCGTGCATCGCTTCAAATTCTTGGAACAGCACGCGCACGATATGGGCCAGTTCGCGCTGCTTGGATTGCGGCAGATGATCGAGCGTATCGCGCATGATCCAGTCCTAGCGAGCGATCATTAGGAAGCACAAGCTCGCCCGGCAGTCGACCGGCGAGCACATCGTTTTCGACAGCTTGGGCTGCCTGGTCGATCAGGATAGCGCCCGGTCGATAGCGACCATCGCCCGCGCCACGGATCGCTCTACCTGTTTCACGGACAAGCCCATGACGTCGGCGATATCCAGATAGGTCATCTTGTCGAGCCTAACCGCGAGGAATATCTCCCGGTCCCTCCGCGATAAACTGAACATCGCATATTCCAGGCGCTTCAGGTCCGTAGCATCCTCCGGCGGACAATTGAGCCCGATAAGGTGACGAAGCCACTTCACTGCCTTTCTCCTTCTCAACCAGCGCAACCGGCGCCGGAATGGCGGGGTGAGCGGCAGGAGCAGACCGGCAGTCCCGCGCAAGCGCCGGGATGCACCCGAAGGGCCGCAGCGAAGCGGAGGAGCCGGGCAAGGCCCGGCTTGCTGGCCGTCGGGGCGGGACTAGAGGGAGGCGACGCTCACCCCGGCAATCCGTGTGCCGCAGGCACACGCCATCGCGAGCGGAGCCGCGATGTCCGCATGTTCGGCCGCAGGCCGAACCATAGCGTCAATGACCTTCACCCGGAGGGCCGAGACGCGTAGCGGCTCGGCGGCGCGCAGCGCCGTAGAGCATGGCCGCGCGCCAGCGCGGGACGTCCGAACGCGAATTCAATTCGCAAAAGCGTTAGAAAGAATCCGTAGGATTCTATGTTAGCTCAGTTAAGGGTGCAAATACGCCAAACATATCAGATGTTTGATGCGCATTTCGGTCGCCGTTAGCACGAGTTTTCGGTCGTCGAAAGCACGAGCAAAAGGGTCGCCGATAGCACGAGGACGTGCTTCTACTTATCCACAGCCTGATCGCTAGCGCCGCACGTCTGGGCGTCAGAGGGACCGCTGGCGGTCGTGCTGGTACGAGCTGCCTATCCGATGGCGAATCAATCACACAGACGTGGAGCTGCCGAGTGCCGACAGAAGTGGCCACTAGCGGCGAAAACTATTCCGTGATGCGGCGCCGAAACTTATTTCCAACTGCTTCCAGTACGCTTCCAGTTCGGAATTTTCGCCGAAGGAGCCCCCGAAGGGAAAAGCTAAGCAGTTGAGTTATTTGAAGAAAATGGTGCTGCCGGTGAGGATTGAACTCACGACCTCAGCCTTACCAAGGATGCGCTCTACCACTGAGCTACGGCAGCATTTCCACTTTGCGGCGGAGGCGGTCTAAGAGACGAGGGCGGCGCGAATGTCAAGGCGAAGACGGCAATGAATCACCAGGACGAGAAAGCGGAGCGGCTGGCGGCGGCGCTGCGCGAGAACCTCAGGCGGCGCAAGGCGCAGGCACGCGGCATCGATGCGCCCTCGCCCGCCCCGACGCCGGAGGACGATCCGCTCAAGCGATAGGGGCGCATTTCCCCTTCAGCCAGGCGAGCTCGTCTCCTGCCATCTGGGGGCCGAGCACCGCCACCACCTGTGCATGATACGCATCGAGCCAGGCCCTTTCGGCTTGCGTTAGCATGTCCGCGATGATCAGGCTGCGCTCAATCGGACAGAAGGTCAGCGTTTCGAACCCGAGCATGTCCGCGTCGCCGTGCGGGAAGACGCGGGCCTCGACCAATACGAGATTCTCGATGCGGATGCCGTATTCGCCGGCCTTGTAATAGCCCGGCTCGTTCGAGATCATCATGCCGGGGCGCAACGGCTCTGCCGGGCCGCCACCGGGATAATTGGGCGGGGCGATTCGCTGCGGGCCTTCGTGTACCGACAGATATGCACCGATGCCGTGGCCGGTGCCGTGCGCATAATCCAGGCCGGCTTCCCATAATGGGCGGCGCGCGAAGGCATCGAGCTGCCCCCCCGTCGTGCCGGGCGGGAAGATCGCACTGGCGAGCGCGATATGGCCTTTCAATACGCGGGTGAAGCGGTCGCGCATCTCGTCCGTAGGCGTGCCGACGGGGACGACGCGCGTCACGTCGGTCGTGCCATCGGCATATTGTCCGCCCGAATCGACCAGATAGAGCTGGCCCGGTTCGATCGGCGCGTTCGATTCCTCGGTGACATGATAATGCGGGCTGGCCCCGTTGGCGCCGGTCGCGGAGATCGTGTCGAACGAGGTGTCGAGCAATACGCCAGTCGCCTCGCGAAATTCCTGCAGCTTGGCGGCGGCGGAGAGTTCGCTCTGGCCGCCTTTGGGCAGTTCGATCTCGCACCAGCGCAGGAAGCGCGCCAGCGCCGCGCCGTCGCGCGCCGAGGCGGCACGGTGGCCGGCGATCTCCGCCGGGTTCTTTAGCGCCTTGGCCAGCACGACGGGATCGCGCTCGGCGATGACGGTTGCGCCACCGGCCTCGAGCGCATCGAAGATCGCCGCCACCGCGCGTTCGGGGTCGGCGGCGATGCGCTTGCCGGCATAGATGCCGAGCGCGTCGGCGAAATCGGCACGCGGCCGCACGCGCACGGCGTTGCCGAGATGCTTTGCGACGTCCTCGCCGATCTTGTCCGGTGCGACGAACAGGTCCGCCGTGCCGTCGGCATCGACGATCGCATAGGCCAGAGCGACCGGCGTGTGCGCGACATCCCCGCCGCGGACGTTCAGCGCCCAGGCGATCGAATCGAGCGCGGTCAGCACCACAGCATCGGCCTTCTGTTCGGCAAGCCAATCGGCGATGACGCCACGCTTCTCGGCCGAGGACGCGCCGGCGCGATCGTCGTTCTGCACGGTCAGCTTGGCATCCGAAGGCTGCGGACGATCGGGCCAGATCGCATCGACCGGATTGGTATCGACCGCGACCAGCTCCGCCCCGCGCGCCGCCAGCGCCGTGCGCGCCTGTTCTACCCAGGCGCGGGTGTGCAGCCACGGATCGTAACCGATCCGCCCGCCCTCGGGCGCGTGCTCGCCCAGCCAATCGGCGATGCTGACGGCCGGCACCGGCACGTACTGCCAATGCGCGCCATCGACCTGCTGGCGCACCTGCAACGTGTAGCGCCCGTCGGTGAAGATCGCCGCGTCCTCAGGCAGCACGGCGGCGGCACCGGCCGAGCCCTGGAAGCCGGTGAGCCAGGCGAGACGCTGGGCATAGGCACCGACATATTCGCTCATGTGTTCATCGGTCAGCGGCACGACGAAGCCGTCGAGGCGGTCGCGCTTCAACTGGTCGCGCAGGGCGCGGAGGCGGTCGGCGTAAGTGGACATCGGAAGGGTTCCCGGCAGCGATCGGATCGGCGATGCTTCTGGCAGATTTCCCGCGTGCGCAACAGGCGGTGATTGCTTAGGAGCGGCAGCGAAGGAGATTTCGGGATGCAGACGATAGGGGTGATCGGGGCCGGGCAGATGGGTGCCGGCATCGCGCAGGTTTCGGCGCAGGCGGGCTATCACGTATTGCTGTCCGACGTCTCCAAGGAGCGCGCGGAAGCGGGCAAGGCCGGCATCGCCAAGCAGCTAGACCGGCTGGTGACGAAGGATAAGATCACCGCCACCGCGCGCGACGAGGCGCTGGCGCGGATCGAATGCATCCACAGCGTCGCCGACATGGCACCGTGCGGTCTGGTGATCGAGGCGGCGACCGAGCGCGAAGAGATCAAGCGCGCGATCTTCGCCGAGGTCGGCAAGGTATTGGGCGCGGACGCGGTGCTGGCGTCGAACACGTCGTCGATCCCGATCACGCGGCTGGCGCAAGCCTCGCCCGATCCAGCCCGCTTCGTCGGCGTGCATTTCTTCAATCCGGTGCCGGTTATGGGATTGATCGAGCTGATCCGGGGGCTGGCCACGTCGGATGCGACGGTCGAGACCGTGGAGAAATACGCGCAGGCGCTGGGCAAGAAGGTGGTGCGCGCCAATGATGCGCCGGGGTTCATCGTCAACCGCGTGCTGATGCCGATGATCAACGAGGCGTGCTTTGCGCTCGGCGAGGGCGTGGCGACGATCCCGGACATCGACCTGGCCTGCCAATTGGGCCTCAATCATCCGATGGGGCCGCTGACGCTCGCCGATTTCATCGGTCTGGATACGTGCCTGGAGATCACGCGCGTGCTGTTCGAGGGCACGGGCGATCCCAAGTTCCGGCCGGCGCCGGTGCTAGTGAAATATGTCGAGGCGGGCTGGTTCGGGCGCAAGACCGGGCGCGGCTTCTACGATTATTCGGGCGCGGAGCCGGTGCCGACGCGGTAGATCCGCCTTCGCGCTGCCCTTGATCCTACGCCGCCAAAGCCTCCAGCCAGCGCTGGTGCCAATGTTCCATCCGTCGCGGGAACAGGCGGCGGCCGATGCGGGCGACCCAGCCGTGCTGGGTTTCCTCGGTCAGGATCGTGCAGCCGCCGTCGGCGAGTGGAGTGATGAGCCAGGCGTGATAGGCGCGTATGCCGAACGCTTCCGCGATCCACGCGATGCGCGTTTCGGGTTCGAATTCCACGACGCGGGTATCGAGCGCGACGCCGAACGTCTTCCAGCGGAAGCGGGCGTCGGCGAACAGATCCGCGCCGCCGCCTTCCACCCGCACATCGCGCGCATTGGCGTAGATCGCCGGCCAGCGGGTGGCGTGGATCAGGCGGGCCCAGACGAGGTCGGGCGCGATCGTCGTTTCGATGCAGTTGACGACATGGACCGGGCTGTCCGCCGGCGCGAAACCGGGCGGCCAGCGGATCCCGTCGGTCACTTGGGCTTCACTTGCGCAGGCAGCGCGGTGAGCGCGGCGATCAGCGCCTTGTCGTCGGCCGGGGCGATCGGTGCCTTGTAGACGCCACGCATCTTGTCGATCGTCGCCTGCCACTTCTCCGCGTTCAGCGCCGGCTGGGCGAGGATCATCTCGGGCGAATGGCAGGCGGTGCAATTGGCGGTGATCAGGTCGCTGCCGGGCGTCGCAGGCAAGGCAGCGACCTCGTCGGGAAGCGTGATGCTGTCCGACACCAGGGTCACCCCGCCGCCCGACACCGAGGGCGCGGTGGCGGCGACCGGCGTGGCGACCGGATCGACGCGGTGGATCAGCGCCAGCCAGCCGACCGCGAGCACAGCGAAGATCGCCACCGCGGCGATCGCGATGTTGCGCCCGATCATGCCGCCGTCACCCTTATGCTCTCGATCGCGTTGCGCATGAACCCGGCGGGGTTCCAGGTCGGTTGCCGAACCTGGGTCTGCCCGGCGGCATTGGTGCAGCGGACCGCGATGCCGTAATCGCCCGGCGGCTGGGGCGGCACGGTCGCCTCCCACAGGCGGAAGCCGTATTTGCCGTGATCTGGCCCGAGCGGCGCGGCGTGCCAGCTACGCCCGCCATCCATCGACAGATCGACGCGCGCGACCGCGCTCGTCCCGCCCATCGCCAGCCCGCGAATGTAGAAGGGCGAATGCGCCACGACCTTCGCACCGTCCGCCATATTGGTGAAGAAGACGCGCGGGATCATGCGATTGATCGGCACGGTCGGGAAATCCTTCGCGCCCGGCACAACGTTCGCGCCCGGCGTGTCCGGAATGCGATACGCCTTGTCCATCCAGTATCCGGTGTCCGGCGCATCCAGCACCTCGATCCGGTCGAGCGCCTTGACCCAATAGGTCGAATACCAACCGGGCACGATCAGCCTCAGCGGAAACCCATTGAGCATCGGCAATTGCATATTGTTCATCTGGAACGCGACCATCACCTCGCCATCGCGCGCATGATCGAGCGTCAGCGATTTCTCAAACGGCGCGGCACCGGGCGGCGGCTTGTCGAGGCCACCCACGCGCACCGCCACCGCATGCGGCGCGACACCGGCGAGATCGAGCAGGTGGCGCAAACTGACGCCGACCCATTTCGCATTGCCGATCGCGCCATTGCCCCATTGCGCCCCGGGTACGCGGGGAAAGAAATGCCCTCGCGAATTGCCCGAACATTGGTTGATCGCGGCGATCTCGACTCGCGGCATCTTGAGCAGATCGGCGAGCGAAATGCTCAGCCGTCGCCGCACCGCTCCACCAATGTTCAGGCGGAACGTACGCACATCGACCGAAGTCGGAATATCGCTGTAATGCCAGCGCACGAAAAACCGGTCGTTGGGGGTGAAGACCTGCCCGTCGAGCGCATCCATCGGCGTTTCGAGCAACGGCGCGCGGGCGCGCTGCAGGATCATGTTGCCCTTGCCCGGAAAGCCCCCAGCGACGGCACGCGCACCATTGCCGCCGGGCAGGCCGAGATCGAATACCCCCTGCGCCCAGACCGGCGCGCTTGCCAGCCCTGCCCCGCCCAGTCCTACTCCACCCAACCCGATCAGGCCGAGCGCGCGGCGGCGGTCCATTTCAGCCATTGGTCTGCAACGATAGCGGCGCGAACCGTGCGATCTGCTGCCCGACCATGCACAATTGATCGACCACCGCCTGATCGTTCGCCCCGCCTTCGTCATCGAACTTGGTGATCTGCGTGTTGATCGCCGCGGCGAACGGCGTGGGCCAGCCGCGCAACGCGTGGACGATCGAACGCAAGGCCGCGATCGTGCTGCCGGTCGCCTGCCAGCCATACGCGGTGGCGATCAGGCCGACGGGCATGTCGGCGAGATACGGGCGATCCGCGTCGCGTGCGGTTTCCTCGAGCAGATCGAGCGCGTTCTTCACCACGCCCGAAATGCTGCCGTGATAGCCCGGCGATGCGATGATCAGCGCCGACGCACCGCGCACCGCTTCGACGAAATCCTGTTCGTCCGGCGTGCGCGTGGCGGCCTTGGGATCATAGAGCGGCAACCGCCCCATCTCGACCCCGCCGAACATGCGGGTGCGAAACCCCTCGCGCCCCGCCGCATCGAGCGCGATCTTCAGCGCGCGTTCGGTGGAGGACATGCCGCCGATCGTGCCGCCGATGCCGACGACCAGTGGTTGTTCGGAAGATTGACTCGTTTTCGGCACTATACCTTCTTCCGTTCGTCCTGAGCTTGTCGAAGGACCGTACTTCTAACGGCGGTGGAAAAGAAGAACAGGGCTTCGACAGCCCCGGATCAAGTCCGGGGCCGAACGATGGGTCAGTGCCCCGTGAATGTCACCGCGCGAACGGTGCGTGGTCGATATTGGGCAGTACGTGCCGTGCGAACAGATCGGCCTCCGCCGCATGCGGATAGCCCGACAGGATGAACGCCTCGATTCCCATGTCGCGATACGCGTTGATCTTGGCGAGCACCTGATCGGGATCGCCGACGATCGCGGCGCCGCAGCCCGAGCGGGCGCGGCCGACGCCGGTCCACAGATTGGCCTCGGCATAACCGTCGTCGGCGGCATTCTCCCGCAGCGCGGCCTGCGCGGCGACGCCGGTCGAGGCGGAATCGAGCGATTTCGCGCGGATCGCGGCCCCTTCCGCATCGTCCAGCTTCGACAGCAGGCGATCGGCGGCGGTGCGGGCCTCGGCCTCTGTATCGCGGACGATGACATGGGCGCGGTAACCGAATTTCAGCGTGCGGCCATAAGCGGCGGCGCGCGCGGTCATGTCGGCGATGATCGCCGCGACCGTCTCCTGCTTATCCGGCCACATCAGGAACACGTCGCAGCCTTTGGCAGCGGCATCGCGGGCGTCGGGCGATAGGCCGCCGAAATAGAGCAAGGGTGCCTTGCCCGAGACGGTGCCCACGCGCGGCGGATCGACCTTCAGCTTCCAGAAGTCGCCATCGTGATCGAGCGGCTGGCCGTTCAGCAAGGTCTTCAGGATGTGCATCGCCTCGACCGTGCGGGCGTAGCGTGGGGCGCTGGCCAGCGTTTCGCCGGGCAGGTCGCTGGAGATGATGTTGACGGTCAGGCGGCCCCCGAGCAGCCGGTCGATCGTCGCGATCTGGCGCGCCAACTGCGGCGGCCAGCTTTCGCCGATGCGCACCGCCATCAGCAGCGCCATGCGGCGCAGCATCGGTGCGATCGCGGCGGCAAAGGCAGTAGTGTCGATGCCGAGCTGATAACCCGAGGGGAGCAGGATATTGTCGAACCCGCCGGTCTCGGCCTGCAACACGATGTCGCGGCAATGCTCCCAGCTCGATTTCAGCCTGGCGTCGGGCACCCCGAGAAATTCGTAATCGTCATCGCACAGCGCGGAGAACCAGGAGATCTCGCACGGGGGATTAGTAGGGGGCGGATTGGTCACGGCAGTTTCTCCCCGCGCGATGCGACCAGCACGTCATACCATTCGGTGCGCGACCAGCGTACCTTATGCACGTCAGCGATCTCGGCGATGCGGCCGGCATTCTGCGTGCCGACGATCGGGATCACCCCCGCCGGGTGGGTGGTGATCCAGCTGTAGGTGGCGATGGGGCGGCTGACTCCGGCTTCCGCAGCCTTCTTGTCGAGGGCGGCGGCGACGGCGTGTTCGCGCGCGTTGCCCGGTTCGGCGATGCGGCCGCCGCCCAGCGGCGACCAGGCGAGCACGGCGATGTCGCGCTCCATCGTCAGATCGAGCAGGCCGGAGGTGATCGGATCCAGTTCCAGCGGCGAGAATTCCGGCTGCACGGTGGCGAGCGGGATCGTCAGGTAGCTGGCCAGCGCCGTCGTCTGCGCAAGCGTGTAGTTCGACACGCCGACCGCGCGGACCTTGCCCGATGCGACCATCTTCTCGAGCGTCGCGGCGACCTCCTGCGGGTGCGCGAGGATGTCCGGACGGTGGATCTGGTACAGGTCGACCCGGTCGGTCTTCATCCGGCGCAGCGAATTGTCGAGCGCCGCTTCGAGATAGGCCGCGCTCGAATCGTACGGCACCGGCGGGGTGATGCCGCCCTTGGTCGCCAGGACCATGCGGTCGCGCATCCCGGGCGAATCGGCGAGGATATCGCCGAGCAGCGACTCGGCATCGCCGAACCCGCCTTCGCCGTTGAAACCGTAAATGTCGGCGGTGTCGAACAGCGTCACGCCGGCGTCGAACGCCGCCTCGATCAAGGCCTTGCCCTCGGCAGGCGACACGCCGGCGAAGCGCCACATCCCCCAGGCAATAGGTGAGACCAGCAATCCGCTCTTGCCGAGCGGCCGCATTTCGGGTGTAAGGTGGGTTTCAGACATCGTTGTCATATAAGGGCGAGATCGTTGGGAGAGCAAGTACGATATGGTCTGGTCGGCGCCGGCATGATGGGCGTCGAGCATATCAACAATCTGGCGATCACGCCGGGCGCGGTGATTACGGCGCTGGCCGATCCGACCGCGACGTCGATCGACTGGAGCCTGAAGGCGCTGGGCGACAAGGCAGGGGCCGTGACGAGTTTCGACTCGGCCGAAGCGCTGGCGAAGAGCGGCCTGTGCGACGCGGTGATCGTCGCCAGCCCGAACTACACCCACCGCGCGGTGCTGGCGCCGTTGTTCGATGCGGGGCTGCACATCCTGTGCGAGAAGCCGATCGCCACCACGATCCCCGATGCGCGCTGGATCGTCGAGCAGGCGGAAGCGTCGGACAAGGTGTTCTGGACGGCGATGGAATATCGCTACATGCCGCCCGCCGCCGAATTCATCCGGGAAATCCACGACGGGCGCATCGGCCGGTTGCAGATGCTGTCGATCCGCGAACATCGCTTCCCGTTCCTCGAAAAGGTCGGCGACTGGAATCGCTTCAGCCGCAACACCGGCGGCACGATGGTCGAGAAATGCTGCCATTTCTTCGATCTGATGCGGCTGATCACGCAGAGCGAGGCGGTGCGGGTCTATTGCTCGGGCGCGATGGACGTGAACCATCTCGACGAGCGGTACGGCGGCGAGACGCCCGACATCATCGACAACAGCTATACGACGGTCGATTTCGCGAATGGCGTGCGCGCGATGCTCGATCTGTCCATGTTCGCCGACGGGGCGGAGAATCAGGAGGAGATCGCAGCGGTCGGCGACCGGGCGCGGCTCGAGGTGCTGATCCCCGAAGGCGCGATCGTGCATTCGCCGCGCGTCGGGTTCCGCAATGCCAAGCAGGCGACGCGCCGCGTGGTCCATACCGACGAGACCGCGCTGAACGCCGGCAGCCATCACGGATCAACCTTCTATGAACACCAGAAGTTCAACGCGGCGGTGCGTGGGCAAGGCAAGGTGGAGGTGACGGCGCGCGACGGGCTGATGGCGGTGGCGATCGGCACGGCGGCGGAGATCAGCGCGCGTGAGCACCGCGTGGTGGAAATGAGCGAATTGGGCCTTTGAGACGAAGCGGGGCTTTGCCGTGGCAAAGCATGATTGCGCTGTCAGAATGATAATGAAAATAATATCCCATCGATCGAATGGGATTTCAGTGGAGGGAAGAATGAAAGCCTTGTATTTGTCCGGCGCGGCCTTGCTCGCGTTGATCGCCGCACCTGCCTTCGCGCAGGTTGCCCCCGCGCCTGCCGCCGCCGAACCGGCGGCGGATGATTCCGCACCCGGCGAGATCATCGTGACCGCGCAGAAGCGCAGCGAGCGATTGCAGGACGTGCCGGTCGCCGTCTCGGTCGTGTCGGGCGATGCGCTGGCGGCGCAGGGCAAGGTGAGCCTTGAGGGCGCGCAATATCTCGTCCCCACGCTCAACTTCCTCAAATCCGGCACGACGCTGAACCAGTCGCTGTTCCTGCGCGGCGTCGGCACCGCGACCTTCTCGATCGCGGGCGAACCTTCGGTCTCGACCGTGGTGGACGGCGTGGTGTTCGCGCGCGCCGGCGAGGCGTTCGGCGATCTGGTCGATATCGACCAGCTGGAAGTGCTGCGCGGGCCGCAGGGCACGTTGTTCGGCAAGAATGCGTCGGCCGGCGTGATCAACATCATCTCGAAAAAGCCGACGCGCGAGGCGGGCGGCTATGTCGAGGCGGGCTTCTTCACCAAGAGCGAGTTCCGCGGCCGCGCGGTGCTGAACCTGCCGCTGGGCGATAACGTGCGGTCGCGCATCACCGGTTTCTACAACAGCTGGGACGGTAACATCTACAACACCGCCGTCAACAAGACGGTCAACGGCTTCAAACATTATGGCGGCCGCCTGCAGATCGAGGCCGACCCCACGCCGACGCTGAAGCTGAGCTTCATCGCCGATTATCACCGCAACAACGATAATTGCTGCGCCGAGGTGATCGCGACCGCGCCGATCGTCACCGCGACCGGGGCGACGACCACCAACGCCTCCAGCGCCGCGCTGCCCACGCCGCAGGGCGACGAGACGCGACAGATCGCCCAGAATCTGATCACCGCGACCAAGGAAACCGGCTACGGCTTCTCGTTACAGGGCGACCTGGAACTCGGCGAACACACGCTGACGTCGATCACCGCCTATCGCGATTACAAGAACACCGAGATCCGCGACGGCGATTTCCTGCCCAATGCCTATGTCGGCTTCAACCAGCTACACGATTTCGGGCCGCAGACCGGGCATACGTTCAGCCAGGAACTCCGCATCGCGTCGCCGGCCAAGCAGTTCATCGAATATGTCGTCGGCGCCTATTACTCACGCGCCGTCAGCGAGCGCATCTTCACGCGCAACGACGTGGTCTGCAACACCACGCCCGGCACGACGCCAAGCCCGCTGGTGCCGTGCGGCAGCGCCGGGGCGCCGGCCTCGACCTTCCCCAGCGGCACGGCGGATTTCGGATCGACCTTCGACAACCTCGCCTTCTTCGGCCAGGGCACCGTCAACGTCGCACCGCGCTTCCGCATCATCGGCGGCCTGCGCTATTCGATCGATCACCTCGACGTGTTCCACAAGCGCGTCACGACGCTGGCCGGGCCGGGCATCAACGGCAATTTCGATCAGGGCGTCTATAATGGCGGCGCGGGTGGCGGCGTATCGAACGGCGTGCCCTTCACCGCCAGCACGAAGAACACCAACCTGTCGGGCAAGGCCGGATTGCAGTTCGACCTGTCACGCGATTCGACCGCCTATGCCAGCTATTCGCGCGGCTATAAGGGCCCGGCATACAACGTGTTCTTCAACCTGACCGCGACCGGCACCAACGTGATCGCGCCGGAAACGTCGGACGCCTATGAAATCGGCCTGAAGAACACGCTGGCCGGCGGCAAGCTGATCCTCAACCTCGCGGCCTATTACGCCAAATACCACAATTTCCAGGCGAACAACCCGGATCTGGTGGCGGGCGTGGTGGTGACACGCTTCACCAATGCCGGTGAAGTCTCGACCCGCGGCGTGGAACTGGACGCGATCTTCCGTCCGGTGCGCGATGTCAGCCTGTCGGGCGGCGTCGCCTATACCAATGCGCATGTCGACCAGTTCAACGCGCCGGCGGGCGCGGCGGTGGTACCATCGGGCACGCCGCTCGGCTTCGCACCGAAATGGAAGGGCAGCCTCGGCGCGGATTATCGTTGGCGCACGGGCGGCGCTTTCGATCTGACGTTCGGCGCACAGGGATCGTACCAGAGCAAGCAGCTGGCGCTGTTCGCGGCGGACGCGGTGCAGCGGCAATTGGGCACGATCAAGGGCTACGGGCTGGTCAATCTCAGCGCGGGCGTTACCTCGACCGACGACCATTATCGCCTGACCTTCCAGGTGCGGAACCTGTTCGACCAGAGCTTCGCCGCGGCGATCACCAATGGCGGGCCGGGCCAGGCCTATCGTTATCAGATCCCGCGCGATGCCGATCGCTATTACGGCGTGACCGGGCGGGTGAGCTTCTGATCTGAAAATCGCCCGCCCTGCCGATCGCGACAGATCGGCAGGGCGGGCGATCTTCAAACCCAGCGTCCTATCCAAACCATCCCGTCATCCCCGCGAAGGCGGGGATCCCGCTTCTTCCTCAAATTGCGGGGCAAGACAGCGGGATCCCCGCCTTCGCGGGGATGACGAGGGTAAGGTTTTTCGGCAGGCGGCGCCCTAACGCTGCATCTGTCGCAGCATCTCCATCGGCATCGTATTATGGGCGAGGTTGGACATGATCCAGATCGACCCGATCAGCACCAAAGCGACGATCAGCACGCCGAACGCCAGTGTCAGCACGTTGTTGGCATTGTCCGGCCCGGTCGTGATGTGCAGGAAGAAGACGAGGTGCACGCCCATCTGCGCCACCGCCAGCGCGATCAGCGCGACCGGCACGCCGGGGCCGTAGATCAGCCCCGATCCCAGCGCCCAGAAGGATGCGGCGGTCAGCAAAGCGGCCAGCACCAGCCCGATCACATAGCCGAGAATCCCTTTCGAGACCGATTGCGCGTTGCCGCCATCTTCTCCCGGAGCGAGATCGTCTCCGCTCCAGTCGCGTTCCTCAGGCCCGGTCATGCGTGCATCCCCAGCAGATAGACCATCGTGAACACCGCGACCCAGATGATGTCGAGCGCGTGCCAGAACAATGCGAAACAGGCGACGCGGCGCTGGATATCGTCGCGGAAGCCCTTGGCCTTCACCTGCGCCATCATCGTCGTCAGCCACACCAGACCGAGCGTCACGTGCAGGCCGTGGCAGCCGACCAGAGCGAAGAAGGCCGACAGGAACGCGCTGCGCCCCGGCCCGGCACCGTCCGCGATCAGATGCGTGAATTCGTACACCTCCAGCGCGAGGAAGCCTGCGCTGAGCAAGGCCGTCGCCGCCATCGCCGCCTGAAACCACGCCATGTTGCGCACGCTCATCGCGATGCCGGCCATGCCGCAGGCGAAGCTGGAGAGCAGCAGCAACGCCGTCTCGGTCGCGACCAATGGCAGTTCGAACAGGTCGCGCCCCGCTGGTCCGCCCGCCGTCTCGCCCGACAGCACGGCATAAGCGGCGAAGAAACCGGAGAAGAGGATGAAATCCGACAGCAGGAAGATCCAGAAGCCGTAGGCGACGACGATCCGCTTGGGGGCCGGGCCCTGTTCGCTGATCGGCACGGCATCGTCATGGCCGAGATTGTGCGGATCGCCGCGCTTCGCCGCGTGCGCGCTCATGCCGGAGTTCCGTCGAGGCCGAGCAGCTTCGCCTTGCCGGTGCGGCGATCGCGATCATGCGCCTCGAGATCGCGGGCGTGGATCTCGTATTCGGGATGGTCGCGCCAGGCGAATATCACGAACGTCGCCCATGCGCCGAGAAAGCCCAGCCCGACCATCCACCAGATGTGCCAGATCAAAGCGAAGCCCATGACCGTGGCGAAGAAGGCGCAGACCACACCGGTCGGTGAATTGCGAGGCATCTCGATATCGGCATAGTCCGGCAAATCGCTAAGCCGCTGCCGCTCGCGGGCCAGCGCCTTCACGCCCCAATAGGCCTCCTCGCCCTCGACGTTCGGCAGCACCGCGAAATTGAAGGCGGGCGGCGGCGAGGTGGTGATCCATTCCAGCGTGCGCCCGTCCCACGGATCGCCAGTGGTGTCGCGCAATTGCTCGCGGTTGCGGATGCTGACGACGATCTGCACGATCTGGCAGGCGATGCCCCCGGCGATCAGCAGCACCCCGACGCCGGCGACGATCAGCCACGGCTGCCAGCCCGGCACGTCGTAGCGCGCCAGCCGCCGCGTCATCCCCATCAACCCGAGCAGGTAGAGCGGCATGAACGCGACGTAGAACCCGGTGATCCACAGCCAGAAGGCGCGCTTGCCCCAGGTTTCGTCGAGCTGGAACCCGAACGCCTTGG
Source organism: Parasphingomonas caseinilytica (assembly GCF_036663755.1). Classification (NCBI taxonomy): domain Bacteria; kingdom Pseudomonadati; phylum Pseudomonadota; class Alphaproteobacteria; order Sphingomonadales; family Sphingomonadaceae; genus Parasphingomonas; species Parasphingomonas caseinilytica. Next base: position 43,465 of record NZ_JAXOJL010000004.1, read on the forward strand.
GCCACCAATAGGTCAGCCCGGCGAACGCGCCGAACAGCACGCCGCCGATCACGACATTGTGGAAATGCGCCACCAGGAACAGCGAATTGTGCAGCACGAAATCGGCCGGCGGCACGGCGAGCAGCACCCCGGTCATCCCGCCGATCGTGAACGTGACCATGAAGCCGACCGACCACAGCATCGGCGTGGTGAAGCGGATGCGGCCGCCATACATCGTGAACAGCCAGTTGAAGACCTTCACCCCCGTCGGCACCGCGATGATCATCGTCATCACGCCGAAGAAGCCGTTGACGTCGGCCCCCGCCCCCATCGTGAAGAAATGGTGCAGCCAGACCATGAAGCTGAGGATGCAGATCGCCATCGTCGCCAGGATCATCGAGCGATAGCCGAACAGGGGTTTGGCGGAGAAGGTCGAGACGACCTCGCTGAACACGCCGAACGCCGGCAGGATCAGGATATACACTTCCGGATGCCCCCACGCCCAGACGAGGTTGACGAACATCATCGGATTACCGCCGAGTTCGTTGGTGAAGAAATGGAAGCCGAGATACCGGTCCAAAGTCAGCATGCCGAGCGTCGCGGTGAGGATCGGGAAGGCCGCGACGATCAGCAGGTTCGCCGCCAGCGCGGTCCAGCAGAACATCGGCATGCGCGTATAGCCCATGCCCGGCGCGCGCATCTTCAGGATCGTCGTCGCGAGGTTCACCCCCGACAGCAAGGTGCCGACCCCGGAGATCTGGATCGCCCAGAGATAGCAATCGACGCCCACCCCGGGCGAGAAGCGCAGTTCCGATAGCGGTGGATAGACCACCCAGCCGGTCTCCGCGAATTCGCCGATCACCAGACTGATGTTGATCAGCAGCGCGCCGCTCGCCGTCAGCCAGAAGCTGACCGAATTGAGCGTCGGGAAAGCGACGTCGCGCACGCCCAATTGCAACGGCACGACGAAGTTCATCAGCCCGATCATGAAGGTCATCGCGACGAAGAAGATCATGATCGTGCCGTGCGCGCTGAACACCTGATCGTAATGGTCGGGCGGCAGATATCCGGCATTGCCGTATGCCATCGCCTGTTGCGACCGCATCAGCAAAGCATCGGAAAACCCGCGCAGCAGCATCACTGCGCCGAGCAGGCAATACATCACGCCGATCCTTTTGTGATCGACGCTGGTGATCCATTCGCGCCACAGATACGGGAAGTATCCGGCACGCCACGTCCAGCCCAGAATGCCGAGGATGACCAGGGCGACGACGCCCGACGCGACCATCGGGATCGGCTCGTTCAGCGGTATCGCGTCCCAGCCGAGCTTGCCGAACAGGAGACTCGTATCCGTGCTCATTGCTGCCTGCCGTCCTTCGCGCGCTTTGCCGACAGCGTGCCGGAATCCTTGACCACCGCATCGAACAGGCCGGGTGCGACGGCGCGATACGTATAGGGTTTCACGTCCTCGCTATCCTTCAGCAGCGCGAGATAGCCGGCCCGATCGAGCACCGGCCCACCAGCCTTCGCGCCCGCGACCCAGCCGGCGAACTGGTCCGGCGACACCGCATCCATCCGGAACGTCATGCCGGAAAAGCCCTGGCCGCTGTAATGCGCGGAGAGGCCGCGATAGCTGCCCGCTTTATCGGCCTGCAGGTGCAGCTTCGTCTCCATGCCCGCCATCGCATAGATCTGCCCGCCGAGCTGCGGCACGAACAGGCTGTTCATCACGGTCGCGGAGGTGATGCGGAAGCTGACCGGCACGCCGACCGGCGCAACGACACGGTTGATGCTGGCGATACCCTGATCGGGATAGACGAACAGCCATTTCCAATCGAGCGCGACCACCTCGACCCGGATCGGCGCGGCTCTCGATGCGATCGGTCTGGAGGGATCGAGATCGTGGCTGCCGATCCACGCCACCCCGCCGAGGAAGATGACGACCAGAGCGGGCACCGACCAGACGAGCAGTTCGAGCCGACCGGAATAGGTGAAATCGGGGCGATATTCGGCGCGCGTGTTGCCCGCGCGGAACCACCAGGCGAAGGCGAGCGTGGCGAGGATCGTGGGCACGACGATCGCCAGCATGATGGTCAGCGCATTCAGCAGCACCAACCGATCCCCCGCCCCGACCGGCCCGACGGGATCGAGCACCCCCGGCGCGCATCCGCCGAGCAGCAACAGCGGCGCTGCGGCCCAATAAAGTCCGGTACGGGAGGCGATCGGCGCGGTCACGCAGGCGATGCTACGCCTGCGTGCAGCGTCCGACCAGCGCGAAGGAATAGATGTGGGTCAAGTGAAGCGCTCTCCGCACTTTGGAGCATGACGACTTGAGACTGAACCATCCCTCTCTCCGTTCGTCCTGAGCTTGTCGAAGGACGTGTTGCAAGTACCGACCGGAGATTGTGGAACACGTGCTTCGACAGGCTCAGCACGAACGGTTCTATTTGAAATTATTGCGCTCTGACGCTTCCCCGGCGAAGGCCGGGGTCCAGTCGCGATGGCCGCAGTAACGAAGCGCAGCGGCAGTTCCCTTCTGTCGCGCGACTGGGCCCCGGCCTTCGCCGGGGAAGCATAGTTAAGTCACCGGGGAACATCGACTCACGGCCGATACACGCGCTCCACATGCCCCCGCAGATCGGCGCGCCGGAACAGTACCGGCTTCGTCTTGTGCGCCACGAACGACGCCGCCTGATCAGCATAATGCGGCGAATCCGGCCGCGTTGTCGCCGCGCCGTAGGGCTGGATCGAGGTGGACGAGACCTGCCCCGCCTTGTCCCACGCCATGAACATGATGAAGCTGTCGCCATGCTTCACCACCAGCCGGCCGTCCGGTGCCTCGTCCCAGGTCGAGGCCGCGCGCAGCACGTCCGGCGCGCCGTCCAGCGGCAGATCCACGGCATATTTTCCCGGCCCCTGCCGCAGGCGCAACACCGTGCCGAGCGGCGGATCGAGCCGGCCGAAATACTTCGTCAGATACGCCGCCGCCTTGGCCAGTTCCTCGCGCGGGTCCTTTTCGGGCTTGCGCGTGTAATGCCATGATTGGCCGGCGCGCAGCAGGATCGCGGCCAGCGCCTCGGCCGGGTTGTTGCCGTCGAACCGCCAGTTCCATTTCGCCATCAGCGCCTTGGCCGCGATCAGTTCGCGGTCGCCCTTCGGATCGACCGTTGCGACATCGTCATACCAGCGCGCCGCCCAGCTCAGCTGGCTGACCCCGGTATCGTATTTGATCCGGTGCAGATCGGCGTCGCTGATCTTGCCGTCCAGCCCCATCAGCTCCACCGCGCGCGTGCCGCGATTGGTGGTGTCGGTCTCGATCCCCAGCAACGGCGACCAGTCCGCCGGATTCATCTCCGATCCCGCGCCCGCCGCCTGGAACGGCGTGTTGTTGGCGTTGACCAGAAAGCCCGAGGCCGGGTTCACGTTGCGCGGTACGCTCGACCACGGCACCGTCCCCGCCATGAGATCGCGCGACGTATCGCCGGGCAATACCTGCCGGTAATTGTAGCCCGGCTTCCGGTTGGGGAAGCTGGCATTGTAGAAATAGGCGATGTTGCCCGCCGCATCGCCGTAGAGGAAATTGGTCGCCGACACGCCCTGGATCGCCAGCGCCTTCTGCCACTGCGCGAAATCGGTCGCGCGGGTCAGGCGGTAATATTCCTCGACCATCCGCACCTGATCCGCGCCGCCATAGCGCATCGCATAGGCGCCGCTCTTGTTGACGATCACCGGCCCCTGCACCGCGCGGTAGACGGTCTTCGGGACGGGCAGCACGAACGGCCCGAATTTGACGTGCAGCCAGACGCGCGTCGCCTCCAGCGGCAGCGACTTGCCATCGAAGCGGTAATGCGTCCCGTCCGGCTCCATCGCCAGTTTGTAGACATCGACCAGATCGGGCCGGTTCACCGTGTTGGTCCAGCCGAGATGCTCGTTATGGCCCAGCACCGGGAACGGCACGCCGGGGAAGGTCGCGCCGGCGAAGTTCCAGCCGGTGCCCGAATGCACGACCAGCTCGTACCATGCCACCGGCCCCTTCCACGGCTGATGCGAATTGGAGACGACGCGGGTGAAGCCGTCCGACGAGCGTTTCGGCGCGACGACGAAGGCGTTGGAGCCGTTCATATTGCCCTCGCCCGCCGCATCCTGACCGGCGGGGAGCGCGGCGGGATCTGGCGAGTCCGGCGTCGGCCCGGCGCTTTCCTTCGGCAGCGGCGTGTCACCGGAGAGCGCGCCGAGCACCTGATCCAGCCCGAAGAAGAACGGCGTCCGAAGCACGAAGCCGGTCGCGATGTCGCGCCCGTCGACCGGGAACAGCTTGCGCAGGCGAATCTCGCCCGGATGCCTGTCGGCATAGTGGTTGAGGCCGGAGGCGTAGCCGTCGAGCAACGCGCGAACATCGGCCGGCTGCTTGTCGTAATCCCGGTCCACCGTCGCGCGCGCACCGAGCAGGGCCAGCGCGTAATCCACCTTCGCCCCGTCCGCGCCGGTCAGCGCCCCAAGCCGCCCGCGCGACATCGCGATCGCCTCCTGCAGGGTGGAGAAATCGTCCTCGGCATGGGCATAGGCCACGCCGTAGGCGACATCCGGATCGGTCTTGCCGAAGATATGCGGCACGCCGAAATTGTCGCGCGCAATGACGGTGTCGTAGCGGTGCGGCGGCGGCGGCGCGGGGGTCGTGGCCGACAACGGTTCCCACACCATCAGGCCGATCGCGACCAGGATCAGGAACAGCGCGAAGCCGAGCAGAGCATTGCGAAGCTTGCGCATCATTTTCCTCACCTATTTTCTACGGTGGTATGCCTCCGTTGCCGCCCTGTCGACCCGCCCGATCCGTCACCCCGGACTTGTTCCGGGGTCCACTGCGCGGCAAGCTAAGCGCAAGAGGCTCTGCCGAAGTCCATGCGGCTTGGTGACCCCCCCGGAACACGTCCGGGGTGTAGAGAGATGGATGCATCGCTTGTGTGACGAAAATATCACACTACATTCCGGTTTCACAAACAGGGCTGAGCATGAACATCGAGAAATTCACCGATCGCGCCAAAGGCTTCCTGCAAAGCGCGCAGACCGTCGCGATCCGCATGAGCCATCAGCGCATTGCGCCGGAGCATATCCTGAAGGCGTTGCTCGAAGACGATCAGGGCATGGCGGCGGGACTGATCTCGGCCGCCGGTGGTGACGCGAAGAAGGCGGTGACCGAGACCGATCTCGCTCTGTCAAAGATTCCGAGCGTGTCCGGCGGCGGCGCGCAACAGACGCCCGGCCTCGACAACGACGCAGTGCGTGTGCTCGATTCCGCCGAGCAGATCGCGCAGAAATCGGGCGACAGCTTCGTCACCGTCGAACGCCTGCTCGTCGCGCTCGCGCTCGCCTTCGGCACCGCCGCCGGCAAGGCGCTGAAGACGGCGGGCATCACGCCCGAGGGCCTGAACGCGGCGATCAATCAGGTGCGCAACGGCCGTACCGCCGACAGCGCGGGGGCGGAGGACAAGTTCGACGCGCTGAAGAAATTCGCCCGCGACCTGACGCAGGCGGCGCGCGACGGCAAGCTCGATCCCGTCATCGGCCGCGACGAGGAAATCCGCCGCACGATCCAGATCCTCGCGCGCCGCACCAAGAACAATCCCGTGCTGATCGGTGAACCCGGCGTCGGCAAGACCGCGATCGCCGAAGGCCTCGCCTTGCGCATCGCCAATGGCGACGTGCCCGATACGCTGAAGGGCCGCCGCCTGATGTCGCTCGACATGGGCAGCCTGATCGCAGGCGCCAAATATCGCGGCGAATTCGAGGAGCGGCTGAAGGGCGTGCTGGACGAGGTGAAGGCCGCCGAGGGCGACATCATCCTGTTCATCGACGAGATGCACACATTGGTCGGCGCGGGCAAAGGCGAAGGTGCGATGGATGCGTCGAACCTGCTGAAGCCGGCGCTGGCGCGCGGCGAACTGCATTGCATCGGCGCGACCACGCTCGATGAATATCGCAAGCATGTCGAGAAGGATCCGGCGTTGCAGCGCCGCTTCCAGCCGGTGTTCGCCGACGAGCCGACGGTCGAGGACACGATCTCGATCCTGCGCGGCCTGAAGGAGAAATACGAACTGCACCACGGCGTGCGCATCACCGATGGCGCGATCGTCGCGTCGGCGACGCTGTCGAACCGCTACATCACCGATCGCTTCCTGCCCGACAAGGCGATCGACCTGATGGACGAGGCCGCCAGCCGCATCCGCATGGAGGTGGAGAGCAAGCCCGAGGAGATCGAGAATCTCGACCGCCGCATCATCCAGCTGAAGATCGAACGCGAGGCGCTCCGCCGCGAGAGCGATGTCGCATCGCAGGAACGGCTCGTCACGCTGGAGGGCGAACTCGCCAATCTCGAACAGCAATCCGCCGAACTGACCACGCGCTGGCAGGCGGAGAAGGACAAGATCGCGTCCGAAGCGAAGCTGAAGGAACAGCTCGACGCCGCGCGGCTCGAACTCGAACAGGCGCAGCGCGCGGGCGATCTCGGCAAGGCCGGGGAACTGTCCTACGGGCGCATCCCCGGGCTGGAAAAGCAATTGGCCGACGCCGCTGGCGCAACCAAAGGCGCGATGCTGCGCGAAGAGGTCACCGCCGACGATATCGCCGGCGTCGTCAGCCGCTGGACCGGCATTCCGGTCGATCGCATGCTGGAGGGCGAGCGTGCGAAGCTGCTCGGCATGGAAGAGGCGATCGGCAAGCGCGTGATCGGCCAGGCGCAGGCGGTGCGCGCCGTCTCCACCGCAGTACGCCGCGCGCGCGCCGGATTACAGGAGGCGAACCGGCCTTTGGGCTCGTTCCTGTTCCTCGGCCCCACCGGCGTCGGCAAGACCGAACTGACCAAGGCGCTGGCCGAATTCCTGTTCGACGATCCGAGCGCGATGGTGCGCATCGACATGAGCGAATTCATGGAGAAGCACGCCGTCGCCCGCCTGATCGGCGCGCCTCCGGGCTATGTCGGGTACGAGGAAGGCGGCGTGCTGACCGAAGCCGTCCGCCGCCGCCCCTATCAGGTGATCCTGTTCGACGAGGTCGAGAAGGCGCATGGCGACGTGTTCAACATCCTGTTGCAGGTGCTGGACGACGGCCGCCTGACCGACGGGCAGGGCCGCACGGTGGATTTCAGCAACACGCTGATCATCCTGACGAGCAACCTCGGCAGCCAGTATCTGACCGGGCTGGCCGATGGCGAGGACGTGTCGAGCGTGGAGCCGCAGGTGATGGACATCGTCCGCGGCCATTTCCGCCCGGAATTCCTCAACCGGCTGGACGAGATCATCCTGTTCCACCGCCTCGGGCAAAGCGAGATGGCCCCGATCGTCGACATCCAGGTGTCGCGCATCGGCAAGCTGCTGGCGGATCGCAAGATCACGCTCGACCTGACGGAGGGCGCGCGGCTGTGGCTGGGGCGGGTCGGCTATGATCCCGTCTACGGCGCACGGCCGCTGAAACGCGCGGTGCAACGCTACCTGCAGGACCCGCTCGCCGACCTGATCCTGCGCGGCGACGTGAAGGACGGCGCGACGGTGCGGGTGGACGAGGGCGATGGGAAGCTGGAGCTGGCGACGGAGTGACCGGAGCGCCGGTCTCGCGGCGCTATTTCCGATATTGCCTCCTTTGGCGAAATTGACGAAACAGCATGGCGTCGCGATCTGCCGTCGCGCGGCCGGCATGGAATCGGATATCGCATGCGTCTCGACGAACCCTTGTTACGCCTGCCGCTCCGCTTCGATGCCGGGGCGTTGGCGGCGGAGATCGCCACTCTCCCCCCGGAAGCCTGGGTCGCGCACCCGGACAAGCTCCCCGGCAACGAGGCCGTTCGCCTGGTCACCCCGGGCGGTGCCGCAGTAGAGGGCGTATCGGGCACGATGGCACCGACCCCATATCTGCTCCGCTTGCCTTATGTGATGACGGCAATGGCCGCGATCGGCGCGGTGTGGGGCCGGGGGCGATTGATGCGCCTGAGCGCGGGCGCCGTCGTGCCGCCGCATGTCGATACGAATTTCTATTGGCGCAAGCATGTGCGCATTCACGTGCCGATCGTCACCACGCCCGACGTGCTGTTCAGTTGCGGCCATCAGACCGTGCATATGGCGGCGGGCGAATGCTGGATCTTCGACACGTTCTCGTCGCATCACGTTCGCAACGGCGGCAGCGATGCCAGGGTGCATCTGGTGATCGATACGGTCGGCGGCGAGTGGCTATGGGATCTGATCGAGCAGGCCCGCCTGCTCGGCCCCACCGCCGATCCCGCAAGCTACCCGCTGCTCGCCGCCGGCGACGCACCGACGCGCGAACTGGCGTTCGAGCGCGACGACGGCACGACCGTGATGTCGCCGTGGGAATTGCGCTACCATGTTGCGTTTCTTGCCGAACAGGCGCGACCGCATCCGCGACTGGCGACGATAATGAAGCGCATGGAGCGTTTCGTCGCCGGCTGGAGCGGAATATGGGCGAGCTATGGCGCTTCGTCCGAAGGCGCTCCCGCCTATCGCGCGCTGATTGCCGCTCTGGAACGCGAACTGCCGGGGCTCGGCGGGCAAAGCCTGATGTTGCGCAATCAATTGCCGCTGTATCGGCAGGTGACGGAACTGCTGTTCACCGCCAAGGCGTCCTTGCCCGCTGCCGTTCCGCTCCCTGCGACGGCGCAGAGACGCGCATCTTGAGCACGAATGCAGGCGATTTCCGCCGCCGTTTCGACCGCCCGATCTTCATCGTCAGTTCGCCCCGCTCCGGATCGTCGTTGCTGTTCCAAACCCTGGCGCGGGCGCCGGACGTCTTCACGATCGGCGGTGAAAGCCACCAATTGATCGAGGCGTTGCCGGGCCTGCACCCACGCCTGCGCGGATGGTCCTCCAATCGCCTCGATGCCGCCGATGCGACGCCGGCGCTGGCCGAGGAACTGTCGCGTCGCTTCTATCTGTCGCTACGCGACCGCAAGGGCCACCCGCCGACCGGGACGGTCCGACTGATCGAAAAGACCCCCAAGAACAGTCTGCGCGTGCCGTTCCTCCACGCCGCTTTTCCGGACGCCCGCTTCGTCTTCCTGTATCGCGATCCGCGCGAGACGCTGTCGAGCATGATCGAAGCCTGGACGTCTGGCGGCTTCCGCACCTATCCCGCTTTGCCGGACTGGCCTGCGCCGCCATGGTCGTTGTTGCTCGTGCCGGGCTGGCGCGCGCTTGCCGGGCGACCACTGGCGGAAATCGTCGCGCACCAATGGGCAACGACGATGACGTGCCTGCTCGACGATCTGGAAACGCTGCCCCCCGCGCGCATCCATGCCTTGTCGTACGACGCGCTGCTCGCCGCTCCGCAACGCACCGTCACCGTCCTGTGCGACGGACTCGAGCTTGGTTGGGACGCCACGCTCGGCGATACGCTGCCGCTATCCCCGACCGTCGTCTCGCAGCCGGCGCCGGAGAAGTGGCGCCGCGATGCCGACGCTATCGCGGCCATCTGGCCAATCGTCGAGGCCGCCGACGCGCGAGCGCGCGCCGCGCTGAAGCGTTACGCGAGATAATTTCCGGATCAGCCGATCCGGCGCGCCTTCATCGACGGGCCGCCATCGACGCTCATCTTGTAACTGCCGAGCGCAGCACGCCTGATCGTCAGCGTCGCGCCCGGCTTCGGGCTGCGGCCGAGCATGATCGAGTCGATCTGCTCCCAGCGCGCACCGTCTTCCAGCGTCAGCACCCAACCACCATCTCGGTTCTTGCTGACGGCGCCGATCTTGCCGACGATCTCCTTCACTTCTTCCTGCTCGACTTGCTTGCGCGGATCGCCGTCCTTGTCGCCGCCACCGAAGATCGACAGGCCGGGCAGGCTGAAGCCGAACAGACGGCGGCGAGTCTTCTTCACCTCTTCCCGGTCGAACGCGACGACGTCTCCGCTGGCCCGCGCGGCATCGAGTTGCGCGACACTTGCGTCGAAACAGGCGAGCCGTGCCTTGTCATCGGCGATCGCACGGCAATCGACCACTTTCTGGAACGCCGCCGGCGCGCGCTCCTGAGCCGACGCGCCGGTGGGCGAAAATATCGCAACACCACTGAGGATCAACATCCTGGGCAACGTCTTGGGTCGTAGGACGGGCATCAGCGGCTCCTGCGGGACAGAAGATCAGGGCTTAGGAAACTCCACGCGACAGAGCAACTCGCGGGGGGCAAGTGTGTCTAATTTGCTACAATCCTCGGCAAACCGTTCAGCTTTTGCAATCGCGATTGCGCGCGACTTCAAGCTTCTAGTAGCACCTAGGGCCGGAGAACGCGTGTCCAATGTATAGGATGCCGGGCTCGCGAACGTTAAAAGGGGATTTCCAATGAACCGTATCCTTATGAGGAAGCGCCTGCTCGCCTCGACGACCATCGCCGGTGCCGTGATGATCGCGATGCCTGGCTACGCCCAGACCACGCAGGAAGCGCCGACCACGCCGGCCGCATCCAATCCCGCCCCTTCGACGCCAGCGCCTGTTTCGGCCGATGGCTCGCAGACGGCCGATACGTCCAGCGGCGAAAACATCGTCGTCACCGGATCGCGCATCCCGCATCCCGAACTTGAATCGGCCAGCCCGGTAACGATCGTCGGCGCGCAGGAAGTAAAGCAGAGCGGCACGACCCGCGTTGAGGATCTCCTCAACGCGCTGCCGCAGGTTTTCGCAGGTCAGGGCGGCAACGTCTCGAACGGCGCAACCGGCACCGCAACCGTCGATCTTCGCAACCTGGGGCCGTCGCGCACCCTGGTGCTGGTCAATGGTCGTCGTCTGGTTCCCGGTGATCCGCGCTCGCCCGTCGCCGACATCAACATCATCCCGGCAGCCCTGATCAAGCGCGTCGACGTGCTGACCGGCGGCGCATCGTCGGTGTACGGTGCCGATGCCGTGTCCGGCGTCGTCAACTTCGTGATGGATACCGAGTTCAGCGGCTTCAAGATCGACAGCCAGACCAGCCTCTACAATCACAACAACCGCGCCGGTAATGCGGTGACCAACGCACTCAATTTCCAGGGTCGTGCAAACGCCGCCGGCAATCTCGTTTCCGCACCAGGCACGATTTACGGCTACCCAACCGGAGTGGTCTCCGATGGTGCCGCGATCGACGTCACTGCAGTGATCGGCGCAGGGTTCGACGATAATCGCGGCCATGTGACCGCATACGGAAGCTATCGGAAGATCAACGCCGTTACACAGGACAAGCGCGATTATTCGTCGTGTTCGTTGACGGCGCTGAACAACGCGACTGTCACCGCCCGTCCGGGATACCTTTATGGTTGCGGTGGCTCGGCCACGTCGGCACCGGGATCTTTCTACGCCCAGGGCCAGTATTACAACGTTCAGGGCAATCAGTTCGTCCCGGGACAGGTGCTCTACAACTTCGCACCGACCAACTACTACCAGCGCCCCGACGAACGCTACACGGCGGGTTTCTTCGCACATTACGACGTGAGCGATTCGTTCAAGCCGTACATGGAATTCATGTTCATGGACGACCGTACGGTCGCCCAGATCGCGCCGTCGGGTAACTTCTTCAACACCACGACGATCAACTGCGGCAACCCGCTGCTCTCGACGCAGCAGCGCAACATCGCCTGCGCCGCCGGCAACACGTTCGTCGATTCCGCGGGTGTCACGCGCGGCAATCTGTACATCGCACGCCGCAACGTCGAAGGCGGCGGTCGTCAGGACGATCTTCAGCACACCACGTATCGCGGCCTGTTCGGTGCCAAGGGCGATATCGCTGCAGGCCTCAGCTACGATGCATCCTACCAGTACAGCCGCGTCAACTTCGCGCAGACCTATCGTAACGACTTCAGCGTCACGCGCCTGACTCGTGCAATCGACGTCGTTTCGGTAAACTCGGCTGGCGCAATCGTTGCTCCGAACACCGCCGGTTCGACGGCAACCTGCCGTTCGGTCGTCGATGGCACGGATCCGGCTTGCGTTCCCTACAACATCTTCACCACGGGCGGCGTGACCGCTGCTGCGCTGAACTATCTGCAGATCCCGCTCTTCTCGCGTGGTCAGACGACGGAGCAGATTGCCAACGCCTCGCTCACGTTCCTGGGTGGCGATCACGGCCTGACCAGCCCATTCGCGACCGAAGGCCTCGGCCTGAACGTTGGCGGTGAGTATCGCAAGGAAACGCTGAACTTCGAGGTGGACTCGAACTTCCTGTCCGGTGACGGCGCAGGCCAGGGTGGTCCGACCACCCCGGTTGCCGGCACGCTCAGCGTCAAGGAAGCCTTCGTGGAAGCATCGCTGCCACTGATCCAGGACCGTGCGTTCTTCCAGGATCTGCGTATCGGTGCAGGCTATCGTAAATCGTATTACACGACCGCCGGCCTCGATCCTGCGACGAATGCGCAAACTTCGAACAAGTTCAACACCGACACGTACAAGGTCGAAGGCTCGTGGCAGCCAGTTCGGGACATCAAGTTCCGCGCTAGCTACAACCACGCGGTTCGCGCACCGAATGCCGTCGAACTGTTCGGCGCCCGCAGCTTTGGTCTGGACGGATCGACCGATCCATGCGCAGGCCCGGCAGTTGGCGCTACCGCAGGTCAACCGGGTACCGGCACGGTCAATGGCTACACCTTCGCTCAGTGCGCACGCACCGGTGTGACGGCAGGGCAGTTTGGCAGTGTTGCAGCCAACCCGGCGGCCCAGTATAACGGCTTCCTCGGCGGCAACGCGAAGCTGACCCCGGAAATCGCGAACTCGATCACCGCCGGCGCAGTGTTCACGCCGACCTTCCTGCGTGGTTTCCAGCTGACGGTCGATTATTTCGACATCAAGTTGTCGAACCAAATCTCGACCTACGGCGCGGACAGCATTCTCAACCAGTGCGTTACGACGGGTGACGCATTCTACTGCTCGCTCATCAAACGTAATGCGGGCGGCAACCTGTTCCGCGGCACGCCGACGCTGGCTAGCGGCGGTTACGTGTTCGATACCAACGTCAACGCCGGCAAACTGCGGACTTCCGGCATCGACGTGACGCTCGGCTACACCCAAGAACTGGGCAGCATGGGCACGCTTGGTGCCAGCTTGGCGGGGACGTATCTCGACAAGCTGATCGTCGATGCCTTCGGCCCGCCGAAGTTCGACTGCGCCGGATATTATGGTGCACAGTGCGGCATTCCTTCGCCGAAATGGCGTCACAAGCTGCGGCTGACCTACACCTCGCCAAGCGGTCCAAGCATCTCGGGCGCATGGCGGTACTTTGCTCCCGTCAAGAACGAGGCTTTGAGCCCGGATACCGATCTCGCTTCTGCGGTCGGAAGCCGTGCCGGCAATAGCCGGATCTCGGCGGTCAGCTACTTCGATCTCGCACTCACGGTGCCGGTCGCGGACAAGTTCACCTTCCGTCTGGGTTCGAACAACATCCTCGACAAGGCGCCGCCGATCACCGCCCAGGGATCGGCCGGTACGAACGGGAATACCTACTCGCAGGTTTACGACGCGCTCGGTCGTTACCTGTACGCAAGCGTTACGCTCGATCTGTAATCGATCGAAACTTCTCGAGTTGGGAACGGCGGGCCGAAAGGTCCGCCGTTTTCTTTTGGGCATCGCTCTGCCATGATCGCGGTGATGAACTCCGGTGTGCAGGATGCGGCGCTCGACGCCATCGAAGGTAATGCCGATCGCGCCGCCGGCCTAGGCGACATCGCCATGGCGCGCGGACTGCTCGAAAATGTCCTGACGCAGGCCCCCGGCCGGATCGACACCTGGCTCAAGCTCGCGGCGCTGCGCCGCGCCGGCAAGGATGTTCCGGGCGCGCTGGCCGCAATCTCTTCCGCGCTGCGCGTCGATCCGCTGCATTTCATGGCGCTGCTCAGTCGCGCTCGCATGTTGGAAAGCGCAGGTCAGCCAAGGGAAGCCGCCCGTGCCTATCTCCGGGCGCTGGCGCAATGTCCGGAAGGGGAAGAGGCCCCCGCAGCTTTGCGTCCGCTACTCGATCATGCGCAACGCATCGGCGACGGTTATCGCGCGGAGGTGGCGGCAACCTGGGACGCGGCAATCGGTGCCGATCCTACGCTCGATCCGTCGGTTCTCGCTCGCCTCCGACGGTTCAAGACGAACGCTTTGCGCGAAACGCGAGTCTATCATTCCGAGCCCACGCATTATCACTATCCCGGGCTCGCCGAGCGCGAGTTCCATGACGTCGCGGATTTCGCGTGGCTGCGCTTTCTCGAAGACGCGACGCCGGAGATCACCAAAGAGTTCGAAGACCTGTGGCAGGAGCGCAGCGCCCGTGCCGAGCCCTATGTTCAATACGCCGCCGACGCACCGGTACGGCAATGGTCCGCGCTCAATCATTCGCTCGACTGGACTGCCTTCCACCTGTTGCAAGGCGGTAACGTCGTGGCCCAGAATGCCGATCGCTGTCCGGTCACGATGGCCGTGCTGGCAGAGATCGGGCAACCGCGTATCGCCGGACGATCGCCCAACGCGATGTTTTCGCTGCTGCGTCCGCACACGCGCATTCCACCGCACACCGGCATCGCCAATACCCGCCTCGTCTGTCATCTGCCGCTGATCGTCCCGCCAGATTGCTGGTTCCGCGTCGGGGCCGAGCGTCGGGAATGGCATGTCGGCGAGGCATTCGTGTTCGACGACACGATCGAGCACGAGGCCGCCAACGACAGCGATGCCCCTCGTGTCGTGCTGATCGTCGATACCTGGCATCCCGGCCTCGATGCATCCGAGCGTGCCGCCGTTACACGCGTCATGGAAGCTGACGAGGCCGAACACGGCGCTCCGCTTTGACCGGCGGATGAACCAGAACGCGTCTCCTTCCTTCGATCTTCTGCTGGACGCCGCTTTGGCGGCTCCTGGCCGCGCCGACCTGGCCACGCAGCTCGGATTGCGCGCATTGGAGGAGCGGCGCGAAGAGGATGCCCTGCCGATCCTTAGCGCAGCCGCCAGGCGTTTCACCCGCGACGGTACGCTTCTGCATGTGACCGGCCTGCTCCACCGAGCGGTCGGGGACTTGAACGCTGCGATCGCGTGCTTCGATGCCGCATTGCCATTCGCCCCGACCAGCGCGCGCCTGATGCACGCCCGCGCTCGTGCGGCTGCCGAGGCGGGCCTGCTCAGCCTGGACTGGTATCGCCGCGCGCGGGCAATGGCGCCGAACGATGGCGAGGTGATCCTCGGCGAGGCGGCGGCGCTGCACGCTGCGGGTGAAAACATGACCGCCGACGCCATGCTGTCAGGGTTGTTACGGCAACATCCCGGCTGGATCGACGGCCATGCAGTGCTGATCCGGCTACGCTATCTGCTCGGCGGCGAGGCGACCGCACTGGCCGAACTCGATCGCGCGATTGCGGTCGCACCGCGCGATCTTGCTCTTCACAGTCTCAAGATCACCGTGCTCGTCCGTCGGGCTGCGGGGGAGCAAGCCAGGGCAGCGCTGTCCGCCGCGCAGGCTGCGCTCGGCAATTCGGCTCCCCTGCGCCCCGCTGCGGCGATCGTGGCGACGGAATTCGGCGATCTGGCCACGGCCGACGCCGCTTTTGCCGGGCTCGATCCGCTGGCCGACACAGATCTGTTCATCAACTGGATGCGCCATCTTCTGCGCCGGCAGGAACCGGAGCGTGTGTCGGCACTATATGGGCACCTGCCTCCAGCGCTTGCGGATCATGCGTGGCCCTATCTTTCGCTCGCCTGGCGACTGACCGATAATCCCCGCGCCGCTTGGCTGCAACGCGACGAATTCGTCCGCATCGTCGATTTCGGCACGGACTGGCCGCTGCTCGCACCGCTGACCGAAACCTTGCGCGCGCTTCACCTCGCAACCCACCAACCGCTCGACCAATCGGTACGCAACGGCACGCAAACCGATGGCCCGTTATTCTCTCGGATAGATCCGGTCATCCGCGCCGTTCGCGAGCGACTTTCGGCCGAGGTGCGGGACTATATCGCCGCGCTTCCCGCCCCCGATCCTGAACATCCGCTGCTCGGTCGCATCCCGCGCCACCCCCGGTTCGTCGGCTCTTGGTCGGTCCGGCTCAGGGATGGCGGCTTCCATGAACCGCACATCCATGGCGAGGGTTGGCTCAGTTCGGCCTTCTACGTCGCCTTGCCGCCCGCTCACGGGGAGGCCGGATGGTTGACCCTTGGTGAGCCGCAATCCTCGCTGAACCTCGCACTTGCGCCGACACGCCTGATCGAACCCAAACCCGGGCGGCTCGTGTTATTCCCCTCTACCCAATGGCATGGCACGCGACCTGTGGCGTCGGGCGAGCGGCTGACGATCGCGTTTGACATAGCATGACAGCAACGGCAGTTTGCGCCGTCAAATGGCGCTGGATAGCCGGCGCTACATTAGCAAAAACAGCATCCAAGAGGTTTCACGATGGGTAAGATTCTAATCCTGTCCGCCATTCTGCTGACGGCGGCACCGGCACTTGCGAAGAAACCCGAAAAGGAGACCGATCCCAACCGTGTCATCTGCCGTAGCAGCGAGGTGATCGGCAGCCGCTTGGCCACGAAAAAGACGTGCCTGACCGCCATGCAATGGACCCAGATGGAACGCGAACAACGCGAAACCGTCGAGCGCGTGCAAGCCTACAAGCCGGTCAACGGACAATAACACCGGTCTTTTAATGGGCGATGCGTTTCCCGGTTGCCGGGTCAGGCATCGCCCAGATCATATCCCAGACGCTCTGCCCAAGGCGCCAGGATCGGCAACACCGCCGTCATGTGCGCGCGATATTTGAGCCACCGGCCTTTGGCTCTGGTGTAGATTGGTTCGGCGACCTGCGCATAGCTTGGCGAACCGATATAGGCGCGTGCCGAAGCATTGGATTGGTTCGCCAGCAATTGCGGCGTCCAGGACAGGCCGGCAAACTCGGCCAGGCCCCGCAACTCCCTTTCCGGATCCGCGACGAGTCTCTCGTAACGGATCGTATGCACCCTGATCGGCAGCACCTCACGGCAACGTTGCCAAAAGGCCAGCACGCGATCGTAGAGCATCGCCGTACCGACGAAATCGAAGAAGTTGGCGACCTTGGAATCCATCTGCGCGCTGGTGATGAAACAGCTCAGCACCACATCGCACGGATGGCGTTCGGCGAATACGAAGCGTGCCTCTGGAAACAGGCGATACAATAAGGCGGTGTTGCCCAGGCCCAGCGGGCTCTTGTCCACGATCAGCCGGCCGGCGGCGTCTGGCGCGATCCGGTCGACTTCGGCGAAATAGCGTGCGCGGAGCTGCTCGATTTCCGCGGGCGACAATCTTGCCAGGCGCTCGACCGGCCCCAACGCCTTGGCTACCGTATCGATCACCGCCTCTTCCTCCAGCACGATCGTGTCGGGATGGCCGCTCAGCATCGTATCGATCAGGGTCGTCCCCGAACGTGGGAAGCCGAAGATGAACAAGGGCGCCGGCCGCGCAGAAGGTGGAGCAGGCGGGCTCCAGGTCTCGAACCACGGCTTGGTGAGCAGATTGAGCAGCTTGCCGAATTTGCCGCGATACGCCTCGGCCTCCTCGGCCGAACCAACCGAATCCGCCGCCAGCAGGGCATTCGCCTCGGAAAAAGCCGCGAATGCCGTGTCCGTATCGCCGAGCCGGTCCGCGATATCGCCGATTAGCTGCGCACGCACGGCCGTTGCGATATAGTCCGGTGCGCGTCGCGCGGATTCGAGCGCTTCCTCGAGCCGCTTTTCGCCACGCAGGGCGCGGGCGCGCAACAAGGCGGTATCGTCGGCCGGCACTCCGGCGACTTCCGCGGCATCGAGGAGCTCAAGCAATTCCCCATTGCGGTTGAGCCGTTCGAGCAAACCGCCAAGCCCCAGCCAGGCCTGTCGCAGATCCGGCCGTGCCGCCAATGCGGCGCGGTACTGCGCCTCGGCTAGCTCGAACGCTTTGCACAAAAAGGCCACGTCGGCCACCTCGCCGGCCAGCTCCGCATTGTCGGGCGCAGTGGCAAGCGCGGCCGCGAGGTGCCCCAGCGCCTCGGTTTCGGCACCGAGACCGGCCAGCGACCGACTAAGCGCCAGACGCGCGCCGCCATCATTGACATCGAGCCCCACAGCCCTGCGCGCGGCAGCGGTGGCGGAGGTATATTCCTGTACCGAGCTGTATGCGCGGGACAGATTGATCCAGTAGCTGACGGCGTTGGGCCGCAATTGCGTCGCCCGCTGGAGCGCGACGACCGCACCCTTGCCGTCGCCCAGCAGCATGCGGCACACGCCCAGTCCGTCCCAGCTTTCGAAATCTACCGCCTGCGCATCGGTCAATTGCGTGAACAGCGCGATCGCTTCCTCCGACCGACCCTGGCGCAGCAGTGCGTGCGACCGGATGCGCTGCATCTCCTGCCCCGCCGGGGTCGTCATCGACGCGAGCGGCCCGGCGACCTCTTCCGCGTCGGCATTCGCACCCGCCGACAACAATGCGCGGGCCAGTTCGATCTTCGCAGCGCTTTCACCCGGGGCGCGCGCCACGGCATTCCGCAGATGGACGATGCCGCGGTCAACATCGCCTTGCCGACAGCACAGCATACCGACGAACATCGCGAGGCCCGCATCACCGGCACCATTCGCCAGCGCCGTTTCGCCCAATGCGATCGCTCCGGGAAGATCGCCGCCCCGTGCCAGCGCCAGCACGCCTGATGCCGCTTGGTTCGTATCGGTCATGTCTTTATGCCATTCCTGCGTGTCGTGCGGCGGCGATCACAGCAAATCGCCCGCCATGTCCAGATGCCGGGCGTAATTGCGCCATCGACCGGACGACTGGCGATAGAGTGGTTGCCGCACCTGTCGATGGCTCGCCGTGCGCACCGCGTCCCCGCCGGCCTGATGATCCAGCAGCGAATCTTGCCACGGCAAACCGCAAAATTCCGCGAGTTCCGCGATCACCGGCTGCGGATCGGCCACCAGTCGATCATAGTCCAGGATGAAGATATGTCGCGGATAGAGCGCGCGCCAATGCGCCACCAGGCGCTCCTGCTCAGCCCGATACTGCGCGATGTGCGCGAGATCGGTCGCGTAGCTGACGGTCGGATCGGCGTGGAGGAAATAGACCGAGAGGATATTGTCCCGCGGCGCACGCACCGTGTGGATGATGCGCGCGGTCGGGAAAAGTGTCTTGATCAGGCCGACGTGCAGGAAATTGTCCGGTCGCTTGTCGATCAGCACCGTTCCCGGCGGATGACGCGGCGCGGCGTCGGCGAGGTAGCGCCTGCGCAATTCAGCGATCTCCAGCACCGACAGGTCCACCGCGCGTTCTGGATAGGGCAAGAGGTCGGAGGCGATCAGCGATGGCAGAATGTCCATTTCTCCGCCCGCAACCACGCGATCATGCCGCGCCAGGATACGCTCGACCAAGGTCGATCCGGATCGGAACATGCCACATACGAACAGCGGCGCCGCGGAAGCGAACGCGTCCGAGCCATTGACGGGTCTCGCGAATGTCGCGATCAGCCGGTCGATCAACGCAGCGTGCGCTGTGGCATCGTAGCGAAGCCCCGCCGCTGCCGCGACCTCGCGGCTCGCCGCATTGGCCGCAGCATAAGCGGTAAATGCCGCGTCATAATCGCTCGCTTTGTCCAGCGCCGCGCCGAGCGCGAAACCCAGGTCCGCGCGATCCTGCGCTGTCGTGTGCGGGTGCGCCGCCATTGCGCGCAGACGGTCCAGCAGCAAATCGTCGGTCGCATCGCCGTCCGGGATTCCGGCGAGCCGTGCCAACGCCAGCGCGCTATCCGGCGCCAGTTCAACCGCGCGGGAATAAGCCGCGCGAGCCGCCGCCCAGTCCCCCAGATCCTCGTGGAGATTGCCCAGGTTCAACCAGGCGGGAAAATAGTCGGGGTTGAGTTTCAGCGCGGCCTCGAGCTCGGCCAGCGCTGCTTCGGGGCGGCTCAGATCGTCGCTGAAGATCACACCACGCTGAAGATGCACTTCTTCGGGTTGGTCAATATCCAGGTCGAGCGCGGTGGCGTACGCCTCCAGTGCCTCGTCCACCTGCCGCGCCCTGCGCAACAGGATGGCGAGATTGAACCAGCTGTTCGGCAGGTCGGGGCGCACCGCCAGCAGACGTCGATACGCCGGGATCGCTGCGGCCACGTCGCCGGCGCGGAACAATTGCGATGCGTGACGCTGCAACACGATCGGATCGGCCTGGTCCGCCATCTACTGGCCGGTGGCACCCGGCATCGGCCCCGCGACCAGCAGCGGATCGATGCGCGCGTCGCGCCACTTCAGGCCCCAGTGCAGATGCGGGCCCGTCGCCCGGCCGGTCATGCCGACCGCGCCGATTATCTGGCCGCGTTTTACATGGTCGCCGACATGCACGTCGATGCGCGACAGATGCATGAAGGCGCTGTTCAGATCGGCACCGTGATCGATCAGCAATAAATTGCCCTCCAATGTGAAGGGGTGATCCGCCGCCAGCACGACCACGCCGTCGGCCGGTGCCAGCACCGGGGTGCCGGTGGCGCGCGCGATGTCGATGCCCGAATGGTATGACCCGGCCTCACCATTCTTGTAGATGCGCTGCGATCCGAACAGGGTGGAGATACGCCCGGTGGTCGGCCACAGGAACGGCTGGCGCCATCCATTGCTGTCCACCTTCGTCTGGCGCGCGGCGGCGATCTGGGCGAGTTCGGCGGGGCGGATGCGCGCGAACTCGGCCTCCGGCACCGGATATTTCGGCAGCGAGTTGAGCCGCGAGATATCCCAGCCGCGCGGGGCGACGACCAAGGCGTCGCTCACCTGCCGCCCATCCTGCAGCGTCGCGACCAAATTGGCCGAGGGGCCGGCATCGCGATCGAATGCGATCAGGAAGCGGCCGTCGGGCGCGACCGGCACGACCGCATTGTTGAAGGTCAGCGTGGCGGTGCCGGCGGGCGCGATGCCGATCAGCGCCGCGCCCTGCATGCGCGGGCCGCTATAGCTGAAGGTGATCGGGCCGGCCGGGCGGTTCGTCTGGACGGTCGGCGTATCGCCGCGCGTCGAGGGCGGGACGGGTTGGATCTGCGGGCGCACCTGCGGCGCCGAGACGCACCCCCCAAGCATCAGCACCGCGCCGGCCAGCCACCAGCGCGCTCCGGACGTCACGCCGCCGGGCTCATCGCTTTCGTCGCGATCTCGGCCGAGGCATAGGCTTCCTGCGCCGCCACGCTCCAATAACGCAGGTCTTCCAGCGGAATGCGCTCGCTCGAAACCGCGCATACGACGTGATCGCCCGGTGCCAGCACGCGGAAGCCGTTGGCCATGTAATGGAGCCGCGCGGGGCGATCGGTGTTCGACATCAGCATAGACAGGTCCGGATCAGAACAGGGTGGGTTGTTCGGGTTTCGGCCCGGTCACCGGCTTGTCATACGATTTCGCAGCTTTTTGCTCAAGCCGCGCATCGACCGGCCCGTCGCGGAAGTGGAGCGTGACGGCCCCCGCCGCCTTCGCCGCCGCCGCCGTGGTGACGACATCGCCCGACGGCCGCGCCGAGACGCGGACATAACCGCGATCGAGCAACTTGTCCGGGTTGAGCGATTCGACCAGCCGCCACGTCGCGTTCAGCCGGTCGCTTGCCGAGGCCAGTTGCCGTTCCAGCACCGACAGGCGCAGCGCGCCACCCGAACGATCGAGCTGCCCGCGCGCCACGGTCACGCGCCGTTCCAGCCCCCGGTCGAGCCGCGCGCCCGCGTCGTCGGCGCGCTGGCGCTGCGGGCCTAACAGCGCATCGCGTTTCGGCAGCACGCGGACCAGCGCCTCCAGCCGTTCGCGCCCGCGATCGTGATAGCGCCGCGCACACCGTTCGGTACGCTGGCCGAAACTGTCCAGCGTCAGGCGCAGATCGGCCAGCACCGGCACCGCCATCTCCGCCGCTGCGGTCGGCGTGGGTGCGCGCAGATCGGCGGCGAAATCGCACAGGGTGGTATCGGTCTCGTGCCCGACCGCCGAGATGATCGGGATGGAACAGGCCGCCACCGCGCGCACCACGACTTCCTCGTTGAACGCCCACAGATCCTCGATCGAACCGCCGCCGCGCGCGACGATCACCAGATCGGGGCGCGTTTCCGCCGGCATCGCATCGAACCCGGCAATCGCGTGCGCGACCTCTTCCGCCGAGCCCTGCCCCTGCACCTTGACCGGCCAGACCAGCACGTGCGTCGGGCAGCGATCCTCCAGTCGGTGGAGGATGTCGCGGATCACCGCGCCGGTCGGCGACGTGACCACGCCGATGCGGCGCGGCAGATACGGCAGCCGTTTCTTGCGCGCCGGATCGAACAGCCCCTCGCCCGCCAGCTTGGCCTTGAGCTTTTCGAGCAGCGCCATCAGCGCGCCCTCGCCGGCCAGTTCCATCCGGTCGATCACGATCTGGTATTTCGACCGGCCAGGATAGGTCGTCACCTTGCCGGTCGCGATCACCTCCAGCCCGTCCTGCGGCTGGAAGGCGAGGCCCGATACGGAGCCCTTCCACATCACGCCGTCGATCACCGCGCTGTCGTCCTTCAGGCTCATATAGGCATGGCCCGACGTGACGCGCTTGTAGCCCGAGATCTCGCCGCGCAGCCGGACATGGCCGAATTCGCCCTCCACCACGCGCTTCAGCTTCTGCGCGAGTTCGCCGACGCCCATCGCAGCGGAATTGTCGCCGGGCGTCTCCTCCGCTACCAGCCGGTGCGACGTATCGAAAAAGGGGTCGGCCATGAATATCCTGCTGATCGGCTCCGGGGGCCGTGAACATGCGCTCGCGTGGCGGCTGGCGCAATCGCCGGGCGCGACGAAACTCTACGCCGCGCCGGGAAATCCGGGCATCGCCGAGCATGCCGAACTGGTCGATCTGGATCCGGCGGACCACCGCGCGGTGATCGATTTCTGCCATCGCCATTCGATCGGCTTCGTCGTGATCGGGCCGGAGGCGCCCCTGGTCGATGGCCTGGCCGACAATATCCGCATGATGGGCCTGCCGGTGTTCGGGCCGAACAAGGCGGCGGCGCAATTGGAAGGTTCCAAAGGTTTCACCAAAGACCTGTGCGAGCGATCCAACATTCCAACAGCCGCTTTTGCCAAGGTCACGTCGAAGCATGGCGCGCTGGCGACTTTGGACGATTTCGGCATCCCTGTCGTGATCAAGGCCGATGGCCTCGCCGCCGGCAAGGGCGTGACCGTGGCGATGACCCGCGCCGAGGCCGAGGAGGCGATCGCCGATCTCTTCTCGGTGCCGCAGGCCGAGGCGGTGATCGAGGAATTCCTGGAGGGCGAGGAGGTCAGCCTGTTCGTGCTGACCGACGGCGTGGCCATGATGCCGTTCGGCACCGCGCAGGACCATAAGCGCGTCGGCGACGGCGATGTCGGGCCGAACACCGGCGGCATGGGCGCGTACAGCCCCGCCCCCGTGCTCACCCCGGACCTCGAACGCCGCGCGCTGGACGAGATCGTCGCGCCGACCGTGGCGGCGATGGCGGCGGCGGGGATGCCGTTTTCGGGCGTGCTCTATGCCGGGCTGATGCTGACGGCTGAGGGCCCGAAGCTGATCGAATATAACGCCCGCTTCGGCGATCCCGAATGCCAGGTGCTGATGATGCGCTATCGCGGCGACCTGCTCGACCTGATGCTGGCGGTGGCGAACGGCACCTTGGCCGACCAACCCGCGCCGGACTTCGCCGACGACACCGCGCTGACAGTGGTGATGGCGGCGAACGGTTATCCCGGTACGCCCGAAAAGGGTGGCGTAATCGGTGGCATCGCGACGGCCGAAGCGGAGAATGCACGGGTATTCCAGGCGGGTACGGCGCGTACCGGCGCCAAGCTGGTGGCGTCCGGCGGACGCGTGCTGGCGGTGACTGCGCTGGCCAGGGACATCGCGGCGGCACAGGCGTCGGCATATGCAGCGGTGGCGAAGATCGATTTTCCCGGCGGCTTCAACCGCGGCGATATCGGCTGGCGCGAGATCGCGCGGCAACGGGGATAGAGTTCACACCACCCCCTCCCCGTTCGTGCTGAGCGAATGGGGAGAGGCTTCCGAATGATCGCTACCGGTAGCGCGGGGCCCCGCGTCCTGCGATAAGCCGCCGCCTGTAAAGACTTGGAGTAGCCCGATGACCGAAACCACGACGATCTTCACCTTCGCGCAATTCGTTCTGATGGGCGTGTTCGCGGTGCTGGTGATCTTCGGCATCCTGTTCGGCATGCGCCTGAAGCGCCGCCGGCTCGAGGCCGAAGCCGAGGTCGAGGAACATCGCGAGGCCCTGGGCGAGATCGCGGAGCCGGATACCGACGTGCCGGCTGAGGTCGCCAAGCCGGAGGTCGCCGCCGCACCGCCTCCTGCTCCAACGCCCGCCCCCGCACCCGTCGAGCCGGAGAAACCGGTCGCACCGCCAGTCGCCGCAGAGCCCGAAACGACGACGTCACCAATCGCAGCCGAACCCGCCGAGCCGGTTGTGGAAAACATCGCTCCGCCTCCACCGCCAGCACCTCCTGCCCGCCCCGCCGTTCCTCTGGCTGGCGAGATCACCCAGCTCAAAGGCCTCGGGCCAAAGCTTGCCGCAACGCTGGCGCAGCTCGGCGTCACCCGCGTAGATCAGATCGCGGCGATGACCCCCGCACAATTGCTCGATCTCGACATACAACTTGGTGCGTTCAAGGGCCGCCCGGCCCGCGACCGCTGGGCCGAACAGGCCCGTTTGCTCGTGGCGGGGGACAAGGCGGCGTACGAGGCGGAGTTCGGCAAGCTGGGCGGGTGATAGCCCACCGTCATGCTGAACTTGTTTCAGCATCCAGGCGCGGTCCATCGCCTAAATGGATACTATCACTGGATCGACTGACCGCGCCTGGATCCTGAAACAAGTTCAGGATGACGGCGGCAATTTCAGCTTCGCATCACCGCGCTCACCAGCAACTTGTCGATCCGCCGTCCGTCGAGATCGACCACCTCGAACTTCCAGCCCTGCTGCACGAAGCTCTCGCCCTCGCCCGGCAAATGGCGGAACACCGCCAGCGCCAGACCCGCGACGGTCGCGTAGTCGCGGTCCTCGGGCAGATCGAGGCCGAGCCGTTCGGCCAGCGCATCCACCGCCATCTGCCCCGCCACCAGCAACGATCCGTCGTCGCGCACCACGACCGAGGGCGAATCCTCCGGGTTGCTGTCCGACGCGAATTCGCCGGCGATCGCCGCGAGCAGATCGGCTGGGGTGACGATGCCTTCGAAATGGCCGTATTCGTCGTGCAGCAACGCCATCGGCACCTCGGCGAGACGTAGAGCGCTCAGCGCATCCATCGCGTCCAGTTGATCCAGCACCACCGGCGCGGGACGCAGCAGCGCGCGCAGATCGAGCGGCGCGTTGCCGAGCAGCGCAATGGCGATGTCGCGCGCCTGCACCACGCCGATCACCGCATCGACCGACCCCTCCGCTACCGGCAGGCGGCTGTGCGTCATGCCGAGCAAAGCGGCGCGAATGCCGTCCTCCTCCAGCCCGATATCGATCCATTCGATGTCGGTACGCGGCGTCATCACCTCGCGCACGGGGCGATCCGCCAAGCGCACGACGCCTGAGATGATCGAGCGTTCGTGTTCCTCGATCACGCCCGATTTACTCGCCTCGGCGACGATCAGGTGCAGTTCTTCCGCCGTCACGTGATCCTCGGTCTCGCGTTTCAGCCGCATCAGCTTGAACAGCAAAGCGCTGGACGAATCGAGCAGCACGCCGAGCGGCGCGGTGCCCCAGGCGATCCAGCGCATCGTCGGCGCCATGAACGCCGCGATCGTCTCGGGCGCACGCAGCGCGATCTGCTTGGGCACCAGTTCGCCGACGATCAGCGAAGCGTAGGTCGTCAGGCCGATGACCAGAGCGAACCCGATCGTGCCGGTCGTCTCCGCGGAAAAGCCCAGCCAGCCGAGCCGTGCGGCGACCGGCGCGCCCAGGCTCGCGCCCGAATAGGCACCGGCCAGGATGCCGATCAATGTGATGCCGATCTGCACGGTGGACAGGAACTTGCCGGGATCGGCGCCGAGCAATATCGCCGCGCGCGCGCCGCGCTTGCCCGCCCGCGCCATCGCCTCGAGCCGCGCCTTGCGCGCGGATACGATCGCCAGCTCGGACATCGCGAAGACGCCGTTCAACGCGATCAAAGCGAGGATGATCGCCACGTCGATCCAGGGGAAGGGGGGAAGCGGTGCCATGTCGCTGCCAAGGCTCTTGCAGCACATCGTCGCGCTTAACAACCTTATCGTCGCGAGGGTGCTTCATCTTGCGTTCAAATCGCAACCGGAACAATCGCCGCCGGACACGAGTTCTCAGGCCGCCAACGGCGGACGCAAGATCGCACAATGCTACGAAGGAGTTTTTCAATGCCAGCACCCAAATTGCTGATCGGCGCCGCGATGGCCGCGCTCATCACCGTCAGCGGTTGCGTCACCGATCCGGAAACGGGGCAGCGCAGCATCTCGAAAACCGCGCTGGGCGGCATCGGCGGCGCCTTGGGCGGCTATCTGCTCGGCGATATCGTCGGTGGGCGCAACGATCGTACCGCCAAGATCGTGGGTGCGGGTCTGGGCGGCATCGCCGGCGCGGGGATCGGCGCCTATATGGACAAGCAGGAACGCGATCTGCGCGCACGCACCGCCGGCACCGACGTGCAGGTGATCCGCCAGGGCGACGATCTGATCCTCAACATCCCGTCGGGTATCAACTTCGCCTATAACAGCGCCGACGTGCAGCCGCAGTTCCGCGGTACGCTGGACCGTGTGGCGGACGTGCTCGGCCAGTATCGCGAAACCTATATCGACGTGTACGGCCACACCGATTCGACCGGCAGCGACGATTACAATCAGGGCCTGTCCGAACGCCGCGCGATCTCCGTCGCGGATTACCTGTCGGGCCATGGCGTGCAATCCGCCCGCATCGCCACGCGCGGTTACGGCAAGACCCAGCCGATCGCCTCGAACGACACCGAACAGGGCCGCGCGGCGAACCGACGCGTGGAAATCAAGATCGTGCCGATCTCGCAGAACGATCTGCGGCGGTAAGCGCTCTTCCCGTCATCCCGGCGAAGGCCGGGACCCAACGTGCCGCATACGCATCGGACGTAACTTTCGCGGCGCGTTGGATCCCGGATCGAGTTCGGGATGGCGGTTGGCTTGGCTACCGCCTGACGGCGAAGAAATCCCGCAACATTGCCCCGGCCTCGGCCTCGCCGATGCCAGAATACACGTCCGGCCGATGATTGCACGTGGCCTGCCCGAAGAACCGGGGGCCGTGCGCCACCGCCCCGCCCTTGGCATCCTCCGCCCCGTAATAGAGCCGTGCGATCCGCGCATGGGCGATGGCCCCCGCGCACATCGCGCACGGCTCCAGCGTTACCCACAGATCGCAATCCTCCAGCCGGTCGTTGCCCAATGCCAGCGCGGCGGCGCGAATCGCGAGCATTTCGGCATGGGCAGTGGGGTCGTGCAGCGTCCGCGGGGCGTTGGCGGCGACGGCGATGATCTCGCCCGCCCGCGTCACCACCGCACCGACCGGCACTTCGCCCGCCGCCGCTGCCTTGGCGGCGGCATCCAGCGCAACGCGCATCGGGGCGGGCATGGGAAACATCGCGTTCCCTATGCCCGCCCCGATGCGCGCCTGCCAGCCCGGCTTACACTACGGCTTATCGGGCGGCTTATTGGGCGGTCGAATTGCCTTCCGGGCGATCCATCTTCACGGTCGGCACGGTGATCGTCTTGTTCTCGGTGCCGACGACGATCTTGGCCATATCGGCGTCCACCTTCGGCGCGCTGCCGCCTTCCACCTTCAGGCTGGGCAGCGAGCCCGGCGTGGCGTTCAGCTTGAGCAGGCCGAACGACATCAGGCCGACGACGACCAGGGCGGCAAGCCCGATCAGAATAAGAATGGCACGCATGGAAACCTCCCGTTGAAAGTCGAATCGTTAGCGTAATAACGCCATGCCCGCGCGGAAGGTTGCACGCCGGACACGTGAATCGGTTGACGCCCCTGCCCGATGCGGCTATCCGCGCCGCCTTTACGGGACACCTTACAGGCGTCCGAAATTCAGGATTAGCGAACATGTCGCGCATTTGCGAGCTGACCGGCAAGGGCCGGATGGTGGGTAACAACGTTTCCCACGCCAACAACAAGACCAAGCGGACGTTCCTGCCGAATCTGCAGAACGTGACGCTGATGTCCGACGCGCTCGGCACCTCGGTGAAGCTGCGCGTTTCGACGCACGGCCTGCGCTCGGTCGAGCATGTCGGCGGCCTCGACAATTGGCTGGTCAAGACGACCGACGACAAGCTGTCGCTGCGTGCACGCCGCCTGAAGCGCGACGTTCGCAAGAAGCTCGACACGGCGGTCGCCGCCTAACATCCTGTTGCGACGCGATATTGCCGGCCCGCTCTCCGCGCAAGGAGAGCGGGCCGTCGGCGTTTGTGCGCATGACAAAATGCGCCCTCTCCTCCGTTCGTGCTGAGCCTGTCGAAGCACGTGCCCCCAACACCGGCTTCTTTTTGGGGCACGCCCTTCGACAGGCTCAGGGCGAACGGGGTAGCTAGAGGCCCGGCCCCTTCAACGCCGAGCGATCCAGCCGGAACTTCAGCAACAAACTCCGCTGCAAAAACAACTGATTGTCGTCCGACACCATCCAGATCACCGTGTCCGGCCCCTCGCGCAGCACCGCCAGCCCTTCGAAATTGTCGTGCAGCAGCGGCGCGGCGAAGGTCGCGATCTCTTCGCCCCTCACCCGCGCACCGGGGCGAATCGCTTTCGGGTCGATGATCGTCAGCTTGGCGGTGAAGTTGAACGGCAACGCAAATCGGCGGTTGAGCACCAGGATGCGCCCGTCGGGCAGCAAGGCCGCGTCGCTCGGGTCGTATTCGGGCGGCGGCAGATAGACGAAGCCGAAGCCGGTGTTCGGCTTCAGCGTCGGATCGCCGGCAAAGCGAATCGCGATTCGGCCCGGCTTCTTGCTGCCGTCGCGCGCTTTGGGCTGCACCGTCTCTGCAAAGACGATCGTCGCACCGTCCGGCATCCGCACCATCGCCTCCGGCCCGCCATTCTCATACCAGCGGTGCATCACGCGCGGCGCGGCGTGCGCGTGCACCGCCGTCAGCTGGTGATCGTAGCGCCAGATCGCATTGGCGAATTCGAAGCCGATCAGCACGTCTCCGGTCTTGCGATCGACGATCATCGATTCGCTGTCCCGGTCGCGCTTCTGCCAGCCATTCGCCGGGCCGCCGGGCAGTTCGGCGAATTGCCGCGCGCCGATTCGCCACGTCGCATCCATGTCGAAGCGCACGATATTGCCGCCGTCGCTGAGTAGCGTGAAGCGCTGCCCCTCTACGGTCAGCGATGAAAAGCCGCCGAACACCGGATCGAGGCTCTTCAACTCCACCCCGCCCAGATAGGTGAGCCGCCCAACCCGCCGCCGCGCCGGATCGGTCGCCTCGAGCGTCACCGGCGTTGCGCTGAACTCCACCTTCGGCCCGAGCAGCCCGAGCCGCGACGGACCGTCCCAGCCGGGGGTCAGGACGGGAAGCAGGAGGATCAGGAGCCAGGTGCGCACGCGCCCTCATAGCCGCGATCGCCCGGCGGACCAGCGCGCATGTCGATGAACGCGGGATAACGGACCCATTCAGGGATCGGTCAATGCGACTCGCATATAAGTCATGACATCGAGGGAGCCGGGAGCTTCGTCGAAGTAGTTTGACGAAGCCCAAGGACAGGAGAAATTCGATGTTCAAGAAATTCACGCTCGCCGTCACCGCCCTCGCCATGGGTTCGGCCGCTCTGGTCTCGGCCACGCCGGCCTCGGCCCAGCGCTATAATGGCGATTATTACGGTGGCCAGTACGATAACCGTGATCAGGTCCAGTATCGCGACTATCGCGACGACCGGGGTTACTATCGTGACGACCGCGCCAATTACCGCGACAACCGCAATTATCGCGACGACCGCCGCTATTACAACAATCGCCGCAGCAACCGCTGCGACAATACCGGCGGCACGGTGATCGGCGCGATCGCCGGCGGGCTGCTCGGCAACACGGTGGCGGGGCGTGGCGACCGTCTGCTCGGCACGGTGCTGGGCGCCGGTGCGGGTGCCTTGGCCGGTCGCGCGATCGACCGGTCGGACGATCCGCGGGGTTGCCGCAGGTAAGCGCGGCCACGTCCGCTCAACAGTTTGCGTATCCCTCGTGTAGCGTAATGAGGGCGAAGGCCGGTCCCCGTGTTCGGGGGCCGGCTTTCAACTTGTGGGGAGGGGTGGGGCCATCCCCTCCGCCGTTCGTGCTGAGCTCGTCGAAGCACGTGCCCCGAACGCGCCCTTCGACAGGCTCAGGGCGAACGGATCAGTAGAGGCACTGGGTATTGTCCCAACGCCGCCGGCAAAGCCGTCGGCCGGATCGGGGTGTTACCCCGTCCGCCGGCCGTGCCGGGCGCTGCTCGCTCTTGCGAGCATCGGGGCGAACGCGGTCGCCCCTGCGCCCGTCAGTACATATGTTGCCCGCCATTAATGCTCAGCGTGGAGCCGGTGACGAACCCGCCCTCTTCCGAACACAGGAACGCCACGCCGCGCGCGATCTCGTGGGCCTGGCCCAGGCGACCGACCGGGATCTTCGCCACGATCTTCTCCAGCACGTCCGCCGGCACCGCCGCGACCATGTCGGTGTCGATATAGCCCGGCGCGATCGCGTTCACCGTCACGCCGGCCCGCGCGCCTTCCTGCGCCAGCGCCTTGGTGAAGCCGTGAATGCCCGATTTCGCCGCGGCATAATTCACCTGGCCATATTGCCCGGCCTGGCCATTGATCGATCCGATATTGACGATCCGGCCCCATTTGCGGTTGCGCATGCCGGGGAAGACCGCCTTGGCCATGTTGAAGCAGCCGCCAAGATTGGTGTCCATCACCTCTTTCCAATCCTGATACGTCATCTTCAGGATGGTGCCGTCGCGCGTGATGCCGGCATTGTTGACGACGACATCCACATCGCCCAGCTCCGCGGCGACCTGCGCGCAACCGGCCTGGCAGGCGTCGTAATCGCTGACGTCCCACTTATAGGCCTTGATCCCGGTGCGCTCGCTGAATTCCCGCGCGCGTTCGTCGTTGCCGGCATAGTTCGCC
This sequence comes from Parasphingomonas caseinilytica, assembly GCF_036663755.1. Taxonomy (NCBI): domain Bacteria; kingdom Pseudomonadati; phylum Pseudomonadota; class Alphaproteobacteria; order Sphingomonadales; family Sphingomonadaceae; genus Parasphingomonas; species Parasphingomonas caseinilytica. The sequence continues at coordinate 74,512 of NZ_JAXOJL010000004.1, forward strand.
GCGACGGTCAGCCCGATCTCTTTCAGCGCAAGGCTGATCGCCTCGCCGATACCACGCGTACCTCCGGTTACGATTGCGACGCGTGCCATATCACTCTCCTGGATTCTACTGTTCCCGGGCCGACGCTACGGCCTCGGCGTCCAGCCTTCAAGCTCCCGCGCGATCAAGGTTCGTAACATATCAATGCCGGTGTCGCTGTCGTTCAGGCACGGCAGATAGGCGAAGTGCGTGCCGCCCGCCTGCTCGAAGCTCTCGCGCCCGCGAATCGCCAGTTCCTCCAGCGTTTCCAGGCAGTCGGCCGAAAAGCCCGGCGCGAAGATCACGACCTTCTTCACGCCCTTGCCCGGCAGCGCCTCGAGCGTCGTATCGGTCGCCGGCGTCAGCCATTTCGCGCGCCCGAAGCGCGACTGGAACGCGATCGTCACTTCGCGCCCCATCGCCTCGCCCAGCAACCGCGCGGTCTTCTGGCAATGACAGTGATACGGATCGCCCAGTTCCAGCGTCCGCTGCGGCATGCCGTGGAAGCTGGCGACGATGGTGTCGGGCTCGAAATCCAGCCCCGCCAGCCCCTGTTCGACCGAAGCCTTCAGCGCCGCGATATAGCCCGCATCGTCATGATAGGGCGGCAGCGTGCGCAATGCCGGCTGCCAGCGCATCTTCGCCAGCGCCTCGAACGCCTTGTCGTTCGCAGTCGCGGTCGTCGCGGCGCAATATTGCGGATAGAGCGGCGCGATCAGGATGCGCTCGCACCCCGCCGCCTTCATCGCCGCCAGCCGATCGACGATCGACGGATTGCCGTAGCGCATCGCCCAATCGACCAGCACGCCCGGCCCGAACGCGTCGCGCAACCCCGCCGCCTGCAACCGCGTGATCGCGGCAAGCGGCGATCCATCCTCGCGCCACACCAACCCATAGGCATGCGCGGATTTCTTCGGCCGCGTGTTCAGGATGATGCCGCGCAGGATCGGCTGCCACGCGATCGGCGGAATCTCCACCACGCGCCGATCGGACAGGAATTCCAGCAGATACCGCTTCACCGATTTCGCATCCGGCCCGTCCGGCGTGCCGAGATTGGTCAGCAGCACACCGATCTTCGGGCGCGGGATTACGGGGTGTTGGGGGGGCAGGATCATCTTTCTCCGGGTCTGAGCGGCAGGCCACGCAGGCGGAAGCCCGTCGCCGATTGCAGCGCGTTGGCGATGGCGGGGGCGACCGGCGGCACGGCGAGTTCGCTCACCCCGCCGGGTTCGGCCTCGCTGCGGATCAGTTCCACCGTGATGTCCGGCGTATCGGCGAGGCGCGGCAGGCCGAGATCGCCGAAACCCCGCGCGTCGGCGAGGTTCTCGGTAAAGCCGGTGGACGCGCCGATCGCCTGCGCCATGCCGAAGATCAGCCCGCTCTCGATCGCCTGCAACACCACGTCCGGGTTCACCTGCCGCCCGCAATCCACCGCCGCGACGATGCGGTCGACGCTGATCGCCTGCCCCTCGCCGATATGCGCCTCGACCAATACGGCGATATAGCTGCCCCGGAAGCTGTGGCAGGCGATGCCCTGCCCGCTGCCCGGAATGCCGCCCTCCCAGCCGCCGAGCGAGGCGGCGGTGGACAGGCACCGCGCCAGCCGCGCATCCCCGCCGAGCATGCCGATCCGGTACGACAACGGCTCGGAATTGGCGACGTGCGCCAGTTCGTCGAGAAAGCATTCGGTGAAAAAGCAGGTGTAGCTGTGCGCCCCCGATCGCCAATGGCCGGTCGGCACGCCGATCTCCGCCGGGTGATGATCGACCGCGAAACTCGGGATGCGGTAGAAGGGTTTCGCCCCGCCCACGGCATAGGCATCGCCACGGCTCACGGCCTTCATCGCAAGATTGGCGACCCGGTCCCCCGGCATCAGCCGCGCGGCCAGTTCCCGGCCCGTCGCGGGCGCGGCGATCTTGGCGAGCCAGCCGGTGATCTGCCCGTTCGCCGCCAGACGCGCGGTCATGCGCGCGGCGGCGGGCGGACGATAGCGATCGTGCAGCAGATCCTCGCTGCGCGACCAGACGAGTTGCACCGGCCGCTTCAGCTCGCGCGCCAGAAGCGCCGCCTGTTCGGCGACGAGATGCTCCAGATTGGCCCCGAACGATCCCCCGGCGAGCATCGCATGCACCACCACATCGTCTTCCGCGATGCCGAGCGTGGCCGCGGCGGCGGCGCGGGCGAGGCCGGGGGCCTGGGTCGGCATCCACAATTCAAGACGCCCGCCGGAATACTGCGCGGTCGCGGTCATCGTCTCGATCGCAGCATGCGTGGCCAGCCCGACGCGATATTCCGCCGTCACCACGTTCGCGCCCTTGAACGCCGCCGAGAGATCGCCCTGCGACGCCATGCGCGTGCCCGGACCGTCCAGCGCGGCGGTCAAGGCGGCATCGATCGATGCGGTGCCGATGATCGCGCCGGTCGTGGCGAAGCGCGGCTTCAGCGCATCGAGCGCGACGTTCGCCGCCCACCAATTGTTCGCCACCGCCGCGACCCAGCGGTCGTTCGTCACCACCGCCAGCACGCCGCGCACCTTGTCGGCGGCGGCGCGATCGACGCGGATCAGCTTGCTGTCGCCCACCGGACCCTGGCGGATGCTGGCGAAGACCATGTCGGGCAGGCGGATGTCGCCCGCGAAATTGGCCGATCCATCCACCTTGGCCGGCACGTCCAGCCGCGGCAGCGACTTGCCGTAGAGGCGATCGCTTCCGCCGTCTCCGCGCAACGGGATCGGATGCGGCACCTTGCCGCCCGCCGCCTCGGCCGCCAGTTCGGCGAAGCGCAATTTCTTGTCGCCGTGCACGACGAAGCCGGCGCTCGCGCCGCACGATTGCCAGTCCACGCCCCAGCGCGCCGCCGCCGCCTTGCTCAGCAGAATGCGTGCCGCAGCACCCGCCGCCCGCAACACATCCTCGAATGCCCGCACCGAGGTCGATCCGCCGGTCAGCACCAGCGCCGCCCGCTGGACATGCCCGGCGCGCAAAGGCGCGGGCAGCGCAGCAAACGCGCCCTCGAACAATTCGTCCGCGCCCAGCGCATTGGCATAAAGCGGGTTGAGCGGCGCGGGCTGCACGCCGACGGTGCGCCAGTCCGCGCCGAGTTCGTCGGCCAGGATCTGCGGCAGCGTGGTGTAGACGCCCTGGCCATGTTCGCATTGCGGCACCGCGACGGTGACATGCCCGTCCTCGCCGATCTTCAGCCAGGCGCCGAACACCGTCTCGCCCTTCACCGCCGTCAGGTTCGACGCATAATCGCGCGGCCACACGGCCCATGCGACCAGCAAACCGACGCCCGCCCCACCGCCGATCAGCAAGGTGCGCCGGTCGATCCGGGCGAGGGTGTCGCGGGCGCTCATGTCGATGCTCTATCGCGGGCGGGGGAGTGGGGGAAGGCGCTCTTTCTCCCCTCCCTGGAAGGGAGGGTTTGGGGGTGGGTTGGTATGAGGTGAGGACGGCGTTCCCACGAGGGCGACCCACCCCCGGCCCCTCCCTTCCAGGGAGGGGAGCTTAGCCAACCCCCGCCAAAGCCCGATACGTCGCCTTAAGCGAAACCTTGTCGATCTTCTCCGTCCCCAACCTCGGCAACGGCTCCAGCGACGTCCAGATCCGCTGCGGCACCTTGAACGCCGCGATGTGCGCGAACAGGTACGCGCACAGTTCGTCGGCCGTCAGTTCCTCGCCCGGGCGGTACACCACCACCGCCGCCGGCACCTCGCCGAAACGCTCGTCGGCCAGGCCGAACACCGCCGCTTCCGCCACGCGCGGATTCTCGTAGATCGCCGCCTCGACCTCCTGGCAGGAGATGTTCTCGCCGCCGCGGATGATGATGTCCTTCTTGCGATCGACGATGAACAGATACCCTTCGGGATCGAGATAGCCGATATCGCCGGTCAGGAAGTAGCGGTCGGCGGTGAAGGCGGCGGCGGTCGCCTCGGGCCGGCCCCAATATTCCTTGAAGTTACACACCGATCGGATGCCGACCTCGCCACGCTCGCCCTGCGCGACCGCGCGGCCGGCGCCGTCGAGGATCGCCAGATCGACCAAAGGTGCCGAGGCGCGTCCGGTCGAGTTCGGCTTGGCGAGATAATTGTCGCGCCAATTGCCGCAGCCTATGCCGTTGGTCTCGGTCAGGCCATAGCCCAGCAACGGCGCGCCCCCGCCCATCTCCTCCTTGATCCGCCGGACGTGATCGACCGGGCGCGGCGCACCGCCGGCGGCGAAATCGGTGACGGTGGACAAATCGTATTGCGCGCGATTGGGGTGGGTCAGGATCTCGAAGCTCATCAGCGGCACGCCGACGAAATAGGTCACGCCCTCCGCCTGGATCAGCCGCATCGCCTCCTCGGCATCCCATTTCGGCATCAGCACGAGTTTGCGCCCCATCGCGAAGCTTTGCAGGAACACCGGCACCTCGGCGGTGACATGGAACAGCGGCACGTTGAGCAGGGTGCAGGGCTGCGTCGTCGGCGGCTTGCCGTCTTCGGTGGCGATGCCGAGCATCACCAGCGCCTGCGCCAGATAGTTGAACACCGCCTGCAACACCGCGCGATGATCGCTGAGCGCGCCCTTCGACTGGCCGGTGGAGCCGGAGGTGAACAGGATCGTCGCATTATGATCCCCGCCGAGCGCGGGCAGCGCCACGTCCGCCGCGTCCTGCGTCACCGTCGCCAGCGCTTCGCCCAGCGGCAGGGTGTCGTCGATCGCGACCACCGGCACGGTGAATCCCTCGATCCCGGCCAGCCGCTTCGCGCGCGGCCCGTCGGCGAAGACCAGCCCGCATTCCACCTCGGCGATCGCCTCGGCCAGTTCCGCCGATTGCCACCAGCCGTTGAGCAGGCACGCGACGCCGCCGGCCATCGTGATGCCCATGTATAGCGCGATCCACGACGGCGAATTGCGCATCGCGATGCCGACCCGGTCGCCGACCGCGATCCGGCCGACGAGCGTGTGCGCGACCTGCTGCGCCTCGTCATACACCTGCCCGAAGGTCAGCCGCTCCGCGCCCGACACGAGGAACGTCGCATCTTTATGCTCGGCGGCATAATGCGCGAAATAATAGGACAGAGCCGGCGGCGCGACCGCGATCGTCGGCAGCGTCACCCCGTTCAGCACGATCTCGCCCAGCGGCATCTGCACGGCCGTCAGCGCGGCCAATCCATCGTCCATTCGCTGGTCGAGTGTCGTCCGCATCATTCTCTCCGCTTGGTCTTGTCGCCGGCCCCCCTTATGGAGACACCAAAGCCCGGGGAAAAGCCTTGATCCTGTCTGCCGTCGCCGCCGTCCAGCCGCACCTCCGTTTCGCCGATCTCGGGCTCGATCCCGTGGCGATCAATCTCGGCTTCTTCCAGATCAAATGGTATTCGCTGGCCTATATCGCCGGCATCCTCAGCGGCTGGTGGTATCTGCTGAAACTGCTCGCCCAGCCCGGCGCGCCGATGGCCCGGCGCCATGCCGACGATCTTGTCTTCTACGCGACGCTCGGCATCATCCTCGGCGGGCGGCTCGGCTATGTGATCTTCTACGCGCCGGACATGCTGCTCAGCCCGTGGCAGGTGTTCAAATTGTGGGACGGCGGCATGTCGTTCCATGGCGGGGTGATCGGCACCAGCCTCGCGCTGATCCTGTTCGCGCGCGCCAATAAATTGAATTGGCTGCGCATCCACGATTACGTCGCCTGCGTCGTGCCGCTCGGCCTGCTGTTCGGTCGCCTCGCCAATTTCGTGAACGGCGAACTCTGGGGCAAGCCCGCCAATGTCGCCTGGGCCATCGTCTTCCCGCGCACCGGCGACGATGTCGCGCGCCATCCGAGCCAGCTTTACGAAGCGGGGCTGGAGGGCATCCTGTTGTTCGCAATCCTGTGGTTCGCATTCTGGAAGACCAAGGCGCGCTATGCGCCGGGCCGGCTCGTCGGGTTGTTCGTGCTCGGCTACGGCGTCGCGCGCTTCATCGTCGAATTCTTCCGCGAACCCGATGCGCAGTTCGCCGGCACCTTCGTCCAGGCAAGCGGCCTGCATATGGGGCAATGGCTGTGCGTACCGATGATCCTCGGCGGCGCGTATCTGATCGCCACCTCGGCCGGGCGCAGAGAGCGGATCGAACCGATCGCCGGCAGCGAGAGCGTGGCGTAACGCATCTCCTCATTGCAAGAAGGAAGAGCTCTTAAATCCCCTCCCGCTTGCGGGAGGGGCTGGGGGAGGGCATGTGGCGCTGCCAATGACCGATCCCGCCCCTTACCCCAATCTGGAAACGCCGCTGCCAGACCGGCTCGCCCGCGCGATCACGCTGGCGGGGCCGATCTCGATCGCGCAGTACATGGCCGCCGCCAACGCGCACTATTACGCGACGCGCGATCCGCTCGGCGCGGGCGGCGATTTCACCACGTCGCCCGAAATCAGCCAGATGTTCGGCGAACTGATCGGCCTGTGGTGCGCCGACCTGTGGGACCGTGCGGGCCGGCCGGACGTCGCCTGGGTCGAACTCGGCCCGGGCCGCGGCACGCTCGCCGCCGATGCGCTACGGGCGATGGGCAAGGCGGGCCTCGCGCCGCCGGTCCATTTCGTCGAAACCAGCCCCACGCTCCGCAAGGCGCAGGCCGAGCGCGTGCCGGACGCGACATGGCACGACAGCGTCGCCACCCTCCCCACCGATCTCCCGCTGATCGTCATCGCCAACGAATTCTTCGACGCGCTGCCGATCCGCCAGCTCGTCCGCACGATCGGCGGCTGGCACGAACGGTACGTCGCGTGCCAGGATATTCTGTTCCTGCCGATCGCGGGCCGGCAGGTGCCCGACACCGTCCTGCCCGAACCCTTACGCGATGCTCCGCCCGGATCGATCGTCGAAACCTCGCCCGCCAGTGTCGGCATCATGCGCGATCTCACCACCCGCATCGTCGCGCAGGGCGGCGCATTCTTGGCGATCGATTACGGCTATGAGGGGCCAGCGATCGGCGACACGCTGCAGGCGATGCGCGCGCATAAATTCGCCAACCCGTTCGAGGCCCCCGGCGATCACGATCTGACCGCGCATGTCGATTTCGCCACCCTGCTCGCCGCCGCGATCACGCTCGGCGCAGGCGGCCACGGACCAGCCGACCAGGGCGCGTTCCTCACCCGGCTGGGCATCGCCCCGCGCGCCGCCACGCTCGCCACGGCCACGCCCGATCGCGCCACCGCCATCGCCGCCGATCGCGACCGGCTGGTCGAGACGATGGGCACATTGTTCAAGGCCATCGCGATCACCGCGCCGGGCTGGCCCGACCCGGAAGGTTTCGCATGATCACCTATCGCGATGCGCGCGCCATCGACGGCCCGGCGCTGTCGGCCATGGCGCGGCGCAGCTTCACCGAGACGTTCGGCACGCTCTATCGCCAGTCCGATCTCGCCGCCTTCCTGGATGAGGCGTTCGGCGCGAACGGTCTCGCCGCGCAACTCTCCGATCCCGATTTCGCCGTCCGCCTCGCGCTGGAGGACGATGCGATCATCGGCTTCGTCAAGATGGGGCCCGTCACCTTCCCCGGCGAATGGCGCCCCGACGCGATCGAGCTTTACCAATTCTACGTCCTCGGCCCATGGCAGGGGCAGGGAGTCGCGCAGGAACTGATGGCCTGGGCGCTGGAACACAGCCGCAGCCACGGTGCCAAGGAAGTGATCCTCAGCGTCTATGTCGACAATCACCGCGCGCACCGTTTCTACGAACGTTATGGCTTCCGCGATATCGGCCGCTACGCCTTTCGCGTGGGCGAAACGGTGGACGACGACAACCTGATGCGACTGGTATTGTGAGCGCATCCGAACCCATCGAGGTCATTCCCGCGCGCGCGCTGGACGGCGTGGCTCATGGCTTTCTCGGCCGGCGCGGCGGCGTCTCGACCGGGCTCTATGCCGGGCTGAACGTCGGGATCGGATCGGACGACGACCGCGACGCTGTCGTCACCAATCGCGCGCGGGCGATGGAGGCCGTGTTGCCCGGCGCGCAGTTGCTCTCGCCCTATCAGATCCATTCCGCCGATTGCGTCACGGTGCTCGCGCCGTACGAGGACCGGTTGCGTCCCCGCGCCGATGCGCTCGTCACCGATCGGCCCGGTTTCGCGCTCGGCATCATCACCGCCGATTGCGCGCCGGTGCTGTTCGCCGATGTCGAGGCGGGCGTGGTCGGCGCGGCACATGCCGGGTGGAAAGGCGCGATCGGCGGCGTGACGGATTCGACCATCGCCGCGATGGAGGCACTCGGCGCGAAACGCGACCGGATCGCCGCCGCGATCGGCCCGTGCATCGCGCGCGCCAGTTACGAGGTGGACGACACCTTCGTCCGCACGTTCGAGCACGAAGACCCGGCGAACGAACGCTTCTTCGCACCCGGCAAGCCCGGCCATCAGCAATTCGATCTGGAGGCCTATGTCGTCCACCGCCTCGCCACCGCCGGGCTGACACGGATCGAGGCACTGGGGTTGGACACTTATCCGGATGCGGATCGTTTCTTCAGCTTCCGCCGCGCCACGCATGCCGGCGAAACCGGCTATGGCCGGCAAATTTCGATCATCGGCATCGCCTGAGCTCGGCAATTCGGTTACAGGCGTTACCATATTGCCCGCATCAGACGGGCGGACGCAGGAGTATCCAATGCCCGACCAGACCCCCGAACAGACTGAAGTCGACCTGACCGGCGTCGCCGCCCGCACCAAGCCCAACGCCTCGATCGAGACGATCGGCGACCGCAAGCTGAAGCCCTCCACGATGATGATGGGCCATGGCTATGATCCGATGCTGTCGGAAGGATCGCTGAAACCCCCGATCTTCGCCACCTCGACCTACGTCTTCCCCAACGCCGCCGCCGGCAAGCGCCATTTCGAGGGCGTCACCGGCAAGCGTCCCGGCGGATCGGAAGGACTGGTTTATTCGCGCTTCAACGGCCCGAACCAGGAAATCCTCGAGGACCGGCTCGGCGTGTGGGAAGAGGCGGAGGACGCGCTTGTCTTCTCCTCCGGCATGTCCGCCATCGCCACGCTCTTCCTGTCGATGGTCAAGCCGGGCGACACGATCGTCCATTCCGGCCCGCTCTACGCCGCAACGGAAACCCTGATCGGCCGCATCCTCGGCAAGTTCGGCGTCAACTGGCTCGACTTCCCAGCCGGCGCGACGCGCGAGGAAATCGATGCGGTGCTGACCCAGGCCTCGCAGGCCGGCAATGTCGCGCTCATCTATCTCGAAAGCCCGGCCAACCCGACCAATGCCCTGGTCGATATTCAGGCCGTGGCGGCCAGCCGCGACGCGATCTTCACCGGCGACGTCAAGCCGCCGATCGCGATCGACAACACCTTCCTCGGCCCGCTCTGGCTGCAACCGCTGAAACACGGTGCCGACATCGTGGTCTATTCGCTGACCAAATATGCCGGCGGGCATAGCGATCTCGTCGCCGGCGGCGTGCTGGGATCGAAGGCGCACATCAACACGATCCGCCTGATGCGCAACACGATCGGCACGATCTGCGACCCCAACACTGCCTGGATGCTGATGCGCAGCCTCGAAACGCTGGAACTGCGCATGAGCCGCGCGGGCGAGAATGCGGTGAAGGTGTGCAATTACCTGCGCTCGCACCCGAAGGTCGAGCGCGTCGGCTATCTCGGCTTCCTTGCCGATACGCCCGGCATGGAACGGCAGGCGGACATCTACGCCCGCCATTGCACCGGTGCAGGATCGACATTCTCGCTGATCGTGAAGGGTGGCGAGAAGGAGGCGTTCGCGTTCCTCGATGCGCTGAAGATCGCCAAGCTGGCAGTGTCGCTGGGCGGCACCGAGACCTTGGCCTCGCACCCGGCGGCGATGACGCATCTGTCCGTTCCCGAGGCGCGGAAGCAGGCGCTGGGCATCACCGACAACCTCGTGCGCATCTCGATCGGCGTGGAAGACGCGGACGATCTGATCGCGGACTTCACCCAGGCATTGGACGCAATCTGAAGGCGGGGGCGTCTGGCCGGACACTCCGGTTGCAGACGCCCAACTCAGGTAAGCCGCCTGTCCCGTTCACATTGGCGGTCAAGGCATCGTTCGGCCGCGATGCGTACGAATCGCCGGCCGCGCGTCAGACGGTCCGCGGCACCCTCGGGCGGCCGAGAGGGCATTCGAGGCTGCCGCGATCCCATTCCCCGAGATCAGCGGCAGCATCGTAAGTGGACCGGCAGAAGGACAGCAAAGCGGCATCCGGATCCGACGCGGTGCGCACCGCGTTGTAAGGCAGGATGAACTCACCTAGATCCGCGTCATAGTGGGCCGCATCGGGCGCGACGCGCGCCTCGGCGTAACCGGCCGGTGCGGGCCAAGCGTAAGCATAGAAGGCCGGATGCGGATAAGCGTCGCTTCCAGGCCAGAAGCCGAGGCTGGATTCTTGGTCGCTATAGGCTTCGACCGTCACCGCGTCCGGCAGGCCGGGAACGCCGCCTGGATGGCGCGGTGCGGTGCGGCCCGAAAAGCGTGTCGAGGCGAGATCAAAACTGCCCCAGAAGAAGTGCGTAGGGCTGGCCTTGCCGAGAAAGCCCGTGCGGAAGTCGTCAAACACACGCGTCGCCTGGATCAGCGCGTGCCAGAAATCACGAGCGGTATCCCCGTCGTACGGGCGCTCGACGTGATCTTCGGCGAACGGGACTGCGTTTAGCATCTCGCTTGGGCTACCATCAATCGTAACTTCAACGTCGAGGTCGGCCAGCACCACGAGCACTGCGGCGTGAAAATCGGCGATCCGGCCAGCAGCGAGCGGAATGCAGCGCTCTTCACCGTCACTGGTCCGGAACGTAAGGCTATCAGCGAGAAAATCGAACTCGATCTCAAGAATGCGCGCGCCGAGCCGGATCGGCGATGTCGTCAGGCCCCGTGCCGAAACATAGAGCGGCACATGCCAGCTATGGTTGAGCCACGGCGTCAGGGCGAGGCGGATCTTGCCAACGATCTGGGTACGCAATTGCAAGGCGATGTCTCTCGCCAGCGCGGCCAATCGATTTCGGGCCAAGCTTCGGGCATCGGGTGGCTCCGGAAAAGAGATATCGCCCTTACCTTACGCGCAATCGGTCAAGGTGTCCCCCACCGATGACATGGTGTTGGCGTTGACCTCAGCCTGGCCTCACCTACCGCGCAAAAATGCCCCGCCCCGCTTGCCCCGCGACCACAACCCGGCGATGAAGCGACGATGACCGCCATCGACTTCATCGCCGGCCTGCCCAAGGCCGAACTCCATCTGCATATCGAGGGCAGCCTGGAGCCCGAACTGATGTTCGCACTGGCCAAGCGCAATCAGGTCGCGATTCCCTTCGCCAGCATCGAGGATGTGCGCGCGGCCTATGCCTTTTCCAACCTGCAGGATTTCCTCGACATCTATTATGCGGGAGCCGACGTGCTGCGCGAGCGGGACGATTTCCGCGACCTCGCCGTCGCCTATTTCGATCGCGCGGCGGCGGACGGCGTGGTCCATGCCGAGATCATGTTCGATCCGCAGACGCATACCGCGCGCGGCATTCCCTTCGCCACGGTGATCGAAGGCCTGCTCGCCGGCATGGCCGAGGCGGAGGCGAAGCACGGCCTGACCTCGAAGCTGATCATGAGCTTCCTGCGCCACCTCGACGAAGACGACGCCTTCGCCACGCTGGAAGCGGCGAAACCGTGGCTTGACCGGATCGACGCGGTCGGCCTCGATTCGTCCGAACTCGGCCATCCGCCGGAGAAGTTCGCCCGCGTCTTCGCCGCCGCCCGCGCGCTCGGGCTGAAGCTGGTCGCGCATGCCGGCGAGGAAGGCCCGCCCGAATACGTCCATCAGGCGCTCGACCTGCTGCATATCGATCGGCTCGACCATGGCAATCGCAGCCTTGAGGACCCGGTGCTCACCGCCCGTCTGGCGCGGATCGGCATGACGCTGACGGTGTGCCCGCTGTCCAACCTCAAGCTCTGCGTCGTGGACGACATGGCCGATCACCCGATCGATCGCATGCTGCGCGAGGGGCTGCGCGCGACGATCAATTCCGACGATCCGGCCTATTTCGGCGGGTATATCGCCGACAATTACCGCGCCGCCGCCGCCGCACGCGGGCTGGACCGGGGCGATCTGGCCTTGCTGGCGCGCAATTCCTTCCTCGGCAGCTTCCTGCCGGACGATGTGGTCGCAGGCCATCTCGCCAAACTCGATGCCTATGTGGAGCAGGCCGCATGACGATCTTCACGCCGATCGAGCAGGCCGAATTCGTCGCCGCGATCCACACGCTGGCGGCGTTGCTGGCCGATGACGACTGGAAGCCCGATTTCATTATCGGCATCGGCCGTGGCGGCCTCGCCCCCGCGGTGTTCCTCAGCCACGCGACCGGCTTGCCGATGCTGTCGGTGGATTATTCGAGCCAGGTGAAAGACTTCGCCGACGAGCCTTTGGTGAAGCTGGCCAAGCGCACCCACACCGGCGAACGCCTGCTGTTCCTCGACGATATCAACGATTCGGGCCGCACCATCGCCCATCTGCGCGAGAAGCTGGCCGATGGCGACGCGGTGGCGGGCAGCATCCGCTTCGCCACCCTGATCGACAATGTCAGTTCCGCGCAGACCGTCGATTACCGCGCCCGCACGATCGACCGCCGCGTGACGAAGGACTGGTTCATCTTCCCATGGGAAGCGGTCGCGCCGGACGCGGTGATCGCCGAGGATGCAGCGGCGGTGCCGGAGCGGATCGCGTAGGGCCACCCCCCAAACTCAAGCCGTCATCCCGGACTTGATCCGGGATCCATCAAGCGGCTTGGTGAAAACAAAGAGGCGTGAAGGCTGCCGTTGCGGCACGTTGGATCCCGGATCAAGTCCGGGATGACGGCGGTTCAGCCGTCCCCGACGCGCTCGATATCCGCGCCGACCGCCTGCAATTTCTCTTCCAGCCGCTCGTAGCCGCGATCGAGGTGATACACGCGGCCGACCTCGGTCTGCCCTTCCGCCACCAGTCCGGCGATGATCAGGCTCATCGACGCGCGCAGATCGGTCGCCATTACCGGCGCGCCGGTCAGCCGGGGTACGCCGCGCACGATCGCGGTGCGGCCGCTGACCTGAATGTCCGCGCCCATCCGGGCCAGTTCCGGCACGTGCATGTAGCGGTTCTCGAAGATCGTCTCGGTCAGCACGCTGGCACCGTCGGCCTTGGTCAGCATCGCCATGAACTGCGCCTGCATGTCGGTCGCGAAACCGGGGAACGGCGCGGTGGACAGCGTCAGCGGCCCCAGCCGGTCCGGCGCATCGACGAACAGGCTGCCGCCGCGCTCCTCTACGCTCACGCCGGCCTGGACCAACGCCGCGATCGTGGCGCGGTTATTGTCCATACCAACGCCGACCAGTTCGACCGAACCGCCGGTGATCGCCGCCGCGCAGGCATAGCTGCCCGCCTCGATCCGGTCGGGCATCACGGCATAGGTCGCGCCGTGCAGGCGATCGACGCCTTCTATCGTCAGCGTCTCAGTGCCGATCCCGTCGATCTTCGCGCCCATCGCGACCAGGCAATTGCACAGATCGACGATCTCCGGCTCGCGTGCGGCATTCTCGATGATCGAAATGCCCTTCGCCAGCGCTGCCGCCATCACGACATTCTCGGTCGCGCCGACCGACACGACCGGGAAGGTATAGCGTCCGCCGGATAGCCGCCCGCCCGGCGCGGTCGCCTTCACATAGCCCGCCGCCAGCTCGATCTCCGCGCCGATCGCCTCCAACGCCTTCAGATGCAGATCGATCGGGCGGTTGCCGATCGCACAACCGCCGGGCAGCGACACCGTCGCCTCGCCGGCGCGCCCTACCAAAGGCCCGAGCACGAGGATCGAGGCGCGCATCTTGCGCACGATGTCATAGGGCGCTTCGGTCGAGGTCAGCTTGCCCGCGCGGATCGTCATCACGCGGCCGAAATCCTCCGGCCGGCTGCCCTCGATCTGGGTCGATGCGCCAAGCTGGTTGAGCAGATGGCCGAAACTGTCGACATCCGCGAGGCGTGGCAGATTGCGCAGCGTCAGCGGCTCGTCGGTCAGCAGCGCACACGGCATCAGCGTCAGCGCGGCGTTCTTCGCACCGGAAATCGGCAGGCGGCCGGAAAGGCGGTTGCCGCCACGAATGAGAATTCTGTCCATGCACAAGCTTTATCGCGTGGCCCCGCCCGCGCAAGTGCGCTGCCACCCGTTCGCCGTATCCTCGATCCGGCTTGATCGACTTTAATGCAGCGATTCCCGCGCGATGCTCTTGGTGGATGCAATTGGGGGGACGGACCGGGTGCCAGGGAGTTGTTTTGCGGAGCGCTTGAGCGGCATGGCCGCGCTGACTCCGTCCGAAAACGCCACCCTCCAACGGCTCGAGGAGCGTGAACGCGCGCTGCGTCGCGGCGGCACGCTGGTGCGCGAGAACGATCGCGCGGGCGAGATGTTCGTGCTGCGCAAGGGCACGATGATGACGTCGGTGCTGCTCGACGATGGCAGTCGCCAGATCCTGCGCTTCCTGTTTCCCGGCGACATGCTCGCGGTGTCGAGCCTCGTCTATCGCGAGGCGCCGGAGACGATCACCGCGCTGACCGATTGCGTGGTGTGCCCGTTCGAGCGGTCCGCCATGTCGCGCCTGATCGCCGAGCATCCCCGCCTCGCCGCGTTGATCCTGGTCTACAACCAGATCGAACGCGCCGCGCTGACCGACCGGCTTGCCGCATTGGGCCGCACATCGGCCAAGGCGCGGGTCGCTGCCGTGCTGCTGGAGATGCGCAACCGGCTGCGCATGATGGACAAGAGCATCCGCGACAGTTTCGTGCTCGGCCTGACGCAGGAGGAGATCGGCGACGCCACCGGCCTGACCGCCGTTCACGTCAACCGCATGCTGCGCCAGCTGGAAGAGGAAAAGCTGATCGCGCGCGAAGGCGGACGCCTCGCCTTCACCGACGAACGCGCGCTGGCGCGGGCGGCGAATTACGTCGATCGCTATGCCGGGCTGGATCTCGGCTGGTTGCCCGAGGCGCGCTGAACCGACATCCGTCTTGCGCGGGCCCGATCGGTGTGTTAGATACCCAATACACATTGGGAGAGTTTCCGTGCGCTTCATCATCCTCGCGGCGCTGCCGCTCGCTGCCTGCTCGTTCGGATCGAACGGGCATGATTCCAAGCCCGGCGTCGCCGGCACGGGCAATGGCAGCGCCCGCACCTTCGCCGTGTCCGATTTCACCGGCGTCACCTTGCGCGGATCGGACGATGTCGATGTGCGCGTCGGCACCGGTTTCTCGGTTCGCGCCGAGGGGCCGTCGGAAGAACTCGACAAGTTGAAGATCGAGCGCGACGGCGACGAGTTGAAGATCGGGCGGATCGACAAGAACGGCATGGGCTGGATCGGCGGCAACAACAGCAAGGCCAAGGTGACGGTGTACGTCACGATGCCGCGCGTCGCGAAGGCGAACATCGCCGGATCCGGCAACATGACGATCGACCGCGTCGAGGGCCAGGCGTTCGACGCCAACACCGCCGGTTCGGGCGACCTGTCGATCGCCGCGCTGAGCGTCGAGAAAGGCACGTTCGATATCGCCGGATCGGGCGGGATGAAGCTCGCCGGCAGCGTTCGCGCGCTGGAGGTCAGCATCGCCGGATCGGGCGATGTGGATGCCGCCGGCGTGAAATCGGACGGGGCGGAGGTTTCCATCGCCGGATCGGGCAGCGTGAAGGCGGACGTCACCGGTGCGGCCAAGGTGTCGATCGTCGGTTCCGGCGATGCCGATCTCGGCAAAGGTGCCAAATGCTCGGTGTCGAAGATCGGATCGGGCGACGCGAACTGCGGCTGATCTTGCGTAGCGGGTGAAATCGGAGAATGCCGGTGGCATGTTCCGATTTCTCGCGCTCGCCCCCTTCTTGCTGCTTACCGCTCCCGCCAGTGCGGCCGAGCGGACCTATTCGGTCAGCAGTTTCGAACGCATCCGCGTGGACGGCCCGTTCAAGGTCGAACTGACGCTCGGCAAGGCGCCGTCGGGCAAAGCCGAGGGCGACACGCGCAGCACCGACCGGCTCGATCTGCGCGTCGAGGGCGATACGCTGATCGTCCGCGCCGGCACCGGTGCTTGGGAAGAACAGGCGGCGGCAAAGAAGCCGACGCAAAGCCCGACGGCCACCGTGATCCGCGTATCCACGCCGAACCTGACCGGCGCGACGGTGATCGGCGGCGGGCAATTGACCATCGCCGGCCCGATGCGCGGCCAGCGGATCACGCTGGCGCTCACCGGCAGCGGATCGCTGACCGCCGGCGGAATCGCCGCCGACCAGCTGATCGCATCGGTAACGGGATCGGGCACGCTGACCCTCGCCGGCAAGGCGGCGCGCGCCCGCCTGAGTGCCAACGGCACGACGCGGATCGTGGCAGACAAGCTCGTCGCGGACGATCTGACCCTGCGCACCGACGGCAACGGAGAAACCACCGCCCGCGCCCGCTACACCGCCAACGTCAACGCGGCGGGCGTAGGCGCGGTAACGGTGCTGGGCACGGCCACGTGCGTGGTGAACAAGAATGTGCAGGGGCCGGTGACTTGCGGGGCGGCGGCGGCGCACTGAAAGGCACCGGGGATATTTCGATGGTAAACCAGCGAGGGATTTCGCGCGGCCGGGGCTGCCTGTTTATTGGCAAAGGTCACACTAAAGTCACACTATTGAGCTGTCGTGGCACAGGAACCGATTGGGCAACCGACGATAGGAAAGAACGCGGCAAAACCTGACAGATAGCGAACTTGTAGAACAAAAGGTTTTTTCCGGTTTGGTAGTTAGGCTGGCCGCTTTCGGGATAGAATGGCGCAAACCGGACGCTACCCTCCCAGCATTTCTGCCCGTTCGTCTTCTGTACAAAGCGCAATCGTTGCCAGCGTATGCTGCCCTTTGGCATGCGCGATGACGGCCAAGGCACTTCTGACGACGAGGTCGTCCTTCGCTTCTCCGAGGTCACGTAACGCCATTGGGAGGATAGCAGCCCAAGCCTGTTCGTAGTCCTTTTCGAGCTCGGAAGGAACCGACGGGCTGGCTTCAGCCAAGCGCCCTTCTTCAATCGACGCCACCAACGAGTAGGCGTTCCAATCGGGCTTCACCTGATCTTCCATCACCCGGACAATTTCTCCGACTGCCGCATATGACGCCGAATTGACGGTTCCTTGATGGTAAAGCTGATCCCATAGCTCCTGTAGGGCAGCTTCGACCTGACCGGCTCGCCAAGCTTCGATTGCGGGCCGCGGATCATACGGTTTGCCAAACGCGCTTAGCCAAGTGTCTTCGGGCATATTTCGCTCCAGCTAGGGATGTCTGCTTCTAGCCTCGGTAAGTACGCTGCGGAACGGCCGAGATTAGGCAAAAATGCGCCTTCAAATCAAAGCCAGCGCCGACAATTTCCCGATCAGCCCCGCCGGCATCGCCTCGTCCAGTTCCGCGCCTTCGGCCAGATCGGCGGGGGCGTCGGTGCCTTCCAGGTAGCGCCAGCCCTGATGCGCGCGTTTCGGGCGGCCGTGGACCAGCACGAGTTTGGGATCGAGCCGGATTGCGACGCGCCCGCCCTCGGCTTCGCCGAATCCCACGATGCGCGAACGCGCGACCAACTGATGCTTGAGGATCCAGTAAAGCGATCCCCCGCCGGCTTCTGGGTCCGCATCCGGCCCGGCGATTTCCGCGTGCCGCTTGGGCAGATAGCGCGTGGTCAGTTCGTAGGGTGGCAGGCCTTCCCGCGCGCGCCAGCGTTCGACGAAACTTTCCAAACTATCGACGCCGAACGCGACTTTGGTGAGATGCAGTGCAGTGTTCGAAGGCATTTCAAGCATTTGGGGAGCCGGGCGCTACCCGCCAAGGCCCCATAAGGTTGCCAGGCCGAGGAACGACAGGAACCCCATCACGTCGGTCATCATCGTGACGAACACGGCGGACGACACCGCCGGGTCCACGCCCGCCCGTTCCAGCGTCACCGGCACCAGCACGCCGGCCAGCCCGGCGATGAGGTTGTTGATCACCATCGCCATCGCGATGACGATCGCCAGATCGTGGTTGCCGAAGATGACCCATGTGCCGAGGCCGATCAGCACGCCGAGCATCGCGCCGTTCGACGCGGCGATGGTGAATTCGCGCGCGATCATCCGGCCGGTGTTCGAACTGGTCAGCTGGTTGGTGGCGAGCGCGCGGACGACCACGGCCAGCGTCTGCGTGCCGGCATTGCCACCCATGCCCGAGACGATCGGCATCAGCACCGCGAGTAAAGCGAAGCGCGCGATCTCGCCCTGAAACAGCCCGACGACGGACGCGGCGAGCATCGCCGTGCCGAGATTGACCACCAGCCAGGTGATGCGCGTGCGCACGGTGAGCGCGATCGGCTCGTTGATATCGCCTTCGCCCGCGCCCGACAGGCGCAGGATATCCTCGCCCGCTTCCTCGGAAATGATGTGCACGATGTCGTCGACCGTGATCATGCCGACCAGCCGCCCGCCCGGATCGACCACGGCGGCCGAGATCAAGGCATATTTCTGGAACCGCAGCGCCACCTCTTCCTGGTCCATATCGACCGGGATCAACGTCTGTTCGCGCTTCATGACATCGGCCATCGATACGGTGCGCGGCGTGCGCAATATCCACGATAGCTGGCAGGTGCCGACCGGCTTGTGCGCGGGATCGACTACGAAGATCTCCCAGAAATCGGTCGTCAATTCCTCGTGCCCGCGCAGATAATCGATCGCGTCGCCGACGCTCCAATGCTCGGGCACCGCGATCAGCTCGCGCTGCATCAGGCGGCCGGCGGATTCCTCGGGATAGCTCAGCGCCTCCTCGATCGCGGCACGATCGTCCGGGTCGAGCGCGCGCAACACCTCGCGCTGGTCCTCCGGCTCCATGTCCTCGATGATCGCGACGGCATCGTCGGTATCGAGTTCTGAGGCGATGTCCGCCACCTGCGTCGCGGAGAGCGAATCGATCAGGTCCTCGCGGACGTAATCGTTCATCTCGGCGAACACGTCGCCGTCGAGCAGGTCGGTCAGCGCCTTGGCGAGATCGGCGCGGCGTTCGTTCGGGGTGAGCTCGAACAGATCGGCGATGTCGGCCGGGTGCAGCGGCTCGACCAGCGCGCGCGCCGCCTCGGCATCGCCGTCCTCGACCCGCTCGAGCACCTTGCGCACGAATTCGGGCTTCAGCCGGTCGTCCTCATCGAGCTGGGTGGCGTCTTCGTCCGCCTCGGGGATCAGGTCGACTTCGCTCATCTTCGACCTCCAAATGCCTGTGATGCCCCGGCCCTAACCCAAGGGCCGGCGTTCGTCATCCCCGCCCGGACGCGCTCCGCACCCGCATTGCAACTGAAGTGACGCATCGCTACTTGCGCAGCATCCCAATCCCAGGAGCCCCAAATGGCCGAAACTTTCGAAACGCTGACCCTGACGCTCGACACCGGTGAGGTGAAGATCAAGCTTCGCCCCGATCTCGCGCCCGAACATGTCGCCCGCATCGGCGAACTCGCCAATGACGGTTTCTACGACGGCGTGGTGTTCCACCGCGTGATCGACGGCTTCATGGCGCAGGGCGGCGATCCGACCGGCACCGGCATGCACGGTTCCGAGAAGCCGAACCTGAAGGCCGAATTCTCCAAGGAGCCGCACGTTCGCGGCGTGGCCTCGATGGCGCGATCGCAGAGCCCGAATTCGGCCAACAGCCAGTTCTTCATCTGCCTCGACGATGCCCGCTTCCTAGACGGCCAGTACACGGTGTGGGGCGAAGTGACCGACGGCATGGATGCGGTCGACGCGCTGCCCAAGGGCGAACCGCCGCGCACGCCGGGCAAGATCGTCAAGGCGAGCGCCGCTTAAGCCTGTCTTCCAAAGACCCCTCCCCTGAACGGGAGGGGTCTGTAAAATCAAACCCCGGAATCCGCGACCGCCTCGATCAGCCAGTCGTGGAACAGCCGCACCGGTTTCTGCGTCAGCGCGCGCGGGCGGCAGACGAACCAATAGCTGTACGGGCTCTCCACCGCGATATCGAACAGGCGCACCAGCCGGTCGTCGCGCGCATCCTCGAAATGGCTTTCGTGCATGAAGGCGATGCCCAGCCCCTGCGCCGCCGCCTCCAGCATCAATTGCCCGGAATCGAAATGGTCGATCGCCAGCGGCTCCATGTCGCGCAGGCCCGCCGCGCGGCGCCAGGCGCTGAACGTATCGGGCATTTCGCGGTGGACCAGGGCGGTCAGCCCGGCGAGCTGGTCCGGCCGGGTGATCGGGTTCGGCCCCTCGATTAAAGTCTTCGATCCGATCACATAGACCGAATTGCGGTCGAGCCGCTTGGCATACAAGGTCGGGTCGATCTCTCGCGCCAGCGCGATCACCGCGTCCAGACCGTCGCCGAGCCGGGTCACGCCATGCGCGGCGGTATCGATATCGAGATGCAGTTCGGGATGCCGGAGGCGCAATTCGCCCAGTTTCGGGAACAATCGCTGCGACGCGAACAGCGGCAGGATGCCCAGCCGCAGCCGCAACACGTCCGCCCCGCTGGTCATCGTCTCGACCGCATCGGACAGGCTGTCGATCGCCGGCGCGATCTGCGCGAGCAGCCGTTCGCCGTCCATGTTGAGGACCACCGCCTGATGGCGCCGTTCGAACAGCGGCTTGCCGATGAAGCGCTCCAGCGCCTGCACCCGTCGGCTGAGCGCGGGTGGCGACAGCGCCAGTTCCTGCGCGGCGGCCTTGATCGACCCCAGGCGCGCGACCTGCACGAACGCCTCGATCGCGGTCAGCGGCGGTAATCTACGCATCGACCCTCCAATCTTCGAGAAGCTTCATGCTGCACTGCACACGGCACCATATCCTATACGGCGCGCATACCACCTAGGTACAATGTCGGGAATGCGTGCAAAAAATGCAACCGCCGTATTTCTTTTCGCACTTGCACAAAAACCGCTCGCAGCGCACAACGATCAGGCCTTTCAGGCATCCTCTCCTAAAACTTTTCAAGGCCGGCCTTTCGGGGCTGGCCCTTTTTTTGTCTTTTCAACGACTTGGGTTTCATGCCCGGCGTAAAGCGGCCCCCGCCTGCCGCCGCTCTTCTCGTATTCGCGGAACCCGCTTCCTATCTCGCACGCTGAATAATCGCATTCCGCGTTTGAGAGACAAGATGGCCGATAGCGAAACACCGATCCGTAAATTGCAGGTCGCCAATGCCCGCCCCGAAGATAGCGGGCGCGGGTTGGCGCATGTCCCGCGCTCGATGATGGCAGCACTCGGGCTGGCCGAGGGCGACGTGATCGAGATCGTCGGCAAATCCTCCACCCCGGCCCGCGCCGTCGCGCCGTACCCGGAGGACGAGGGGCTCGACCTGCTGCGCATCGACGGGTTGCAGCGCGCCAATGCCGGGGTCGGATCGGGCGATTTCATCGAGATCCGCAAGGTCGAATCCAAGCCGGCGACGCGTGTCGTGTTCGCGCCCGCGCAGCAGAATCTGCGCCTGCAGGGCTCGTCCCAGGCGCTCAAACGCACGTTTTTCGGCCGTCCGTTGACGCAGGGTGACGTGGTCGCCACCGCCGGGCAGCAGCGCGTCGACGACATGCCGCCGGGCGTGCAGCAATTCCTGCGCGCGCCGGCCTATGCGTTGCAGGAGATTCGCCTCGCCGTCATCTCCACCACCCCCAAGGGCGTGGTGCATGTCGACGAGACGACCGAGATCGAGCTGCGCCCCGAATATGAGGAACCGAAAGAGGCGCGTCGCGCCGACGTCACCTATGACGATATCGGCGGCATGGGTGGGACCATCGACCAATTGCGCGAGATGGTCGAACTGCCGTTGCGCTATCCCGAGCTGTTCCAGCGACTCGGCGTCGATCCGCCCAAGGGCGTGCTGCTCTACGGGCCGCCCGGCACCGGCAAGACGCGGCTGGCCCGCGCGGTCGCCAACGAATCCGCGGCCGAATTCTTCCTGATCAACGGCCCGGAGATCATGGGATCGGCCTATGGCGAATCCGAGCAGCGCCTGCGCCAGGTGTTCGAGGAAGCGCAAAAGGCGTCGCCGTCGATCGTGTTCATCGACGAGATCGACTCGATCGCACCGAAACGCGGCCAGGTGTCGGGCGAGGCGGAGAAGCGCCTCGTCGCGCAATTGCTGACGCTGATGGACGGGTTGGAATCGCGCGCCAACGTGGTGGTGATCGCGGCGACCAACCGGCCCGAGGCGATCGACGAGGCATTGCGCCGGCCCGGCCGGTTCGATCGCGAGATCGTCGTCGGCGTGCCGGACGAACGCGGACGGCGCGAAATCCTCGGCATCCACACGCGCGGCATGCCGCTGGGCGACAAGGTCGATCTGGATGAGCTGGCATCGACCACCTACGGGTTCGTCGGGGCCGATCTGGCCGCGCTCGCACGCGAGGCGGCGATCGAGGCCGTGCGCAAGATCATGCCGCGTCTGAACCTGTCCGAGGGCACGATTCCGCCCGAAGTGCTCGATGAACTGGCGGTCACGCGCGAGGACTTCCTCGATGCCCTGAAGCGCGTGCAGCCGAGCGCCATGCGCGAGGTGATGGTCGAGGCACCCAAGGTCCGCTGGGAGGATGTCGGCGGGCTGGATGCGGCGCAGAACCGCCTGAAGGAAGGCGTCGAACTGCCCCTGAAGGATCCCGATGCGTTCCGCCGCCTGGGCATCCGTCCGGCCAAGGGCTTCCTGCTCTATGGCCCGCCCGGCACCGGCAAGACATTGCTGGCGAAGGCGGTCGCGCGCGAGGCGCAGGCCAATTTCATCGCCACCAAATCGAGCGACCTGTTGAGCAAATGGTATGGCGAGAGCGAGCAGCAGATCGCCCGCCTGTTCAGCCGTGCGCGACAGGTGGCGCCGTGCGTGTTGTTCATCGACGAACTCGATTCGCTCGTGCCGACGCGCGGCAGCGGGATGGGCGAGCCGCAAGTGACCGAGCGCGTGGTCAACACGATCCTGGCCGAGATGGACGGGCTGGAGGAATTGCAATCGGTCGTCGTGATCGGCGCGACAAACCGGCCGAACCTGATCGATCCGGCGCTGCTGCGTCCCGGCCGGTTCGACGAACTGATCTATGTCGGTCTTCCCGATCAGTTCGGCCGCCAGCGCATCCTGAAGATCCAGACCGCCAAGATGCCGCTGGCCGGCGATGTCGATCTGGGTGTGCTGGCCGGGCGCACCGATCGCTTCACCGGTGCGGATCTGGAGGATCTGGTGCGCCGCGCCGGTCTCGTCGCATTGCGCTCCTCGCTCGACATTCGCGAGGTCACGATGGCGCATTTCGAGGAAGCGCTGACCGATTCCCGCGCCTCCGTGACGCCCGACATGGAACGCGATTATCAGCAGATCGCCGCGCAACTGAAACAGGATGCGTCGGCATTGCAGCCGATCGGTTTCATCTCGCCAGGGCAGTTGAAGCCGCACGGGTCGAAGGGCGTGGATTGAGGAAGACGCGTCCAGATCGCGGAGCATAGCTCTTTTCCGACATTCACGCTTCCCCGGCGCAGGCCGGGGCCCAGTCGGGGAACAGACGTGATCGGGCGCTGCGCGTCGTTACGTCCACCTTCGCGACTGGGCCCCGGCCTGCGCCGGGGAAGCACACAAGACTAAGGGTTTACGATGGTTTCGGCGCAAGTCCCGGGTTGCCAGCCAATGGCAAATCTCTTCTAGCCCGCCCCATGAACCGCAAGCTCAACCCCGGCATCGCTTTTGCCATCGCCGCCTATGCGATCTGGGGTCTGCTGCCCCTCTTCCTCAAGCTGCTCAAGCCGCTTCCAGCGCCAGATATCCTCGCGCATCGCATCCTGTGGTCGCTCGTTTTGCTCGTCATCCTCGCCGCGATCTTTCGGCACGGACCGGCGCTCTGGCGGATCGCGACCACGCCGCGCCTGATGCTCACGCTCACGGCGTCCGCTTCGCTGATCGGGATCAACTGGCTGTGCTACATCTTCGCGGTGAATGGCGGCCATGTTGCTCAGGCTAGCCTGGGATATTTCATCAACCCGCTGGTCAACGTGCTGCTCGGCACGCTGGTGCTGCGCGAACGGCTGGGCCGGATCGAGGGGCTGGCCGTGGCGCTGGCCGCGTGCGGCGTCGCGTTCCTCGCCTGGGAACAGGGCGGCGTGCCGATCATCCCGCTGACGCTCGCTTTCTCGTTCGGTATCTATGGCCTGATCCGCAAGCTGACGCCGGTCGATGCGCTCGACGGGCTGCTGATCGAAACCGCGATCCTCACCCCGCCGTCGCTATTGTGGCTGGCGCTGGCCGGAACCTCGCTCGCGCATGGGCCGAGTTTTGCACTGCTGCCTGCCGCCGGAATCCTCACCGCGATTCCGCTGATGCTGTTCGCCGCCGCGGCCAAGCGCGTGCGCTACAGCGATCTCGGCCTGCTGCAATATCTGGCACCCACGCTGCAGCTCATCCTCGCCGTCGCGGTGTTCGGGGAGGTGCTGAGCACGGCGCAATGGGCGGCGTTCGGGCTGATCTGGCTGTCGCTGGCGATCTATCTGACCGGCGCGACGCTGGCGGCGCGGCGTGAGGCCGTCGTGTCTCCAGATTGACTTACAACCGTTCGTCCTGAGCTTGTCGAAGGGCGTGTTCCATAAGCGAACGAGAGTTCGGGGCATGTGCTTCGACAGGCTCAGCACGAACGGTGATACTGGGAATCGGGCCTAAACCGTCCTGAGCGATTTCCAGCCGTAGAAGAAGACCACCACCAAAGCCGCCGCCGCCGTCAGATACGGCAGCGAATGCTGCGCCTCGTACAGCCCGACGCCGATCGAGGGACCGAGGACGAAGCTGGCGCCGTTGACCGACGTCACCTTGCCCGCCACCGACCCTTGCGCCTCCGGCCCGACCGCCAGCGACGATCCGGCAGTGAAGCCCGGCCGGGTGAAGCCGAACCCGGCCGAGGCCAGCGCATAGGCGATGGCGATGCTGTACAACGACGTCGCGATGCCGGTGAGCGCACAGCCCGCCGCCGCCAGCACCAGCCCGACCAGCACCAGCCGCTTCGGGTCGAGCTTCAGGATCGGGATCAGCCCCCATTGCACCAGCAAGGCGGAGCCTGCGCCCATCATCAGCACCAGCCCGGTCGGCTGTAGCGCCTCGACCGGCGCGACATGCAGCCGGTCGATCACCAGAAAGCCGATCGCCTGCCCGGTCATCGCCTGCGCATGGCCCATGATCAGCCCCATGATCATCCAGCTGCGAACGCGCGGATCGGTATAGCCGACCGGTTCGCTCACCTCGTGCGTCGCCGCCGTCACGCTCGCGCCCGACGATTGGCCGCCGACAGAGGGATAGGCGATCGCCGCACCGTGCGTGCCGGGTTGCGGGACGAGATCGTTCGGCAACATCCGGTGTACGGCAAAGAAGATGCACGCGCCGAACGCGGCGGCGAAGAAGGCCGGCCCGGCCAGCCCGATCTCGACACCGCCGATATGGCCCAAGGTCAGGTACGGCGCGATCGCCGGCCCCAGGATCGTGCCCAGTCCGAAGGCCGAACCGAGCAGGGTCAGCGCCCGCGTGCGTTCCTCGCGCGTCGTTCGCCCGGCAACCAAGGCCTGCACCGCCGGCGGCGCGGCCGACCCGAACGAGCCATATAGCAGACGCCCGGCGATGAAGGCGACGAAGGCCGTCACGCCGCCGATCCAGCCGTTGATCCCGGCGGCCAGCGCCAGTCCGCACAGCAGGAGCGAGCTGGTGAACCCGCCAAGGCCGAGCAGGATCATCGCGCGACGCCCGTGCCGGTCCGATCGGTTCGCCCAGAACGGTGCCGACAGGACCCATAGCAGGGCCGAGACCGAAAACGCCGCCGCCACCGCGCTGTCCGGCACTTTCAGCGAGCGCCCCAATGCCGGCAGCACCGATTGCAATGCGGTATTGCCCGCCGCGATCGTCAGCATCACGACGAACAGCAGGATGAAATCGCGCTCGATCTTCGCGCCGGTTTTCGTGGGCACCTTCATGCGCGGATCCAGCCGTAATTGCGCTCGACCCGAGTCACGATCACCTCGTAGCTGTCGTACCAGCGCGCGCGGCCCTGTTCGCGGATCGCGGTGTGTTGGGCATTGTCACGCCACGCGATCGCCGCGGCGTCGTCCGCCCAGTAGCTGATCGTGATGCCCAAACCGTCAGCCCCCCGCGTCGAGACGATGCCGCGATAGCCCGGCTGGGTTGCCGCCAGCTGCCCCATCGCCTCCGCCGCCTCGCCATATCCCGTGTCGTCCGCGATCGTACGGCACGACAGGAAGATGACCGCGATCTGCCCCGTCCGATCGTCCTGCATAACCTTCGCTTAGACGTTTCGGCCCTGTTCGCAACACCGTGGAAACCATGAGGGTGAGACACACGTGCAACCCGAGTGCTTGAATGTTCGTTACAAGTTTGCGACGGATGCCCGCAGCATGTCGTCAAGACCGCCGGAATCGTTACCAGAACAAGGATCGCCTGTGCCCGTTTCTACCGCTGCCGCACGGCGCCAACGCCGACAGCTTCGACAGGCAGCCGGCGTCTCCTCGCCCTGGAGCATGTTCCTGAAGGGCTTCTTCAAACACCCGGTGATGGTCGGCGCGCTGGTTCCGTCTTCGCAGACCCTGGTCAACCGGATGCTCAAGCGCTGCGACTGGGCCAATACCAAGGTCTTCGTCGAATACGGCCCCGGCGTCGGCACCTTCTGCCGTACGATTCTCGACAATCTGCCCGCCGACGCGACCTATATCGCGATCGACACCAATGAGGATTTCGTCCGCTACCTGCGCCATGAAATCGTCGATCCGCGCTTTTCGGTCGTATTGGGTTCGGCCGCGGACGTCATCCGGATCGTCGCGGATCACGGCCATGAGAAGGCCGATTACGTGCTGTCCGGGCTGCCTTTCTCGACCCTGCCGGCCGGTGTCGGCGATGCGATCGGCCTGGCGACGGGGGAGGTGCTACGGACAGGCGGCGCATTCCTGGTCTATCAATATTCGCCCAAATGCCGCGACTTCATCGAACCCTATCTGCCCAAGATCGATCATGAGATGGAATGGTGGAACGTGCCGCCAGCGCAGCTTTATTGGGGCTGGAAGGAATGAACCGGCCCATCCGGTGATGCGCAAGCCTTGGACTAACCCGTTCAACGCCCTACCTGGATCGTAATGCCAGACACCGCCGTCACCGCCAGAATCGCCGACGGCGTCGCCGCGATCCCCGCTGCCGACTGGGATGCCTGTGCGGGCGCGGACAATCCGTTTCTCAGCCACGCTTTCCTGTCGATCCTCGAACAATCCGGCAGCGCCACCGCGCGTACCGGGTGGCAGCCGATTCCGATCGTCATCGACGGACCCGACGGCCATCCCGCCGCCATCGCTCCGGCTTATGCCAAGAGCCACAGCCAGGGCGAATATGTCTTCGATCACGGCTGGGCCGAGGCGTGGGAGCGGGCCGGCGGGCGCTATTATCCGAAGCTTCAGGTCTGCGCGCCGTTCACACCCGTGCCCGGCTCGCGCCTGCTGTTGAAGGACGAGGCTTATGCCGCGCCGCTGATCGCCGCGATCGAAGCCGTCACCGATCAGCACGCTCTATCCTCCGCCCACGCCACCTTCATCGCGCCGGAACAGGTCCCGATGTTCGAAGCGGCCAACTGGCTCATCCGCACCGGCACCCAATTCCACTGGCGCAACGACGGATATGCGAATTTCGACGATTTCCTCGGCGCGCTCGCCAGCCGCAAGCGCAAGGCGATCCGCAAGGAGCGCGCGGCGGCGGTCGAGGGGCTGACGATCCGCCACCTCACCGGCGAGGCGATCACCGAAGCGGATTGGGACGCCTTCTGGATCTTCTATCAGGACACCGGCAGCCGCAAATGGGGCCGGCCTTATCTCACCCGCGAATTCTTCACGCTGCTGGGACAGGAAATGGCCGACCGGGTGCTGCTGATTTTCGCGGAGCGCGACGGCGTGCCGATCGCCGGCGCGCTCAACCTGATCGGCGCGGATACGCTGTACGGCCGCTATTGGGGCTGTCGCGAAGACGTGCCGTTCCTGCATTTCGAGTTGTGTTATTATCAGGCGATCGACGCCGCGATCGCGCGCGGGCTGACGACGGTGGAAGCCGGAGCGCAGGGCGAACACAAGCTCGCGCGCGGCTATGCGCCGGTCACGACCTGGTCGGCGCACTACATTCCGGATCCGAACTTCCGTCGCGCGATTGCCGATTTTATCGCACGCGAACGGGAATCGGTCGAAGCGGATCAGGAGTATCTCGGCGAACTAACGCCGTTCAGAAAGGCGAGCGCCAGATGATCTTGGGGTGAATCTCGGCATCGCTGACGAACACACCGGGGCGCGAGTGATCGACCTTGAACAGCACGCTGGTGCCGTCGCGCCACACCTCGACCAGCCCCTGATTGTATTTCGCGTCGTACGCCGGCGGCTCGATCAACCAAACATAATCATAGGCCTTGCGCGGGAAGCGCGCGAGCGCGCGGTTGATCGGGCGCCACCATTCGCGCGGGCATTGGATGCTGGTGACGATCTGCGACGGATCGTGCGAGAATTTGCCCGCCAGCGTATATTTCGTGGTTAGCAACTGCGCGCCGGCCATCGACCATTGGTCGTTCGAATAGGCCAGCTTGCGCTCCAGCGCGAGCGCGGGAAAATGCTCGAGCCGGGTCATGAACCAGCGGTTGCCGCATTCCTGCCCGACGAACGTCACCAGCCGCGCGCCGACCGGCACATGTTCCAGCGCCTTCAATTCGCGATCGTACGTTCGGTCGAACATCCAGTAGCTGACCGTCGCCGCGCCCATCCGCACCAGGAAGAACGCGCAGCCCAGCATCGCCAGCGTCGATGCGCCGCGCATCGACAGTCCGGCACGTGGGCGAAGCGCGATCACCGCGATCGCGATCATGAACGGCGCGAGGCGCATATCGGCATAGGCCGATCCGAACACGATGCGCGGCAGAAGGATGAACACGGCGAGCAGGAACAGAGCCGAGAGGCCGAGATTGCGCGAATATTCGATGTTCGGGTCGCGGAAGCCCTTGAACAGGATCAGGTACAGGCACGCGGTCGAGGCGATGTCGAAGGTCTGCCAGCGGTCGGCCAGCACCTTGGTGAGCCAGCTGATCTTGGCCTGCCAGTTGAACCAGTCGCCGGTCTGCCCCGTCACGTGATCGCCCGAGCGCCACAGGATCATCATCACCATCGGGATGGCGAGCGGCAGGCAGTTTAGGCCGGCCTTGAACCACGCCTCGATCCAATGGCCGCGCTTCACACGTTGCCAAAGGGTGCCGGGCACGCGCCGCCCGGTCATCGCATCGTGCTGACGCACCATTTCCGCCGAGAAGGCGAGCACGCCGAGCACGCCCCAGCCGAACGTGTGGCAGATCCACAAAGCGACGGAGAGCGGCAGGAAGATCGCCGCACGCAATTTCAGATGCCCGAGCCGCGCGAGCCTGAGCCACAACGCAAATGCGTTCAGCGCGATGCCCATCGCCAGCGCGAAATTGACGAAGCCGAACTGGAACGGGAAACTGTAGGCCAGCGGCAGGGCGAACAAGGCGGTCGGCGGAATGCGGCCATGCACTTCGCGCGCGATCCACAGCAAGCCGAGCACGGTCAGCGCCGGAATGCAGATCACGATCAGCTTGACCGCCAGTTCCAGCCCGAACACCGGTGCCAGCGGCACGATCAACAGATCGATGCCGAGATTGCCGATCATCGACCATTGGAAATCATACCAGTCGGCCAGCCACGGCACCGTGTTCATGTCGAGCTGCACGCGGTAGCGGCCCATATGGCCGGGCAGGTCGACCAATGGCGGAATATCGGGTTTCAGCAACGGAATGATGGCGACGAACACCATCAACGCCACGAACCACCGCGTCTGCCACCAGTGGAGCTTGTCTTCCCCGCCCTGCTCGAACTTGCCCTGCATCGAACGGCCTTACAGCGTCGGGGGCCGCCCGAACAAGCGCGGTTGCACCTCAAACAGCGTCAAACCGTCATCCGGACCCTCGATTGGTCGCATCCAGGCCGGTGCATGGCCGGCGCGGACCCGTGCCATCAGGCTGCGCGGATCGGCCGCGCCGAGTTCGCCGAAGCTGTCCGGGCACAAGGCGACATAGCGGATGTGCCAGCCCTTCGCGATCTCCTGTGCGGCGGCGGGCGTGCCGAGGAAGAAGCGATAGACCGCGCCGTTGCCGGCATTGTTTCGGTGGTAAGGCGCGCCGACGACACTCAATTTAGTCGCGCCGATCGCATAGGCACCGAGATCGAGCGGAGCGAGCAACCGGCCCTGCGGCAAGCGGGCAAGCCGCGCCAGAGCCTCGGTCGAGGTGCACGATCCGCCACCGGTGGCGCGCCGGTCATCGCCTTGCGGGACCGGGACGAACGCGTTGGCGGCGATCGGATAGAGCATTCCCGCCGATCCGATCCATGCCGCCGCCAGCGCGGGCGTACCGCGTCGCCGTGCCACCGCGATCACAGCGGCCAGCGCGGGCGCAGCCAGGATCGCGCCGGCATAGGCGCCGCGCAATTGCAGACAGGTCAGCAACAACGCGCCGACCTGAAAGGCGAGCAACGTCGCCCACAGGCCGTTATGCGTACGATAGAGCCGCCACAGGCTGGCGACGATCCCGGCGACCATCAGGCCGGCATAGCCGACCGCCGTCGCGGTGGGCGCAGCGAACAGCGACTGCGCCTCGCCGACATGCGCCAGCCACAAGCGCGCCAGCATCGGATCGACATGGCCGTAGGGCGACAGGCAGATCGGCGCGGCATGCCAGACGCCATAAGCGGTCACCGCGCCCGCAAGTCCGGCCAGCGCGATCCGCACGTCGCGTCGCTGACTGGCATAGCCGGCGATCGCCAGCACGATCGGGGCGAAGGCAGCGAATTGCGCCACGCGCCAGGTGATCGCGGTGAAGCCGTCGCATGCGGGATACAGGAACTGATCGGTCCGGAGCGCGGTGTTGGCGGCGAGCAGACCGGCGGCGAGCGCGATGCCGAAGCCCATTAGCGTGTCGTCCGTATCGGCCCCGATCCACCCGATCACGACCACGCCGCCGGCGACCGCAATCAACGGCAAGGTTTCCAGGCCAATCGCGATGCTGGCGGCGGCGGCGAACCCGGCGAACAGCCCGCGCGCCATGCCATGCCGCACGGTCAACGCATGAACCATGACGAGCAGCAGCACGACCTGAAAACCGTGATGGTCGATCCGTCCGGGCAGGAAGATCGTCGAGGAGGGATAGGCGATGGCCGCGACGATCAAAGCGGTGCGCGCGATCTCCGGCCCGCCGAGCGTGCGCGCGATCCGGGCGATCAGGAACAGAGCGGTGGCGAGCAGCATGGCCGGCCAGGCGATCACGGCGGCGATTTCCGCACCGTGCCGACCGATCATCGGCACGAGCGCGGCGATGATCGCGCCCGGCACCAGATCGGGCAGGCGCGACCAGTGCATCGCGAGACCGGGATCCGCGCCGAGCCGGTGCTGCGACAGATCGCTGAACCGCTGCCCGGCGAGCCAGTCGCGGATCTGCTGCAGGCGCATCACATCGTCGGTATCGGGCAGGCGCAGCGCGGACAGATCATGCCAGTCGCGCCAGCTCCACGCGACGGCGAGCAACAGCGCGAGCACGAATGCCGCCACTGCATCCCCCCGCCAATCGCGCTTTGCTGCCGTCAAATCCATGCGAGGGGTTTAGCGCGGAACGGTTAATCCACCGTTCTTCGGGCAAGTGGAGTGCCGTAATTGTAAGGAATAAATTTGCCCGGTGGCGACCGAAGAGGTGTCCATCTTCCTACGCACCGACTTATTTCAAGCAGATACGGGCTCATATATTCTCCGCCACGTTGGACTTGATCCGGGGTCCAACGTGCCGCAGGCGAATACTTCCCGATAGACCTCATCGAAAGCCGCGTGATGGACCCCGGATCCAGTCCGGGGTGACGGTGGTGTATTTGGCGTTTGGAAGGAGAAGCTACTACCGATCACGCCGCCCGAGCAGCCGCAGACGCAGCGCCTGCAACTTGATGAAGCCCGCCGCGTCGCGCTGGTCGTAAGCACCCTGATCGTCCTCGAACGTCACGACCTTTTCCGAATAGAGCGAGAAAGGCGATTTGCGCCCGGTGACGATCACCGATCCCTTGTACAGCTTCAGCCGCACCGTGCCGGTCACCTTCTCCTGGCTGTGGTCGATCGCCGCCTGCAGCATTTCGCGCTCGGGCGAGAACCAGAAGCCGTTATAGATCAGTTCGGCATAACGCGGCGCGAGTTCGTCCTTCAGATGCGCCGCGCCACGATCCAGCGTGAGCTGTTCGATCCCGCGATGCGCGAGGTGATAGATCGTGCCGCCCGGCGTTTCGTACATGCCGCGCGACTTCATGCCGACGAAGCGGTTCTCGACCAGATCGAGCCGGCCAATGCCGTGGCGACGGCCCATCTCGTTCAGCGTTTCGAGCAAGGTCGCGGGCGACATGCCGACGCCGTTGACGGCCACGCCGTCGCCGCGTTCGAAATCGATCGTGATGACTTCCGGCTCGTTCGGCGCGTCCTCCGGGTTCACGGTGCGCGAGTAAACGTAATCCGGGACTTCATCCCACGGATCCTCCAGCACTTTCCCTTCCGACGAGGTGTGCAGCATGTTCGCGTCGGTCGAGAACGGGGCCTCGCCGCGCTTGTCCTTGCTGACCGGGATCTGGTGCTGTTCGGCGAATTCGATCAGCCTGGTGCGGCTGGTGAGATCCCATTCGCGCCACGGTGCGATCACCTTGATGTCGGGTGCCAGCGCGTAATAGCCGAGTTCGAAGCGCACCTGATCGTTGCCTTTGCCGGTCGCGCCGTGGCTGACCGCGTCGGCGTTCAGCATCTTGGCGATCTCGATCTGGCGCTTGGCGATCAGCGGCCGGGCGATCGACGTGCCGAGCAGATACAGCCCCTCATACAATGCGTTCGAGCGCATCATCGGGAAGACGTAATCCTTCACGAATTCCTCGCGCAGATCGTCGATGAAGATGTGTTCGGGCTTCACCCCGGCCATCTCCGCCTTTTTGCGCGCCGGCTCCAGTTCCTCGCCCTGGCCGAGATCGGCGGTGAACGTCACGACCTCGCACTTGTAGGTCTGTTGCAGCCATTTCAGGATCACGCTGGTATCGAGACCGCCCGAATAGGCGAGGACGACGCGATTGATCTGATCGGACATGGGAGAAGCTCCGGCGGACATTAGGGTCGCGGGCGGGTATCAGCCGTGTCGTTGGAGGGCAAGCATTGCGCGCAGAGTCCTCCCCTTCCGCTTCCCCGGCGGAGGCTGGGGCCCAGTCGCGAAGGTCGAGGTTACGTCACGCAGCACCAGCCAGCTTCTGTTTCCCGACTGGGCCCCGGCCTTCGCCGGGGAACAATTCAAAACGGAGACCCCCTCACTGCCGCACCCTGAGCGTCACGCCGATCGTGCGCGGGTCACTGGGGGTGCCGACGATCAGGCCGGAATTGCCCGCCTGGATCGTCACGTTCTGGAGGTAGTCTTTGTCGAACAGGTTGCGTGCGAACACCGCGAGTTCGAGGCCCTTGCCGAAGCGGACCCCAACACTGCCGTTGACGATCGTATAGCCGCCGATCACCGTGAAGGCCGAACCGGTCGGATCGCCGAACTGCTTCGTGCGCCTGTTGGCATCGGCGTGCAGGAACACAGCCGTTCTATCGGTGATCGGATGCGTGTAATCGCCGCCCATCGTCAGCGACCATTTCGGCAAGCTCGGCAGCGCCTTGCCGCTCAGATTGCACACCGTCGTGCTATTGCCGATTAGTTCGATCGGGCACGGCCCCTGCGGATAGCTGACATATTTGCCATCGGCATAGGCGACCGATCCGCGCAACTGGAAATCGCGGGTGATGTTGGCGGTCGCATCCGCCTCGAACCCCTTCACCGTCACTTTGGGGATGTTGGCGAGGTATGTGCGTAGCGCCACCGTCGCCGCCGTATCGGTGACGTTGGCCTGGAAATCGGTGACGCGCGTGTAATAGCCGTCGATGTTGAAGGTCAGGCGGCGGTCGAACGCCTGCGTCTTCAGGCCGATTTCATAGGCGGTGTTGCGTTCCGGGCGGACGACGGCGGTGCTCAGCACCGGCTGGTTGGCGGTATCGAGCGGCAGGCCGGACATGTTGATCCCACCCGATTTGGCGCCGCGCGCGAAGCTGGCATAGCCGAGCACATTCGGCGCGAACTGGTAGGAGATGTTCGCGCGACCGGTGACGTCGTCGTCCTTGACGCTCGCGCGATAGCTTTGCCCGCGCAGGATCGACAACTGGCTGGTGCGCTGTGCCGCGGTGACCGTGGCGGGGCCGCCGAAGGTGAAGGTGTCGTACGCGCCCTTCTTGTCTTCGTGCGTGTAGCGCAGGCCGCCGGTCAGCGTCAGGCCGCCCACCGGTTTCCAATTCACCTCGCCGAACGCGGCATAGCTGTTCGACTGGAAATCGGTGCGACCATCGGTGCCATAGCCGTCGAGCAGATTGGCGGGCAAAGCGGCGGACGGCCCGCCGAGCAGCCAGTAGGTCGCGGCCGGGCCGTAGATCGAGATCGGCCGGCCGATGATCCGCTGGCGGAAGACATACAGCCCGCCGACATAGTTGAACGCGCCGTCCGTGTTCGAGGCGAGGCGCAGTTCCTGACTGTACTGGTCCTGGCGGGAGGGGATGTGCTGTTCGAGCTGGATCGGCAGGCCGGTATAGTCGCGATCGTTGGCGGCATCCCAGTTCCAGAAACGCCACGCGGTGATCGAGGTGAGCGTCGCCGCGCCCAGCTTCCAGTCGGCGATGCCGGAGACGCCGCCTTCATTGGTGTCTACGCCGAGCTTCGCGTCGATATCGGTCACGCGGTCATAGGGGTTGACGCTCGGCGGCGTATAGGCCCCGCCCGGCGCGTTGGCGGCGAGATAGGCATATTGCCGGGTCAGCGTGCGCAGCGTCGCCGGCCGTTCGACCGCGCGGACATAGACTTGGGTGCAGCATTCGCTCTGGAAATTGGTGAAGTCCGCGCTCAGGCGGAACTGGAAATCCTCGGACGGGCGGAACAGCAATTGCCCGCGCACCGCCTGGTTGCCGATCGCGTTCTGCTTCGCACCGGTGCGCACGTTGCGGATCACCCCATCGCGCCGCGTGGTGACGCCGGAGAGGCGGAAGGCGAGCGTATCGGTGATCGGGCCCGAGCCGGACGCCCTGGCCTGCACGAAATCGTAGCTACCGACCGAAATCTCCTCGCTCGCCTCGGGCGTGAAGGTGGGCGCGCGCGTGGTGATGTTGATCGCACCGGCCGTGCTGTTCTTGCCGAACAGCGTGCCCTGCGGCCCGCGCAGCACCTCGACCCGCTCGATATCGGTGAAGTCGAACGCGGCGGTGGCGGGGCGGGCGTGATAGACCTGATCGACGTAGAAGCCGACGCCCGGTTCCAGCCCGTCATTGGCCTGGCTGACCGCGACGACGCTGCTGCCGAGGCCTCGAATGGTAAAGGCCGTGTTGCGCGGATTGGCCGAACTGTAGTTCAGCGCCGGCACCAACTGCGCCAGCTGCTGCGTGTTGACGGTGTAGGACCGGTCGATCAGCGCGCCGCCGACCACCGAGAGCGAGGCGGGCACGGTCTGCGCATTCTCGTTGCGGCGGCGTGCTGTGACGATCACGTCGCCGTCGAGATCGTCGGGTTGGATCGTCGTCGGCGCATCTGTCCGGGCCTGCGCGAAGGCCGGAACCGCACCGAACAGCCCCGCCGATAGGAGAAGAATTACCTTCAACCGCATTGTATTTCCCTGATTTGACCGGCACCCGCTTGGTCGCGAGTCGCCGTATCTCGCCATATACAGTGATCGATGCGGCACAAGTCCACTCTAAAGCGACGCTTCTCCGACGGAGCGGTGGAGCGACAACGCCTCCCGCGCGCCGGATCGATCGGAAAAGCTGGCATTCGCGCGCGCGAACCGCCACTTAAGTAGCAATGCCTCCCCCACAGCCTTCGATCATCCGCGTCATCGACCTCGAAACCACCGGACAGGCGCCGCCGGCGCACGGCGTGTGCGAGATCGGCTGGCAGGATGTCGCGCTCGGTGCCGACGGGCGTTGGGAATTGCACGGCGAAGGCGGGCAGCGGTTCGTCAATCCCGGCCGGCCGATCCCGCCGATCACGCAGGCCGTGCATCATATCCTCGACGAACAGGTCGCCGATGCACCGTTCTGGCAGGATGTCGCGCGCCCGGTGCTCGATCCCTATCCGCGCCGCATCGCGCTCGCCGCGCACCGCGCCTCGTTCGAGGAGCAATATTGCACGCCCGCTTTGACGCGCGGCGCGGACTGGATCTGCACCTGGAAATGCGCGCTGAGGCTGTGGCCGGATTCGCCGAGCTTCTCCAATCAGGTGCTGCGGTACTGGCGCAAACCGCACGGGATCGAGCATGAACGCGGTCTGCCCGCGCACCGCGCCTTTCCGGACGCCTATGTCACCGCGTTCCACCTGCGCGACATGTTGAATGAGGCGAGCGTGGCGCAGCTAATCGCCTGGTCGAACGCGCCGGGCCTGTTGCCGCGCGTGCGCTTCGGGTTGGATCGCGGCAAGACATGGCAAGAGATCGACGACGACAGCCTCGCCAAATTCCTCGGCGATCGCGATATCGACGTGCGCTTCACCGCCGAAACGGAAATGGCGCGGCGACGCGGCGGCGGGCTGGTCGGGCGGCCGACTTTGCAAGGCTCGCTATTGTGGGACGATTGATCTCGCTCAAGCCGCCGATACTGGCGTTGTTCGTGACGGCTGCGTAAGGGAAGCGCGATGGCGCGTCCGTTTCTCCAAAGATTAGGTGTACGGGAGGGGCTGGCGCGGCGCTTCCTGATCGGCTGCATGGCGATCGGCTTTGCCGCTTTGATCGTCGCGGTCGCCGCCGCCGCCTGGTCCACGGCGCGCACCACCGATCATGGCCGCTGGGTCGCGCATACCTATGAGGTCGAGCTGGCAGTGACTCGCGTCGCCAACGTGATCGAACAATCGGAAACGGTGCGGCGCGGCTATCTGCTGTCCGGGCAGCAAATCTATCTCGACAGCTATCGCGATGTCGCGGCGAAGCTGGATCCGGCCCTGTACGCTGTTGAGAAACTGACGATCGACAATCCCCGCCAGCGCGCCAATTCCGCGCAACTGCGCGACATGGTCCGCGCCATCGTTGCGCACCGCGACGAGACGATTGCCCTCGTTCAGTCCGGGCGGCGACCCGCGGCAATCGAATCGTTCGTTGGAGAGACGAGCGCGGCCCGCATGAAGGGTATCCGCGAAACGCTGGCCGAGATGGGCGCGGAAGAACGTCGCCTGCTCACGATCCGCGACCGCGACCTGCAGAACAGCGTCAAGGTGTTCTACATCATCCTCGGCATTGCGGGGCTGCTGCTGCTGTTCGTCGCCTTCGCCTCGCTGGCGACCGTGGTGCGCTACACCCGCGAACTGGGCGATTCGCGCGACACGCTGCGCGATTTCGCGGATTCGCTGGAAGAACTGGTCGCCGAACGTACGGCCGATCTCAGTCGGGCGAACGAGGAAATCCAGCGCTTCGCCTATATCGTCAGCCACGATCTGCGCAGTCCCCTGGTCAACGTGATGGGCTTCACCGCCGAACTCGATACCGCCACCGTCGCGATCACCGACCTGATCGATCGCGCCGAGCAGACCGCGCCGGAGATCGTCAGCGAAGATGCACGGCTGGCGGCGCGGGAGGATCTGCCAGAGGCGATCCGTTTCATCCGCACCTCGACGCAGAAGATGGACCGGTTGATCAACGCGATCCTGAAACTGTCGCGCGAGGGCCGCCGCGTGATTGCGCCCGAACCGATCGACATGGCCGCGTTGGTCGGCACGATCGATGGCTCGCTGAAGCACCTGACCGAAGATCGCGGCGCGACGATCGCGATCGACGGCGACCTACCCGGCATCGTTACCGATCGTCTGGCGATCGAGCAGATATTTTCCAACCTGATCGAGAATGCGGTGAAGTATCTGCAGCCGGGGCGGCCCGGCCGTATTCTGGTGCGCGGACAACAGACCGGATCGCGCATCGCCTATGAGATCGAGGACAATGGCCGCGGGATCGCCGCGACCGATCATCAGCGCGTGTTCGACCTGTTCCGCCGCTCCGGCCATCAGGATCAGCCCGGCGAAGGGATCGGCCTCGCGCATGTCCGCGCGCTGGCCTATCGCCTCGGCGGCGTGATCGACGTACGCTCGGAACTGGGCCAGGGTGCCACATTCCGGCTGACGCTGCCGGCGGCCTTGACCGAGGCGGAATTCAAAAGATCTGGGGACACGACATGAACGACCATCGCTCCGTCAGCATCGTGATGATCGAGGACGATGAGGGCCATGCGCGCCTGATCGAAAAGAACATCCGCCGTGCCGGGATCATGAACGAGATCACGCATTTCACCGATGGCACCAGCGCGCTCAACTATCTCTTCAACGACAAGAACGGCCCGGCGCTGAACGGCCCGGCACTGGTGCTGCTCGATCTCAACCTGCCCGACATGAGCGGCACGGACATTCTCGCCAAGATCAAGAGCGAGCCGGCGCTGAAGCGCACCCCCGTCGTGGTGCTGACCACGACCGACGACAAGGTCGAGATCCAGCGCTGCTACGATCTGGGCTGCAACGTCTACATCACCAAACCGGTGAATTACGAGAGCTTCGCCCAGGCGATCCGCCAATTGGGCCTGTTCCTGTCGGTGATTCAGGTGCCGGATATCGAGGGTCAGTGACGAATCCCACCGTCCTGTACATCGATGACGACGAGGGCCTGCGCCGGCTGGCGGCAAAGGCGCTCGCGCGGCGCGGGTATCAGGTGACGATGGCGGGCGGCGGTGCGGAGGGAGTGGCGCTCGCCCGCGGGACGGCGTTCGATGTGATCGCGGTCGACCATTACATGCCCGAGATGAACGGGCTGGAGACGTTGCAGCAGCTCCGCACGCTGCCGGTGACGCCGCCGGTCGTCTACGTCACCGGATCGGAAGAGGGCAGCATCGCCATCGCTGCGCTGAAAGCCGGCGCGTCGGATTACGTCATCAAGACGGTCGGCGACGATTTCTTCGATCTGCTTGCCAGCGCGTTCAAGCAGGTGCTGGCGCGGTCGCTGCTCGAACAGGCCAAGAAGGCGGCGGAGGAGGAATTGCGCGCCACCAATGCGCGGCTCGAGGCGCTGTTGAGCGAGGTCAACCACCGCGTCGCCAATTCGCTGCAGATGGTGTCGGCGATGGTCGGCATGCAGGCGGGCGTGCTCAGCGACGGCGAGGCGCGCGATGCGCTGGCCGACACGCAACGCCGCATCGCGGCGATCGCGCAGGTCCATCGCCGGCTCTACACCTCGAACGATGTCGAGAGTGTGGACATGCGGGAATATCTCGCCGCCCTGGTCGGCGAATTGAGCGAGACCTGGTCGACGCCCGATGCACCGCGCACCCTGTCGCTCGCCGCCGAACCGATCCG
The DNA here is from genome assembly GCF_036663755.1 of Parasphingomonas caseinilytica. Taxonomy (NCBI): domain Bacteria; kingdom Pseudomonadati; phylum Pseudomonadota; class Alphaproteobacteria; order Sphingomonadales; family Sphingomonadaceae; genus Parasphingomonas; species Parasphingomonas caseinilytica. Next base: position 113,987 of record NZ_JAXOJL010000004.1, read on the forward strand.
CCTGACCACCGACCGCGCGGTTTCGCTGGGCGTGATCGTCACCGAACTGGTCAGCAATGCGTGCAAATACGCCTATCCCGCGCGTGGCGGCGAGGTGCGCGTGGCCCTCACCAGCGAGGGCGAGGGGCGGTTTGTTCTGGCCGTAGAGGATGACGGCATCGGCATGGACCTGAGCGCGAAGCCGCGCGGCACCGGTCTTGGCACGAAACTGATCCGCGCGATGGCGATGAGTCTGCAGTCGATCGTGGAATATGACACCGACCGCACCGGCGTGCGGGCGGTGTTGCGGGCAGCGGTTTAGGGCGCTTCCCTTGCAACCGTCACCCCGGACTTGATCCGGGTTCAACGTGCCGCACGCGACGCCTTTCAAGATCGAGCGCTTCGAAAGCCGCGAGTTGGACCCCGGATCAAGTCCGGGGTGACGGGTTGGTTTAAGAGGTTGCCCTCAAAATACCAGAAACCCGATCCGTCGCGCGGCCTCCAGGCTCACGCCGAACACGATATGCGCGCTCAGCCCGTACAGATGCGTTGCAAACGGTGTCTTCCACGCCGGCGGCCCGAGCCGCAGCGTCGGCACCACGAGATAATCCAAAACGATCGCCACCACGATGCCGAACGCCGCACCGAACAGGATCGCGACGTCCGGTTTCCACGCTGCGACCACCACATAGACGACGCCCAGCGCCAGACCCGTCGCATAATGGACCAGCCGCCCGGCGGCGGCGCGACGGGATTTCGGCACGCGGTGACCGGTGAACGATGCGTCGATCTTGTCTGCCGTCTTTTCGGTCGAGGCCTCGCCCCCGCCAGTCTGGCCGAACGGCCTGGCGGCGAGCAATTGATACGCCTCCATGATCGCGGATGCGATCAATCCACAGGCCGCCCCGAGCAAGACCAACACCGGCAGATCAGGCATGCACGTCTCCCGAGTTCATCAGGATCGTCAACGCCTTAGCGCCCGGATTCGTTCAACCGGGCTTGCGGAACTTGTAGACGAACTGGTCGGTATGGCCGCGGATCGCGGGGTCGAACACGTTCAGCTTGTGGTCGTCCGCTGGATTGCGCAGCGCGGCGCTCTCGCCGACGAACTTGAAGCCGGCCTTGATCACCTGCGCCTTGACCACCGAAGGCTCGATGCGATGCGTGGTCGACGTGCCGGTCAGGCCCGTTCCGGGCGCGCCGGCATGATCGATCACAATATACGTGCCACCGGGCTTTAGCATCTTGAAGATGCCGGCATCGACCGCCGCGATCGCCGCCTCGCCGCCGACATTGTTGACGTCGTGATAGTTCTGGACGGTCCACACCAGATCGACCGGCGTGGACACGGCGATCGGCCCTTCCTGCACATCGACCTTGACGTTGGCGAGGCCACGCGCCGTCATCGCCGGGGCGGCCTTGTCGGCATATTTCTTCGTACCCGATGGCCAGAGCGAGATCACCTGCCCCTTCGGCCCAACCACGCCCGAGAAGATCCGCGTCCAATATCCGGCACCGGGGAAGAAATCGACCACCGTGTCGCCCGGCCCGACGCCGGCAAAGGCCAGCACCTCGGCCGCCTTGCGCCGCGCATCGTCTCCCGCCTGATCGGCGCGCGCGGGGCTGGCGAGACCGGCGGCGATCGCCTTCTGGCTTTCGGACGCCGAATGCGTCTTCGCACCCGCTACCGTCGCGACCGCGACGAGAGAAACGATCGTTACCTTGGCCCAAGCTTGCATCGTCTCTCTCCTGTTCAATTATTGTTATTGCGTATCAGACGTCCAGATTGGCGACGCTCAGTGCGTTTTCCTGAATGAATTCGCGGCGCGGCTCGACCACGTCGCCCATCAGGCGGGTAAAGATCTCGTCCGCGACATCGGCCTGTTCGACCTCGACGCGCAGCAGCGAGCGGTTCTGCGGATCGAGCGTGGTTTCCCACAATTGCTCCGCGTTCATCTCGCCCAGCCCCTTGTAGCGCGAAATGGCCAGCCCCTTGCGGCCGGCGAGCAGGATCGCATCGAACAACTGGCTCGGCCGCGCGACCATCGTCTGGCCCTTGCCGACGGGCGCGGGCGGCGCATCGTCGTCCGCATCGGCCACCGCTTCCTCGGCTTCGGCCTGCGCGGCGGCGGCCTTGGTCGAGACGAGCTTGGCGGTCTGCGCGAAGCTGTCCGCCTGTTCCATCGCCAGCGCATGCAGCTTGCGCGCCTCGGCCGAGACGAGGAACGCCGCCTCGATGATGTGGTGATCGGTCACGCCGCGCCAGGCGCGTTCGAAGTGGATCGAGCCGTCCTCGGTCAGACTGGCGGTCCAGCGCGCCTCGGGATCGGCGGCCATCAGGCCTTGCGTGACTTCGGTGACATGCGCCAGCCGGTCGGCGCGCGCGGCGTTCGGATCGAGCGCCCCGCCCATCGCCAGTGCCTCGACCATCGTCGGGTCGTAGCGACGCGGCACGTAGCGCATCAGCGTCCGCATGCGCCGGGCATGATCGACCAGCGAGCGCAGATCGGCACCCGATCGCGGGCCGCCCGCGCCTTCCAGCACGGTCGCGGCGACGCCGTTCTCGATCAGATAATCGTCGAGCGCGTTGTCGTCCTTCAGGTAGACCTCGCTACGGCCGCGCGTCGCTTTGTAGAGCGGCGGCTGGGCGATGTAGAGATAGCCGCCGGTGATGATCTCCGGCATCTGGCGATAGAAGAAGGTCAGCAGCAACGTGCGGATGTGCGCGCCATCCACGTCTGCGTCGGTCATGATGACGATCTTGTGGTAGCGCAGTTTCTCGATCTTGAAGTCGTCGCGGCCGATGCCGGTGCCCATCGCCTGGATGAGCGTGCCGATTTCGCGTGACGACAACATGCGATCGAAGCGCGCGCGCTCCACGTTCAGGATCTTGCCGCGCAGGGGCAGAATCGCCTGGAAATGCCGGTCGCGGCCCTGCTTGGCGGACCCGCCTGCGGAATCACCCTCGACCAGGAACAGTTCGGACTTGGCCGGATCGCGCTCCTGGCAATCGGCAAGCTTGCCGGGCAGCGACGCGATATCCATCACGCCCTTGCGCCGCGTCAGCTCGCGCGCCTTCTTGGCGGCCTCGCGCGCGGCGGCGGCATCGATAATCTTGGCGACGATCGCCTTGCCGTGCGCCGGATTCTCTTCCAGCCACTCCGCCAATTTGTCGGCCATCAGGCTTTCGAGCGGCTGGCGCACCTCGGAGGAGACGAGCTTGTCCTTGGTCTGCGACGAGAATTTCGGATCGGGCAGCTTGACCGAGACGATTGCGGTCAGCCCCTCACGCATATCGTCGCCGGTGAGCGTCACCTTCTCCTTCTTCAGGAGACCGGATTTCTCGGCGTAATTGTTCAGCGTGCGCGTCATCGCCGCGCGGAACGCGGCCATGTGCGTGCCGCCGTCGCGCTGCGGGATGTTGTTGGTGAAGGCGAGGACGTTCTCGTAATAGCTGTCGTTCCATTCCAGCGCGACATCGATCGTCACGTCGTCGCGCGTGCCCGAAATCGCCACCGGTTCCGGCATCAGCGGCACCTTGTTGCGATCCAGATACTTCACGAACGCGGCGATCCCGCCCTCGTAATAGAGTTCGGTCGTCCGCAATTCCTCGTGCCGCGCATCGTTCAGGAACAGGCGCACGCCGGAATTGAGGAAGGCGAGTTCGCGGTAGCGATGCTCGAGCTTGTCGAAATCGAATTCGGTGATCTTGAACGTGGCGGGCGACGGGAAGAACGTGACGCGCGTGCCCTTCTGCCCCGTAGCGGCGGGGCCGACGATCTTGAGCGGCGCGACCGCATCGCCGAATGCGAAGCGCATGTAATGTTCCTGGCCCTCGCGCCAGATCGTCAGATCGAGCCATTCGGACAGCGCGTTGACCACCGACACGCCCACGCCATGCAGACCGCCCGACACCTTGTAGGCATTGTCGTCGGACGTGTTCTCGAACTTACCGCCGGCATGCAGCTGCGTCATGATGACTTCGGCTGCCGAAACACCTTCCTCGGTGTGGATGCCGGTCGGGATACCGCGTCCGTTATCGGTGACGGAAACTGATCCGTCGGCGTTCAGCGTGATGTCGATCCGGTCGCAATGCCCAGCCAAGGCCTCGTCGATCGCGTTGTCGGACACTTCGAACACCATGTGGTGCAGGCCCGAACCATCGTCGGTATCGCCGATATACATGCCGGGGCGTTTGCGCACCGCATCCAGGCCCTTCAGGACCTTGATCGAATCTGCGCCATAGTCGTTGGTGTTGGGGTCTTCAGCCATGCCCAGCATATAGGGTCGCGGGGCCGGAAACGGAAGCAAAATGGGCCGCACGCCCCCGGGGACGCGCGGCCCGTTACGGTACGCGCGATCAGTTCGGCGCGGTCGTTACCGTCGTGGTGGTCTTCTCGGTCGTCGTGGCGCGCACCGGCGTCGTACGGCGCACGGTCTTCTTCACCACGCGCGGCTTGGCCTTGGCGACCACGCGTGTCGCCGGCACGGCGGCGGTCTTGGTCGTTTCGGTCGTAACGACGGTGGTCGGCGCAGGGGCCGGAGCGGCGCGGGCGGCGGCGGCATCGGCCTGTGCGGCGCGCGCGGCCTGTTCGGCGGCGGCGGCGCGGGCATTGGCATCCTCCGCCTGTGCGGTCGCGGCCTGGGCCTGGACATTGGCGGATGCCGCCTGCTGCTGCGCATCGACTGCGACGGCGGCGTTCACATTGGCGTTGGCGTTGCGGTTACGTTCCGAAACGCCGATCGCGGTATCGGCCAGTTGCGAGGCGCGATTGGCCTGGGCGATCGCCTCGTCCTTGCGGCTGCTGGCGACATCCTCCTCGGCTGTGCGCAAAGCAGCGGCGGCTTCGGCTTGCAGGCGCGGCACTTCACCGCTCGCGCCGAGCTTGGCAGCGACCTCGACCTTGGCGCGGGCGGCGGCGACCGCTTCGCGCGCACGGTCCATCTTGCCGCGTGCCATGACCGGGCCGGTAGCACCGAACAACAGGGCAGACGCGACGGCGGCGTTGAGCATCGTCTTGTAGCGAGTCATGATTTTTCCTCTCGTCATTATGTCGGCCGCCCAACGACCAATGTCGGGCGGGAGTTCCGTTACGGGGCCGAGCAGCCGAGGCCGACCGGCCCATGAACCGGTCAGAAGCGGTCGGCGCGCTGGCCGAGCAACGTCACTTCGACGCGCCGATTCTGGCGCATGCCGGCGGGCGTCGCATTGGTCGCGACCGGATCGGCCTCGCCATGCCCGACGACCGAAAATCGCGCCCGGACCACGCCCATATCGTCGAACGCGCCACGCACGCTGGCGGCGCGCCGTTCCGACAGATCCTGGTTGTGCGCATCGGTGCCGCGTGAATCGGTATAGCCGTCGATCGACACGCGCACGCCGGATTCGGCACGCAGATAATCGGCGAGCGGGCGCAGTTTGTCGATCGCGCCGGGGCGCAGTTCCGCGCTGTCGGTCTTGAACAGAACGTCCTCCTGCAACCGCAAAGTCGCGCCCCGCGCCGTCTGGCGGAAGCCGTAGCCGCGCATCGCGCCGCGATCCCAACCACCAGGACGTCCGCGATCCTCGACCACGACGACCGTGTCGCGCGTGCGCCAGTCGAAACGGTCGCGACGTGGGCCCGCGATCTGCGCGAACGCCCGGTTGGCCGCCTGCGCCTCGCGCGGCTGGACGCGGCCGTCGCGATTATCGTCGAAATTGCGCATCACGAACGCGCGCCCACGGTTCGTATTGCGCAGTTCGGGGTAGAGCAGGCTTACGCCGGCACCCATCAGGCGATAGTCGCGGTCACCCGGGCGGCCGCCGCCATAATCCCAGCGGCCCTGCGCAAGTGCAGGTGTCGCGGCTCCGGCAATCGCCAGCAAGGCGAGCATCGGCTTGGTAAATCTCGTCATCGCAAATCTCCTCGGCCCCCGCCGAACGTCGGCAATGGGACGAGACGCTTGAACCGCGAATGAGTTCGATCGACAGGCAAGGTTCAGCGGGCCGGCGGCCCGAGCGTGAGCCGGAAGGCGTCGCTACCGAGCCCGTCGAACAGGGCATCCTCGGTGCCGGTCATCCACACCTGCCCCTGCCCCGACAGGCGATCGAACAAGGCCGTGCGCCGCACCGGATCGAGATGCGCGGCGACCTCGTCGAGCAACAGGATCGGCGGATGGCCGGTGCGCGCGGCAACCAGATCGGCATGCGCCAGCACGATGCCGAGCAGCAACGCCTTCTGTTCGCCGGTCGAGCAGAGCGCGGCCGCCTGTCCTTTGCCGAGATGCGTTACCGACAGATCGGTGCGGTGCGGGCCGACCAGAGTGCGCCCGGCGGCGGCATCGCGCCGGCGGCTCTGCGCCAGATCGACGGCGAGCGTCGGGCCGCCGCCGCTCCATCCTTCGAGCGCGAGACCGGCGCGGGCGAACGGCCCCTCCATCTGCGTTTCGAGCGCTTCGGCCAGTGCTGCCACCGTCTCGCGCCTCGCATCGTCGATTGCCGCGCCATGTTCGGCCATCTGCGCTTCGAGCGCCGACAGCCAGTCGGGATCGGGCGGCAGGTCCTCGCCCAGCAACCGGTTGCGCGCGCGCATCGCCGCTTCGTAGCGGTTGCTGTGCACGGCATGGCCGGGGCTGAGCGCAAGCGTCAGGCGATCGAGGAAACGGCGGCGCTCGCCGGCCGGCTCGGTGAACAGCCGGTCCATCGCGGGGGTTAGCCACAACACGGTCAGCCATTCGGCAAGCGCGGTCGCGGCGACGGGTGCGCCCTGGATGCGGACGATGCGGCGTTCGGGGGCGGAAGGTTGGGTGCCGGTGGCGATATCTAAAAGCCCCTCCCCTTCAGGAGCATCAGGTGAACCGCGCCCCGCGCGGTTCAAGTCAGGCCGGGGGCCTGACTGACCTGATGCTGGGTTGGGGTGGGGCAGGGCGGCAATCCCGGTCTCACCAAATTGCGCTGCGCTCTCGACTTCCCCACCCCCAACCCCTCCCCTGAAGGGGAGGGGCTTTAGAGAGGCAGCCACACCGAAACCACCCGGCCCACCCTGCCGCGCCATCTCGCCCAGCGCAGCCCGGCGCAAACCGCGCCCCGGCGCGAGCAGCGACACCGCCTCCAGCACGTTGGTCTTGCCCGCGCCGTTCTCGCCGGTCAGCACGACGAAACCCGGCCCCGGCGCGATCACGGTATCGGCATGGTTGCGGAAATCGGTGAGGACGAGGCGGGCGAGCATTGGCCCGCCTCTTAGCGCAGAATGGCGATCCGTCGCGCGCTTTACGCGGCGAGGCGATCCGCCGGTTGCGCGGCTTTCTCGCGCTGCGTGCTGAGATAGGAGGCCATTTCCTCGCCCAGCCCGACCTGCGCCTTGCGGTACGCGACCGGCGTCAGGATGTTCAGCCGCGCCCGCGCCGCGTCGAGCGGTTCGTGGAGCAACTGCTGGTAATCCTCGCCCGAAATCCACTTCGCCTTGCGGCCATGTCGGTAGCCTTCCCACACCGCCTTGGCGAACAGGCGGCTGCCGGTGACGCGCATGCTCTTCAGCGCGGCGGCGGTGCCGATCAGCGCCCAGCCGAGCCCACCGACCTGCGCGTAGGAAAAGGCGACCAAAGCCGCCTCGCCCATGCTCTCGTCGGCCTTATACCCGGTCAGCACGTGCCAGATGTCGTGCGTGTCGCGCACCCGGCGGCCGAACCAGGCATAGGGATGGAGCAGATCCTCTTCGGCGTTGATCCGGCTGACATCGGCCAGGCCGTCGGCGGAATAGCCGGTACTTTCGAGGAAATGATTGTACGCCGCGCCGACCGTGCCGGGAGCGAATTGCTTCGCATAACCGGGCTGCGCGAAGACCTGCGCGAGCTCGGTGCGCTCATAGGCGAGCCGCCCGCCACGTTCGGTGGCGATAAAGCGCGCATAATTCATCGGCGCATTGCCGACGTTCAGCGCGCGCATGATGCGGAACACCTGAGTCGTATCGTCGCCATTCGCCATCAGCTTCTTGATCGCGTCCATCGCGGTACGCCAATCGCGCCGACCGGTCGTGCCGGGGAATGGGGGAAGCTTGGCCATGTGAGTCGCTCCTTACTAACAATGCTGTAAGTAATGGATCGTTTCCGTTACGTCAATGCCCCGGCAAACGGCGATAGACGATCCGCGAATGCATCCCCACGGGTGCCACGAACGCGGGCGCGTAATCGCGCGCCAGCACGCCTTGCATGTAATTCCAGGTGCGCAGATTGATCGTGCTGAACGTGCTTTCCATCGCCACGACATATTCCGGCTTATGACTCATGATCCGCTGCACCTCGACCAGCGGATCGACGCCGATCGCGCCGTCCTCCACCGAATTGATCAGATGATCGGGGAAGGCCCAGCGCGTCGGCAGGCAGGATCCGGTGAGATGATAGAGGATCGGCTCGGCCGCGAAGACGTACAGGCAATCGTGCAATCGGGGCTTCAGATAATCGGCGATGGCATAGACCGCCTTGCCCCGCCCGCGCCCCTCCTGATGCGTCAGGATCGCGACCGTCGCCAGCACCGTGGCGATGAACCCGACGAACAGCACCGCCGGCACGTGCAAGCGGCGGTGGCGCGTATGGAAATCGACCCCCGCCGCCAGATCGCCCAGCAGCGGCGCACCGGCGATGGCGAGCGGCAGCAGCATCGGCAGCGCATAATGATCGTAGTAACTGCCGAACACCATCACCGCGCCGACCGCGGCGAGCGCCCAGTTGCGCACGAATTTCTGCACGCCGTGCGCGGCCAGTGGCGCGATCCGGCCTGCGTCATCCTTCGGGCGGCAGGACAGATAGGCGACCAGCAGCAGCGGCGAGATCTGCGCCACCATCACGAACCAGCGCATGAACACGGTGCCGTACGCCGGATGCCCGCGCTGGAAGATCGAGGTGAAATTGGCGAAGACGAAGGCGTCGTTATAGCCGCGCGCGGCATAGAAGCCCCAGGCGGCGGCGGTCGGCGCCAGCGCGATGACCATCGAGATCAAGGCCAGCCCGAACAACCCAGCGATCCGCACGCCACGCAGATGCGCGATCCACAACAAGGCGAGGCCGAAGAACGCGCCCTCGAACAAAGCCGGATATTTGATCTGCATCGCCAAGCCCATCAGCGCCATCGCCGCACAGCCCAGGCCGAACTCGCGCGCGCCGAAGCGATCGCGATCGAGGATCCACACGATGCACATCGCCGCCAGCGCCGTGAACAGATTGTAGAATACCGGCGATTGCCCGCCCTCGCCCCCGAACACGCACAGATACAGCAGATAGGTGAAGCCACCGAGCAACGCGCCGCGCCGCGTGGTGAAGCGCAATGCGATCTGCCCGATCACGCACGCCGTCAGCGCGGCGAAGATCGTCGCGACGATCTGATACTGGATGATCCCCACGCCGCCGAGCAAACGGATGCCGGCATAGAGGATGAACAGCCCGACCGGCTTGCGATCCCAGATGTCGATATAGGGCAGATAACCGTGCAGCAGCCGGTCGCCGGTCAACAGATAGAATTGGTCGTCCGGCTGGATCACCGGATTGCCGAACTGGATGCACCGCACGAGCAACGCGAACGCGAGAAACGCCAAGGCTCGCGACGTCGGGTTGTTGCCGAGGCGATCGATCAATCGAACCGGCTGTCCCAGCCCGCCGCCAGCGGCGGGTTCATCACATGCCATCAAATCAACTGATTTCCAGAGGACGTACCGAAGGGCACGCCCCCTGCATCAAACCCGCATCGGCATCAAGACGTACAGCGCCGGACTCTTGTCGTTCTCGCGGATCAAGGTCGGGGCGGCGGCGTCAGCGAGGTGGACTTCGATCGTATCGCCGTCGAGCTGCCCCAGGATATCGAGCAGATAGCGGCTGTTGAAGCCGATCTCGAACCCAAGAGACGTGTATTCACCCGGCACCTCTTCCGCCGCCGTGCCGTTTTCAGGCGACGTGACGGAAAGCGTGATCTTGTCACGATCCAGCGCCATCTTCACCGCGCGGGTCTTTTCCGTCGCGATCGTGGAGACGCGATCGACGCCTTCCTCGAAGCTGCGCGGATCGATCTTCAGGATTTTGTCGTTGCCGGTCGGGATGACGCGGCTGTAATCGGGGAAGGTGCCGTCGATCAGCTTCGACGTCAGCAGCGCCTGGCCCAGATCGAAGCGGATCTTGGTCGGCGACAGCGACACGCCGACCGAACCGTCGATCTCTTCCAGCAGCTTGCGCAGTTCGGCGATGCATTTGCGCGGGATGATCACGTCGGGCATCGATTCCGCGCCATCGGGCCGCGGCAGGGTGATGCGCGCCAGACGATGGCCGTCGGTCGCCGCCGCCTTCAGCACCGGCAGCGGATCGTCCGACACGTGCCAGAAGATGCCGTTGAGATAGTAACGCGTCTCCTCAGTCGAGATCGCGAAGCGCGTCTTGTCGATGATCTGCTTGAGCGTCTCGGCCGGCAGTTCGAAAGACACCGGCAATTCGCCCTCTGCGATCACCGGGAAATCGTCGCGCGGCAACGTGCCGAGCTGGAACTTGGCGCGCCCGGCCATGATCGTCATCTTGCCCTCGGCCGCTGCCAGCGACACCTGGCTGCCCTCGGGCAGCTTGCGCGCGATATCGAACAGGGTGTGCGCCGAGACGGTGGTCGCGCCCGGCGTGTCCACGGCGGCGGCGATCGTCTCGTTGATCTGCAGATCGAGATCGGTCGCCATCAGCTTCAGCCCGCCCTCGGGGGTCGCCTCGATCAGCACGTTGCTGAGGATCGGAATCGTGTTGCGGCGTTCGACCACCGACTGGACGTGGCTCAGCCCCTTCAGCAGGGTTGCGCGTTCGATCGTCGCCTTCATCGTATTTCCCCCGGGCCGCCGCCCAAATTTCGTGCCCGCCGAGCGTATGGAGTCGGGGGTATTGCCGGTCTCCTAACCTTAACGAAAAAAAGGGCCGGAGCAAGCGCTCCAGCCCTTCTTCCGCTGTCCGGAAATCCGGAAATGTCGGATGCGCTTAGAAGCGCACGCCCACGCCAGCCAGAACCTGGTGGCGATCCAGATCGATGTCGTAGCCATCGAGCTTGCCGTAATGCGAGTAGCGATATTCGCCCTTCACATAGGTGTTGCCGCTCAACTTGCGCTCGATCCCCGCACCGACGCGGAAACCGCCGAGATTGTCGCCCTGCTGGATCCGCGCGGTACCGATGCTGTAATCGGTGTTGAAGCGCGCGTTGGTGTAGCCGCCCTTGGCGTACAGCAACGTATCCGGCGACAGGACATAGCCCAATCGTGCACCGGCATAGAGGTCGCGGCCGGCCTTGACGCGGATATTGTCGCCTGCGGTCAGCAGGTTGCTGTTGCGGGTCTTGATCGTCGAACCGGTGATCTCACCCTCGACACCCAGCACGACGCCGCCGACCTGCGCGTCGTAACCGATCGCGCCGCCGTACAGCAGGCCGTTCTTGCCGTTCGAATTGTCCTTGCCGTCGGCGACGCGGTCATAGCCGAGAATGGCTTCGGCACGCGCACCGGTGAACGGAGCCTGCTCGACCGGCACGTCCTGTGCGAAGGCGGGGGCGGCGATGCCGAGGGCCAAAGCGGCACTGGCGGCGGTGATAACGATCTTACGCATTGTGATGACTCCAATTGTGCGACCCGCCGTCTTCGCGGCTGGGATTGGCTAAATAGGCGGGCCCGTTCGAGGTTGCATGAACCTCAGATAAACGCGGAAATCCGTTGCTTTTGCGCCACACGGGGTTGAAGGACGGGCCATGGATACCAATGCCACAATGCCGCCGCACCAGCGCCCAAGGCAGGGCCGCGACTTCATCGCGCGGCATGGCGAAACGGTCTTCAATGCGGCGAAAAGATTGCAAGGCGAGGCAGCGCATACGCCGCTTACTCGCGCCGGATTCGCCCAGGCGGACGAGATGGGCAGGGCATTGCGCGCCGAACTGGGCGCAAAACCGGCGCTGACCCTGTGGTCTTCGCCCACCGGCCGGGCCTTGCAGACGCTGGCGGTGATCGCCGAACATCTCGAACTCGACTGGCACGATGCGAAGACCGACGCGCGGCTGGTGGAAATCGGCATGGGCGGCTGGGGCGGGCGTTATTATGCCGATGTCATCGCCGAAGTAGGGCCGGTGTTCGATCCCACAAACGGCCTGTTGCTCAGCGCACCGGATGGCGAGCGTTACCCCGAGATCGCCGCCCGCGTCGGCGGCTGGGCGCACGATACGGCGGAGGACGAAGGCGACCGGCTCGTCATCATGCACGGAATTTCCAGCCGCGTGCTGCGCGGCGTGCTGACGTTCGCGCCCGACATCGCCGGGTTCGACGCGCCCGCCTTGCCCGGATTGCCACAGGGATCGGTGGTGGAGATCACCGACGACGTGGAGCGGATAGTCCATCTCGGCACCGGTGGCGGGGGGGCGTGAGGCAGACGTTTTTACTTCTCGCGTTGGTCGCCGCGCCGGTGTTCGCGGGCGAAGCGCCAAAGACGTCGTCCAAGATATCGTTGGGCGTGTTCGATCGCTGGGGCGCGTTCAGCGATGCCTCGCCGCAACGCTGTTACGCCATCGCCCAGCCGGTTCAGGCCGGCGGCGCATCGCGCTGGCGCCCGTTCGCCAGCATCGCCACCTGGCCGGCACGCGGCGCACGCAATCAGTTGCACATCCGCCTGAGTCGCGAACGCGACGCCCGCGCGCGCGTGACCTTGTCGGTCGGCGAGCGGCGCTTCGCCCTCCTCGCCGGCTCCGCCGACGCCTGGTCGCCGGACAAGCGCACCGACGCCGCGATCGTCGCCGCGATCCGATCCGGTCGCAGCATGAGCGTGGAGTCGCTCGGCAAAAGCGGCCAGCCCTTCGCCGATGTCTACGCCCTGCGCGGCGCGGCGACGGCGATCGACGCGGCGTCGCTGGGGTGCGCGGGGCGGTAGCTGGAATTTCCCCGCATTTTCGCCTATGTGGCGGCGATGCCCAACACTGCGACTAACCTGATGCCCATCCCGGGGCACATCGACCCCGTGCCCGTTCCGCGCGAATTGAAGCCGCGCGCCGATGGCCGGATCGACCTGCTCGGCCTGACCAAGATGGATCTGCGCATGGCGCTGGAGACGTCGCAGCTCGAGCCGAAACAGGCGAAGTTGCGCGCCAAGCAGATATGGCACTGGATCTACAATCGCGGCGTCACCGAATTTTCGCTGATGACCGACATCAGCAAGACGATGCAGCCATGGCTCGAACAGCGTTTCGTGATCAGCCGACCTGAAGTGGTGGAGGCGCAGGTCTCGACCGACGGCACGCGCAAATGGCTCCTGCGGAGCGATGACGCGCAGGATTACGAGATGGTGTTCATCCCCGATGCGGATCGCGGTACGTTGTGCGTGTCGAGCCAGGTCGGCTGCACGCTCAACTGCCGGTTCTGCCATACCGGCACGATGCGCCTGGTGCGTAACCTGACGCCGGGCGAGATCGTCGGACAGGTGATGCTGGCGCGCGATGCGCTGGGCGAATGGCCGAGCCAGCCCGAGGGACGCATGCTGACCAACATCGTGATGATGGGCATGGGCGAGCCGCTGTATAATTTCGACAATGTCCGTGATGCGCTGAAGATCGTGATGGACGGCGACGGCATCGGCCTGTCGCGCCGCCGCATCACGCTCAGCACATCCGGCGTGGTGCCGATGATGGCGCGCGCCGGCAGCGAGATTGCGGTGAACCTCGCGGTGTCGTTGCACGCCGTGACCAAGGAGGTCCGAGACGAGATCGTGCCGATCAACAAGAAATACGGCATCGAGGAATTGCTGCAGGCCTGCGCCGATTATCCCGGCGCCAACAATGCCCGGCGGATCACGTTCGAATATGTGATGCTGCGCGACAAGAACGATAGCGATGCCGAGGCGCACGAGCTGGTGCGCCTGCTGAAACATTACGACCTGCCGGCCAAGGTGAATTTGATCCCGTTCAACCCCTGGCCCGGCGCTCCGTACGAATGCTCGACGCCCGAGCGGATCAAGTCCTTCTCGAACATCATCTTCGACGCCGGCATCTCCGCGCCGGTGCGCACGCCGCGCGGGCGCGATATCGACGCGGCCTGCGGTCAGTTGAAGACTGCCAGCGAGAAGCAGAGCCGGGGCGATCTCGATCGGCAGGCAGCAGAAAAGCTTGCGCTCCTCGGATAAACACTTGCGGCTGCCAATGTCGATCACAGTATCGGCTATACCCATAGCAACAGCGGCGAAATCGTAGCTGGCGACTTATAGTTACGGTAACCATAGTTCGTACTGTTTTGATACAGGGTAAAAATTGTACGAAATATACAGCGACGGAGCCTCCCGCGCCGGTTAAAGCCCCATTAATTCTTCGGGGGAAGAAGACGTTGTAAAAACGCTTACCGTCGAACATCAAACGCTTTACCATTGGGGAAATACAATGCACGCCATCATGAAAGCCGTTTTTGCCAGCGCTATCTTCGCAGCGATGCCGGCATCCGCCGCAACCTTGGTCAATGGCCTGCCGACCGGCACTCTGAACCAGGGCTATTGGACGAATGAATCCTCCAGCCAGAACTTCCTCGTCAGCTTCACGCTGGCGTCGGCGTCGGACATCACCGGCTTCGAAATTCTCGAAGGCACCGGTTTCTCGACGATCGGCGACGCGCTGCGCATCAAGATTCGCAACGATGTCGCCGGCAGCCCGGCGCTTGCGAATGCGTTCAGCTTCGTGGACCAGATCGATGCCATCTCGACCTATCAAAGCGGCATCCTGAAAGTGACGACCAACTTCGCGCCGATCACGCTGGCCGCCGGCACCTACTGGTTCGGCGTTTCCGGCGCGGGCAACACCCAGGTTTGGGCGAGCTATAACAATGGCGGCCCGGCGTCCCCGACGAACCAGCGTCAGTTGAACGGCGACACGATCGTTTCGACGCCGAGCATCAACAGTCTTGCCTTCACCGTGCTCGGCAATGTCGCGGCCGTTCCGGAACCTGCCACCTGGGGCATGATGATCCTCGGTTTCGGCATGGTCGGCGCATCGGCGCGCTATCGCCGCCGCACCGCCAAGGTGGCCTTCGCTTAACCGGTTCACTCCCTTGTGAACGCTGGGCCGTCGGTCGAAAGACCGGCGGCCTTTTGCTGTGCTTTGGGCGGGGGAGTCCCGAGAGGTTGGACGGGATGCCCCGTCCCCGATCCGTTCGTCCTGCGCGCGTCGAAGCACTATCCTTCGATCGACAAGCGAACAGTTCAGGCACGAAATACGATTCTTCGAAAAGCGCCGCACGGACGGGGCAGGGATTTTGTTCTGACTCAAGTCATGATGCCAGCGGTGAGCGCCAAACCTGAACCCCAAAGAGAAAAGGCCGGGAATTGCGCCCCGGCCTTCTCAAAACCATTAGTCTCTGCCTTACACCCAGATCTTGTCGAGCGCGGACGTGAATGCCTTCATGTCTTCCATCGACCCGACCGTCACGCGCGACACGGTCGGCCATACCGGCCAGGATCGACCGATCTCGACATCGTTCTTGCGGAACGCGATCTGCATGTCCTTGGGAACTTTGGTCTTCCAGTCGATCATGAACATATTGGCCTGGGTCGGGATGACCGTGAGCCCCTTCTTCTTGACGTGATCGATTGCGTAGGCGCGGGCGAACTCCATCTCCTTGCGCCGGAGCGCGATGCCATTCGCATCGAGCAGGCTGGCGGTGGCGCAGGCCAAGCTGGGCAACGGCAAAGCGCCGGACTGCATGCCGCCGTCGTACCGCATCATCTTGCCGATCACGTCGGGCCGCGACATCGTATAGCCCATGCGCATGCCCGCCATCCCGAAGATCTTCGAGAAGGTGCGCATCACGATCACGTCCTTGCCCGCCGCCGCCATGTACGACGCGGTCGGTACGTTCGCGAAATGCGTATACGCCTCGTCGACCAGCACCATCGATCCGGCCGGCTTGTTGGCGAGCAGCCATTCGATATCGGCGAGCGGCGTGACCGTGCCGGTCGGGTTGTTGGGCGTGCAGATGTAATACAGCCCGGCATTGGGATCGGCCGCGAGCATCGCCTTCACGTCGTGCGTGTAATCGGCCTTGAGCGGCACGCGCTTGACCGGCACCTTCAACCATTCGGCGGTGCGCCCGGCGAGTTCGAACGTCGGGTCCGCCGTCACCAGCCCGCGTTCGGGCGAACAGAAGCTGACCACGGATCGCGACAGCGGGTCGCTCGATCCCGGCCACGGCGCAACGTGATCGTACGGCACGCCTTCCACCTGCATCACCGCCTTGATGAAGTCGCCGCGCTCGTCATGCGGCGAATAGCGATTGCCCATGCCGATGATCCGCGACGCCGCCGCGTGGCCGGAGGGCAGCGGCCCGGTCCAGCATTCGTTCGCACCGATGCGATATTTCGAAGTCGGTGCCGGATCCGGCACGCCGCCCGATGCGAAAGCAGGCCGGGTGTAATTGGTGGCGACGATCCCGGCACCGAGCAGGGCGGCGATGCGCCCGAAGTCGCGCCGGCCATACCCCCGGCTCAGCAGATCGTCCTGATTTTCCCGTACCAGCAGGTCATCTTGATTCAACAGGTCGTGCGTCATCGTCCGTTCCCCTCGTCGATTTCGCTCCAGGTCTCTCCATGCTGTATTTTGTTACAGTGTAGGCACGAAAATCCCGCCCGGCAAAATGAATTCTGCAATCGATTCGTCACAAAGTTGCGCTTCGGATATGGGCCGTCCGCAGCCTAGCCTTGACGCGCCCTATCGGGCTACGGCGCGGATCGACACTGGCGGAGCGCGGACATTCTGGATCCCATCACTATCGCGCTCGCGCTCGGCGCCGGGCTGGTCGGCGGCATGATGAATGCGCTGGCCGGCGGCGGTACTTTCGCGACCCTGCCGGCGCTGATCGCGATTGGCCTGCCCGCCAACATCGCCAACGCCACCTCCAACGTCGCCTTGCTGCCCGGTGCGGCGACCAGCGCGTTCGGGTTTCGCGACGAATTGGGGCCAGTCGGCGGGGTAGGGTACAAGTTGCTCGCCGGGATCACCTTCGTCGGCGGGCTGGCGGGCAGCCTGTTGCTGGTCGTGACGCCGAGCCATGCGTTCGACGTGATCATCCCCTGGCTGTTGCTGTTCGCCTTCGTCGTCTTGGCGTTTGGGCAGAGCGCCGCGCGCTGGCTGCATGCCCGCGTCACGATCGGCCCGCGCAGCCTGGTCGCCGCGCAGGCGCTGCTCGGCATCTATGGCGGCTATTTCGGCGGCGGCGTCGGGCTGATGACCACCGCGATCTACGGCCTGCTCGCGGGCGTCACGCCCCGCGCCTTGTTCGCGCCGCGCACCTTGATGCTGGCGGTGGCCAATGCCGCGGCGGCGATCGTGTTCGTCGCCGCCGGCCTGGTCTATTGGGCGGCGTGCCTGCCGATGCTGGCCGGATCGATCGTCGGCGGCTGGCTCGGCGCGAAGGTCGGGCGCCGGCTGCCGCCGGCTGCGGTGCGAGTGTGGACCTTGCTCGTCACCGGCGTGACGACGGCGGTGTTCTTCTGGCGGGCATATGGTTGAAGCTCATTCCGGCCGGCGCAACCGGAACAATTGCGCCTCGCCGATCTCGAAATAGTCGCCCCAGCCGCCGCCGCGCAGGATCGGGTGCGCCTTGGCCGTCTGGTACACGCCGTTCTCGATCAATGCGGGATCGATATGGATGCCGATCGCCTCGCCCAGCACCAGCCATTGGCCGAGTTCGCGCCCTTCCTTCGTCTCCAGCCGGATCAATTGCGTCAGCCGGCATTCGAATGCCACCGGGCTGGCCGCGACGCGCGGCGGCGCGACGAGGCGGGAGGGCGCGGCCTCCAGACCGGCGCGGACGAACTCGTCCTCCTTGGCGCCGGTCGAGGTCTCGTTCATTGCCTCGGCCAGCGGACGGGTGACGAGATTCCAGACGAACTCCTTTGTCTCGGCGATATTGGCGACGCTGTCCTTCCAGCCCATCGATGAAAAACCGATCAGCGGCGGCGCGTAATTGAACAGATTGAAGAAGGAATAGGGCGCCACGTTGCGCACGCCCGCCGCGCTGACCGTGCTGATCCAGCCGATCGGGCGCGGCGCGACGATCGCGTTGAGGGGATCGTGCGCAAGGCCGTGGCCATCGGCCGGCTGGTAGAAATACGGATCTGGCATGCGCGACGGGTCCTTCGGTAACGCTGTTCAACGGATGGGCTTACCCGCTATGTAACCGAACGCGCGACCGGCACGAATGAGGGCAAAGATGGAAAATTCGACGTCCCCCGATCCGCTACCCGATCCCCTGACTGCTCCGGCGCGGTCGATCTATCGCCACCGCCTGACGACGCGGATCTGGCATTGGCTGAACGTCGTCACGATCTTCATCATGATCGGCAGCGGGCTGACCATCCTGAACGCGCATCCGCATCTGTATTGGGGCGCGTACGGCGCGAATTTCGATTCCGCCTGGCTGCACACGCCGCATTGGCCGAGCTATCTGACCATTCCGGCCGGCTACAATCTCGCGATCGCGCGGCGCTGGCACCTGACCTTCGCCTTGGTCTTCGCGTTCGGTCTGCTGTTCCTGATGGTGTCGAGTCTGATCAACCGGCATTTCCAGCGCGACCTGCGCGTGCGTCTGGCCGAGTTGCGCCCCGCCGCCCTGCTTCACGATCTGAAGGAACATCTCGCCTTCCGCTTCCACGATCCGAAGCACCCGTCCGCGTACAATATCTTCCAGAAGCTGTCTTACGTGCTCGTCATCTTCATCCTGATCCCGCTGATGATCCTTACCGGTCTGACCATGTCGCCGGGTATGAATGCGGCCTGGCCGTGGCTGCTGGATGTCTTCGGCGGGCGGCAATCGGCGCGCTCGATCCATTTCATCGCCGCGTTCGGGCTGGTCGCCTTCATCATCGTGCATCTGACGCTCGTGATCCTCGCCGGGCCGATCAACGAGGTGCGATCGATGATCACCGGGCGCTGGACCGTGCCGCCGGAGGACGAGGCATGACCATTCTGACGAGACGCACGCTGATCGGCGGTGCCGCGGCCTCGGCCGGGCTGCTGCTCGGCGGGTGCGACAGGTTCGCGCAGAACGAGCAGTTCCGCCAGATCCTGTTCTCGGGCGAGAA
Organism: Parasphingomonas caseinilytica; assembly: GCF_036663755.1. Taxonomy (NCBI): domain Bacteria; kingdom Pseudomonadati; phylum Pseudomonadota; class Alphaproteobacteria; order Sphingomonadales; family Sphingomonadaceae; genus Parasphingomonas; species Parasphingomonas caseinilytica. The sequence goes on from NZ_JAXOJL010000004.1 coordinate 133,046, forward strand.
GATCAACCAGCATCTGCAACGCGCGCTGACCGACCGCGATGCGCTCGCACCCGAATTCCGCCCGGACCAGATGTCGCCGCGCTTCCGCACCAACGGCACCGCCAATCCCGGCACGCCAGCGTATAACGCGATGGTCGCGGAGAATTTCGCTGGCTGGAAGTTGAAGGTCGGCGGGCTGGTGACGCGCCCGCTCGATCTCTCGCTCGCGCAGCTGCGATCGATGCCGTCGCGCACCCAGATCACGCGCCACGATTGCGTCGAGGGCTGGAGCGCGATCGGCAAATGGCATGGGCCGACGCTGAAATCGCTGCTGCAGACCGCCGGCATCCGGGCAGACGCGCGCTACATTGTGTTCACCTGCGCCGATCTCTACAGTGGCGCGAACTATTACGAATCGATCGATCTGATCGACGCCTTCCACCCGCAGACCATCCTCGCCTGGGCGATGAACGACGCGGTGCTCAGCGTCGGCCACGGTGCGCCGATCCGCCTGCGCGTCGAGCGCCAGCTCGGCTACAAACAGGCCAAATATGTCATGGCCGTGGATGCCGTAGCGTCGCTGGCCGGCATCGGCCAAGGCAAAGGCGGATATTGGGAAGATCGCATCGATTACGATTGGTATGCGGGCATTTGATCGTTCCGTTTGAGGGCCGGGGTCGTTACGAAAGCAGGTCATGGCCCTGATCGATCTGTTCCTCTCGCGCCGCGTGAAGCGCGGGCAACTCACCGTCCACCACGCCGACGGCAAGACTTCGCACTTCGGCACGCCGGACGCCGCCTTCAACGACGTTACGATGCGCTTCACCGATACGGGCGCGGCGAATTTCATCGTGCGCAATCCGGGGCTGGGCGCGGCCGAGGCCTTCATGGACGGCCGGCTCGTGATCGAACACGGCGATATCCGCGATCTCGTCAACCTGCTGGCCGGCAATGGTCCGTGGGAAGCGGGCGGGCGTGGCCTGAAGCCTTCTCCCGCCCGCCGCGCGGTCGCCGCCGTCACGCACCGGCTCAACCGCATCAACATGGCGCGCAAATCGAAGCGCAACGTGGCGCATCACTACGATCTCAGCGATCGGCTCTACGATCTCTTCCTGGATGCAGACCGGCAATATAGCTGCGCTTATTATACCGATCCCGCCAACAGCCTCGAACAGGCGCAGGCCGACAAGAAGGCGCACATCGCGGCCAAGCTGGCATTGAAACCGGGCATGAAGGTGCTCGACATCGGCTGCGGCTGGGGCGGGATGGCGCTGTATCTGTATGTCAAGACCGGCGTCGAGGTGCTGGGCATCACCCTGTCCGAGGAACAGCTGAAGGTCGCCAGGCGTCGTGCGGAGGAAGCGGGCGTGGCCGATAAGGTCAAATTCGAATTGATCGACTACCGCCACGTGACGGGACAGTTCGATCGTATCGTTTCTGTCGGCATGTTCGAACATGTCGGCCCGGCGCATTACCGCGCCTTCTTTCGCAAATGCCGCGAACTGCTCACCGAAGATGGCGTGATGCTGCTTCACACGATCGGCCGGATGGGCGCGCCGGGCGTCACGGACGATTTCACCGCGAAATACATCTTTCCCGGCGGCTACAGCCCGGCGCTGTCGGAAATCGTCCGCGGTTATGAGGGGATGCGCATGTTCCCGACCGATATCGAGGTGCTGCGGCTGCATTACGCCTACACCACCGACGCCTGGTACGATCGCGCGGTGGCCGCGAAGGACCAGATCGTCGCTTTGTACGACGAACGCTTCTACCGCATGTGGACCTTCTATCTGGCGGGCGCGAGCCAGGCCTTCCGCTATGGCGGGCTATGCAACTATCAGGTGCAGTTGACGCGCAGCCGGCTCGCCGTGCCGATCACGCGCGATTACATGTTCGAGGAAGAGCGCCGGCTGAGGGGATAGATCGCCGGCATCCACCCCAGCCCCGTCCGTGCTGAGCCTGTCGAAGCACTGCCTTTTCTTGGTGCGTCACATATTGAGGCACGAAGAAGTACAGTCCTTCGACAGGCTCAGGACGGACGGGGTTTATTCAAACGCATCCCGGACTCAGTGCCCCGCTTGCGGCCCGCGCTCCAGCCCGCTTGCCGCCAGTTGCGCGTCGATCATCGCCAACAGCCGGTCGAGCGCGGCCTGATCCTTGGCCTCGGCCCGCGCGACCAGCACGTCCTGCGTGTTCGACGCGCGCAGCAGCCACCAGCCGTCCGGCGTGTTCACGCGCGCGCCATCGGTGCGATCGACATCGGCACCCTCGGCCTCGAGCCGGTCGAGCACTTCGTCCACCACCGCGAACTTGCGGCTTTCATCGACCTGGAAACGCATTTCTGGCGTGTTGACCAAAGCCGGCATCTCGCCACGGATTTCGGTCATCGACTTGCCGATCATGTGGACCGCGCGGATCAGGCGGACGGCGGCATATTGCGCATCGTCGAAGCCGTAATATTCGTGCGCGAAGAAGATGTGGCCGCTCATCTCGCCGGCGAGCGGCGAATCGGTTTCCTTCATCTTGGTCTTGATCAGGCTGTGGCCGGTCTTCCACATTAGCGGCGTGCCGCCCAGTTCGGCGATCCGGTCGTAGAGCATCTGGCTCGCCTTCACGTCGGCGATGATCGTGGCGCCAGGCAGTTCCTTCAACACCGGCACGGCCAGAATGGACAGCAGCTGATCGCCCCAGATCACGCGGCCCTCGCCGTCGATCGCGCCGATCCGGTCGCCGTCGCCGTCGAAAGCCAGTCCGAAATCGAGCTTCTTCTCGGCGACAAGCGCCTTCAGATCGGTGAGATTCTTCTCTTCGGTGGGATCGGGGTGATGGTTCGGAAAATTGCCGTCCACATCGGTGAACAGCAGATGATGCTCACCCGGCAGCAGCTTGGTGAGCTTCTCGATCACCGGGCCGCTGGCTCCGTTGCCGGCATCCCAGCCGATCCGGTACGCGCCACCGGCATAACCGGCCATCAGCCGCCCGACATAATCGTCGACGATATCGACCTCGCTGACGGTGCCTTCGCCCTCTTCCCAATCGCCCGCCTCGGCCAGCTTGGCCAGATCCTGAATGTCGGCACCGAAGAACGGCTTGTGCTGCAGCACCATCTTGAAGCCATTGTAATTGCCGGGATTATGGCTGCCGGTTATCTGAATGCCGCCATCGACCTCAAGGATCGCCTCGGCATAATATAGCTGCGGCGTCGGCCCCATGCCGGTGCGCACCACGTCCACGCCGCCCGCCGTCAGCCCGGCGATCAGCGCCGCTTCCAGCTCCGGCGAGGAGATCCGCCCGTCATAGCCGACCGCGACGCGCGTGCCGCCGACGCGGCGCACGCGCGTGGCGAAACCGCGACCGATCGCATTGGCGTCCGCCGTGCCCAGGGTTTTGCCGACGATACCGCGGATATCGTATTCGCGCAGGGACGTGGGGTCGAAACGGTGCGTCATCGGGGCTCCTCGGGAAAGACAGGCTCGACACGCTGAAAAGCGCGCGGCGTGAATAAGTTCAACTCTTATGCGGCAACATTCTAACGCTTCAACAACAGGTCGCGCGCGGCGTTGAGCCGGCTGGCGAGATCGGCCGATCCGCCGCGATCGGGATGCACCGCGCTCATCAGCCGGCGGTGCGCACTGCGGATCGCCTCCGCATCGGCCGCTTCGCCCACGCCCAGAAGCGATCGCGCCTCGGCCTCGGCATAGGTCGGGCGGATGACTTTCGGGGGCGGCCGGCGCACGGGCTTGCGCAGCAGCAGCCAGCCAGCAAACAGAATCAACCCGACGAGAAGCAGCTTCGACATCAGGCGAAGAGCGGCATGTTCGCGGTGTTCGTGATCTCCGGCAGCGCCAGCGCGGCCATCATCTCGCGCAATTCCTGCCGCGCGGCGACATGGCTGAGGCCCATCTCGCCGAAATCGCGCGCGTCGAGCATCGTCAGCCCCTTGGGAAACAGTTCGCGATAGATCACGCGCTCGCCCAGACCCGGAATGATCCGGAACCCCACGCGCTTGGCCAGCTGGTCCAACGCCTCCGACACGCGCCGCATGTTGCGCGCCTCGATATGCTGGACGCGGTTGCGCAGCACGACCCAGTCGATCGTCGATCCGTCCGCCTTGGCGCGGGCCTTGCGCGCATCCCAGATCAGTTCGGCATAGAAGCTCGGCCGCGTCACCTTGTACGTATCGGGATCGACCTGACCGATCAGATCGAAATCGACGAAACTGTCGTTCATCGGCGTCACCAACGTGTCAGCACGCTGCGCCGCCATCCGGGCGAAGCGGTCGTCGCGGCCCGGCGTGTCGATCACCAGGAAATCGCTGCCCTCGGACAGCGCATCGAACGTCTCGGTGAAGCGCGCCAGACTCTCGCCGTCATGCGTCGCGTGACGCGGGATTGCGAGATCCTTGCCCGATCGCCGCTGCGTCTCCGCGCGCAGGTCGAGATAACGCCCCGTGGTGCGCTGGCGATGATCGAGATCGAATGCCGCCACCCGCGCGCCGCGCGTCTGCAGCGCGATCGCGACATGCACCGCCGTGGTCGATTTGCCCGTCCCGCCCTTTTCGTTGGCGAAGACGATGATGTGTGGCTTTTGCGCAACCGTCGTCACTTCGAAAACTTGCCCCCGGTGCCTGCTTGGTTGCTAGGTCGATAGGCCCCCCATAGAAGGCCCGGCCACCCTTGTCCCCGAACCCTTATCGAAGGCCCCGCGCACGTGCAAACCATCCGTACCCTCGAACTGCTCCGTGACGGGATCGCCGCGCTGCGCGAGGTTGGGGGTGGGAGCGGCAACCGGATCGCCCTGGTGCCGACGATGGGCGCGTTGCACGCCGGGCACATCGCGCTGATCGAGGCGGCCAAGCGCCCCGGCACGCGCGTGGTGGCGTCGATCTTCGTGAACCCCAAGCAATTCGGCGCGAACGAAGATCTGTCACGCTATCCCCGCAAGGAGAAGGCCGACACGCGCATGCTGACCGAGGCGGGCTGCGACCTGCTCTGGATGCCGCCGGTCGAGCTGATGTACCCGGCCGGGTTCGCCACCAACGTCTCGGTCGCCGGGGTCAGCGAAGGTCTGGACGGTGCGGCGCGGCCGGGGCATTTCGATGGCGTGGCGACGGTGGTGAGCAAATTGTTCAACCAGGTCCGCCCGGACGTCGCTCTGTTCGGCGAGAAGGATTTCCAGCAACTCGCCGTCATCCGCCGCATGGTCGCTGATCTCGACATGGGAATCGAGATCGTCGGCGTGCCAACGCAGCGCGAGGATGACGGCCTGGCGCTGTCCTCCCGCAACATCTATCTCGACGAAAGTGAACGCGCCCGCGCCGTCGCTCTGCCGCGCGCATTGGGTGTGGCGGCAAAGGCGATCGCCAAGGGCGACGATACCGAAGACGCGCTGAACGCGGCGCGCGAGGCGCTGATCGCGGCGGGCTTCACGATCGATTATGTCGAGCTGGTCGATGCCGAGACTCTGGGCACGCCGGAAGCCACGCGCGAACGCCGCCTGCTCGCCGCCGCGAAGATCGGCACGACGCGGTTGATTGACAATCTGGCGATTTCCCCGATCGAATAGCGCCGATTTCCGCCGGTTCGTTCATATTCTGTTTGTTCTTTTACCCCAAAGAACCGAATCGGTTTTGCATTTTTTCGACCCTTCCCAATCGTCGTTAACCATTTCTTGACGTCGGCCCTGCATGGTCGTCGCATGGATTTTGGTTAACGGGGGTTAAAGGCATGGGCAGCAGCCTGAAGAGTGCGCAGTTCCTCATAGACAGTCGGTTGGCTTGCGCGGCGCGTGGCGATGTGGACGCCTATTACGATCTCGGCATGGCCTATTCGAGCGGCAGCGGCGGTGTGGATATCGACCTGATCGAAGCGCACAAATGGTTCAACCTGGCCGCCGTCGGCGGTAGCGAGGACGCCAAGGCCTGCCGCGCCGAAATCGCCGAGGACATGACCGCGCGCGAAATCGCCACCGCCCAGACGGCGGCCCGCGCCTGGCTCCAGATGACGCAACGCCACGCGGCGTAAACCAACCCTTACCAGCTTCGACCCGCCTCCCGACATCCGTTCGGGCTAAGCCTGTCGAAGTCCACGCGCCTCCGGGTAACCGCCCACATGCGGGACGGCACCCTTCGACAGCCTCACGGCGAGCGGCCCGTGGTCAGGCGGCGTCCGCCTTCACGGCTGCCTTTTTCGCTGGCGCTTTCTTCGCCGGAGCCTTCTTCACCGCTGCCTTCTTGGCCGGTGCCTTGTCTCCAGCCGGCTTCTTCGCCGCCGCCTTTTTCGGCGCAGCCTTCTTCTTCCCCTTCTTGGCCGGTGCCGCCGCCGCGCGCGCGTCGATCAACTGCGCGGCTTCCTCAAGCGTCAGCGCATCCTTCTCGATGCTCTTCGGCAGGGTCGCATTGGTCTCGCCGTCGGTGACGTACGCGCCGTAGCGCCCCTCCATCAGCTTGATCTCCGCCTCGGTGCGCGGATGCAGGCCCAGCACCTTCAGCGGTGCCTGCGCGCCCCGCTGCGGCCGCCCGCCGCCCGCCGCCGCCTCGGCCAGCTTGACCACCGCCGCGTTCATACCGGTCTCGAACACGTCCAGCGTCGAAGTCAGCCGCGCATATTTGCCCGCATGCGCCAGATACGGACCATAGCGCCCGATCGATGCAGTGATCGGCTCGCCGCTTTCGGGATGCGTGCCCACCGTGCGCGGCAGACCGAGCAGCTTAAGCGCCCATTCCAGATCGAGTTCGCCCGGCAGATCCTTCGGGATCGATGCGCGCTTCGCCTCCTTGCCTTCGCCCAACTGGATATACGGCCCGAACCGCCCGGACTTGCGCTCGACCGGCAGGCCCGTCTCCGGGTCATTGCCGAGCGTCTCCGGCCCGGCATCGCCACCCTCTTCCGCCCCACCCTGGCCGAAGCGCCTTGTATATTTGCACTCGGGATAATTCGAACACGCCACGAACGCGCCGAACTTGCCGCCGCGCAGCGCGAGCCGCCCCTCGCCGCAATTCGGGCACAGCCGCGCATCGCCGCCATCGGCCTGCGCCGGGAACAGATACGGCTCTAGGAAGATGTCGAGCGCGGCAGTCACTTCCGACGGCTTCTGCTCCATCACCTCGGTCGTGCGCGGCTTGAAATCCTGCCAGAACGCCGCCAGCACCGCCTGCCATTCCGCGCGACCGCCCGACACTTCGTCCAGCTGATCCTCCAGCCCGGCGGTGAAATCGTACCCGACATATTGTTCGAAGAAACGCTCCAGGAACGCCGTCACCAGCCGTCCCGATTCCTCGGCGAAGAACCGGTTCTTCTCGACGCGCACATAGGCGCGATCCTTTAAGGTCTTGATGATCGAGGCATAGGTGGAGGGGCGCCCGATGCCGAGTTCTTCCATCCGCTTGACCAGGCTCGCTTCGGAGAAGCGCGGCGGCGGCTGGGTGAAATGCTGTTCGGCATGCACCGCCTTTTTGGCCGGCGCATCGCCCTCGCGCAGACGCGGCAGGCGCTTGGCATCCTCGCCTTCGGTATCGTCCGAACCTTCCTCGTACAGCGCGAGATAGCCGGGAAACAGCACCACCTGCCCGGTCGCACGCAGGCCGGTCTGGCCCGAACCGTCGAGCAGTTCGACCGTCGTCCGCTCCATCCGCGCGCTTGCCATTTGGCTCGCCAGCGCGCGCTTCCAGATCAGATCGTAGAGCCGCGCGAAATCGCCCGAGCCAACCTTGTCCTTGCCGAAATCGGTCGGGCGGATCGCCTCATGCGCTTCCTGCGCGTTCTTCGCCTTGGACGTATATTGCCGTGGCTTGTCCGGCACGTAGCTCGCGTCGTACCGATTCGCGACGGCGAGACGCGCGGCCGAGATCGCGCTCGAATCCATCTGCACGCCATCAGTACGCATGTACGTGATCGAGCCGTCCTCGTAGAGTCCCTGCGCGATCCGCATCGTATGATCGGCCGAGAAGCCGAGCTTGCGCGCCGCCTCCTGCTGCAGCGTCGAGGTCGTGAACGGCGGCGGCGGGTTTCGCGTCGCCGGCTTGGTCTCGACCGACTGGACCGAGAAGCGCCCTTCCTCGACCGCAGCCTTGGCCTTCAGCGCCGTGCCCTCCTCGCCGATCGACAAGCGATCGAGCTTCTTGCCCTCGAAGGTCACCAGTCGCGCCTGGAATGGCGTGCCGTCCTGCTCAAGATCGGCGATCACCGACCAATATTCCTGCGCCCGGAATGCCTCGATCTCGCGCTCCCGCGAGACGATCAGCCGCAGCGCGACCGATTGCACGCGCCCGGCCGATTTCGCCCCCGGCAGCTTGCGCCACAACACCGGCGACAGCGTGAAGCCGACCAGATAGTCGAGCGCCCGGCGTGCGCGGTACGCGTCGATCAGATCGTCGTCCAGCTCGCGCGGGGCCTTCATCGCCGCCGTCACCGTCGCCTTGGTGATCGCGTTGAAGGTGACGCGCTCGACCTCCTTCGGCAGTGCCTTCCGCGCCCGCAGCACCTCACGCACGTGCCAAGAAATCGCCTCGCCCTCGCGATCCGGATCGGTCGCCAGGATCAGGCGGTCGGCGGTCTTGGCGAGATCGGTGATCGCTTTCAGCTGCTTCGACTTGTCGGCGTAGTTTTCCCACTCCATCGCGAATCCGTCGTCGGGATTAACCGATCCGTCCTTCGGCGGCAGATCGCGGACATGGCCGTAGCTTGCGAGAACGCGGTAATCGCTCCCCAGATACTTTTCGATGGTTTTCGCCTTGGCGGGCGATTCGACGATGACGAGCTGCATGGGGGTGTGCGATGTCCTTACGTGTACGCGCGAGGGTGGCAAGCCGGCGCAGGGGCCGTCAATAGGGCTGGGGCAATAGGGCCGACATCAATACGGGGGCAATGTGGATCACGGGCATAAACAACTCGAACGGATGACGTTCTTTTCCGACGCGGTGTTCGCGATTGCAATGACGCTGCTGGTGATCGAGGTGCGCGTGCCGGAAGTGCATCTGCGCACCGACGCGGCGCTGGCCCAGGCCCTGGTCGATCAATTGCCGAAATATATCGGCTTCGTCGTCAGCTTCATGGTCGTCGGGCGCTTCTGGGTGGGGCATCACCGTACGATGGGTCTGCTCAAGGGACTCAACCCACGGCTGGTATGGATCAACCTGCTGTTCCTGATGGCGGTGGCGTTCATGCCGTTCCCGACCGCGGTGTTCAGCGACTATGTCGAACTGCGCGTCGGCGTGGGCCTGTATGCCGGCTGGCTGATGGTGCTGGGCATCATGAACCACTGGCTCATCGCCGGCGCGCTCCGTAATCCGGCGGTGCTGCGCGACGATGCCGATCCGGCGGACGTGCGGATGATGCGCCGATCGAGCTGGATCCCGCTGATCATCGGATCGCTCGCCTTCGCCGTCGGCATGGTCCGCCCGCTGTGGGCGCTGATCGTGCTGACGTTCGGATCGCCGGTGATCGGCTGGCTGGTGCGGCGGGAGTGGCGGAAGGTGGGAGCTTGATCGGCCGGATAGATGAGATGTGGCTGGGCATCAGCCGTTCAAAATTCTTTGGAACGGCGTCTGAGAAGGGGGGAACGTCCGGTTGGTAGCTTACCGTTTTGAAGCGCGTCGGCAGCGACGGAGGCCTTTGGCGAGGGCGCTGAAATTCGGCGCGAGGATTGTGCTCATTGGAACCGTCGCATGTGGCACCGCTGTTTCGAAGGAAACCCCGGGAACACTTAATTCCCGGTATTCAAATGTCCGTTCTCCCGGCGTTGAGCTTCAAGCCACGCCACCGATGTCCGAGCGATCGACAAACAATCGGTCGGCGTTAAGCGAATTAGCTCCTGGCGAATTGGCAACATATTTGGCGAACCACGACGTCCAGCGTCTTCCCTTCGATAGCACGATTTCGACGATCAGAACGTGCTTGCGGCAATCGGAAGACACCATCCAAATGTGCTTGGATGCTGGGTCTAGCGAGCAACTCTGTGAGACCGACGCGTCGCAATGCTCCTACGCCGCCGAACAGGCATGGCAATTATACATCGCGCATTACCTCCGGCTGCTCCGGAAGCGTGTTGCTTACGCGACGCCGGAATCCAGCCAGAAGGCTTGGGCCGCCTATGTCGACGCAGAGTGCGAGTTCGAATCGGCGCTTTACCCGGATGACGCACCGATGCGCCACGTTGTTGATGGCACGTGCCGCGCTACAAAGGCTCAAGAACGCGCGCTTGAATTACGCGATTCCCTTATCAACACTGACCGCTGAGCGTCCGCCTGTGGGCGATAACGATCGCCCCTCGCTCACCCCAAACTCACCCGCCCCGCCGCATGGCGCTCCAGCCGGCCGGCCAGTTCCAGTTCCAGCAACACCGTCTGCACGATCGCCGGGGCAAGGCCGGATTGGCGGATCAGTTCGTCCACCGCGACGGGCACGGGGCCGAGCAGGGATAGCAGGTCGCGCCGTTCGTGGTCGCTCGCATCGTCGGGCGGCGGGCCTTCGAAGCGGCTGCCTGGCGAGCGCACCATGCGCGCGTCGATCGGGCGGATCGTTTCCAGCACGTCCGCCGCCGACTGGACCAGGATCGCGCCGTCGCGGATCAGGCCGTTGCAACCCTGCGCGCGCGGATCGAGCGGGGAGCCGGGCACGGCCATCACCTCGCGCCCCGCCTCGCCCGCCAGCCGCGCGGTGATCAGCGAGCCCGATTTCGGCGCGGCCTCGACCACGACCGTCCCCACCGACAGCCCGGCGATGATGCGGTTACGATACGGGAAGTGGCGCGCGCGCGGCTCGGTGCCGGGTGGCTGTTCGGCGATCAGCAGGCCTTCGGTGGCGATCCGTTCCTGCAGCGCGGCGTTCTCCGGTGGGTAGACGATTTCGATCCCGCCGGCGATCACGCCGATCGTGCCGCCGCCCGACTCCCGCTGGTCGATCGCGCCGACATGCGCCGCCGTATCCACGCCGCGCGCCAGCCCCGAAACCACTGCCACACTTTGATCGGCCAACTGAAAAGCCAATTGCCGTGCGAACCGGCATGCCGCCGCCGAGGCGTTGCGCGCGCCGACCATCGCCACCGCCGTTCGTCGGAGCAGCGCCGGATCGCCACGCACGGTCAGCACCGGCGGCGCATCGTCCAGTTCGGCGAGCAACGCCGGATAGTCCGCATCCTCGATGAACAGATGCCGCGCACCGAGCTTTGCCACCGCGACCAGCTCGCACTCGGCCAGTGCGGCCGGCGCGACCACCGGTGCCCGCCCGCCGCCGCGCCGCGCCAGACCGGGCAGCGCCTCGATAGCGGCACCCGCATCGCCGAAGCGCGCGATCAATTGACGGTAGGTGACGGGGCCGATCTGCGCGGTACGGATCAGGCGGATACGCGAAACCGCATCCGAATCAGCCACCCTTGCGCCCGATCCGGGGTTCGGTGCCGCTGAGCAGCCGATCGATATTCTCGCGATGCTTCCACAGCACGAGCAGCGCGAGCGCGACCAGCAGGAAGACGATATCGAAGCGCCCGAACAAGGCCGCGCTCACCGGCGCACTCACCGCCGCGGCCATGCCCGCCAGCGAGGAGATACGCAGGGCGGCGAGCAGCCCGAGCCAGACCAGGGCATAGACCAAAGCGCTCGCCGGGTGCAGCGCCAGCACGATGCCCATCAACGTCGCCACGCCCTTGCCGCCACGGAACTTCAGCCACACCGGGAACAGATGCCCGAGGAAGGCCGCGGCCGCCGCCAGCACGCCGGTGCCCGGCCAAAGCTGCTCGCACAGCATCACCGCCGCCCAGCCCTTGGCCGCATCGAGCAGCAACGTCGCCGCCGCCAGCCCCTTGCGCCCGGTGCGCAGCACGTTGGTCGCGCCGATATTGCCCGATCCGATCGTCCGCAAATCGCCTGCGCCGCCCAGTCGCGTCAGGATCACCCCGAACGGAATCGATCCGAGCAGATAGCCCAGCAGCAGCGCACAGGTCGGCGCGATCCAGAGAATTTCGGTCTGCAAGATGCGCGCGGCCCCCTTATGTTCGCTTATAGCGGGGGAGGAGGCCTGTGCCAACATTTCCGTGGGGGATGCGCGCTACCCGTATCAATACACGCCGTCATCCTGACGAAGGTCAGGATCCATCGGGCCGCAAACCAATCACCCGGTGAGTGTGCGGAACCATGGATCCTGACCTTCGTCAGGATGACGGCGGTTGTGTGGGGATGACGACGGGTGCAGCGGTTTAGTGCGCCCCCCTCGACAGTGCCCCCCGTTCGCCTAAACGCAGGTCATGGCCGACACCCGCCCAATCCTGTTCTTCGATTCCGGCGTCGGCGGCCTGTCCGTCCTCGGCCCCACTCGCGCGCTGCTGCCGAACGCGCCGTTCGTCTATGTCGCCGACTCGGCGGGCTTCCCTTATGGCACCAAGAGCGAGCGCGAGATCGCGGTGCGCGTGCCCGCTTTGCTTGGCCGCCTCGCCGAACGGTATCGCCCGCGCCTGATCGTCATCGCCTGCAACACCGCATCGACGATCGCGCTGGCCGACGTGCGCGCCGCGCTCGACCTGCCGATTGTCGGCACCGTGCCCGCGATCAAGCCGGCGGCGGAGATCAGCGTCACGCGCACGATCGGCGTGCTCGGCACCGAGGCGACGGTGCGCCAGCCTTATGTCGACGATCTCGCCGCGCGCTTCGCCGCCGACTGCATCGTGCTGCGATACGGCTCGGCCGAACTGGTCCAGCTTGCCGAAGCCAAATTGCATGGCCGCGCAACCGATCCGGCGCGGTATGCGGCGATCCTGCACGGCCTGTTCGGACAACCCGGCGGCGCGAACATCGATACGATCGTCAATGCCTGCACGCATTTCCCCCTGGTCGCCGAAGAACTCACCGCCGCCGCGCCGCCCGGCGTCCGCTTCATCGATGGCAGCGCAGGGATCGCACGGCGCGTTGCCCATTTGACGCAGGGGCAGGACTGGCCGGAGCATTCCGGCGCAGGCGTGGCCGTGTTCACGCGCCTCGATCCGGAGGCGGAAGCGCTCACCCCCGCACTGGCGCATTTCGGGCTCCATACGCTCGAAGCGCTTTGAACATCGGACCAAAGGCCATGCTTTCCGATCACACTCATCGTGGAATGTTGCTGGAAATCCGCGAAAAACGGCGCTAGGGCGCTGCCATGGACGCGGACCTCAAGGCCGGGCGCGGAGTCGATTACTCGCGCATCTTCACCCAGGCGATCGATCGCCTGCATGTGGAGGGGCGGTATCGTGTCTTCATCGATATCCTGCGCAACAAGGGTGCCTTCCCCAACGCGCGTTGCTTCGCCGGGCATAACGGGCCGAAGCCGATCACCGTCTGGTGTTCGAACGACTATCTCGCGATGGGGCAGCATCCGGCAGTCATCGCGGCGATGGAAGAGGCGTTGCACGATGTCGGCGCGGGCTCCGGGGGCACGCGAAACATCGGTGGGAACACCCACTATCATGTTGATCTGGAAGCAGAACTTGCCGATCTGCACGGTAAGGAAGGTGCCTTGCTGTTCACGTCGGGATACGTCTCGAACGAGGCAACTTTGGCAACTTTGGCCAAGATCCTGCCCGGCTGCATCATCTTCTCGGACGAACTCAACCACGCCTCGATGATCGCGGGCATCCGCAATTCGGGTTGCGAACGCCACGTCTTCCGCCACAACGATGTCGAACATCTCGAGGAATTGCTCAGCAGCGTCGATCCGGCCGCGCCCAAGCTGATCGCGTTCGAGAGCGTCTATTCGATGGACGGCGACGTCGCGCCGATCGCGGCGATCTGCGATCTGGCCGACAAATACAGCGCGCTGACCTATCTCGACGAGGTTCACGCCGTCGGCATGTACGGCGCGCGCGGCGGCGGCATCTCGGAGCGCGACGACGTGGCCAATCGGCTGACGATCATCGAGGGCACGCTGGGCAAGGCGTTCGGCGTGATGGGCGGCTACATCACCGCCGACCAGACGATCATCGACGTGATCCGCAGCTACGCACCGGGCTTCATCTTCACCACGTCGCTGTCGCCGGTATTGGTATCCGGCGCGCTGGCCAGCGTGCGGCACCTGAAGGCCTCCAGCGTCGAGCGCGACGGGCAGCAGGCCGCCGCCGCGATGCTCAAGGGGCTGTTCGCGGATGCCGGCCTGCCGGTGATGGATTCGACCACGCACATCGTGCCGCTGATGGTCGGCGATCCGGTCAAGGCCAAGAAGATCAGCGATATCCTGCTCGCCGAATATGGCGTGTACGTGCAACCGATCAATTACCCCACCGTGCCGCGCGGCACCGAACGGCTGCGCTTCACGCCCGGCCCGGCGCATGACGAGGCGATGATGCGCGAGCTGACGGGCGCGCTGGTCGAGATCTGGAGCCGGCTGGAACTGCGCAAGGCCGCCTGATGCCCAAGCGCAATGCCGAGGATTGGACGCTCGCGCAGGGCAAAGCGGGCGGCCATGCCACGATCGTCCGCGCACTGGCCCGCGTTCCGCTGATCGAACAGCGCAAAAGCCGTCCGGTGCTGGTGTCGATCACCTGGGCCTATGACGGCGAAGCGACCGGCGGCATGCCATCGCGTGCCGTGTACGACCGGATCGAGGGCTTCGAGGAGGTGCTGTTCGCCGCGCTGGACGCCGATACCGCCACCGGAAGCGACTGGGCGACGGAGGCGGCGGCGATCACCGGCAACGGCGCGCGGCAGTGGCGCTTCTACACCGCCGATGCGGAGGATTTCATCGCCCGCTTCACCACGGCGTTGGCCGGTGAGACGGTGTATCCGATCGAACTGGAAGCGGTGGACGATCCCGAATGGCAGGGCCTGAGGGACGTACAGCCCAAGGGGTGATCACAACCAGGCGATCGCCAGTGTGATGCCACCCAGCCCCAGCGACAACGGCGTGCGCAAACCCAACCACCAGCGCGGCGCTATGCCCATCGCCTGTAACTTCCAGTCCACGCCGAGCGACCCGATCAGCACTATTCCCAACACTTTCAGCGACGGCCCCGGCCATGGCTCGCCGACCATCCACGGATACGCGCTGGAGAATGCGATCAGGGACGGCGCTACGGCCGCGATCCACACCCAGACAGGCGCCCGGCCGTGTGCCGCAGCCAAGCCCCACCACAACCCGCCGAGGAAGCTGAGGATCAAGGCGGCATAGGCGAATGCGCACGCCAAAGCGACGAACCGCGCCTCGGGATTGCCTCCGATCAGGGCGAACATGGCGAGCAATTGGGGCAGCAGGCCGACCAGGCCGAGCCAGCGGGGCCAAGTCGGGGAAGATGTCATGTCGCCTCAACCCCGGTTGCGTCGACAAGTTGCGCCGATCCGACCGACCATCTGAAAATCAGTCGCCGAACTTGCCCGCGCGGTACAGCAGGGTGATCGCGACGCGGCGATTGCGCGGGTCTGACGGGTTGGCGGTGATGATCGGTTCGCGATCCGCCACGCCTTCGATCCGTTCGAAACGCTTTTCTGGAATGCCGCCCGCTAGCAGCCGGCGGCGCGTCGCCTCGGACCGGCTGGACGACAGGATCCAGTTGTTCATCGCCATCGGGTCGCCGAACGGCACGCTGTCGGTATGGCCGCGGATCATGATCGGATTGTCGGTATCGCGGATCGACTGGGCGATCAGGCCGATCAGCGCCGATGCTTCGGAATCGAGCTGAGTCGTGCCGAGCGCGAACATCGAATAATCGGCATCGTCGAGCAGATCGATTCGCATGCCTTCCGGCGTGCGCATGAAACGGACGTGTTTGCTGAGCTTGGCGAGGCTCGGATTGACCTTCATCGCGTTTTCGACGCGGCGCTTGGTCCGCTCGAAATTCTTCTGGTCCTCGGCCCCCATCCCGGATTTGTTCTTCAGGCTGCCCTTCTGCCCGGTGCCGACGCTGACGCCTCCGGTGGAATCCGCCGGAATGGTCATCGAACGCGTGCCGGTCTGCGCCGCCTTGTGCGGATAATTGTCTTTGTCGATGATCGATGCGCCACCGAACAGGCCGTTCGAACCGGCACTGTTCTGTTTCAGTTCGATCAACGTCGGCGCGAAATAATCCGCCAGCGCCTTGCGCTGCTTCTCGTTGGTCGCACCCAGCAGCCACATCAGCAGGAAGAACGCCATCATCGCGGTGACGAAATCGGCGTATGCGACCTTCCAGGCGCCACCATGATGGCCGCCATGCCCTTCGATATAGATCTTCTTGTAGATGATCTTCGGGGGCTGGTTATTGCCGTGGGGAGCGCGCGCCGCCATGGCTTAGCGGCCCCGCAGACCGTCGAACACCTCGGCGAAACCGGGCTGGTTGCTGTGCGCGATGCCCGAGCGGGCCGCTTCGATGACGAGCGGCTGCGGATGGCCGTGGAGCGAGGCGATAATGATCTGTTTGACGACGTGATAGATCGCGCCATCGGCATCCAGCACCTGCTTCAGCCGGTTGGCGAGCGGTGCGACGATCCCGTAGGCGAGCAGCACGCCCATGAACGTGCCGACCAGCGCCGAGCCGATCATCGCACCCAGGATCGCCGGCGGCTTGTCGATCGAACCCATCGTTTTCACGACGCCCAACACGGCGGCGACGATGCCGAGCGCGGGCAGGGCATCGGCCAGCGACGCGATCGTTCCGTGCGGCCCTTCCGCCTCGTGGTGGTGGGTCTTGATCATATTGTCCATCACGTCCTCGACCGCATGCACGTCGAGCGTGCCCGACGACACCACGACCAGGCGCAGCGTATCGGCGATCAGGTTGGTCAGCGCGTGATCGCTGAGCAGGCGTGGATATTCGGAGAAGAGGGCGGAGGATTTGGGATCCTCGACATGCGGTTCGAGCGCGATCGGCCCTTCGGTACGCAGCATCTTCATCAGCTTGCTGACGAGGAAGATGACGTCGAGATAATCCTGTTTCTTGTATTTCGGGCCCTTGAACACCTTGGCGAGCCCGCCGCCCAGCGCCTTGATCTCCTTCATCGAATTACCGATGATGAGCGCACCGACCGCGGCGCCGCCGATGATCAGCATCTCGTGCGGAATCGCTTCCATCACCGGGCCGAGCGCGCCGCCGGTGATCGCGAACCCGCCGAAGATCATGACGAGAAGAACGACGAGGCCGATGACGACGAACATGGTAAGTGCGTATTCCCCCGTTGGACCGATGCGGCCCTCGACAGCGATGGTTAACCGGACTTCGTAGCCAAGCGGTTAACCATCGCCGGAAAAATGGTTAATTGAGGTAATTGAATAGCGACAACGAGCTGAGCTTCGTGAAGCTCGCCTGCGTCGCGGACAGGATCGTCATCGTCTTCTGCAATTCGGTGATCGCCGCCGCCGTGTCGGTATCCTCCAGGCTGGAGCGATCCGCTTCGCGCGTGGTGGCGACGTCGGTCAGTCGCGTGGTCTCCAGATCGAGCCGCGCGCCCCGCGCACCGACCGAACCGCGCGTCGCACCGATCTGCGTCAGCGCCGTCTTCAGGCTGTTGCCCGCATCCGCTGCCGCGGCGGAAGCATTGGTGTTGCTGGTCAATGCGGCAGCGAGTTTCGAGATGATCGCGAACACGTCGCTGGTGCCCGTGGAGGTGGAGATGCCGCCGAACACGCGCTGCGCGCTGTCGGTCGCGTGCACGTCCACGCCGTCGCCGACCGGGATCGCCGAGGGCTCACCGGTGCCGGTGAAGGTGACGCTGCCGTCGTTCGCCTGCGCCACTGCGGTATCGCCCGACGATGCACCGAACAAAGGCTGGCCGCGCACATCCTTGGTGTTGGCCAGGCCGACCAGATCCTGCACGATCGCGGTCAACTGATCGCCGATCACCTTGCGATCCGCCGCGTTCAGCGTGTCGTTGTTTGCCTGAGTCGCCAGTTCGGCCGCCTTCTGCAACTGGCTCTCGACCGAGGCCAGCGTCGAATCCGATTGCGCGAGCAGCGACTGCGCGACCTTGATGTTCGCGCCATACGCGGTGTCGTTGGCGTTGGAACGCTTGATCAGCGCGAGCTTTTGATAGGCGACGGGATCGTCCGACGCGGTCGCGATCTTCTTGTCGGTCGAAATCTGCGTCTGCAGCTTGTCGGCCCTGGCCGTCAGTTGCTGCATCAGACTCGTCGAGCGATCGTAGAGCTGGCTGGTGCTGATCTGCATGGAAACTGCGCCTATTGGATCGTGAGGATCGACTGGAAGGTTTCGCGCGCTACCTGAACGACGCGCGCCGACGCCTGATACGCCTGCTGGAAGCGCATCAGATCGACCGCTTCATTGTCGAGATTGACGCCGGTCACCGAATCGCGCGCGGCCACGGCATTGTCGCGGATCGCGCCCTGCGCCTCGGCGACCGATTTGCGCGCGGCGAGCGCCGAGGCATTGCCGGAGACCAAAGCCGTCGTGCTCGCCTCGAACTTGCCCGATGAGCGCATCACTTCGAAATTGGCGAGATTACCGTTGTCGCGCGTGCCGCCGCCCACCGCTGCGGCGGCGATGCCGCGTGGATCGGTCAGGACCAGTCCGATATCGGTCGGCGAGCCGCGCACCGCGAACATCGCCGAACCCGGATTGCCGTCGAGATCGCGGCCCATGCCTTGCGCGGTGTTGACCGCATCAACGAAGCCGGTGGCGATCGTGTTGAGCGAATCGCGCGCGGCCTCCACGCGCTGCGCGCTTTCGGCGACGCCGGCAAGCACGCCGCCGCCAGGCGTCAGCGTGGAGGATGCGCCATCGCGGTGCAGGGCGAAAGAGACTGCGCCCGCATCGCCGCGCGCATAGGTGACGTAACCCGCATCGTTCCCGGCGACGAACACCGGCCCGCCCGCGCCGCCGAGCCGCACCGTCGCGCGGCCGAGATCGTCGGTGGTGACGCCGACGTCGCTGATCGCGCTCATCTGTTCAAGCAACTGATCGCGCTGGTCGCCCAATTGCGCCGCGCCCGCCGTGCCCGGCTGGACGCGCGCGATCGCATCGTTGACCCTGGCGAGCGAGGCACCCAAGCCGTTCAGCGTCGCGACCGAATCGTCCGCCGTGGCGTCGATATCCTGATCGATCGCATTCAGCCCCTTGCCGGTCGCGGCGAATGAACTCGCCACCGACGTCGCGGATTCGAGCATCGCCTGACGTGGCGTGGTGGCCGTCGGATCGGCGGCGATCGCTTTGGCAGCGTTGAAGAAGCTGGTGAGGCGATCGCCCAGTTGGTTACCGCTCAGCGTCGTCTCGATCTTGTCCATCCAGCCGATCGAGGTATCGGAGCGCGCAAGATCGGAACCGGCCGACCTTACGTCGGCGCTGCGGAACATATCGCCGATCCGCTTGATGCCGGTGATCACCGAGCCGTTGACATCGTTCACCGACCGCGACGTGATCGAGCCGCCGGTGGACGAGACTTCGTTGATCGTCGACGTGCGGCGCGTGTAGCCGGCGGTCGAGGCGTTGGCGATATTTTCGGAGACGGTGGTCAGCGCGCTTTGATACGCGCGGATCCCGCTGGCGCCGATGCCGAGCAGATCGCTCATGGCGTGGTGCTTTCAGCAGCCGGGGCTTGAGCGGGCGCTTGAGCGGCTTGGGCCTTGGCGAGGAAATCGACCATCGCCTTGCCGATGCCGAGAGGTGCGCTGTCGGCCATCGACTGCGCGACCTTCTGATCCTGCATCTCGCGGAACGTGTCGAGGCCCTTGCTCTCGAACAATTCGCTCGAGAGGTGGGCCGATCGCATCGATTTCATCATCATGCCGACGAACACCGCCTCAAACTGCTTGCCCGCCTTTTCGAGATTGGCGCGGCTGCCGAGGCGGCTGGTGTCGGTGCCGATTCCGGAAGTTGGCGAAGGTGGCGCGGAAAGGGTCATATCGGTCATAGCACGATCAACTCCGCCTTGAGGGCACCGGCTTCCTTAAGTGCTTCTAATATAGCGACAAGATCGGCCGGTGAGGCCCCGATTGCGTTGACCGCCTTGACCACATCCGCCAATTTCGGGCCGCCTTCGATCAGGAACATCGGATGCTTTTCCTCATCCACGGCGACGCCGCTTTTCTGTTCCCGGGCGGTCTGGCCCTGGCTGAACGGCGCGGGTTGAACGACGGTTTCCTTCTCGTCGATGCGCACGGTGAGCTTGCCGTGCGTGACGGCGGCGGCGCTGACGCGCACTGCGCTGTTGATCACGACGGTGCCGGTGCGCGCGTTGACGATCACCTTGGCCGAGGGTTCGGCGGAGGTGGCGTCGAGATTCTCGATCTGGCTCATCAACGTCGCGCGGACGTCGCCGCCCTGCGGCGCGCGCACCGACACCGAAACGGCGTCGGTCGCCTCGGCGATGCCGGCCCCGAAGCGCGCGTTGATCGACGCGGCGACATTCTGCGCGGTGGTGAAATCGGCGCGGGCGAGGTTGAAGGTCAACGTCGGGCTGCTCTCGAACCCGGTCTGCACCGCGCGTTCGACCGTGGCCCCTTCCGGGATGCGCCCGGTGGACGGCACGTTGACGACGATGCTGGAGCCATCCTTGCCCTCTGCGCCCAGACCGCCGACCGCGAGATTGCCCTGCGCCATGGCATAGATCTGACCATCGGCACCGAGCAAAGGCATCAGGATCAGGCTGCCGCCGCGCAGCGACTTGGCCTTGCCCATCGAGGCGACGGTGATGTCGAGCCGCTGGCCGGGCTTGGCGAAGGCCGGCAGATCGGCGGTGACGAGCACCACCGCGGCGTTCTTCATCCCCGGATTGGCGGAGGCGGGCAGCTGCAGGCCGAAGCGCGAGGCGACGGCCTTCAGCGACTGGACGGTATATTCGAGATTGTCGTCACCGGTGCCGGGCAGGCCCACGACCACGCCGTAGCCGGTGAGCTGGTTGGAACGGATGCCCTGAAAGCCGCCGAGATCCTTGATCCGGTCGGCGGATGCGGGGGTGGCGATGAGCAGGGTGGCGATGGCGAACGCGATCGCCCCCCACACCGTCCGTGCTGAGCCCGCCGAAGCACTGCCCTTCTTCATCCGGCGGAAGAAAGAAAGGCAGTCCTTCGACAGGCTCAGGACGGACGGGGTTTTTGGAGACATCAGCGCACCCATCAGAACGGACTCACCACGGCGAAGAACCGGCTGAGCCAGCCCTGGCGGCTGGCGCGGGCGACGTCGCCCTTGCCGGTGTAAGCAATCTGCGCATCGGCGACGCGGGTGGAGAGCACGCGGTTCTCGGCGTCGATGTCGGCGGTGCGGATCAGGCCCTTGATCTGGACGAATTCGTCGCCGCGATTGAGCGTGACGCGTTTCTGGCCCTGGACCAGCATCGTGCCGTTGGGGAACACCTTCGCCACCGTGACGCTGACTTCACCCGACAGCGTGTTCGACTGATCGGCCGAACCGGCACCGGTGAAGTTGCGCTTGCCGGTAGCCGCGACGTCGCTCGGCTTGAACAGTTTCGAGGCGAGACCGGTGGTCGGCGGGGTGATGCCGAACCCGCCGCTCGAATCCAGCTTGCTACCGGCGGATTTCGATGCGGCGGTGCGTTCGACGAGCACGATCGTCAGCGGATCGCCGACGCGCCGGGCGCGCGATCCTTCGTACAGCGCCGCATATCCGTCATTGACCTGGAAGATCGACCCCGTCGCCACGACCGGCGGCGGCGCGACCGGCCCCGGCAGCGAGGCGGAGAAATCGACCGGCGCGGCCTTCTTGCCGAACAGGCGCGCGTCTGCGGTTGCGGGCAGGAGCGCGGTGGCGACGAGAATCGCGGCTGAGGAGAGAATGATGGCTTTCATGGCGTTAACCATCATCAGATATTTTGGTTAACATATTTCAACATGTCGTCGGTCGCGGAGATCATTTTCGAATTCACCTCGTACGCGCGCTGGGTTTCGATCATGTCGACCAGCTCTTCGACCACGTTGACGTTCGATGCCTCGAGCATGCCCTGGCGGATGCCGCCGCGGCCATCGACCCCGGCGATACCGAGATTCGCCGCACCGCTGCCGGCGGTTTCGGTCAGGTAATTGTCGCCACCCTGCAGCAACCCTTCGGAATTGGGAAAGCTGGCGACCTGGATCTGGCCGAGTTCGCTCGGCGTGGACTGGCCCGGGATGGTCGCCGACACGGTGCCGTCGGTGCCGATCGTGATCGCGGTGGCGCCCTGCGGCACGGTGATGCCGGGCATCACCTGATACCCTTCGGACGTGACCAGCAGCCCTTCGGGCGAGCGCGAGAAATTGCCTGCGCGGGTATAGCCCAAAGTGCCGCCGGGCATCTGCACCTGAAAATAGCCGTCGCCATCGAGCGCGAGATCGAGCGAATTGCCCGTCGTCTGCATCGAGCCCTGCGTGTCGATCCGCGCCGTGCCCTGGATACGCACGCCGGTGCCGAGGTTGAGGCCGGTGGCGTATTTGGTTTCCGCGGTGCTCGGCGCGCCGGGCGCCGTCACCGTCTGATAGGCCAAGGTCTCGAACGCGGCGCGATCGCGCTTGTAGCCCGTCGTATTGACGTTCGCGAGGTTGTTCGAAATCACGCGCATCCGCATATCCTGGGCGTCCAGGCCGGTGCGGGCGATGTGCATTGCTGCGCTGCTCATGGTCTCTTCCCCTGTTCGCTTAGGACGGCATGCGCATCAGGGATGCGCCGCTCTCGTCCATGGTCTTGGCCTCTTTCATGAGGTTGGCCTGAACCTCGTACGCGCGCTGATTCTCGATCATGTCGACCAGCGCCTGAGTCATGTTGACGTTCGATCCCTCCAGCGCGCCGCCGGTGACCTTGGCCTCCAGATCGTCGGGCAGCACACCGCCGCCCTTCACATGGAGGAGGTTGTCGAGGCCCTTCACGGTCTGCGACCCTTGCGTGCTGACCAGCTTCAGCTTGTCGATCACCTGCGGGTTCTTGGCATCGCCGCCGATCGGAATGATGCTGATCGTGCCGTCGCCGGAGATCGTCATCGACTGATAGGGCGGGATGGTGATCGGACCGCCCGATCCCATCACCGGAAAGCCGTCGCCCGTCTGCAATACGCCGGTTTCGGTCACCGACAGGTCGCCGCGCCGGGTATAGGCTTCGGTGCCGTCGGTCGCCTGTACGGTGAGCCAGCTATCGCCGGTCATCGCCACGTCGAGCGGACGGCCGGTCTGCTGGATCGCGCCCTGCTTGCGATCGGCGTCGATCACCTCTTCGGACGACGGGGTGCGGGCCTCGAAGCCCGCGCCCTTGATCTCGATCCGGTCGAACACGACGCGGTCGGCACGAAAGCCGATCGTCGAGGCGTTGGCCATATTGTTCGCGATCGCCGCCTGGGACGCCATATGCGCCTTCAGGCCCGATGCCGCGGTGTAGATCAGCTTGTCCATTCAGGCGCCCCGTCCGTCCGTTCGATCAGCTGCGGATGTTGAAGATGGTCTGCGAAATCTGGTTCGCGGTATCGAGCGCCTTGGCATTCGCCTGGAAGTTGCGCTGCGCCGCGATCAAATTGACCAGTTCCTCGGTGACATCGACGTTCGATCCCTCGATCGTGCCGGAGTTCAGCGAGCCATAGCCATTGTCATTGGCGCCGCCGAGCAAGGCCTGGCCGGAGATGCCGCTGGCCGACCAATAGCTGTTGCCGTTCTGGCGCAGACCGGCGGGATTTGTGAAATTGGCCAGCGCGACCTTGCCGAGCGGGATCGTGTCGCCGTTCGAGAAGCTGGCCGTGACGATGCCGGATTTGTCGACCGTGACGCCCGAAAGCTCGCCCACCGCCTTGCCGTCCTGGCTGCGTCCGGCGACCGCGAAGGCGCTGGCCTTCTGCGTCGATCCGGCGAGATCGAGCTTGACGCTCTGCGCCGCGCCGCCGGTGGTCGGCAGGAAGCTGTCATAGGCGATCGGTGCCGCCGGGGCGGTGAGATTGCCGTTGGTGTCGAACGTGACATTGGTCGGATTGGCCGATCCGCCGACGGTCAGCGCCTGATTGCCGACATAGGAGCGCACCGACCAAGTGTTGTCCGAGACGTGCGTGTAATAGTTCGTCATCGTCATCGCCTTGCCCGACGAATCGTAGATCGTCGTGGTGGTGGCGTTGTTGTAGGTCGAGGCGTTGAGCGGATCGAACGTGCCGGTCGGCACCGATGCCGTCGATTGCAGATTGACGCCCAGCGAGATCGCGGTCGTCGCCTTGGGCACGCCGCTGGTTTCCGGCAGGCGCAGATTGGTCAGCCCGTCGGCACCGGTCGCGGTGACGTTGCCGTCGCCATCGACCGGATAGACCTGCAGCGCGCTGCCCTGATCGTCGACCACGTTGTGGCTGGTCGGATCGACATGGAAGCTGCCGTTGCGGGTATAGTTGATCGCCGAGCTGAGCCCGTTGGTCTTGACCGCGAAGAAGCCGTCGCCGCTGATCGCGAGATCGAGCGAGGAGCCGGTGGTCTTCAGGCTGCCTTCCGAGAATTGCTGCGTATTGCCCTTCACCACCGTGCCCGAGCCGACCAGCTTGCGCGGATCGGTCTGGAGGTTGGAGGCGATGACGTCGGCGAAATCGGTGCGGCTCTTCTTGAAGCCGTCCGTGCCGACATTGGCGAGGTTGTGCGAGATGGTCGACATCTCGGTCTGGGCTGCCTGCAGGCCGCTGAGCGATGTGTAGAAGGACATGGGGGTGGTGCTCCTGGTTTAGGCGGTTCAGCCGATCTGGCGGACGTCGGTGATGGGGATCTGCCCGATGCCGGGCAGCGTGAGGACGGGCGAGCCGGAGGCCGGCATCGAGACGGACGCGACCGGCGCCCAGACGAGCGAGCGGCTGGCGATCTCGGCCCCGTCCTTGGCAGCGGTGACGACGACCTTGAACGGGCCGTTGCCGGCAGCCTCGCCCGCTTCGGTCTTGCCGTCCCAGTCGTAGGTCGCCGTGCCCTTGGATTGGGCCCCGAGCTGCAACGTCTTGAGGATCTGCCCGTCGGCCGACTGGATCGAGACGTTGACCTGGCTCGCGTCGCTATCCAGCTCTACCGCGCCGGCGATGCCGCCCGAGGTGCGGCCGTACGCGGTAGTGCCCGCGGTCAGCACGTTGCGACCGACATAGGCCATCGCATCGCTCTGGCTGGTGCCGGCGAGCTTGTCCGAAATCGCTTTCAGCGTCGTATTCATCTCGCCGATGCCGGCGACCGAGGAGAATTGCGCCATCTGCGCGACCATCTGCGTATTGTCGACGGGCGCGAACGGATCCTGGTTCTTCAGCTGCGCGGTCATCAGCTTCAGGAAATCGGCCTGGCCCAATGTCGAGGACTTCGCCGTCGCGGCATTCGCGGTGGTCGAGGCGGTGGTGCTGATGCCGAGGCTGCTCAGCGTGGTATCGAAACTGCTCATGATTATCGGCCCATCTTGAGGGTATCGAGGATCAGCGACTTGGCGGTCTGCATCACTTCGACATTGTTCTGGTAGCTGCGCGCGGTCTCCATCATGTCGACCAGCTCGCGGGTTTCATCGACCGCGCTTTCCCAGACGTTGCCGTCCTTGTCGGCCATCGGATGCGACGGATCGTAGCGCTTGGTCGGGCTGTTGCCGGCCGTGACGACGCTTTCGACATTGACCGTCGCGAGGCCGGTCGCCTTGTCGTATTCGGTGCGGAACACCGGCTTCATCGTGCGGTAGGCGGCGGCCTCGCTGGAGGCGACGCCGCCGGCATTGGCGAGGTTGGAGGCGGTCGTGTTCATGCGCAGCAGCTGCGCGGACATCGCCTTGCCGGCCACCTGGAAGATCGTCAGCGGATCGGCCATGTCTTATTCCCCTCTCAGCGCGCGGGTGAGCGTGTTGATGCGGCCGTTCAGGAACGACAGGGTCGTCTGATATTGCACGGCGTTCTCGGCGAAGGCGGTCTGTTCGGTGGAGAGCTCCACCGTGTTGCCGTCCATCGAGGGCGACATCGGATTGCGATACTTCACAGCATTGTTCATGCCGGCGGCGGAGAGCCCCCCCGGACCCTCCGCCGCCTGAAGCGCGACCTGGAAATCCAGATCCTTCGCCTTGAAACCCGGCGTGGAGGCGTTCGCGATGTTCGAGGCGAGCAGGCCCATGCGCTGCGAACGCACTTCGAGGGCTGCTCCATGAACTCCGAAAAGACTGTTCTCGTCCACCGTGTCGGTCTCCGCACGTCAGTGTGCGGGAAGGGATAAGCAATGGGCGTGCCAGTTGGCGGTGACGGGGCGGGAGCGGGAGTTTTTGCCGGAGTACGGCAAGGGCGGCGGCAAAGGGTTGCCGGGCGGCGGCAAGGGTTGGTGGGTTTGGGTTGGTCCCCATCCTCCGCCTCCACCGTCATTACCTTGCGAGTATCGTCATCCCAGCGAAGGCTGGGATCTCTGTGGGGCTGGCGACCCGCGCGCCTCATGGAGATCCCAGCCTTCGCTGGGATGACGGTCGGGCGGGCTGGGATGACGGATATTTGGACGCCAGCCATCAGAAAACTGGCCCGCCTCTTGCTACGTCGCTCGCGATGACACCCGATCTCGCCTCGACCCTCGCCCCGTTCCTCGATCCCGTTGCCGCGATCATCGTCGCCGGCGGCACGATGATCGCGGTGATCCTGCGCACGCCGCTCGGCGACCTGATCGGCGGGCTGGCGGCGCTTGGCGGCCTGCCGCGCCGCCGCTTCGATGCCGCGCCGTTGCTCGATCAGATCGCCGCGCTCGGCCGGATCGCGCGCCGGCATGGCGTGATGGCGCTCGACCGGTCGGTGATCGCCGACAAGGACGTCGCCGCCGCTGTTGCCGCCATCGTCGACGGTCAGGGACCGGACGACGTCGCCGCTTTGCTTCAGCATCACCGCCGCCAGCGGATCGAACGCCAGTTGTCCGCCGTCGAGATGTGGACCGGGGCCGCCGACGTCGCGCCGGCGATGGGGATGATCGGTACGCTGATCGGCCTGGTCGCAATGTTCACGCGGATGACCGATCCCAGCGCGATCGGCGCGGCGATGGCCGTCGCCCTGCTCGCCACCTTGTACGGCGCGATCATCGCCAATCTGTTCGCCGCGCCGATCGCCGCGCGGCTGAAACGCCACGCGCGCGTCGAGGCGGTCGAGCGCGCCCGGCTCGAAGCCCCGCTGGTCGCCCTGGCCTCGCGCGAGCGGCCGCGCTCCGCCGAACTGGTCCACGCGGCATGACGCTGGAGGACTTCCCCGACGAAGCGCCGGGCCGCCCGGCCTGGCTGATGACGCTGGCCGATCTCGCCCTGCTGCTGGTCGGCTTCTTCGTTTTCATCCAGGCGTCGCAGCATCTCGATCAGAAGGCCCTGGCCAAGGGCATTCGCGAGGGGTTCGGGACCGATACCGTCGTGCCGGAGCCGATGCCGGTCGCCGCCGCCGCGATGCTCAACTTCGCCCCCGGTTCGGCCGCGCTGCCATCCTCCCCCGCCGGGCTGATCGCCTGGGCACGCGAGGCGACGCGCGATCCGCGCGTCGTGCTGAAGATCAGCGGCGCGAGCGACGGATCGCCGTCCGACGTGGATGCGGCGACCGGCAACAGCGCCGTGCTCGCCGCCGATCGTGCCCGCGCGATCGCCGCCGAACTGGCCCGCGCGCATGCCGTGCCGCCGGGCCGCATGACGATCGTCAACGCCACCGGCGGCAAGAGCCGCTCGGTCACCGTCACCTTAGGCTTTGCAGGCGAACGGCAATGATCGGCCGCCCGGCAACCCCAACCTGCCGTTTCGAAGGAACCACGATGTACCGCCTGCTGCTTCCAGCCTTGCTCTGCGCGACGCCCGCTTTGGCCGCACCGGCATTTCAGGACACCGTTTCGCTCGATCGCGCGGTCGCCGCGTTCACCGGCCACGGCATCGGCAGCCAGGGCGGCGCGCGCAGCGTGGTCGATGCGCGGCTGAAGCTGGCGCAATGCCCCACCCTCGCCATGTCCTGGCGATCCGATGCGCATGATGCGGTGGTGGTCAGCTGCACCGGGCCGGAATGGCGCATCTTCGTGCCCGTGCTGTTCGCGCCGACCGAGACGAAACGGCCGATCGGACAGGCCGCCGCCTTCGCCCCGCCGGTCAAGGTCGAGCCCGTCATCAAGCGTGGCGACCCGGTCACGATCGCCGCCGGATCGAGCGGTTTTTCGATCACGCGCGAGGGCATTGCGCTGGCCGATGCCGCACCCGGCGCGCGCTTCCTGGTCAAGGTCGAGAATGCCAAGAACCCGGTCCAGGCCGTCGCCGTGCAGAGCGGCCGCGCCACCCTTCCCGGCTGGAACGAATAATCGTGTTAAAGCTTTTCCGCGCCCCGTCGTTTATCCCTGTGTGGCATGACCCGGAAAGGGGCGAACATGGTGGATCCTCTCGGCGTAAGGCCGGTACAAACGAGCGAGCGTATCGCGCCCGTCGCACGTGTCGTGCCGACGGCAGCGGTCGCGCCGACAGCAACGAACGAGACGCAGGCCGGGGCTGTCAGCCAGTCGGCCGTGGTGAGCAATGCGAAGGAATCCGCCGCCAGCGCGCCGGTCGATCTGGATCGCGTCGCGCGAATCCGCAAGGCGATCGCGGACGGCAACTTCCCGATCTACCCCTCCACGATCGCGGATCGGTTGATCGCATCGAAATACGATTGGCTGCGCAATGACGCACAATGATTTGCGGCGCGACGCGCTGATCGGCGTGATCGAGTCGCTCCATCAAGAGATCGCGGCGCTCAAGAGCAACGATATCGTCGCGCTGGAACGCGCGACGCACGAGAAACTGCAGGGCATCGAAGCGGTTGCCGCCTTGGGTACCGGCCCGGCCGGCCCAGACCTGCGCGTGCTGGCGGATGAGGCCAATCGGCTGAACGAAACCTGCCGCATCTACGTCAATCTGATGGCGGCAAATGTTCGCCGCCGCCTGCAAACCCTGACCGGCGATGCCGGTGCCGCCTACCGGCCGAGCCCGGTGATGCGCGCCTACGCCTGATTTTCAACCGTCATGCTGAACTCGTTTCAGCATCCAGGCGCGGTCCTTACCCTCACTGATACTGTCTAATAGGCCGCTGATCGCGCCTAGATCCTGAAACAAGTTCAGGATGACGCGGTTCTACCGTTGGATCGACGCAACGCACCCTCTGCAACTGGCACGCTCCTTGCTGATGCGACCCTTGAACAAGGTCAACCAGCCGAGGATCGATGAGCTTCAACCCTTTCGCCGTCACTGCCGCCACGAAAAGCGTTTCCGCCCAATCGGCGATCGCGCTGGCGAGCCAGAAGACCGGCGTCGATTTCTCCTATCTGATGGGCCAGGCGCAGCTGGAAAGCGGCATGCGCACCGATGCCAGGGCCGGCACCTCCAGCGCCTCCGGCCTGTACCAGTTCATCGACCAGAGCTGGCTGCGCGTGATGAAGCAGCATGGCGCCGAACACGGCATGTCCTGGGCGTCCGACGCGATCTCCACGACCAGCAGCGGCAAGATGACGGTCAGCGATCCCGAAACGCGCCGCGCGATCCTGAACCTGCGCAACGATCCGCAGACCGCATCGCTGATGGCCGCCGAACACGCCTCCGACAACAAGGACGCGCTCGAAAGCACGCTCGGCCGCGATGCGACGGGCACCGATCTGTACATGGCGCACTTCCTCGGCCTGGGCGGCGCGAAATCGTTTCTGAGAAACATGGCGAGCAGTCCGGATCGTTCCGCCGCGAGCCTGTTTCCAGCTGCCGCACGGGCCAATCACAACGTCTTCTATAATTCCAACGGTCAGGCGCGGTCGCTGAGCGACGTCTATGATCGCTTCGCCGCCAAACTCGACAAGGGCGCGGGCGTCGCCGCCGGTACCGCCAGCGGACTGTTCGACAACAACCCGACGGTGATGGCGTCGGCCGCGCTGGAGATCGACGGCTCCACCGTCATCCCCGGCAATGGCGAGGATAGCGGCACGCAGAGCGCCAGCGCCTGGGCCAAAGCAACGCTCGACCAGTTCGCAGGCCGGGCCGGGGGCCAAGGCGCGGGCAGCGACAAAAGCCAGATGGCCAGTCTGATCCGCCCGACGCCGGCCAGTGCGCGGCTGGCGTATATGATGCTCTCGACGATGGGCGCGTAACCGATGGCCGCTGCCGCACTCAAACCCAATTCTCGCGGGGGCCGCATATTGCCGCTGCTGCGCTCGTCGGCGCTGCCGCTGGCGACGTTGCTGCTCGTCGTCCTGATGGTCGTCCCGATCCCGACCGCGATCCTCGACATATTCTTCATCATGAACATCGCGATCAGCCTCGCGGTGCTGATGGTCGCGTTGAATGCGCAAAAGCCGCTCGATTTCTCCGCCTTCCCAACGGTGCTGCTGTTCGCCACCCTGTTCCGCCTCGGCCTGAACGTCGCATCGACGCGCGTCGTGCTGGGGCACGGGCATGAGGGCGAAGCGGCGGCGGGCCATGTGATCGAGGCGTTCGGCACGTTCGTGATCGGTGGCGATTACATCGTCGGCCTGTTCGTGTTCGCGATCCTCGTCATCATCAACATGATCGTCGTCACCAAGGGCGCGGGCCGCGTGTCGGAAGTCAGCGCGCGCTTCACGCTCGATGCTTTGCCCGGCAAGCAGATGGCGATCGACGCCGATCTAAACGCCGGCCTGATCACGCCAGACGAAGCCAAGGCGCGCCGCGTCGAAGTCTCGACCGAGGCGGATTTCTACGGTTCGATGGACGGTTCGTCCAAGTTCGTGAAGGGCGATGCGGTCGCCGGTCTGCTGATCCTGTTCGCCAATATCGCCGGTGGCCTGATCCTGGGGCCGGTGAGCCACGGCATGTCGATCGGCGCTGCGGCACACACCTATGTGCTGCTGGCGATCGGCGACGCGCTCGTCGCGCAGATCCCGTCGCTGTTGCTGTCGATCGCCGCCGCTGCGATCGTCACCCGGGTCACCTCGTCGCAGGATCTCGCCGGTCAGATCGGCGGCCAGTTCGCCTCGGCACGGACCTGGACCCCGGTCGCGATCATCCTCGGCCTGCTCGGTTTGATGCCGGGCATGCCGCATCTGATCATCCTGCCCGCCGCCGCCATTGCCGGGTTCGCCGCGTACAAGCTGAACCAGAAGGCCAAGCGCCCCGCCCCCGTGGAGATCGTCACCGCCGAGCCGGTCGACCAGTCGAAGATCGGCTGGGAGGAAGTGACCGATACGATGCAGGTC
This sequence comes from Parasphingomonas caseinilytica, assembly GCF_036663755.1. Taxonomy (NCBI): domain Bacteria; kingdom Pseudomonadati; phylum Pseudomonadota; class Alphaproteobacteria; order Sphingomonadales; family Sphingomonadaceae; genus Parasphingomonas; species Parasphingomonas caseinilytica. Next base: position 164,029 of record NZ_JAXOJL010000004.1, read on the forward strand.
AATCTCGATATCGGTTACGGCCTGGTGCCGCTGGTCGACGAACGACGGGGTGCGCCGCTGATGGGCCGGATCACCGGCGTCCGCCGCCAGCTGTCGAAGGAACTCGGCTTCGTCGTGCCGCAGGTGCGCGTGCGCGACGACATCAACATGGCGCCGTTCGCCTATCGCATCGTCGTCGGTGGCGTGGTGCTGGGCGAAGACAGTGTTTCGCCCGAGGAGATGCTCGCACTCGATACCGGCCAAGCGATCGGCACACTGATCGGCAAGACGGCCAAGGATCCGACCTTCGGGCTGGACGCGGTATGGATCGCGCCGGGCGACGCCGATGCCGCGACGGGCGCAGGCTATCTCGTGGTCGATCCCGGCACGGTGGTCGCCACGCATCTGAACCACATGCTCGGCAGCCATGCGTCCGACCTGCTCGGGCAGGACGAGGTGCAGAGCCTGCTCGATGGTCTGAAGGATCGCGCCGCCAGTCTGGTCGCGGCCCTGTCGCCCAACCCGCTGCCGCTGACGACGCTAACGCAGGTGCTGAAGGGGCTGCTCGCCGAGAACGTGCCGCTGAAGGAATTCCGCCGCATCGCGCAGGCGATCGCGGTCGCGGCGCAGAAGACGCTGGATGCCGACGAGATCATCGAACTGATCCGCCCCGAACTCGGCGGGCTGATCATCGGCAAGGTGTGCGGCGTGCGCGAGCCGTTGCGCGTGATGACGCTGGAGGGACAATTGGAAGGTCTGCTGGGACAGGCGGTCAGGAGCGATCCGTCGCGCCGCCACACGATCGAACCCGATCTCGGCCGTCGCATCGTCGATGCGTTGCAACAGGCGGCCAACCCGCTGATCGCCGAGGCCAAGCCGTTCGTCTTGGTCGTGCAACCGGCGATCCGCGTCGCGATCCGCAAATTGGTCAAGACGATCCTACCCGATACGCCGGTGATGAGTTTCTTCGAGGTGCCGGAGGAAAAGGCCGTCGAGGTCGTCGCCGTGATCGGCGCTCCGCAGGCGCTGGCCGCATGACCGCGCTTCCCACTCCGGGCGCCTTTGCCGGCGCGGCCCCGCTGACCTACGGGCGAAGCGGTCCGGCGGCGGATCTGAACGCGCTCGCCCGCAAGCATCTGCCGCTGATCCGGCGCGTCGCCTGGCACGTGCATGGCAGCATGAGCAGCGCGGTCGAGGTCGAGGATCTGATCCAGATCGGGCTGGTCGCCCTGGTCGAGGCCGCGTCCGGCTTCGAGGATCGCGGACAGGTGACGTTCGAACAATATCTGCTGACGCGGGTGCGCGGATCGATGATCGACGCGCTGCGCCGGCAGGCGACGCTGACGCGCGGCGCGATGCAGCGGCGACGCGCCTATAACGACGCCGTCAAGGCGCTGACCACGGAAACCGGCATCAAGCCGAACGACCACATCATTGCGGAAAGGCTCGGCGTGACCCTCGAGAAATTGCGGCTGGATTATTCGGCGGCCGAACCCCTGCGCTTCGAATCGATCGACGAAGTCTATGCCGACGATCAACCGTGGTTCGCCAGCGACGATGCCGATGCGTTCGAACAGCTTTCGGAGAGCGAGTTGCGGGGCGCATTGATCGCAGCGATCGGCGCCCTGCCCGAACGCGAGGCGCAGGTGGTGCAGCTTTATTACGTCGAGGAGCTGAATCTGGAGGAGATCGGCCTCGTTCTGGGCGTCGGCGCGGCGCGCGTGTGCCAGATCAAGGCCAGCGCGCATCAGCGGTTGAAGAAGGCCTTGGGCAACGGGGTCTGATCGAAGACAACTAGCGCCGCGTTAACCTATCGAATATCATATCCTATGCATATTCCTTTACCGCTGACGTCCTAAGTCAGGGTCGAGGCGGCTGTTTGGCGGCCGCCATGGCTGCCGGACCGATGACCGATATGGACGAATCCTTCACTCACCGTCCCGCCCAGACGCCGGATGCCGCCCCCTTCGACCGGGCAGTTGCCCTCGCCGATATCGATGCCCTGCTCGATAAGGCGACGGGTGTGCGGCGTTTCCTGCCGGCGCTGGAAATGGTATTTCAGGCCGAGCTGGCCTCGGCGCGGATCAGGCGTTTCCTGACTGTCGGTCTCCTCGGCATTCTCGCCTACAACTCGTTCCTGATCCCTGATGCCGTCCTGATGCCGGACATCATGCGCGCGATCTTCGAGATCCAGCTGTTCATCGTTTCGCCGTTCATCAGCGCGATGTTATGGGCGATGACGAAACGCATCCTGGCGCCGGAAATCTGCGTGACGGCCGCACTGCTGGCGATCATCGCCAGTGTCGCATTGTTTCTCTACATGTCCCATGCGCCCTATTCGTATCTGTTGATCTATACCGTCCCGGTATGCCTCGCGTTCGGCAATGTCGTCCTGCCGCTGCCGTTTCGCATGTCGCTGGCGTTCACCGTGTTCTGCATCGCCTCCACCTCGCTCGTGATGATCTCGCGCCCCGATTGGGATGCGTTGCTCAGCCCGTTCGCCCTGATCGTGAACGCCAATTGTGCGGCGTATATGCTGATCGGCACCTATCGCATGGAGGCGAGCGAGCGCCGGGCCTTTCTGTTCAACCAGCGCGAGGGGCTGCGCGCGGAAACGCTGGCCGAAAGCAACCGGCTGCTCGAAACCCTGTCCAACACCGATGTTCTGACCGGGCTGGCCAATCGTCGTCATTTCGATGCCGCGTTCATGCAGCGCTGTACGACGGAGCCGGATGTGGACGCGCTCAGCGTGCTGATGATCGATATCGACCGGTTCAAGGCGCTCAACGATACGTTCGGCCACGATGCGGGCGATCGGGCGCTGAAACTGGTCGCCGACTGCCTGGTGCGCCATGCGCCGTCCGACGCGACCGTCGCACGCTATGGCGGCGAGGAATTCATCGTGCTGCTGCCGGCCAGCGGCATCGCCCACGCCCGGTCCTGCGCCGAAGTGTTGCGGATCGCCATCGCCCGGATCGCCGACGGGGTGTCGCTGCATCAATTGCCGACCAAGGTGACGGTCAGCATCGGCCTGGCCAGCGCGACATCCGCCGCCGATGTCCAGCCGGCGGCGTTCATCAAGGCGGCGGATCAGGCCCTGTACCGCGCCAAGGCCAATGGCAGGAACCGGATCGAATGGGCCTCCGGACTGGCACCGGCGGAAACGCCGCAGGAGCAGGATGCGGTGGCGGCCTGACTTATCCTTCGAAGCCCCTCCCCTGAAGGGAGGGGCTCAGGTCGCGTTAAAAGAACAGTTTCCGCACCGTCAGCTTCACCGTCCGCCCCAACGGATCGAGGTAATCCGGCTGGAAGCCCACCGGCGTCGCGCCGGTCGCGTCGGTCACACGCTGTCGACTGTTGAAGACGTTGTCCACGCCGATGCTGATCCGCGCGCCGCGCAGCCACGGGTGCTTCTTGACCAGATCGAGCCGCTGGCCGAGATCGGCGAACAGGCGGAGGTTCGCCGTGGCGAGACCGCTGAAATTGAGCAGTTCGGGCGCGGCGACGGTGCCGCCGTTGACGCTGGTGCCGCTGGCCCAATTGCCCGACAGACGCGCGCCCAATCCGTTGTTCGAATAGCCCGCCTGCACCTCGACCTCATGCCGCGGCTGCCCGCCGCTGCCGCCGATCGCGTCGCCGTTGAGCAGATCGAGACGCGGGCCGCCATTGGCCACCGTTACCCGATCGGTGAAGTGCCAGGTGTGATAGACCGCGAAGTTCAGCCGGCCGCCGCCCTGACCGCCGCGCCCGCCACCGAAACCGCCACCGCCCGGTCCGCCGAACCCGCCGCCGCGCCCTGCACCACCGGCACCCGGCCCACCCGGTGCGCCGCCCGGGCCGCCGCCCGGACCACCAGGCCCGCCAGGTGCACCGCCTTCGCCACCCGGACGGCGACCGGGAAAGGTCATGCCCGCGAACGGATTCGGCCCGGTGCCGGCGCGGAACGCCTCCAGTTCCTTCTGGATCTTCGATTTCAGCGGCGCGGAGAAATTGAAGCCCCAGCGCAATTCGGAACTGTTGCTTTCGGCATAATTGATCGGCCGCGCGTCGATCGACAACAGATTGCCGCCGGCATCGCGCACGAAGCGTTGCGGGAAGGCCGCCTCGATCGCGGCGGTCGGCGTGGGAAAGGAAGCGATCGGGTTTTCGGTGCGCGTCGTCACATAGCTCGCGTTGAGGCTGAAATCCTTCTTGCTCCACGGCTTCACCGTCAGGCCCAGACGCATCACATGCTTGTTGTCGGCGATCAGGTTGCGATTGCCGCCGCTCAGCCGCGTGATCGTTGCGGTGGTGCCCTTCACATAATCGAACACGCGGACGTTTGCGGTGCTGATCTGCGGATCGCCGAGCTGGTTGGCGCTCGGGGCCTCGTCCTGATCGGTGAACGAGGCGATGAAGCGCACCGCATCGACCGGTGCCCAGTTCGCGCCATAGCCGATCGTGGTCAGCGTGCCGAAATCCGACAGGTGATCGGCTGCGAGATTGAAATTGGCCGAGAGCTGGCCGAGGAACGGCAGCACGTCCTTGCCCCGGCTGGAGATCGGCAGATCGACGTTGATCTGGCCGTTGACGATATCGCGCGGCACGTCGCCGGGCTGCTGCGCCACGCCCAGCCGGGTCGATTCGCTGGTGAAATCGCTGGTCGAGGCTCCCACGCGGATGCTGCTCGTCACCTTGCCGGCGGGCAACGAGAACAGATTGCCGGTGAACAAGGCATCCGCGCCCGCCACGTTCGACGTGGACGTCGCGCGGTTGCCGGCCCGCGTCTGCAAGGTCGCCGGATCGACCGCGACATCGGTATAGGTCTTGGAACGCACGCGATCGTAATTGCCGGTCAGCGACCAGCGCCACGTGCTGATATCGCCGTTGAACGTCGTGCCGAGATGCGTGGTGAGCGACGTATTGCGCTGCGCCAGCGGATCGCGACCGAGCGTACCCGTCGGGTCGGTCAGGCCATTCAGGCCGGTGCCGTCGCTGGTTTCGACCCGGGCGTTCACCGTCGCACCGACATTGCCGAAGATGTTGCGGGCGTGGCTGGCATTGGCGCTGAAGCTGCGCGAGGATCCGAGCAGGGTGCGATAGGGGCGCTGGTCGACGACGTCGGTGGCGACCGGCAGGATATCGCGTTCCGCCTCGGTCAGCGCGCTGCTGCGCGTATATTCGAGATGCGCGTTGGTGCGCTTGTCCTGCGCGATCTTGAGCAGATCGAGTTCGCCATTGGGCGTGTTGCGCCCGCCCTCGGTCGCCTGGCGATCGCTCAGTTCGACCGTCGCGGCGCGAAAGCGGCGGCGCAGCACGAAGTTCACCACTTTCTGGTCGGCACGATAGCCGTATTTCAGCGCGACCTCCTCGGGCAGGATGTCGACGCGCTGGATCGCCTCGGTCGGCAGATCGCGGATTTCGGCGAAGCTGGAGATGCGGCGGCCGTTGAGCAGCACCACCGGCTGCCCGCCGCGACCGCTGGTCGTCTGGGGCGCGAGTTCGGTGAGCAGTTCGGCGACCGATCCGACGCCGTAGGAGCGGATGTCGGCCGGGCTCAATTGCTGTTCGGGCGGAATATCGCCGATCACCGCGCCCTGCTGACGCTGCCCGGTCACGACGATCTCGGTATCGTCGCCTTCGCCCTGCTCCTGAACGGGGGCCGCCACGGGAGCGGTGGGAGCCGTGGGTGCGGGGGCCTGTTGTGCCTGTGCCGCCATCGGCACGCCGCCGAGCACAGCCAGCAAACCCAGATTCGATACGCGCATCACAGTCTCCGAACATCCGTCGCGCAGCCGGTAGCGGGCAATTGTCGCAAGAATGTGCCGAAGCCGCGCAATATCTTTTCGAACCGGCGAAAAGCAAAAACCCCGGCAGCCTGTCGGCCACCGGGGTTCTCGCTTGCCCTTCGCATCGGGTGGGAAGGAAGGGCCCGGTCGGCCACCAGCACCCATAGGGGGGCGGTGCCGGGGCCGCTTCCGATCCTTAACGCAGGAGCGAGAGCACGCTCTGCTGCGACTGGTTCGCCTGAGCGAGCATCGCGGTCGATGCCTGGCTCAGGATCTGCGACTTGGCGAGGTTGGTCGTTTCGGCCGAGAAATCGGCGTCCTCGATCCGGCTGCGCGCGTCGGTCAGGTTCGTGACGTTCGAGGTCAGGTTGTTGACCACCGACTGCAGGCGGTTCTGCGACGCACCGAGCGAAGCACGAGCGGTGTTGACCGTGGTCAGTGCCGTGTCGAGCGTGGCGAGAGCGGTCGAAGCGTCGCCGGCATCGGCAATGCTGACACCGGTCGCGGCCGTGAGATCGAGCGCGGTCAGCTTCAGGGTAACCGTGTCCGCCGCATTCGCGCCGACCTGGATCTTGACGTTGCCGTCGGCAGCGGCGCCGGCCGAACCGTCGAACAGGTTGACGTTGTTGAACTTCGAATTGGCGACGATGTCGGTGATCTGACCCGTCAATTCGGTGACTTCGGCCTGCAGGTTGGTGCGGTCGTCGTTCGAATAGGTGCCCGATGCCGACTGCACGGCCAGTTCGCGGATACGCTGCAGCATGTTGGTCACTTCGCCCAGGCCGCCTTCAGCCGTCTGCGCCATCGACATGCCGTCGTTGGCGTTGCGGACCGCCTGGTTCATGCCCTTGATCTGCGAGGTCATCGACGATGCGATGGCGAGGCCGGCTGCGTCGTCCTTGGCCGAATTGATGCGCTTGCCGGTCGACAGGCGTTCGATGCTCTGCTGCAGGCTCATGTTGGCGGCAGTCGATGCGTTCGACGCGCGCAACGACGCGATGTTGGTTCCGATTACAGTCATGTCAAAGTCTCCGTGTGTGACCTGACGATCCCCGCCGCCCCCTAGCGGAGGGCTGAGCCGTCAGCAGGGATAACGACCGCCCGACGCCGACATTAAGCCATTTCAGTTCAAAAAGTTTTTGCCCTCGCGTGTCGCAGGTGCGCGCGAGCCTACGCTCGCGCGTAGGAGAACCGCGCGGGGGAGCGGGCGGCGCGCCCGGAAATATTTTGCCGGGCGGCAATATACTTAATCCGCTGTTTACCACCTTGGCCGCATTCACCCCTCACACGAAGGGGAATTCCATGCGCCCGCCAGTTACTACGCCTACCCGTACAATCGTTCCGTCGGCAGCCATCCTGCGGCAGAATTATGCCCTGGTCTCCGGCCTGCGCGCGCAGGGTTTCGCGGTGCGCGACATGGACGGCAAGGCGCAGGCAGGCGACCTGTTCCTCGTCGCGGACGGCGAGACGCCCCCCGCCCCGGCCCGCACGGTGATCGTCGGTGAGGACGGCCGCTACGTCCAGCCATCGCGCGCCGGCAGCCCGGCACGCATCGCGTTCCATGCGGACGACAGTGCGGTCGGCAACGGTTTCGTCCGCGCGTTGATCGCCGGTGCCGAAGCACCGACCGCCGCCGACCCCGAGAGCCTGGCGCTGTACGCGCTGGCCGAACGCGTCGCCGCGGCCGACATCACGGTGCTGATCAACGGCCCCACCGGCACCGGCAAGGAAGTGCTGGCGCGCCATATCCATCTGTCGTCGGAACGCCGCGACGGCCCGTTCATCGCGATCAACTGCGCCGCTTTGCCCGAGACGATGCTCGAAGCCCTGCTGTTCGGCCACCAGAAGGGCGCGTTCACCGGCGCATCGTCGGGCGGCGAGGGCTTCTTTCGCGCCGCGAACGGCGGCACGTTGCTGCTCGACGAGATCGCCGAGATGCCGATCCAGCTCCAGGCCAAGCTGCTGCGCGCGTTGCAAGAGCGCGAGGTGGTGCCGATCGGCGCCTCCACGCCCGAGAAGATCGACGTCCGCGTCATCGCCTGCGCCAACCGCGATTTGCAGACCGAAGTGGCCGAGGGCCGCTTCCGCGCCGATCTCTATTACCGCCTGTCGGTCTTTCCGCTGAGCACCCGCCCGCTGAACGAGCGCCGTCAGGATATTCCCGCGCTCGCCGCGACGATGATCCTGCGCCATGCCGGCACGCGCGCCATCGTGCCGTGGCCGGATGCCGGCGCGGTCGCGGCGCTGACCGGGCATGACTGGCCGGGCAATGTCCGCGAACTCGAAAACGTCATCCAGCGCGCTTTGCTGCTGTGCGGCGGCGACACGATCTCGGTCGATCACATCATCTTCGATCGGCCCGCCGCACAGCCGCAGCACATTGCGGCGAACGACCAGCCGTCCACGTTAGGCAACATCGTCCAGATGCACGAATTCCAGGCGATCCGCGAAACGCTGGCCGCGTGCGGCGGCAGCCGGATCGAGACGGCCAAGCGCCTCGGCATTTCGGAGCGCACGTTGCGCTATCGCCTCGCCAAGGCACGCGAGCAGGGTGAGACGATCACGCCCGCCGCAAATCAGGCCGCCTGGGCATGAGCGTCGGGGGTATCGGGGCGCCGATGGGCGTCGATCGGGTGATGGCGCTGCGCGCGCAGATCCTCGAACGCAATCAGGCGCTGGCCCGCGCCAACACCGCCGCCGGCGCACCGGCCGCCACCGAAGCGAAGCCGACCAGCTTCACCTCGGCGATGGAGGATGCGCTGAAGAGCGTGAACGAGGGCCAGCAAAAGGCCAGCGACCTCTCCGCATCCTACGAACGCGGCGAGACTGTCGATATCGCCAAGGTGATGCTCGCCCGTCAGCAGGCCAGTGTCGGCTTCGAGGCGACCCTGCAGGTCCGCAACAAACTCCTGTCCGCCTACAAGGACATCATGAGCATGCCGGTATAAACCATGAGCAACGCCCTCATCCCCAACAGCGCCGTTCCCGAACGGTTCGCCAACCCGCTGCAGCAGATCTCCGGCTTCATGGGCCAGCCCGCGGTGCGCCGCAGCCTGCCGATGATCCTGATGCTCGGCCTGATCGGTGCCGCCGTCCTCGCCTGGATGACTTTGGCCGCCGCGCCGCAGAAGATCCTGTTCGGACAATTGGCCGATGCCGACAAGGCTTCGGTCACGCAGGCGCTGGAACAGGCGAACATCAGTTCCAAGATCGACAATGCCGGCGCGCTGACCGTCAACGAGGACGATTACGCCCGCGCCAAGATGCTGCTCGCCGGACAGGGCCTGCCCAAGGCGACGCCGGGCGGGTATGCGATCCTCGATCAGCTGCCGATGGGCGTGTCCCGCGCGGTGGAGGGCGAACGCCTGCGTCAGGCGCGCGAGACCGAACTGGCCCGCTCGATCGAGGAGATCGACGCGGTGGCCGAGGCGCGCGTGCATCTCGCCACGCCGGAAGCATCGGTGTTCGTGCGCGACAATGCCGCCCCGTCCGCCTCGGTGATCCTGAAATTGCAGACCGGCCGCACCTTGACCGACGCACAGGTCAATTCGGTAATCAATCTGGTCGCATCCTCCGTGCCCGGCATGAAGGCGGATGCGGTGACGATCGTCGATCAGATGGGTGGATTGCTGACCAAGGCCTCGGGCCAGAGCGATCGCGGTGCCGCTGGCGACGAGCGCATCGCGTTTCAGCGCCGGATCGAGGACAAATATCGCGCGCAGGTCGTGCAATTGCTCACGCCGCTGGTCGGCGCCGGCAATTTCTCCACCGAAGTACAGGCCGATGTCGATCTCGACGAGACTCAGGCGACGCGCGAATCCTATGAAAAGCAGGGTGCCTTGCGCGCCGAACAGGGCAATTGGACCGGCAACCAGCCGGAAGGGTCGGGCCAGCAGCCCGGCGGTATTCCGGGTGCGCTGTCGAACACGCCGCCCGCCGCATCGACGCTGAACGCGCCGAATGGCAAACCCGCACCTGCCCCTACCCCCGCGCCCGGTGCCCCCGGCGCCCCCGGCGCCACGGGCAATGCACCCGCGCCGACGATGAAGCAGAGCGACCAGTTCGCCCGCGCTTATGATCTCGGCAAGGAAGTGTCGGTCACCCGCGCCGCGCCGGGCGGGGTGAAGCGCCTGTCGGTCGCCGTGCTGCTGCGCGACGTGGAAACCGCCAAGCCGCGCAGCCCGGTCGAGATCCAGCAGATCACGCAGCTCGTGCAGACCGCGGTCGGCTATACCCAGACGCGCGGCGATCAGGTGACGGTGATCAGCCGCAAGTTCGCCGGTGCCACCGCCATGGCCGACAAGCCGGCCTGGTACGACAATGCCTGGCTGCCGATCATCGCGCGCAACGTCACCGCGATCGTCATCGCCTTGCTCGTGCTGATGCTAGGCGTGCGGCCGCTGGCCAAGGCGCTGATGAAGAAGCGCGAGGAGGCACCCCGTCCGGCGCTCGGCCGTGACATGGGCGGCGCGATGAACGGTGGCGCGATGGGCGGTGACGGTCAGCCCGGCCATCCGCCGATCGGCATCGACCAGATCGCCGGCGCGCAGAATTATGACGACCGCATCGGCATGGTGCGCGGCTTCACGCGCGACAATCCGGCGCGCGCCGCGCTCGCCGTCCGGGACATGATCAAGTCATGAACGCACCGATCCGCAACTATACCGGCGTCGAACGCGCCGCCGTGCTGATGATGCTGGTCGGCGAGGAGGAGGCGGCTGCGATCCTGCAGAAGCTCGATCCCGAGGAAGTCCGCCAGCTCGGCAAGGCGATGTTCGCGGTGGCCGATGTCAGCGAAAGCGAAGTGGAATTCGTGCTCGACGATTTCGTCGGTAAGGCGCGCGAACGGACCGGCATCAGCTTCGATCCGCGCCCGCAGATCGAGGCGGTGATGACGCGCGCTCTGGGCCAGGAGCGTGCCGACAGCGTGCTGTCGCGCATCGTGCCGACCGAGGATGCGTGCCAGATCGACCTGCTCGACTGGCTCGACGCGCCCGAAATCGCCGGCATGATCGAAAAGGAACATCCGCAAATCGCCGCCGTGCTGATCGCCAATCTCGATCCCGCGATCGGCGCGCAGGTGCTGGAACTGCTGCCCGACGGCGTGCAGCCCGATATCCTGCACCGCATCGCCAAATTGGGGCCGATCACGCCCGAAGCGATCGAGACCTTGACGACGATGCTCGCCAACCATTCGGGATCGCCCAAGGCCTCGGCCGGAATGACGATGGGCGGCACGCGCGACGCGGCGAAGATCCTGTCGAGCGGGCGCAAGGCGACCGAGCAGCGCGTGATGCCCAAATTGTTCAAGATCGATCGCGAGGTTGCCAAGGCGATCGAGGAGGCGATGTTCGTCTTCGACAATTTGCTCGAGCTGGACGACAAGAATCTGGGCACGCTGATCCGCAATGTCGACGGCGACGTGCTGACGCGCGCGCTGAAGGGCGTGGACGAAAGCATCCGCAACCGCTTCCTCGGCTGCATGTCGAGCCGCGCGGCCGACGGTATCCGCGACGAGATGGAATCGCGCGGCCCGATGAAGCTTGCCGAAGTGCTCGATGCGCAGAAGGTGATGATCCAGATCGCGCGCAACCTGGCCAAGGACGGCACGATCCAGATGGGTGGTGGCGAGGACGATTATGTCTGATCTGTCCCCCAGCTTTCAGGCCGGCTTTTCCGCAAGACACGACGCCGCGGCGCAGGTGCTGCATCAGGCGTTCGATCGTTCGAACGAAGGTTTCGCCGCCTACGATCTACGCGAACGCGCGAGCCGATCCGGGCCGGTAGGCTTTTCGCCGCAGGCGTCGAACCCCAGGCATTTCTCTCCGGAAAATCCGGGCGCCAATCCGACCGAAGGCTGGGACCCGTTCGATGCGAGTGCACCGCATTTCGTCGATCCCGTCGCCACCGCGCATGCCGCCGGCTATGCCGAGGGTATCGCCGCTGCTTTGGCCGAAGTCGGCGAAACGGGCGAGCGCGACCGCGCGCTGCTGATCAAATTGGGTGAGGCTCTGCGCGCCGACGATCGGCTCGATCGGGATCGGATGGCGCGGCAACTGCGCCAGACGGTGCTGTTCCTCGTCTCCAAACTGGTCGGCGAGATCGGCGTTGCGCCCGACATGCTGGCCAACCGGATCGACGCGGCGGCGGACATGCTCGCCGACAGCGCCGAATCCGCGATGCTGCGCGTCCACCCCGACGATGTCGCGCTGCTGGAAGGCAAATTGCCGCGCAGCGTGTTCGCGGTCGGCGATGCGGCGGTGGCGCGGGGCAGTTTCGTACTCGAATCCGCCTCGACGATCGTCGAGGACGGGCCGGAATTGTGGCTGGAACAATTGGCGATGGCGATCGATCGCGTCGCGGTGCCGCAGGCGTGAAGCGAGCAGCATGTTGAACCGTTTCACCGAAGACTATCTCGAATCGCTGGCACGCTCGGATTTCGCGCCGAAGCCGAAAGTATCGGGGCGGCTCGCCTCGTTCGACGGTTTGCTGATGGAGGCGGTCGGGCTGCAATTGCCGGTCGGCACCGTCTGTCAGGTCGGCGGCGCGACTGGTTCCGGGGGCACGGGCGTCGAGGCCGAGGTGATCGGTTTCCGCAACGGCCGCACGCTGCTGATGAATCTCGGCGGCCCGGCGCCGCTGCTGCCGCAAGCGCCGGTGCGCCCGCTCGGCGCGCCCGGCGAGGCGGAAGTCGGCGAGGCCTTGCTCGGGCGCGTGGTGGATGGCGCGGGCAAGCCGATCGACGGGCTCGGGCCCATTCGCGGCGCGGGCCGCTGGCCGATCGCGGGCAAGCTGCAATCGCCGCTCGATCGCGGGCGCGTGCTGAAGCCGATGGACGTCGGCGTGCGCGCGATCAACGGCTTGCTGACGATCGGACAAGGGCAGCGCATCGGCATCATGGCCGGTTCGGGTGTCGGCAAATCGGTGTTGCTCGGCATGATCGTGCGTGCGGCGCAGGCCGACGTGATCGTGATCGGGCTGATCGGCGAACGATCCCGCGAAGTCGCCGATTTCCTGGAGACCAAGGTCGCCGGCGCGGCACGGGCGCGCTCCGTCGTCGTCGCCGTGCCCGCCAACCATTCGCCGGTGCTGCGTATCCGCGGCGCGCTGCGCACCCACGCCATTGCCGAGGCGTTCCGCGCCGAGGGCAAGCGCGTGCTGCTGATCATGGATTCGCTGACCCGAGTTGCGCATGCCGGTCGCGAGATCGGGCTGGCGCTGGGCGAGCCGGCCTCGGCGCGCGGCTATCCGCCGTCGGCCATCGCGATGCTGCCCAATCTGATCGAACGCGCGGGCACCGACGTGCATAGCGGCGGATCGATCACCGCGATCTACACCGTCCTCGCCGACGGCGACGACGGCAACGACCCCGTGGTCGATTCGGCGCGGTCGATCCTCGACGGGCATATCGTGCTCAGCCGGCAACTGGCCGAGCGCGGCGTGTATCCCGCGATCGATCTCGGCCCGTCCGTGTCGCGCGTGATGACCGATATCGCCGAGCGCCCGCACATCATGGCCGCGCGCGTGCTGCGCCGGCATCTCGCGACGTACGAGGAGAATCGCGATCTGGTGCTGATGGGGGCGTATCGCTCCGGCGCCGATCCGGCGATCGACGCGGCGATCGCCTGCCATCCGGCGGTGATGGAATATATCAAGCAGGATCCCGACGAGATCGTGTCGCTCGACGATTCCGTGACCGAACTGGTCGGCGTATTCGGGGATGCTTAAGACCAAGAAGCTCGATCGCATCCTGAAGGTGCGGACGTTGCAACTGGGGCTGGTGCGGGCAGAAGAAGCGCGCGCCAACGAACGCTTCGCGGGCGAGGTGAATCTGCGCAACCGCATCGCGCAACTGGCCGATGGAATCGCGCCGGCGGCGGAAGTTGGCAAAGGTGGCGCGCTCGGCGCCGCTGCGCATTTTCGGGACCGGCTCCAACAATCCGCCGAGGCGGCCGATGGACGGATGCGCGCGGCCGAGCATGTCGCGGCGCAGGCCGCCGAAAAGACCCGCGAGGCGAAGCGCGACCAGACCGCGATCGAAAAGCTGCTGGGCCGCGCCGCCGCCGAGGATGCGCTGAAAGCGGTTCGCGCGCTGGAGGCCGCCCCGCCCACGCGCAAAGTTCGGCACGATCCTTGCTGATTGCTCGGAGGGCGACGTTCGCCCGGGGGGTTCTGCATGATCGCATTATCGACATCCGTTTCGCCACCGCCGCCCAAGGGTGTGCCTGTGCCGCCGGCAAGCGCCGCGACGGGTGATTTCCCGGCCACGCTGGCCGGGCTGACCGACGCGTCGGCCAAAGAAAAAACTTTTGTTTCGCCGGGACTTCCGAGCCGCACGGCCAAGCCCGGACTGCCCGACGTGTCCCGGTCGAGCGATCCCGGGACACCGGTCTCGCTGGCCGCTTTTCTCGACGGTGCCGCCGGCGACGCAGCGCCCGTCGCACTGCCCGGCGCGAAGGGGCAGGATGTTGCCGCGAACGGCAAGACCTTGCCTGCCGATCCGGCCGACGAGGATGCGTCGAAAGACGTGATCTGGCTGCCGACGGCGTTCGCGCTGCCGATCCAGCTGCCGGTGTCGCAGCCGCGCGGCCTGCCGAAATTCGGTGGCCCCGTCGCGCCGGCCGGCGGAGACGTGCCGCCCGCGGCCGGGCCGGTGCTGACCATGCCTGCACCGATCGCGCCGGACATCCTCGTCGCGGGCGACGGCGGAAAACCACCAGCCCTCACGATGCCCGCGCAGGTCGCGCCGGACGTCCTGATCGCGGGCGATGCCGGCCCCTCGCCGACCCCGCGCACGATTCCTGTTTCCGTTTCGCTCGACATCCAGAAGGTGGATGTACCGCTGCGCACCGACGCCACCGCGCCGGTCGCCATCCCCAATGCCCGAACCCAGGCAGCGGTCGCGCAACCGGCGGGCCAGGTCTTCGCCGCCGCGATCGCCTCCGTCGTGCAGCAAGCGCGACGCGACGAGCGTGAGCCGATCGAGCAACGCACGCCGACGACGATCGCCGCCACCGCGCTCGAGGCGCTTCACGTCAACGCCATCACCGCCACCGCCGACGCAAAGCACGCCGCACTCGACCTGAAGCAGGATAGCGGTCTGCAGGGCATGATCGATCATATCGAAACGCTGCGCGACGGCGCCGATGCGAACGATACGCGGATCCGGCTCGTCCCCGACGCGCTCGGCGCGGTCGACGTGTCGGTGCGCAAGGATGGCGAGCGCGTGCATGTCCACTTCGCCGCCGAGAATCGCGCCAGCGCGCAATTGCTGAGCGACGCCCAGCCGCGCCTTGCCGAACTGGCCGAGGCACGCGGCGTGAAGCTGGGCCAGACCAGCGTCGATTCCGGGCAGGGCCAGGCGCGCCAGCAGCACCAGCCCAATCCGATCCTCTCCACGCGCCCGGCCTCCGCACGCCGGACCGCCGATCTCGACACCACCGATTCGCGAATCGCCTGAACGAAGGACTGACCCATGAGCGACAAGACCGAAGACGCCGCCGCCCCGAAGAAAAAAGGCGGCATTATGAAGAAGCTGATCATCGCGATCGTCGCGCTGGTCGTCGTCGGCGGGGGCGTGGGCGGGGGGCTGTACGCCACCGGCTTCATCCCGCACGGCAATACCAAGGCCGGGCCGGAGCCGACCGGCCCGCAACTCGTGCCCAAAAGCGAGCAGAAGCGCCTGAGCGCCGCCGCCGGCGGTGAGGGCGGCGAAGGCAAGGCCGCCGGCAAAGCGGCACCATCGGGCACCGGCGGCGAGAAATACGCCTCCAATTATTATGCGATGGAAAAGGAATTCACGTCGAACCTGCAGGACAGCGTCCATTTCATCCAGGTCGGCCTCGCCATCTCCACGCCGTATGACGATACCGTCATCGACAATATCAAGACCGACGAGATCGCGGTGCGATCCGCCATCCTGATGACGCTGAGCGACACGACCGAGGAGCAGGTGTTTTCGACCGACGGGAAGAAGCAATTGCAGCTCCGTCTGGTCAAGGCGATCAACGACACGCTGAAGGAAAAGGAAGGATTCGGCGGCGTTGGTAACGTCTACTTTACCAATTTTGTTGTTCAGTGAACATCGATGGTTAACGAGGGTTCACAACTGGCAGGCGATCGGCGGGAACGGAACCGTCCGGAGGTGGCTGAAACCACCCTGGGCGTGGCCAATCTCAACCCGTTCGGCGACCTGCACACGCTGCAGCATCTCTCCGCGCGCCTGGCGCGGGGGATGCGCGCGGTGTTCGAACCCCTGTTGCGCAAGGAATGCCGCAGCTTCGCCGAACCTCTGGTGGTGCAGCGCTTTGCCGATTACCGCGCGGAACGCCCCGACGGCCTGACCGCCTGGTTACCGCTGATGATGAACGCGCCGGGAAACCTTGGCGCAAATCCCGGGGCCAATCCCGGCGGCGGACAGGCGATGATCGTGCTCGACGGGCGCTTCGTGATGGAAGTGCTCGACCTGTTCTTCGGCGGCACCGGCGCGACGCCGCATGAGCTGCCGGCCGAATTCACCCCCGCCGCCGAGGCGATGATCGCGCGGCTCGGCATGATGATCGCCGATCCGCTGAAGGCCGCCTGGGAGCCGCTGGCGCGCATCGATTTCGTCCCCGGCCATGTCGAGGCCAACCCGGCCATGATCCAGGGCCTGGACGGCGACGACGCCGTGGTCGTCACCCGCTTCGGCATCGCCGCCGGCATCACCAAGCCGGTGTTCGTCGACATCGTCTATCCCGTCGCCGCGCTGAAGCCGCACACGCCGTCACTGATCGGCAAGGTCCACGCCAAGACCGCCGCGCCCGATCCGGCCTGGCGCAACGGCCTGACGCGCGCGGCGATGAACGTGAAATTCCCGGTCCGCTCGGTGCTGGCCGAGCCGATGGTGCCGCTGTCCGTCCTGATGGACCTGAAGCCCGGCGACGTCATTCCGATCAGCTTCGGCGCGGAAGTGCCGGTGATGGTCGGCGGCGACCGGCTTGGCTTCGGCACGGTCGGCACGTCCAACGGCAAGGCCGCGATCCGGCTCAATTCGATCACCCGTAATGTTGAGGATTTCCAATGAACGACATGACCGGGTCCTTCCCGATCGATGGCCAGATCCCGATGGGACTGGCGGCCAATTTCCGGCTGCTTCAGGATGTCGACGTCAAGCTGACGGTGGAGATCGGATCGACGCAGCTAAGCCTGCGCGAACTGCTGGCGCTGGGTGAATCCAGCGTGATCGAACTCGATCGCCAGGCCAACGAACTGCTCGACGTGTTCGTCAACGGCACGCTGATCGGGCGTGGCGAGGTGGTGACGGTCGGCGATCGCTTCGGCGTGCGCATGACCGAGCTGGTCTCGCCCGAGAAGCGGGCCTGATCCGCCATGATGTGGAGCTACATCCTTAAGCTGGTCGTGCTGCTGCCCTTGGTCTGCGGCCTGATGGTCGGGTGCCTGTGGGCCTGGCGCAAGCTGGAATCGCGCCTGCCGGGCCAGCCCGCCAACCGCATGATGAAGGTGCAGGAGACGATGATGATCTCCCCCGGCCTGCGCATGGCGGTGCTGGAATTCGAGGGGCGCAAGCTGCTCGTCGCGGTCGGCCGTGGCGGCGTCACGCTGATCGACAAGATCGAACCGAAATGAAGACCTCCGTCACCCGTCACGGCCATGGCCCGGCGCTGATCAAGGTGCCGCGCGCGGCCCGCTCTGAGGCCGGCGGCGGCTTCGGCTGGATCGGCAAGTTCGTCCTGATCGCGCTCGGCATCCTGTTCGCGGTGATCGTCGCGCATCCGGCGTTCGCGCAGGCCGCGCCCGCGGTTCCGGCGACGCCGGGCGTGGGCGACGGCATCGACCGTGCGATCAAGGATCTGGGTGCCAACTCCGCCGGATCGGGTGGCCAGGCGCCGCTGGCGCTGTCGCTGCAAGTGCTCATCATCATGGGCCTGCTCAGCATCCTGCCGGGCATCCTGCTGATGATGACCAGCTTCACGCGGATCATCATCGTGCTGGCGATCCTGCGTCAGGCGATGGGCCTGCAACAGACGCCGCCGAACCAGGTGCTGATCGGCCTGTCGCTGTTCCTCAGCTTCTTCATCATGTCGCCGGTGATCGGCCAGATCAACACGCAGGCGATCCAGCCCTATTCGGAAGGCAAGATCGCCGCGACCGAGATGATCAAGACGGCGGGCGTGCCGCTGCACGATTTCATGGTCAAGCAGACGCGGGTCAAGGACATCATGATGTTCTCGACGATCGCCAAATCGCCCAAGTTCGCCAGCCCCGCCGACATTCCCTTCGCCGTCCTGCTGCCCTCGTTCGTGACCAGCGAGCTGAAGACCGCGTTCCAGATCGGCTTCCTGATCTTCCTGCCGTTCATCGTCATCGATCTGGTGGTGGCGACGGTGCTGATGTCGCTCGGCATGATGATGCTGTCGCCGACGATCATATCCCTGCCGTTCAAGCTGTTGCTGTTCGTGCTGGTCGACGGTTGGGCGCTGACCATGGGCTCGCTCGCCAACAGTTTCGTGAGTTAGGCGGGCGATGGACGCGCAATATTTCCTGACCGTCGCCAACGAGACGATGTGGGTGCTGGCGCTCGCCGCCGCCCCGATCCTGATCCCGGCTTTGTTCGCAGGGCTGATCCTGGGCATGATCCAGGCGGCGACCTCGATCAACGAACAGACCTTGTCGTTCGTCCCGAAACTGATCGTCGTGGCGATCTCGATCCTGGTGTTCGGGAGCCTGATCCTCGGGTTGCTGAGCGATTTCACGATCGGCATCTTCGAGCGGATTCCGGAATTGGTGCGCTAGTTTGTGGGCGATGCCGAGACCTTCTTCGTCATCCTGAACTTGTTTCAGGATCCAGGCGCGGCCGCACGCCAAACGGATAGTGTCCGTGGATCGGCTGACCGCGCCTGGATCCTGAAACGAGTTCAGGATGACGGCGTATTTCGGGTCGTCGCGTGAACACGCTCGGCTTCGGCCTGTCGATCGAGCCGCAATTGTGGGCGTTGATCTTCGTCATGATCCGCATCGGGGCGGCCTTCATTGCCGCGCCGGTGTTCGGCGCGGTATCGGTGCCGGTGATGGTGCGCGTCGCTCTGTCCGGTGCGATCGGCGTGCTGGTGCTGGGCACGCACAGCATCGTACCGCCGGCTCAGGTGTTCGGTTTCGCGACGTTCCTCGCGGTTGCTTCCGAGGCGCTGATCGGGCTGACGATGGGCTTCATCCTGCAGATCGCATTCGCCGCGCCGATGCTGGCGAGCGAAGTGATCGGCATTTCGATGGGCATCGGCTTCGCCAACGCGATCGATCCGCAGAACGGGCGGTCGTCGCCGGCGCTCGGCCAGTTCTTCTCGATCATGCTAACGCTGTTGTTCCTGTCGGTGAACGGCCACCTCGTATTGGTCGAGATGGTGGTGAAGAGCTACGACGTGCTGCCGGTGGGAGCCGCCTGGCTGACCGCCGCGCAGCTAAAGAACATCGCATTCTTCGGTGGGTATACGTTCACCGCAGGGCTGCTTATCGCGCTGCCGGTCGGGTTCCTGTTGCTGTGCCTCAACCTCGTCGTCGGCATGTTGTCGCGGTCGGCACCGGCGCTCAACCTGTTCGCGGTGGGCCTGCCGGCGAGCCTCGCGGTCGGCGTGATCGCGCTGGCCATGGCGTTCCCGGCAATGGGTGATTTCATGCTGGTCATCGTCCGCGAGGGCCTGGCCGCCGTGCAGACTCTGGTGTTCTGATGTCGGAGGAATTCGGCGAAAAGACCGAAGCGCCAACCGCCAAGCGCAAACGCGATGCGGCGGAGCAAGGCGATGTGCTGCGCTCGCGCGAATTCGCGACGGCCTTGGTGGTGATGGCGGGCTGCGGCTGGCTGGCGCTGTTCGGCCCCTCGCTGGTCGGCGCATGCAAGGCGGTGATGACCGCGAGTTTCCAGTTCGGGCGCGGCGATGTCGAGGATTTCGAGCCGTTCCGCCCGCTGATGCAATCGGGCTGGAAACTGGCACCGTCGATGATCTCGCTGTTCGTCATCACGCTGGCCGCCGCGATCCTGAGCCAGGCGGGCCTCGGGTCGCTCGGCTTCAACGACAAATTGCTCGCGCCCAAGGCCGGGCGGATCAACCCGGCCTCCGGCCTGAAGCGCATCTTCGGCACGCAGGGGTGGATCGAGCTGGGCAAGTCGCTGCTCAAGGTGATCCTGCTCGGATCGATCGGCACATACATGCTGATCTCCGCTTCGCACATGACGATCGGGCTGGTTTCGTCCGACGTGGAAAGCGCGACCGGCGCGCTGGGCAGCACGTTGATGGGCATCCTCTTCGCGATGGCGACCGGGCTGCTGATCATCGCCGGCATCGACGTGCCGGTGCAATTGGTCCGCCTGCTCGCGAAATTGCGCATGACCAAGCAGGCGATCCGCGACGAGCATAAGGAGAGCGAAGGCTCACCCGAGGCCAAGCAGGCGGTGCGCCAGCGCCAGCAGCAGGTGTTGAAACGCGGCATGCGCAAGGCGGTGGCCGAGGCGCATGTGATCCTGACCAACCCGACGCATTTCGCGGTCGCCTTGCGCTACGATCGCGGGCGCGATCAGGTGCCGGTGGTGGTGGCCAAGGGGCGCGGCGTGCTGGCGCTGGCGATCCGCGAGATCGCCGCCGAGAATCAGGTGCCGGTGCTGGAATATCCCGCGATCGCACGCGCCGTCTATTACACCAGCAAGGAAGGGCAGGAGGTGCGCGACGATCTGTATATCGCGATCGCGACGATCCTGGCGTTCGTGTTCGGCATCAACGTGCAAGCCGGCGGAACCGCGCCGATCGTGGAGGTGCCGGGAAGCGCGAAATTCGACGAAAATGGCGTGAAACATTCCTAAAGATTCGGCTCTGCCGGTCGATCTTAGAGGTGAGTTACCCGGGGACCGACCATGACGACCACCTCTTCGATCACCACCGCGCTCGGCGCCGGATCCGGGGTGGACATCAACGCGCTGGTCGCCTCGCTGGTCAGCGCGCAATTCGCCAACAAGACCAACCAGCTGACCACGCAGAGTGCAACGATCACCAAGCAGATCTCCGGCGTGTCGACGCTGAAGAGCGGGATCACCAGTTTTTCGAGCGCGCTGAACAGTCTGGTGAAGGGCGGAACGCTCTCCACCCAGCCGACCAGTTCCAATTCCGGCATCCTGAACGTCAGCGCGCTGTCCGGCGCGAAGCTCGCCGGCCTGTCGGCCAGCGTCGAGGTGCGCCAGCTCGCCGCCGCGCAGGTCGCCACCGCCGCGCCGCGCGCCGACCCGATCGCCTCGGTCGGCAAGGGCAGCTTCACGCTCACCTTCGGCACGGCGACCGTCAGCGATGGCACGATGACCGGTTTCGCCGCCGGATCGGGCGCGCCGATCAACATCCCGATCACCACCGGCAATTCCGGCCTGACCGGCATCGCCCGCGCGATCAACGCCGCCGGCGCCGGCGTGACCGCGACGGTGCTGACCGACTCGGCCGGCTCACGTCTCAGCATCCGGGGCGCGACCGGCGAGGCGAAGGCCTTCACCCTGACCGCCACCGAGGATCCCGACGCACCGGGCCTCGCCGCGTTGAACATCGGGCCGGGGGCCACGGGAACGACGGTCGGATCGGTCGCCAAGGACGCGATCGTCGCGGTCGACGGCACGGCGCTCAAGCGCTCCACCAACAGCATCAGCGATCTGATCACCGGCGTGAAGCTGGATCTGGTTTCCGCCTCGGTCGGCACCACCGTGACGATCGGCACCACCGCGCCGACCTCGTCACTCAGCCAGGCGGTGAACGACTTCGTCGAGACGTTCAACCAGTTGAACACCGCGATCAAGGAACAGACCGATCCGGTCACCGGCGCGCTGAAGAGCGATTCGGCGGCGACCGGATTGCAACGGCAGTTGCGCCAGCTAACCCTCACCCCGCTGGCGACCGGGGCCGCCGCCGGCGCGCCGACCACATTGGCGGAAATCGGGGTGAAGACCAACCGCGACGGATCGCTGTCGGTCGATTCGACTTTGCTGTCGTCCATGCTCAACAAATATCCCGAAGCGGTCGAGACGATGTTCGCCGACGGCAAGGGCGCGAGCGGCAACGGCCTGTCGGCGGCGCTGGCATCGATTTCTGATGCGGCGACCAGCATCAAGACCGGTCTGGGCGCGAGCGCGACCCGCTACAGCAAGGCGCAATCCGATGTGGCGAGCAACCAATCCGACCTGACCGATGCCGAGACCGCCGCCACCACGCGGCTGACCGCGCAATTCGCCGCGATGGATGCGCGCGTCGCCGCTTACAAATCGACCCAGGCGTTCCTGACGCAACAGATCGACGCGTGGAACAGCAAGGCATGATGTACGCAACCGCGCTCGGGCGCGATCCCGAGGCGACGTATCGGCAGATCGATATCGCCGGGCGCACCGCCGGGGCGGATGGGCCGGCGCTGGTGCAATTACTATACACCGAACTGGTCCGCGCGCTGCGCGTCGCGGCCTGGGCGACGGAAAACCGCCAGTTCTCCATGAAGAGCGAGAAGATCACCCGCGCCACCGCAATCCTGTTCGCGCTGGAGCAAGGCCTCGATTTCCGGGCCGGCGGCGAGGTGTCGGGCACGCTCGCGCGGCTGTACGGCGGCGCGCGGCGGCAGATCGTCGAGGCGAGCATCGGCCACGATCCGACGCCGTTCCGCGAAGTCGCGGCGAGCCTGGAGGAGATCGCCGCCGCCTGGGCGACGATGCGCGCGGCGTGATCGCGCACGACATGGTTGCCGCGGCGTTAACCAAATCGTGACCTGATTGGTCCTAGGCTCGCCCGATCCTATTGGAGTGGCAGGCATCATGGAGCTTTTCGGGAACACCGACAAACGCGCGCGCACCGTGTTGGCGGTGGACGGCAATCGCACCAACCTCGGCGTGATCGGGCGTCGGCTGGGCCATCTCGGCTATCTGACCGCGCTCAGCGACAACGGGCCGGAAGCGCTCGGGCTGATCGCCGGACGTGGCTTCGACGTCGTGTTGCTCGACATGGCATTGCCCGGCATGCCGGGCCTGCGCGTGTTGCAGGAGATCCGCGGTTCGCTGGACACCGCAGACCTGCCGGTGATCATGCTGACCGCGCGGAGCGACCCCGCCGCCGCCGTGCAGGCGCTGGCCGCAGGCGCCGACGACCATGTCGCCAAGCCGTTCGACTTCGACGTGCTGGGCGCGCGGATCGAACGCGTGCTGTCTCGCGGGCGGCGCATCGCCGAACTCAAACGCGCCAATCAGGCGCTGGACGCGCGCATCGCGACGCGCGCGATGGAATTGGGCGAGGCCAAGGCCGAACTGGCGGAAACGCGCGCCGACCGGCAGCGGCTGATCGCATCGATCCAGGCGCTGAACGATCAGGTGGAGCGGCTGGGGACGGAGAATTGAGGGGTTACCCGATTGTTACGCGCTTCCCCGGCGAAGGCCGGGGCCCAGTCGGGAGACTGACGTAATCGGGTGCCGCGCATCATAACCTCGACCTTCGCGACTGGGCCCCGGCCTTCGCCGGGGAAGCGGCTATGGTGTGTTTGCGATAGTTAAACGAAGCCCAGATCGATCGACAGGCCCGCGCCAGGATCGTCCGGCATCGCATCGCACACGATCCGCACGGCATCCGCCCGCGCGCGATCCAGGATCGCGGACGGCACGGTCGCGCGGTGATAGAGCCGATCCGCCTGTCCGAGCAGGCGCGCCTGACGCAGCGTGAGATCGTCCGGATCGGGCGAGACGAGCCGGATCTCGACCGATGCGTCCGCGCTTTGTCCTGTGTCGGCTAGCCATGCCGTGACGGAGGCCCGCTCGTTCAAGGGATCGAGCAGACCACCCGGCCCCATCCCGCCACTCAAGGCACGGCGGCGATCGATGGCGGTCGGATAACGTTCGCGGATCGCGCCGCGCTGTTCGAACAATCCGCGCGCCAGACCACCCAAAGTGGCGGGCAGCAGCGTTTCCAGCCGTTGCCTGAGCGCCGCCGCCAGCCCGGCGGACGCGCCGCCGGTGCCGATCGCCACCAGCACCGGGTCGCGATCGACGATCGCCGGCAGGGTGAAATCGCACAGATCGGGCCGGTCCACCGCGTTGACCAGCACGCCGCGTGCCTTCAGCCGGGCGATCGCCGCCAGCGCGGATGCGTCATCATCGATCGCGACGATGGCGATCTGCGCATCAGCCCCCTCGTCGCCGATCACCGCGCCGGCGCGTTCCAGCAGACGGCGCTTGGCGTCCGCCGCCTCGCCCTCGCCCAGCAGGATCACCTGTCGCCCCGCCAATCTGACGAACAGCGGCAGGCTGTGTAACGTCACGCCTTGAGCCACTCCGGCACGCGTTCGGCGGCGAGGATCGTCTCGGGCTGGATGCGATCGGCGACCACCGCGAACCGGTCCCCATCCACCAGCACTTCCGGCACCAGCGCACGGCTGTTGTACGTACTGGCCATCGTCGCGCCATACGCCCCGGCCGAGCGGAACACGGCGAGATCGTCGGACGAGACGAGATCGATGTCGCGGCCCATCGCGAACGTGTCGCCGGTCTCGCACACCGGACCGGCGATGTTCGCCGTCATCCGCGCGCCGCCGGGGTGGACCGCTTCGAATTCGTGATATGCATCGTACATCGCCGGGCGCGCGAGATCGTTCATAGCCGCATCGACGATGACATAGGGGTTCACCGCGCCGGGCTTCACCCAGATCACCTTGGTCAGCAGCACGCCGGCATTGGCGACCAGCACGCGGCCGGGTTCGAACATCAATTCGACGTCCCAATCCTTCGTCACGCGCGCGACCATCGCGCCGTAATCCGCCGGGCTGGGCGGCACGTCGCCGGGCTTGTAGGTGACGCCCAGACCGCCGCCGAGATCGACTCGGCTGATGAAATGGCCGAACTTGCGCAATTCGGCGATCAGTTCGCCGATCCGGGCATAGGCGGCCTCCAGCGGCGCGAGATCGAGCAACTGACTGCCGATATGGATCGCGATGCCGCGCAGCGACAGGCCGTCCAGTTCGGCGAGCCGGCCGTACATCTCGACCGCCTGATCGATCGGCACGCCGAATTTGTTCTCCTTGCGACCGGTGGAGATCTTGGCGTGCGTGCCGGCATCGACATCCGGGTTGACGCGCAGGGTGGCTGGAGCGCGCAAGCCGCGTGCATGCGCCATCGCCGCCAGGACTTCGCCTTCCTCCTCCAGCTCCAGATTGAACTGGCCGATCCCGGCATCGAGCGCGGCGGAGAGTTCTGCGCGCGTCTTGCCCACGCCCGAAAAGACGATGTCGGTGGCAGGCATGCCGGCGGCCAGCGCGCGGCGCATCTCCCCGCCCGACACGACATCCGCGCCATACCCCTCCTGCGCCAGCACGCGCAGCACGGCGAGGTTGGGATTGGCCTTGATCGCGAAGGCCAGATGGACGCGGCCCGCCGCCTTCAGCCCATCGCGAAACACCTGCGCGTGGCGGCGCAGGGTGCCGGTGGAATAGACATAGACGGGGGTGCCGACCGTGTCGGCGATCGTCGTCAGATCGACCTGCTCGCAATGGAGGCGGCCGTTCAAAGTGTGAAAATGGTCCATCAGCGTCCCGGTGGCAGATCGAATTCGTCGCTGCGGCGTTCCTGCGACTGGGTCAGCAGTTCGTCGCTGCGCTGAGGCCGGGCCTGGCTGCCCGGCGTGAGCAGCTGGTTCGGCGTCGGCGTGGCGGTGGCACCATAGGGTGCGACGGGCAGCTTTTCGCCCTTGGCGGGCGACAGGCCAGTCGAGGCACCGCACCCCGCGAGCGCCAGTAGCGCGGACGCGCCGAGGAAGGGCAGCACAGCTTTCATCGTCACGCTCCTGCTCGTGCGGCGGCGATCGCCGCACGCACCCGCGCCGGGGCGGTGCCGCCGAAACTGGTCCGGCTGGCGACCGACGCATCGACGCTGAGCACGCCATAGACACGTTCGTCGATTCGCGCATCGATTGCTTGCAGGTCGGCGAGCGGCACCTGATCGAGCGCCACGCCCAGATCCTCGGCGCGCTTTACCGCGCTGCCGGTGATGTGATGCGCCTCGCGAAACGGGATGCCGCCGACGCGGACCAGCCAGTCGGCAAGATCGGTGGCGGTGGAGAAGCCGGCCTCGGCCGCCTGCCGCATGCGGGTGGTGCGGAACGTGGCGCTTTCGACCATGCCGGTCATCGCCGCGATCGACAGGCCGAGCAAATCGTGCGCCTCGAACACCGGCGGCTTATCATCCTGCATGTCCTTCGAATAGGCCAGCGGCAGGCCCTTCATCGTCACCATCAACGCGGTCATGCAACCGAGGATGCGCCCCGAATGCCCGCGCACCAGTTCGGCGGCATCGGGGTTGCGCTTCTGCGGCATGATCGAACTGCCCGTCGACCATTGGTCGCTCAGCGACACGAAACCGAACGGCTGCGACGCCCAGAGAATGAATTCCTCGGCCAGCCTGCTCAGATGCAACGCGCATTGCACGGCGGCGGTCAGATATTCGATCGCGAAGTCGCGGTCACTGACGCCGTCCAGGGAATTGCGCGTCGGGCCGTCGAAACCGAGCGCGCTCGCCGTGGCGTCGCGGTCGATCGGGAAGCCGGTGCCGGCGAGCGCCGCCGAGCCGAGCGGGCAGAGATTGGCGCGCGCGCGGGCATCGGTGAAACGGCTGCGATCGCGCGCGATCATCTCGTAATAGGCCATCAGGTGATGGCCCAATGTCACCGGCTGAGCGCTCTGCAGATGGGTGAAGCCGGGCATCACGCTGTCGGCATGCTCCTCGGCGCGGGCGAGCAAGGCCTGCTGGAATGCGGCCAATGCGCCATCGACCTGATCGATCGCATCACGCACCCACAGCCGGAAATCGGTCGCGACCTGATCGTTGCGGCTGCGCGCGGTGTGCAGCCGGCCGGCGACCGGGCCGATCAGCGCCGACAGCTTCGCCTCGGTCTGCATATGGATGTCTTCGAGCGTCAGATCCTCGGCCACGCCGTTCGCTTCGTAATCCGCCGCGACCTGCGTCAGGCCGGCCGAGATCGCCGCCGCATCCTCGGCCGAGACGATGCCCGCCGCGCCCAGCATCCGCACATGCGCCTGCGATCCGGCAACATCCTGTCGCCAGAGACGCTTGTCGAACGGGATCGAGGCATTTATCTCGCGCATCACCGCCGCGGGCCCTTCCGCGAACCGGCCGCCCCACATCGCATTGGATGCGTTCATGTCTTTCCGATCGACGATCGTACCGCTCCTGCTGATGCTCGGCTCACTCGCCGCGTGCGATAAGCAAGACTCCGCCAACACTCAAGCCGAGGCCGCACCTGCCGCTCCGGCCCCGGCCACGACACCGGCGGAAAAGCCCGCTGCGATCGATCGCAGCCACAAGGGCGAGACACCGCCATCCGTGAGCTTCACCGCGCCCGACGGCAAGCCGACGAATATCGCCGCGTTCAAGGGCAAGCCGGTGCTGGTCAACCTCTGGGCGACATGGTGCGCGCCGTGCGTCAAGGAAATGCCGACGCTGGACAAGGTCGCCGCGCGGATGACGGTGATCGCGGTGAGCCAAGACCTGGAGGGCGCTGCGAAGGTAACGCCGTTCATGGCGAAGGCCGGCTTGAAGAACATCAAGCCCTATCTCGACACCAAGGTCGCGCTCAGCACCACCTATCAGGCGAGCCTGCCGACCAGCATCCTGTACGATTCGGCCGGCAAGGAAGTGTGGCGGACGACCGGCGGCATGGACTGGGCATCGCAAGCCGCGACCGACCTGCTGGCGGAGGCGAAGTAGGCGATTC
The DNA here is from genome assembly GCF_036663755.1 of Parasphingomonas caseinilytica. Lineage (NCBI taxonomy): Bacteria > Pseudomonadati > Pseudomonadota > Alphaproteobacteria > Sphingomonadales > Sphingomonadaceae > Parasphingomonas > Parasphingomonas caseinilytica. Next base: position 191,552 of record NZ_JAXOJL010000004.1, read on the forward strand.
AGCGGTCAACTACACAGCTATTTCGTCCTTGCGCCTGGCTTTTTGTTCCTCGATTGTTCTTGTGACGAATCAGTACAACAGGAACTACCCATGACTGAGATCGAGCCTGTGATTTTACAGGAGGACGAAACCACTGGCGATCGATTCCTGATATATGGAACCGATAAGGGTACGCGTCTCGACATCCGGTACGCAGGCGAAGCGCTTTGGATGACCCAAGCCCAGATCGCGGACCTCTTCGGCAGGGACGTGTCCGTCATATCGCGGCATATCAGTAACATTTTGGAAGAAGGCGAACTTGAGGAGAGCAATTTGCAAAAAGTGCAAATTGCATCTTCAGCCAAACCAGTGACCCTTTACAGCCTCGATATGGTCATCTCGGTTGGTTACCGAGTTTCATCGGCTCAAGCGACGCTCTTCCGACGTTGGGCCACCGAAAAGCTGGTCCAGTTCGCCACCAAGGGGTTCGTGATCGATCCCGTCCAGCTCAAGCAGCCCGAAAATACCGACCGCCTCGCCGAATTGCGCGAGATCATTCGCGATATCCGGTCTGACGAAGCCAACGTCTATCGCGAGTTGCGTCGGATTTGCGCGATGTGCCAAGATTATGATGGAGATTCGCCGGTCTGGCGGGACTTCTACACCAAAACGCAGGCGAAGATCGTCTATGCAGTCACCTCCAAAACGCCGTCCGAAATTCTCTCAAATCGGGCAGATGCGGGCGAACCGAACATGGGACTGACAAGCTGGCCCAACGACAACATCCGGAAGAACGATGTCACTGTCTCGAAGAATTATTTCGGGGATTCCGAGGTCAAGGAACTCAACCGCCTAACCACCATCCTGCTCGATATATTCGAGGATCAGGCAGAATTGGGTCGGTTGGTGATGATGGATGACGCGCGCAGCATTTTGGACCAGCAGTTGCAATCGCTCGGCCGCGTCCTGCTCGCCCATGGCGGCAGCGTATCCGCCAACGCCGCGAGGCGGCATGCCGAGCGTCAGATATACAGTGCGAGCCGCAAAGCCGACCGCCAGATCGAAGCCGATCAAGCGATGGCAGCGCTGAAGCATCAAAATAAGGCGCTACCCAAAACCGGGCCGGCGAAAAAGCAATGAGTTAGCTTATGGCGGGCGACTTGCCATCGCCGGATCGCTGGATGCCCCGTGAGGAATCGTATCTCTTGTTCGCCATTGTTCGCCACTGGCCGTTCAACCCACGGTGTTCCGGCTTGATTCACGTTTGCCGTTTCGCTTTTGTTCGTTGACGTTCGCCAATAGCCGGGGCATTGTGTGGGAACGATGTGGGGAGCGATTTGGCGAAGTTGACGGCCTTGACGGTGAAGAGCGCAAAGCCTGGTCGCCATGCCGATGGCGAGGGCCTCTATCTGCTCGTGAAGCCAACGGGTGCCAAGTCGTGGCTTATCCGCGTTCAGGTTGACGGCAAGCGCCGCGACGTCGGGCTGGGCACGGCGGACACCTCGGCGCGCGCGTCCGGAAAGGGCGAGCCCTCGCCTATCCCGATCCCCATTCTGCAACGTAAGCTGCTCACGTTGAGCGAGGCGCGCGAAAAGGCGGGGTTGCTTCGGGGTGCCGCCAAAGCCGGGCTGGACCCGATCGTCGAGCGCGACCGCTCACGCCGCGTCGTCCCAACCTTCCGTGATGCCGCCATAGAAGCGCATGGCGCGCTCAAGGAAGGCTGGTCGGAGAAGGGGGCATTGGCCTTCCTGAACTCGCTCACGAGCCACGTATTTCCGCTTCTGGGCGATCGGCGCGTCAACGACATTGCGTCCGCCGACATCACATCCGCGCTGATGCCAATCTGGACGAGCAAGCCCGACATGGCGCGCAAGGTGCGGCAGCGTATCGGCACCGTCCTCAACTATGCCCACAGCCAAGGTTGGCGGCCTATCGAAGCGCCAGTGAAATCCGTGAGCGTTGGTCTTCCCCGGCAACCCAAGAGCGGCAATTTCGACGCGATGCCGTACGCCGATGTGCCGGCCTTTGTCGCAACCATGCAGGCCAAGCCTCCCACCGCCGGGCGATTGATGCTTCTCATGCAGATCTATACCGCAGCTCGCCCTGGTGAAGTCCGAGGGGCGCGCTGGGGGCAAATCGATTTGGCCAAGCGAGATTGGCACAGGCCTGCCGACATGATGAAAGGTTGGGGATCGCCTGCCCACACCGTTACACTGAACGAGGCCGCTTTAGAATTGCTGAGGCTATTGAAGGGCGATCGGACGCCGAAGCCGACGGAGCTTATTTTCCCTGGACGGGGTGGCGCTATGATGTCCGACATGACCCTGAACAAGGTGCTGCGCACAGCAGGGTTGCCCTACGACGCCCATGGGTTTCGCAGTTCGTTCCGAGATTGGGCGGCCGAGAAAATGCGTGACGTGCCCGACCCGGTAGCCGAAGCTGCGCTCTCCCACGCTGTTCCGGACAAGGTCGTCGCGGCATATAAGCGGACGGCTTTTCTCGAAATGAGGCGAGAATTGCTGGAAGCTTGGGGTGCATTTTTATCCCGTGATATAGCATGAGCGCGCCCGGATGTTCTTCGCCGTTTAGGGTTGCCATGGCCCTTAAGTTTCTCCGCGAAAAGCTCGCCGTGGACGCGGGCGTTGATCCCAATTCCGGTTTCTTTCTTAGCGACGAGGCAACTTCATTTGAGCACGAAACTCCTATGGGCCGAGCGGATCGGGAGGAGTACCTTCAAACGTTTCGCAACCGAGCGCTTGGTGAGATCGCAGGTCTCATAGAGGGGTGTCATATCCGTGTCTGGAACACGCGAAACGGGGGGCTTGAGATCGCGGCTCCTGTATTCGCCGCGCAGATCGTGTTCGAAGGTGACGATGAAGTAAATCATCTTTGCTTTGATCGCGCCGAGTGGGACGCCGCCGTCACGTCGCTTCATCCCGAATTTAGCGCGAATATCTCCGCTCCGGAGACGGATTGCCGATCCGCGCCCGTTCCGCCCGCCGGCAAGGCATGGTCAGAAGCAAAAATGAAAGCCGCGATCGAACGCTGTGAAATCCAAAATCGTGAAGAGGCCTGGAGCAAGGTCTTTCTGCCGCGAAGAAGCGAACATGGTTGGGATAACAACGCCTTTCGACTTGTCTGGCCGGAGGCGCGCGGGACAAAGGGTATGAAGGGACGCCCAGTTCGCCGACATTAATGCGCGCGTTGCACGCGTAACGCGCATTTCAACGCGCATTAGAATGCGGTCAAATTCGCTGTTGCCCGCCGGCATCCCCCGGCACCCGATGGAGGCAACAACATGGACGAACCGTTCTTCTCGATCACACAAGCCCGCGCTGAACTCGGTAACATTGGACGCACTCTCGCGTACGATCTCGTTGCCCGAGGCGAATTAGAGTTGGTCAAACTCGGTCGTAAAAGCCTGATCACCGGCCGGTCGATTAACAGGCTGAAGACCAAGCTGCTCGAACAGATCGCGGCGTGAACAGTCATGCTCAGCACAGCGGGCTGCGTCGCCCTTGAGACGCGAAAGGGCCGGACCGCCACAGTCCGACCCTCCACAAAATTGCTTAGCAGCAGCGGGATTATCGATAGCACCGAAGCCCTACGGCTTCAACGCCTTCGTCTGCTCGGCATCCTAGGCTGTCGTGCCGAATTGATCGCGGGCTTGGCCTGGGGCGTGGTGCAACATGGCTGAGCAACATCAGGCCGCCGCGATGTCGCTGCTAACCAAGGGCGTACCGCTGAAACCGCGTGAGGGGCCATTCCTCGGCGGGATCGCGTTCGACGCTAACCCGCTTTCCGAAAAGCAGGCGAATTGGCTTTCCATCCTGCTGAAGAAGCATGGGCTGGATGCGCCGGAAGGGGGTGAGGCATGAATATGCATTATCCCAATCAGCCCGGCCATCGCGGTATCGACACGTCGATCGAAGCCGCTGCCTTGATCGCCCCCGCCGCTGGCAAGCTGCAGCGCATGGTGCTGGACGCCATCGCCGGAGCCGGGGTTTCAGGGCGGACCACGGACGAGGTGGCAGGCTTCCTTGGTCTCAACCGCACAAGCGTCCAGCCCCGCACCTCGGAGTTGCGCCGTAAAGGCCTAATCCGGGACAGCGGGCTGCGTCGGCCCAACGCGTCCGGTGTCCGTGCAATCGTATGGTCAGCAACCAGGGGGAAGGCACATGGGTAACCTCGTCCAGTTCCCCCGCCCTCACGACGATAGCCGGGGAACGGTGCATGTCATGCCGGGTAACACCGGCGGGTTCGAGATCGGCCACGAAAGCGCGTCTGGCGGGAGTTGGGGCAGCTTCTCCACCTACCCCAATGCGCAGGAAGCGATAACGGCCGCCTATGCGCTTAACCGCGACGTTTATCAGGGCACGTGCAATGTCTCGATCTGCGACGCGGCACTGAACAGCGCCATCAGCACGGAGGATTTCTGATGCTGATGAACCCCTATGCCGCTTATGGTCGATCGGGTGAGAAGAGCCGCGTGAACGATCTGCCGCGCATCTGTGCCGACATCCGCGATCGCTTTCCGGTATCGGGCGTGGCGGCGCAGGCTGGCGTAAAGCTGCAGCGTGCCGGGCGGGAATTGAAGGGGTGCTGCCCCTTCCATCCGGACAAGTCGCCCAGCTTCACAATCTACGCCGACGATCGACGCTTCCAATGCTTCGGCTGCGGTGCCGAAGGTGACGTGCTCGACTTCGTGCAGCGAGCGTATGCCGTGAAGCTGCTGCCCGCGATCGAGATGTTGGACGGCGGCGCACTGCGCGAACTTGAACAACAGCGCGTCGTGGCAACGCCGAAGGCCGACTGGCCAAAGGCGGCGCTGTCAATCTGGAACGAAGCGACCGCGATCCAGGGCACGCCGGGGGCGGTGTATCTGCGCTCGCGGGGCATCACGATCGATCTGCCGCCGACGCTGCGATTCGCGCGACTTCGCTATCCGCAGGAACATGGCCGGCGACCCGCGTTGATTGCTGCGGTCTGCGCGCCCAATGGCGATCTCACCGGCATCCAGCGCACGTTCCTAACCGACGATGGTCGTAAGGCCGATGTGCCAGAGGTGAAACTGTCGCTCGGGCGGGTAGCGGGCGGCGCGATCCAGTTGGGGCCACCCGTTGCCAGCCTGATCGTCACTGAAGGGCTGGAGGACGGCTTGACCCTCTCGCAAGCGCTCGGGCGCTCGGTGTGGGTGTCCGCCGGAACCTCTATGCTGCCGCGCATGGAATTGGCGGACGTGACCCGCGCCGTCGTGATCGGGGCGGACGGTGATGCGCCGGGCGAAGCTGCCGCGAACAAGGCGGCGCATGCCTTCGCTGCGGTCGGGCGGAAGGTGCGGATCATGCGCCCCTCCCCCGGCTTCAAGGATTTCAACGCCGAGCTGATGGAGGCGGGATCATGATGGCCGCGTCGCTCCAGAAGCAATACGACGCCGCCGAGCCGTTTGCCGGGGCCCCTGCCACCGAGCCGGTGACGATCGCCGCCTCACCTTTCCGCTGGCCGGACAATCGCTCCCTGCCACGTCGCCCTTGGGTATGGGGCCGGTGGCTGCTGCTCGGCACCGTGTCGGCGATCGTAGCGCCAGGCGGCGTCGGTAAGTCGTCGTTCGTCGCGTCCATGCTGCTGTCGCTCGCCAGCGGCCGGCAAGAGATTCTTGGCAAGACCGTATGGGCCGGGCCGAAACGGGTCTGGTATTGGAATCTCGAAGACGGGCTGGCCGAATTGGAGATGCAGCTTGTCGCCGCGTCGATGTTTCACGGCGTCGGGCAGGACGCCTGCGCCGATCGGATCTATCTCGACAGTGGCCCTGATGGTGCCGAACTGCGGATCGCCGTCGAGGATCGCAACGGATACAGCATCGCAGTTCCGGTGGTCGAAGCGCTGGTCGCTGAACTGCTGGCGCGAAAGATCGACGTTCTGATCATCGATCCCTTCGTATCGTCGCACGGTGTGTCCGAGAACGACAACAGTGCTATCGACGCGGTGGTGAAAACTTGGGCGAGCATCGCCAAGCGGGCGGGCTGCGCGATCGTGCTGGTCCACCATTCGAAGAAGCTAGGCAACGAGAAGGTGACGGCCGAGTCGTCGCGCGGTGCCAGCGCGCTCGTGTCGGCGGCGCGCGTCACGCTGGTGCTGAACCGCATGGACAAGGAGGAGTCGCAACGGTTCGGGATTGCCGAGGACAAGGAGCGTCGCCGGTTGTTCACGGTGCAGGACGACAAGGCCAACCGTGCGCCCGCCGAGGATGCGCAGTGGTTTCGGCTCGCGTCGCAGAATGTCAACAATTGCCAGGGGCCAGACGATCCGTTCGGCGACGAGGGCGACAGTGTGGGCGTGGTGACGCGGTGGACGCCACCCGACGCGTTCGAGGGTATCACCGTCGAACATCTCCGGCGCGTGCAGCAGGTTGTGGCAGCTGGCGAATACAAGGCTCACCACACAGCTTCGGACTGGGTTGGGAACGCCGTCGCCGAAGTTCTCGGGGTCGATGCCCAGGACAAGGCGCACCGCGCTCGCATCCTGAAGATGATCGCGGCGTGGGAAGCGAACGGCGTGCTTCGGATCGAAGAACGGAAGGACCAGAACCGTCAGATAAAGAAGTTCATGGTTGTCGGGAAAGCCGCCGATGACGTGTCTGCTACACCTGCGAAAGGTGTAGCGTCGCACACCGTCGCACCGTCGCAAGAAAGTGCTACGCTACACCCCGCCCCCTATAGGGGGGTGGGCGTAGCAAATGCTGCACAGACCGAGACGCAGGTGTCGCAAACCAAACCCGCGCCGGTGAAGTCTCGAACGGTTGTTTTCCCGGTTGATGGCCCTGCTCGATCGACACGTGGAATGATTCTCGCGCCGGGTGAACTTGGCGATGACGTGGAGTTCGACGCATGACGCATAAACTCGATTCCGTATCGCTGGACCTTGATGAGGGGGAAACCCAGGCACAGGCTGCAGCCAGGATCGGCCTCAGCCCATTGCTGCGGCACTCAGCGATCGCAACCGGGGCAGGCCAACAGCTTGCGAAATTCCCGGGCATCGATGTGGATGGCAGCGACGCGTACAACGCCATGGTGGAGCAGGCGGCCAAGGCCCGGTTGGGGGATCTCGGCTTTGCAAGTGATGCCCTAATTGCGCAGGCGCACACGTTGGATGCCACGACCACCGAGCTTATCCGCAGGGCGTTTCTCAACATGGGCGTCGATGGTCACCACGAGATTTTCAAAAGCTACATGACGCTGGCGCTCAAGGCGCAATCGAATTGTCGGGCGACGATCGAGGCTCTTACCAAACTTCATCAGCCACGAGAGCAGACCGTCCATCATCGCCATTATCACATCGGACCAGACGGCCAGGCCGTGTTCGTCGAGAACGCTTACGGGGGAACAGGAAATGCAGGAATCACCGATCAAGCCCATGCAACGATCACCGCGTTGCCTGGCTCGGACGCGATCGGGTACGGAGTGCCAATCTCCGGCGGTAAGGGGGAAGAGCCGTTGCCGAATGCACGGGGGTGCCAAAGGAAGCGGCGCTCCTCGCGGAAATCGCAACGCAATGAAACACGGCTTAAGGTCGGCGGAGATTGACCGTCTTCGCGCGTACCTCGCAGGCTTGAAAGACCAATAAATTAGAACAAATAGAGGGTGCTACGGCTCCTTTAATGAGCGGCACCTTGCTCAGTTTGCTCGTGATTCTGCATCCTCTATCCTACAGCCATGACTAGACTGATCAGCGATGGCGCATGGCGCGGAACCTCATTGCGGGGATCCTGTTAAATGATGGCGGGAGTTCTCTCTGGCGTGGTGGCCGCGAAAAGCGGGCCACCCGCCCCTTTCTTCGTTGTGCAGCCCAGCGTAAGCCCAACCAACGGCGCTACCGGCCAAACCTTCACTGCTACCCCCGGCACCGTCGCCAATGGATCGATCACGTCGCGCACGTGGCTTTTGAACGGCTCTCCACTCAGCTCGGGTTTGACAGCCACGCCAAGCTCGGGAGGCTCGCTAACGTATCAGGAGTTTGCCGGGATAGTCGCTTCGAACCTGATCACTGCCACGGTCGCTGCGATCCCGGCGCTTCCCGCGAACATCGCTTGGCGGGCAAACGCGTTCTCGACGAGCGCAGCAGATGGTGCCGCGATCCCCGTCCCTGTCGTCACGGGCGGAACAAACCTCGCAGGCACTTATGGTTCGGCAAAGTTCGTCGCCAACGCCGTCAACGGTCTGCCGGGCATCCGGGCAGACGGTAACGCGCTTCATGCGATCCCCCGATCGGGCAACGCGGCGTATTATGCCGGGCAGGACGCTCAGAACTGGACGATGCATATCCTGTTCACGAACACGCCCACCCAGGATCCGCTAAACGTCTTTCTTCAAATCAACGACGCGAAAGACGCCTTGGTCAAATTGGGTAGGTCCGCCGGTCGCGAAGATACCATCGGTGCGAGAGTTGGGAGCGTCGCGACAATCTCCGCGCATTCGGTGGACGCTGGCCCGCACGTCCTCACGATCCGATCGACCACCGCAAGCGTTACCTCCGGCATCGGGCAAACCAGCGCTGGTAATACCCTCGTCGCGCTCGATGGCCTGCCGATCGGCATGTATGTCGGCACCATGCCCAAGCCCGGGGACGGCTCCGGCGGCGGAGTAAGCTATCTGTTCGGCCAGAACGGCGGCTACGCTCTTTATGCCACAACGACGACCGTGGTAGACATGCTGGTGTACAACGAGGTTCACACGCTCGGCCAGATTTGGGATGCGGCCAAGGCGCTTCGCTATTCCGCCGGCGTAGGCATGGCTTCCAAAATCCTAATGGTCCCCGGCAGCAGCTTGAAGCAGGGTTCTGGCGCTGACTCGCTGGCATTTTCGGTGGTCCCAGAGATCCTTCGCCAGTGCAATTTGCCGTTCGGTTCGGTGGGGGCGTTCGCGTTGGGCGGGATCGACTTCGGCGGCATGAACCAGATGGGGCCGGAGCTCGATGGGCTGCTTGCTCGCGTTGGGGCGGCGAACTGCTATCTGCTCGCGGGTGAGGGGTATAACGCCCTCCTCGGGAGCGTGACGGCCGCTCAAGCGGCAGCAAGTTTTGTCGCCTACCTGACCGCTCGCAAAGATGCTGGCTGGCTTCCGGCGAATATGTTCCTCGACACAATAACGGGCGTCAGCACAGCGCGCCAGGGTTACGAAAAGTATCCCGATTACGTGACGGCGGTTAAAGCGATCCCGGCGAACAACCCGGCGCTAGCAGCCGCTCGGGTCATCAACACGGCCGGCGTATATTCCGACAATGCGTCCGAGATCAGGGTTGGGTTCGATGGCAGCAATAACCCTTACAACATCCATCTAGTTGATGGCGTCCATATGAGCGGCAAGATCAACTACGCCACCACGGATAGCGGATACCCGTATCAGGTGGATAAAGTGTTCAAGGCACCGATTGGCGCATTGGCACTCGGTGGTTGATGGTTCTTGCGCCTTGGGTCGAGGCAGGTTCGTAACCGTCGCCTGATCGGTATCAATGCCGAAACGATCAGACGGGGATAGGTCATCCCACGGGGGGACCAATCATGACTAGAGTGAGGACAGGCGAGGAGACGCTGACACTGGACGACGAGCGTGTCTCCCTGCGCATCCAGCTTCACCTCCTACGCGAACGCGGTGGTGATCAGCACGAGATTGCATCGGGCGAAATTCGGCTCAAGGAGCTGAGCCGTCTTATTGCTGCACGAATTGCGGGAAAGGCTTGAGCCGGTATATGTCGGCCAGCCCTTTTCGTGGCCAGGCTCGACGCACGCCAAGAATGATCTGATTACCGTCAAGGGTATTACAGCGTGGAAGGTTTGGCTCAACCGGCATGCCCTTCGATGACATGACTGCGCGGCCCATCTGACCAGAGCGTGCTCATCGGTCTGAGCAAAAACTGAATAATCACTTCAGCTTAACTACCGATCAGATCGTCGCACCACCTTTGCGCTGCATCGCAACAAGAGCCACGCTCACCGGCATTGTCAAAAGGCAAGATGCACTCCCAGAAAGGAAAGCCCGTGAGGGTATTTTTTGCGTTCGCCGTTTTGGCATTCGTTGCCTTATTCGCTCACGCTCAGACGACCAGCGGCTGTGGCAACCTGGCCATCACAAAGGGGGGCATCTCAGACCCGTCGAAGCTGGCCAGCGAGGCAAACTGCGCAGGAAACACCCCTACTGCGGCGGAGACCGCAGAAGCGCTTCGACTTGAACAGATCAAGATGCTGAAAGAGAAAGAGCCCGTCTTGCCGCCAGTGCCGACGCCTCTTCCAGTGCCAGCCTCGACCGCACAGATCGGTATCAACGCGAGCGCCGGCAACTATTACAGCTACGAGCGTATCTGGGCGAACCTCGCATATCGAGGCAGCGAATGGTTCGCCAGGGAGCCAGCCGACACGTTCCGCGCGGATGGCTACCCCAATCGTGGTGGCCGCATCTTCCTAAATATCCCGCAGGCGGTGTTCACTGGCGCGCCCACGCGGGTGACGTGCACGTGGAAGGGCGCTGGCAAGATCTTCATGGATGGCGACCGTGTGGAGCAATCCTATGGCGATCACGTCGCCTCGGTCGTGTGGCAGCGCCGCAGTCCGGAAATCCCTGGCGGGATCTTTATTAACTTCTCGGAAGGCAACCGATCTGATCCGTTCCGCGATCTCGACTGCCGCGAGGCCGGCGTCGTTCAAAACGGCGTGTTCGATCAGCGGTTCGTCGATGACATGCGACCGTATCGCGTCATCCGCTACCTCGATTGGTCGGTCGCCAACGCCAATACGCCGGTCACTTGGGCAACGCGTTCGCTGCCGGACGGCGCGCCGGGATCCGACGGCGTGCCGATCGAGCATCAGGTCGATCTCGCCAATCTAACCGGCGCGGACGTGTGGTTCACGATCCCATGGAATGCCGATGAGGATTATGTGCGGCGCTTCGCCACGCTGGTCCGTGACAGGCTCGCACCAAGTCGCCGCGCCTATTTCGAGGCCGGCAACGAGGTCTGGAACTTCGGCTTTCCCGTCGCGACGCAGGCGCTGAACGAAGGTGTGGCCGAGAGCCTCGATCCCGATAAATATTCGAACAACCTCATGCGCTATGCCGAAAAGTCGATCTGGATGCACAAGATCCTGAGCGACGTGTTCAAGGCTAACCCGTCCAGGCTGGTGCGTGTGTTGGGCATTCAGTCCGGCAATACGTGGGCGCTCGATAAGATGATGGGGTTCCGCGACCTTCGCACGTCGCTCGATGCCGTCGCCATCGCCCCGTACTTCGGTCACGACATGCTGCGCGATGCGACGGCCACAACCGCTAGTCTTTCGGCGCGCTTCCTCACCTTGGAGGCGAGCCGGGTAGTTGCCAACGACCAGGCGATCCGGACGAAGGCAGCGGTCGCAAAATATCGGTTGCGAACGATCGTCTATGAGTCCGGTCAGCATATCGTGCCGAACGACGCGAACGCACCGGCTGCAGCGGAGATGCAGCGAAGCCCGTTGATGGGGCAAGCGTACGACCGGTATTATGCCGACATGAAGTCGATCCTCGGCGACACGATCATGGTCTATTCCGCGACCGGGCCGATCAGCAAGTACGGGGCATGGGGCATCAGGGAGTATGCTGGTCAGCCGATCAGTGACACGCCTAAGCGGCGCGCCGTTTTAGATGCAGGCCGCTGACAAGGCTGTGAGAATGCCGCCACATTCTTCCAGAAAGGTGGAGCGAGGGTGTAGTTGAACGCCCGAATTGCCCCGGCACCGACGAGGGTCTGAGTGTTGGCACCGGGACCGCGCGGCCATGGCAGGCGGCGCAATGTGGATCAAGACGCCGCGTGACATGGCATTGACCGCATCTCGTTGGAAAATGTGGATAAGTTCGCTTGGTCGCGCTCGAATCCCCGACCACCGCCAAATTGCGTGGCAAGGCCTGTTTGCAGATCATCCGGTTCGCTAGCCCGCCGCTGATGACAACCTTGCTCAATGAACTTCGCCGCGACGCTGACCAGATCGAGCGCGTTTTGACCGGCATCAACGACGATGAGAGCATCCGCGCTCTGCGTGAATACGCGGCGGAGCTTGACGCCGAGATCGAGCGAGTGCGGTATAAGGATGACTGATCGCACGGTGCGTTCGGATCGGGCGAAAATTAAACTGATTTAACCCAAAGTTCGCACACTGGATTTATCTCTCGAAACGGGAGAAAATCCAATGCTTAGATTACTTTACATCAGCACATCTAGGCATCCCCACGACCATGCGGAGGTGGAGCAGATCCTGCGCGTGTCACGGCGCAATAATTTCGCAGCCAACGTCACAGGGCTGCTCGTCGCTGGAGGGAAGCGTTTTCTCCAGGTGCTTGAAGGCCCCGAACAGAGCGTTCAGGCGACGTACGATCGTATCTGCCGTGACCCACGTCATTTCGCCGCTGTCACACTGAACAAACGGACATGTGACGAACGGCTCTTCCCTGCATGGTCGATGGGATACCAACCCGCCGGACAGGGCGGCGTGGACGTCGGTATCTCGGCATTGATCGCGCCGATAGCCGACCCAACCGTGAGAGCTTATTTCTCCGAGTTCGCGGATCGTCACGCCGCGTGATGGAGCCATATCGCCTAGACATCACCAAGCGTATTCAGGATCGCTTGCTGGAGATAATCAGGACCGGGCTGCCACTAATGACCAGCAGCATGGGCGACGCCGACCTTATCGGTCTATCCTATCTTCGAGCGGAGGTGGTCGAGGCAATGGCGGCATATCGGCGTTGCGCTGACCAGGAGCGTGTTGCGGCATCGGAGCCGGCGGCGTTCGAACAGATCGCCTATGCAGATCTGCTGGCTTCCGGCTCGATCGAATTGCAACGCATCTATGACGATTTTCGACGGCGCTGGATCGATCGCGAGATCGTCGGCAACTGGCACGAATATCGCCTCAGCGCGATCGTGATGATGAAGCAGGTTCGCAATCATGTGCAGAACGCTCAGGCGTTACGCGCTGGGTATCTGCGACTAGCCGCTTGATCACCAGGCGAACGGTCGAAAGTACCAAGCTCGATCAGTCGATCACATCCCGGCCGAGTCGTTGAAGGAATACGGTGTCACCGGATCCTGATCGTTGCCCCGAGCGAATACGGCAGTGTCGCCGGGCGCGATGTCCTGCACGGCACGCCGATCCCAATGCCGATGGATGAAGTCGGGCGGGCCGAAGACGCGGACGGCGCTGTTATATTCGTCACCGCGAAAGCCGATGAAATGCAGTGCTGGCTTCACTTTCACACTAGCCATACTTTTCTACCGGCATCGAAACGAAAAACCCCGGCCAGTTTCCTGACCGGGGCTGACGGGTTCCCAGCTTGCATCGCCGAGGAACCATGCCAGATCGCTCTGGACTTAAGCCTGATGTGCCGCGAGGCACAGCGCAGGAACAACCTTCATATAGGGCAAACTTTCCTACGATTCAATTGATCCCGAGAGCGGCAGCAGCCGCGCGACGCAAGGCTTCCACGATGCTCTCGTCCAATTCTACCTGATGATGGATGCGCGCGTTTGTCACGGCGTGTCTCCCATGTGGCAGGTCGAGGCGTCGGTAACCCACAGTCGCGAGCATATCACATTTGGCCCATCGGGGGCCTGGTCCCCACGGCTCAGGAATATCCTGATCAACTTGGAAGTGCCAAGGTTCGAGATAAAGCGGTTCGGACTTCGACAGCGGAACAACGGTCGCTAAGTCGTTTCTGCGCTTTAACTTCGGCGAGATTATAACTGCCAAGCGCCGCTTGACCATCTCCGGCTCTTTGAAGCCTGTCGAGTAATCACAAAGAACGATGGTGCCGGGTTTCGGATGATAAGGAAGAGCCATACCGTTCAACTGCCATCGGCACCCATGCTGTCAAGGCGCGCGCCGTGAATGAAAGTTGTATGCCGTCTTATGTGATCACTTACCTGATCACGTGCACGCCCCCATACCATACCGTCGCCAGTAGCTATCCCATCGTGTTGCAGCGCCGGCCGCGATGATCGCGCACGACAGGCTCCGGCCATCCGGCAACGTACAGCGCGCTACGACGCGAGCGTAGCTTTCGCCGATCGGCTGACAGACGGGCGTGCGGCCAGCGTCATCCGTTCGACGATATGCTGGCTGCGCGCGGCTGCCGCATCATCACACCGGTACGCGGCGCGATGCTGGCGGCACGGTTCAGCATCCTCGAAGTCGGGTGCCTGGATGCGGGCCACCCGCACCTTGATGCCATTCTTGCACCAAAGCGGCCCGTCGCCGTCATGAACTCGAATGACGGCGCACTGGAAGGATGCAGTCGGTGACATCGCCAGAAGCACGATCGGGAAGATCAGAGCGACATCCACTCGCTTTCAGCATCATCGATCGCAACGACCGCATCAACGCCCTCCAAGGCCGTGGCGCGGGCCTTTCGATCACAGGCAGTATTAGGCGATCATCTCGTCGATCTTGGCGGCTAGAACGTCGAGCGCGAATGGTTTCGTAATCATACCCATGTTGGTGCCCAGAAAACCCGCTCGAATGGCAGCGTTTTCTGCATATCCTGTGACGAAAAGGATCGGGAGTTCAGGCCGGTGCTGCCGCGCGATCTCAGCAAGCTGACGCCCATTCATACCCGGCAAGCCGACGTCGGAGACCATAAGGTGGATTGAACGATCCGAAGCCAGGACAGGAATGGCTTCCCCCGCCTCGCCGGCCTCCACAACGGTGTACCGCAATTCCTCGAGTACATCGCGTACGAGCAGACGCACCGACGGATCATCCTCGACGACCAGCACCGTCTGCCCCCTGCCCTCCTGAACCGGGCTCGCCGCGATTCCACCTGCTATCTCGATATTGTCCGTCGCGCGGAGATAGAGTTTGACCGACGTGCCCTCACCCGGCTGGCTGTGGATGCGAACCTGACCGCCGGACTGTCGCGCGAAGCCATAAACCATCGACAGCCCGAGACCGGTGCCTTCGCCGATCGGCTTGGTGGTGAAGAACGGCTCGAACACCTTCTCGATGACGTCGGGCGACATGCCGACCCCTGTGTCGGAAACCGCAATCACGACATAGCGTCCTGCTTGGACGTCCGGTTTAGCCGACGCATAAGCCTCATCTAGCTCGACGCTGCTAACCTCAATTGTCAGCTGCCCGCCCATCGGCATAGCGTCGCGCGCATTGATGGCGAGGTTTAGGAGAGCATTCTCGAGCTGATTGGGGTCGGCGACGGCGTGCGGCGAACCATCGCCCGGTACGATCCTCAGCGCGATGTTCTCGTTGATCGTCCTGGCGAGCAGATCTTCGAGCGATGCGGTCAGCGCATTGATGTCTAACGGACGCGCATCCAGCGACTGTCGTCGAGAAAATGCCAGGAGCCGCGCGGTCAGCGCCGCGGCGCGTTGCGCCGACGTCGATGCCGCGTCCATGAACCGATCAAGGTCTTCGAGCCGCCCGGAAGCTATGCGGCGCTTGATGATGTCAAGACCGCCAATAACGCCGGTCAGCATATTGTTGAAATCGTGCGCGATGCCGCCCGTCAACTGGCCGACCGCCTCCATTTTCTGGCTTTGCCGAAGCGCCTCCTCGGCCTGGGAGCGGATCGCCATCTCCGCTTCCAAAGCCTCGGTGCGTTCGGCCACGCGCGCTTCCAGCGTCTGGTTCAAAATCGCGAGGGCATTGCTTTCCTGCCGAAGCGCCGTTTCGGATGCTGCGAGCGCCGCTTCCGCTTGCTTGCGTTCGGAAATGTCGATGACCGTCCCGATAAACCGCGTCGCGCGTTCCGCGTCGAACACCGCACCACCGCGCGCAGCCACCCACCGTTCGATCCCGTCCTCGAGACCGATCGTTCGGTACTCGATCGAATATTGGCCATTCCCGCCCGGATCAAGTGCTGCACCGACCGCGCTTGCGGTTCGGTCGCGATCGTCGGGATGCAGGCCCGCCAGAAAGCTACCATCGAACGAAACGGCGACATCGGCCGGCAAGCCGAACATCGCCTTGCATCGGGCGTCCCAGCGCAGGTCCCCGCCGACCGGGTCGTAGTCCCATGTGCCTATATCTGCAGCGGCGGTAGCCAAGCGCAAGCGCCCCTCGCTGGTCGCCAGATCGGCCACGCGGTCGCGTATCTCGAACTGTCGGCGACGCGCCCGCATCGCCGAGGCGACCGCGCTGAGCAGCGACGCAACACCAAGGGGGCGCTCGAGCACGACAAAGTTTGTGACGACATCAAGCAGATGGGACGGAATAGGCGAAGCGGCCGCCATGCGTGTCGAACGCTGCGCCTTCAGCAAGACGAACGGGACATCGGACCAAGCTGCTTGCGCGGCAAGTCCCGCGCGAAGTGAGCCTAGGTCGCCGGCGAGCGCTTCTTCCGTGACCAGGATTGTGCCGATGGACTCGTCCAGTATGCCCGCCACGACACTTATATCGCCGCAGATGCGAACTTCATAACCGTCCTTTGTCAGCAGAGCGCCGACGCTCTCCGCGTCACGGCCATAGGGTGCACAGACTATCACCCGGCCGCCATCGACCGACGCATCTCTAGCCACCGATACGGTCTTCCAAAAGGGGGTCAGTCGCACCGGTATATTCGGGGGTGCCGGTCAGCACGCCTTTGAAGGCGGTCAGCGGTGCGCCGACCCGGATGCCTTCGGGATCGATACGGAACTCGCGAATGGCATCCTCGTGCATGCCAGCCCGGTTTTTGATGATCGAGATCGCCTTGCGGATACGCCCCCCTGCCTCGAAAAAGCGTAGCAGGATGACGGCATCGGCAACGTAGGAGATGTTGAGACTGGTCGACATCGTCCCCACCAGCCCGTGCTGAGGATTGATCAGAAAAGTAACGACACCCTGCTGACTTAGGTATGACAGCAGTTCGTGGATCTGCAGTATGAGCTGCTGCTCCTGCGGCATGGCGGCAAGATAGCCGTTCAGACTGTCGACGACGATCATGCGCGTCTTGCGCGATTCGACCTCGTGGCGAACCCGCGCGGCGAATTCGCCCGGCGAAATCTCGGCGGGATCAATCTGCTGGATGACGAGCGTTCCGTCGTCGACAAACGGCGCAAGGTCCAGATTAAAGGCTTTCGCGCGAAGCAGCAGCGTCGCGATACGCTCGTCGAACTCAAATATCGTACACGGTTCTCCCCGTACGCATGCCGCATGGAGATATTGAAGCGCGATCGTGGTTTTTCCGGATCCGGCCGGCCCCGTGACGAGCACGCTCGTTCCGCGGATCGGGCCGCCGGACAGCAGCCCGTCAAGCTCCGCGACACCACTCTCAACAGGGTCGTCGGAGAAGTCGGCATAATGATCTGCTGCGATGAGACGGGGAAAAATATCGATGCCGCCCTTGCGGATCATCATGTCGTGATAGCCTGCAGTGAAATCTACACCGCGCAATTTTTGAACCTGCAATCGTCGGCGGGCGGCACCAAAGTCGAGCGTCAAGCGCTGGAGTGTAATGACGCCGTGACATAGGCTGTGAAGGTGAGCATCGCTGTTTTCGGCCGACCCGGTCATGTCGTCGACGAGAAGAACCGTGGAGTCGCGACCGGCGAAGAACTGCTTCAGACCGAGGACCTGCCGTCGATAACGAAGCGGATCCTGCGCGAGCAGACGCATTTCAGAAAGGCTGTCGAAGACGACCCGCGTCGGCTTCACCCGTTCGACTTCGTCCTGGATCAGGCGGATTGTCTCGCCGAGTTCCATTTCCCAAGGATGGATAATCGACTGCTCGCGACCACCGCCAAAGACTTCCTCGGTAGAATCGAGTTCGAACACGTCGAAGCCGTCCAGGGTCCATCCGTGCGATGCTGACACTGCGGCGAGCTCTTCGCGTGTTTCGGAAAGGGTAATGTAGAGGACACGCTGGCCGAGCCGGATGCCTTCGCGGAGGAACTGGAGCGCGAGCGTCGTCTTGCCGGCCCCCGGCGATCCTTCGAGCAGATACAGCCTTCTGGCTGGAAGGCCGCCCTTAAGGATCGTGTCGAGACCCTGATTGCCCGTCGAGATTGTATTGCTTTCGCTCACGTTTGTCCGTCCATCTCGCGCCAAGAACCATGTCCTAGCGATTAAGATGCCTTGCCGATACAAGAAGCGACAGGATTTATGAGGCTCAAAGTCTTGTATCTTACAACGATTTTCTCAGCACTCGAACCCGTTGGTCGTGAGCGGCAACGTGCTGACCCCACGAGACATGCGTCTTCTCAGCGAAGATGTCGGAAGGGCGATCCTGCTTGCCATGAAGGGCATTGCTGCCAAAGAAAGCGCGGGCGACGGCTTCAACTGGAAGCTCGAACCGGTCGGCAAGCCGAACTAGCGACAGCAAAAAGCCGCCAGCCCGAGGGCCAGCGGCTTAGCGTTCTTCGGGAGAAGAAACTGTTATGCGTAGGCGACGGTCGTCTTGACCTTGCGGCTGCGCGAAGCGGCACCGATCATGCCGAAGCCGAGGATCATGAGGCCCCAAGTTGCTGGCTCCGGGACCGCAGCGACTGCCTGGCCGACATTGATCGTCAAAGTATTGCCTCCAACAGTTTGGACATACGACCCGGTGACCGCACCGATGCCCGCGAGCGTTTTGTTCAAGATCGTGCCGGTC
The DNA here is from genome assembly GCF_036663755.1 of Parasphingomonas caseinilytica. Lineage (NCBI taxonomy): Bacteria > Pseudomonadati > Pseudomonadota > Alphaproteobacteria > Sphingomonadales > Sphingomonadaceae > Parasphingomonas > Parasphingomonas caseinilytica. Next base: position 210,130 of record NZ_JAXOJL010000004.1, read on the forward strand.
GCCAGAATTGCCGAGTTGCTGACATAGCTGCTGGAAAGGCCGTACACGCCGGCAGCGCCATTGAAGAACATCGTGGTGCCAGATGTCGTGTCGAAATTCGTGAATGCACTACCTGAGAGGTAAGATGGACCAGTTGAGCCGTAATAAATAACGGCCCCTTGTGTACCAAGTCCAAAAAACTGTGGGCCTGCACTGACGAACTGACCAACGCTGCCGCTGCCACCCACGTTAGGTGACAGGTTCGTATTGAAGGTTCCAGTCGCCGTAACGACAACGTTCCCGCCAACCTGATTGAAATTGACAGTCACAGCAGCATTGGCTGCCGTCGCTGCGGTCAGGCCGGAAACTGCAACAGCGGCAGCGAGCAGCAGGTTGGTCATCTTCATCGCCGTATCCTCTTTCAAAAGCCCATCACCAGGCGTCGATGTAACAGTAGCAATCGCCGTGCCAGTGGCGCTTTCGCATGGAGGATAATGGTGAACGCTGATGCGGGACGCGAGAAGCGTAAGAATTTCTTACAGCTTATTAACCACTTAACGGTGTTGTCTGCCGAGTGGGAAAGGTTGGCCCGCGTACGGCCATCAGGAAAGACGGGGACAGAGGCTCCCGCGATCGAGCCGGGCATTGAGCAGCTTCAGGCCAATTTGCGTACTTCGTTCGACGATGGCAGTGATGACTTGGTGGAGTACGCCACACTGATTCGCGATCATTGAAAGCCGATACCGTTCCTGCTTGGTCGAGCATCACGACGGCGATCATGCCGTTTTAGTCGGGAGGCTTTTCCGGACGGCTTTCGCGACTTCAAGGCAATCGGCCAGGATAGCGCCCAATAGCGGCTGATGTCCGGCGTCCGCCACGGCCAGCGTTTCGCGGATGCTGACGATCAAGCGGTCCAAATGTTCAACAGGGCATTCGAGGCCGCTCATTTTTCCGCTGTCGCTTTCAGCCCTTTGATCTGATCGCTGTATGCATCTGCCCGTGCCAAATGAGCGATACGTGCCGAAATACTGTTGCTTGCTTCCGCCTGATCGCGCGCGCGCATCTCAAGGTCCGTCAGTTCGATAATCTTGTGTGGTTCGGTCACGGTCGTTCTCCCATCTAGCGGGAGCGCTCCAGCGTCTCTCAGTCGCAGCCACCCCGTTGGCGAGTCGCAGCGATAACCTGCTCTACATCAATCGAGGCATGCGGGATATTTTTTAGGACTGCATGCCAACCAATCGCACGCCATCGCCGCCGGTTGCAGATGCGCTGCCGGCGGTGATGAACACCACGCCGGCCTTCTTCAGGGCCAGTTCGATAGCGTCATGGGAAACTTCCGCGATCGCCGCTCCCGTTTCGTATCGGCGTATCGTTGCCACGCCGATATTAGCTCGATCGGCGAGATCCTGTGCAGTCCAATCAAGTAAGGCCCTTGCGGCACGACATTGCGCAACGGTCATCATGTGATCTGAATTATATCAGTTCGCACTTGTGCGCCACCGTTCGTAGTGATATTAAAACGATCAGTCAGCCGAGTGCGGAGAGCCTAACCTCCGCACCCGGCCTGACCACAACCGTCTATTGAGGAGACGACTATGGCTTCGAATGCCCTTAGCATCACCGCGCCAAGACACGCTACACCTAGCGTGGTCACGCGATCCACGATCAGCAGCCGGCCTCCGTGCGCATCTGCACGCACCGCGACGGTCGAATATAACCCATGCTTCGCGTCACGCGGCATGCCGTGGGAGTTGCGGTGCTACGGCACCGGACGCTCTTCTATCGGACGAGGAGTGCCCTCTTACCTTCGCAGCGAAGACCGCGCGCGTGAAATTGCGGATTGCTGGATCGGAACGGGAGTGACGACCTCAGATCAGGTGGCGCAGTCATGATCGCGCTCGTCGAACCGATCGCGGTCAAAGTCCGCGAATGCGCTCCCCGCCTGCTGGCCCTGCTGCTGGCCGACCGCCCGCTAACTCAGGCTGAATGGGCCGAGATCGCATTGGTAGAGGAGGAGGCGGCATGAGCAGTTCAGCGAACGGATGTCCCACTGAATGGCAGCGCCTTCTAGAGCAGTACCACGCCGCCGTAGCCGCCCGCCGGGCGGTTACACCACCGGCCGACGTAGAGGACGCGGGCGACGAGGCTGAAGCTGCTTTCGAAGCCGCCCTGGACGTCGTCTCCGATCGGATGAAGGAGCTCTGCGAGTTTCCCGTTCCGAACTTCGCCGCACTCGCGGAAAAGTGTGAGATCATTTCGACGTTGTGGCCTACCGCCGCCCTGCTCAACGGAGAAGACGCCGCCTTTATCATTGCCGACGTTCGTCAGCTTGCAGCGCGGGGGAGCTGAGCGATGGCGACACAAATGCAACCCACCTTCGACGCAGCCGGCTGGCTCTCGGCGCTGGTCGCGATCGGCGGGGGCTATGCCCTCGCTTCGGGCCGCAAGCTCTGGCTAGTCGTGCAGGACTGCCCTGCCGACGAGCTGACCTCGATCATGGCCCAGGTCGTGGGTCGCCCCGAGCGTGTCGAGGCTGTGCGGACCGCGATCGAGCGCCGGCAGAACGGGGAGCCGTCGTGATGGCGCGCCCATCAATCCCACCCCGCCTGCCGGTGCCGGCCCGAATTGGTTGGCGACGGCCGCGAAGGAGCCAGTGGGTTCGGCCGAGCGACATGCCATCGGCCTCAAGGCTGCTCGCCATCATGCCGTCGCTGCCGCGCGCCGCATTGGCCAGGCTCACCGCCTGCGTGATCGATCGCATGGACGAGATCGACGGTGATCCCGACCTTAAGGATCTGCGCGACGACGACGAAGATACCCACGACCGGGAGAACACCTACGACTAGCCTGCCAGCGCGACACGCGCCCGCGTCACAATCTCGGCAACCCGTCGCCCGCGATCGTCGGTCGGCGGGTTCGGCGCGTTCGCCCCGCGTGCACCACTTCGGCAAAAGCCTGGCCCTGTCGAACTGGTTCGTGGACGCCGACTGGTGGATGCCGATGTATCAGAAGGCATTCCCGACGTTGGTGTCGGCCGTCGCGGTGCGCGAAGACGGGTGGGCGCAGCGCGGGGGAATCGACCGGCTGCTGACGCTCGCGTGCGGGCGCACCTACACCGTGGACGAGAAGGTGCGCACAGCCGACTGGCCTGACGTGTTGCTGGAGCGCTGGTCGGACGAAGCCCGCAAGCTGCCCGGCTGGGTGCAGAAGCCATTGGCATGCGATTTTATTGCCTACGCCTTCGCACCAGCCGGCACGTGCCTGCTGCTGCCGGTCGCGGCGTTACAGCGCGCCTGGCGTCAGCATGGGCGGCAGTGGATCGCGCTCTACGGAACGCGGCTGGCATACAATCAGGACTATGTGTCGGTCGGCGTTCCCGTGCCGCGTGGCGTGCTGATGCAGGCGATGGTCGAGGCGATGATTGTGTCATAACGGTTAAAATCGAGTCACCTCAATAGCTTAGCAACCTATTGATTCAACGCAGAAATTGTGGCACCTCAGTCGGCAGGCGGGATGCGCCGGAACACCCTTTTGTCCGATCGCTTCGCGCGAGACGACGCCCGAACAGATGGTTGCTCATCGGATAGCGACCTATTCACTTTCCGGGTTGATGAAGGCCGGGGCCCGCCGACTTATCCCACTGGTATCCGAACTTTTCGAATAGCGGACGAGACGCTTCGGGGATCTCTCCATGTTTGGAGAATGGCAATCTAAGCAAGCCGAATTCAGCAGCGGTGCGCGCCCTACGATCGCGGGCGACCCGAGGAAGCAATGCAGCCGCAGGTTCAAGATCCTCAGCGCTTCTGATGTTCGCGGCCTGGAAGAACGCGCTCGCGCAAATATCGGCGAGTTGAAGGCCGGCAAGGTCGTCATGCCTTCGAACCTCAATCAACTCTGGTGTAATGACGCCCGGCACGATCTCCCTTGCGAGCTTCACGCCGTGACCAGTAACCGCCTGATCTTCAAGGAGACCAAGATAGGCTTTCAGATGTTGGTAATCGTGACCGCCTCGCTCACTAAAAACAATACGACCCTTCTGATTGTCTAGACCTTCAAGTTTTGCCCGCCGCGAACACCAGGTTGTCACGCGTTCAAATAGGAGCCGAAGGCACCAGTTGTAGAACTCGTCCTTGCCGAGCTGTTTTTTCAGTCTGGGATTCTGACGACCTCGCATATTGGACTTGTGGCTCGCCACCGTGAATAGACGCACGTTTTTAGTCGAAAGCATCCTACAGACGCGGTGTTTGTTGGTCTGGCTCAGGTTTCGGTAGTGCATCGTTTGACGTTGTTGCATCCGAACGGCCTCACGCATGTCACGAAGCCAATCAACCGCGTCCAAGTCGCGATCGGCGCTCAGAACCACTGCCGACACGACGAACCATTCTGATGCACCCACCGGCACCTTCGCCTTTATGCCGGGATCACCTGCCTCATCTATGTAGACGGAAAAGCTGTAGCGCGCTGCCATACGCCATGCTTAGCGCGCGACCGCGATTGAGTCCCCAGCGGTTTGGTCACCGTAATAGGATTTCTGGTTTTAGGCGAAATTGCTCAACTTCTTGGGCTAGTCATCTGGCAGGCTTTGATCGTTCGAGCCGTCTGGCAGGCCGATGCAGGGCTCAGTGTTGGTGCCACGCATAATGACCTGGCTTCGCTCGGAGATGCCAACATCATCTTAAATGGCTAGCCACCCGATCGGCGCAAAATCTAGCCGCGTGCTCACACATATCGGGTGGCTACTCAAGCAATTCCCAGCCTGTGGTGAAGTCGAGTTCATTGATGAAGTCGATGGGCGATTGCCACGACACGGCGCAGTCGTCGCACACGTTGGGCACCTTACGCTTCGCGCCCTTCTTACCGGAACTCGAGACTTCAGCGGTTACGACACGCCGGTCCGAATTTCCTAAGGCGGCGGCAATGAGAAACGGGTCTTGGCCGATAGAGATCATATCGGCTTCAGTCAGCCCAGCGCCGTATTGAGCAAGCACCGTCTGGACCTTCCCTAGATCGGCATCCTCGTCGAGACGCAGCGCCTTCTTATGTCGGGCATCCTTCATCCAGATAGCCAAGGTGTCATTACCTGCTTCAACCTCAGCATAAATTTCGCTTGGCATCTTCACGGTGCCGGCTTCCGCGTGATGCAGCACCCAGCGCCAAAATTCAGGCACACGCTTTAACGCATACCAGCCTCGGTGAGCGTTGATCAGCGTATTTGCATCAAGCAGATATAACATCAGGCGTGAGCTCGCCGGGGATCTGCAAGCAGCGGATATACCGCCATTGGCTTCACGCCGAGCATTCTGGCAGCACGCGTCGGGGTGAGCGACCCGTCGGCAATACCTTGCCGAGCGACCGACAATAAGGCGGCTCCGAGCCTCTGCCGTCGGACCACATACCAGTCAGGTCCGCCGGATTTGGCCTTATTCTTTTCTTTCAGCCGCGCCTTGCCGTCGAGCCATTCTGCTCGAAACTGATCGCGTAGCTCTTCCCACGATGCGCGGTTGATCGCCGCCGAGCGGAAAAGTTGATAAGCCACCATCGATCGACTTATTCGAGCCCTGTTCGCGAGAGCATTGATTATCGCCACCAAGTCTTGCCCGCCGTCACCTATTCCCAGGTAAGCCATCGCGACCTCCTCGGGTTCGATCAACGTCGCCGCAGCGGCATCATTGCATAGTTGCTCGATGTCGCTGCTTGGCGGGCCGCCGCTGACGCCGCTTTCACCAAGAATAAGATGACCAAGTTCGTGGAGAAGAGTGAAGGACCACGCGGCTTTCGCATCCTGGTCGTTGATTACAATGAATGGTGCAACGCGGTCCGCTATGGCGAAACCACGGAACACACCAACCTCGATCGCGGTCGACCAGTGCCCACAATCGCCAGCGAGTAGGACGAATATACCTTCGGCCTCGACGAGCGTGCGCAGGTAAGCAAAGGCGTCCTCTGCGGACTGTTTTGCCCGAAATTCGTCCCGGCTGAACCCGATGGCGGCAATGAGAGCGCTCGACAACTCGACAGCATCCACCACACCTTCCTGTGAACCGACGAGTTCAACATCAAGTCGTTCGTCATCATCTTCGAGCGTATCGCGCACAAGAGATTGCCTCGCTTTGACGTCGCGAAGCAGCGTTGCAAGCAATACGTTAGAAGGATCACCTTGGTCAGGAAGCGTTCGGAAATCCTGCCCTAACTCTGCTGGCGCGGGGGGCGCGGTCATGTAGAAACTCAACAGCGGGCGGTGATACTGATGCGCCATCCGCTGCAAAAGCGTCGAAGAAGGAACGGCTTCGCCCGCTTCCAAAGCTGCGAGCCGCTCGGCCCCAGTTACTCCACGCGCGGCGTTGAGAGCAATTTTGCGGGCAGCCGATTCCCGATCGAGACCAGCGGTCTCCCTTGCCCAGATCAGGATTTCAGGATTCACAGCGGCCACCTGATCACAATGCACGAGCAGAGGTTAATTCGCCAGCATGATCAACGGACTGACTTGTTGAACGCACAGATGCTGGCAACCCCTATCCGTGCGGCATCCGCGAGCTTCAGGTCAGAACAGATCAAGGGTTGTCCTGCCGGGCTGGTGCCAGCGGATCTACCTTGCCAGCGAAAGCATCGCGGAGGAAACCGAACATGCGCCGGCGCAGGTCAACACCGTGCCAGGGTTCCTGGCTCGCGGCACCCCGGAAGCTACCGCCCGTGTCTCCGTGCCCCTCGCGGGGATAGATCACCAGCGCCACCGGAGCGCCGGATTGCTTCAGCGCGCGATACATCTCCATCGATTGGCCGAGCGGATCGGTAACGTCCTTCTCGCCCTGCAGCAGCAGGAACGGCGTCTTGGCATTCCCCGCCGTGGACAGCGGGCTTTGCCGCCAGGCATCGGTGAAATTGAGCCAAGGTTTGCCGTAATACCAGCGGTCGTAGAAGGTGCCGTCCTCTGTGCCGTACTCGCTGAGCTGATTGATGACAGGCGCGCCGGACACGATCGCCTTGAACCGATCCGTCTTGCCAACGACGAAGCCGGCCATCTCACCGCCGTAGCTGTATCCAATCAGCGCCATCCGATCTGCGTCGATCGGGTAGGATTTGAGCATGGCGTCCACACCCGTCATCACGTCGCGATAGTCAGCGCCGCCAAGATCGTTCTTGTTGGCTGCGGTGAACTTCGCGCCATATCCGGTGCTGCCCCGGATGTTGGGCTGGAACACCGCCCAGCCTTCCGCGACCAGCATCTGCACCAGCGGGCTGTAATCGTCCTGAAAGCGCCCCGCCGGCCCCCCATGCACGTTGACGACCAGCGGCACCTTCGTGCCTGGCGCGACCTTCGGAAGATAGAGCAGACCTTCGATCGTCAGGCCTTCATTCTGCCAAGTGACGACACGAGAGGCGACTTGCGGCCAATTAGAAGGGGTGAGCGGAGGGGTGGCGAGCGCGACCGATTTGGCACCGAGACCGGGCATCAGCATGACCGTCGGCGGCTTGGTCGGCCCCGTCGCAATATAGGCCCAACCCGAATGGCGAGGATTGCTTGTCAGCGCGTAGGCGACGGGCTGCTCGGTGCTGGGGAGCCACGTGACCACCCCCGTCTTCGTCGATAGCCTTGCGAGGCGTGAACGTGTGCGCGTGCCGATCGCCATTGCCAGATCGCCGTCTGGCAAGACCTCGTAACCGGAAGGCATATCGCCTTCAAAGCCACGGGTCAGATTGCGCGTCTGCCCGGTGCCGAGATCCTTGACGCTTATGTATGTGCACCCCGGAGGAGCATCCTCGGCGCATTGGTCGGAATACACCAGACGGGCGCGGCCGGGCAGCAATGCCACACCAGACGCGGTGCGCGGCAGATCAATCGGCGTGGGCTTGAGCGTCGCGGCATTGACCCGCCAGAAGCGCGCGTCGGGTCCGGTCTCGTCGTTTTCGGGATCCGTGGTGATGATCAGCTCGGCGCTGTCATATGTCCAATCCGCCCCGGTAAACGCGCCGTCGAGCGGCACCATACGTGCCGCGCCCGTAACTGCATCGACGAGATAGAGGTGCTTCCGCTTGTCCGGGATGTCGTGCGCATAGCCGTCATCCTTACGATCGCGCCGCGCCTTAATCGCTGCGGCCTCGGCATCGTCCGCCCATACCGCAAGCGTTCGGCCATCAGGTGAAGTGTTATAGCCGGCGATCGACAATGCGTCCTTCACGGCCACGCCGCCCCAATGCGCGGTAACGGTGCCGTCCGTCTTGCCGAACTGCAGCCGATCCGCCTCACCGCTGGTGGCCGGCAAACGATAGAGCGACTTCGTGCCACTCGTGGTGGCAAGAAACAGGATCGATCCGTCCGGTGCAAATGTACCGTCGCTCTCGCCACGCTCTCCGGTGCGGAAGGTCAATTGGCGAGGCTGAGCATTTGGCGCGAGCAGCCACAGGTGGGGCAGGCCGCCATTGGCTGTCGTCTCGGTAATTGCTGCCAGCACACTCCGACCGTCCGGTGCCACCGCAAGACCGCGCATGCCTCGGACAGCGGTGCGGACTTGGTCGTTCATCGGGAAAGTTGCGGGATCGGCAGCTATCGACGCGCTGCTAGAGACGGAAAGCGCCAAAACAATCGCCAGTCCCGCATATGAAACGATTCGCGCCAATTCAGTCCCCTCCCGACATCTTAGAGGGACATTACGACTAACTACAGCACCACGCTATCGCTGACCGTTCCGCGTAATGGTGAGCGACCGAATCGCACCGCTTGTCCGCTGCTGTTCGCGCCGAGCCGGCAGCTTATGTGGGAACGATATGGGGAACGCTATCCGGCAAAAACCGAAATAGCTACAACATATCATATACTTAGCGGGAGATCGCTGGATGCCCCGTGAGGATTCGAACCTCAATAGGCGGTATCAGAAACCGCAGTCTTACCATTAGACGACGGGGCATCAGCGGGGGTGCGAGATAGGCGGCGCGTCTGAAGGTGTCAACCGCGCGTGAGGGGCGCACTTAGCGGTCGCGTGAAGGGCGGGCGCGGGCGCAGGCGGCGTGCTTGCCGGTGGGCGACGGTTACGCTACCTATGCGTTCAAGCACCGGACGGGACGCACCTTGCGGCCCCGCGACGGCAGAACAGAATTGCGAGTATAGACGGCATGGGGGATCAGTCGCCCAGAATGCCGTACCGGCAGGGATCGCCCAATGGCCCCCCTGCCCGTCCGGCGCCGGTTTCCGGCAAGGCCCCTGCGTTCGGCAAGGAGGGCGACCGCCCACGCGGGCGCTGGCCATCGGCACCGCATTATGCCGCGCTCGATCTCGGCACCAACAATTGCCGCCTGCTGATCGCGCGGCCACAGGCCGACGGATTTGCCGTGGTCGATGCCTTTTCACGCATCGTGCGGCTGGGCGAAGGGCTGGCGGCGACGGGGCGGCTGAGCGATGCGGCGATTGAACGCACGCTGGCCGCACTCAAGATCTGCGCCGAGAAACTGAAGCGCCGCAACGTCACGCTGTCGCGCTCCGTGGCGACCGAGGCATGCCGGCGCGCGAGCAACGGGCCGGATTTCATCGCCCGTGCGCTGGCCGAGACCGGCATCCATCTCGACATCATCTCGGCCGAGGAGGAAGCGCGCCTTGCCGTGCTCGGCTGCCATGCGCTGATCGAGCCGGGCGAGGATCCGGCGCTGATCTTCGACATCGGCGGCGGATCGACCGAATTGGTGCTGGTCGATACCAGCGGCGCGGTGCCGCGGGTGCTCGACTGGCATAGTGCGCCATGGGGCGTCGTCTCGCTGACCGAACATATCGGTTACGCGCAGGATCGCGCCGGGCGGCTCGACGCCTATGCGCGAATGCGCGGGATCGTCGCCGACAGCTTCGCCGGGTTCGCCGCGCGTCTGCCGCGCGGGATTGCCCGGCCGCGCCTGCTGGGAACGAGCGGTACGGTGACGACGCTCGCCAGCGTGCATCTGGAGCTATCGCATTACGACCGCAGCCAGGTCGACGGGCTGATCGTGCCGGCGGCGTCGATGCGGCGGATCAGCCGCGATCTGTCGGGCATGAATCTCGCCGAGCGCGCGACCCTGCCGTGCATCGGCACCGAGCGCGCCGATCTGGTCGTGGCGGGCTGCGCGATTCTGGAGACGATCATGGATTTGTGGCCGGCCGAGCGGCTGGGCGTGGCGGATCGCGGCATTCGCGAAGGGATCCTGCGGCGGCTGATGAACAGGGAACGGTTGTGAGTAAAGGCGCATGAGCAAGGACGGCGGCGGCCTCCGGGTCCGGGTGAAGACGGCGCGCAAGCGCACGGCGCAATCGACGCGCTGGCTGGAGCGGCAGCTAAACGACCCGTATGTCCGCCGCGCCAAGGCTGATGGTTATCGCAGCCGCGCGGCCTACAAATTGATCGAACTCGACGAGCGCTTCGGCTTCCTGAAGGGTAAGAAGCGCGTGATCGATCTCGGCCTCGCGCCCGGCGGGTGGAGCCAGGTGGTGCGGCGGCAGGCGGCGAAGGCGGCGGTGGTCGGCATCGACCTGTTGCCGGTCGATCCGATCGACGGCGTGACGATCCTGCTGATGGATTTCATGGACGATGCAGCGCCGGATACACTGATCGCCGAACTGGGTGGCGCGCCCGATCTCGTCCTGTCGGACATGGCAGCGAACACCGTGGGCCACCCGCAGACCGACGCGCTGCGCACCCTGGGGCTGGTCGAGGCGGCATTGGCATTTGCGGTGGAGGTGCTGGAACCGGGCGGAGCCTTCGTCGCCAAGGTCTTCGCGGGCGGCGCGGATTCGGAACTGGTGGCGGAGATGAAGCGCAACTTCGCGACGGTGAAGCATGCGAAGCCGCCGGCCAGCCGGAAGGGGTCGGTGGAGTGGTTCGTGGTGGCGCAGGGGTTTAAAGGCAGAGGCCCGAAATAGCGCAGCTATTTCGGATCAGGCCGATAGCCCGGCCGGCGGGGCGCAGCACCCGACCGACGGCGCGGCTTTGCCGCGACGGGGCGGTTTGAAACAAAAGATTATGCTAAATTGAAACTAGCCACGCTTGGCCAACGGATCAGCGAGAGCGCCTTTACGCCCGTTATTCGAAAAAACTGACTGACGCCGATTCTCCAATCTCGCAGCTATTGGCCGATGCAAGCTTCTTTTCACTCAAGGCTCGCTGCTTCAATGCGTCCGCTTGTGAAGCAACGTCGATGCAGTTAGATTCACCGCTGGTCCACCATGCTGCCAACGCACATACTGTTATTCCACAACCAGCTTGGTCGTCAGGCTTTTTCTCTTTCATACATGAGCGCATAGCTGACATAAGTTGGCCATGTTGCCGATATAATTCATTAAAATCCGAATCTATCGCACGCAGGTTTTCATGATGACGATTGCATAAAGTTATACGCTCCTGTGCAGCGGCAGCCTCTGCGATTTGACGCCTTTGTAGCTCCTGTTGTCTTTGAAACTCAGCTTGGTCGCGTGTTCGCTGCTGCTCGAACGCAATCCGTTGCTCTTCAGTCTTTTCTCGTTGCTCATTTAGTAGATGGTTGAATGTTATAACAGCAGTGATAAGAGCGACAACACCTGTAACCAGGCCTATGATAGCACCCCAATGCGTCACCTTTTTCTCGTCTGGCATGCCATTCAACCCCCGTTGTTGCCCGAATCGACTAAACAATAAGATTATCTAAAAATCGTTCGAAGCAAAGCGCCAATAGCATTCGGTTTTTGCGGAGTTGCCGAATATATGCCTGTAATGGATTTGCAGAGAGGGCTTATCGGCCGCTTCGTCAGGCCACACGAACACTGCGGTGGACTAAAATATCTATTTTAGCGGCTAGTGTTTCTTATGCTAAATGAAAATCATCCATGATAGCAATGACTTGCGGTCAGCTATTTAGACGATTTCCAGCGAGGATGGAACACAGCTATCTCTCTCGCGCTTATGCATCCTATTACGGACCAGCTGAACACGGACATGGATCACAAACAACCACCCACGAAAAAGCCCGCGAGGATCACCTCGCGGGCTTTTCGTCTTGAGTAGCGCCGCGGCTAAGCCGCGTCGTCGGTCGGGCTTTGCCCGCCGGCCGGCATTCGGCTGATCCTCGTCTAACGCTATGCGTTAGCCTCGCGCCTCATGCTCAACCTTCATAATCCGCACCCAGATTCTGGTTCCGCGGCGGAGCAGCGGCGGTCAGGCGCAATGCCTCGGCCGAGGCGGCCAGGCTGCCGACGGCATCCGCTTCGTCCTCGTCGTCGACCTGAACGCGCTGCAGGCCGGAGATCACCGCCTCTTCGAGGTGCGGTGGCTTGACGGTCTGTTCGGCGATCTCGCGCAGCGCGACGACCGGGTTCTTGTCGCGATCGCGGTCGATCGTCAGGTCGGCGCCGCCGGAAATCTGGCGGGCGCGCTGGGCGGCCAGCAGGACCAGATCGAAGCGGTTGGGAATCTTGTCGACGCAATCTTCGACGGTGACGCGCGCCATGAATGGCTTCCTTCGTGAACGGACAATAGGTGAAGCGCCGCGATCTAGGGCGCGGGGCCGCCGGAGTCAAGAAATCCGGCTTGCGTGCCCGCCCCCGCACCGCCACAGCCGGGCGATGGCCGAACCGCCCCCGCAGCCGAGCTTCCTGATCGATGGCGATCGGCTGACCATGATCGATACCGGGCCGCGCCGGCTGGCCGCCCTGATCGCGCTGATCGATGGCGCGCAGGTGTCGCTGCGCATCCTGTATTACATCTATGTCGATGACGATGCGGGCACGAAGGTGCGCCAGGCGATGATCGATGCGGCGATGCGGGGCGTGCGCGTGGCGGTGATCGTGGACGGCATGGGCAGCGCGCCGGCGGCATCGCAGGATTTCTTCGCGCCGCTGGTCGCGGCGGGGGCTTCGGTCTGCCGGTTCGAGCCGAGATTGGGTCGGCGCTACCTCCTGCGCAATCACCAGAAGCTCGCGCTCGCCGACGCAGAGGGGACCGGCGGGGAGAATGCAGGCGCGCGCGCGATCATCGGCGGGTTCAACATCCAGGATTCGTATTTCGGCACCCCGGCGGAACAGGCATGGCGCGATCTGGGGCTGTTGGTCGAGGGGCCATCGGCGGTGGCGCTGAGCGGATATTTCGATACGCTGGCCGCGTGGATCCGTACGCCCAAGGCCCCGATCCGCGCGCTACGCCGGCTGCTCGCGCGGTGGAGCCAGACCGAGGGGCAGACGCGCTGGCTGCTCGGCGGGCCGACGCGGCATCTCAGCCCATGGGCGCGCGCGGTGAAGAACGATCTGCGCAGGGCCCGCAGCTTCGATCTGATCGCGGGCTATTTCGCGCCGAACCCGGCGATGCTGCGCCGGCTCGACCGGATCGGCAAGCGCGGGCGGGTGCGCATCGTGCTGCCGTCGAAGAACGATCATCCGGCTGCGATCTGGGCCGCGCGCTTCACCTATGCCGGGTTGCTGCGCAAGAAGGTGCAGATCTACGAATATCTGCTGACCAAGCTGCACACCAAGCTCTTCGTGATCGATTCGGTGGTCTATGTCGGGTCGGCGAATTTCGATATCCGCAGCATGTTCCTCAATCTGGAGATCATGCTGCGGATCGAGGACACGGCGTTCGCCGATCATGCGCGGGCCTATGTCGAGGGCGAGATCGCGCAATCCGAACTGATCACCAAGGCGCTGTACAAGGCGCGCACGACGCCGTGGCGGCGCGTGAAACAGGCCGCCGCCTATTTCGTGATCACGGTGCTGGATTATAACGTCACGAAGCGACTCAATTTCGGACGCGAGCGGCCTTAGGCGCCGAAGTCCGAAAGGGCGTTACTCGCCGATCTCGACGATCGCGTCGATCTCCACCGCGGCGCCAAGCGGCAGCACGGGAACGCCGACCGCGCTGCGGGCGTGCTTGCCGGCATCGCCGAACAAAGCGACCATCAGGTCCGACGCGCCATTGGCGACCTTCGGCTGATCGGTGAAATCGCCGGCGGAATTGATGAAAACGCCGAGTTTCACGATGCGCTTCACGCGGTACAATTCGCCGAGCGCCGCCTTCATCTGCGCGACCAGCATCAGCGCGCAACGCTGCGCTGCTTCCTGGCCGTAAGCGAGATCCTTGTCCTCGCCGAGCCGCCCGGTCATCAGCGCGCCGTCCTTGAACGGCAACTGGCCGGAGATGTGCAGCAGCCCGCCCGCTTCGACGGCGGGGACATAGCTGGCGACGGGAGCCGCAGCGACGGGGAGTTCGAGGCCGAGTTCGGCGAGCTTGGTGGCGATACGATCGGTCATGTGCGCGGGATGCCGTGGCGGGGGTTCGGCGTCAATGCTTTGCACGTTTCCTGATCACCGTTCGCCCTGAGCCTGTCGAAGGGCAAGCGCGACGCTTGGGCTTCGACAGGCTCAGCCCGAACGATGGTGGTGTAGTCCGCGCACCTAAGAGACGCCCTCAAACCGCCGCCGGGCCCTCGCCCGATTGATCCGCCACGCTCGGAAACGGGCGGTGCCCCCATTTTACCAGCGACCAGGCGCGTTCGTGGAAGTAGAACAGCAGGATCTTGGTGATCACCTCCGTGCCCGCGATCGACCCGGCGACCTTCGCATTGCCGCCGGTGAAGAACATGCCGAGCACGAACGTGTCGATGCTGCCGACCGTGCGCCACGACACCGCCTTCACGAAGGATCGCGGATGGCTTTCCAGGCCGCGCAGCAGGAACATCAGCCGGCCTTGGTCGTGGGGATGTTGACCCCCATCGACTGGAGATATTTCCGCACGTTGCGCGCCGCCTGACGCAGCCTCTGTTCGTTTTCGACCATCGCGATGCGCACGAAGCCCTCGCCATTCTCGCCATAGCCCACGCCCGGGGCGACCGCGACCTTGGCATGGGTCAGCAATTGCTTGCTGAATTCGAGACTGCCCAGATGCGCCAGCGCTGGCGGCAACGGTGCCCAGGCGAACATCGACGCGCGCGGGGACGGGATATCCCAGCCGGCGCGGCCGAAGCTTTCGACCATCACGTCGCGGCGCTTGTGATAGAGTAGGCGGTTCTTCTCGACGATATCCTGCGGGCCGTTCAGCGCGGCGCAGGCCGCCGCCTGAATCGGGGTGAACGCGCCGTAATCGAGATAGGATTTCACCCGGCTCATCGCCGCGATCAGCGTCTTGTTGCCGACCGCGAAGCCGATGCGCCAGCCGGCCATCGAATAGGTCTTGCTGAGCGAGGTGAATTCGATCGCCACGTCCTTAGCCCCCGGCACCTGCAGGATCGAGGGCGTCGGATTGCCGTCGTAATAGAGTTCCGAATAGGCCAGATCGGAGATGATCCAGACCGTGTTCGCCTTCGCCCACGCCACCAATCGCTCGTAGAAAGCGAGATCGACCGCCTCGGCCGTCGGGTTCGACGGATAGTTGACCACCAGGATCGACGGGCGCGGCACGGTGAAGGCCATCGCGCGGTCCAGCGACTCGAAATACGCTTCGTCGGGCGTGGTCGGCACGGCGCGGATCGTGGCGCCGGCCAGGATGAAGCCGAACGTGTGGATCGGGTAGCTCGGGTTCGGCGCGAGCACGACGTCGCCCGGCGCGGTGATCGCGGTGGCGAGGCTGGCCAGCCCCTCCTTCGACCCCATCGTCACGACGACCTCCGTCTCGGGATCGACATCGACGCCGAAGCGGCGGCCGTAATAATTCGCCTGCGCGCGGCGCAGGCCGGGAATGCCCTTCGACTGGGAATAGCCGTGCGCGTCGGGCTTGCGCGCCACCTCGACCAGCTTCTCGATCACGTGATCGGGCGGCGGCAGATCGGGATTGCCCATGCCGAGATCGATGATGTCCTCGCCCGCCGCACGCGCCTGCGCTCGCATCGCATTCACTTCGGCGATCACGTAGGGCGGCAGGCGTTTCATGCGGTAGAATTCTTCGGACATCGTCTTTTCCGACTAGAGGAGTGCCGCTCATACGGCATTTCGCCCCCGCTCGTCATCCGCGCTTTCACGAGGATGACGGATTGGGTTAGGGTGCCGGCAGGAGAGACATATGGCCGATGCGCAGAAGCTGCCGACACTGGAAGACATGCAGCACTGGACCTGGGTGATGGGTCGGGCGCAGCAGATGCTGCTGGAAAACGGCGTGCCGACCGCGCCCGCCGCCTTACCGGTGATCCCCGGCCTCACCGATCCAGCGACCCTGCAGCGCGCGGAGAGTTTCTGGGCCGACAGCCTCAATTTGTGGCAGCGTTTCCTCGATCCGGCCAAGGCGTCCGATCATGTCGAATCGCCCGAACATGCGCGCGACAAGCGCTTCAAGGACGCGGCGTGGCGCGAGAACCCTTTGTTCGACTGGATCCGCCAGAGTTATTTTCTGATCTCCGATCACATGATGCAGGGCATCGACGCGCTGGAAGGCGTGGACGAAAAGCAGAAGGAGCAGATGCGCTTCGCCGCGCGCGGCTTTCTGGAGGCGATGAGCCCGTCGAACTTCCCCGCGACCAACCCGGTCGTGCTGGAAAAGACGATCGAGACCGGCGGCGAGAATCTGCTGAAAGGCTTGCAGAACATGCTGGCCGATATCGCCAAGGGGCAGTTGACGCATACTGACCCGAACGCTTTCGAACTCGGCCGCAATCTCGCGATGACGCCGGGCAAGGTCGTGCATCGCACCGATCTTTACGAACTGATCCAATATTCGCCGACCACCGAAAACGTGCTGGCGGTGCCGCTGGTGATCTTTCCGCCGTGGATCAACCGCTTCTACATCCTCGATCTGACGCCGGAAAAGAGCTTCATCCGCTGGGCGGTGGAGCAGGGCATCACCGTGTTCATGGTGTCGTGGAAATCCGCCGACGCGAGCCTGAGAGACGTAGTGTGGGACAATTATATCGCCGCGCAGATCGAGGCGATCGATACGGTGCGCGAGGGGCTGAAGGTCGCGGCCGTCCATACGATCGGTTATTGCGTCGCGGGCACGACGTTGGCCGCAACGCTCGCCGTGCTGGCGGCGCGCGATCAGGCGGAGAAGGTGAAGAGCGCGACCTTCTTCACCGCGCAGGTCGATTTCAGGCAGGCGGGCGAATTGCTCAACTTCATCGACGACGAGCAATTGGAGACGATCGCCAAGCTGTCGCCGGACGGGTTCCTCGACGGGCGCTATATGGCGCTGACCTTCAACCTGCTGCGCGGGCGCGACCTGATCTGGAGCTATGTCACCAACAATTATCTGCTGGGGCAGGATTACACGCCGTTCGACCTGCTGCACTGGAACGGCGACACGACCAACCTGCCGGCGAAATGGCATCTGGCGTATCTGACCGATCTGTACCGCGACAATCTGCTGGTGAAGCCGGGCGCGCTATCCGCCGGGGGCACGCCGATCGACCTGACCAGGGTGCAGACCCCGTCCTACATCCAGGCCGGGCGCGAGGATCATATCGCGCCGGTCGAGAGCGTGTGGGAAATCACCCGGCAGTTCAGCGGGCCGATGACGTTCGTGCTTGCCGGTTCCGGCCATATCGCCGGGGTGGTCAACCCGCCGGCGCAGGGCAAATACCAATATTGGCGCAATCCCGATCCGGTCGAGAGCCTGGCCGACTTCGTGGCTGGGGCGACCGAGACCAAGGGCAGCTGGTGGCCGGACTGGATCGGCTGGTTGCACGATCGCGACGACGAGACGGTGCCGGCCAAGGGCGCGCGGCAACCGGGCAAGGGCATTTTGAAGGCGATCGAGGATGCACCGGGGAGCTATGTGAAGTCGCGCTAAGTCTCTGGATTCGCTGTCTCATTTCGTACGCGTTACGATTATGTTGCAGTGCAACAAAAATCTCTTGCATGTCCGCTTGCACTGATTATATTGCAGTGCAACAACGAACTAGTAGGAGGGCCCCTTGGCCAGCACGACGCCCGTCACCGAGCCCGCCGCAAAGGTCGATGCTCCCGCCGCTCCGGCTGCCGCCCCCGTGACCGCCGCGGTCGCTACGCCGGCCCCCGAAGCAAAGGCAGCACCTGCGCCCAAGGCCGATCCGGTTCCCGCCAAGGTCGAGGCCCCCGTCGCCAAGGCCGCGCCGAAGCCGGTCGCCAAGGTCGCGGCCAAGACGCCTGCTGCGAAGACCGCCAAGCCGGTCGCCAAAGCCATCACCGCCCCGGCTGCGAAGCCCGTGGCCAAGAAGAAGGCGGTCGTTAAGGCCGCTCCCAAGACCGTCGCCGCAAAAGCCATTCAAACCGTCAAGCCGGTCGTCGCCAAAGCGAAGGCCGTCGTAACCAAGGAAGTGAACATCATGGAAGCCACGATCAAGAACGCAGCCGAAAAGGCCAAGACCATGTTCGCCGATGCCAATTCGAAGAGCACCCAGGCGTTCGCCGACATCAACGAATTCTCCAAGGGCAACATCGAAGCGATCGTCGAGAGCGGCAAGATCGCTGCCAAGGGCATCGAAGCGATGGGCCAGGACGCCGCCGAATACAGCCGCAAGCAGTTCGAAGGCGCGACCGCCGCGCTGAAGAGCCTGTCGACCGTCAAGTCGCCGACCGATTTCTTCAAGCTGCAGAGCGATTACGCTCGTAGCGCGTTCGATTCGCTGGTCGCACAGACCTCGAAGAACACCGAAGCGATGATGAAGCTGGCCGGCGAAGTCGCCCAGCCGATCTCGAACCGCGTCGCGATCGCGGTCGAGAAGGTCAAGGTTGCCGCATAACCTTCGCGCAAGCGATCGTTATCTAGATGGGGCGGCTCCGCAAGGGGCCGCCCTTTTCGTTTGTGTCGTCCGGCTCACGCGTCCGGATCGCCCGCGGAACGGCCCACTACGCTCGAAACCGGCGTTATCCGTCGCCTCGGTGTGCTCGCCCTCTTGCCCTCAGCGCCCCGCATGCCATATTTCGGGAACACATGATCGAACAGCACGACATCACGGCCATGGCCGAACGCCGCGACGGCGATGGGGACGAAGAGGGCACCGGCCTCGGCATCGCGACCCGCACGCGCGCCAAGACCAAGCAGCCGACGCCGTACCGCGTCCTGCTGCTCAACGACGATTACACGCCGATGGAATTCGTCGTGCTCGTCCTTCAGCGCTTCTTCCGCATGGACATGGAGGCGGCGACCCGGGTGATGCTGCACGTCCACCAGAAG
Source organism: Parasphingomonas caseinilytica (assembly GCF_036663755.1). Taxonomy (NCBI): domain Bacteria; kingdom Pseudomonadati; phylum Pseudomonadota; class Alphaproteobacteria; order Sphingomonadales; family Sphingomonadaceae; genus Parasphingomonas; species Parasphingomonas caseinilytica. The sequence continues at coordinate 229,164 of NZ_JAXOJL010000004.1, forward strand.
GGCGTCGGCGTGTGCGGCACGTTCAGCTACGAAGTGGCCGAGACGAAGGTCGCGCAGGTGACGGAATTCGCGCGGCAGAACCAGCATCCGCTGCAATGCACGCTGGAGAAGGCGTGACGCGGTAGCGACAGCGGACGTTTTTGCCCGCCGGACATTGCGCTTCCCCGGCGAAGGCCGGGGCCCAGTCGCGAAGGTCGATGTTACGTTGCGCAGCGCCCGATTACCGACGTGTCCCGACTGGGCCCCGGCCTTCGCCGGGGAAGCAGATTACTGCCGGGCGACGCGGCGTCTTATTTCCCGCGATAGATACCGCACAATTTGTTGCCGTCCGGATCGCGCACGTAGGACAGATGCATCGGTCCCATGCTGCCATCGCGCAGGCCCGGCGCTTCCTCGATCGAGGTGCCGCCATGCGCGACCGCGACGTCGTGGAACTGCTTCACCTGCTCGGGCGAGTTGCACTTGAAACCGATCGTGCCGCCATTGGCGCACGTCGCGGCCTCGCCGTTGATCGGTTCGCTGACGGCGAAGGTGCTGCCGTCATGCACGTAGAACAGCCGCATCGCGCCGCTATCGGCCTTGTGGCGAATCGGCTCGCCCGCGCCGAACGTGCCCAGCACCGCGTCGTAGAAACGCTTCGACCGTTCGATATCGTCCGTGCCGATCATCACATGGTTCAACATGCTCGCTCTCCTTCACCCCCGGCCTGATGCCGGGTAATGTCGACTCCGCGCTATTGAAGACGCGCCGCCGCTGCAATGCCTCGCACCGCTCCCGAATCAAAAAGGGCGACCATCGCTGGCCGCCCTTTTCGTCTGTCGGAGCGAAAGTCTCGGGCGATTATGCCGGAGCCTTGTCCTTGTTGTGGATCGCGGCGGCCTTGCGCAGGATGTCGAGGATCTTTTCCTGTGCGGTCGGCTCGTCGACCTGCTCCATCGCGGCGAGTTCGCGCGCGAGGCGGCTGGTCGCCGCTTCGAAGATCTGGCGTTCCGAATAGCTCTGCTCGGGCTGGTCCTCGGCCCGGAACAGATCGCGGACCACTTCAGCGATCGACACCAGGTCGCCCGAATTGATCTTCGCTTCATATTCCTGCGCGCGACGCGACCACATGGTGCGCTTGACCCGCGGCTTGCCGGTCAATGTGTCGAGCGCCTCACGCAACGTCTTGTCGCTCGACAGCTTGCGCATGCCAACGCTTTCCGCCTTGTTGGTGGGCACCCGGAGCGTCATGCGCTCCTTTTCGAATCGCAGCACATACAGTTCGAGCTGCATGCCGGCGATTTCCGACTTTTGCAGTTCGATCACACGGCCGACGCCGTGCTTTGGGTAAACGACATAATCGCCGACGTCGAAGGATAGGGCTTTTGCAGCCATTCCGTTGAGCCTTTCCGTGAACTGGTCCCCGGGTGGAAGCGTCCAGGCACTTTAGGCCGGTGAACGCGCGAGGAGGGGGATTTGGGTTTAGGTGTGTCTCCAGATCGGAATAACGCGCGAACACGCCTTCCGTCCCCGCCTGTTTAGCAGAGTCGTAACAAAATTACCAGCCTGACGTGCCGTTAAGTATCCGGACCGGGCCGGGAATGGGACGATCGGGTGCGATTTGTGGTGATGTTCGGCTTTCAGGCGCGCCGCCGGCGAAGCCGTCGGCCGGATCGGTGGCGATGCCCCGTCCGCCGGCCGTGCCGGGCGCTGCTCGCTTACGCTCGCATCGGCGCCGTGCGGCTTTGCCGCCACGCGCCTGCGCGCCGCATCAATCCCCCGCGCCGGCCTCGGGTGAGAAATACTTGTCGTACTTGCCCTCTTCGCCCTTGTGCTCATCGGCATCGGCGGGGGTCTGGCCGGCGTTGCGCGTCACGTTGGGCCATTGCGCGGAGAAGGTGTTGTTCAGCTCCATCCATTGTTCGAGACCGGATTCGGTATCGGGCAGGATCGCCTCGGCCGGGCATTCCGGCTCGCAGACGCCGCAATCGATGCACTCGCTGGGATTGATCACCAGCATGTTCTCGCCTTCGTAGAAGCAGTCGACCGGGCACACCTCGACGCAATCCATATACTTGCACTTGATGCAGGCGTCGGTGACGACATAGGTCATGCTTGGTCTTCCCGTTAGACGAACGCTGTTCTGCTATGCCCGCCGTTCCGCGCCGTCAATCGGATGCGGCTTGATGCGAGGCATTATCACCGAGATCTTCATAGCATGACTGCGCCTCGGGTGCGGGGCCGCGCCGGGTGGGCAGGGCCGCGATGCGGATCACGCGGACGCGATCGCTGTACAGGAATGTCAGCACGTTGCCGATGCGCACCTGCACGTGCGCGCGGTCGATCGCGCGGCCGTCGATGCGCAGGCGGCTGTGCGCGGCGATGGCCTGTGCGGCGCTCCGGGTCTTGGCTAGGCGCACGAACCACAGGAACCGATCGAGCCGCATCGAACCTTCAGCCCCCCGGTCAGCCATGGCGGAGATCGAGATCGGCCAGCGCGGAGAAGGCGTTGTCGCGCGGCGGCGGAGCGACGGGCGCGGGCGCGCGGCCACGCCATACCCAGCGCGCGGTCTGGTCCTCGGGTCGCGCCATCTTGAAGCCGAGCCCGACCATCAGCCGTTCCAGCGTCGCGGGCTGCACGCCGATCGAAATGGCGAGCGCGGGATCGGGCGCAAATGGTTTGCGGCCGGATCTCGCCTCGAACGCCGCCTTGGCGATCCGCTCGACCAGATCGACGCGCACCGCCTGCAACGCGATCGCGCGATAGCCTTGCGACAGATGCGCACCGGGGGCGGCGCGCGACAACACGGTCGCGCCCTCGGCCGGGGCGATGGCGATGGGCTTGGCATGCCGCGCCGAGATCAACGCGCGACGCCAGCGCGCGGCGGCGGGCTTGAGCAGGCGCGCATCGAACAGGTCGAGCGCGCCGATCGTGATGCCGATCCTGCGCAGCCGCTTGCGTGCCGCCGGATCAAGGCCGTCCACGGCGACGCGGTGGTCGATGCGCGGCAGCAGCCCGCCCTGATCGATCAGCGCCGCCGCCACGGCGCGGAGTGCCGGCTCGGCCTCCGCATCGCGCGTCACCGCATCCAGCGCGACCAGAGCGGGCACGTGTTTCGCCATCCGATCGCCCACCCACGCCGTCAGCCGCGCCTTGATCTTCGTGCGCAATGCGACGTCGAGGCAATCCAGCGTGCGATCCAGCGCGATCGCCGGACGGGCGAGCGACGGCCCCTGCGCCAGCATCGCCACCTTCAACCCGTCCCACGCGATCACGGGCTGGTCGCCAGCCTCGGCCAGCAGGACGAACGCCGCATCCTGCGCCTCGGCCAATGCCGTGCCCCGCCGCGCGCGCTCGTCGCCCAGCCGGCGTTCGGCGGCGGCGAGCAGCAGGCGCTTGTCGCTCGCCCGCGCATCCGGCGCGACGGTGAAGCCGAAGCCGTTGAGGTGCCCGATCGTGTGATCCTCGACCATCACCTCGCCCTGGTCTCCGATCGTGACCGGCAGGTCGCGGGGCGAGGCGCCGATCTGGCGCAGCAGCATCGTCGTGCGCTTGTCGACGAAGCGCTGCGTCAGGCTCAAATGCAACGCGTCGGACAGGCGTTCCTCGACCTGCGCGGCGCGGCCGGCCCAATGCGCCGGATCGGCCAGCCAGTCGGCGCGGTTGGCGATATAGGCCCAGCTGCGCGCCGCGGCGATGCGCCCGGCCAGCACCTCGACATCGCCCGCGACATTGTCGAGCCGCGCGATCTCCTCGGCGAACCAGGTGTGCGGGATATGGCCCTGCCCCTCGCTCAGATAGCCGAACAGCTTGGCGCAGAAGCGCGCATGCGGATCGAGCCCGACCTTGCGGAAATCGGGCACGCCGCACGCCGCCCAGAAACGCTTGACCATCGCCGGCCCGCGCGCGCGGTCCCGCACCCAATCCTCCTCGGCAAGGCGCTTCAGCACGAGCAGGTCGAGCGCCTTCGGAGCGGCACGCAATTCCCGCAGATCGGGCCGCGCCTCGAGGCTGTGGATCAGATCGTCGACGCTGGAGAAATCCGGCTGCCCCTCGCGCCAGAACAAATGATCGAGGCGCGGGAAGCGATGTTCCTCGATCGCCAGCACTTCCTCCGGCGTGAACGCGCCCGGCCCGTCCTCGACCAAGGCACCGAACGTGCCATCGCGCTGATGCCGCCCCGCGCGCCCGGCGATCTGCGCCATCTCCGCCACCGTCAGGCGGCGCTGGCGCTGGCCGTCGAACTTGTCGAGGCTGGCGAACGCGACATGCGCGACGTCCATGTTCAGCCCCATGCCGATCGCGTCGGTGGCGACGAGGTAATCGACCTCGCCGGCTTGGAACATCGCGACCTGCGCGTTGCGGGTGCGCGGGGAGAGCGCGCCCATCACCACCGCCGCGCCACCGCGCAGGCGGCGCAGCATCTCGGCGACGGCATACACCTCCTCGGCACTGAACGCGACGATTGCCGATCGCTTAGGCAGGCGGCTGATCTTCTTCGCGCCCGCGTATGACAAAGTCGAGAAGCGCGGACGGTTGAGGATGTCGATGCCGGGCACCAGAGTCTTGAGCATCGGGCGCAACGCCTCCGACCCCAGGATCATCGTCTCCTCGCGCCCCCGCGCGCGCAGGATGCGATCGGTGAAGACATGGCCGCGCTCGCGATCCGCGCCCAGTTGCGCCTCGTCCACGCCGACGAACGCGAGATCCCTGTCCAGCGGCATGCTCTCGGCGGTGCACAGGAACCAGCGCGCATCCTTCGGCACGATCTTCTCTTCGCCGGTGATCAGGGCGACCTGATTGGCCCCCTTGATCTTCACCACCCGGTCATAGACCTCGCGTGCCAGCAGGCGTAGCGGGAAGCCGATCATGCCGCTGGAATGGCCGCACATCCGCTCGACCGCGAGATGCGTCTTGCCGGTGTTGGTCGGGCCCAGCACCGCGGTGACGGGGCGTTCTTCGCGAGCGTGCATGTCGGGAAACAACATCGGCGCGGACCGGCCCATGCGCAACCGCCGAATTCGCACAGACAAGCGCAAACCCCTCAATTGGTTGACTGTTCCGAAGGCAGGCTCGCTTCGCCGCAGGGCATGAACGCTTCGCCCGATGCGAGTCGCGCGGGCCACGCGGTTAATTTGACTTTAGCATTTGCCCCCCACAGTGATTCGACCCACGCCGGGGGGATCGGCGACCGTGACCTTTGGGGGCACCTCCGCTTTGTTCTTGCGCAGCGATCATGGACTCGACCAGGCTGGCGGCACCGCCACGCTGTCGTTCGGCCGCGCGCCCTTCGTCCCCGCACAGCTTTCCACGCTCGACCGGATCCGCGCGACTATCGCGAGCACCGATTGGGCACCCGATCTCGGATCGCGCATCGGTTCGCGCGAATGGTGGCGTGGGGCGGCAACCTGCACCGCGCTGATCGCCGCGACCTGCGCGCTCTCGCCGGGCCTGAACCGCACCATTCCCGGCAGCGTCGCACCGGCCCTGGCGGGCAGTGAATGGGACGAGGCGCGCACGCAATCGATCGCGCCGCTCGCCTGGGGCGGATCGACCGGGCGACGCATGGCGGCGAACGATCTCGTCGCGCCGCTCGCCGAAACGCCGGAACGCCCGACGCTGGAAATGACTGCTACGCTGGGCAGCGGCGACAGCTTCGCCCGCCTGCTGCAACGCGCCGGGGTTTCCGCCGGCGATGCGTCGCGCGCCGCCGATCTGGTCGGCGGCGTCGTGCCGCTGGACGGGATCAAGCCGGGCACGCGGATCGATCTCACGCTTGGCCGCCGCCCGAACCGCAATGTCGCGCGTCCGCTCGATCATCTCGCCTTCCGCGCCCGCTTCGATCTCAATCTGTCGCTGGCGCGCTCGGGCGATACATTGGCGATGACGCAGCAGCGGATCGCGATCGACAATACGCCCCTGCGCATTCAGGGGCTGGCCGGCTCCAGCCTGTACCGCTCCGCGCGCGCCGCCGGTGCCCCGGCCAAGGCGGTCGAGGCGTATATCAAAGCGATCGCTTCGCGCGTGTCGATCGGCGCAGTGTCGCCGTCCGACACGTTCGATTTCGTCCTGCGTCAGGCGCGCGCCGCCACCGGCGAAGTGCAATTGGGCGACCTGATGTTCGCCGGGCTCGACCAGCGCGCGAAGAAGACCCAGCTCGTCCGGTGGGACGACGGGCAATGGTATGAGGCGAACGGCCAGAGCCAGCGCCAGGGCTTCATGGGCATGCCGGTCAGCGGACGGATCACGTCCAATTTCGGCATGCGCATGCATCCGCTGCTCGGCTTCATGCGCATGCACAAGGGCATCGATATCGGTGCCGCATGGGGATCGCCGATCTATGCCGCGATCGACGGCGTGGTGCAGTTCGCCGGGCGCAGCGCGGGTTATGGCAATTTCGTGAAGCTGTCGCATTCCGGCGGGATCGCCAGCGGCTACGGCCATATGAGCCGCATCCTTGTCCGCCCCGGCCAGCATGTCGCGCGCGGGCAGCAGATCGGCGCGGTCGGATCGACCGGTATGTCGACCGGCCCGCATCTGCACTGGGAAGTGTGGAAGAACGGCGTCTCGGTCAACCCGCGCGGCTTCAGCTTCTCGAGCGTCGCGACCCTGTCCGGCGAGAAACTGCGCGCGTTCAAGGCGCGGGTGGCAGCGTTGCTGTCGGTCAAGCCGGGCCAGCGCTGAAGCCAATACCGTCATCCCGGCGGAGGCCGGGATCCAACAGGCGGCTTGGTCGATACGGCAATAAATATGCGCCGCCCGTGCGGCTCGTTGGATCCCGGATCGAGTCCGGGATGACGGATAAATCGGCGCCTACCGCCCCTGCGAACGCCAGCGCTTAATCGTACGCGCGATGATCTGATCCTCGCCGCCGGCCTGACGCCAGAGATCGGAAAAGATCGGATCGTCGGACGCCGGACGCTTGTTGTCCTCCAGCCCGTCGAACGACACGCGGATCGGGATCGCGACGCCCTCGCCGCAGATGATGCACTCGCGATTGCGCAGCGCGGGGATCGAATCGAGGAAGCCGCGCGCACCTTCCGGCATCGCGGCACGGACGAAGGCCTGATCGCGATCGTTGTTGAGACGCATGGCGATGATCGTGCCGCATTGCGACAGCACGCCTTCGGCCAGATCGGACGGGCGCTGCGTAATCAGACCCAGCGACACGCCGTATTTGCGCCCCTCCTTGGCGATGCGGCCGAGGATGCGGCCGACCGACGAAGCGTCCGCGTTGCGTTCGTTCGGGATGTAGCGGTGCGCCTCCTCGCAGACGAGCAGGATCGGGCGCTGCGGCTCGCCGCGCGACCAGATCGCGAAATCGAACACCATACGGCTGAGCATGGCGACGACCACCGACGTGATCTCGCTCGGCACGCCCGATACGTCGATGATCGAAATCGGCTTGCCGTCGCCCGGCAGGCGGAAGATGCGCGCCAGGAAATCGGCCATCGTATCGGCGACCAGCATGCCCGAAAACATGAAGCCATAGCGCGGATCGGCCTTGATCTCGTCGATCTTGGTCTTCAGCCGCAGATACGGCGCGGTGTCCCCGGCACGGTCCATCTTGCCCATTTCGAGGCTGATGATGTTGGTCAGGTCGCTGAGCAGATACGGGATCGGCGCATCGACCGTCAGCTTGCCGATCTCCTGCCCGAGCCGGCCCTTGGCGCGTGCGAGCAACAGGCATTTGGCGAGGATGTCGGCATCGACCTGATTTTCCGAACCATCGCTGGTGACGAACACCTCGCAATGTTCCTCGAAGTTCATCAGCCAGTACGGCATCTGCAGATTGCCGACATCGTAGATCGCGCCGTTGCTCTTGAACGCTGCGGCATATTCGCCGTGCGGATCGATCATCACGATATGGCCCTGCGGGCTGAGTTCGCAGATGCGGTGCAGGATCAGGGCGGCGCTGGTCGATTTGCCGGTGCCGGTCGATCCCAGCAGCGCGAAATGCTTGCCGAGCATGGCATCGACGTACAGCGAGGCGCGGATGTCGCGCGTCGGATAGACCGTGCCGATCTCGATCGTGGCGCGATCGTCGGCAGCGTAGACCTGCTTGAGATCGGCGGTCGTCACCGGGAAGACTTCGCAGCCGGGGACGGGATAGCGCGTCACGCCGCGGCGGAATTTGTAGAGCTTGCCGGTCAGCCGCTCCTCGTCGCCCTCGCCCAGGAAATCGACCTGCGCGACGATCCTGTCGTCCGTGCCGTCGATCAGGCGGAGGGAGCGGATGTTGGCGATGAGCCAGGTGACACCGACGCGCATCTTGATCTGGCTGCCGACCGATCCGGCGCTGGCGACGACCGAATCGGGGTTGGCGGCGGTGAGATCGAGCGCGCGGGCGTCGAGCACCACCTGGCTGCTCGATCCGGCGATTTCCAGCACGATGCCGATCGGTGCGCCGGTCAGCGTGGTCGGGGCGGCTCGTACGAACGCATCGCTGCCCAGCATTTCGGTCATCAGGCATCTTCCCCAGGGACTATCGATCGATCTTGCCCGACAGAGGTAAAGATTGGGTTCCGCGCCCTTTTTTGTCAGATCCGTCGGGCGATCCAGCCGGCCGCCCAACCGAACAGCACCGACAATGCCACCGCGACCAGGCCGTACAGGATCGCGTGATTGTCGGCCGAGCGCGCGACGAAGCGTTCGAAGCCGGATTTGCGGATGTCGATATCGCGCGTCGCCGCCGCCAGCACGCGGCCGTCGCGGATCAGGAACGTCTCCGCCGTGAAGCGCCCGACCGGCACGCGCGCCGGGATCGTCACGCGCGCGCGGTACAAGACGCCATCGGTGATCTCGACCGCGCGGGGAGCCTCGTAATACAGGCCGGCGCGACGCTTCAGATCGACCAGCCCGCGCGCGAAGCGATCCTGTTCGGCCGGCGGCGCGCTGCTCGCCGGCGACAATTGCAGCGAATCCAGGCCGAGTTCGTAGATCGCCTGCGTGCGATCGTCGACCAGCTTCGTGATCGGCCTCGACGAGGCGATGGCGTAGAAACTCGGCGCGGATTTGTAGCGCAGGCGGGCGGAATTGACCCAGATGCCGGCCACCTTCTCCTTCTCGCGCACCAGGATCGACTGGACCGGGCCCTTGACGACGATCACCACGTCGGTCGGCTTCTCGTCATCGGGCAGGCGCCCGCCGGGATAGAGGATCGCGCCGAACAGCAGCAGCTCCGCCCCGGTGAAGGAATAGGCGATCTCGATATTCCGCTGGCTTACGTCGGGCACCAGCACCGGCTTGGCCTGCGCCATCAGCAGCGGCGCGAGCAGCAGCAGAAACCATCTCACGAAAGTTCGACCGAAAATATCTCGTCGGGCCGCCAACCAAGCCCCAGCGCGATGCGGATCGCGACGAGCAACACGATCACCGCCAGCGCGAGACGGAGATATTCCGGGCGTACCTTGCCGGCAAAGCGCGCGCCGGCCTGCGCGCCGATCACCGATCCGAGCAGCAGAAGCGCGGCGAGCACGATATCGACCGCCTTGGTCGTGGTGGCGTGGACCATCGTCGCGGCGGCGGTGACGAACAGGGTCTGGAACAGCGAGGTGCCGACCACGACCTGCGCGCCCATGCCGAGCAGATAGAGCATCGCCGGGACCATGACGAACCCGCCGCCGACGCCGAGCAGGATCGTGAGGATGCCGGTGAAGAAACCGAGCAGCAACGGAGCCAGCGGCGAGATGTAGAGCCCGGAAGCGTAGAAACGCGTCCTGAGCGGCAGCGCGGCGACCAGCGGGTGATGCCGCCGCTTCTTCGCGCGCGGTGGCCGGCCGGACCGTGTCGCGGCGATCGCACCCCAGGATTCGGTCGCCATCAACCCGCCGATCGACCCCAGCATCAGCACATAGACGATGGCGATGACGACATCGATCTGCCCGCTCGCCTGCAACAGCCGAAAGATCCATGCGCCGGCCAGCGAGCCGAGGATGCCACCGGCGACCAGCACGCCGCCCATCTTGAAATCCACGCCGCCGCGCCGGACATGCGCAAACACGCCGGAGATGCTCGCCCCCGTCACCTGGCTGGCCGAGGAGGCCGCGGCGACGGTCGGTGGGATGCCGTAGACGATCAGCAATGGCGTGGTGAGAAATCCGCCGCCGACCCCGAACATTCCCGACAACATGCCCACCCCGCCGCCGAGCAGCACGATGACGAGCGCGTTGACCGAGAGATTGGCGATGGGAAGGTAGAGATCCACGCGGATGGGTTAGCCCGAAGTGGCGTGCGGCGGAAGCGGTTGCGTCCACCACCTCGAACCATCCGGCAAAGGCCGGGGTCTAAAGTCGCTTTCGATCAAGACTGGTCGCCCTCACCCTTCGCCGCCTTCGGAGTCTTTTCCCTCTCCCACCGAGAGAGGGAGGGAGCGCGAAACGCGGAAGGGTGAGGGTGAGCATTCTTGATCGAGAACAGCTCTAAACGCTTCCCCGGCGGAGGCCGGGGCCCAGTCGAGACACAGACGTGATCGCGCGTTGCGCGACGTAACATCGACCTTCGCGACTGGACCCCGGCCTTCGCCGGGGAAGCATTGGGGCCGACTTGTGTTTAGAGGTTGATGACTTCAAGTTGACCCGTTCGTTTCGAGCGCAGTCGAGAAACCGCTACGTCACGCCCGGTCGCGGTTTCTCGACTGCGCTCGAAACGAACGGTGGCGTGATTCAAATCAAAATCATCGCGCTCTAGCCCTCAGAAATCCGCCCCGACGCTCAGCACCAGACCCGAATCCGGCGCGGCATTGCCCGCGACGCGCTGCCGCCAATCGAGCGCGAGACGGACCGATTGCGGGCGGAGCGGCACGTACGCGACGAGCGACGGGCCGAGATCGACGCGCGCCGCGCCCTTTTGCGCTGCCCCCCAGAGACCAGCGCCGAGATCGAAACGGACATCGCCGAGCCTGGCGACCGGACGGGCCAGTCGCGCCGCGCCATCGGCAAACCCCTCGCCGCCGTCGCGCGCGATCACGCCGCCCTGCGCATAGCCTTCCAGGGCGAAACCTGCGGCGACGGTCGTTGGCCCGAACCCGCCGACCAGCCCGATCGTCGGCCCGCCGCGCCCGCCGTTCAGGGCGATGCGCTGTTCGGCGATGACCCGCACCGGCAGTCGGGTCGGTTGCCATTCCATCCCGAGCGCGAGTTCCTGCGCGCCCGCCCCCAGCGGCGTACTCACCCGCGCGGCGAGCGCGAGACGGCGGCTGTCGGTCAGCGCATAGGTCAGCCGCCCGCCCGCCTGCGATCCGCCGAGTTGCGCGCCGAGTACCCCCGCCGCCGGCCCGATGCCCCCACGCGAGACGAGCCAGAAGCTGGCGTTAAAGCGCGATCTGGTGTGCACGTGGTGTTTCGATTGGGATCGGATCGGCGCTGGTAGTCCGGCGATCATGCCGGTGCGCACAGGCATCGCCAAAGTCGGGCCGGCTTCGGATCGCGGCGATGCCACGTTTGCGCGCGCCGGCGCCTTCGCCCGCGCGGAATGGTTCAATATTGGGAGTTGAAAGGCAGGCGACGCCGCCTTCGATCTTTGAAGCGCTGGTGCCCACATCACGGCAACCGGCACCCCGATCGGGGCCGCCTCGGCCGCCTCGATCGGCATCGCACCCGGCCACCACAGCACCGTCACGCGCATCGCAATCCAGCCGCCGACGATCACGCCGAGAAAGCGCAGCGGTCGCCCGACGATCACTGCCGCTCGATCTCATCCGGAAAAGTGTGCGCGGTCTTGTCCCACTTCGGTGCCGCGCCGCGCAGCATCGCCATGTAGCGGAACAGCGCGCGTTGCGCCGCGACCAAGGCGATGAAATTCCCCACCACCGCGCGCGGCAGGGACAGGCAAGCCTGACGCCAGCCATAAGCGCGCCCGGTGAACGCCGCGCGCACGATCAGCCGCCAGACCAGCAGCCCCGAATTGATCGTCAGCAGCGCTTCCATCGTCGGTGGCAAAGAGGGTGGCGCGATCCCCGTCGTCCAATGCAGGATCGCCGAGCCGGTCCAGAACAGCAACGCGAGATAGGCCCCGATCAGCACCAATATGGCGATCGGCGCGCGCCGATCGCGCATGCGCATCCAGTGATCGCGCCAATCGCGCGCGGGGCCCCAACCGACCCGGTCCCATCCGGCGAGCGCGATACCGATCATCCAGCGCGTCTTCTGCCGCACCGCTGCCTCCAGTCGGGCGGGGAAGAAGGCGCGCACGGCAATCGGAGGCCCGCCAGGATATTCCACGACCCGCGCGAACACGCCGCTACCGCCCGACGCGGCGATATGCAGGCCGAGTTCGTAATCCTCGGTCAGGCTGTCGGCGTCGAACGGAGCATTCTGCCGCAGGTCTGCGATCCGCCCGAGACAGGCGCGCTCGATCGCGCAGCCCACCCCGGCCAGCGGCAACCCCGCGCCCACGGCCTGGCGCACGACCAAAGTCTTGCGATGGGCCTCGGCGAATTCGTCGGCATAATGGCCGGAGACGAAACGCGAGCGCCGGTCGATCAGTGGATGGACCGGCAATTGCACCACCATATGCGGCCCGATCAGCGCGTCGAAGATCCGCAATTCGCCGGCATGCACGACATCCTCGGCATCGTGCAGCACCACGGCTTTCGCCCTCCAGCCCTCCGCCGCCTCGTCGCGGAGCAACGCGCGCCAGATCGTATTGAGGCAATCGGCCTTCGTCGTCGGGCCGGCTTTGTGTCCGATCACCAGCCGGACGCGCGGATCGCACTCCGCCACTTCGGCGACCGCATGGATCGTGCCTGGATCGTTGGGATAGGTGCCGACATAGATCCGGTAATCCGGATGATCGATCCGCGCGAGTGCCGTGCGCAGCATCGGCCCGATCACGTCCGCTTCCTCCCATGCGGCAACGAAGATCGCGATCCTGCCGGGATCCGCACCGATCTGGAAATCGTCGAGAATGGGCAGTCGCCGCCGCCATAAGCGATGACGTGCATAGACGAGGTCGATCGCGAGATCGTCGATCCCGCCGATCAGGAACCCGATGGCCGCGAACAGCATCGTCTCACGCGCAACGATATCAACGGCGGCGATGACGCCCGCCCAATCCCCCAGCACGTGCCCCAATCGCCTTGCCTCCAAGCGGCACTCGCGCGCGATTCGTCCGTCGAAACTTGTTTCCCATATAGGATAATGTCGCAAGCCGATGGGGAAAAAAGGCCGCTGGATCGGGACACGCAAAAGCATTAGCCTCGATCGCAATCAGGAGAGGGATTGCAATGAAGCTCGCATGGCGCCTCGCATTGCTCGGCCTTGCAATCGCTCCCGTCGCGGCATTCGGGGACAATAGCCCGCAGGTCATCATGGCGACGCCGGGCATCGGCGATACCGGTTCCGGGGGCGCGATCGAGCGCTTCACGGTGCGCTTCAGCCAGCCGATGGTGCCGCTTGGCGATCCGCGCGCGGCCGGGCCGTTCGACGTCACCTGCGCGATCGCAGGCGAGGGCCGCTGGGTCGATCCGCAGACCTTCGTGCACGACTTCAAATCGTCCCTGCCCGGCGGCACGGTGTGCGAATTCAAGATCAAGGCCGGCCTGAAGAGCGTCGGCGGCTATGCCGTGACCGGGCAGCAGGATTTCAAGGTCGATGCCGGTGGCCCGGTGGCGCGGGCCGTGTTGCCGGCGCGCTACGGCGGGGAGATCGAGGAGGATCAGGTGTTCCTCATCGCCGCGAACCTGCCCGCGACGCCCGCCTCGGTCGCCGCCAATGCGTATTGCGCGGTGGATGGCATCGGCGAGAAGATCGCCGTCGACGTGCTGCCGGCCGACCTGCCGGGTAAATTGCTCGGCGAGATCGGCACCACGGGCTGGACGGTGCGCAACTTCCTGGAAAGTGCCGGCCTGCCCGCCACGATTCCGGCCAGCGCGGCCGATCGGCAGAAGGCGTTTGCCGGCCTTACCGCGCTGAAATGCCGTCGCCCGTTGCCCGCCGGGCGCGAGATGGCGCTCGTGTGGGGCGCGAAGATCGCCGGGGCCGGGGGCAAGCTGGCCGGGGCGGACCAGCGCTTCGATTATACCGTGCGCAAGCCGTTCAGCGCGCGCTTCGAATGTTCGCGCGTCAATGCGCAGGCCGGCTGCTCGCCGGTCGAGAAGGCGTATGTCCGCTTCACCGCGCCGATCGCGATGAGCGACGCGCAGAAGATCAGCATCGCGACGCCGGACGGCAAGACGATCAGTCCGGTGTTCAGCGACGACGACAAGAAGAAGGCGACGATCGGCGACATCACCTTCGCCGCGCCTTTGCCCAGCGCGACGACCGCCAAATTGACTATTCCCGCCGGGATCAAGGACGAAAGCGGCCGCGCGCTCGCCAATGCCGAACGCTTCCCGCTCGACCTGCGCTTCGACGAGGCGCCGCCGCTGGTGAAGTTCGCCGCCAGCTTCGGCATCCTGGAGGCAAAGGAGGGCGGCGTGCTGCCGGTCACCGTGCGCAATATCGAACCGACGTTGCAGGGCCGCAATCTGGGCATTGCCGGGCAGTCGCTGCGCGTGGACGGATCGGATGGGCAGGTTGCCGAATGGCTGCGCACCGTCGCCACCGCCGACGCTTACGCCAGCCACGAGATCAAGCGCGGCGGTGAGACGGTGCGGATCAACGATACCGGATCGAAGCCGATCCTAACCGGTGCCACGACCGGCAGCGCGTTCAAGCTCGGCCTGCCGGGCAAGGGCAAGGATTTCGAAGTGGTCGGCGTGCCGCTCACCAAGCCCGGATTCTATGTGGTGGAACTGGCCAGCCCGGTGCTGGGCCAGGCGCTGCTCGGGCGGAAGGCCCCGCGGTATGTGGCGAGCGCAGCGCTCGTCACCAACATGGCGGTGCATTTCAAATGGGGCCGCGAACGCAGCCTGGCCTGGGTGACGGCGCTCGACAGCGGCAAGCCGGTCGCCAATGCCGAAGTGCGCGTGACCGATAGCTGCACCGGCAGGCTGCTCGCGCGCGGCATCACCGACAAGGCCGGCGGACTGTATGTGCCGCCGGGCCTGCCGCAGGTCGAGACGTATGGCGATTGCGAGCACAGTTCGGTCCCGCCGCTGATGATCTCCGCGCGCGCCGGCGACGATTTCAGCTTCACGCTGACGAGCTGGAGCGAGGGCATCCGCCCGTACGATTTCGACCTGCCCTATGGGTACGATGCGCGCGAGGAGATCCTGCACACGGTGTTCGACCGCGCGCTCGTCCGGCAGGGCGAGACGATCCACATGAAGCATATCGTGCGCAAGCCGCTCGGGGCCGGCTTTGCGCTATCACCGGCATTCACCGGCATCCTCAGGCTGTCGCATCGCGGGTCCGACACGCAGTTCGACCTGCCGCTGAGCGTGGATGCGAACGGCATCGGCGAATCGACCTGGACCGCGCCGCCGGGCGCGCCGATGGGCGATTACGATCTGCGCGTCATTATCGGCGAGCGCACGATCTACACCAGCCAGTCGTTCAAGGTCGACGAATACAAGCTGCCGACGATGCGCGCGAGCGTCGGCGGGCCGAAGGATGCGGCGGTGCGGCCCAAGGTGCTGCCGCTCGACCTGTTCGTCGGCTATCTTTCGGGCGGCGGCGCGTCGAACATGCCGGTCGATCTGCGCATCGGGTACAGCGCGCACGACGGCGCGCCGGCCGACTACGAGGCGTACAGCTTCGGCGGGATCGACATCGCCGAGGGCGTGAAGCCGTTGGACGGTGACGGCGAGGAGGACCGCACGCCCCTCCCCCCGACCCAGACCCTGCCCTCGACGCTCGGCGGAGACGGCACCGCGCGCACCACGATCGACGTGCCGCAAACGCTCGCCAACACCACCGACATGCTGATCGAAATGGATTATCAGGACGCCAATGGCGAGGTGCTGACCGCATCGAGGCGCGTGCCGATCTTCACGTCCGCCATCCAGCTGGGCGTCAAGACCGACGGCTGGCTGATGAAACAGGACGATCTGCGCCTGCGCTTCGTCGCGCTCGATACCGAGGGCAAACCGCGCGCGAACCAGAAGATCGACGTCGCGCTCTACAGCCGGCAGGTGCTGACCGCGCGGCGGCGGCTGATCGGCGGCTTCTACGCCTATGACAACCAGATGCGCACGACGAAGCTGGCGGGCAGTTGCTCGACCACCACCGATGCGCAGGGCCTTGCGCAATGCGCGGTCGATCCCGGCGTCTCGGGCGAGGTCTATGCCGTCGCCACCACGACCGACGCGAACGGCAACATCGCGCGCGCGACCAAATCGGTGTGGCTGGCCGGCGACGACGATTGGTGGTTCGGCGGCGACAATGGCGACCGCATGGACATCGTGCCCGAGAAAACCACCTATGCCGCCGGCGAGACCGCGCGCTTCCAGGTGCGCATGCCGTTCCGCGAAGCGACCGCCCTGGTCACGGTGGAGCGCGAAGGTGTGTTGTCTAGCTTCGTCACCGATCTGTCGGGCAAGGATCCGGTGGTCGAGGTGAAGATGCCGGGCAGCTACGCGCCCGACGTGTTCGTCTCGGTCATGGCGGTGCGCGGGCGCGTGCAGGGCGGGTTCTGGAGCTGGCTGAGCGGGATCGGCCAGAAATTGGGGCTGACCGACGGGCCACCTCAGGCGAACGAGCCGACCGCGTTGGTCGATCTCGGCAAGCCCGCGTACCGCCTCGGCATCGCCAAGGTGAAGGTCGGTTGGGAAGCGCACAAGCTTCAGGTCATCGTGAAGGCCGACAAGGAGCGTTACGCCGCGCGCGACGTCGCGCAGGTCGACGTGCAGGTGAAGGCACCGGACGGTGCGCCCACCACCTCCGCCGACGTCGCCTTTGTCGCGGTCGATCAGGCGCTGCTGCAACTCGCCCCAAACGATTCGTGGGACGTGCTGACCGCGATGATGGGCGAACGCTCGCTCTCGGTACTCACCTCGACCGCGCAGAGTCAGGTGGTCGGTAAACGCCGCATCGGCCGCAAGGCGGTGGAAGCGGGCGGGGGTGGTGGTGGCGATTCATCGGGCCTCAACCGCGAGAATTTCCAGCCGGTATTGTTATGGAAGGGTCGCGTCGCGCTCGATAGCAGAGGCCATGCGCGAATCGCCGTGCCGCTGTCGGACGCGCTCTCGTCGTTCAAGCTGGTGGCGGTGGCCACGGACGGTGCGCAATTCTTCGGCAGCGGATCGGCAGACATCCGCACCGCGCAGGATCTGTCGATCTTCGCTGGCATGCCGCAACTGGTGCGATCGGGCGATTTCTATGCCGCCGGCTTCACGCTCCGCAACGGATCGACCAAGCCGATGAAGGTGACGGCCACGGTCGATGTCTTCCCGCGCGTGGCACAAGGCAAACCGCTGACCGTCACGATCCCGGCGGGCGGCGCCGCGCCGGTGGCGTGGAACCTGACCGCGCCGGAGAATGTCGCTGCTCTGCGCTGGCAGGTGAAGGCGGTGGCGCAGGGCGGGAAGGCTTCGGACCAGATCACCGTATCGCAGGACGTGATCCCGGCGATCCCGGTCGAGGTTTGGGCCGGCACACTGGCGCAGGTCGGGGCCAATACGTCGATCCCGATCGCACCGCCGGCGGGGGCTTTGCCGGGGCGCGGCACGGTGGATATCCGGCTGAGCGATACGCTCGCGCCGCCACTGGCCGGCGTGCGGTTGTTCATGGCGGCCTATCCCTACACCTGTTTCGAACAGCGGCTGTCGACCTCGGTCGCGCTGGGCGATGCGAGCGCGTGGAACCGGCTGGCGGGCGAGATCCCGACCTATCAGGCGCCCGACGGTCTGTTGCGCTATTGGCCGTCGCAGAGCCTGACCGGATCGGAATCGCTGACCGCTTATGTCCTGTCGCTGACGGCCGATGCCGGGCTGGCGATTCCCGAGGGGCCGCGCACGCGGATGATCGAGGCGATGAAGGCCGTGCTCGACGGGCGCTTGCGACATGAGGATTACGGCGATGTCCGCCTGCAACGCGTCGCGGCCTTCGCCGCGCTCGCGCGGCAGGGCGCGGCGACGCCGGCGATGCTCGGGCAGATCGGCATGACGCCGGCCGACATGCCGACCTCGACCCTGTCCGATTACCTCGTCGCGCTGGACCGTGTGGCCGGCCTCGCCAATGCGCAGGCGCTGAAGACGAGTGCGGAAAGCGTGCTGCGGACGCGGCTGGTGTACGAAGGCACGCGGCTCGACCTGTCGGACCAGAACACCGCGCCATGGTGGCTGATGTCGTCGGGTGACGAAGGCGCGATCAAGGCGGTGATCGCCACGCTCGGCCGGCCCGGCTGGCAGGACGATGCGCCGAAGATGATGGTCGGCGTGAGCCTGCGCCAGTCGCGCGGGCATTGGGACACGACCACCGCCAACGCCTGGGGCACGATCGCGGCGAAGAAGTTCGCCTCGATCTATCCGGCGAGCGCGATCACCGGCGCGACGACGATGTCGCTCGGCAATGCAAGCGTCAGTCGCGGATGGCCGCTGGCGGTGGATTTGCGGCAAGTCAGCTTCCCGCTGCCGGCGGTGCAGATTCCGCTGCGCCTGTCGCAGGCCAGTGGTGCCGGGCCATGGGCGAACGTGTCGGTTTCCGCCGCCGTGCCGCTGACCCAGCCGTTGTTCGCCGGATACCGCATGGCGAAGAAGACCGAGGTGATGCAGGCGCGCACCAAGGGCGTGCTGACGCGCGGCGACGTGGTGAAGGTGACGATCACGGTCGAGGCCTCGGCCGAGCGCAACTGGGTGGTGGTCAACGATCCGATCCCCGCCGGGGCGACGATCGTCGGCGATCTGGGCGGGCAATCGAAGCTGCTCAATGCCGATGCCAAGGCCGGCGACGGCACCGAATTCGCCGCGGTCGATGGCGACGGGAAATTGTGGGACGTGCAGGTCGGCGTGCAGCCGGCCTATATAGAACGCCGCAACGATGCGTGGCGCGGCTATTTCAGCTGGGTGCCGCGCGGACGCTTCACCATCGTCTACGTCATGCGGCTGAACGGTGCGGGCCGGTTCTCGCTGCCGCCGAGCCGGGTGGAGGCGATGTATTCGCCCGCGATCCGCGCGGCGGTGCCGAATGCGCCGGTGAGCGTGGCGCAGCGGTGATGCGTGGCTGAGCCAGCAGGCCCTCCCGAAGACGCGGAGGCCGCACCAATCCCCGTCATCCCAGCGAAGGCTGGGATCTCAGGCGGTGAAGGCGGGACAGGAGCCGCACGAGACCCCAGCCTTCGCTGGGGTGACGGTGGAGGGTGGCGCAGCGGTGAGGTGAAATGGCCGGCAATATCGGAACGGATTGGACAATTCGCTGACGGGGTGAAAGCCAACGCGAAGTCTTGGTTCTCCCGCGAACGCGGGAGCCCAGGGTTACAAACGTCAACGCCTGAGACCCTGGACCCCCGCGTTCGCGGGGGAACCAAGAGGAGGGTGACGCTTGGAATGATGGCCCTCCTCATCCTCGCCTTCGCCGGAATCGATTACGCCACCCTGCCCCCCTTGCTGCCCGATTACGCCCGGACCCGCGCGGCGTGGCACCCGTCCGAGGCGTGGCTGTACGATCGCCACGGGCAATTGATCGATTCGGCGCGGGTCGATTTCGCCGCGCGCCGGCTGGCCTGGACGCCGCTCGACAGCGTGTCGCCGATCACGCGCGAAACGATCGTCGCGGCCGAGGACCGGCGTTTCTACAGCCATTCGGGCGTCGACAGCCTGGCGATGCTCGGGGCGCTGCGCGATCGGATCCAGGGGCGGCAGCATCGCGGCGCGAGTACCCTGTCGATGCAGGTCGCCGGCTTCCTCGCGCCCGATCTCGCCGCGCCCGGCGCGCGGGGGATCTGGGACAAATTACGCCAGATGCGCGCGGGCTGGGCCATCGAGAACAATTGGAGCAAGGACCAGATCCTCGAAGCGTATCTCAACCTTGCCGGGTTTCGTGGCGAGGCGCAGGGGATCGGTGCGGCGGCGCTCGGGCTGTTCGGCAAGACGCCGGACGCCTTGTCGCGCGACGATGCGGTGCTGCTGGCGGCGTTGCTGCCCGAACCGCAGGCCGCGCCTGCCGCCATCGCGCGGCGCGCCTGTGCCCTATCCCGCAAGGCATCGCATGAGGCGGATTGCACGCGCTTTGCCGGCGAGGCCGCGTCGATGCTCGGCCCGGCGCGCAGCCTCGCGCTCGATCCGGGGCTGGCACCGCATCTCAGCCAGCGCCTGCTGACGAAGGCGGGGTTGAAGGTGACGACCACGCTGGATGCCGATATCCAGCGCGCGGCGATCATCGCATTGCGGCGCCAATTGCAGGGCCTGGGTGGTGCCCGGGCGCGCGACGGGGCGGTAGTGGTGGTGGACAATGCCAGCGGCGACGTGCTGGCCTATGTCGGCGGGATCGGCGGCGCATCGACCGCCGCCGCCGTCGATGGCGCGAACAGCTACCGCCAGGCGGGATCGACGCTGAAGCCGTTCCTCTACGCACAGGCGATCGAGAAGGGCTATCTCACCCCCGCCTCGATCCTCGACGATTCGCCGGTGCAGCTCGACACAGCCTCCGGCCTGTATGTGCCGCAGAATTACGATCACGCCTTCAAGGGCCCGGTGTCCGCGCGAAGTGCGCTTGCCGGATCGCTCAACGTGCCCGCCGTGCGCACGTTGCTGCTCGTCGGGGTCGAGCCGTTTCGCGATCGGTTGTGGGATTCGGGCTATCGCGGGCTGGTCGAGGACGGGCAATATTACGGCTTCAGCCTCGCATTGGGATCGGCCGAGGTGACGTTGCTCGAACAGGCCGACGCATACCGGGCGCTGGCCAATGGCGGCGGGTGGACGCCGCTCCGGCTGACGCGCGACGATCCGCGCGCACCACCGCGTCGCATCACCAGCCCTCAGGCGGCGTGGCTGGTGTCCGACATGATCGCCGATCCCGATGCGCGCGCGCAGACCTTCGGGCCGGACAGCGCGCTACGTTTGCCGTTCTGGGCGGCGGTGAAGACCGGCACGTCCAAGGCGATGCGCGACAATTGGTGCATCGGTTTCTCGGATCGCTACACCGTCGCGGTGTGGGTCGGGAATCTGGAGGGCGATCCGATGCGCGCCGTTTCCGGCACCAGCGGCGCGGCCCCGGTGTGGCGCGATCTGATGCTCGCGCTGCACGCGAACCGCGCCGGGCAGGCACCCAAGCGGCCCGACGGCATCGAGCAGCGCGCGATCTCGTTCGGTTCGGCGCTCGAACGGCCACGGCGCGAATATTTCCTCGCCGGCACCGGGCAGGCGCAGATCGCCGCCGCGCCGCCCGAATCGCGCCGCCCGCGCATCGTCAATCCGGTGTCGGGCAGCGTCTATGCGCTCGATCCCGATATCCCGATCGAACGGCAGCGGCTGGCGATCGGCGTGTCGGGCGAGGTGACGGCGCACCGCCTGATGCTCGACCGGCGCGATCTCGGCGCGGCGGACGGCAAGCCGCTGATCCTGGCCGGGCCGGGGCGGCATCTGCTGCGGCTGACCGATGTCGCCGGGCGCGTGGTGGATCAGGTGATGTTCACGGTGCGCTGACGCAAAAAGACCCGGGCGGATCGCTCTGCCCGGGCCAGTTTTCTACCGTGCAATTACCAGTAGAAGTTGCGGATCACATCGACCACGACGCCGCGCCGCGTATCGACCAGCAGCACGTCGTTGTAATGGCGTACCCAGCGCTGGTTCCAGCCCGGATTGGGCAGGCGATAGCGCCACGGATCGGCGATGAAGTAGCGCGAACCGTAATAGCTGGGCGCGATGCGGATGCCGCTGCGGAACGCGGTGTAGCGGAACGGCGCGTTCCAATTGCCACGGGCATAGAGGCCGCGATTGCCGTCACGATAGCCGCGCCAGTCGTTGCGGCCCCAGTTGCGCCGGTCGTCTCTACGGTCGTCGCGGCGATCCCGTACGTCCTCGCGCAGCTCTTGGCGGGCATCGCGCACGTCGCGGCGTTCGTCGCGAACGTCGCGGCGGTCGCCACGGCGATATGCATTGTTCAGCTCGCGCTGTTCCTGACGCACGTCGCGCCGGTCGCGGCGGATTTCGCCGTCGGATTGTGCGCTGGCAATGGCAGGGAACGCCGTCGCGGCGATCAATGCGGTGATGATCAATTTACGCATGATTGAACTCCATTTCCTGTCCGGCAGCCGGGGGGAACCGCCGATATCCGGATCTATGGAGCCGCCGCACTGAACGGCGCGCGAACGTATTGGTCAGGAAATTGTAAGGATCAGCTGCCCCATCACGGCGTATCGCGATCCCCCCCCCCCTGCCCGCCGCCGATAGCGCCGACCGTGCCGATATTGCCGAACAGTTCGTCGAAGAAGCCGCGATGACGCCCGAGCGTCGGCGTGGTCTTGCCCCAGGGGTGGATCGAGGCGACCTGTTCGACGTCGCCCTTGGAGATGGAAGTGACCGTGCCGGACGGGCTGAACGAGATGCGCAACGTCACCTGCGTCTTGGCCTTGGGATTATTGTAGGCGAAGTTCCGCGAATCGCGCGAGATGTAGTACCAGTCGCCCTGGTTGAACTGGCTGGTGAAGGTCGGCTTGCCCAAGGTCTGCAGCACCGAGGCGCGGTTATCGACCCCGATCTGCACCGAATTCACCAGATCGGCATCGATGATATAGCCCTGGTGCGACTTCAGCGGAGTGCAGCCCCCGGCGGCGATGCCCGCAAGCCCGAGGGCGGCGATCGTCATCAGCCGGATTTTCGTGACACTCATCGAACAATCTCCAAGGGCCGACGCGACACTACACATTGCACCGGCAGGCGATCGCCTCAATATGCCGGGGATCGCGGCCAAACAAGGGCAAGCGCGGGGCACGGAGCATACATGAGCTGGTTGGCGAAGATTCTGGGACGCAAAAGCGAGGAGGCGCTGCCGCTCTACACCGCGGTGGTGGCGCGCGCGCGCGCGCCGCATTGGTATCTGGAGGGACAGGTGCCCGACAGCGTGGACGGGCGATTCGACATGATCGCCGCGATCCTCGGCTTCGTGGTGCTGCGGCTGGAGCAGGAACCGGAAGGCGCACCGACGTCCGCGTTGCTGACCGAGCGGTTCGTGGACGACATGGACGGGCAGTTGCGGGAGATCGGCATCGGGGACGTCGTGGTCGGCAAGCATATCGGCAAGATGATGGGTATGCTCGGCGGGCGGCTGGGCGCGTATCGCGCGGGGCTGGCCGGGGACGGGATCGATGCGGCTTTGGTGCGCAACCTGTATCGTGGCGCGGTACCGGACGGGGCGGCACTGGCGCATGTGCGGGACGGCCTGCTGGCGTTTCGCGCGGGACTTGCCACGACGCCGATCGCCGATCTGGCCGAAGGGCGCCTGCCATGACCGCGCCGGAATTTTCCCGCCCCGAGCGGATCGACACGTTCGGCGCGGGCGAGCGCGTGGTGGAGATCGCCGCCGATGCCGGCGAACGCGCGGCGCTGGCGACGCGGTTCGGCTTGCTGTCGCTCGATCGGCTGACGGCCAGCTTCAAGGTCCGCAGCGAGGCCGCGGGAATCGTCGCGCGGGGCACCGTCTCGGCATCGGTGGTGCAGGCGTGTTCGGTGACCGACGAGCCGATCCCGGTCGAGATCCGCGAGGAGGTCGCTTTGCGCTTCGTCGAGGAAGATGCGGTGGACGAGGAGGAGATCGAGCTGTCCGAGGATGCACTCGACACGATGTTCTACACCGGATCGGCGGTCGATCTGGGCGAGGCGGCGGCGGAGACGGTGGCGCTGGCGCTCGATCCTTTTCCGCGCGGGCCGAACGCCGAGGCGGCGTTGAAGGCGGCGGGCGTGGTCGCCGAGGACGAAGTGAGGCCGCTCGGCGCGCTCGCCGGGCTAAAGGGATTGCTCGAGCGGAAATAGCTCAGCGCGGGGCGATGCCGGTCGCCAGCAGATCGGCGATCACGTCGGCGACTTCCGCCGGGGATCGATCCTGTTCCCAGACGCCGTAGCGCAGGCCGAGAAAGACGTTGATGCCCATTAGCGCCCAGGCATGCACTTCCGACACGTCGCCGCGCACTTCGCCGCGTGCCGCCGCCGCCTTCAGCCGGGCGGCAATGCGATCTGCGGTGGTGGCGTAATGTAGGCGGAAGCTGTCGGGATCGACGAATTCGGCCTCGTCTATGATGCGATACAATTCCTTGTGCCCGCGCACGAAGGCGATGAAATCGCGCAGGCCGGCATGTTCCGCCGCCAATTGGTTGGGCGCGGCGCGGATGCCGGGGGCGACGTGATCGCGGACCTGATCCGACATGTCGCGCACCAAAGCGCGGAACACCGCGTCCTTCGAATCGAAATAGGTGTAGAAACTGCCCAGGGCAACGCCGGCGCGGCGGGTGATGCCGCTGATCGACGCCTCGTGGAAACCGCGTTCGCCGAATTCCAGTGCGGCAGCATCCAGAATCGCCCGCATCGTCTTGCGACCGCGTTCGGTGCGCGGCGTCTTGCCCGCGCTGGCGGCGTCCGCATGCTCGCGCACGGCGCCCGAAGGAGACGGCGTTGCCGATTGGACACGCTGCTGCGTCATAATCTCACCTCCCCGCATCGCCAAAGTTGAAACCTGGTTCATGTTTCATTATAGCGGCTCCACACGGCGCACAACCCGGCTTCGACCGGGGGCATGATGCAGGCGCCAAGGAGGGGATCATCACCATGTCACGCACGGTATCCACGCGCACGTTCCTGAACGCCAGCGTCGCGTTCGCCGCGATCGTCGCCACGCCCGCTTTCGCACAGAACGCCACGCCGGCCGCGACGACGCAGGCCGCCGACGAGACGGTGCAGGACGACAGCACCGACATCGTCGTCACCGCGCGCCGCCGCCAGGAAACATTGCTCAGCGTGCCGATCGCGGTCACCGCGTTTAGCGCGGCAAAGCTGGAAGCCGCCGGCGCGGTCGACCTGACCGATTTGCAGAACATCACCCCCAACACCACGCTGAAGAGCGCGCGCGGCACCAATTCGACGTTGGCCGCCTTCATTCGCGGTGTCGGCCAGCAGGATCCGGTGCCCGGTTTCGAATCCGGCATCGGCATCTATCTCGACGATGTCTATCTCAACCGTCCGCAGGCCGCCGTGCTCGATATCTACGATGTCGAACGGATCGAAATCCTGCGCGGACCGCAGGGCACATTGTACGGTCGCAACACGATCGGCGGCGCGGTGAAGTATGTGACGCGCAAGCTGCCCGATCATTTCGAGGCCAATCTGAAGGGATCGTACGGTTCGTACAACCAGGCCGACGGCATCATCAGCGCCTCCACCCCGATCGGCGACCTGTTCCGCATCGGCGTGTCGGGCGCACGGCTGACGCGGGACGGGTTCGGGCGCAACCGCAATCTGGGCATCGACAATTACAACAAGAGCATCTGGGCGGCGCGTGGCACGATCGAATTCACCTCGCCCGACAGCCGATTGTTCGTACGACTGACCGGCGATTACACGCATGACACGTCGAACCCGCGCAACGGCCATCGGCTGATCCCGGGCCTAGTGAGCGGCACGCCGGTGCTGAGCAACGTGTTCGATACCAATGCCGGGCTGAACTTCCCCAAGCAGGACATCAAGGCCGGTGGTGGATCCATGTCGGTGACGGCGCAACTGACCGATCACGTCACGTTCCGAAGCATCAGCGCGTACCGCGCGGACCGTTCGTTCACGCCGATCGATTTCGATTCGACGCCGCTGGTCGATGTCGACGTGCCGGCGGTGTATCGCAACAACCAGACCAGCCAGGAATTCCAGCTGCTCTACAATAGCGACAAATTGAACGGCCTGATCGGCTATTATTATCTGGGTGCCGAGGCATCGACCCGGTTCGACGTGCTGCTGAACACCACGCTGGCCAATCTGAACGGCAACACCGCCGGCGACGTGAAGACCGAGACGAGTTCGATCTATGGCGATTTCTCCTACGATTTCACGCCGCAAGTCAGCCTGTCGCTCGGCGGGCGCTATACCTGGGATCAACGCAAGTCGTTCGTCTTCAAACAGAATTATCTCGGCGGGCCATTGAATGGCGCGAGCGCTGAATTCGGCGGCAATCCGATTCCGCTCGGTGCTCCGGCAACCAATTTCCGCGGCGAGGCGAACTTCAAGCGTTTCACCCCGCGCGCCTCGCTCAGCTTCAAGCCGACCGCCGATCACATGCTGTATGCGTCCTATTCGGAAGGCTTCAAGGGCGGCGGCTTCGATCCGCGCGGTTCGGCGACGCAGGCACCCAACAGCTCGTATCAGTCGGTCTACGACTATCTGTCGTTCGATCCGGAAACGGTGAAGAGCTACGAGATCGGCTACAAGGGATCGCTGCTCGACCGACGGCTGACGCTGGCGCTGGACGGGTTCTATTCCAATTACGACGACGTGCAGGTGCCGGGATCGTCCGGCTGCACCGTCGGCGGGGTGCCGAGTTTCTGCGGCATCACCACCAATGCGGCCAAGGCGACGATCAAGGGCGTGGAGGCGGAAACCACCGCCGTGCTGGCACGCGGTTTCGCCGGGGCCGGATCGCACGTCACGTTCAACGGCACGCTCGGCTATCTCGACGCCAAGTACAACACGTTCCTGGGCAGCGCGTCGGCCGGCGCGGCACCGAGCAACATCGCGCAGTTCCGCGTGTTCCAGAACACGCCGAAATGGACCGTGTCCGGCACGTTGAGCGCCGCCGCGCCGGTGGCGGGCGGCCTGCTCACCGCATCGGGCGTCGCCTCCTATCGCAGCCTGACGCACCAGTTCGAGCTGGCCAGCCCGTTCCTCGACCAGCCTGGTTACACGCTGTTCGACGCGCACCTGACTTATGCGATCGGCAGCGAAGGCCGCTATTCGATCGGCGTACACGGCAAGAATTTGACCGACAAGCGCTACAAGACCGGCGGCTATCAATATATCGCGGTCAACGTGGCGGGCACGCCGGTGTTGAACGGTGCCGGCGGCTACACCCCAACCCTGGGCAAGGAAGGCATCGCCACCGCCTTCTACGGCAACCCGCGTCAGGTGTTCGCGACGTTCACCGCGAAGTTCTGATCGGCCCCATCGTCGATTGGCGCTTATACCCCTCGGATATGCCTGCAGGCTGTTCCCCGGCAAAGGCCGGGGAACGCCATGTCCGAAAAGGATAAGCGCCCGGTCGTTTAGGGGATGGAACCGGACGCCCGACGCGGTACGACCGTCCGGTCAAAAGGTTTTAGGAGAGAGAAGATGGCGACGCGTGCAGCGACCGGACGGTCGCGCTCTCCTGCTGTGGTGCTGGCGATGCTGTTGCTCGTCTACACCTTCAATTTCCTCGATCGGCAGATCCTCGGCATCCTGGTGCAGCCGATCAAGGCCGACCTGCATCTGACCGATACGCAGATGGGGCTGCTCGGCGGCACCGCATTCGCGATCCTCTATTCGACGCTCGCCATTCCGCTGGCGCTGATCGCCGACCGGACCAGCCGGAGCTGGGTGATCACCGTGAGCCTGAGCGTGTGGAGCCTGTTCACCGCCTTGTGCGGCGCGGCGACCGGGTTCTGGCAATTGTTCCTGTTCCGCCTCGGCGTGGGCGTGGGCGAAGCGGGCGGCGTCGCGCCGTCCTACGCGCTGATCGCGGATTACTTTCCGCCGGAACGCCGCGCCCGTGCGCTCGGCATCTATTCGATGGGCATTCCGATCGGGCTGGCGATGGGCACGTTGCTCGGCGCGTTCATCGCCACCTATATCGACTGGCGCGCGGCATTCGTCGTGGTCGGCGTGGCCGGGCTGATCATCGCGCCGATCTTCCGCTGGCTGGTGCGCGATCCAGTGCGGGTCGCCGCTCCGGTAGGGCGAGCGCCGGTGAGCGCGGTGTTTGCGATTCTGGCGAAGAAGCCGAGCTTCTGGCTGATGGCCTTCGCCGCATCGATGAGCAGCCTTGCGGGCTATGGCCTCGCCTTCTGGGTGCCGTCGCTGATGATCCGTTCCTATGGCTTCGACCTGCAGACGACGGCGCTGTATTTCGCATCCCTGTTGCTGGTGGGCGGCGCGAGCGGCGTGTTTCTGGGCGGCGTGCTGGCCGACCGGATGGGCAAGGCCGATCGCGGCACTTACGCCAAGATCCCGGCCTTCGCCTGGATGGTGACCGCACCGTTGTTCGTCGCCGGGTTCCTGTCGCCATCGCCGGTGCTGGCGTGGTTCCTGTTCGTGATCCCCAACGCGCTCAACATTCTTTGGCTGGGGCCGCTGACCACCGCCGTGCAGCATCTGGTGCCGCCGCACATGCGCGCCACCGCATCGGCCAGTTTCCTGCTGATCAACAACCTGATCGGGCTGGGCGTGGGATCGTTCGCGATCGGTGCGCTGTCGGACGGGCTGACAGCGCGGTTCGGGACCGAGGCGTTGCGTTATTCGGCCGTGGTTGTCGCGTGCTTCTACGTGCTGGCGACGATCCTGGCGTTCTTCGCGGTGAAGCCGTTGCGCAAGGATTGGGTGGACGAACCGGCGGCCTGATACCCGCCGCCGCCGGTCCGAAGTTCACACAAGGTCACACGATATGTGTCTGGGCGTGGGATCGCACCGCAGCCGGGGATCGTTCGCAATGAGAAAGAACATCGCCGACGTTTTCAGACGAAAACCAACATTGCAATCGGTGCGCGATCAGCGTTCCCGCGTCGCGGCGAACTTCACTTTCGGGTAGCGATCCGCGACATAGCCGACGTCCCACGCGGTCTTGGCCATATAGACCGGGTTGCCGTCGCGATCCTTGGCGAGGGACGATCGGTTGAGATCGGTGAACGCTTTCAGGTCGGCGGGGTCCGCGGCCGAGACCCAGCGGGCGGTGTCGTAGGGGGCCATTTCCAGCCCGGCATCGACCTTGTATTCCGCCTCGAGCCGGCTGAGCAGCACCTCTAGCTGGAGTTGCCCGACGACGCCGATGATCAGGTTCGATCCGATCTCCGGGTAGAAGACCTGGGTCACGCCCTCCTCGGCCATGTCGTCGAGCGCCTTGCGCAACTGCTTGGTCTTGGTCGGGTCCTTCAGCGCGACGCGGCGCAGGATTTCGGGGGCGAAATTGGGCAGGCCGGTGAAGCGCACGTCGGCGCGCTCGCTCATCGTGTCCCCCACCCGGAGCGTGCCGTGGTTCGGGATGCCGATGATGTCGCCAGGAAACGCCTCGTCCGCCAGTTCGCGGTTCTGCGCGAAGAACAGAATCGGCGAATGGATCGCGATCGGCTTGCCGTGACCGGTGGGGGTGAGCTTCATGCCGCGTTTGAACGTGCCGGAGCATAGCCGCATGAAGGCGATGCGATCGCGGTGGTTGGGGTCCATGTTGGCCTGGACCTTGAAGATGAAGCCGGTGACGTCGGCGCGGTCGGGCGTGACCGGCGCCGGTTCGGCGGGCTGCGGGCGCGGGCCGGGCGCGTGCTGGCCGAGCGCGGCGATGAGTTCCGCGACGCCGAAATCCTTCAGCGCGGAGCCGAAATAGACCGGGGTCAGATCGCCGGCGCGGTACGCCTCGACATCGAACGACGCATAGCCGCCCATCGCCAGTTCGGATTCGTCCTTCAGCGTGGCGAGGCCGGGAGCGGAGATTGTCGCGGCGAGCTTCGGGTCGTCCATGCCGTCGAACTGGATCGCGCGCCCCATGAACTCGCGGCTCGGGCCTTCGGGCTGGCTGAGCGTGTTGGCGTGAAGATCGTACACGCCCTCGAAATCGCTGCCCATGCCGACCGGCCAGCTCATCGGGCAGACATCGAGCTGGAGCATGTCGGCGATCTCGTCGAGCAATTCGAACGGCGGGCGGCCCTCGCGATCGACCTTGTTGACGAAGGTTATGATCGGCACGCTGCGCAGGCGGCAGACCTCGAACAACTTGCGCGTCTGCGCCTCGATGCCGCGTGCCGCATCGATCACCATCACGGCGGAATCGACGGCGGTGAGCGTGCGGTACGTATCCTCGCTGAAATCCTCGTGGCCCGGCGTGTCGAGCAGGTTGAAGGTCAGCCCATCCTTCTCGAACGTCATCACCGACGAGGTGACGGAGATGCCGCGCTGCTGCTCGATCTTCATCCAGTCGGAGCGGGCACGGCGGTTCTGGCCCCGCGCCTTCACCTCGCCGGCGAGATGGATCGCGCCGCCGAAATAGAGCAGTTTCTCGGTCAGCGTGGTCTTGCCGGCATCGGGATGCGAGATGATCGCGAAGGTGCGGCGGTCGGAGGTGTTGGTCATCGCTGCGCCCTAGCGGGTGGGGGGGGCATGCTCAACCACCGGGTGCGGGAATGCGTGAGCCAGCGCTGCGAAGATTGTCACACTAACGTGACATGTGATGCGGATAAGACGGGGTGATCCGGGTGGAAGCGAGAGCGAACATGAAGCAACTGGCGATGTGCATGTCCTTCATTTTGACCGGCGAAGCACTGCCGCCACCCACCAGCACCGTCACACAGGATTTCTGTTCACGGTTGGCGGCCAATAGCGGGATCGATAAACCGTCTTCATCCGAAGGGCCTACCGAATGGACGGTCAGGGCGATGAATTTCGGGCAGCGCTTCATCGTTGGCGGTTCGGCGGCGACAGGTGTCGGCGTCAAGCCAGTCGAGCCGGCGACCGTGGAGGATTACCGACGGCTGGAAAACATGTGCATGCCGGAAGGCAAGGGCGCAATTTGCAAGCTCGTCGGGCCGCTGAATTTCAATTTCATCTGGAAAGGACGCAAGATCGTTACACCGATGGAAGTCGGAGAACGCGCGACCATCTGGGTTGCAGGTATCAAGACGACATGTCGATCCGAGGCTGCGCAATAAGAGGTAGCGCCCCGTCACTCTAATTAAGCTCGGGCTCAGGCGGTGAGCGTCACGCTCATCGTGATGACCTTTTCGCCGCCGACCGGCACTTTGAACACGCCGGGCTTGTCGCGGAACTCGCCGGTATAGCCGTGCGGGTCGGCGATGCCGTGCCAGGGTTCGACGCAGACGAAGGCCGCGCCGGGCTTGGTCCAGATGCCGAGCTTCGGCGTATCGGGGAAGGCGATGTCGAGCGTGGGTGCGCCGAATGCGCCATAGGTGACGGCCTGCGAGGCGACCGGATCCCAGATCAGCGCGTCTTCTACGAACAGATCGTCGCGCAGGCGCAGCGTGCGGCCGTCGAGCGGGCTTTCGCAAGTTTCGGGCGCGATGGTGCCGTCGGCTGCGATGGTCTTGAGTTCGCCCGGCTCCTGCTTGCCGAACAGGATGCGATGTTTTTCGCGCGGCTCGCCATAAGGCAGCGGCCAGGCGAAGGCGGGGTGGAAACCGAAGCTGGCCGGCAGCGGCACGTCGCCGCGATTGGCGATCTTCGCGGTGAGCGTTAGGGTCGCGCCTTCCAGCGCGTATTTCAGATCGAGCGCGAAGGCGAAGGGGTAGCTTTTGCGCGTCGCCTCGCTGTCGGTTAGGCGCAGGATTACGTGGTGCGCCTGATGCTCGATTACTTCGAAATCGGAGCGGCGGGCAAAGCCGTGCTTGTCCATCTTATAGGTGTTGCCATCGACCCGCAGCGTATTGCCGCTGAGCGCGCCGACGATCGGGAACAGGATCGGCGCGTGGCCGGTCCAGAAGGCCGGATCGGCGTCGGTCATCAACTCCTTGCCGGTCTTGTCCCGCAGCGAGGTGAGTTCGGCACCGTGATAATTGATCCCGGCGGTGAGCTTGGGGGATTTTATGGTGATGAGGTTTGGTTGGGTCATGGGCATAGCCTAAATTGTGCTTCCCCGGCGAAGGCCGGGGTCCAGTCGCGATGCAGAAGGAAACGGCTGCTGCGCCCGATCATATCCACCTTGCCGACTGGGCCCCGGCCTTCGCCGGGGAAGCCGCCTCGGATAGTCGGAATCAACCCCGCAGCACCGCGCCCAGTTTCGCCGCCGCAGCGACGACCTTGTCGGACACGGCTTTCAGTTCATCGTCGGTGAAGCTCTTGGCGGTCGGTTGGAGGGTGATTTCGACGGCGAGGCTCTTCTTGCCTTCCTCCATGCCGGCGCCGGTGAAGACGTCGAACGGGCGGGCGGCGACGATGCTCGCCTTGTCCGCGCCCTTGATCGCGCGGACGAGCGGATCGGCGGGGAGATCGGCGGGGACGACGAAGGCGAAGTCGCGAGTAACCGATTGCAGTGCAGGCGGCGTGTAGGCCGGGCGCATGAAGCCGGTGCTGCGTTTGGCGGGCATTGCGTCGAGATAGAGTTCGACCGCGGCGACTTGGCCGTCGAGGTCGAATGCCTTCAGGACGCTGGGGTGGACCATGCCGAAGGCAGCAAGCACCGTCTTCGGGCCGAGGCGCAGCGTGCCGGACTGACCGGGATGCCAGGCGTCGCCCGCTTCACCCATGACCTGCAGGTTTTCCACCGGGGCACCGGCGGCGGCGAGCAATGCGAGGGCTTCGGCCTTGGCGTCGAACGCGTCGAACGCCGCCGCCTTGCCACCGCGCCAGCCGCGTGGACGGGACGATCCGGCGAGGACGACGCCCAAAGTCGCGCGCTCCTTATTGGCGAGGTAGCGACGGCCGATCTCGAACAGGCGGACGCTGGTCTGGCCGCGCTTGAGATTGCGTTCTGCTGCGGAGAGCAAGCCGGGCAGGAGCGACGGGCGCATGACCTTCAGTTCCTCGCTGATCGGATTGGCGAGCGTCCAGGCACCGCCGCCGAACGGCGCGGCCTGCGCGTCCGACAGGAAGCTCCACGTCACCGCCTCGTCCAGCCCGCGCGCGGCGGCGGCGCGGCGGGCGCGGCGTTCGAGCTTCTGTTCGGGCGTGGCGGTGGGCTTGGCGACGCCGGGCAAGCGGGCGAGCGGGATCGAAGGCACCTTGTCGATACCTTCGATGCGGACCACTTCCTCGACCAAATCGGCGGGGCCGTCCACGTCGCGACGCCAGGTCGGGACGGTGACGGACCAGCCGGAATCGATCACGAAGCCGAGACTTTCGAGGATCGCCTGCTGCCGGTCGGGTGCGATGGCGAGGCCACCGAGCGTTTCGGCCAGCGCGGGATCGTAACTGACGGTGCGCACTTCGATCGGCGGCGTGCCGGCGCGGGTCACTTCACTGGCCTGTCCGCCGCAGAGATCGATCACCATACGCGTCGCAATGGCGAGGCCGTCTTCAAGGAACGCCGGATCCACGCCGCGTTCGAAGCGCTGGCGCGCGTCGCTGGTGAGCGCGAGTTTCTGGCCGGTGCGGGCGATCGTTTCGGGATCGAAGAAGGCGCATTCGATCAGCACGTCGGTGGTGGTGTCCGATACGCCGGAATCCTCGCCGCCCATGATGCCGCCGATATCGTGGACATGCTTGTTGTCGGCGATGACGGTCATCGTCGCGTCGAGGGTGTAGGTCTTGCCGTTAAGCGCGAGCACCTGTTCGCCCGCGACCGCCTTGCGCGCGATCAGGCCGCCGCTGAGTTTCGCGCGATCATAGACGTGCAGCGGGCGACCGAGATCGATCATCACATAGTTGGTGATATCGACCAGCGTCGAGATCGGCTTCTGCCCGATCGCGGTGAGGCGGCGGCGCAGCCATTCCGGCGCGGTGCCATTGGTGACGCCACTGACGGATTGCGCGTAGAAAGCGGGGCAGGCCTCGGGCTCGTCCGTGCGGACGTCGGGGCCTGCGCCTTCGCCCGTCACCGGCGTAAAGACGAGCGGCTTGAGCGTGCCGATGCCGGTCGCCGCAAGATCACGCGCGATGCCGCGGACGCCCATGCAATCCTGCTTGTTGGGCGTGATGCTGACATCGATCACCGGATCGTTGAGGCCAGCATAATCCGGGTACGCCGTGCCGATCGGCGCGTCGGCGGGCAGCTCGATGATCCCGTCATGATCCTCGCCAAGCTCAAGTTCGCGCGTCGAACACATCATGCCGTTCGAAACCACGCCCCGGATTTCGGCGACCTTTAGCGTGATGTCGCCGCCCGGGACATAGGCACCTGGCGCGCCGAACACGCCGACCAGACCGGCGCG
Organism: Parasphingomonas caseinilytica; assembly: GCF_036663755.1. NCBI lineage: Bacteria > Pseudomonadati > Pseudomonadota > Alphaproteobacteria > Sphingomonadales > Sphingomonadaceae > Parasphingomonas > Parasphingomonas caseinilytica. The sequence continues at coordinate 262,999 of NZ_JAXOJL010000004.1, forward strand.
CGCGTTCGGCGCGCCGCAGACGACCTGCAGCGGGCCGTCCCCGGCATCGACCGACAGGACTTGCAGCTTGTCGGCCTGCGGGTGCCGTTCGGCGGTGAGGATCTTCGCGACCTTGAACGCGGCGAGCTTCTCGCCGGGATTCTCGACGCCTTCGACTTCGAGGCCGATGCGGGTGAGCGTTTCGACGATCGCGGCGAGCGAGGCATCGATGTCGAGATGCTGGCGGAGCCAATCGAGGGTGAATTTCATGCGCCGACTCCTCCCGACAGCGTGGGCACGTCGAGCGCGGAGAAGCCGTAATGCTTCAGCCAGCGGACGTCGCTTTCGAACACGGGGCGCAGATCGTCGATGCCGTATTTGAGCATGGCAAGGCGATCGATCCCGCAGCCGAAGGCGAAGCCCTGCCATTCGTTGGGATCGAGATCGCACGCCTCGATCACCTTGCGGTGGACCATGCCGCTGCCGAGCACTTCCATCCAGCCGTCGGACCCGCCGATGACCCGCTTGCCCTTTTCGAGGCTGAAACCGACATCGACCTCGGCGCTTGGCTCGGTGAACGGGAAATAGCTGGGCCGCAGGCGCAGGACGACGTCGTCGCGTTCGAAAAAGGCGCGCAGGAAGGTTTCCAGCGTCCATTTCAAATGGCCGAGCGTGATGCCCTTATCGATCACGAGGCCCTCGATCTGGTGGAACATCGGGGTGTGCGTGGCATCCCAGTCCGAACGATAGACTCGGCCGGGGGCGATAATGCGGATCGGCTCGCCTGCCTTTTGCGTGCGCTTGGCGACTTCCACCATCGTGCGGATCTGCACCGGGGAAGTGTGCGTGCGCAGGACCATCGGCGGTTCGTGGTCGCCCGCGAGATAGAAGGTGTCCTGCATCGCGCGCGCAGGGTGCGTCTCGGGGATGTTGAGCGCGCTGAAATTATGCCAGTCGTCCTCGATCTCAGGACCGGTCGCGACCGCGAAGCCGAGATCGGCGAAGATCTCCGCCAGTTCGTCCATCACCTGGCTGACCGGGTGGATCGTGCCGGCCGGCGTGGCATCGGCGGGGAGCGTCATGTCGAGCGTCTCGCGGGCGAGACGGGCGTCGAGATCGGCGCGCTCCAGCGTCGCCTTGCGGGTCGCGATGGCGGTGGTGACGGCTTCGCGCAGGCCCTGAATGCGCGGGCCCTGCGTCAGGCGCTCCTCGGGCGACATGCCGCCGAGCGTCTTTAGAAGTGCGGTGACGACGCCGGCCTTGCCCAGCGCATGGACGCGGCACGCCTCCAGCGCGTCGAGGCCGCTGGCCGCTTCGATGCCGGCGATGAGGTCCGTCTTTAGCTGATCGGTATCGGTCGATTGATCGGGGGTCACTGGCTACTCCGTCATCCCCGCGCAGGCGGGGATCCATAATGTGTATCGTCGCCTTGAGGCGTTAGACCTGCAACAGGCGGAAGACCCAAACCGATCGCCAAATCCGCCCAATGCGGATTATGCTGCTCGATCAGATTGGCTTTCCAGTCGCGGTTCCATTTCTTGAGCTGCTTTTCGCGGAGTATCGCCGCTTCCATCGTGTCCGTCGTCTCGAACCACACCAGTCGCGCCACGCCGTAGCGAGAGGTGAAGCCTTTGATCAAGCCTTCGCGGTGCCGGACAAGCCGGGCGAGAAGGTTGGAGGTTACACCGATATAGATCGTGCCGTGCTTGCCGCTGGCGAGCATGTAGATGCACGGTTGGCGATCCACTCGAATGTTTCCCGGTATGGATCCCCGCCTTCGCGGGGATGACGAAAGAAAGCGATAACGAAAAGGGCGCGGGTGGCCTAGACCACCCGCGCCCCTGTGTCGCTCAATCGCAGGTCGCCTCAGGCGGCCTGGGGCAGAGCCGCCTTCGCCTGCGCGATGATGGCGCTAAATGCGGCACCTTCGTGCATCGCGATGTCGGCCAGGACCTTGCGGTCGAGATCGATGTTCGCGAGCTTCAGGCCGTGCATGAACGTGCCGTAGGTCAGGCCTTCCATGCGGACGGCGGCGTTGATGCGCTGGATCCAGAGCGCGCGGAACGAGCGCTTCTTTACCTTGCGATCGCGATACGCGTACTGGCCGGCCTTTTCGACGGCCTGCCGCGCGATGCGGATGGTGTTCTTGCGGCGGCCATAATAGCCCTTGGCCTGGCCGAGAATCCGCTTGTGCTTTGCGTGGGTGGTTACACCCCGTTTTACGCGTGCCATGTCCTATATCCCCTTACTTGAGCCCGTAAGGCGCCCACGCCTTTACGGTGGCCGTATCGGCCTTCGACAGCACCTTGGTGCCGCGGTTCTGGCGGATATACTTGCTGTTGTGGCTGATCAGTCGGTGGCGCTTGCCGGCGACGCCGTGCTTCAGCAGGCCGCTGGCGGTGAGCTTGAAGCGTTTCTTGACGCCGCTCTTCGTCTTCAGTTTGGGCATTTTCGTCCTTTCAAAATCGCGGGCGCTTATGAATAGCCACGGCAGCCCATACCGGCCGGACCATTCCTCTTACTCGCGGAGAAGTCGGGGCGCTTAGCCGTGTGGCTGGCGAAATGCAACCCGGCGGAACGATTCGCCGTTGCGGCGCGCTTGCATGCCCGATGGCCGATGAACCCGAGATCGTAACGACCCCGCCCCTGCCCGCCGCCGCGCCGCCAGCGCCGCGCTGGTACAAGCGGCGCTATCGCGGCGCGACCCCGCTCGGCTGGTTGCGGCGTATCCTGCTGGGATTGCTGGCGCTGATCGCGGCGGTGTGGGTGATCCTGTTCGTCACCAAGGGACGGTTCCTGAAATCGACCTTCGAGCGTGTGGTCGGCAAGCTGACCGACCGCACCGTCACCGTGCGCGGTGATTTCCAGCTGTATTTCGCGCCTTTGGATATCAAGTTCCTGGCCGAGGGGATGACGATCTCCAACCCCGCCTGGGCGACGCGGCCGAACCTGTTCGAGGCCAAGCGAATCGATACGCGCATCGCGCCGCTATCGCTGATCTTCGGCAAGAGGCGGATGCGCTGGCTGGACCTGAACGATGCCGCGATCGATCTGGAATGGAATGCGGCGCACGATCGCAACACCTGGACGTTCGGCGAGAAGAAGGGCGGCAAGCGGCTGGAATTCCCGATCATCGGCCGGGCGACGGTGGCGGGCACGACACTCCGCTACCTCGATTCGCGGCTGCGGCTGGAGACCGATCTGAAGTTCCAGACGATCACGTCGCGCGATGCGCGGATCGGCGATGCGGTGCATTTCACCGGCACGGGCACGATCCGGGCGACTCCGTTCCGCCTGTCCGGCGCGCTGATGTCGCCGAATGCGACCGTATCGCGGGGAGAGAACAGGCTGCTGCTGCGCGCGTTCGCCGCGCACAACCAGATCGACGTGACGGGCACGCTGCCGAGCATCGCCGAGATCGAAGACGTGCCGTTGAAGGTGGAGGCGCGGGGACGCAACGTCGCCGAACTGCTCGGGATCATCGGTGTCGTCACGCCGGCAACGCGCGCCTACCGGCTGAACGCGCAACTGGTTAAGAGCGGGATCGACTATGCCTTTACCGGCCTGACCGGGCGGTTCGGCGATAGCGATATCGCCGGGCGTTTCACGGTGAGCCAGACCGAACCCAAAGTGTATATCGATGCGGCGCTGACCACGCGGCGGCTGGACATCATTGATGTCGCGCCGTTCATCGGCTACAATCCCGACATCGTCGCGACCAAGGGTGCGGTGGCCGCCGCCGCCGCGACCGGCGCGGCACCGGCCCGCGTGCTGCCCGACGCGCCGTTGAATATCGAAGCGATGAAGGCGTTCGATGCCGACCTCAACTGGCGCGTGGGGATTGTGCGATCGAAGAACGTGCCGATCTCAAACATCGCGCTGACCCTGAAGCTGAAGGACCAGGTGCTGACGCTGTCGCCGCTGACGATGACGATGTCGCGCGGCGACGTGGCCGCCGACGTGACGATCGATACGCGCCGCCGCCCGGCGCACACGACTTACGACATCCGCCTGGCCTCGACGCCGATGGGGCGGCTACTGGCCGGGTTCGGCGTGGCGGAGGCGGGCACGACGGGGACGATCAAGGGGCGGATGCAACTGGCCGGCGAGGGCGACACGGTGCACGATTCGCTCAGCACCGCGAACGGGCGGATCGCGTTTACGATGCCGCAGGGCACCTTCTGGACACGCAACGTGCAATTGGCCGAACTGGACATCGGCACGTTCGTGCAAAAGCTGATCCAGGACAAATTGAAGAAGCCGGTGACGATCAATTGCGGCGCGATCGCTTTCACCGTGCGGGACGGGATCGCGGCGGCGGACCCGATCCTGATTGATACCGAGAAGAACGTGATCGCCGGGCGCGGGGGTTTCAGTTTCCGTACCGAGGCGCTGGACCTCGCCTTCCGCGCCGACGGCAAGAAGTTCAGCCTGTTCTCCGGGCAGTCGCCGGTCGGGCTGGGCGGTTATTTTTCGGCACCCAGGATCAACCCGATCAGCCCGCAATTGCTGACCCGCGCCGGGGTCGGTCTCGGGCTAGGGCTGGTGGCGACGCCGGTCGGCGCGGTGCTGGCGTTCGTCGATGTGGGCGATGCCAAGGCCGCGGCGTGCGGGCCGGTCCTGGCGGGCGCGACGGCAGCGGCGCAGCGGACGACCAAGGGCAAGCCGCGTGACGATGTGGGGAATGGTACGGCCAAGGTCGAGCAGCCAAGTGCGCGGAAGAAGATCTTGGGGATTTTCTGAGGGCAGTCCCGTCCCTTCGACAGGCTCAGGGCGAACGGAAAGTGGGTTTCCGAGTACTAAAAGCCCATTCCGCCGCCAGTACGATGACCGTGCCGACCGCGTATGCGATGAAGTCCCTCAGCTCGAAATTCGTGCCGAGCAGTGTGCGGGCGAGTGCGCTGTGGCCGAGGCCGAGCAGGTCTACGAGGTTGAAATACTGGCCGACCTCGACCGCGCAGGCGAAGGCAAATGCGGCGGCGGCTGCCATGCTGACATCGAGTGGCGTCATGGCGCGCAGCGCGGTGTAGAGCAGGATGACAACGATGCTGTCCCCGACATAGGGGCGGATCAGCCGATCGTGCACGTAGAGCGCGATCAGCACTTCGATCGCGAACAGGACGATCGTGGCGACGGCGTAGAATATGCGCCGCTTGACCATCGGCCCGATCAATGACCGCGGCAGGCAAGTGCCTCGATGATCTCCTCGACGCGCGCCGGATCGCCGGATGCGATGACCTCGCCCACGCTGTCGGCGGTGAGCGGATCGCCGGCCCAGTCGCACACGCGCCCGCCCGCGCCCTCGATCACCGGGGCGAGAGCAGCGAAATCGTGGATCTTCAGATTGGCTTCGACCACGATGTCGAGCCAGCCGCTGGCGACGCAGCCGTAATTGTAGCAGTCGCCGCCGAGCACCGTGCTCATCACCGCGCCGTCGAGATGTTCGAACGCGTGCAACTGGTTGTCGTCGAACGCGGCGGGCGAGGTGGTGCCGAGCAAGGCCTTGGCGAGATCCGGGCAGCGGCGCGTGGCGGCGGGTTTGCCATTGAACAGGGTCGGCTGACCGACGACGCCGAGCCAACGCTCGTTCAGGATCGGCTGATCGATCACGCCCAGCATCGGCCAGCCTTCGACCATCAGCGCGATCAATGTTCCGAAGATCGGGCGGCCGGAGATGAAGGCGCGCGTGCCGTCGATCGGATCGAGCACCCAGGCGCGGCCCGAATTGCCGTCCTTCACGCCATATTCCTCGCCGATGATCGCATCGTGCGGATAGGCTTTCTCGATCAGGGAGCGCATCGCCGCTTCCGCCGCGCGATCGGCGAGGGTGACGGGGGAGGCATCTTCCTTCGCCTCCAGGCCATGGGAGGCGCGGAAATAGGGGCGGATCGCGGCGCCGGCGGCATCGGCCAACTGGCCGGCAAAGGCGATTTCGGGGCTGGAACTGCGCATGCGCCCTGCCTAGCCGCGCCGCCGCCGCCTCGCCAGCCTTGTTCTTTCCAAACTTTGTTGATCGATCTTCGTCGTATCGCCCGAAATGATAACTTGCCCCGAAACGAACCCTTCTGGAATTCGCAAACCGGTTATTAGCAGTTCGGTTTTATAACACCGATCAAGAAGGGGCAGCGGGTTGCGCCACGTCCGCAAGGGGCGTAGCGGTGCGACCGATCGCTGGGGGGCGTGATGAAGACCGCGAACGCACTCTACAAGACCGCCACCGGGACTGCGACGGACGATCTGTTCGCGCGCATCGGCGATTTCCTGTGGGAGCAGCGCCTGACCCCGGACCCGCACCATTACGCCTTCGCCTATCGCGTGGTGACCGAAGCGCAGGGCCCGTTCGGCCAGACGGTGGCGAAGCTGACCGATGGCGGCGTACGCCTGTCGCGGGCGGATATCGAGAAACTGGGCGGCAACGTCGCGATGGGCGCGGCGGAAGAGCAGGCGGCGCGCGCCAAAAGCGACGGGCTGGTCGCGCAGACTCAGATGCAGGTCGAGGGCTTCACCGACATCGTCCAGGCGATGCGGACGGAGACCGAGGATTTCGGCCGCGATCTCGCCGCCAGTGCGGATGCGATGAAGGATATCGGCCTCGGCACCGACGAAGTGGTGCGGCTGACCGGGGCGATGCTCGATCGGGTGCGTTCGGCGGAGAGCCGGCTGGAGGCGGCGACGCACGAAGCGAGCGAACTCCGCGCCAAGCTGGAGGAAGCGCGCGACAATGCCCGGCGCGATCCGCTGACCGACCTGCCCAACCGCCGTGCGTTCGAGGAAGCGTTCCACACGCAAAGCGCCAGCGGCGCGTCCTTGTGCATCGCGGTGTGCGACGTCGATCATTTCAAGTCGGTCAACGATCGCTTCGGCCATGCCGTGGGCGACCGCGTGCTGAAGGCGATCGCCGATGCCCTGTCCACCGCCTGCCCCGGCCATATGGTCGCACGCTATGGCGGCGAGGAATTCGCCATCCTGTTCAACGGCGTAGATCGCGCGACCGCGCTCGCCACGCTGGAAGAGGCGCGCGTTACGGTGGCGGCGAAGCGCTATCGCCTGCGCGAATCGGACGAACCGCTTGGCGCGGTGACCTTCTCCGCCGGGCTGACCCAGGCGGCCGAGGGTGAATCGCTTGGTACGGTATTCGGGCGGGCGGACAAGCTGCTGTATGCGGCCAAGCATGCCGGGCGGAACCAGCTCCAGATCGGCTGATGGATTTGCGCCAAGATCTGGCGTGAAATCCTGCGCGGATTGGCGTGATTTCGCATTCCGCGCATTTCGCTTTTTGCGAATGCAGTAATTCCAACGACTTACCGAATTGGCACGCTCCCTGCAAAGTCCCTGGCATCGGTGGACGGATGGTCCGGACCGCCGGAAACCAAGGGAGTAACCACCATGTCGTTCCATTTCGAAGCCGCCCAGCGCGTTGCAGTCTCGCTCGTTGCCGCAGTGTTTGTCGCCGCCGTGATGATCAGCGCCGCCGTTCCCGTCCTTCCGATCGCCTGATCGGAGGGGCCACCCGGCCCAACCATCCGAATCCGCGCGCTTCTTGTGCCGGATCGGTCTATATCCGTCCCGGGCATGACGCCCGGCGAGGACGATGACATGGCCAAGAGCCAGAAGAAATCGAACAAGGAAGTGCGCAAGCCCAAGGCCGAAAAGGTCAAGGCGATCGCCGCCAACAGCTCCACCAAGAACAAGGCCGTCGACATGGTCACGATTAAAAACTGACCGATGCGCGACGATGACAGCTTCGTCTATGACGAGGCGACCGGCGAGTGGATCAGCGCCGCCGATGCCGAAACCACCGAAGAGGGCGTGATCGTCCGCGACGCGGTCGGCAATGTGCTGGCCGATGGCGATCAGGTGACGTTGATCAAGGATCTGACCGTCAAGGGTGCGGGCCAGACGCTGAAGCGCGGCACGCTGATCAAGTCGATCCGTCTGACCGGTGATGCGCAGGAAATCGATTGCCGGTACGAGGGCATCAAGGGCCTCGTGCTGCGCGCCGAGTTCGTCAAGAAACGCTGAGCGGAGGCGGGATTGGGCGACATCCGCTTGCATGACAGCTGGCTGACGCCGCTGCGCGATCAATTCGACCAGCCGTATATGGCGGCGCTGAAGAGCTTCCTCGCCGCCGAGCGCGCGGAGGGCAAGCGCATCTTCCCGCCGCCGGCCGACTGGTTTCGGGCGCTCGATCTGACGCCGCTCGACCGGGTGCGCGTCGTGATCCTCGGGCAGGATCCTTACCATGGCGAGGGGCAGGCGCATGGGCTGTGCTTTTCGGTGCGGCCGGACGTGCGCACGCCGCCCAGCCTCGTCAACATCTACAAGGAGATCGAGGCCGATCTCGGCGTGCCGCGCGCGGCTCATGGCTTTCTCGAACATTGGGCCGAGCAGGGCGTGCTGCTGCTCAACACCGTGCTGACGGTGGAGATGGGGCTGGCTGCGTCGCACCGCGACAAGGGGTGGGAGCGGTTCACCGATGCGGTGATCAAACTGGTCAATGCCAGGACCGAGCCGGTCGTGTTCATGCTGTGGGGTGCGCATGCCCAGAAGAAGGCGGCGCTGATCGACGATGTGGCGCGCGGCGGGCGGCATCTGGTGCTGAAGGCGGCGCACCCCTCCCCGCTTTCGGCGCATAACGGCTTTTTCGGCAGCCGGCATTTCTCGCAAGCCAGTGCTTTCCTAGAGGAGCATCGGCGCGGCGCGATCGACTGGGCCTTGCCCCCGGCCGCCGATACGGGAGCGAAGTGACGGATGGCACGTTGATCTCCGCATAGGAGAAACATCATGTCCAAGACCGCACCCAAGACTTTAGCCGACATCGCAGAGGCGATGAAGCAGATCGACTTCGCGATGCTTTCCACCCGCACCGAGGACGGGATGATCGGCGCGCGGCCGATGAGCAACAACCGCCAAGTCGATTATGATGGCGACAGCTGGTATTTCACCACCGACGATACGCGGATGGTGGACGATATCGCCGCCGATCCCAACGTGTCGCTCGGTTATCAGGGCAAGGCCGGATTGCTCGGCCTGCGCCCCCTATTCATCGCGATCGAGGGCCGTGCGGTGCTGATCCGCGACAAGGCGCTGTTCGAGGAACATTGGACGAGCGGGCTCGACCGCTGGTTCCAGCAGGGCGTCGACACGCCCGGACTGGTGCTGATCAAGGTACACGGCGTGCGCGCGCATTATTGGGACGGCGAGGACGAAGGCGAGATCGTGCTGAAGGCGGACGCGCTGGCCTGATCGGGCTAGCTTCGGGGCGCGGCGGGGTTCGCGCCGTGCCCCGAAGTTCACACAAGGTCACACGGTATCGGGGGTCCGGCGGGGTCAAGGCACCCCCTCCGCGCCGCGAAGTTCACACAAGTTCACAGGGTATTGGGGTCACACGGTATCGGGCTCTTCGTCCTCGATATCGTCATCCTCGTCGTCCTCGTCGTCCTCGTCGTCATATTCCCAATCCTCCGGCTCGCCCCAGACTTCATTCTCGTCGTCATATTCGTCGGCGTACTCATCCTTCGGATCGGGATCCCCGGGGCCGAGGCCACGTTTGGCCCGTTCCAGCATCGCCTCAAATTCCGGGCCCAGGCCCTGCTGCGCATCCTCCTCCGGATGCCGCAGATCGGCCGGTAGGTGACCGGCATCGGCGCGCCGCAGGCGGAAATCGCGCACATCGGGATCGAGCGTCGCCGCCGGATCGGCTGGCGGCACGGGGCCGAGCCGGGCCAGCGCATCCTCGACCGGGAGCGGAAACGGCGCGGTGGCGGATACGGACGGCGCGGCGCGATCGCGGTGCAGATCACCATAACGATCGGGGAAATGCTTGCGCAGCAGGAACATCATCATCGCATCGCTCTGGCGGAAGCGGCGGCCGATGACCCGGCCTTCGCCATTATAGACCGGCTCCTCCGATCCATGCACGGCGCGTTCGAACGCGGCATCGACCAGGGCGAAGGCCGCCTGCTGGATCGCCGCATCCCAGGCGGCGGCGAACGCCTTGCCCTCCGGCGAGCGGCGCAGGCGATAGGCGCCGGACGTCGACATGCCGGACTGATCGGCGGCGCTGCGTACGCTGCCGGTATCGGCGAGATAGCCGATAAAGCTGCGCTGCCGTTCCGGCCCCCAGCCATCGACGCGCCGCGCGCGTGGCACGGGCACCCAATCGTAATCGTCGGGATCGAAGCCGTGCGCGTCCGGCGCGGGCTGGAGATCGGGGAGGGATTCGGGCGGGGCTTCCGGTTGGACGGGGACGGGCAGGTGGACGGAGGGCGACGCCACGTCGATCGGCGGCGTCAGCGGTTCTGGCGATACCGGATCGGGCGGGGCCGCCCGGCGCGATGCGCGCACCGTTGCAGGGGTTGCGGGGACGCCTCGGCCAGCAGCAGAGGCGCGGTTGCGGGTGGGTTTGCTTGCCATCCGACAGGGGGAACCAGACGATTTCCAAATAGGACAGCGATGTTGGATGGTTTTCGCGGGGGTGTTGCGCGCGGGCATCCATCAGGCCGATTGTCAGGCTTAGCGCAGAATCGTATAAACGCCCGCATGGCACAGATGAACATCTCGATCCCCGATCAACTCAAAAGCTGGGCGGAAGCGCGCGTGGCCGAGGGGCGGTACAGCAGCACCAGCGATTATGTGCGCGATCTGGTGCGGCGCGATCAGGAATATGCCGAGAAGTTGCAGCGCCTGCAGGCGGCGATCGACGAGGGACGCGCTTCCGGGGTGAGTAAGCGCGATCCGTTCGACTATCTGGCCGAGTTGCGGGACGGCCTGCGGCGCCGGTCCAAGGATGCCCATGCGGTTAGCCGAGCGAGAGAACGAGATCGATCTGGACAACACCTTCAACTATCGCGTGAGGCATTCCGGGCTGGCGTTGATGATCCGCTATTTATTGGTTAAGGATGCGTTTTTACGTACTTTAAATCTCTGAAGATCAGCGAAAACGGCAAACTTTGGAGCATATCGTACGCAGCTTGCTGATTGGTGAGAACTGCGTGTATTGCCAGACGCATTCTACACAATTTTTATCTTATGGACACTGAACGAGGCCAATGGATACTACTAGAGACGTGTAGCACCAAGTGAGTTATTATTTGGATTATAGCGCCCTCGCTTAAACGCTCCTGCTATCTGTTCAATCGCCGGTACACTTGCCGAGTATATATTGATCTCATATTTGGAGCAACCATATCAAAAACATCGTCTGCGATCCAAAAAAACCTAAGGCATGCACAGCCATAGCACGCGCAGTATATGTTCGTTATCATCCAATGAATTGTGAGCCAATTTAGCAAGGTAGTTACGCATAAATATAATATTTTATGTCTTGTTGAAATCTCGCATGATAAATGCGCTTTCAGTTTGTTATGTTATTCAGTCTTTTTGTCGCGCGCCCTGCCTTTGACCGGAGAACGTGTAACTGCCGCTTCGGCAGCTACTACACGCCGCTGCAGTTCAGCAATCTGAGATTGAACATCAGGAAAATCTGTTTCTACGTCGGCTACACTACGTGTGCGATCATCAGTTTCGTTATTTTTCGAACGATCTTCAGTATTTTTATCTCCAGGTCCCATCAACAACTTCCGTTCTGGAGCCATTAGCAACCTAGGAGTATGAGTCGACTGTTGACTCATTTCTGGTATTATAATCCCCGAATCTACGAACTTTTTACATGCTCCCATAGTTTTACGCCGAAGCTGCTCAGCGAGTTCAGGTGTTATAGACCCAGCTTCAGATAGCTTAGATATTTGCTCGAGAACGGGAAGCGCTTGCGATATCACTTCGAGTGATGCTCTTGATTGGGCATGCCGATGAAAAACAACCCTATCCCAAATAAATATTATCGTTTCTTTTATGGACGATATTACCTTAGCAGCGCCAAGAAGATCGAACGCTTTATCACTTCCGGAATCGCAGGCGAGCAGGACAAGACTATCAGAGCCTTCACCGATAAGCGATTCATGAACCTCGTAAAATTCAGTTATAGATTGGAGTGCAAATATTACTCTTTCTGTATTTGAAAATTCCCCAAAATTTTCCGCCAAGATAATAGTAATTAATTCTCTACCCCTAAGATATTCCGGCAAAGAAGAAGGATTAGATTTTGCCTCGGCAACAAAATCCTGACTAATTAAATCAATAATCTGCGGAGTAATGTGCAAGACATTGTTAACATTGCGCACATATTCATAAAGGTAAGAAGCTTCCTGCCCCTGTTCGACGCGTTCCCAAAAATTGGGTTCAAATATATCTGGCAATCCAAAAATCTTTAATATCTGTTTTTCCGGTTCACCGTATTGCGAATAGGCAATTACGGCCTTCTGAAAAACTGAAAATGATAGAGAAGATCCTTCTTTTGAGGATGTCCTTGCGGCCTTGAAAGCCTCTTCCAGCATATCTTGGATGCCAGTGGACACGATGTCGGTTCTGATCCGTTCCAGCGCCAGAATAAGTGTTTCCCGCCTCACCTAATTCTCCAAGATCCTCAGTCATAGAATTCAAGAACGATCTTCAAAAGTCAATCCGCCGGCAGATAAATCTCCCCGCCCTTTTCCTTAAACACCTCGCTCATTTCGGCCATGCCGCGTTCCGCATCCGCGTGCGTTGCGCCGTTGGCGAAGAGCGCGCGGTCGTCGTCGGCGGTTTCGGTTGCGGTGTCGGCGGCGATGAAGGCGTTGGCGGGCTGGTTCTGCTTTGCGGCGAAGTCGCGTACTTCCTGCGTGATCTTCATGCTGCAGAATTTCGGGCCGCACATCGAGCAGAAGTGGGCGGTCTTGGCGCCTTCCGCCGGGAGGGTCTGGTCGTGATATTGCTCCGCCGTGTCGGGATCGAGCGACAGGTTGAATTGGTCGCGCCAGCGGAATTCGAAGCGGGCGCGGCTGAGGGCGTCGTCGCGCATCTTGGCCGCCGGGTGGCCTTTGGCGAGGTCGGCGGCGTGGGCGGCTAGCTTGTACGTCACCACGCCGACCTTCACGTCGTCGCGATCGGGCAGGCCGAGATGCTCCTTGGGCGTGACGTAGCAGAGCATCGCGGTGCCGTACCAACCGATCATCGCGGCGCCGATGCCGCTGGTGATGTGGTCGTAGCCGGGGGCGATATCGGTGGTGAGCGGCCCGAGCGTATAGAAGGGCGCTTCGCCGCAGACCTGCAGCTGCTTGTCCATATTCTCCTTGATCTTGTGCATCGGCACGTGGCCGGGGCCTTCGATCATGACCTGCACGTCGCTCTTCCACGCGCGGTGGGTGAGTTCGCCCAATGTGTAGAGTTCGCTGAACTGTGCCTCGTCATTGGCGTCGGCGATGCTGCCGGGGCGCAGGCCGTCGCCGAGGCTGTAGGCGATGTCGTACGCCTTCATGATCTCGGTGATCTCGTCGAAGCGTTCGTAGAGGAAGCTTTCCTTGTGGTGGCTGAGGCACCATTTCGCCATGATGCTGCCGCCGCGCGAGACGATGCCGGTGACGCGCTTTGCCGTCATCGGGATATAGGCCAGGCGGACGCCGGCGTGGATCGTGAAGTAATCGACGCCCTGTTCGGCCTGCTCGATCAGCGTATCGCGGAAGATCTCCCACGTCAGATCCTCGGCGACGCCGCCGACCTTTTCCAGCGCCTGATATATCGGCACGGTGCCGATCGGGACGGGCGCATTGCGGATGATCCATTCGCGCGTGTCGTGGATGTTGCGGCCGGTGGACAGGTCCATCACCGTGTCCGCGCCCCAGCGGATCGACCAGACCATCTTGTCGACCTCGGCCGCGACGTTGCTGGCGACCGCGCTGTTGCCGATATTGGCGTTGATCTTGACCAGGAAGTTGCGGCCGATCGCCATCGGTTCGGATTCGGGGTGGTTGACGTTGTTGGGGATGATCGCGCGGCCGCGGGCGACCTCGTCGCGGACGAATTCGGGGGTGACGTAATCGGGGATGCTCGCGCCAAAGCTTTCGCCGTCGCGGGCGGCCTTTTCGCGCAGTTCGGCGCGGCCGAGATTCTCGCGGATGGCGACATATTCCATCTCGGGCGTGATGATGCCCTGGCGGGCGTAGTGCATCTGGCTGACGTTCTGGCCGGGCTTGGCGCGCAACGGGCGGCGGATGACGTTCGGATATTGCGGGACGCCGCCGGAGCGGTCCGGGCCGAGCTGGCCGTTATCCTCGGGGCGGATTTCGCGCGCGTCGTACGCCTCGACATCGCCGCGACCCATGATCCAGTCGCGGCGCAGTTCGGGCAGGCCGGCATTGATGTCGATGCGCGCCTTGGGGTCGCTGTACGGGCCGGACGTGTCGTAGACGCGCAACGGGGGTTCGCTGCACGTGGGATCGAGCATGATCTCGCGCATGGCGACCTTGACGGCGGGGTTTGTCGGCGAGGGGACGTGGATCTTGCGGCTGCCGCGAATGGGGCCGGTCGTTACGCCGATTTCGGTGCGGGCGGGGATGTCGGCCATGCGTGATGCTCCAAAATGTACGGAGCAAGGACGGTCTTGTGGCGACCTCCCTCCCTCCGCCCGCGCTAACGGGATCAGGTTCGGCGGGTCATGGCATCAGCCATATCTCAGCTGCTTCGGCGCAGCCCCCCGGGGATGCACGCAGCCTAAGCGCTTCGGCGGACAAAGGAAAGGCCGCGCAGGATTTCCGCGCGGCCTCCCGAGAGTGTCGATCGCGAGGGCGATCAGGCGTTGGCGGAGCTCGTCTTGAACGCCGCGAGGTTGGCGTTGACGCCGTTGGGGAAGAACGCCCCCATCGATGCGCCGGCCGTCTTCGCCGCGGTGTTGAGATAGACGATGTTGAGCACCTGCGAGACGCTACGGCTATAGGCGATGCCGTTGCCGTCCGTCGGCACCAGATTGGCGTCGGCGCCGTTGGTGATGCCCTGATCGTCGTCCGCCGCCGAAACGCTGGCGCTGACCACCGTGCCGTCCACGCTGTCACGCGCATCGGAAATCTTGTTGGCGTTGGTGATCAGGTTGTTGGACGGCGTGGCGATGCCCTTGTTGTAGAGCACCGTGCGGACGAGACCGGCATGATAGGCCTCGGCCGCGAGGATGCCCGCCGCCGCTTCCAGATACGTCTTGTTGGTGATCAGCGGGGCCGCACCCTTATAGGCGGTGACGCCGACGTCCTCGAAGATGAACGCGCCGAGCAGGAAGGCTTCCGGCGAGGCATAGGGATTGAAGTTGCCGGCCGTCTGGTCGATTCCTGCCGCCGTCGCGAGCGCGCTGAAGATCGCCGGGCTGATGTTGATGTTCGGCATGGCGACCGCCGCCGAGCCGAGCACCGAACGCAGGAACACGACGTGTGCCGCCTCATCCGCCGCGATCTCACGGGCATAGGCACCGACCAGAGCATCGCCGGAGAAATTGACCTGCGCGCCACCGGTGACGGTACCGCCGGCCGTGCCGGAACCGCTCGCCGTCTGGCTGGCGGTGAGGCCCGAACCGGTGACGGCGTAGAGGTAATATTGCGCTTCGAGATATTCGAGGTTGAGCGCGAAGTTCAGAATGTCGAGATCGAAATTGGCCGTGGTTGCCGTTGCCGTTGGGGTTGGCGTTGGCGTCGGCGTCGGTGTGGCGGTCGTGCCGTTGCCGCCGCAGGCGGAGAGCAGAGCCGCGCCGCCGAGAACGGCGGTGCCAGTGCCGGCGACCTTCATGAAGCGACGGCGTTCGTCGCGCCGCTTGTCGATGGCGGTGAGGACTTCAAGAGCGTTGTTGTGATCGATCATTTCGAAGATTCCCTGAAATATGGTGATGAAACGGAAGGGTAAGGATGGGCCCGAGTGCGCCTCATCCGTTCGCCTTGAAGGTTCCATTCACGCCATTGGGGAAGAACAGGCCGCTCGGGGTCGTCCGGTTGCCATAGACGATGTTCAGCACCTGCCCGGTCGAGCGGCTATAGGCCAGGCCGTTCGCATTGAGCGGCACGATGTTCGAAGCGAAACCGGTCGAGGTGTTCGAACCGGTAATGCCCTGATCGTCGTCCGCGCCGATGCCGATGGTGGAGTTTTCGGCTGGCGAACCATCGAGCGTATCGCGCAGGTTCGAAATCTTCTCGGTCGTTTCGAGCAACATCTTGGACGGGGTGGCAATGCCCTTGGCATAGAGCGATGTGCGCACGATCGCGGCGTGATACGCCTCGACCGCGAGGATGCCGGCCGCGGCCTCGAGATAGGTCTTGCTGGTGAGCAAGGGAGCGGCACCCTTATAGGCGGTGACGCCGACGTCTTCGAAGATGAATGCGCCGATCAGGAAGTTTTCCGGCGAGGCATAGGGATTGAACGGCGCGGCGGCAGTAGAAACGCCAGCAGCCATGGCCGCGACGTTGAACGCCGTCGGGCTGACGTCGATGTTCGGCATCGGCACGCGCGAGGTGCCCAGTGCAGTACGCAGGAAGCGGACATGCGCGAGTTCGTCGGCAGCGATTTCCTTGGCATAGGCACCGACCACGGCGTCACCGCTGAAATCGACCTTCTGGCCGGCGACCGTCGTGCCACCAGCGACGAGCGTACCGGCGACGAGATAGCCGTCCGTATCCGCAGCGGCGAGACCGGCGCCGTTCAGCGCATAGAGATAGAATTGCGCCTCGAGATATTCGAGGTTGAGCGCGAAGTTCAGGACGTCGGCATCGCTGAAGGTCTGCGCGGTGGCGACGCCGCCGAGCGTGACCGCCGCCGCACCGGCACCGGCGACCGCCGCCGCGCCGATCGCCGCCTTGAAGAATTCCCGGCGCTCGTTGCGCCGTTCGACGCGATTGTCGAACGTCTCGATCAACTGCTGCTGTGTATCGGTCATGCCGGTCGTCTCCCTTGGATCACTTCGGCGGATTACGCGAACACGATCGCCCTGATCCGCCGTTTCAGGGCCATCGACCGAAAATCACCGCCGTCTGGAACTGTCCGATGGAGGACATCGGCACGGCATTTCAAGCTATACGTTCGTATTCACGAAACGGACGCAGCAAGCGTGCGAGAAATAACGAAATAATTTAACCACGGCTGAACCCCGTATGCACACCCATGGCGGCCTCCCCGGCGAAGGCCGAGGAAGGGAAGGTGCGTGAGGATCAGAACGTGTAGGCCAGCCCGACCGCGCCGAGCCACTGGTTCCGGTCGCCGGCGATGCTGACGATCGGGCTGCGCGCGAAATCGCCGAGCAGGCGCGAATAGGAGACGCCGCCGACCAGCGACAGGCCGTGCAGCAGATCCCCGGTCAGCGAATAGGTCGCGAAGGCGGTGGCCTGATAATTCTTCCAGCCCTTGCCGGCATTGTAGACCGGCAGCGTGCTGGCCAGCGAACCCGCGGAATCGACGCTGAAATAGGTATCGGCATATTCGCCGCCGACATAGACCGCACTGGCGGACAGGCCGACATAGGCCTTGCGGCTGAGCGGCGTGCCGTAATCGATTTCGGGCGTGATGATGTAGCTCTTGTGCGCCTTGTTGATGTCCTGAACGTAGGACACGCTGACGCTCAATTTGTCGTAATCGCTGGTGATCACGCCGGTCTTGCCGATGCCGGTATAGCCGCCGACCTCGATTGCGGTCTTGCGCTTGCCCAGCGCCTCGACGGGGGTGTCGTTGATGGCCTTCAGGCTGGTGCGATCGAAATTGAGCCCCGCGACCGGACCCAATTGGAAATCCCAGGTCGGGCCAGGTTTGTTCGGCACGACATCGACGAACAGCTGCGCACCGCGGGAGATGAAGCTGATACCGGAAACGGTACCGCGGATGAGCGCGCCGGGAATGACGCGGTTCTTGTCCGAACCTTCATAGCCGGGAATCGTGGCGACGCCGATCGCGATCGACACGCTGTCCCCGCCGGTGTCGATTTCCGACTGCGGCAGCGCCGGAGGTCCGGCGGTGTCGGCATTCTGGGCGAAGGCGGGGGCGGCGGAGAGAGCGAATGCCACACCGATCAAGGGGGCCAGATGGCGGATCGGCAGGTTCAAGATCAATACTCCCGGAGAAAACAGTTCGGCAGCAACGCGTGCGAAACGCGTTTGGCTCCGGCTTTCGCCGTCAGAACATATACTTCATACGGACCTGTTGCCGATTGGCATCACCGGCGAGCGTGAAGCGGGCGGCGGTGAAGCGCGGCGGGCCGAACGTGATCGTGGGATTGCGCGAAAAACCGAAGCCTTCGCGCGGGATGCCGAGCATCGTATCGAGCTTGTTGTTGCTGTTCTCGTCATGGATCACGGCGAGCGCGTAATCACCGGCGGGCAGGCCGGCGAACACCATGTCCGTCTGGCTGGCGGGCACCGAGCGGGTGACGGCGCGGGCATCGTCGACACAGGCCGGGAAATTCTTTGGGTCGGCCGTCAGGCAGAGGCGCAACATGCCCTTTGCGTTGCGCAATTTCGCGACATCGATGTGCAGGTCAGCGACCGGGCTCGCCCCCGGCAACAGGCACAGCAGCGCCATCGACGCGCCGGCCACGCGGATCATCGCCGTGCCTGAACTTGAACGTGCCGATCCCCGCGTCGGTGCGGCAGAGTCGATCCCAGAAGCGGAAATAGAGACCATAATTGCACCCGTATCGTTCGTGATGCCGCTGATGATGGCTCGCGGTGATCAACCAGCCGCCCAGGCGCCCTCTCCACATCGGTGCCGGAAACATCTCCCAGCCCATATGGTTGGTGACACCCATAACCGTCATCACCGTGAGTACCACCCCGAGTGCGGCGGGATGGATCGGAATTGCGAAGACCAGTAGCGGAATTATCACAGCGCCGGTCAGCGCCTCGATCGGGTGGAAGGCCATCGCCGCCCAGGCGGTGGGGGGGCGGCTGGCGTGATGCACGGCATGCGCCAGCTTGAACGGGCCGGGCCGGTGCATCCAGCGATGCGTCCAGTAGAACCAGGTATCGTGCGCGAAGAGATAGAGCAGGATCGAGAGCGGCAGATACCAGAGCGGGTATGCGTTCAGATCGGCATAGACCCGCGTCCAGCCGTGATTCTGCCAGCCCCAGGCGATGACGCCCGCCGGCACGCCGTAGATCGCGGCGGAGGCGAGGCTCCAGCCGATCTCGCGCCGCATCTGCCGGTCGAGGCCCTTGTACAGGCCCGGCTGGCGTACCGAGGTGAGCGCGGCGAACGCGCCGCTGACGATCAGGTAGCGTAACCCCACGATGACACTCATCGCGAGCGCGGAGAGGGAGACGGCGAGGGCGATGTTGGCGGCGGCGGTCATCCGGGGTGGGTATAGCTTGCGTAGGCAGCCGGACCAATCCTTCTTAGCCCCTCCCCTTCAGGGGAGGAGTAGGGGTGGGGCGGTCCCATCTCGAAGAGACCAGCGCCAGAATTTGCGGCACGGCCCCACCCCAACCCCTCCCCTGAAGGGGAGGGGCTTCTTTTTGCGGGTCCGACCGTCGTCAGGATGACGGCAGCGTGAGGGCAAGAGCAGAACGTCGCAGGTTACGCACATCAGGGCATATGCGGGGCATAAGTGCTTGCGCGCGCGGCGGGATCGGCTAACCGCTGCGCCATGGCGACGATTATCCCATGTGATGTGGCGATCGTCGGTGCGGGTCTCGCCGGCGGGATGATCGCGCTGGCGCTCAAGCGTAAACATCCCGAACTCGACATCCGGCTGATCGACGCGAGCCGCGCGATCGGTGGCAATCACCTGTGGTCGTTCTTCGGCAGCGACGTGGCGGAGGCGGATCGCTGGATCGTCGCGCCGCTGGTCAGCTATGGCTGGAAGACTTACGATGTCGCCTTCCCCGCGCATCGCCGACAGATCGCAGCGTCTTATTATTCGATCGAATCGGAGCGGCTCGATGCCGTGGTGCGGCAGACCTTGCCGGCACAGGCCCTGATGCTCGGGCGCAAGGTGCTGGGCGCCAGCCCGACGGCGGTGCTGCTGGAGGGTGGCGACCGCATCCAGGCGAAAGGCGTGATCGATTGCCGCGGCACCGGCGACCTGTCGCTGCTCGAACTGGGCTGGCAGAAGTTCGTAGGGCGCGAATTCCGGCTTTCCGAACCGCATGACGCTCCGCACCCGATGGTGATGGATGCGACCGTCGAGCAGATCGACGGATATCGTTTCGTCTATTGCCTGCCGCTCGCGGCGACGCGGATGTTCGTCGAGGATACCTATTACAGCGACACGCCCGATCTCTACATCTCGACCTTGGCCGATCGCATCCATGACTATGTCGCCGCACGCGGCTGGGTGATCGAACAGGCGGCGCGCGAGGAAGCGGGCGTGCTGCCGGTGGCGATGGGCGGCGATTTCGACCGCTATTGGCTGAGCGGCGGCAACAAGACGGCCAAGGCCGGGATGCGCGCCGGGCTGTTCCACCCGACCACCGGCTATTCGCTGCCCGATGCGATCCGCACCGCCGCGCTGATCGCGAACGCCGGCGACCTGAGCGGTGCGGCGCTGCACGATCTGACGTACGGTTTTGCGAAGAGGACATGGCGCGCGCGCGGATTTTATCGCATGCTGGACAAGATGCTGTTCAAGGCGGCCGAGCCGGCGGAACGCTATCGTATTCTCGAACGCTTCTATCGGCTGTCGCCCCAGCTGATCGGGCGCTTTTATGCAGGACGCTCCTCGATGACCGACATGGCCCGCATCCTTTCCGGCAAGCCGCCGGTGCCGATCGGCCGGGCGCTGCATGCGATCACCGGCGGCATCCACGGCACGTCCGCATGAGCAGCGCCCCGCCCAAGACGACCGACCGCAGCGCGATCGTGATCGGCGCGGGATTCGGCGGGCTGGCGCTCGCGATCCGGCTGCAATCGGCGGGCGTGCAGACGACGATCGTCGAAGCGCGCGACAAGCCCGGCGGGCGGGCGTACGTGTGGGAGCAGGACGGCTTCACCTTCGACGCCGGGCCGACCGTGATCACCGATCCGGCGTGTCTGCAGGAATTATGGGCGCTGACCGGGCGCGAGATGAGCGAGGACGTGACGCTCGCCCCCGTCCAGCCATTCTACCGGTTGAGTTGGCCGGACGGCACCACGTTCGATTACACCAACGACGATGCGCTGCTGAACGCGCAGATCGCGCAACTCAATCCCGACGATGTCGCGGGCTATGCCAAGTTCCTCGAATATTCGGCCGGCGTGTTCCACGAGGGATACGAGAAGCTCGGCCATGTCGCATTCCTCGACTTCGCGTCGATGATCAAGGCGGCGCCGGCACTGGCCAAATATCAGGCGTGGCGATCGGTCTATTCGATGGTGTCGTCGTTTGTGAAGGACGAGCATCTGCGCCAGGCTCTGAGCTTCCACACGCTGCTGGTCGGCGGCAATCCGATGACGACCAGCGCGATCTATGCGCTGATCCACAAGCTGGAGCGTGACGGCGGCGTATGGTTCGCGATGGGCGGCACGAACCGGCTGATCGCGGGCATGGTGACGCATTTCGAGCGGCTGGGCGGCGTGCTGAAGCTGGCCGATCCGGTTGTCAGCATCGAGACGATGGGCGACACCGCGACCGGGGTGACGACGGCGAGCGGCTGGGCCGCCAATACCGATATGGTGGCGTGCAACGGCGACGTGGTGCACACCTATAAGGATCTGCTGAAAACCAGCCGGTCGGGCCAGCGGACCAAGGCGAAGCTGGAGCGCAAGCGTTACTCGCCGTCTTTGTTCGTAGTGCATTTCGGGATCAAGGGCACATGGCCGGGCATCCCGCACCATTCGATCCTGTTCGGCCCGCGCTACAAAGGGTTGCTGGCGGACCTGTATGATACCGGGGTGCTGCCGGAGGATTTCTCGCTGTACCTGCATCATCCGACCGTGACCGATCCGAGCCTGGCGCCGGAGGGACATTCGGCTTTCTACGCGCTGGCTCCGGTGCCGCACATGGGCAAGTTCCCGGTCGATTGGGACGAGATCGCGCCGGTGCTGGAAAAGCGCATCCTAGACGAGATCGGGCGGCGGCTGATCCCCGATATCCACGAGCGGATCGTGACGAAATTCTCGTACACGCCGAAGGATTTCGCGCGCGACCTGAACGCGCATCTCGGCAGCGCCTTCTCGCTGGAGCCGATCCTGACGCAGAGCGCGTGGTTCCGCGTGCACAATCGCGACGATCATATCCCGAACCTGTATTTCGTCGGGGCCGGCACGCATCCGGGCGCTGGGATACCAGGGGTTGTGGGGAGTGCCAAGGCGACGGCGGCGCTCATGCTGGAGGGGGCGAAGTGAAACGCCTTGCGATCTATTGCGGGTCGGCGACGCCGGCGGACCCCGTTTATGTCGAATCTGCCCGCGCCGTTGGCCGCACGCTCGCCGAACGCGGGATCGGCGTCGTCTATGGCGGCGGGCGGCTCGGGTTGATGGGCGCGGTCGCCGATGGCGCGCTCGAGGCCGGTGGCGAGGTGATCGGGATCATCCCGCAAGCCCTGGTCGATGCCGAAGTGGCGCACCGCGGCTGCACCGAACTGCACGTCGTCGGTACGATGCACCAGCGCAAGCAGGCGTTCACCGACCTGAGCGACGGGTTCATCAACCTGCCCGGCGGGACGGGCACGATGGACGAATTGTGGGAAGCGCTGAGCTGGGCGCAGATCGGTTATCATGCCAAGCCGGTCGGGCTGCTGAACGTCGCGGGCTATTACGATCATTTGATCGCCTTCTATGCGAAGATGGGCGAGGTCGGGTTCCTGCGGCCGCAGCATCAGGGGATCCTGCTGATCGACGATGCGCTGGACGGGTTGCTGGCGCAGATGACGGCGCATGTGCCGATCGAGACGATCACGAAGATGAAGGCCAGCGATTTGTGAGAATTGGGCCGGCGCACAATCTCCGCCCTCCGTTCGGGCTGAGCCTGTCGAAGCCTATGCCCCGAACCGCGCCTCGTGCCCTTCGACAGGCTCAGGGCGAACGGCGGACTGCGTGAGCGGCCCACCCGCCCTCCCCACGCGCGATGCGATCGTCGCGACGGCGCAGGAATCGATCGCGCGCGGGTCCAAGAGTTTCGCCGCCGCCAGCAAATTGTTCGATCGCCGGACGCGGGAGCGGGCGTGGCTGCTCTATGCGTGGTGCCGGGCGTGCGACGATATCGCCGACGGGCAGGATCATGGCCATGACATGAGTGTGGTCGACGATGCGCCGGAGCGGCTGGCGCGGATGACCGCGATGACCGAGGCGGCGCTGGCCGGAGAGACGATCGGCGATCCGGCGTTCGACGCGCTGCGCATCGTCGCCGCCGAGACGCGGATGCCGCACGCCTTCGCCCGCGACCTGATCGCCGGCTTCGCGCTGGACGCGGGCGACTGGCGGCCACGCAGCGAGGCGGACCTGTACAAATATTGCTATCATGTCGCGGGCGTCGTCGGGTGCATGATGGCGGTGGCGATGGGGGTTTCGCCGGACGATGCCGAGACGCTGGACCGGGCGTGCGACCTGGGCATGGCGTTCCAGCTATCGAACATCGCACGCGATATCGAGGAGGACGACCGGGTCGGGCGCGCTTACGTGCCCGAAGACTGGTTCGTCGAGATGGATATCCCGCCGGGCCAGCACATGAAGCCGCCGTTCCGGGCGCGCCTCGCGGTGCTGGCGCGGCGGCTGGCGGAACGATCGGCGAAGTTCGAGGCGAGTGCGCGAGTGGGCACGCCGAAGCTGTCGTTCAGGTCGGCCTGGGCGGTGCTGGCGGCGGCGGACATCTACGGCGCGATCGGGCGCACCGTGGCCGAGCGCGGCGAGCGGGCGTGGGATAGTCGGGTCACGACGTCGAAGCTGGACAAGGTGCGCTTCATTGCGCGCGCGTTTCTGGCGGCGGGGCGGCGGCAGGCGCTGTATCCGCCGGCGGCACGGGAGATCGATTGGGTGCGGCCGGGGCGGTGAGGCGCTTTTAAAACGAGAGGCGCGTATGGGGCACGTGCTTCGACAGGCTCAGCACGAACGGGTTGAAGGGATCGCATTTAGCCGGCTCACGCTTCCCCGGCGAAGGCCGGGGTCCAGTCGCGAAGGTCGATGTAACTTCGCGCAGCGCCCGATCACTTCTGTTTCCCGACTGGGCCCCGGCCTTCGCCGGGGAAGCAGCAGAAAGGGGAAAGGGTAACGCCCTGCTAACCCCATTCCGTAGCGGGGCGCTCATCAGCCTGGCCTTACCTTCCCCGTCATGACGATGCTTTCCCTGCGCCTGTCGCGTGCCCTGTCGCAAGGGCGCGCTGCGCAACATGAACCGCACAGCCGGGCGAGCCTGCTCGCCACGTTGCTGCGCAAGCGCGCGGCGGCGCATAATGTCGGGGCGGACGAGCTGGAGGCGCTGTTGCGCGAACAGATCCTGTGGTCGCTGCCGATGCAGCGCGAAACCGATCCTTCAGCCGAGTAACGGTTCGCCGCGATAGGGTTTGTGGTGCAGCCGCGATGCGGCCAGCCCGCCGATCGATGGTGCCGCGATCGCCGCGATCTGCATCCATAATGGGTGCGGCAGCGCCAGGATGTTGGCGATACCGGCCGCGGCCACGAGCAGGGCGATGATCCAACCCGCCCAGCGCCAGTCGCTGACCCGCAGCGCCAGCCACGCGCCGCCGAACGCGCCGATCGTCCAGCCGAGGACGACCATCAGCTTGGCCGGGAGGGGCACCGCAGCCATCGTTACGGCCAGCGCGGCGGGATCGAGCGTCTCGAGTTCTTGCGGGAAGGGATAGAGCAGGGTGGCGAGCGCCTCCATTCCCGAGATCAGCACCGTCGCGGCGATGGCACCTAGCACGATGCCGAGAATGCGGCGCATCCAGCGTGCCTTATGGATATCGTTCGTTTTGCGCATCAAAAATCCCTGCCGATTATGACAGGGGTTTGATAGCAAAGAGCTGAGGGCGCAATCGCCTCGCGATTTACCGTCCCTCCGTTCGTGCTGAGCTTGTCGAAGCACGTGCCACGAACGCCCATTTGAGCTTGGGGCACGCCCTTCGACAGGCTCGGGGCGAACGGGGCGGGGTGCGGGAAAAGTGAGCTGGCCTGAGACTCTCGAAGGTTACCCGTTCCGCTTCGCCCCACCGCGCGCCTGGACCATCTGCTGGCCATTCATGCGGCAAGTAGCGGAGACGACGGGATAGTCCACGTCGGTGTTGCGCATCAAAGCGGCTGGCATGGCCGCCTGGCATTGCTGCATCGTGGAATAATGCGCGCGTTCGACCCGGGCCTCGGCGCAATTGGCGCTGCCGTCCGAACATCCCATGATCGCCATGACGAAGAACAATGGTTCCACAGTCTTTCTCCCCGGGGGTTTCGTCTCCCGTTCCGCACCTAAAATCGATGAAGCGCCCCACTTGTTCCATCGGGCGCTTTCATGGGGGCTTGACCCGCCCTACATAATGGCCGTGCCACCGATGACCGAACCCACCAGCGCCGAGCGCCCGTTGCTGCCGACGCTCAGGCGCTTCCTGCCCTATCTCTGGCCTGCCGATGCGCCCGCGTTGCGGCTGCGCATCGTCGGCGCGATGACGCTCGTCGTGTTCTCCAAGCTGGTGCAGGTGTACGGCGCACCATTCGCGTTGCAGGGCGCGGTGGACGGGATGGCGAAGGGGGATCGATCGGCAACCACGCTGATCCTCGCTCTGGTGATCGGTTACGCCACGGCGCGCTTCGCCTCGGTGCTGTTCGACAATCTGCGCAACGCGGTGTTCGAACGCGTCGGGCAGGATGCGACGCGACGGCTGGCGGCGAACGTGTTCCGGCACCTGCATCAGCTCTCGCTGCGCTTTCATCTGGAACGCCGCACCGGGGCCGTGACCAAGGTGGTCGAGCGCGGCACCAAGAGCATAGATACGATGCTGTATTTCCTGCTGTTCAACATCGCGCCGACGATCCTGGAACTGGCGCTGGTCGTCGGCATCTTCGGCACGAAATTCGGCGGATGGCTGGTGACCGCGACGCTGGCGATGGTCGTGGCGTACATTGCCTTCACGCGCTGGGTGACGGACTGGCGTGCGGCCTTGCGCACGCGGATGAACGATCTCGACACCGGTGCGGTGGCGCATGCGGTGGATTCGCTGCTCAATTTCGAGACGGTGAAATATTTCGGCGCCGAGGAACGCGAGGCGAAGCGCTATGATGCGGCGATGACGGCCTATGCCGGGGCGGCAGTGAAGAGCGAGAATTCTCTCGCTTGGCTGAATATCGGCCAGTCGCTGATCACCAATGCGATGATGGCGTTCGGCATGGGGCTGATCGTGTTCGGCTGGAACCGGGGCGAATTCACCGCCGGCAACGTGGTGCTGGTGTCGACGCTGCTGGCGCAATTGTTTCGCCCGCTCGATCTGCTCGGGATGGTCTATCGCACGATCCGGCAGGGCGTGATCGACATGGGCAGCATGTTCGACCTGATCGATACGCCAAGCGAAGTGACCGACGTGGCCGACGCGCCGGCGCTGGTTGTGGGCAAGGGGCATGTGCGGTTCGAGGACGTGCGCTTCGGGTACGACGATGACCGCCAGATTTTGAAGGGCATCGATCTCGACATTCCGGCCGGCCACACGCTGGCGGTGGTCGGGCCGTCGGGTGCGGGCAAGAGCACGCTCGCGCGGCTGATGTACCGTTTCTACGACCTGACCGGCGGGCGGATCACGATCGACGGGCAGGATATAAGCCAGGTCAGCCAGGCGTCCTTGCGCGCCGCGATCGGCATCGTGCCGCAGGATACCGTGCTGTTCAACGATACGATCGGCTACAATATCGCTTATGGCCGCGAGGGCGCGAGCCGGGCGGAGATCGAGGGCGCGGCGCGTGGCGCGGCGATTGCGACCTTCATCGAGGGGCAGAGCGAGGGATATGATACGCGCGTCGGCGAGCGCGGGCTGAAGCTGTCGGGCGGCGAGAAGCAGCGCGTGGCGATCGCGCGCACGCTGCTGAAGAACCCGCCGATCCTGATCCTGGACGAGGCGACCAGCGCGCTCGACAGCCGCACCGAAGGCGAGATTCAGGCGACGCTGGAGGATATCGAGCGCGGGCGCTCGACGATCGTGATCGCCCACCGCCTGTCGACGGTGGTGCATGCCGACGAGATCGTCGTGCTGGAGGCGGGCGCGGTGGTGGAGCGCGGGAGCCATGCGGCTTTGCTCCGACGCAATGGTCTATACGCCGAGATGTGGAACCGGCAGGCGCAGGAGCGTGCGGAGGAAGAGGGTGTGCTGGCGGCGGAGTGAGTGGTGCTCACCTGCCGTCATGCTGAACTTGTTTCAGCATCCATGCGCGGTCATCCATCTTACTGACACTGTCCCTTTGGCAAACGACCGCGCCTGGATCCTGAAACGAGTTCAGGATGACGTGGGTGGGGAAGGCCGGCGCGAATTCACTTGCCGTTCCGCGACATAGGATCGACAAACCGCGCCATCCAAACGTTCCGAGGAACCACGATGATCGCTCGCCTGCTCGCCACTTCAGTCTTGGTATTCGCCACGCCCGCTACCGCGCAAAACGCTGCCAACCCGTTCGCCAAGCCCAGCACTCTGCCCTATCAGGCGCCCGATTTCCGCGCGATCAAGGATGCGGATTACCTGCCGGCGTTCGAACAGGGGATGAAGGATCACCTCGCCGAAATCGACGCGATCGCCGCCAATTCCGCCGCACCGACGTTCGACAATACGATCGTGGCGATGGAGAGATCCGGGCGGATGCTCGACCGGGTTAGCCAGATATTCTTCGCGCTGAGCCAGGCGAACACCAATGACGCGCTGCAGGATATCGAGACGAAGGTCTCGCCCAAGCTGAGCGAGCATTTCGACGCGATCTCGCTCAACGCGAAGCTGTTCGCGCGCGTGAAGGCGTTGCAGGACAAGCGCGCCACGCTGAAGCTGACGCCGGAACAGGCGCAATTGCTGACCGTCACGTATCAGGGCTTCATTCGCGCAGGTGCGCAGCTGAACGCCGCCGACCAGACGAAGCTGCGCGCGCTCAACACGCAGATTTCGACCCTGCAGACCGCGTTCCAGCAGAAACTGCTCGCCGGAACCAAGGCGGGTGCGCTGGTGGTGGACGATGTGAAGAAGCTCGACGGGCTTGGTGCGGACGGCATCGCTGCGGCGGCCAAGGCGGCGGCAGATCGCGGTCTGAAGGGCAAATGGGTGCTGCCGCTGCAGAACACGACGCAGCAGCCGGCGCTTGCCTCGCTGACCGACCGGGCGACGCGCGAGGCGTTGTTCACCAAGAGCTGGACGCGCACCGAACAGGGCGACGCCAACGACACGCGCGCGACGATTACCGAACTGGCGCAGTTACGCGCGCAGAAGGCCAAATTGCTCGGCTTCCCGACCTATGCCGATTATTCGCTGCAGGATCAGATGGCCAAGACGCCGACCGCGGCGCTCGGCTTCCTCAAGCAGTTCGGCCCGGCGCTG
This sequence comes from Parasphingomonas caseinilytica, assembly GCF_036663755.1. NCBI lineage: Bacteria > Pseudomonadati > Pseudomonadota > Alphaproteobacteria > Sphingomonadales > Sphingomonadaceae > Parasphingomonas > Parasphingomonas caseinilytica. The sequence continues at coordinate 291,270 of NZ_JAXOJL010000004.1, forward strand.
GCCGCCAAGCAGCGCGCCGAGGCAGCGGAATTGCAGGCGCAGATCAAGGCGACTGGCGGCAATTTCGACCTGAAACCGTGGGACTGGAACTTCTATTCGGAACAGGTGCGCAAGGCCAAGTACGCGCTGGATGGCGATGCGCTGAAGCCGTATTTCGAGATCAACAAGGTGCTGACCGACGGCGTATTCTATGCCGCGAACCAGCTGTACGGCATCACCTTCAAGGAGCGGAAGGATCTGCCGGTCTACGATCCCGACATGCGCGTGTTCGAGGTGTTCGAGGCGAACGGCACGACGATCGGCGTGATGTATTTCGATTATTGGAAGCGCGACAACAAGTCCGGCGGGGCGTGGATGTCGAACTTCGTCGGGCAATCCAAGCTGCTCGGCACCAAGCCGGTGATCTACAATGTCGCCAATTTCACCAAGCCGGCGGCGGGCAGCCCCGCGCTGATCAGCTTCGATGACGTGACGACGATGTTCCACGAATTCGGCCATGCGTTGCACGGCCTGTTCGCCGATCAGGTGTATCCGACGCTGTCGGGCACCAACACGGCGCGCGATTTCGTGGAATTCCCGTCGCAGTTCAACGAGAATTGGGCGCTCGATCCCAAGGTGCTGGCGCATTACGCGGTGAATTACAAAACCGGCGCGGCGATGCCGCAGGCCTTGGTCGACAAGATCAAATCCACCCGCACCTTCAATCAGGGCTATTCCACCGGCGAGGCGCAGGAGGCGGCGCAGCTTGACATGGCATGGCACGCGCTGCCGGCCGACGCGCCCAAGCAGGATGTCGATGCGTTCGAGGCGAAGACGCTGGCGAGCATGGGGCTGGAGACCGCCTATGTCCCGCCACGCTACCGCACGAGCTATTTCTCGCACATCTGGGGCGGCGGCTATGCGGCGGGCTATTACGCTTACGCCTGGACGCAGATGCTCGATCACGACGCGTTCGCGTGGTTCGTCGCGCATGGCGGCCTGACCCGCGCCAACGGCCAGCGCTTCCGCGACCTGATCCTGTCGCGCGGCCATACGCTGGAATACGGGCCGATGTTCAAGGCGTTCTACGGCAAGGATCCGGATGTCGGACCGATGCTCGACTATCTTGGGCTGAATGCGGTGCCGGCGGCGAAATAATCTAGGCGAGCAGGTCCTGCGTGTCCGGATGCCGCTCGATGTACGCGGCGACGAAGCTGCATTCGGGCATGACCCTCAATCCCTTCGCGCGCGCCTCGGCCAGCGCGAAGGCGATCAGGCGGCTGGCGATCCCCTGCCCTTCGATCGGTTTCGGCACGATGGTGTGCGTGAAGGTGATCGTGCCGCCATCCAAGCGATAGGCGGCGAAGGCGGTCTCGCCGTCCTGTTCGAGTTCGAAGCGGCTCTGCGCGGTATTGTCGTGCGGTTCGGTCATGGGCCGTGCTTAGCAGGTTGGACGCGGAGCCTGAAATGACTAGGTGCATGGCGATGCCCCTCGATCCGCTGCCCACATTGCAATCCACGTTCGGTTTTCCCGGTTTTCGCGGGGTACAGGCCGATGTCGTCACGCGCGTGCTGGCGGGGGAGAATACGTTGGCGGTGATGCCGACCGGGGCGGGCAAGTCGCTGTGTTATCAATTGCCCTCGGTCGTGCTGGAGGGGACGTGCGTGGTCGTTTCGCCTTTGATCGCGCTGATGCACGATCAGTTGCGGGCGGCGACGGCGATCGGGATTCGCGCCGCGACGCTCACCTCGGTCGATACCGATCAGATAGAGACGATAAAGCGGTTCCGGCGGGGAGAGCTGGACCTGCTGTATGTCGCGCCGGAGCGGGCATCAGGCGGGGCGTTTCGCGAACTGCTGTCCCAGGCGAAGCTGGCCTTGTTCGCGATCGACGAGGCACATTGCGTTAGTGAATGGGGCCATGATTTCCGCCCCGATTACCGCCTGCTGCGCCCGCTGCTCGATCATTTCCCGCAGGTGCCGCGTCTCGCACTGACCGCAACCGCCGACGAGCATACCCGCGCCGACATCCTCGATCAGCTCGGCATTCCGCGCGAGGGGATGATCGTCGCCGGGTTCGACCGGCCCAATATCCAGTACCGCATCAGCCCCAAGGACAATACGACGCGGCAGATCGCCGACCTGATCGCGGAGACGCCGGGGGCGGGGATCGTCTATGTCCAGAGCCGTGCGGGGACCGAGAAGATGGCCGAGGCGCTGGCCAAAGCCGGGCGACCGACGCGGGCCTATCATGCGGGGCTCGACCCGCATGTGCGGGCGAAGAACCAAGCCGATTTCGTCGCCTCCGAGGATATGGTGATGTGCGCGACGGTTGCGTTCGGGATGGGGATCGACAAGCCGGACGTGCGCTTCGTTGCGCATGCCGGGCTGCCGAAATCGATTGAGGCCTATTATCAGGAAACCGGCCGCGCGGGCCGCGACGGCGATCCGGCGGTGGCGCATCTGTTCTGGGGCGCGGAGGATTTCGCCAAGGCAAGACAGCGGATCGGCGAGGTCGAACCGGCGCGTCAGGCGGGCGAGCGCACGCGGCTGACGGCTTTGGGCGCGCTGGTCGAGACGCCGGGGTGCCGGCGGCGCATCCTGCTCAAGCATTTCGGTGACGATGCGCCTGAGAATTGCGGCAATTGCGACAATTGCCTGAACCCGCCTGCGGCGATCGACGCGACGGAGGTGGCGAGGAAATTCCTCTCCGCCGTCTTTCGCACGGGGCAGAGCTTTGGCGTCGGCTATATCGAACAGGTGCTGACCGGGATTTCGAGCGAGCGCAGTTTGATGAACGGGCACGAGGCGCTGGGCGTGTTCGGCATCGCATCGTCGGGCGAGGAGCAGGCGCTGATCAAGCCGGTGGCGCGGGCGCTGCTGCTGCGCGATGCGTTGCGGGCGAACGATTTCGGCGGGCTGGAATTCGGCCCCGGGGCGCGCGGGATCCTGAAGGAGGGCGAGACTGTCTCGCTGATCGTGCCGCCGAAACGCGAGCGGCGGCGGCGCGGGAGTTCGGCGGGGACGGTGGCGAACCCGACCGGCGATCCACTGTTCGAAGCGTTGCGCGCGAAACGCCGCGCGCTGGCAGCGGAGGCGAGCGTGCCGCCTTACGTGATTTTCCACGATTCGGTGCTGCGCGACATGGCGTCGGTGCGTCCGGGCACCTTGCGCGCGCTGGGGGAGATCAGCGGGATCGGGCAGCGCAAGCTGGAGGCGTATGGCGAGGCGTTTCTGGCGGTTATTCGCGAGGGGTGATCCTGCACGCTCGGTAACGGATCCGCGTTTCCCACTCCCTTCCGTCATCCTCGCGAATGCGAGGATGACGCTTCTTCTACTTGGTGCGGGGCAAGGCAGCGGGATCCCCGCCTTCGCGGGGATGACGGAATGAGCGATAGCCTTCGTGTCTTCGTGTGAGCAGACCTTCTTCACTTTCGCACGACCGACCGGGAAGCTATGACGACCGATATGGCCAACATCCTCCACATCGACGAGTCCATCTCGGTCGCGCCGCAGATCGCCCCTTCCGAGCTGGCGGAGATCGCCGCCGCCGGGTTCAGGGCGGTCGTCAACAACCGCCCCGACGACGAGGATGCCGGCCAGCCCGAGGGGGCCGAGGTGCGCGCGGCGGCGGAAGCGGCAGGGCTGAGCTATGCCGCGATCCCGATCACGCATGCCGGTTTCTCGCATCCGCAGATCGATGCGATGGTCGCGGTGCTGGAGGCGGCCGACGGGCCGGTGCTGGCCTTCTGCCGATCGGGCACGCGCAGTTGCAATCTGTGGGCGCTGGCGCGGGCCAAGATGGGCGATCATCCCGATACGCTGATGGCGAAGGCGGCGGCGACCGGTTACGATCTGACCGGCATCCGCCCGCTGCTCGACGCGCTCGCCTCCGGCAGATGAACTGGGCGCAGTTCGGCGGATCGCTGATCGCCATTCTCGCGCTGGCCGGGTTCGCGCGGATGCTGCGGCTGGGCGAGAGCCGGATCGGCGATGCCGCCAGAGCGCGCGAGATGGCCGAGGAGATGCTGGCTGGGTTCGACGCCCGCGCCGCGATCGTCGGCACCGACGGCAATGCCGCATTGGTACTGGGCAACGGCACGATCGCGGTGCTGAAGCGGCACGGCGCGAAGGTGGCGGCGCGGCGGTTGTTGCCGCCGCTCGAACTGTTCACCGCGGTGGAAGGTGTCGAAGTTGGCACAGGTGAGCGGTTATTCGGACGGGTATTGCTATTCGGCGTGGTCGAAAGCGATGTGCGGGCACTGGAAGCGTCGCTGACAAGAGTGTAAGCAAGGCGGGACATGCACCTTCCCGATATCGTATCCTATGCCGTTCCCGGCTTCGTCCTGCTGGTGCTGGTCGAGATGATCGTGGCGCGGGTGCGCGATCGGACCCGCTACGAGCCGAAGGATACGCTGACCTCGCTCGCCCTTGGCCTCGGCAGCACATTGGCGGGGGCGTTGACCGCCGGTGTCGCCTTCGCAATGGCGATGTGGGTGTGGCAATTCCGGATCTTCGAGATCGGATATGCCTGGTACTGGTTCGTCCTGGCGTTCGTGATCGACGATCTGGCCTATTACGTGTTCCACCGCATGGCGCACCGGGTGCGGTGGTTCTGGGCGAGCCATGTCATCCACCATTCGAGCCAGCATTATAATCTCTCGACGGCGTTGCGGCAGACTTGGACCGGGTTCATTTCGCTGGGTTTTCTGTTCCGCCTGCCGCTGGCGCTGATCGGGTTTCCGCCACCGATGCTGGTGTTCGTGGCCGGCATCAACCTGGTCTATCAATTCTGGATCCATACCGAGACGATCGGAAAATGCCCGCGCTGGTTCGAGGCGGTGATGAACACGCCGTCACACCACCGCGTGCACCACGCGACCAATGCGCGCTATCTCGACACCAATTATGCCGGCGTGTTCATCGTGTGGGACAGGATGTTCGGCACCTTCACGCCCGAACGCGCCGACGATGTGCCGCGCTACGGGATCGTGCACAATCTGGGCAGCTTCAACCTGTTATGGGCGGCGTTCCATGAATGGATCGGGATCGCGAAGGACGTGTGGGCCGCGCCCGATTGGCGTGCCAGACTGAATTACATGATCAAACCGCCGGGCTGGAGCCATGACGGCAGCCGTGACACGTCGGAAATCATCAAACAGAGATGGGCCGCCAGACAGCGCGCCCGAACAGGAGACGGATGTTGAAAGAAGCCGATATCGTCGTCGTTGGTGGTGGATCGGGCGGGAGCGCTGCCGCTGGCCGGCTGAGCGAGAACGGGCGCTATTCGGTCGTCCTGCTCGAAGCGGGCGGGGCCAATACGGGGTATCGCACCCGCATCCCCGGTTTCATCGCGATGCAGACGGACAAGACCAACTGGCGGTTCGAAACCGAGCCGCAGGCCGCGCTGAACGGCCGGCGCGGATACCAGCCGCGCGGGCGCGGGCTGGGCGGATCGAGCGCGATCAATGCAATGCTCTATCTGCGCGGCAATAAATGGGATTACGACAATTGGGCCGCGATGGGCTGCCCCGGCTGGTCATATGACGACGTGCTGCCATGGTTCAAGCACGCCGAGTGCAATGGAAAGGGTGCGGACGCCTTTCACGGCGGTGCGGGGCCGTTGCACGTCAGCGACCAGCGTTCGCCGCATGCCGGATCGATGGAGTTCGTCGAATCCGCACGCAATTTGCAGATTCCCTCCAACGATGATTTCAACGGCGCGCGGCAGGACGGCGTCGGGCTGTTTCAGGTCACGCAGCATGGTGGCGAACGCTGGAGCGCGGGACGGGCATATCTCGGCACGGCCCGCGCCAGTCTCGACATCAGAACCGATGTGATCGCGGAGCGGGTGCTGTTCGAGGACGGCCGCGCCTGTGGCGTCGCTTATTCCCAAGGGGGCGAGACGCGGATCGTCCGGGCGAAGCGCGCGGTGGTGCTGTCGGGGGGCGTGTTCGGCACGCCGCAATTGCTGATGCTGTCGGGGATCGGACCGGGCGCGCACCTGCGCGAGCATGGCATCGACGTGCGGATCGACCGGCTGGCGGTGGGCGCCAATTTGCAGGACCATGTCGATTATGTCGGCGCGTTCGAAACCGACGGACGGTTCTTCCTCGGCCAGTCGTTCAGGGGTACGCTGCACATGGCGGGCGCGGTGATCGAATGGTTCCGGCGGCGCACCGGCACGATGACGACGCCTTTCGCCGAGGCGGGCGGGTTCCTGACGATGAACCCGGATGCGCCCGCGCCAGACATTCAGCTGCATTTCGTGCCAGTGGTGCTGGAGGATCATGGGCGGACCAAGGTGAAGGCGCATGGCTTCAGCGTGCATGTCTGCGTGCTGCGCCCGGAAAGCCACGGCACGGTGCGGCTGGCATCAGCCGACGCGCGCGCCGCGCCGCTGATCGACCCCGCCTTCCTGACCGACGCGCGCGACATGGACCTGATGAAGAAGGGCGTGCGCGCGATGTACCGCATCGTCGAGACCCCGCCGCTGAGCGGGCATGCGCCGCGTGATCGCTATCCGGTCGATCTGGACGACGATGCCGCGCTGGAGGCGCTGATCCGCGCGCGGGCGGACACGATCTATCACCCGGTCGGCACGGCGCGGATGGGATCGGACGATGCGGCGGTATGCGATCCGCGCCTGCGCGTGCGCGGGGTGGAGGGGCTGTATGTCGCCGATGCGTCAATCATGCCCAAGCTGGTGTCGGGCAACACCAACGCGCCCTCGATCATGATCGGCGAGCGTTGCGCGGATTTCGTGGCCGCCCATCTGGGCTGATCGCTTTCCGTTCAGCTTCAGCCGTGTAAGGCGGGGGCGTGGAAACGAACGACACCCTGAAAAAGGCCGGACTTGCGGCCGTGATCATCCTTGCGCCCGGCGGGTTCATTTTGGGTGCGACGCTGGCGGCGCGCTATTGGCAGAAGCGGAATAAGGAGAAGGTGGCGGTTGAGGCTGGTGAGGCGGAAGCCGACAAAACCTGATCGTCCGCCCGGACCCGTCATCCCCGCGAAGGCGGGGATCCCGCTGCCTTGCCCCGCACCAAGTAGAAGAAGCGGGATCCTCGCCTTCGCGAGGATGACGGAGCGGCTCCGCTCATCCTTAGGTCCCCAGATCCGACCAAAGCTCGCTACCCGGCCCAATCCCAAAAAAAAGGGCCGGTGCGTTGCCGCACCGGCCTGAGGTCGTCCGCAGGAGGAACATCGTGGGGGCGCCGGCTCTTCCGGCTGGCGCCCCGATCCGGTCAATAATTGTAGGCGCGTTCGCCGTGTTCGTTGATGTCGAGGCCTTCCTGCTCGACTTCCTTGGAGGGCCGGAGGCCGACCGTGTGCTTCAGGATCAGGAACAGGATCGCCGAGACACCACCCGACAGCAGCAGAGTGAGGCCGACCGCCTTGGCCTGCGTCAGGAACTGCGCCGCCATGTCGTACTTGCCGGCGATTGCTGGCATGACGGTGAAGTCCATGAAGCCCTGACCACCGAAATCGGGGTTGGCGACGATCGCGGTGCCGAGCGCGCCGATGATGCCGCCGACGCAGTGGATGCCGAACACGTCGAGCGTATCGTCATACCCGAACTTCTTCTTCACGGTCGTGACGAAGAAGAAGCAGACGATCGAGGCAACCGCACCCAGCAGGATCGACGTCATTGGGCTGGCGAAGCCAGCGGCCGGGGTGATCGCGACCAGACCGGCCACGACACCCGAAGCGGCACCCAGCAAAGACGGCTTCTTGTGGATGACCTGTTCGATCACCGCCCACATCACACCGGCGGCGGCGGTTGCCGTCATCGTGTTGATGAAGGCCAGAGCGGCGAACTTGTTGGCTTCCAGGTTGGAACCGGCGTTGAAGCCGAACCAGCCGACCCACAGCAGGGCCGCACCGATCATCGTCATGGTCAGCGAGTGCGGTGGCATCGGATCCGTCTGATAGCCGACGCGCTTGCCGATCACGAGGCAGCCGACCAGACCGGCGATGCCCGCATTGATGTGCACCACGGTGCCGCCAGCGAAATCGAGCGCGCCGAGACCCCAGAGATAGCCGTGATCATCCGGCAGGCCGGCGGTGAAATCCGGGCCCGGCCAGTACCAGACCATGTGCGCCATCGGGAAGTAGACGAGCGTCAGCCACGCCACCACGAAGATGATCAGCGGGGTGAACTTCACGCGTTCAGCAAAGGCCCCGACGATCAGCGCCGGGGTGATCATCGCGAAGGTCATCTGGAAGACGACGAACACGGTTTCCGGCAAATAGACGCCGTTCGAGAAAGTCGCCGCGAACGTGTTCGCATCGACACCCTTCAGCATGACCTTGGAGAAACCGCCGACGAAGGAATTGAGGCTGCCGCCGTTGGTGAAGGCCATCGAATAGCCCCATGCGCACCAGACGAGGCCGGCAACGCAGACGATCGTCAACACCTGCATCAGGATCGACAGCATGTTCTTGGTGCGGACCAGGCCGCCATAGAACAATGCGAGGCCGGGGACCGACATCATCAGCACGAATGCCGCGGACAGCAGCATCCAGGCGACATCGCCCTTGTTGACCATGGCATCGGTCGGCACGACCGCGGCGGCGGCAGCGGCGGCGGCCGGCGCGGCGGCGATGGTGTTCGCGAAGGCCGGCAACGCTGCGAGCGCCGCCACGCCGGCACCGGCAACGGCGGCCAATTTGGTTTTGGCCAATGTGGTTTTGGCCGATGTGGTTCTGGAAAGCATCATTTCCCCCTTCACAGCGCTGTATTGTCGGTTTCGCCGGTGCGGATGCGCACCGCCTGCCCGACATCGAGGACGAAGATCTTGCCGTCGCCGATCGCGCCGGTGTTGGCCGACGCCTGGATCGTTTCGACCACGCGGGCGGCGAGATCGCTGGCGCAGACCACCTCGATCTTGATCTTGGGCACCATGTTGGTGCTGTATTCGGCCCCGCGATAGATTTCGGTCTGGCCCTTCTGGCGGCCGAAGCCCTTCACTTCCGTGACGGTCATGCCCGCCACGCCGATCTCGGTGAGCGCCTCGCGCACCTCGTCCAGCTTGAACGGCTTGATGATGGCAATGACGAGCTTCATGCGCGCCCCCTTCTGGTTGTCCCGGGGATCACACAGCAATCGTCGTGCCAGAACCGAAACGACGCGAGACGGCGGGGAAAACCCGCGCGAAAGCGTCATCAAAGCTTAATGGCAGGTAAAAATTTGTGCAGTTGCGAAAAGCTGCCCGAGAATCAGGCAGCAGCCGTGACGATCGCCTGCGCCGTGCCAAGATCGCTCTCGTCGACCATCACGCGCACGGGGATGAACAGGTAACTCCCGTCGCCGATACTGGTTTCACCGTCGAAGGCGATGGCGGGAATGCCTTCGGATTCGAGCCGCCCGATCAGGATGTGCGCCTCGTTGCGGGCGAAGCGGCCGAGTTCGACGAGGCTCATGTTCGAGCACCGTTCGGATCGGCGAAGAATCCCTGCAGCATGTCCGATGTCCTGAAAATCGTTACGATAACGGAAAGGTAATCTAGTGACTCTTGCGCAAGACCATCATGCGATCATGGCACGATCGAAGCCATTCCCTCTGTCTGGAGGTCGCATGTCCATAGATCGCATCAGCTATCCCCTCCCGACGATCGTCAACGGCTATGCCTGCCTGAGCCAGGCGGAAGTCGAACTGGCGAACCGGGATATCGATCCCGCACGGCCGCAGAATGGGCCGGGCGGCCGGGATGCGCCGGGTGCGGCGAATGCCGAACCGCCGGGCAAAGTCAGGTCAGGACCGGAGGCGGCTCCGGCGGATCATGCCGAACGGATCCTGTCCTACGCCCCCGGCGATATGCGCACGACGCCGACCGACAAGGCGACGACCTATTCTGTCACCGCCTGAGGGCCTTCACTCCAGCCCGTAGCGCTTGGCGCGGGCCTGTACCTGAGCGTTGATCGCCAGCGCGGTCGCCTGATCCGCATCGGCCTGCGCCGTCCGTCCCGCGCGCCGCGCTGCGATACCCCGCGCATAGAGCGACCAGGCGTTGCGCGGCTGTTTCGCCACCGCAGCATCGTAATCGACCAGCGCCTTGTCGATCTCGCCGCGCCGCAGCCGCACCAATGCGCGACTGTCGAGATAGGCCGCCTCGCCCGGCCGTAACCGGAGCGCCGCGTTGCAATCGTCGAGCGCCTTGTCGAGATCGCGGTTCAACAAGGCTCTCGCCCAGCAGCGTCCGTTGAACGCCACCGCACGGCCGCTATCCTCGGGATGGCTCTTCAGCCAGCGATCGTAGCTGGCGAGCGCGGCGTCGTAATTGCCCGCCGAATCGTACAGCCCGCCGAGGCGCATCCGCGCATCCGAGGATGGGGCGAGTGCCTGATCGGCGGCATTCAGATCGACCAGCGCGCCCGCCGGATCCCGGGCGGCGAGCCGAAGCTGCGCCCGCGCCAGCCGCGCATCGGCATCGTTTGGGGCGAGCGCGATCGCCGCGTCCAGATCCTGCGCGCCGAGCAACGGCTGGCCGTTGGCGAGACGCGCGGTGGCGCGCTGGTAGACGTAATGCGATTCGGCGGGCGCGAGGCCGACCGCCTTGTCGAAATCGGCGATCGCCGCGTCGAACTTGCGCTTCGACGCCAGGATCGCGCCGCGCCGGCTATATCCGGCGGCATCGCTCGGCTCGGCGGCCTGATCGGTCAGGTCGATCGCCGCGCCGTTGCTGTCGACCGCGCTCTTCGGGGCCATTCCGAACATCGCGCCGCCTTCATAGGTGACGAACATCCGATGGTTCTGGTTATCGACATAGATGTGGTGCGTCAGGAAGAAATCGATCCCGATCAGCATGTCGGCATCGCTGAAGGACTGGTCCGCAATCTGGATCCACGGCTTGGGAATGCGCTCGCCGCCAATCTCGATCGAGTCGAAACGGGCGCGCCAGGACCGTGATCGGCTGGTGCCCAGGCCGTAAGCGAAGCCGCTGGCGGTGACGCCGGGGCTGTCCGGGGTGATCCCGATCCGCTTGGCGGCCGATAGCGTGAGCAAAGGCATCTGCGCGCCGGTATCGAACACCGCCTTGATCGCCACGCCGTTGATCTTGACCGTGCCGATCGTGTGGCGCTGGCCCGCGTCCATCGCCAGGATCGGGACGATCGAGACCGGCTTGGCGCCGGCCCAATAGCCCATTTCGGCGCCCTTGCAGTCCTTGCCCTTCATCAGCCGGACGATGCCGTGCGGAAGATCGTATTCGACATCGGCCAGGCCCAATATGTTCTGGCCGAGCAGCCCGGCATGGCCGGTGTCGCTGCCGCCGACGGCGAAATCGACATGCGGGATCGATTGGCCGCCGATACCGAGCGTCTTCGCCGTGGCGACGCCGAGCGAGGTATCGCCGCCGATCCCCTTCAGCCGCGCGCCGCCGAGATCGCGCACCGACAGGCCGTATTCCAGCGCATTGGCCTTGGCGATCGTGCTGAAGAATGCGCCGCTATCGAGAATGAAGCGCGCATCGCGCCCGTTGATCTGCGCGGTGACGATCGGGCTGCGACCCGTCATCGTCACCGGGATATCGACATATTTGGCGATTTCGCACTTGGCCGTCGCGGCGGCCGGCGCGAGCATAATGCCGGCGACCAGCGCAATCGTGCAGAACCACCGCATCATCGGCCTCCCTCAACGCCCGCCGGGCGACGGCCGGAGCGCGGCCGTTATCCGCCGATATTCCACGCCGGCCGGGCTGCGGCAAATGAAGAAAACGTCATCGAGCGCAGGGATTTAAACCGCGGTTCCACCCACCGTCAGGCCGCTCATCAGGATCGTCGGCTGGCCCACCCCGGCGGGGACGCTCTGCCCGCCCTTGCCGCACATGCCGACCCCTTCATCGAGCGCGAAATCGTTGCCGATGCCGATCACCTTGGTCAGCGCGCTGGGTCCGTCGCCGATCAACGTCGCGCCCTTGATCGGGGCGCCCAATTTGCCGTTCTCGACCTTGTACGCCTCGGTGCAACTGAACACGAACTTGCCCGAGACGATATCGACCTGCCCGCCGCCGAAGCTCTTGGCGAAGATGCCGTTCTTCATCCGCGCGAGCAGTTCGGCTGGATCGTCGCGGCCACCGCGCATGAAGGTGTTGGTCATGCGCGGCATCGGCGCGTGCTGGAACGATTCGCGGCGACCATTGCCGGTCGGCGCGACGCCCATCAGGCGGGCGTTGAGGCGATCGTGGATATAGCCCTTCAGGATGCCGTCCTCGATCAGGATATTCTCCTGTGTCGGCGTGCCTTCGTCATCGATGCTGAGCGAACCGCGGCGGTCGGCGATCGATCCGTCATCGATCACGGTGACGCCCTCGGCGGCAACGCGCTCGCCGATCCGGCCGGAGAAGGCCGAGGTGCCCTTGCGGTTGAAATCGCCTTCCAGCCCGTGGCCGATCGCCTCGTGCAACAGGATGCCCGGCCAGCCCGGCCCGAGCAGCACGGTCATCTCGCCGGCCGGTGCGGCGACCGAATCGAGATTGACCACCGCCTGGGCCAGCGCCTCGTCGATCGCGCGGTTCCACGTCTCGGGCTGCATCAGATCGTGATAGAGATAGCGGCCGCCGATGCCGAAATTGCCGGTCTCGCGCCGGCCATTCTGTTCGACCACAATCGATACGTTGAGGCGCACGAGCGGGCGGATGTCTGTGGCGACGAAGCCGTCGGGGCGGACGATCTCGACCACGCTCCACGACCCCAATAGCGAGACCGAGACCTGAGCGACGCGCGGATCGCGGGCGCGGGCGGCGGCGTCGATCGTCTGACACAGGTTCACTTTGTCGGCAAAGGGCACGAGATCGAGCGGATCGGCGTCGGTGTAGAGATGGCGGTTGGTGCCCTGCGGCGGGCCGGCCTTCGCGCCCTTCGACGGATCGATCAGCGCCATCGTCTCCCCGGCGCGCAGGATCGCGGCGGCGGAGAGTTCGTTGGCATGGGCGAACGCGGTCGTCTCGCCCGATACCGCGCGCAGGCCGAAGCCCGATTGCGTATCGTAGCTCGCCGTCTTCAGCCGCCCATCGTCGAAGCCGAACGCCTCGGACTTGCGATATTGCAGGTAGAGTTCGCCGTCGTCCGCCTTGCTCAGGACCTGCGCGGTGAGCGTCTGTGCCTCACCGGGATCGAGCTGGCCATCATGATAGAGGAACGCGCGGGGGTCTGTCGGGCTGGTCATGTCCGGCAATATAAGGGGCTTATCGGCCTGCGCCATCCCCATGATCGTGCAGCGCGGATTGGTCCGCGCCGTCGGCCGGCCCGCCGATCAGGATGAAGCGCCGGTCGCAATAGCCGCAATCGACATAGCCGGTTTCGTCGATCTCCAGGAACACGCGCGGGTGGCCGAGTGCGGCACCGCCGGGGATGTCGGTCGCGCCATCGCAGGCGTTGCGCTTGTGGGAGACGCGGAGGGTTTCTGGGGCGATCATGGGGGCGGGATAGCAAGTGGGGGGCGGGACGACAATCGCCCTCGGACGCCGTCACCCTGAACTTGTTTCAGGGTCCACCGTGCGACGCGGACGATCGCCAAAGAGGCGTGATGGATGCTGAGACGAGTTCAGCATGACGGCGGGGTTGGGAGAAGGGGGTTGGCGGTGCCTGTTGCCGGGCCTATCGCGCTCCCATGACCGAAGCCGCCATTTCCATCGCCAATCTCTGCAAGACCTATGCGGGCGGCAAGCGCGCGCTGGACGATGTTTCGTTCGATGTGCCGCGTGGCCAGATCTTCGGGTTGCTCGGGCCGAACGGCGCGGGCAAATCGACGCTGATCAACACGCTGGCCGGCCTCGTCAACAAGACCAGCGGCACGGCGAGCATCTGGGGCTTCGATATCGACGCGCATCCGCGCAACGCCAAGGCGTCGATCGGCATCGTCAATCAGGAGATCGTGTTCGACCCGTTCTTCTCGCCGTTCGAGGTGCTGGAGATCCAGGCCGGGCTGTACGGCGTGCCGAAGAAACAGCGTCGGTCGATGGAATTGCTGCGTGCGGTGCATCTGGAGGACAAGGCCAACGCCTATGCCCGCACGCTTTCGGGCGGCATGAAGCGGCGGCTGATGGTCGCCAAGGCGATGGTGCATTCGCCACCGGTGCTGGTGCTGGACGAGCCGACCGCCGGCGTCGATATCGAATTGCGCCAGCAGCTATGGGCCTATGTCCGCCAGCTCAACCAGCAGGGCGTCACCGTCGTGCTGACGACGCATTATCTGGAGGAAGCGGAGGAACTCTGCGACCGAATCGCGATCATCAACCAAGGCAAATTGATCGCCAACAAGCCGACGCGCGAACTGGTCGGCATGGCGGCCGAGAAACTGGTCGAGGTGACGGTGGACCGCGACGTCGCCGTTACGCCGCAGAACGCGTTCTTCCAGAAGATCGAGCTGAAGGGCAATCGCACGCTGGCCATCACCTACTCCAAGGACAAGGTGAATGCCGGCGAGGTGCTGGGCGCGGTGCAGGCCGAGGGGTATGGCATCGTCGACGTTTCGACGCGCGAGGCTGATCTGGAGGACGTGTTCCTGAATCTAACGCGGGCCGCCAACGCGGCCTGAGGGATCGCGCTCCCGCACGAACGGGGATGGGTCGCGGTGTCAAGCAGGCGGGCCTATTCCACCTCGTTCAGTTCGCGGGCGCGTTTTGCCAGTTTCAGCGCTTCGTCGATCAGGTCGGCACTATGATGCGTTTCGTCTTCCTTCACGGCGATCGTCAGGCAATTCAGGGCTTCTTGATGAAGGCGCGCAGCCCGTTCCCGGGCGCGGGCCGTTTTCGAATTCTTGGTCACACAAGGCAAATGCAGCAAAGGTGCGCGGCGTTCCTCGGTTCGTCGCATCCGATTGTAAGATAGCTTTGCCGCGCCGCGAATGCGCCTCCGCGCTTGTCACGGCCGGCGCAAACGCCTTTAACACCGGCCGAATTCGGGAGATTGCACTTGGCGACCAGCGGGCATCAGAGCGACGTGCTGATCATCGGTTCCGGCGCCGCCGGCCTTACCGCCGCGCTGAACCTGGCGGATCGGTTCAGGGTGACGGTGCTGGCGAAGGGGCAACTGAACGAGGGGTCGACCGCCTGGGCGCAGGGCGGAATCGCCGCCGTGCTGGAGCCCGGCGACACGTTCGAGAGCCATATCGAGGATACGATGATCGCCGGGGCCGGGCTGAACGACCGCGCCACGGTGGAATTCGTCGTGGAAAGCGCGCCGGCGGCGATCGAGCGGCTCGCGCAACTGGGCGTGCCGTTCAACATGGAGGGCGACACGCGGCACCTGACGCGCGAGGGCGGGCATTCGCACCGTCGCATCGTGCATGTCGACGACGCGACCGGCTGGGCGGTGCAGGAGGCGTTGCAGAATGCCGCGACCGCGCATCCCAACATCACCTTGGTGCCGGACCGGGTGGCGATCGACCTGGCGACCAGCCGTCATGAGGAGCGCTATTCCGGCGCGGGCAACGTGTGGGGCGTCTATGCCGTCAACCGCGCGACCGGCCGCGTCGAACTGTACACCGCGCGCGCGACGATCCTCGCCACCGGCGGGGCGGGGCGCACGTACCTGTTCTCGACCGCGCCGCGCGGCGCGACCGGGGACGGCATCGCCATGGCGTGGCGCGCGGGATGCCGCGTGTCGAACATGGAGATGATGCAGTTCCACCCAACCTGCCTGTACAATCTGGAGGTCAAGAATTTCCTGATCACCGAAGCGGTGCGTGGCGAAGGCGGTCGGCTGCTGATCCCCGAGACCGGCTATCGCTTCATGCCCGATTTCGACGAGCGCGCCGAACTCGCGCCACGCGACGTGGTGGCGCGCGCGATCGATCACGAGATCAAGCGGCTCGGGCTCGATTACGTGCATCTCGACATCAGCCATATGGGCGCGGAGTTCATCACGCACCATTTCCCGACGATCTACGAAAAGCTGCTCGGGCTGGGCATCGACATGACGAAGGAGCCGATCCCGGTCGTGCCGGCACAGCATTACACCTGTGGCGGGATCGTGATCGACCTGGACGGCAAGACCGACCTGCCCGGCCTGTATGCGGCGGGGGAATGCAGCGAGAGCGGGCTGCACGGTGCCAACCGCCTGGCGTCCAATTCGCTGCTCGAATGCTTCGTGTTCGGGGAGAGTGCGGCCAAACACATCATATCGTGCTGGGACCAATTGCCCGTGCCGCCGGCGATCCGTGCGTGGGACGAAAGCCGCGTCGAGGATTCGGACGAGGAGGTCGTGATCAAGCAGAACTGGACCGAAATCCGCCGCTTCATGTGGAATTATGTCGGCATCGTCCGCACGACCAAGCGGCTGGAACGCGCGCAGCACCGCATCCGCCTGCTGACCGAGGAGGTGAACGATTATTACGGCCATTTCCGCGTCACGCCCGATCTGATCGAACTGCGCAACCTGTTGCAGACCGCCGAGCTGATCGTGCGCAGCGCGCTGCACCGGCACGAAAGCCGCGGGCTGCATTATACGCTGGATTATCCCAAGACGCTGGCGAAGGCGGCGGATACGGTTTTGGTGCCTTAGAGGCTCAGGTTGCGGTTTGCCCCAAACACGCTTCCCGTTCCTATCTGGAAGCGAGCAGCACCCGCCACTATCGCGTTCGAGAATCCCCGAACCGCATCAAGCGGTTAACCACGACTCGTCCCACCGCAGGTCAGGCGCGGTTCATCGCAGACGTGTGATTAAGCTATTTGTCGGAAACTTTCCTCGTTTAGGCTCGCCCTTGCGGGGACACGAGGCATGAATTTGAGCATCTTCACAGCCAGCAACAGCAGTATGCGCCGATCGGTGGCTGCGCTGGTGCTCGCCGCGATGCTGGGATCCTGTGCGTACGGCAACGAGAAGCAGCTTGCCGCTTCGCTGCCCGCCCCCACTTATCAACTGATCCTGCCCGTTCCGCCGCGCCCGCCGAAAGCCGTCGCCGCGCCGCAGGGGCTGGTCGCCAACGTCGCGACGCTGGGTGCCAATTTCCAGGGCAAGGTCGGCATCGCGGTGCACAGCATCGACCAGGGCTGGACGGTGCAGAGCAACGGCGAAACCCGTATGCCGCAGCAGAGCGTGAGCAAATTGTGGGTCGCGATGACCGTGCTCGATTTCCGCGATTCCGGGCGGCTGAAGCTCGACGATCCGGTGACGATCCGGCGCGAGGATCTGACTTTGTTCCATCAGCCGGTCGCCGCGCTCGTAAAGGGCGACGGGTATCAGACGACGGTCGGCGAATTGCTGCAGCGCGCGCTGACGATGAGCGACAACACCTGCAACGACCGGTTGCTGCAATATGTCGGCGGGCCGGCGGCGGTGCGGGCATTCATCGCGCGCAAGAATCTGGGCGATATCCGCTTCGGCCCGGGCGAACGGCTGTTGCAGAGCGCCACCGCCGGGCTCGACTGGAAGCCGGAATACGCCTTCGGCAACGCCTTCAACCGCGCGCGCGACCGGTTGCCGAAATCGGACCGGATCGCGGCGTTCGATCGCTACGTCGCCAATCCGCCCGACGGCGCTGCACCGCTGGCCATCGCGGAAGCACTGGCGCGACTGAAGCAGGGAAAATTGCTGTCGGCGAGTTCGACCGACTATCTGATCGGCACGATGGAATCGTCGAGGACCGGCAAGCAGCGCATGCACGGCGCGGTGCCGCCGGGCTGGAGCTTCGGACACAAGACCGGCACCGGACAGGATCTGGCCGGGCGCACGGCGGGCTATAACGATGTCGGCGTGCTGATCGCGCCGGACGGCCGCAGCTATTCGCTCGCCGTCATGATCGGCGACACGCCGCGCCCGATCCCCGAGCGCCAGGCGTTGATGCAGGCGGTGGTCGCCGCGGTGGTGATGAACCACGGTTGACGATATCCGCCGTCGTGGCCGAAGAATGACAATCCGGAGAATGAGAATAGCGTCGTAACGGGCTTGGGGCCGGGCCAAGTCGCTGCTATCCCCCGCCCATGCCGCATCTCTATCTTGTCGACGGTTCGGGCTATATCTTCCGCGCCTATCACCGCCTGCCGCCGCTGACCAACAAGCATGGCGAGCCGGTGGGCGCCGTCTATGGCTATACGACGATGCTGTGGAAGCTGGTCGACGAGCTGCACGCGGCGGATGGCCCGACGCATATGGCGGTGATTCTCGACAAATCGAGCAAGACGTTCCGCAACGATCTGTACGACCAGTACAAGGCGCACCGCCCGCCGCCGCCCGAGGATCTCGTCCCGCAATTCCCGATGATCCGCGATGCGACGCGCGCGTTCAGCCTGCCATGCATCGAAACCGAGGGGCTGGAGGCGGACGATATCATCGCCTGCTATTCCAAGGCGGCGCTGGCGCAGGGCTGGTCGGTGACGATCGTGTCGAGCGACAAGGATCTGATGCAACTGATCGAGCCGGGCCTCGATCTGTACGACACGATGAACAACCGCCGGCTGGGGGCGGAGCATGTCGCGGAGAAATTCTTCGGCATCGCCCCGACGCAATTGGGCGACGTGCTGGCGCTGATGGGCGACAGTGTCGACAACGTGCCGGGGGTGCCGGGCGTCGGGCCGAAGACCGCGGCGAAGCTGATCCTCGAACATGGCGACCTGACCGCCGTGCTGGCGGCGGCGGAGACGATGAAGGCGAGCAAGCTGCGCGACAATCTGATCGCGCATGCCGATATGGCGCGGTTGAGCCGCGAGCTGGTCGAGCTGAAATGCGACGTGGCGCTGCCCGAGCCGCTCGACGATCTGGTGCTGCAGGGCATTCCCGATGCGCCGCTCCGCGCTTTCCTGGATCATCATGGCTTCAAGTCGCTGCTCGCCAAATTGTCGGCGGTGGCGGATGCGCCGGTCGCGGCGCCGCATTCTGACCCCGGCCTGATCGCCGTGCCGCAGGAGGAAGATCCGCCCTGCGATCACGACGGGTACGAGACGGTGGTGGACGAGGCCGCGCTGGATCGCTGGATCGCGGTCGCGCGGCATCAGGGCTGGATCGCGATCGATACCGAGACGACCGGTGTGGACGCGACGCGCGCCGAACTGGTCGGGGTGAGCATGGCGCTGCATCCCAACCTCGCCTGCTACGTACCTCTCGCGCATGGGGGGACGGACATGTTCGCGGAGGTGCCGGTGCAGCTCGACCGGGCGGTGGCGCTGGCGAAGCTGAAGGAGCTGTTCGAGGATCCGAGCGTCCTGAAGATCGGTCATAACCTGAAATACGACATGATCGTGCTGGGCAGATGCGGGCTGGACGTGTTCCCGCACGACGACACGATCGTGATGAGCTTCGATCTCGATGCGGGGCTGCACGGCCACGGCATGGACGAACTCGCCGCGACGCATTTGTCGCACAGCTGTATCGCGTTCAAGGATGTGGTCGGCACCGGCAAGACGCAGCGCAGCTTCGCCGAGATCGATCTGAAGGCCGCGACCCGCTACGCCGCCGAGGATGCCGACGTGACGCTGCGGTTGTGGCGGCGCTTCAAGCCGCGACTGCCGGCGGAAGCCGCGACGCGGGTGTACGAGATGGTCGATCGCCCGCTGATCCCGGTGATCGCGCAGATGGAACGGCACGGCATCAAGGTCGATGCCGCCAAGCTGTCGGCCCTTTCGACCGAGTTCGCGCATCAGATGGGCGCGCTGGAGGTCGAGATTCATGCGCTGGCGGGTGGCGCGTTCACCATCGGCAGCCCCAAGCAACTCGGCGACGTGCTGTTCGAGCGGATGGGCATCAAGGGCGGGCGCAAGGGCAAATCGGGCGTCTATTCGACCGACGTCAACGAACTGGAGCGGATTGCGGCGGACAAGGATTCACCGGGCAAGGATATCGCACGGAAAGTGCTCGACTGGCGGCAATTGTCGAAGCTGAAATCCACCTATACCGATGCGTTGCAGGCGCAGATCAATCCGGCGACGGGGCGCGTGCATACCTCCTACTCGCTGACCGGCGCGCAGACCGGGCGATTGTCCTCGACCGACCCCAATCTGCAGAACATCCCGATCCGCACCGAGGTCGGCCGGCAGATTCGCGACGCGTTCGTCGCGGAGCCGGGCAATGTGCTGCTCGCCGCCGATTATTCGCAGATCGAACTGCGGCTCGCCGCGCACATGGCCGACGTGCCGGCGCTGAAACAGGCGTTCGCCAATGGCGACGACATCCACTCGCTCACCGCGCAGGAACTGTTCGGCGAGGTCAACCGCGACACGCGCGGGCGGGCCAAGACGATCAACTTCGCGATCCTCTACGGTATCAGCCGCTGGGGGCTGGCGGGGCGGCTCGACGTGACGGCGGACGAGGCGCAGGCGATGATCGATCGCTATTTCGAACGCTTCCCCGGCATCCGCAACTATATCGCCGCGACCACCGAATTCGTCCGCGATAAGGGCTATACCGTCACGTTGTTCGGGCGGAAGACGCATTTCCCGCGCATCTCGTCCAAAGTGCAGCACGAACGCCAGGGCGCCGAACGCGCGGCGATCAACGCGCCGATCCAGGGGACCAGCGCCGACATCATCAAGCGCGCGATGGTGCGGATGGGGCCGGCGTTGCTGGAGGCGGGGCTGCCCAATGTGCGCATGCTGCTCCAGGTGCACGACGAACTGGTGTTCGAACTGCCCGAGGGGGATGTCGCGGCGGCCAAGCCGGTGATCGAGCGAGTGATGGCGACGGCGGCCGAGCCTCTGGTGAAGCTCGATGTGCCGCTCGGGATCGAGATCGGCACCGGTGCCAGCTGGGGCGCGGCGCATTGATCTACGCTATGCTTCCATACCCGTTCGCCCTGAGCCTGTCGAAGGGCGTGCGCAGCGCTTGCCCTTCGACAGGCTCAGGGCGAACGGATGTGTGTTTGACAAGCGTGGGGATATTCCCGCTTGCCTGATCCTGCCGCCGCCTCCGGCACCGATGAACTGAACGCGCTCGCCAAGGGGGGCCGGACGAACATCATCGGCTTCCTGATGCGCCTCGTAGCGCGTCTGCCGTTCCTGTTCATCGCTGGGCGCATCTATGGCCCGGATCAGGTCGGGCGGTTCGCGCTTGCCGTGGTGGTGGTCGAACTGGCGGCACTCATCGCCACGCTCGGGCTGAAACGCGGGCTTGCACAGGCATTGTCGGAGGGCGACCGGCCGGCAGTGTGCGTGGTGTGGGATGCGATGGCGGTGGCGCTGATCGCCTCGCTGATCGCCAGCGCCGTGCTCGTGATGGTGCCGGAGGTGATGTACCCGAACAGCACGATCCACGGCATGGACCGCTGGCTGGCGCTGATCGTCTTCGCCACGGCCTGGTCGGATATCAGCCTGGCCGCGCTCGCCTATCGCCGCAACGTGAAGGCGACGGTGACGGCGCGCGCGGTGATCGAGCCGTGGACGATCAGCATCGCCGCCTGGGCCTTCTCCTATTACTCGCTGCGCGACGGGCTGGTGTTGTCGTATATCGCATCGATGGTGGCCGCGCTGGTCGCGTCGCTGATCCCGTTCATGCGCAGTTACGGCCTGCCTTATGGCTGGCGACCGCGCCCCAGCATCCTGATCGGGCTCGCGCGGCGCAACGTGCCGCTGGCGGGCGCGGATGCGATCGAATGGGGCACGCGGAATGTCGATCGCTTCATTCTGGGCGTGATGTTCGAACCCAAGATCGTCGGCATCTATTATATGGCGCAGCAGGTCGCATCGATCCCGGGCAAGCTGAAGACCAGCTTCGATCCGATCCTGGGCCCGGTCGTCACCACGGCGCTGGCGCGCGACGACAAGGAAGCCGTTGCGGCGCAGGTGCGGCAGGTGGGCTTCTGGATCATGGCGGCGCAGGTGGGCCTCGCGCTGATGGGATCGATTCCCGGCGAGGCGGTGATGGGCATCGTCGGGCCGCAATTCGTGGCGGGCACGGCGGCTTTGGGGTTCCTGCTCACCGCCGAGGCGGCGGCCTCGACCGGCGCGGTGTCGGAAAGTGCGCTCGTCTATATCGCGCGGTTCCGGAACCTGCTGATTTCGGCGGGGATGCTGTGTTTCCAGATCGCCTTGAGCTTCGGCCTGATCTTCGCGATGCGAGGCGTCGGCTGGCCAGTCAATTTCCAGGCGGCGGGGCCGGCGGTCGCCTTGTTCGCCTCGGTCGGGCTGACGTCGATCATCAAATCGAGCTTCCTGTCGCACCTGCTGAAGGCACGCGTCGCCGGGTGGCGCTGGCCGATGCTGTGGGGGGCACTGGCGGCGATTATAGTGGGCGGAGCGTTCACGTGGCTGCCAAAGCGCTTCGAATGGGCCGAGGTGGTGATCGGCATCCCGGCGATCGCGGCGACGTATTTGTTCGTGCTGTTCCGCTGGGCGCTGACGCCGGCGGATCGGGCCTTGTTCAAGTCGATGCCCAAGGAGGGCGCCGCGGTTCCGGCTTGAACAGCTAAGCCTTCTTGAGAGGCTGCGCCACAGATCAGTGGCGGAAGTGGCGCATTCCCGTGAAGACCATCGCTAGGCCGGCCGCGTCCGCCGCTGCGATCACTTCTTCGTCGCGGATCGAGCCGCCCGGCTGGATCACCGCCGTCGCGCCCGCCTCGACGGCGGCAAGCAGGCCGTCGGCGAAGGGGAAGAAGGCGTCGGAGGCGACCGCCGATCCGATCGTGCGCGCGTCCGCCCAGCCGGCCTTGTCGGCGGCGTCCTTCGCCTTCCAGGCGGCGATGCGGGCGGATTCGAGGCGGTTCATCTGGCCCGCGCCGATGCCGGCGGTGCTGCCCTGCTTGGCGTAGACGATCGCGTTCGACTTGACGTGCTTAGCCACCGTCCAGGCGAAGCGGCAATCGGCCAGTTCCTGTTCGGTGGGCGCGCGCTTCGTCACCACCTTCAGCTCGCCAGGCGTGCCATTGTCGCGCGTCTGGAGCAGCCAGCCGCCGGTGATCGACTTGGCGAGCAGGCCCGGCCGCGCCGCGTTCGGCAGATCGCCGGTGAGCAGCAGGCGCAGATTCTTCTTCGCCGCGAAGATCGCCAGCGCTTCCTCGTCGGCATCCGGCGCGATGACGACTTCGGTGAATATACCCGTGATTGCGCGCGCCGTCGCCGCATCGAGCGGGCGATTGAGCGCGATGATACCGCCGAACGCCGACACCGTGTCGCAGGCGAACGCCGCCTCATACGCTTCGGACAGCGTCGCGGCGGTAGCGACGCCGCAGGGGTTTGCGTGCTTGACGATCACGACGCTGGGGTCGGCGGACGCGAATTCGCTGACCAGATCGAGCGCGGCATCGGCATCGTTGAAATTGTTGTAGCTCAGTTCCTTGCCCTGCACCTGTCGCGCCTGGCCGATGCCCCGCGCGGCGGGGCCGGTGGCGGTATAGAAGGCGGCGGACTGGTGCGGGTTCTCGCCGTAACGCAGCGACTGGCCGTGCTTGAGCGTCAAGGGCAGGATATCCGGGAATGCCTCGCCCTGATCGGCGAAGGCGAACCATTGCGCGATCATCCCGTCATAGGCGGCGGTCGCGGCATAGGCCTTGGCCGCCAGCTTGCGGCGCTCGTCCAGCGTGGTGCTGCCTTCCGACAGCAGCGCATAATCCGCCGGATCGGTGACGATCGCGACGAATTCGTGGTTCTTCGCGGCAGAGCGGATCATCGACGGGCCGCCGATATCGATATTCTCGATGATCTCGGGCCGATCCGCGCCCTTCGCCACGGTCGCGGCGAAGGGGTAGAGATTGACGACGACCAGATCGATCGCGCCGATCCCGTGTTCGTCCATCGCCGCGACATGTTCGGCATTGTCGCGCACCGCGAGCAGGCCGCCATGCACGATCGGGTGCAACGTCTTGACGCGCCCGTCCATCATCTCCGGGAAGCCGGTGAGATCGCTGATGTCGCGCACCGAGAGACCCGCATCGCGCAATGCCTTGGCCGTACCGCCGGTCGAGACGAGATCCACGCCCTTCGCGGCAAGCGCCTGGCCGAGTTCGACGATGCCGGTCTTGTCGGACACCGACAGGAGGGCGCAGCGGATGGGGATGGTCGTCATGGCGGGACAATTCCAACGGTGAGTGGCAGGCGCGGGCGCTTTGCCTGTTCAGTTGGCGCGCTTCAAGACCCAGCTGACGCTTGCGCCGCCCGCAGGCGATTCGCCGGTGACGACGAGTTGCTGGGTCGAGACCGGGCGACCATCGGGATCGATCCACAGACTGTCCTCGACGCCCAGCGTGCCGCCGCGACAGCGATATTGCCACAAAGCGCCACCAGGCATGCGCAGCAACGCGGCCATGCCATCGGCTGTGGGCGAAACCTGCACGCCCTTGCCGAGGTGGAAGCGCAAAGCGAACGGCGTCGCGGCGGCGCTCTTGCGGCGCTTGCCGGCGGGTAACAGCATATCCTCGCCACGCAGTTCGCGCCCGTCGCTGCCGAGTACCAACTGGCGGCGATGCAGGAACCCGTAGCGCCGGGCATAGCCGTCATGGCTCGCCTCGATCCGGCTGGAATTCTCCGATTCCTGACGCGTCAGCTCGACCTCTGCCACGCCGCGCCCGAGCGTGCCATCGGCATGGATCGCAGTGGAATTGCTGTCGCCGACGATCAATGTCGAATGCGCCGCCGTGGTGCGCAGCCCGTCCGCCAGGCTGGGCAGCAATTGCGACACCGCCGCGCGCGCACCGCCGCAATTGACCACCAGCCGGTGCGGCCCATCCGACATCTCGAACGCCAGGGTCGAGGCGCAGCCGCCCTCGACCAGCCGGGCGACCGGGGGGGGCGCGGCATCGATGATCACAATCGCCGATCCGGCCGCCAGGCGTTGATAGCCCCATTCGCGCGCCTGCCGCAGCGGACGCGCGCGGATGCCGGTGGCATCGACGATCTGCGCGATAATCTCGGCCAGGACCGGGCCGCCGCCCTGCCAGCTCGACAGGCCGCGATCGCCGAGACACACGCCGAGCAAGGCCGGCACCATCCGCGCGAGCGCATCGTACAAGGCGGCCGGCGCCCCCAGCCGGCGCGATTCGTACGTTTCGCGCAGCATCGTCAGCAGCATGATGATGTCGAGTTGCGCGGCGGGCGAGCGCGCCACGCTGCCGCCATCTTCGAACACCGATTGCGCGATGGCGCGGTTCAGCGCAGCCTCCATCCCGCCGCGCCGTGCGTCTCCGCCGGCGATCAGCAATCCGGCCGCGCACACGCCGCACATCGCGGCGATGCGGGGCGCACCCGGCGCCATCTTCTCCGCCCCGCGATCGATATGCCGCGCACCGCGTGCCAGCGTGTTGAGAACGCTGCTGCGATAGACGAGATCGGCGGAGGACAGGATCAGCGGCGCATGCGCCGTCCAGAACAGGATACGCCGGCCCCACAGATCGGCGCGCCATGCGGGCTCCGTCACCTTGTCGGCATGCAGAGTGAGCCAGCCGCGCATCACCTGTTCGGCGATCGGCGCGCCTTGCGCGCGCGTCGCCACGGTCGACAGGTCGCGCAGCCAGGCGAAGCTTTGCAGATAGTCGACGAACCCGCGCGTCGGCATGGTCTTGCGATCGAACAAGGTCTCCAGCGCATGGCTCTCGCCGCGAAACAGCATCTGCCCGGCGAGCAAAGCGTGCCCGCGCCGCACGTCGCCGATGAATGGATCGTCGGGCACCGCGATCAGCTTCAGCGGATGACGACCCTTCAGCTTCACGCCGTGGATCGGGGTGCGCCAGGTCAGGCGATGGAAACGTTCGGTCAGGCGTTCGGCGAGCGACAGGCCGGTATCGCCGCCGATCCGCATCAGCCGCTTGCCTTCGTCGATGCCGTCCCCCGGATCGCTCACCCGGCTGGCGTTCCGGATTGCGTTGCCATTTCCCGGCCACCGCGCAGGCCGGCGATGTTCGCGGCATAAGCGTCCGGCCCGCCCCGGAACGTCGCGGTGCCGGCGACCAGCACATCGGCCCCGGCGGCGATCGCGCGCGGCGCGGTATTATGATCGATCCCGCCATCGACCTCGAGATCCACATCGAACCCGCCGGCATCGATCATCTTGCGGATCGCGGCGATCTTCTTCAACTGGCTCTCGATGAAACTCTGCCCGCCGAAACCGGGATTGACGCTCATCACCAGCACCAGATCGACCGAATCAAGCAGGTAGTCGAGCGCCTTGGCCGGGGTCTGCGGGGTCAGCACCACGCCGGCGCGCTTGCCCATCGAACGGATGTGCTGGAGGCTGCGATGCGTATGCGGCCCGGCCTCGAGATGGACGCTGATCGTATCCGCGCCGGCGTTCGCAAAATCCTCCAGGAAGGCATCGACCGGCGCGATCATCAGATGCACGTCGATCGGCTTGGTCGTGTAGGGGCGGATCGCCTTCACCACCATCGGCCCGATCGTGATGTTGGGGACGAAATGCCCATCCATCACATCGACATGGATCCAGTCCGCGCCGGCGGCGTCGATCGCGCGGATTTCCTCGCCCAGGCGCGCGAAATCGGCGGAAAGGATCGAGGGGGCGATACGGACGGGGCGCTGGCTCGGAACTGGGGGCATGGAGGACGTCTCTAGCATGGCTGACTCGGGCCGCAAGACAGCGATGGGGCAGCGATCGGAATGTTCAGGCGGTGCGGATCAAACGCACCATGAAAAACCCGTCCAGCCCGCCGACACGCCCAAGCATTCCCGGCAAGGTGCGCAAGTAACCGTCGGCATGGGGGGCAAGTCCGGCCGGAAGTTCGTCCTGCCGCACCGGATCGATCCGGTAATCGGACCGAACCGACAGGAAGCGGCGCAACTGCTCCTCGCCTTCGGCCGGTTCGAGCGAGCAGGTGGCGTAGACGAGCGTGCCGCCAGGCTTCACCCAATCGGCGGCGCGGGCGAACAGGCGTTCCTGCAACGCCGCCATCTCAGAGATGATCGACGGGCGCACGCGGTACAGCACATCCGGATGGCGGCGGAAGATGCCGGTCGCGCTGCACGGCGCATCGAGCAACACCGCGTCGGCGGGTTGGGCGGGCTTCCACAACAAGGCGTCGGCGGTGACGATCTCGGCCGCCTGTTTCGTGCGGGCAAGGTTGTCGCTGAGCCGTTCGAGCCGGGTCGGCGAATTGTCGAGCGCGGTGACGGACCAGCCGGCGGCGGCGAGCTGCATCGTCTTGCCGCCGGGCGCCGCGCAGATGTCGAGCGCGGTGCCGACTCCGGATCCGATGAGCCGGGCAGGGAGGGACGCGGCGAGATCCTGCACCCACCACGCGCCTTCCTCGAACCCCGGCATTTCCGGTACGTGCCCGCCGGGCAGCCGGACATGGCCGGGCATCAGCGATTCGCCGCCGAGTTGCTCCGCCCACTCGTCGGTACGCGACGGATCGGCCAGCGTCAGATCGAGCGGCGGCGGCGCGGCGATGGCGTGTTCCGCGCCTTCGATACCGTCGTCACCCCAGGCGGCGTGCCAGCGGATCGCGGTCGCATCGGGCAGGCTGGGGATTTCGGGCAGGGCATCGCCACGCCGGGACAGGGTGCCGAACACGCCGTGGACCAATTTGCGCGGACCACCCTCGACCAGCGGCAGCACGGTGGCGATCGCGGCATGTGACGGTGTGCCGAGCGCCAGCGTCTGGACCAAGGCGATGCGCAGGGCGAAGCGCGCCTTGGCATCCTCCGGCAGTGGCCGGGCGGTCGCCGAATCGATCAGCGCATCGAGATCGGGCAGGCGGCGCAACGTTTCCGCCGCGATGGCGCGGGCGAGCGCGCGATCGTCGGCACGGTCAATCCCCGCCGTGGCGCGGTCGAGCGCGGATTCGAGCGGCAGGCCCTGGCGCAGCACCGCATCGAGCAGGCGGAGCGCGGCGCGGCGCGCGGGGACGCCCGGGGGATCGGAACGCGGATCGGCGGAATGGGATTGGGAAGACATCGCGCAGCCATTGGGCAGCTTCGTCGCCATGTAAAGCCGCGCAACGCCTTGCGGCCAGCCGCCACAGCGCCGATGTTCGCAAAGGAACCCGAGGAGCAGACCATGGCCGAGCGCCCGCCACATGTTAAACCGCCAGCCTATCTGTCGAAAAGCCCGCCCGTGCCCGCCCCCGACGCGAAACCGCAATCCGCGACCGAAGACCCGCTGGGACGTGACCCCACGCGCTATGGCGATTGGGAATTGAAGGGCATCGCGGTCGATTTCTGATGGGGACAGGACGGGATCGTTTCCCGATTTAAGTCAGCATATCCGCCAGCTTGATCACGGTATTCCAGTTGCGCGCGGTGGCGATCTTGGGGAATTTCGCCTTGTTCATGCCCTGCAACAGCTTCGTTTCGCGCATCTGCTGCTGACCGAGATAATCGGTATAGAGTTCGCGGCCGGATGCGTGGAGGCGTTCGGCACCGTCATACAGCTCGGCCAGCCGGGCGAGGCGATCGGCCGGAAACGGATCGCGGTGGAACGTGACCAGCACATGGCTGGGATGATCGAGCACCGCCGCAGTGTGCGGATTGGCGGCGATCACCGCGCGGAGATCGGCCGAATCGCGCACGATGACGTCGGTCTTTAAGCCGTGCGCCGCGAGCGCCGCCTCCAGCATAGTCTCGATCTCCGGCCCCGGCTGCATGGCGTCGAACACCACGTTGCCGGAGGCGAGCAAAGTCTCCACCCGGGTGAAGCCCAGCCCCTCGGTCAACGCCCTCAGATCGGCCATCAACAGCTTCCGCCCGCCGAGATTGACTCCGCGCAGCAACGCCGCCCAGCGCTTCACTCCGCCTCGCGCGTCAGCGGGCGGGCGAGCAACGCACCGACCACGTCGCGGACGTTCGCGCCTTCGAGCAGGGCGCAGACCGCTTCGCTGACCGGCATGTCGACCCCGGCCTCGCGCGCCGCCTCGCGCAGGACAGGCGCGGTGAAGGCACCCTCGGCGACGGTACGGCGATCGGCCATCAGGTCTGCCGCCGCCCGGCCCTGACCGAGCCCGACGCCGAGCGAGAAGTTGCGCGAGCTGGTCGAGGAGCAGGTGAGCACGAGATCGCCGAGCCCCGACAGCCCGGCCAACGTCTCCGCCCGCGCGCCGCGCGCGAGACCAAAGCGGGTCATCTCGGCGAACCCGCGCGCGATCAGCGCGGCGCGGGCATTCTGCCCGAGCCCCGCGCCCTCGACCACGCCACAGGCGATCGCGAGCACGTTCTTCACCGCCCCGCCGATCTCCGCACCAACGACATCGGCGGAGGCATAGGTGCGGAAGGCCGGGCCGGCGAGCCGTTCGGCCAGTCGCTGCCCAAGTACCTCGTCTTCGCACGCCAGCGTTACGGCGGTCGGCTGACCCGCCGCGACTTCATGCGCGAAGGTCGGGCCAGACAGCACCGCGATCGGCGCATACGGCTGCACCGCGCGGGCCACCTCGCCGACGAGCAGGCGCGTGCCCGCCTCGATCCCCTTGGCGCACAGCACCAGAGGCGTCGCGCCGATATCGATCGCGCCAAGGACGGAGCGGACATGCTGCGCCGGCGCGACGACGAGCAACGCGTCGCAATCGACCAACTCGCCGAGATCGCCGGTCGCGCGGATCGTTTCGGGCAGCGGCACGGCGGACAGGAACAAAGTGTTGACGTGCGCGGTGTTGATCGAGGCGACCACCTCATCCTCACGCGCCCACAATAGCACATCGCGCCCGCCCCGCGCCGCGACCTGCGCTAAGGCGGTGCCCCAAGCCCCGCCGCCGATGACACCGATCTTCACGCCTTCACCCCCGCGCCGCGCACCGCTTCGGCTGCCGGATCGAGCGGCCAGCGCGGGCGGGCGGCGACGTCGAGCGGATCGGTGAGGCCGGCGGCGAAGCGTTCCGCGCCGGCCCAGGCGATCATCGCGGCATTGTCGGTGCACAGCCACAAGGGCGGCGCGACGAAGCGCAGACCGTTGTCCGTCGCCAGCCCCTGCAGCGCAGTGCGCATGGCCTGATTTGCGGCGACACCGCCCGCCACGACCAGTGCCGTCGCGCCGTCCGCGCGATCGAGGCCACGCTTCGTGCGATCGATCAAACAATCGACCACCGCCTGCTGGAACGAGGCGGCGATATCCTCCGCGCTATACAGTTTCGAATCGGCAGCGCGGGAAACGGCGCTCTTCAGGCCGGCGAAGGAGAAATGCGGCTCCGGCGAACCCTTTAGCGGGCGCGGCAGCGGCACGGCATAAGCATCTCCCAACGCCGCCGCGCGCTCCACTGCCGGGCCGCCCGGAAAGCCGAGGCCAAGCAGCTTGGCAGTCTTGTCGAACGCCTCGCCCGCCGCATCGTCGATCGTCGTGGCGAGCCGACGATAGCGCGCCACCCCCTCGACCAGCAGCAACTGGCAGTGTCCGCCCGAGACGAGCAGCAACAGATAGGGAAAATCCAGATCGGGATCGGTCAGGCGCGGCGACAGCGCATGGCCTTCGAGATGATTGACCGCGATCAACGGCTTGCCCGCCGCATGCGCCAGCGCCTTGCCGGTGACGAGACCGACCATCACCCCGCCGATCAGCCCAGGCCCCGCCGTCGCGGCGATCGCATCGACCTCCCGCAACGTCACCCCGGCATCGGACAATGCGCCCTCGATCAATGGCATCAACGCCTCGACATGCGCCCGCGCGGCGATTTCCGGCACGACGCCGCCGAACGGGCGATGCTCCGCCTCCTGCCCGGCAAGCCGGTGCGCCAAGATGCGGCGGTCGCCGGTGACGAGCGCCGCTGCGGTTTCGTCGCAACTCGATTCAAGGCCGAGGATCAGCATGGCCCGTCCTTAACCGCTCGGCCCGAGCTTGTCGAAGGGCCGTGCTTCTTCTAGCCGGTTTGCAATGACCCAGCCCTTTCGTATCGGCACCCGCGGATCGCCGCTCGCGCTCACCCAGGCGGGGATGGTGCGCGATGCCTTATATGCCGCGCATGGCTGGAGCGACGGCGCGGTCGAGATCGTGCCGATCCGCACCACCGGGGACCGGGTGCAGGATCGCGCACTGGCCGAGATCGGCGGCAAGGCGTTGTGGACCAAGGAACTCGATCGCGCGCTGCTGGACGGCGAGATCGATTGCGCGGTGCATTCGATGAAGGATGTCGAGACGCTACGCCCGGCCGAAATCGCGATACGGGCGATGCTGCCGCGCGCCGACGTGCGCGATCGGCTGATCGGCGCGGAGAACATCGCCGCGATTCGCCCGAACGGCGTGGTCGGCACCAGTTCGCCCCGGCGCAGCGCGCAATTGCTGCGCGCGCGGCCCGATCTGGAGATCGTGCTGTTTCGCGGTAATGTCGACACGCGGCTGACCAAGCTGGCGGCGGGCGAGGTGGATGCCACATTGCTCGCCGCCGCCGGGCTGGACCGGCTCGGGCGGCACGATATCGGCGTGGCGATCCCGATCGACGCCATGCTGCCGGCCCCGGCGCAGGGCGCGGTGGGGATCGAGACGCGCGCCGACGATGCGCGGGCGCGGGACGTGATCGGCGCGATCGACCATCTGCCGACGCGGACCTGCGTGCTCATCGAGCGCGCCTTGCTCGCGGCGTTGCAGGCGGATTGCCATTCGCCGGTCGCCGCGCTTGCTACGATTGCCGGGAATGTGGTGACGCTGCGCGCGGAACTGCTGGCCGAGGATGGCGGCCTGTTCGTGGCCGGCGAGGCGCATGGGCCGATCGATGCGGAGGGACTGGCCGAGCGCGTGGCGCGCGATCTGCTCGACCGTGCGCCACCGGCGGTACGGGCTCTGTTCGCGGCATGAAAAGGGCGCTGGCTGTGCTGCGGCCGGAGCCGGGCAACGCCGCCACCATCGCCCGCATCGCGGCGATCGGGTTGCGCGCGATTTCGCTGCCGCTGTTCGAGGTCGCGCCGCTGGCCTGGACTCCGCCCGACCCGGCCGCGCATGACGCGCTGATCCTGACCAGCGCCAACACGTTACGCCACGGCGGGGCGGGGCTGGCCGCCTTGCGCGCATTGCCGGTGTTCGCCGTCGGGGCAATCACGGCAGCGGCGGCGGCGAATGCAGGCTTTCGCGTCGTCATCATCGGTGAGGCGGATGCCGCGACCCTGCTCGCCCAGGCCGAAACCCAAGGCATTTCGCGCGCGCTGTACCTCGGCGGCCGCGATCGGATGGTTTCCTCCGGTGGCATCGTAACCGCTACGATATCCGTCTATGCCAGCCGCGCTTTGCCGATCCGGCCGGAACAGATCGCGGAGCTGCGCGATCAGGTGGTGCTGCTCCATTCCGTCCGGGCCGCGCGTGCCTTTGCTGGGCTTGCCGGGGACCGCAGCACCTATCGCATCGCCACACTCAGCCCGGCGATCCTAAATGCCGCCGGCCCCGGCTGGCAGCGCGCCGTGAGCGCCGCCGCGCCCAGTGACGAGGCGCTGATCGCCGCCGCCGTCACGCTCGCCGATTGACCGGCCCGGCAGACGCAGGGATAAGGCCGCATGAGCGATTTCACGCCGACCCCGCTGGTGGCACCGGCCAAGCCCCGCGCCCGCTGGCCTGCGATCATCGCCGGCCTCGCTTTCCTGCTCGGGCTGGTCGCGATGGCGGCGGTGCTGCACTATCAAAGCGTGTGGTTCCCGACCGAGGCGACCGCGCCGGCCGTTACCGCCAAGAGCCAGTTGCCGGTGGTGGTCGTGCCCGCCGCCGGGGCACCCGCGACGAGCATCGCCGCGCCGGTGATCGACCTCAACGCTTTGTCGACGCGCGAGGCTGAACTCGCCGGCCGCCTCGCCGATCTCGAACAGCGCACCGCGCGCGTCGGTGGCGATGCCCAGGCCGCCTCGGGCTATGCCACCCGCGCGGAGGGGATGATGGTCGCCTTCGCCGCACGCCGCGCGCTCGATCGCGGGCTGCGGCTCGGTTACATCGAGGATCAGTTGCGCACCCGGTTCGGCACGACCCAGCCGCACGCCGTCGCCGCGATCCTGCAGGCAGCGCGCGAGCCGGTGACGATCGCCGAGCTGCGCGCCGGACTGGACGGAATCGGCACTGAATTGGTCACGGGCCAGGCGAGCACCGGCTGGCTGCACAGCCTGCGCCGCGAACTCGGCAACTTGGTCGTCATCCACCGCGCCGATACGCCTTCGCCGCTGCCGGTCGATCGCCTAGCGCGCGCGAAGCAGATGCTGGAGACGAACAAAGTGGAAGCCGCGCTGGCCGAGGTCTCACGGATGCCCGGTGCGTCGCAGGCGGTACGCTGGACCGCGGCGGCACGCCGTTACATCGGCGCGCGCCAGGCGCTGGACACGATCGAGGCGGCGGCGATCACCGGCCAGACCAACCCGACCGACATTCCCGGCACGGACGCCCCTGCGACCTGATCAGGTGGCAGCTTTAAGCCGCTCGATCATCGCCATCGCGCCGGCGGGTGCCCGTACCTTCGCGCCGTTGATGAAGAACACGAACGTGTCGCGCGGCACTTTGGCCGGTTTGGCGGGGTCGGCATAAGGCAGCCCGTCCGGTGCGGTGCCTGCGGCCCAGTCATGCGCGATCTCCGTCCAGCGATCGAGTTCGGCGTCGGTATAGCCGGTCGCCACCGCCTCCTGCGCATTCTCCAGCCGGGCATAGACGAAATCGCCGGTCACATCGGCTAGCGCCGGATATTCCGCCGCATCGGCAAAGACGATCGCCACCCCCGCCGCGCGCGCCAGCGCGGCGAATTCCGGCACCGCAAACGATTCGTGTCGCACATGCACGGCGTGGCGCAGCGCGATGCCGTCCTGCTGGTCGGGCAGCAGCTTCAGGAACGCGCCGAAGTCCTCAGCATCGAACTTCTTGGTCGCCATGAACTGCCACAGGATCGGCCCGAGCTTGTCGCCCAGTTCGGTTATCCCCTGGCCGACGAACTTGCCGATCGATTCGCCCGCCTCGGCCAGCACCTTGCGATTGGTGCAGAAACGCGACGCCTTCAGCGCGAAGACGAAGCCGTCGGGCGCGGTCTTGGCCCAGGTGGCGAAGGTCGCCGGCTTTTGGCTGCTGTAATAGGTGCCGTTCACCTCGATCGCGGTCATCGCGCGGCTGGCGAATTCGAGTTCGCGTTTGTGGGCAAGACCTTCCGGAAAGAAAGTGCCGCGCCACGGTTCGTAGGTCCAGCCGCCGATGCCGACGCGAATCGATGCTTGTGTCATTTGGAGGATATAGCGGGGGAAAGGGCAGCGCGGCAAAATCGTCCGCGCGGCAGGCGATATCGCGCGCAGCGGGGAACCGCTGATCCGGACGCTGGGCAAGGCCAGCCAGATTCGGGTCGATGACGCGGTGCAGCTTCTAGGAGGCGTCGCGGTTCCCGATATCCGTCACCAGGCCGCCGATCTCGCCCGGAGCCTGTCGAACGCGCAATGGATCGGCGAAGGGTTGTGATCTAGGCGCGCCGCCCTTCGTCGCCGGACTGTTTCGGGCGAATCGTCGGCTGGGCGGCATCGACCACGCTGTCCGGCGGGACGTCGCTGCGCAGCCAGACGTTGCCGCCAATCCGCGACCGCGCACCGATCGTGATCGGGCCGAGCAACACCGCGCCGGCGAAGATCACGACATCGCCCTCGATCGCGGGGTGACGCCAGACTGCGCCTTCACCGCCGATCTGCGCTTCGCCGGCCGCGATCGGTTCGCCGCCCAGCGTCACGCCCTGATACAGCCGCACCCGATCGCCGATCCTGGCGGTAGCACCGATGACGATCCCGGTGCCGTGATCGATGAAGAATTTCCGCCCGATCCGCGCGCCGGGATGAATATCGATCCCCGTCTCGGCATGGGCGACTTCGGCGATGACGCGGGCGACGAGCGGGGCACCCAGCGTGTGGAGCCGATGCGCCAGCCGATGATGGATGATCGCGGCGAGCGAAGGATAGGACAGAAGCACCTCGTCCACGCTGCGCGCCGCGGGATCGTTGGCATATCCCGCCTCGACATCCTGATCGAGCAGGCGCCGGATACCGGGCAGGCTGGCCGCGAACGCGCCGACGATGCGCTCGGCCTCCTCGGCTTCCTCGGCGCTGCCGATCCCCGGACGGGCGATCCTTATCTCAATCGCGATCTGTGCGAGCAACTGGGACAGGGTCGATTCGAGCGTCGCCTCGATCCAGCGGTTCTCATTCTCGGCGGTCAACTCGGGCGGCCCCAGCCGCAGCGGAAACAATGCCGTGCCCAGCTCGCGAAGGATGCGCGCGAGATCACGCCGCGCGGGGAAACGGATGCCGCGCTCGGCATGCCGGGCGTGACCGGCGCGCCAGTCCGCCCGGGCCTGCTGCAAGCCATCGACCACCACGGACAATTCGCCCGGAAATGCGATCGGCGATCGCGCTTCGAAAGGTTCGGCCATTGCTTCCTCCACTCCTCGTCCGTTGGATCGATTCAGTCGCAGATCCGCAGAGAACGACCTGCGTCCCGCGGGACGGCGATGACGCGATCAGCCTCGGCGCGCCGGCTCAGATCGGCGGCAACCGACCTCCGTCTTTTGGAAATGTCCACTATAACCGTAGGAGATCGCAAAGAAGAAAACGTATTGCG
Source organism: Parasphingomonas caseinilytica (assembly GCF_036663755.1). Lineage (NCBI taxonomy): Bacteria > Pseudomonadati > Pseudomonadota > Alphaproteobacteria > Sphingomonadales > Sphingomonadaceae > Parasphingomonas > Parasphingomonas caseinilytica. The sequence goes on from NZ_JAXOJL010000004.1 coordinate 326,586, forward strand.
ATGCAAAGGGGCCTGCGCACCTTCACGAACCCGGCTGCCTGCGACGACGATCACCCTTAAAGCCAGCGGGTCTCAAGCGTGTAAAGCAAGAGCGGGGCGAACACGGCGGCTGGATGATCGGCAAGCGCTGACCGCCGCCCCATCTTCCGCTTAGTGACGAAATCGGAAAACCGACGCGCGATCTTATACGATTCTCGGAAAACTCACCGGTGATAGCCCGGCGTGGCCCAGCACCATGTCGAACTGAACTGGGCATCCTAAAGCCTGACCGTTCAACCGGAGGGCTGGATTGAGCACGTAGTTGGACTCCTCGCCGACCTTGTCGCCGCTTACCACTCTAGGCTGATCCCTCACATCCGCGCCATCAGCGTTTGTGGTCGAATACGCCAAGCTCGCGCAGCCACGGTTCCATCAGATCGGGCCAACGGTCGAGTGCAGGATCTGACCCGCCTAGACCGCTGCCGTGGCGGCCGAGTGCGAATATGTGGAGTTCGACCGGCACGTGCCGCGATTGCAGGGCGTCGTAGAAGCGGGTGATGCCGGACGCATCGACGACGGGGTCGTTGCTCGTGTGGTAGATGAAGGTGGGGGGCATGTCGGCGGTGGCGGCGCGGACCGGCATGAACTGTTCGTAGTCGCGGGGATCGCAGTCACCGCCTGCAAACGTGCAATATGGCGATTTGCCCTTGGCATCGATCGCCGTCGCCTCGAGCCAGGGATAGCCCAAAACAAGGAAATCGGGACGACTGCTCACTCGTTCGACGGGATCGGCCGACGTTGTCGTCCCCGGCCGCGCCGTGGCAGCGGACATCGCGCTGAGATGGCCGCCGGCCGAAAAGCCGATCATGCCGATCCGCTTCGGATCGATGCCGAAACTTGCCGCGTTCGCGCGAACGAAACGGATCGCCCGGGCGCCATCGAGAAGGGGGATCGGCAAACGCGCCGTTTGCCTTATGCGATATTTCAGGACGAAGGCGGTGACGCCACGGGAGGCGAACCAGTCCGCGACCTGCCGCCCCTCGATATTGCCGGCGAGTTCGATATAGCCGCCACCGGGCGCGATCACGATCGCGGCGCCGTTCTCCTGCCCCTTCTGGGGACGGAATATGGTCATGGTGGGGGTCTGCTCCGCCGTATCGGCAGTGGCGCCGGGTGCGCGGCCGGGCCACAGGCGGATGGTCTCGATTTCCATGAATGGATCCGCAGGCAAAGCAGACGGACGATCGACCCCAGCGGGCGATGGGCGGGAGTTCTGCGCAGATGCAGTCGTGCCCATAGGGGCCAGCGAGGCGCAGATCAGCAGGTGGCGTATCACGTCGCGAAATTCCTCTTGCGGGCTTCCAAAGTCGGGTCCGACGCTACGTGCGGGCAGCGGACGGAACGCGATGCCCCGCCTTGACCCGCAATGTAGCGATCGCTCCCGCGAACATCAGCGTACCCGCAACATACAGGATTCCCCGCGCGTCGCCGCCGAGCAGCGGGTGGTAGAATAACGGCACCGTGAGGCTCTCGATCATCATCGGAACGACGATGAACATGTTGAATATGCCCATATAGATGCCGAATTTCGCCGCCGGGACGGTGTCGGTGAGCATCACATAGGGATTGCCCATCATGCTGGCCCAACCAATGCCGATGCCGATCATCGGCAGATACAGCCAGCCTTCGACGGCGATGCCGGGGATCGCCAGCATCGCGGCGCCGGACGCGGCGAGGCATGCGGCATGCACGGTGCGCGCACCGTAACGCCGCGTGAACGGCACCATCGCCAGGGCCCCGACAAAGGCGACCGCGTTGTAGAAGGCGCCCACCTGACCCACGGTCAGGGCTGCGTCGCGAAAACCCTGGCTCGCCGGGTTGCTGGTGTGGTGGAGGGAACGTGCCAGAGCGAAGGCGATGAACTGCCAATAGGCGAACATCGCATACCATTGGCAGAGCATCGCGACGCCCAATTGACGCATTGCCGGGGGCATGTCGCGGATCGCCTGAACGACGTCGCGCACGGCGGCGCCCAGCGTCACTTTCTCCGCGCGGATCGCCGCCAGTTCCTCCGGCGCGAGCGGCAATTCCGGCACGCGCAGCACGGACCACAGGATCGTCGATAGCGAAAGGACCGCCCCGACGAGGAACGCGATGCGGGTGATGTCGGGAATTCCGTTCGCATCCACCGCATCCTTGTCCATCCCCCACCACACCAGCAGCGACGGCGCGAGGTAGGACAAGGTCTGCGCCAGCCCGGTAAATGCCGCTTGGGTAAGGAAGCCGGTCGGCCGCTGATCCTCGGACAAGCGATCGCCGACATAGGCGCGATAGGGTTCCATCGTCACGTTGTTGGCCGCGTCCAGGATCCACAACAGGCTCGCCGCGACCCACAAAGTCGGGCTGTACGGCATCGCCAGCAGGCACAGGCTGCACAACACCGCGCCGACGAGGAAATACGGCGTGCGCCGACCCAATCGGCTGGTCGTCTTGTCCGACAGCGCGCCGATCAGCGGCTGGACCAGCAACCCGGTGATCGGACCCGCCAGCCACAACAGCGGCATAGAGGCCTCGTCGGCGCCGAGATAGCCATAGATCGGTGCCATGTTCGCCTGTTGCAGGCCGAACGAGAATTGCAGGCCGAGGAAACCGAGATTCATCTCGACGATGCGGGCAAGGGAAAGGCGCGGCTTCATGCTTGGGCTCCTGCCATCCAGACGACTTGCCAAGGCCCGAGCGTTGCGGGGGCGATCCCTCCCGTCAGGCGATCGTCGCCGGCCATGGGCAAGCGCACCGTATCGCCGGAGAAGTTGAGGAACACCGCGTCGGTCCCGCAACCGATGCCGAGCAAAGCGGGCGTATCGGTGGTGATCGCATTGGGAGCGCCGGCCCCGCCACTCGCGATCCGGGCATCGCGCAGCCGTGCCAGATCGCCTCCGATCCGCAGCGCGCCGGGATCATTCAGCGCATTCCAGTCCATCGCCGGGCGGTGAAGCCAGCGCCCTTCGTGCATCCGATCGGGATCGCTGCGGTAGGAAATGTCATTCAGCACGCCCGCCTCGTCGCCCATATAGATCGTCGCGACACCGCCGCCGGCGATCGCCAGCGCGTTGAGCAGGGCGATCCGCCGGAACGCCGCGTCGCGTTCGTCTTCGTCCGTTGCGGCCTCCAAACCGGCGAGCGAGGCCAATGTGCCGTTGGTGCCGTGAAGGACCGATCCGTCCGACTGGAACGGTTCTCCCCGTGCCCAGCTATTGCCGGCACCTTCGAGGAAATGCGCCGTCTCGGTCAGCCGCGCTTCCGGATCGGGGTCCAGCGCCCGCAGATCGCCGAACACCGCGCCCCAGCCGATATCGTCATGGCAGCGCGAATAGGTCAGCCAGTTCGCGCCGCGCGGCAACCCGCCGCTCGCGTTTATGATCGCCGCAGGCAAGGCCGCCGATTGCTCTGCAAGCGCGACCCAGCCCGCGACCATCAGCGAATTGTTGTAGACAAGATGGCATTCGGGTTCGAACCCCTCGCCTTCGTCCGCGCCGAAATAGGGCGGCACGAATGCGGTCGGCACGATCGCCTCCGCCTTCAGCAGCGTTGCCGGGGCAGCGATCTCCAAGGCGGCGCGCAATGCGCGTACGATGTAATGCGCTTCAGGCAGGTTGCGGCAGTCGGTGCCCGCCTGTTTCCAAAGAAAGGCGGTTGAATCGAGCCGGAACGCCTCGAAGCCATGATTGGCGAGCCGCAGCATCGTATCGATCATTGCGACCATCACGTTCGGGTTCGACCAGTTCAGATCCCATTGGAAAGGATAGAAGGTCGTCCATACCGAACCGCCCATCTCGGAAACGGCCGTGAAATTGCCTGGCGCGGTGGTGGGGAACACTTGAGGCAGCATTGCCTCGCGCCGTGCCGCCTCCGCCTCGTCCAGAACGATGTAGAAATCGCGATAATATGGATCGCCGGCCTTGGCCTTGAGTGCCCAGACATGGTCGTCGGCGGTATGGTTGAGCGCCAGATCGACGCACAGGCTGATCCGGCTGGCGCGCAGGCGTGCAGCCAGTCGTTCGACATCGGCCATCGTGCCCAGCGCAAGTTCGACGCTGAGATAGTCGGCGATCGCGAAGCCGCCATCGCTGTCGCCGGTGCGCGCCTTCAACAGCGCAAGCAGGTGGAGATAGCGGACTCCCAGCCCTTCGAAATGATCGACATGCGCGATCATCCCCGCAACCGTGCCGGCGAAGCGATCGACATAGGTCGAATAGCCGATCATGTCGGGGGTGACGAACCAGTCGGGATCGGCGACCCGCGCCGCATCCAGCGCCTGCATCACCGCCGGCCTCTCCGCCATGCGATCGCGCAGCACCGTTTCGATCCGCACCCACAGCGCGTCGAGATCGTGGGTCTGGCCGTAGAGCCGCTGCAATTGCCGCCGCAGCGTCGCTTCATGCTGCTTCATCGCGCGATCACCGCGGCGTTTCCGCAGTTGAACAGCGCCACCGCGATCGATGCCAGCGTGGGGCGAGGGAGATGAGTTATCGCCCCTACAGCCTTTTCGGAGACTATGCGGCGGCGCTTGCATCGGGCCGGGGCACGGGGCGAGCCGATGCCCGCCAGCATCGCCCCGATCACGCCGATTACCCTGTGCAGACCCATAGCCGACATCCCGATTGCGCCCTTACGCTTGCCACATGGCGGATCGCCCTAAGCGATCCGCCATGTCGCCTTCAGAAACGAAGGCTGACCGTAGCGCTGATATTGCGGCCCGGAAACGCGCGAGCGGTGTCGATGCCGTTCGCCGGAAGCGTATCCGCCGCCAGCCCCAGCTCGGTGATCGCCAGAGTGTTGAACAGGTTCTGCGCATTCACCGACACGCGCAGCTTTTGCGTCACGTCAAACGACGCGAACGCACCCGTCAGCACATAGCCGGGAATCTTCAACTGGTTGAGATCCGAGGCATAAGACGAAGTCGTCCCGATGAGGTTCGCGCCGACGGTGAAGCGGTCGAGCACGATCGACGGCGACGCCTGGAAGATCAATGCGGCCTGGCGATACGGGGTGTTACCGTTCAGCGCCGGCTGCACCTCGCTCTCGGTGATGCGCGCATGGGTGTAGGTTGCGCCGCCGGTCAGGTGGAAGATGTCGTAGTCGATGCCGGCCTCGAGCTCGAGGCCATAGGAACGATACTTGTTGTTGATCACGCGCTGCTGCGGAATGATGATCTCGTTCGCCTCAGCGGTGGTCGCGCGGAACGCGGTGACGTTGGCGAAGAACACGCCGGAGCGGTATTTTACGCCCGCTTCCTGCTGGTTGACGAAGTTCACCGCGATCTGGTCGGCGATGCTGCCATCGTCGCGGATGCCGCCGCCGAACAGGACGCGGTCCGCATTGAAGCGCGCACCGCGGCTGACGCGAGCGAACAAAGCGAGATCTTTCTCGATCTCGAAATTGGCACCGATGGACCAGGTGAAATAGCTCTTGCGGTAATTGACCGGCTTGGCCGCCGCGAGATTGACCACCGGCACGGCGCGCTCCGGCGTCTGGATCACGCCGTCCTGGTTCACGTCGATCACGCTCAGCCCGGTATTCGTGGCGTAGATGCCCTTCGCCTTGGAGCTGTTCCAGCGCACGCTGCCGTCGAGATTGAGCCGGCCCGACTTCCACGTGCCCGACAGATACGGCGCGTCGATCGTGTAATCGACGTCGTAATAACGCTGGCAGCAATTGCCGAACACCGGCTCGCCGTACGCGATCAGCCCGTTCTGGGTGACGGCCTGTCCGGCGGCGTTGTACACGTCCAGCAAAGCCGGCTTGTTGCCGCTGACTTCCTGCAGATAGCTGTTCCAGTGCCAGTCCATCTTCACGGCCTGATGCGACCGGAAATAACCCAGCGTCACGGAACCCGAGCCCAGCGATCCGCCATCGACATCGCGTGCGAGCGTCAGGATATTGGTGACGTTGGTGAAGTCGTCGAGCGTGACGTTGAACAGCAAGGCGTTGGTCGCCAGGCCATTGCCGTTGAGCGTCGCCGGGTTGGCGATCGTCTGCCCCGCGTTCGGGCCGTTGGCGTAGCGCAGCGTCGCGCCTGCACCACCGATAGAGGTCGCGAACGACGCCGCAGTCGCCACGTTCGCGGCATAGGGCGTGGTGAAGCCGCCAGAATTCTTGGCGTAGTTGAACTTGTCGTCGATGTGCCAGCCGCCGCCGAGATCGAACGACGCCTCGCCACCGATCCCGCGCACCTTGGTGCGATAGCCGTCGGCGACATCGGTGCGGATGCGCTGCCCGTTCGCGCCGATCGCGAGATCAGAACGGAAATACGGGGACTGCAGCGGATCCTTCTTGGGATCGAAATTGGGCACGGCGCTGAACTTGGGATCGCTGTTCGTGCCGCCGACCAGGATCGGAACCGGGATGTAGGCAGGTGCCTTGTCGTCGAGATATTTGACGTTGAGGCGCAGGAAGCCGTTCGAGAAATTGCGGGTGATGTTCGCCTTGATCTGGCCGCCCTTCTCGGCGTTGTAGCCGATCTTCTTCACGCCATCGCCGATCCGGTAGAAGCCGCCGACATGGAAGCTCCAGTCCTGGCCGATCGGTGCGCCGTAATCGGCGTCGATCCGGGTCCGGTCGAAATCGATCCCCTTGGAGAGGGCGATCTCACCGCCGGCGGTCTTGCCCGTCTTGCTGATGAAGTTGATCACCGCGCCGGGCGCGTTGCTAGTCACGGTCGAAGCCGATCCGCCGCGAACGACCTCCACGCGCTGGACGTTGTTGTCGGGGCGGACGAAGGCGTCGGCGGTGGCGAAGGCGATGTCGCCGAAATCGAGGACGGGCAGGCCGTCTTCCTGGAACTGAACGAACTTCGCGCCGCCGCTGGCGACGGGCAGGCCGCGCACGGCGATATTGGCATTGCCTTCGCCGCCCGAGGATTCGGAGCGCAGGCCGGGAACGTTGCGGATCAGATCCGCGCTTCCCAGTGGCGCGGCGCGCGAGATTTGCGCGGAATCAAGCGCGCTGACCGAGATGCTGGTGGTGAGGCGGCGCTCGGGCCGGGACGTACCCGTGACGACGATATCGTCGCCGCGATCTTCGGGGGCCGCCGTCTCGGGAGCGGCGGGGCTTTGCGTCGTCTGAGCCGATGCGATCGCAGGTTGAAGCGCCAGCAGGGCGGCGCCGGCGAGCCAATAGGATGCTTTCGTCATTAAACCTCTCCTGAGACGATCGACTTGATCAGCGATCTGTTCAGGAGTGCATATGCCAAATTCGCAATCGATTGCAACAATCGATTGCATTTTTGTCTTTGAACACCGTTGCGCGGGCGGAACGCTGGAGAATTTCGCGCATGTGATCGGCTTGCTCGATCAGGCGGAGTCCCGCAGGATCAGCTCGGGCGGCAGCACGACCGATGGTGAGTCGCCGCCGTCCATGCGTGAGAACAATGCGCGTATCATCGCGGCTGCACCGCGCTGCACGTCCTGCCTGATCGTCGTCAGGCGCGGAACGATGTTGCTGGCCAGCGGCAGATCGTCGAACCCGATCACCGGTAGGCCTTCAGGAACGGAGATGCCGCGGTCGGCGAGAACGCGTACGGTGTGCATTGCGATGACGTCCGACGCGGCTGCGATCCCGTCGATCCGGTCGAGCAGCCGATCGACATGGAGAGCGATTTCCGCGGCCATCACGTCCGACGCTAGATGCGTGGCGCATTGGATCGGGTCGGCGATGCCTGCCTCGCGCGCGGCCTGGCGCAACCCCTCGTAACGATGCGCCAGTTCCAGCGTCCTGATCTCGCCGAAGAATGCGAGTTGCCGGCACCCGCGCTCGATCAGGCGTCGTCCTGCCAGGATGCCGCCGAGGATGTTGTCGACGCCCACCGCGCAGTGGCGCTGGCCGTCGACATGGCTGCCCCAGACCACCAGCGGACGATAGCGTGCGGCAACCCGCTCGATCGCATCGAATTGATCGGACTGTCCGATCAGCACCACGCCGTCGAGCATGCCGGAATCGACGATCCTCTCCAGCCAGTCGCTGGCATCCGGAATGACGCGCGATAGCATTATGTCGTAGCCGCCTTCGGTCAGGCCGTCCGCGAGATGCCCCAAGATCGTCATGAAGAACGGGTCCGAAAGATGCTGGCGCCGTTCATGGCCGAGCGGGACGACCACGCCGACGACACTGGTCTTCTGCGTGCGCAGCCGGCTGGCCATTTGATTGGGACGGAAACCATGTTCCTCGGCGAGCGCCTGGATCCGCGCACGCGTCTTCGCATTGACCGATGGATTGTCGGCCAGCGCACGCGACACGGTTCCCGCGTGAACGCCGGCGAGCCTGGCGATATCGCTTATCGTACGCGGCCGGCTGAGGTCGGTGGGATCGTTGGTCATGCTCCGGTATATGAGCAGGGCTCCATCACGAGCAAACGCAATGCGATCCGGCCTCGTGAATTTGGTATGGCCCGAATGATGTATAGCGTGATTGACGTGCCGGCGGTGTGGATCAGTAATTCTGGAACACAGACCTAGCGACGCGTCGGGATGCGATTTCGATTCCGCGCCCGATGTTCAGCGTTTCGCGGCCGCGTCGATGATGGCGCGGCGCTTTGGAGAGGATTGGCCGGTAAAATCGTGCTGTCCCCAGCTACCGTATCGGGTGGTCGGCCCGGTGGTATTATAGAGCATGAGCGGGCCGGT
>NZ_JAXOJL010000005.1:0-325343 GCF_036663755.1 Parasphingomonas caseinilytica
CGTCGGTGGCCTCGGCGCGCATGTCCTCACACTGGCCTCGGACGAGGGACTGATCGACGGCGGGCTCAAGCTGCGAACGATGCGCCTGCCCGACGCGTTCCAGGATCAGGACAAGCCCGAACTGCAATACGCCGCCGCCAAGCTCGACGCCGACGCCATCATCGAAACCGTCCTCACCGCACTCCGACACAATGCCACAGGGGTGGTCGGGGCGTCTGCATGAAGCGGCCGGCGATGGCGGGTGGGTTGGCGGCCATCGCCCTCATTTGCATCGGTGCCACCCCCGCCCCGCTCGGCACGCTCACCGTGCGAGTCGGGAACGTGCGCAACGACAAGGGCATCATGCATATCGACATCTGCCCGGAGCCGTATTTCCTTAAGGACGATTGCCCCTATGTCGCCAACGCGCCGGCGCGCAGCGGGACGACGATCGTCGTCGCGCACAACATTCCCGCCGGACGCTATGCGGTGCAGGCGTTTCACGACGAAAATTCGAACAAGAAAGTCGATCGCGCCCTGTTCGGCATTCCCAAGGAGGGCGTCGGCTTCTCCAACGACGCACCGATCCGGCTGAGCCCGCCGAAATGGGCCGCGGCGGTGTTCGCATTCAACGGTAGCGAGCAGACGATCGCGCTCAACATGCGCTATTTCCTCGGGGCGTCTGGCCCGGCGACGAAGTGAAGCTCGGCGGAATCGTTCCGCGCGCCGTCGCGGCGAGCATCGTCCGGCCGTGGATCACGCTGCTCATCGCGTTGGTCGTGGCGGCGGGCGCGTTGCTGTTCACCGCATCGCATTTCGCGATGACCACCGACACTGCCGAACTGATCTCGCCCGATGTCGACTGGCGGCAGCACGAGCGCGCGATGGACGACGCCTTTCCCCAATTGCGCGATGCGATGGTGGTGGTGGTCGACGGGAAGACACCCGAACTGGCCGAGGATGGCGCGGCGAAGCTGGCCGCACGATTCGCCGCCGACCCGAAGCACTTCCGCGCCGTGCGCCGCCCCGATGGCGGCGATTTTCTGGCGCGCGAGGGCCTGCTGTTCGGTTCCGAGGCGGAGGTGCGCCAGACGGTTGCGGCGCTGGTGAAGGCACAGCCGCTACTCGGCCCGCTCGCCGCCGATCCGTCCTTGCGCGGGGTCGCTGGCGCGGTGACCACGATGCTCGACGGGGTGGATGCGGACCAGGCCAGCCTCACCGACATCCGAGCGCCAATGCAGGCGCTGGCCAAGGCGACCGATTCGTCGCTCGCCGGCAAGCCGACCTTCTTTTCCTGGCAAACCCTGTTCGCGGCCGACGGATCGAGCCTGGCCGCACCGACGCGCCGGTTGATCCTGGTGCGACCGGTACTCGATTACGGATCGCTGATGCCGGGCGAGGATGCGAGCGCGGCGGTGCATGCCACCGCCAAGGCGCTCGCACTGGACGAAGCGCATGGCGTGACCGTGCGACTGACCGGCGACGTGCCATTGTCCGACGAGGAATTCGCCACCTTACAGGACAATATCGGGCTGGTCGCATGCGTGATGCTCGCGGCGATGCTGCTGACCCTGTGGCTGGCGACGCGATCGGTGAAGCTGGTCGCGGCGATCATGGCGACGATCGTCATCGGCCTGATCGTGACGCTGGCGGCGGGGCTGGTGGCGGTGGGGCGGCTGAACCTTATCTCGATCGCGTTCATTCCGCTGTTCGTCGGGCTGGGCGTGGATTTCGGCGTGCAGATTTGCGTGCGTTTCAATGCCGAGCAGGCCGAGGGGGCCGCCCTCGGCGAGGCGTTGCAGCGCGCGGCGGCGGCCTTGGGCGTGCCGCTGTTACTGGCGGCGGGAGCGGTGTTCCTCGGCTTCGGGGCGTTCCTGCCCACCGCCTATATCGGCATCGCGGAACTGGGCGTGATTGCCGGGATCGGGATGGCGATCGCGCTGGCGTTCAGCGTCACCCTGCTACCGGCGCTCGTCATGCTGCTACGGCCGGGCGCGCCGCGTCGCGAGGTCGGATTCGCCGCGATGGCGCCGGTGGATCGCTGGCTGGAACGGCGGCGGCGTACGGTTTTGTGGGCATTCGCAGGGTCGATGGCGCTCAGCATCGCGCTGCTGCCATGGGTGTCATTCGACTTCAACCCGCTCGACCTGCGCGATCCGGCCAGCCCGGCGATGCGCACGCTGACCGACCTGACGCGCGATCCGGACCGAACGCCGAACACGATCGGCGTGCTGGCACCCGAAAAAGCGGCGGCGACCGCACTGGCGAAGCGGCTGTCCGCCCTGCCCGAGGTGAAGCAAATCGTGTCGCTCGACAGCTTCGTGCCCGAGGACCAGGCACCGAAGCTCGCCGCGATCTCCGACGCGGCACTGCTACTCGACGTCACGATCAACCCGTTCGATATCGCGCCAGCGCCGGATGATGCCGCGCGGGTGCAGGCGCTGACCACGTTATCGGCGCGGCTCGCGCAGGCGGCAGCGACCCATCCGGGGCCGGGAGCGACCGAGGCCCGCGCGCTGTCCGCCGCGTTCGGGCGACTTTCACACGGCACGTCCGAGCAGCGCCTGAAGATCGAGGCGATGCTCGGCCAGCCGCTCGGCACGATGCTCGACCAGATCCGCAACCTGTTGCAGGCCGAGCCGGTGACGCTCGCCGCCCTGCCCGCCGACATGGCGCGCGACTGGCGGACGCCGGACGGACGCTATCGGCTGGAGGTCTTCCCCTCGGGCGATGCCAACGACAATGTCGTGATGAAGCGTTTCCGCGCGGCGGTCGGCACGGTGACGCCGAACGTCTCCGGCCTGCCGGTCGCGACTCAGGCGGCGGCGGCGACGATCGCGGGCGCGTTCGTGCAGGCCGGGGTGATCGCCTTCGTGCTGGTCAGCCTGTTGCTGTTCGCGGTGCTGCGCGACGTGCGCGAAGTCGCGTTCACGCTCGCGCCGGTGATCCTGTCGATCTTCCTGACGCTCGGCACCTGCGTCGTCATCGGCCAGCCGATCAACTTCGCAAACATCATCGCCCTGCCGCTATTGTTCGGGGTCGGCGTGGCGTTCCACATCTATTTCGTGATGGCGTGGCGCGGCGGCGCGACCGACTTGCTGCAATCGAGCCTCGCGCGCGCCGTGCTGTTCAGCGCGCTGGCGACGGGCACCGCGTTCGGCAGCCTGTGGTTGTCGCACCACCCGGGCACCGCCAGCATGGGGAAGATCCTGATGATCTCGCTGGCATGGACATTGGTGTGCGCGCTGATTTTCGAGCCCGCATTGCTCGGGCCGCCAGCCAAGCGGCGGTGATCCGACACCGCACCGCCCCCCACCGTTCGCCCTGAGCTTGTCGAAGCACGTGCCCCGAACACGCCCTTCGACAAGCTCAGGGCGAACGGTGGGGAAGGCACCTCAGAACAAGGTGGTCAGGGTTTAGGCGCGGGCTGAGCCGGGTCGGCTAGCGGATCCGACAATTCCTCCGGCGCAGCTTCGGGCTTTGGCGCATCGGTCGCAGGCGGAGCCGCCGGATCGGTCATCGGATCGGACAGTTCCGGCGTGGCAGGCTTGGCGCCCTGCCCGGCCGCCGGATCGGCGAGATCGTCGCCCAATTCGGCCGGCCCCGCAGCGCTCGCTTTGCCGTGCAACGCGTCGATCTCGCCTTGCCGGCTCTGCTGATAGGCCGAGCGTAGCGTGGCGTAGGGGTCGACCGCGCCGTCGAACAGCGCCTTCAGTTCGTCGTCGGATTCGGCGCGCAGATCGAGGCCGGTGATGACAGCCCTCGGCACCTGATATTCCAGCCGGTCGAAGGGCTTGCCGACCGCCAGCGGCAGCACGACACCATCCACCTGCCCGCCCAGGAAATCGCGCAGACTGCTCGGCCCGACCAGCGGCAGGAACAGGTACGGACCCGGCTTCACGCCGTAATAGCCCAGCGTGTTGCCCAAACCATTGTCGCGATGCGGCAGGCTGACGCCCGGCAGTTTCGCGATGTCCAGCACACCGCCAAGCCCGAGCGTGGAATTGATCGAGAAACGCGCCAGCGTTTCGATCGCTTTGCCCGGCTTCAACTGCAGCAGATAGTTCAGGAAGACGATCGGCTCGCCCAGGTTGCTGAAAAAATGCCGCAGACCGCCGCGCACCGGCTTGGGCACGATTGTCTTGTAGCCCATGCCGGCAGGCCGGAAGATCGCCTTATCGAACTTCTGGTGGATGCCGAACATGCCACGGTTGAAACCTTCCAGCGGATCGCCCTTGGCGTGATGCGAAGCGGCAACCGAGGGTTCGGGCGGGGCCGTCGGCACGGCACCGTCGCCAACGGGTGCAGCTGGCACGGCTGGCGTCGACTCGGCAGGCTTTGCGTCCTGCGCGATATCGGCCGTCACCGCCGGGCGCGCATCGTCGGTCGCCGGTGTGGCGACCAGCAACAGCGCGGGGATCAACGCCGAAAGCGTCAACCGCCGGCCTTCGCCGACTCGGATTTGGACGACAGGGCATCGAGATGCGCGACCAGCGCCTTCGCACCACCCGATTGCAGCACGCCGGCGAAATCGGACCGCCGGATCGCCAGCTGGCTGATCGCATTGCGATAGAAGACGTCGATGATCTTCCATGCACCACCCGAATTGCGCAGGCGATACGAGATCGCGACCTTCTCGCCTTTCGGATCGTTCAGCGTCGTGCGCACCAGCCGGTCGCCGCCGCGCACATCGACCTTGGGATCGATCGTGAAGGACTGGCCGGAGAAATCGTTGAAATTGGTGGCGTACTGGCCGATCGTCATGCGCCGGAACGCGGCGGTGAGCGCCGCCTGATCGGCCGGCTTGATCGTCGTCCAGGACGATCCGATCGACAGGCGAGTCATCAACGGCAGATCGTAAGCGCGGTCGATCACGGGGCCGATCGTCGCGGCACGGCCTTTCGTGCCCGCCGCCTTACCTGCCTTCATGATCGCGATCAGCCCGTCGTCGAGCGCCTTGATCGTGCCTTGCGCAGGGTCGGCCACATGAGCCGACGCAATTGCAGGTGCGACGACCGGGCCGGCCAATGCGGCCATGAAGATGAAAAGATGACGCATTTTACACAGCTCCTCTAGTCTTCCCCCCCATACGGGCCACCCCAATCATGGTCCAGCCTGTGCGACGGCAAATAACCACATGTTGCTGCAATGCAAAAAATTGTCATGCCATGAGGTTGGCGTTTCGTGTCCGACTTGCCATAATCTGGGCATATCAATGCGGCATCAGCCGGTTTGGACACGACGGAAGGGTGCTCGACTTGCACGAACGGACGACCAATACACTTGGCAATGCGACCGGCCACGGCGCGGACGACATTTTGCAGATCATCCTGGCCAAGCCGCGCGGTTTCTGTGCCGGCGTGGTGCGGGCGATCGACATCGTGGAGCGCGCGCTGGAGCGGGAGCAGGCCCCGGTCTATGTCCGGCACGAGATCGTGCATAACCGGCACGTCGTGGACAAGCTGCGCCGCAAGGGGGCGATCTTCGTCGACGAACTGTCGGAAATTCCGTCCGGTGCGCTGACCATCTTCAGCGCGCACGGCGTGGCGCGCGCGGTCGAAACCGAGGCGGCGGAGCGCGGCCTGCCGGTGATCGACGCCACCTGCCCGCTCGTCACCAAGGTGCACATCCAGGGCCGGCGCTACGCCAAATCGAATCGCACTTTGGTGCTGATCGGGCATGAAGGCCATGCCGAGGTCGAGGGCACGATGGGACAGGTGGATGCGCCGATCCATCTCGTCTCCACGGTGGCCGACGTCATGGCGCTGCCGCTCGCGCTCGAGACGCCGATCGCCTATGTTACGCAGACGACGCTGAGCGTTGACGACACCCGCAGCGTCATCGCGGCGCTGAATGACCGGTTCAAGGACGTGATCGGCCCCGACGTGTCCGAGATCTGCTACGCCACGCAAAACCGCCAGACGGCGGTGCGCGATCTGGCGCGGGTCAGCGATCTGCTGATCGTAGTCGGTGCATCGAACAGCTCCAATTCCAGCCGCCTGCGCGAGATCGGCGTGGAGATGGGCCTGCCCAGCTATCTGGTCGCCGATGGCAGCGAAGTCGATCCGGCGTGGCTGGAAGGCGTCACTGCGGTCGGCATCACCGCCGGCGCGTCGGCCCCGGACGAACTGGTCGACAGCGTCATCGCCGCGCTCTCCACCTTCCGCCAGGTTCGCGTTTCGCAACTGGATGGCGTAGAAGAGAATGTCGAATTCAGCCTGCCGCCCGAATTGCGGCCCCAGAAGATGCGCGAAGCGCGCGCCGTAGGACAACAAGCATGACCCTCCCCTTGGCTCCATTGGTGCGTATCGGTGCCTACACGCTCAAGAACCATATCAAGGGCGGCAAATACCCGCTGGTGCTGATGCTCGAGCCGCTGTTGCGCTGCAATCTGGCCTGCCCCGGCTGCGGCAAGATCGATTACCCGGATGCGATCCTCAACCAGCGGCTGAGCTACGACCAGTGCATGGATGCGATCGACGAATGCGGCGCGCCCGCCGTGTCGATCGCCGGCGGCGAGCCTTTGCTCCACCGCGACATGCCGAAGATCGTCAAGGGCTATATCGCCAAGAAGAAGTTTGTCATCCTGTGCACAAACGCATTGCTGATGAAGAAGAAGATCGACCAGTATAAGCCGTCGCCATTCTTTACCTGGTCGATCCATCTCGATGGCGACAAGGGCATGCACGACCATGCCGTCGATCAGGACGGCACCTACGAGGTGGCGATCGAGGCGATCGAGCTGGCCAAGGCCAAGGGCTTCCGCGTTCAGGTCAATTGCACGGTGTTCGACGGCGCGAGTTCGGATCGGCTCGCCGCGTTCTTCGACACGATGGAAGAACATGGCGTCGAGATTACGATCTCGCCGGGCTATGCCTATGAGCGCGCCGCCGACCAGGAGCATTTCTTCAACCGCACGCGAACCAAGCAATTCTTCCGCGACGTGTTCGCCAAGGGCGACGGCGGCAAAGCGTGGAGCTTCACCAATTCCCCGCTGTTTCTCGATTTCCTCGCCGGCAACCAGACCTACGAATGCACGCCTTGGTCGATGCCGCTGAAAACCGTCTTCGGCTGGCAGAAGCCGTGCTACCTCGTCGGCGAAGGCTATGTGCAGAGCTTTGCCGAGCTGATGGAAGGCACGGAATGGGACCAATACGGCGTCGGCAAGTACGAAAAGTGCGCCGATTGCATGGTCCATTGCGGGTTCGAGGGCACCGCCGCGACGGATTCGATCCGCCATCCGCTCAAGATGTTCCAGATCGGTCGCAAGGGTGTGCGCACCGATGGCCCGATGGCCCCCGATATCGACATCTCGAACCAGCGCCGCGCCGAGGACGTGCATTCGACTCATGTCGAAGCCGAACTGGCGAAGATCAAGGCGGCAGACCCGGAAGGGTTCAAGCGGGTACAGCGCGCGGCGTGATCGTCCCGTTTTTTTTGAGGATTACCGATTTGCGGACCTATATCGTATCGTCGCTGGCGCTGAGCCTCGGCCTGGCGTTCGCCACCCCGGCATCCGCGCAGGACGCCGCGTCGGACGTGCGCTGTATCCTCGTCTCGAACGTGTTCTCGCGGGTCGAGCCGGACGTGAAGAAGAAGGCCGTTGCGCAGGCGACCGGGCTGTATTTCTCCGGCCGCGTCAGCGCGCGCATGTCGCCCGCCCAAATCAAGGCGCAGATCGTCGCGCAGGCCAAGGGTCTCAACAAGGATAATAGCGGGCCGGTGATGACCGCCTGCGCCAAGTATCTGCAGGAGAACCAGCGCATGATGCAGGGCGTCGCGCTGGAAATCCAGAAGGCCAATCCCGCCCCGCCGCCGGCCAAGAAATAAGGCCTCGGGCGAACGCTGCCTAGCGGGGCAGCGCCATGCGCGGGCCGATGCTGATCGCGCCCCGCTTCAATTCGCGCATCGCCTTGGCGAAACCTGCGGTGGTGCGGGCGATGTCCGCCGCCTGACCCGGCCGGGCGGCGAGCGATCGGAGCATCGCCTTCGCGTCCACCCCGCCATCGGGGCGCATCGACACGGTGATCGCGTGGGGCAGCATGTGCTGCGCGCCGTCCGAAATGCAGCGCACGATCGCAAACGGCAGTCCGCGCTCGACAGCGACGGCGGCGGCGACATGGCTCTCCATATCGACCGCCAGCGCGTTGTGACTGACACCCAGCGCCAGTTTCTCGGCGACGCTGTAGATCATCCGGCCATCGGCGAAGAACCCGCCGATCCGCGCGCCGGGCAGCCGTGCGTGCAAGGCTGCCGCCCAGTCGGGGTCGCACTCCACATCGATCGCGCCGGACAGCCGATCCCCGACCACCCAGTCGCCGATCGCCAGCCCATCGGCCAGTGCCCCGGTCATGCCGTAGCTCAGGATGCCCGCCGCGCCAGCCGCCGCCGCCTCGATCTTCGCGCGCAACCCCACCGGATCGCCGCCGCCAGCGACGACGACGATGCCCGACTGGCGTAGCGTGGCGACCTCGCGATTGAACCCGGTGGCGACGACGACGTGACTCACATGCCATACTCCACGCGTGTCGAATTGGACCGCTTGAGGTTGCGATAGCGCGCCATCGCCCAGAGCGGGAAATATTTCGGATAGCCGTGATAGCGCAGGTAGAACACGCGCGGGAAACCGCCTCCGGTATACATCTCCTGCCCCCACAGCCCATCGTCCTGCTGATGCTCGGCCAGCCACTTCACGCCGCGCGCCACGGCGTCCGCATCGACTTCGCCCGCCGCCATCAGGCCCAGCAGCGCCCAACCGGTCTGCGACGCGGTGGAGGGCGCGGGCGCATGGCCGGTGCGATCGAGCGCATAGCTGTCGCAATCCTCGCCCCAGCCGCCGTCCGAATTCTGGATCGCCTTCAGCCACCCGACAGCCTTGGAAACCATCGGATGCTCCGGCGGCAGGCCCGCCGCGTTGAGCGCGCACAATACTGACCAGGTGCCGTAGACGTAATTCACGCCCCAGCGCCCGAACCAGCTACCGTCCGGCTTCTGCTCGCGCTCCAGCCACGCCAGTGCGGCCTTCATGCGGGGGCTGTCACGCTCGCCGAGTTGCGCCAGCATCGAGACGCAGCGCGCGGTGACGTCGGCGGTCGGCGGATCGAGCAACGCGCCATGATCGGCAAACGGCAGATTGTTGAGGTAGGTATAGGCGTTGTCGGCATCGAACGCGCCCCAGCCGCCGTCCTTCGATTGCAGGCCGACGGTCCACTCCACGCCGCGATCGATCGCCGCGTCGTAATCGCCGGTGCGTCCCCGCGCGCGGTCCATCGCCATCACCACCACGGCAGTGTCGTCGAGATCGGGGTAATGATCGTTGTTATACTGGAACGCCCAGCCGCCGGGCCGCAAGCCGGGCCGCTCCTCCGCCCAATCGCCTGCCACCTCCAGCACCTGGCGCGGCTTCAGCCATTCCAGCGCGCGATCGGCCAGCTGCTCGCTCTCACCGCCCGCCTCCAGCATCGCATGGGCGGCCAGCGCCGTATCCCACACCGGCGAGACGCAGGGCTGGCAATAGGCCTCGTCTTCCCCGACCACCAGCAACCGCTCGACCGATTCCCGCGCGATGGCCCGGCGCGGATCGTCCGCGCCGATGCCGAGGCAATCGAACATCATCACGCTGTTGGCCATCGCCGGGTAGATCGCACCCAGCCCATCCACACCATTCAGCCGCTCGCCGACCCAGCCGACGCAAGTATCGATCGCACGCTGGCGGAGCGCCCTCGGCCACAGTCCGTTACCCGCCTTCAACACCCGGTCGAGCGCGTTGAATCCTTTGGTCCAAAGCCATTTCGGGTCCGCTGCCTTACTCCCCGCGCGCACCTTCTCGCCGGTATAGAGTTCGTCGACCTTCACGCCGAGCGCGTTGCGCGCCACCGGCTGGACCGCGCAAAGCACGAGCAACGGCACCACCACCGTGCGTGCCCAATAGGACATCTTCGACAGGTGGATCGGGAACCAGCGCGGCAGCAGGATCAGCTCCGGCGGCATCGTCGGCACCGTCGCCCAGGGGCCGGCACCGAACAGCGCAAGCTGGATGCGCGTGAACACGTTGCTCGCCGCCGCACCGCCCTCGGCGAGGATCGCGGCACGGGCGCGGGCCATGTGCGGCGCATCCACCGGGTCGCCGATCATCTTCAGCGCATAATAAGCCTTCACGCTGGCGCTGATATCGAACGCGCCGCCATGGAACAGGCCCCAGCCGTGATGCTCGGCCGACTGGATACGGCGGAGATAACGCCCGATCTTGGCCTCGATCACGGCATCCACGGCCTCGCCGAGATAATGTCGCAACAGGACATATTCCGCCGGAATGGTGGCATCGGCTTCCAGCTCGAACACCCAATGCCCGTCCGGTTGCTGCGCGTGCGCCAAAGCGGTGATGGCCCGATCGATCGATCGGTCGAGTGTCGTCATGGGGTCGAGCGGCGCGTGCATGGGGCCTGTTACCCTGCCCGCCCGCCGATCACCAAGCGCGCAGCGGTTTCGCCGGATCGCAGCGCGCCCTCGATCGTCGCGGGAAGGCCGGTCTGCGTCCAGTCGCCGGCCAGGAACAGGTTTCGCCAGCGCGTCGTGGCAGGCGGGCGCTTGGCGTCCTGATCAGGTGTCGCGGCGAAAGTGGCGCGCTTTTCCTTCACGATCTGCCAGGCGGGCATCGGCGCATCGATCTTCAGCGCGGTGCAGATATCGGTCCAAAAGGTGCGGGCGAGGTCCTCCCGGTCGCGATCCACCAATGCGTCGGCGGCGCTGACCGTAACCGACAGGCGATCGGGAAAGGTGAACACCCATTCCGCCGTCGCGCCGATCAACCCGAGCATCTGTAGCGCTCCGGCAGGTGCGGGGAAGGCGAAATGGCCGTTGACGATGGCGCGGAAATCATCCGGTGCTTCGAGATCGGGGACCAGAGCGGTGGCGACCCAGGGCGGCACGGCGAGGATGACGGCCTCGTCCGACGCGATTAGCTCCGGACCCGCGCCCCAATCGAGGCTGATCGCGCGATCGCCTTCGAACCCGATCGCGCGCAGGCGTCGCCCCAATTCCACCGGCGCGCCCCGCCCCGCCAGCCAGCCCAAAGCCGGATCGACGAAGGCCGCCGCCAAGGTCGGCTCGGCGATCAGCGGGCGCATCGCCTCGCCGCCCTCGGCCACCGTCTCGCGCAGGACGTTGCGGGTCAGCAGCGCCGATCCCTCGCCGGCGGCGGTGTTGAGCACGGCAAGCAGCACCGGTTCGAGCAGCCGATCCCAGACCGGGCCGATCGTGGTGAAATGCTCGTCCACCCGCCCCTTGCGCGCAAGCAGCAGGCGCAGGATCGGCAGATAATCGATCAGTCCGCTGCCCGGCACGCGGCGGTTCTTGTCCAGTACCCACCACGGCACGCGCCCGTCGTTGATCCGCACCGTCCAGCGCGCGCCGCTGGCGATATCGCAAAACGCGAAGTCGGCCTGCTCCGGCCCGGCGAGCGGCGCGTCTGCTCCCACCGCCGAGCGAAACCGAGCCACGGCCCGATTGCCCGACAGAACGAGGTGGTTGCCATTGTCGATCGTCTGGCCAAGCTGCGGATCGAAATAGGACCGGCACCGCCCCCCGGCCTGCGCCGCCGAATCCGCGATCCGCACCGCCAGCCCGGCCTGCCGGAGCGCAACGGCGGCGGACAGCCCCGCCAGCCCCGCCCCGGCAATCGTCGCCCGCGTGAAGCTCAACGCGTCAGGCCGAGACGCACAACGGTCCACAGCAATTCCGGCTTGGACATCTTCACGCGCGTGCGCGGCGGTGCCCAGCCGATCGCCTCGGTCCGCGCCAGCACCTTGGCGTACACCGCCTCCATCAGGCGCGGCGCGAGCAAATGCCCGCGCGGCCGCGTAGCGAGAATCGCATGCGCCTTGGCGTAATGCTCGTGCGCGATCGCCGCGACCTGCCGGGCAGCGGCGTCGATGCGCGGATCGCCGACCACCTCTGTCGGCGTGGTGAGGGTGATGCCCGCCGCGAGGATAGCCTCGGCCGGCAGATAGACGCGACCAATCGCGGCATCCTCATCCAGATCGCGCAGGATGTTGGTCAGTTGCAGCGCGCGGCCGAGATGGAAGGCAAGGTCGATCCCCGGTGCCTCGTCCATCCCGAACACCCGCACCGACAGCCGCCCGACCGCCGAAGCCACCCGGTCGCAATACAGATCGAGTTCGGTGAGCGGCGGCCAGCGGATATCGCCCGCCACGTCCATCGCCATGCCGTCGATCACGGCGAGGAAATCCTCCTGCCGCAACCCGAACCGGCGCACCGCCTCCGCCACCAATTGCGCCTGCCCTGGATCGCCGCCGGCATAGAGCGAGGCGATATCACGCCGCCAGACGTCGAGCGCGGCGGCGCGTTCCGCGCGATTGCCCTGTTCGTCGTCGGCAATGTCGTCGACCAGCCGGCAGAAGCCGTAGATAGCATACATCGCCTCGCGCTCGGCCTTGGGCAGCACGCGCATGCCGGCGTAGAACGAACTGCCCGAAACCTGCTTCTGCAACGCGCCGGGGGTGGAATCCGGGTTCATGCCGCGCGCCGGAACAGGACGGGCAAAGCAGCCCGGGCGGCGATGAACGCGGCCTCCGCCTTGCCGTGATGCACGCGCTCGCTCAGCGGATCGCGCTGTTCGAGCCGCTCGACGAGACTTTCCGCCAAACGCTGGATCACCGCGACCTCGGCGGCGAGCTTGCGATCGCGAATGAGGCGCGCGAACGGCGCGGATTGCGCGAGCAACCCGCGCGTGCGCCCCGCCAGTTCGACGATGGCGCTGCGCAAGGCCGATGTCGCGTGGGTCCCCGCCAGATCCTCCACGCGCGCTCCATGTTCGGCCAGCGTGTCGAGCGGCAGATAGACGCGGCGGATCGTGCGGTAATCCTTCCCGCAATCCTGCAGGTGATTGACGATCTGCAACGCCGCGCACAGCGCATCGTTGGCCGCCCAGATGGCGCGATCCTCGCCATGCACGTCGAGCACGAAGCGCCCGACCGGCATCGCCGAATAGCGGCAATAGTCGATCAATGCGGCCCAATCGGCACAGCGATCCACCGTCACGTCGCGTTCGAACGCCACGAGCAGGTCGCGGGCATGGATGGAATCGAGCCCACGCTCCGCCATGACGTCACGCAGCGCCAGGGCCACGGGTGCCCCGTTCGCGGCACCGTCCAGCCCGGCCCGCATCAGGCCCAGCCGGGCGAGCTTTTCATCCGGGGCTGCGCTTTCATGATCCGCGATATCGTCGGCCGCGCGCGCGAAGCGGTAGAAGGCCATGATCGGCGCGCGATGTTCTGCGCTCAGCAGGACGCTGGCGACCGGGAAATTCTCGTCGCGATGCCCCTTGCCGGAGGCGAGATCGGTGGCAGCATTCGTCATGCGTTCGCCTGTGTACGACCTTTCCACATTCCGCCACGCCCACGATGATATTGCCACGCCGATAGCAAGGTGCAGCCGGCGTAGAAAGCCGCGATTCCCGGCAGCGCGACGCCCCAGAGCGGCGAGCGCCGGTAGAAACGCAGCATCGGCTGGAAGGCGAGCGCCATCAGCGCCCAGGCGGCCAGCCCGCTCGCCCGCGCCCAGCCATGGCCGAACAATGTAAGCGCGGGCGGCGCAGCGTAGACGAGCGCCAGCCCGAATAACGTACCGGCCAGCAGCAGAGGCGAATAGCCGAGTTGCGCATAGGCCGAACGTGCGATCATCGCCGCGATCGTCTCGGCGGTGTCGTACGCCCGGATGCTGCGCGAGCGATCGGTCAGGCCGAGCCATACCGGGCCCTGCCGCTTGAGCGCGGCACCCATCGCGCAATCGTCGATCAGCGCATTCCGGATCGCGGCGATGCCGCCCGCCGCCGCCAAAGCTTCGCGCCGCACCAGCATGCACCCGCCCGCCGCCGCGCCGATCCCGCCGGGACGATTCACGCGCCCGAACGGGTAGAGCAGTTGAAAGAAGAACACGAAAGCCGGCACCAACGCGCGCTCGGCGAAGCTCGTACAGCGGAGTTTCGCCATCAGGGAGACGAGCGTGAGATTGCCGGCTTCGGCCCGGGCGACGAGCGTGGCGAGCGTATCGGGGGCATGTGCGATATCGGCATCGGTCAGCCAAAGATATTTGGCGGCAATACTCCCCTCCCTGGAAGGGAGGGGTTGGGGGTGGGTCGGTGTGGGGCGGCGCGGCGCTTCATCGTGAGCGACCCACCCCCGCCCCCTCCCTTCCAGGGAGGGGAGTAGAAGAGAGTGATCCACGCCCTGCGAAACCGCCCAGAGCTTGCCGGTCCATCCCGACGCCAGCGGCCGACCGGTCAAGACCTCCAACCGCCCTGCCCCGCCCGACCGGCGCGCGATGTCCGCTGTCCCGTCGCTGCTCGAATCGTCCACCAGGATGACGCGCAACTCGCCGGGATAATCCTGTGCCAGCACGCTGCCGATCGATGCCGCGATCACCTCCGCCTCGTCGCGCGCCGGAACGATCGCGGTGACGGCGGGCCAGTGGCTAGGCATCGGCGGCAGATCCCGCGTGTCGCGTTCGCGCGTCCGCCAGAAACCGTGGCGCGCGAACACCAGCACCAGCCAGATCGCCAGCGTGACGACACCGATAAAGATCATGCGATCGATCCGGCGGCGCGGAACCAGTCGAGCGCATCGCCCACCGCCTCGGGCCAGGGCCGCGCTGCATAGCCGAGTTCGGCCTCCGCCTTGGCCGAACTGAAGAACATGTGATGCTTGGCCATGCGCAGCGAATCGACCGTCAGGAATGGCTCCTTGCCGGTGACTCGCGCCAGCGCCTCATTGGCATAGGCCAGGGGAAACAGCGGACGGCGCGGGATCGTGATCGTCGGCGGCTTGCGCCCGACCCGCGCCGCGATCTCCGCCAGCATCGCGCCCAGGCTCACGTCCTGCCCGCCGAGGATGTAGCGCTCGCCGATCCGCCCCCGCTCCCACGCCGCGACATGCCCCGCCGCCACGTCATCGACATGGACCAGGTTCAGCCCGCTATCGAGGAACGCCGGCATCCGCCCGTTCGCTGCCTCGACGATGACCCGCCCGGTCGGCGTCGGGCGCACGTCGCGCGGGCCTATGGGCGTGGAAGGGTTGACGATCACCGCCGGCAGCCCGTGGGCGATCATCGCCTCGACCAGCCGTTCCGCCACGACCTTGCTGCGCTTGTACGCGCCGACCGCTTGTTCGGGCGTGGCGGGCCGGGTCTCGTCGGCGGGTCCGGCGGGATCGGGACGCAACGTCGCCACGCTGCTGGTATATACGATCCGCTCGACCCCGGCATCCCGCGCCGCCGCCATCACGATGCGCGTGCTGGCGAGATTGTTGCGCACGATCTCCTCCGGGTCGGGCGCCCAGATGCGATAGTCCGCCGCCACGTGGAACAGGTGCCGCACCCCCGACATCGCCCGCGTCATGGCAGCGGAATCGCGCGCATCGCCCTCGACCAGCGTACCGGGAAAATCGGCCAGATTGGCACGCGGACTGGACGCCCGCACCAGCCCGCGGACTCGATGGCCTCGCGCAGCCAGAGCGCGGGCCACCGCCGATCCCACGAACCCCGAAACCCCGGTAACGAGTATGATATCCGACGCTTCGCTCACGCCACGCGGTCTACACAGGACGTGCGGGGAACGATAGAGAGTGTGTCGATCCCGGCAGACGAGCGAGCGCGCGCCCCTCGCCACCGAAATACTCGAATGGCCGAGTACTTGCCAGGAACCGACCAAGGATCGATAGGGCCGCCATGACGCCCGCGCACATCGCCGCTATCTTCGGCTGGTTCGCCATCCTGCTCGCGGGTGCCGGCATCATCTACCAGCTCATTGCATCGGTCGTGACGCGGCAATTCTTCGCGACGGCTGCTCTTGTCGGCCACAGCACCGAAGCGGTCACATTACTGAAACCGCTATATGGTGCCGAACCGCGTCTGTTCGACAATCTCGCGACCTTCCTCGAGCAGCAGCATGACGGCCCGGTCCAGATGGTCTGCGGCGTGCAGCGCGACGACGATCCCGCCATCGCCGTGGTCCGGGCGCTCCAGTCGGCCTATCCCGCCGCGACGATCGACCTGGTGATCGATGCGACCCGCCATGGTGCCAATGGCAAGGTCTCGAACCTCATCAACATGATGCCCGCCGCGCGGCACCCAATTATCGTCCTGAGCGACAGCGACATGGCGGCCGCGCCGGATTATCTCGCCCGTGTGCTGGCCGCGCTCGATCGACCCGGCATAGGCGTCGTATCCTGCCTGTATCGCGGGCGTGGCGACGGCAATTTCTGGTCGCGGCTCGGAGCGGCTGGCCTCACCTATCAGTTCATCATCGGCGTGGTGGTCGCCGTCGCCTACAAACTGGCAGCGCCCTGCATGGGATCGACCATAGCGTTACGACGCGAGACGCTGGATCGGATCGGCGGGTTCAAATGCTTCGCGGACACGCTGGCCGACGATCATGCGATCGGCCAAGCGGTGATCGCATCGGGGCTGAACATTGCCGTGCCACCGATGTTCGTCACGCATGCCTTCGACGAAACCGGTATCGGCGAGCTTTGGCGGCATGAAGTGCGATGGGCGGCCACCGTCCGCGATATCGCCTTCTGGCCCTATGTCGGGGTGATCATCGGGCTGCCGCTGCCGGTGGCGTGTCTGGCGGTGCTGTACACCCCGACGATCGGTCTCTGGCTCGTTGCAGCTTCCCTCGTCGCGCGGTTCATAGTCGTGCGGAGTGTGGACGCAGCAGCCGGAGGACGACCTGCGGCATTCCGGCTGGCGATATTGCACGATTATTTCGCTTTCGCGGTCTATATCGCCAGCTTCTTCGTGCAATCGGTTGATTGGCGCGGGGCGACCCTTACAATGAAGGCAGGCGGCCGGATATCGTCGCCACGGAGTGCTGAGTCATGATGCGTACCCTGTTCCTGCAGGCCCCTTCCTTCGACGGTTATGACGGCGGCGCCGGCGCGCGCTATCAAATGAAGCGCGAGGTGAAGTCGTTTTGGTACCCGACCTGGCTCGCCCAGCCCGCCGCTCTGGTCGAAGGCTCCAAGCTGATCGACGCCCCCGCGCACGACCAGTCGTGGGACGATATCAAGCACGAGATGGACGAACGCGACCTCGTCATCCTGCACACCTCGACGCCCAGCTTCGGGCAGGACGTACGCACCGCGGAACTGATCAAGCAGCGCAATCCCGCGATCCGGATCGGTTTCATCGGCGCCAAGGCGGCGGTCGAATCGACCAAGGTGCTGGAAACATCGACCGCGATCGATTTCGTCGCGCGCAACGAATTCGATTTCACGATCCTGGATGTGGCCAACGGCATGCCGCTGCGCGAAGTCGAGGGCATTTCGTGGCGCGACGATGACGGCGCGATCATCCACAACAAGGATCGCGCGGTCCTCGAGGACATGGACAGCCTCCCCTTCGTCTCGCCGATCTACAAGCGCGATCTGGTGATGGAGAAGTATTTCGGCGGCTATCTGCTCCACCCCTACGTCTCGTTCTACACCGGGCGCGGGTGCAAGAGCCGCTGCACCTTCTGCCTGTGGCCGCAGACGGTGGGCGGGCACAATTATCGAACCCGATCGATCCCGCACGTGATCGAAGAGGTGAAGTACGTGATGCGGGAAATGCCGCAGACGAAGGAGATCTTCTTCGACGACGATACGCTGACCGACAATCTGCCGCGCGTCGAGGCGCTGGCACTGGAATTGGGCAAGCTCGGCATCACCTGGTCGTGCAACGCCAAGGCCAACGTGCCGTACAAAACGTTGAAGATCCTCAAGGAAAACGGCCTGCGCCTGCTGCTCGTGGGGTACGAAAGCGGCAACCAGCAGATCCTGCACAACATCAAGAAGGGCCTGCGCACCGATGTCGCGCGGCAATTCACCAAGGATTGCCACGCGCTCGGCATCGTCATCCACGGCACCTTCATCCTCGGCCTGCCCGGCGAGACGGAGGAGACTATCGAAGAGACGATCAACTATGCCAAGGAGATCGATCCGCACACCATCCAGGTGTCGCTGGCCGCGCCCTATCCCGGCACGTTCTTGTTCAAGCAGGCGACCGAGAATGGCTGGTTCGACGGCACCGATCATCTGCTGACCGATGGCGGCAACCAGATCGCGCAGCTCAGCTACCCGCATCTGCCGGCGGCGGTGATCTTCGACAAGGTGGAGGAATTCTACAAACGCTTCTACTTCCGCCCATCAAAGATCTGGTCGATCGTCAGCGAGATGCTGCGCGACTGGGACATGATGAAGCGGCGTCTGCGCGAAGGCGTGGAGTTTTTCGACTTCCTGCGTCGCCGCAAGGAAGCGAAGGCTTAGAAACTGAAATGCTGTTCCCCGGCAAAGGCCGGGAAACAGCATGATGTCAGCTAAATCGAATCCCGGATCGGCAGTTCGCTGCCGATCCGGGGCTCAGAAAAATCAGCAACCGTTGCGGCGGTTCTGCGAAGCGTCATGCTTCTTGTCGAGGTGACGGCCGAGCAGACCACCGCCGACCGCACCGGCGATCGTGCCGACGGTCCCGCCGCCCAGCACGTTGCCGAGCACGCCGCCACCTGCTGCACCGGCGATCGCGCCGGTCGTGCCGCTGCTCTTCTTGCAGCGATAATAGGAGCGATGGTAACGGCCGTCCTTGCCCTTGTAGGTGCGATATTCACGCGATTGGGCCGAAGCGGCGGTCGGTGCGATCACCATCGGCGGGGCGGCAACGGCAACCATCAGGGCGGCGGCTAGGATCTTTTTCATCTGTCTTCTCCTGGGTAATCTGCCGTTATAATACCCATCTCCGCTGATTGTTTCATGAACGGATCGTTTAACGCGGAGCAAGGTTTCCACCGCATCCACGATTCCCACGCTAAGGCCCCGATATGGCGGAACTTTCCGACCCGACCCGCCACCTAATCGTCACCGCCGACGACTTCGGTGCCGCACTTTGCGTCAACGAAGCGGTCGAGCAGGCGCATCGCAGCGGCATCCTCACCGCCGCTAGTTTGATGGTCTCGGGCGACGCCGCCGCCGACGCCGTCGGACGGGCCAGGGCGATGCCCTCGCTCGGCGTAGGACTGCATCTGGTGCTGGTCGAAGGCCGCCCGACGCTGCCGCCCGAACGCCTCCCCGATCTGGTAGACACCAGCGGGAATTTCAGCGCGAACATGGTCCGCACCGCCTTCGCCATCGCGCTGAAGCCCGCCGCCCGACGGCAACTCCGGGCCGAGATCGAAGCACAGTTCGCCGCCTTCGCCGCGACCGGACTGGCACTGGATCACGTCAACGCGCACAAGCATTTCCATCTTCACCCGATGATCGCCACCGCCGTGATCGAGATCGGCAAGCGCCACGGCATGAAATCCGTTCGCGCCCCGATCGAGCGCGGTACTCCGGGGATAGAGCATTGGTGGGCAACCCGCTTGCAAAGCCGCCTGCGCCGCGAGGGGATGCTGGTGCCCGATCAGGTCGTCGGCCTCGCCTGGACCGGCGCGTTCGATACGGATCGCATGCGTGCCGCGCTGACCGCGCTGCCGCCCGGCCTCACAGAAATCTACACCCACCCCGCGACCCAAGACTCGTGGCCCGGTGCGGCACCCGGATATCGTTATCGCGACGAACTCGCCGCGCTCACGGACGATCTTGCGAAGGCCGCAATCGTGCGCGATGGAGTTTCGCATGGCCACTTCTCTCACTTCGCGTCGGCATCCTGATCTCGAACCGCTGGCGATCTCGCCGCCGAGCTTCGAGGCCCCGCCGCCGCCCGAACGCCCGATCCGGCTGGGATCGCCCGAGCATCGCAGCCTGCTGTCGCGCATGATGCTCGATTCGCACGATGCCTATCGCCCCGCGCTGATCCACTGGCCCAAGCTGGATGACGAGACGCGCAATCGCATCGTCAGCCTGCCGATCTGGGATATCGCGGTGCAGACCGAAGGTCGCGCGTCGATGAACGTGAAGACGTTCAACGAATCGATCGACGATCCCCTGTTGCACGAGGCGATCGGCATGAACGCCTATGAGGAGCGCCGTCACAAGATCGTGCTCGCCGATATGGTGCAGGCGTACGGGATCGAACTCGAACCCGAGCCGGACTATGTCCGCCCGCGCGATCCCGAATTCGCCTTCATGCGCACCGGCTATTCGGAATGCATCGACAGCTTCTTCGGTTTCGGCCTGTTCAAGATCGCCAAGGATACCGGCTTCTTCCCCGACGAACTGATCGACACGTTCGAGCCGGTGATGCGCGAGGAAGGACGGCACATCCTGTTTTTCGTCAATTGGGTCGCGTGGTGGCGGCGCACGATGCCGTGGTGGCGGCGGCCGTATTTCGAGGCGAAGGTGCTGCTCGTCTGGATGTTCCTGATCGGCGAGCGGATCAGCATGGCCAAGGGCATGGGCGCGGACAATACCAAGGCGCAGGAGAACAATTTCACGCTCAACGGTTCGAAGGAACTGGGCGTCGAGGTGTCGTTCCCCGAACTGGCGCGCATCTGTCTGGCGGAGAATGACCGGCGACTGGCCCCCTATGACCAGCGCCTGATCCGCCCGAAATTCGTGCCGGCGATGATGCGCCTGGCTTTGCGCTTCGCCGGCAGTCCCAAGGGAGCGACGGCCTGAACGGTTACGCCCGCGTCGGCATCCTGCTGGCGACGCTGGCGGGGCTGGCGGCGGCGATCTGGGCGTTCGGATCGGCCGGGTTTGCCAACGTGCTGGCGGCGACCGCACGGGTGGGACCGGGTGGTTTTCTGGCCTTTTGCATCTATTCCCTTGTCGGTTTTCTGCCTTTGGGTGCGGCGTGGCTGGTGTCGGCACCCAGCGAGCCACCCTCGCGGATCTGGCTGTTCAGCTGGGCGCGCGTGCTGCGGGAGGCGGTTTCGGATCTGCTGCCCTTCTCGCAGATTGGCGGGATCGTCGTCGGTACGCGTTCGCTGCTGCACGCCGGGATCGGACCGGCCCGCGTCTATGCCTCGCTGGTGGTCGATATGACGACCGAGATGGCGGCGCAGCTCGTCTTCACCCTGTTCGGCCTGTCGATGATGGCGACGATCCTGATGGGCGCGTCCGCCGCCGCATTGCGCCCGCTGATCTTCGGCGGCACCGCGGCGATGATCGCAGTGATGATCCTGTTCTTCGTCGCGCAGCGCCCGGCGCTTATGCTGGCGGAGCGGATCGCCGGACATTTCCTGCCCGGATCGGCGGCGACCATGGCCGGCCTGCTCGACGAACTGCGCGCGACCTATGCCGCGCGTGGTCGCGTGATTGCCGCCTTCGCCTTCAATCTGATCGGCTGGGTCGCCAGCGCGTTCGGCGCGTGGCTGGTGCTGCACCTGATGGGCGCGGAGATTTCGGTCTGGTCGGTGCTGTCGCTGGAAAGCCTGATCTTCACGCTGCGCAGCGTCGCCTTCTTCATCCCCGCCGCGATCGGCGTGCAGGAGGCGACTTACGCGCTGGCCGCGCCCCTGTTCGGGCTGCCGGCGGAGATGGCCCTGGCGCTGTCGCTGGTGAAGCGGGCGCGGGAATTGGCGATCGGGTTGCCGGCATTGGTGATCTGGCAGGCGCGCGAGGCGAAGGCGGTGGTGGCGGCTCGGTTGCGGTAGATAGATCGACTTAAAGATCGTCACCCCGGACTTGTTCCGGGGTCCACTGTGCCGCGAACCCAGCGCAAAATCATCTAACTTGAACCAAGTCGCTTGGTGGACCCCGGAACAAGTCCGGGGTGACGAAGGCTAGATCACCCCGCCCCCTCCACCGCCTCGCTCGCCTCCAGCCAGGCCGCCTCCGCCGCCTCCAGCTTCGCCGCAGCCTCCGCGCGCCGTTTGGACAGGTCGCCCATCGACAGCTTCTTCAAATAGCTTTCCGCCTTGGACGGATCGAACATCGCCTGATCCAGCGCGCGCACCTCGGCGGTCAGCTTCACCGTCTTGGCTTCGGCGTCCTGCGCGGCCTTGCGAAGGTCCGAAACCTTCTCGCGCGCCGCCGCAGCGGCCTTCTTATCCTTTTTGCCGAACTTCTGGCCGTCCGCCTTGGGCTGGTTCTTGCCCAGGATGAAGTCGGTGTAATCCTCCAGACTTCCACCATATTCGTTTGCCTGCCCCGCATCCACCAGCACCAGCCGATCGGCAGTCAGCTCGATCATGTGGCGGTCATGCGAAACGATTACCACCGCGCCGCTATAGGCGTTGAGCGCCTGCACCAGCGCCTCGCGCGCATCGACGTCGAGATGGTTCGTCGGTTCGTCAAGGATCAGCATGTGCGGCGCATCGCGCGTGATCAGCGCCAGCGCGAGGCGGGCGCGTTCGCCGCCGGACAGCTTGCCGACCTTGGTCGTAGCCTTTTCACCCGAAAAACCGAACCGCCCGAGCTGCCCACGCACCGCGGCGGGCGTCTTGCCCTTCATCAGGTGCGTCATGTGTTCCAGCGGCGTATCCTCGGTATCGAGTTCTTCGACCTGATACTGGGTGAAATATCCGACGCGCATCTTGCCCGAGACGGAGATTTCGCCGTCCATCGGCGTCAATTGCGCGGCGAGCAGGCGCGCGAGAGTCGTCTTGCCGTTGCCGTTGCGGCCGAGCAGCGCAACGCGATCGTCGGGATCGAGCCGCAGGTTGAGCCGCTGCAGGATCGGTTTGCCCGCCGTGTAGCCGACGCTGGCCATATCGAGCGTGACGAGCGGCGGACGCAGTTCTTCGGGCGATGGGAAGTCGAACGACAAAGTCGGATCCTCGGCCATGGACGCGATCGGCTGCATCTTGGCGAGCATCTTCTGGCGCGACTGGGCCTGTTTGGCGGTCGAGGCGCGGGCGGAATTCTTGGCGATATATTCCTGCAACTTGGCGCGCTGCGCGTCCTGCGACGCCTTCGCCGCCGCCAGTTGCGCGGCGCGTTCGGCGCGCTGGCGTTCGAACGAATCGTAGCCCCCGGTGTAGAGGAACACCTTGCCGCCCTCGAGATGCAGGATGTTGTCGACCACGTTGTTGAGCAGATCGCGTTCGTGACTGATGATCACGATCATGTTCGGATAGGCCTTGAGGAAATTCTCCAGCCACAAGGTCGCTTCGAGATCCAAATGGTTCGAAGGCTCGTCGAGCAGCAGCAGGTCCGGCTCGGAGAACAGCAGCGCCGCCAGCGCGACGCGCATCTTCCAGCCGCCCGAATAGCTGTCGAGCGGACGGTTCTGCATCTCCTCGTCGAAACCCAGCCCGACCAGAATGCTCGCCGCGCGCGCCGGTGCGGTATAGGCATCGATCGCCATCAGGCGTTCGTAGACCTCGCCGAGCCGGTCGGGGTCTTCGCACGTCTCGCTCTCGATCAGCAGCGTGGCGCGTTCCTTGTCGGCCTCCAGCACCGTTTCGATCGGCGTGATCTGGCCGTGCGGCGCTTCCTGCTGGAGATAGCCGATGCGCGTCTTCTTCGGCATCTCGATCTCGCCGTCGTCCGGGTCGAGCTGGCCGATCATCACCTTCATCAGCGTGGACTTGCCCGCGCCGTTGCGCCCGATCAACCCGACGCGGCTCTTGGGCGGCAGGGACGCACTCGCGCG
The DNA here is from genome assembly GCF_036663755.1 of Parasphingomonas caseinilytica. Lineage (NCBI taxonomy): Bacteria > Pseudomonadati > Pseudomonadota > Alphaproteobacteria > Sphingomonadales > Sphingomonadaceae > Parasphingomonas > Parasphingomonas caseinilytica. Next base: position 23,512 of record NZ_JAXOJL010000005.1, read on the forward strand.
GTCGAGGATCATGCGGCCGCCAAGCCGCACCGTGATACCATTGATATTCAGCATGCGCGCGCCCCTAGCACAGGGTGCGGCTTGCCCCAAGAGGCCGAGATGTGCGTTAGGACGGTTATGAGAAACCAATCATGAGCGTCGCATTCCGCCGCGAGAGCGACGAGGAACATCTGGAGCCGAAGTTCGAGCGCCCGATCGCGCCGGGGCCGAATCTGGTCACGGTACGCGGGCTGAAGCTGCTGGGCGAGAAGGTCGCCGAGATCGAGGCGGCGGTGGCGGCGGAGACCGATACGGTGGCGCGCGACGCGTTGAAGCGCGAACTGCGCTATTGGCATACGCGCCAGACGACGGCCGAGGTCGCGCCTGCGCCGGAAGCGGGCGTGGTCGGCATCGGATCGCGCGTGACGGTGCGGATGAACAAGGCGGAGCGCATCGTCGAGATCGTCGGCGGCGACGAGGCCGATCCGGCCACCGGCCGTGTCGGGTTTCAGGCCCCGCTGGCGCAGGCGCTGATCGGCGGCGAAATCGGCGAGCGCGTGGAATTCAACGGCGTCGAGGATGCGATCGAGATCCTCGCCATCGCACCACAGGAGGATTGATCATGGCCGAAACCTTCGCCCGCCACCGCCAGCCCTGGAAACAGGACGAGGTTCAGAAACTCCACACGCTCGCCAAGAAAGGCATGGGCCTGAAAGCGATCGCCAAGGCGCTGACCCGCACCGAGGAATCGGTGAAGGACAAGGCCAAGGAAGACGGGCTGAACATCGCGAAACTGCGGTAGGTTCTTTTCTTTCTTCCTCATTCTTGCTTCCCCGGCGAAGGCCGGGGCCCAGTCGGAAAGGTCGTTGTAACTCGGTGCAACGCCAGCCAAATGCTGTCTCCCGACTGGACCGCGGCGTTCGCCGGGGAAGCGCTTAGCTAGGACAATAATTGACCGCCCCTTCTCCCTACGACGCGATCATCCTCGGCGCAGGCGCAGCCGGCCTGATGTGCGCAGCCACCGCGGGGCAGCGGGGCCGGCGCGTTCTGCTGGTCGATCACGCCGATCAACCGGGCAAGAAGATCCTGATTTCCGGCGGCGGGCGGTGCAATTTCACCAACCTCCACACCGCGCCAGACCGCTATCTGTCCGCCAATCCGCACTTCGCCAAATCCGCGCTTGGCCGCTACACCGCGCAGGATTTCCTCGATCTGGTCGAACGCCACGGCATCGCCTGGCATGAAAAGACGCTCGGCCAATTGTTCTGCGACGGCTCCGCCAAACAGATCGTCGGCATGCTGCTGGACGAATGCAACCGAGGGAAGGTCGAACACTCGCTCGCCCAACCGGTGAACGCAATCGATCATGCCGACGGCCTGTTCCGCGTCAAACTCGGCGCGCGCGAGGTCACAGCAACCTCGCTCGTCCTCGCCACCGGCGGGCCGTCGATCCCCAAGATGGGTGCGACCGGCTTCGCCTACGATGTCGCCCGCAAGTTCGGCCTGAAGATCGTCGAACCCCGCCCCGCCCTCGTTCCGCTCACGCTCGGCGGAGACGAAACCCTGTTCCGCTCGCTCTCCGGAGTCGCGACCGAGATCGTAGCGAAATGCGGCAAGACCGCTTTCCGCGAGGCGGCCCTGTTCACGCACAAGGGCCTTTCCGGTCCGGCGATCCTGCAAATCTCCAGTTATTGGCGCTCCGGACAGCAATTAGGGGTGAATTTCCTGCCCAAATACGAAATCGGCTGGCTCGCCGCCGCCAAGCGCGCGCGCCCACGCGCGCAGTTCGGCGCGGCGCTGGCCGCCGCCCTCCCCGCCCGACTCGCCGAGACATTGGCCGAGCGGCTTGCAATTTCGGGCGAGTTGCACAACATCAAGGACGCCCAACTGGCAGAAGCGGAACGCCGCCTGTTCAACTGGCTCATCTCCCCCAACGGCACCGAAGGCTATGCAAAAGCCGAGGTTACGGCGGGCGGAATCAGCACCGCAGACCTGTCATCGCAAACAATGCAAGCCAAACGCATACAAAACCTGTATGCGGTCGGCGAAGCGGTCGATGTCACAGGGTGGCTGGGCGGCTACAACTTTCAATGGGCATGGGCGAGCGGATGGGCCGCAGGCCAGTCCATCTGACAGCCTGACAACCCCGATGCGCGATCGCCGTGGTGGCACCGCATCCTATTTGATTTGAGAGATTCATGCCTTTTTCAGCTCTGCCACCGCTTCTTACCGAAGCGCTCACCGAACGCGGCTATGCCGCCCCCACCCCGGTTCAGGCCGGTGTTTTGGAACCCGAAGCGATCGGCCGCGACCTGCTCGTCTCCGCCCAAACCGGTTCGGGCAAGACCGTCGCGTTCGGCCTGGCAATGGCCGCGCAGCTGCTCGATGAAGACGGCAAGCTGCCGCAGAAAGGCCCGCTCGCTCTGGTCATCGCGCCGACGCGCGAACTGGCGTTGCAGGTCAGCCGCGAGCTGATGTGGCTCTATGCAAAGACCGGCGGGCGTATCGTAACCTGCGTCGGCGGCATGGATGCTTCGAAGGAGCGCCGCGCGCTGAACCACGGCGCGCATATCGTCGTCGGCACGCCGGGCCGCCTGCGCGATCACCTCGAACGCGGCGCGCTCGACCTGTCGAGCTTGCGCGTCGCCGTGCTGGATGAGGCCGACGAGATGCTCGACATGGGCTTCCGCGAGGATCTCGAACAGATCCTCGACGGCACGCCGACCGAGCGCCGTACGATGATGTTCTCCGCGACGATCCCGAAGACGATCGCCGCCCTCGCCAAGCGGTACCAGCGCGATGCGGTGCGCATCTCGACCGTCGGCGAAGACCGCGGTCATGGCGACATCCAGTATCAGGCGGTGACCTGCGCCCCGGCGGATATCGAGAACGTCGTCGTCAACCTGCTTCGCTTCCACGAAGCGGAAACGGCGATGCTGTTCTGCGCGACACGCGATAATGTCCGTCATCTCCATGCCGGACTGATCGAGCGCGGCTTCAGCGCCGTCGCCTTGTCGGGCGAGCATAGCCAGAACGAGCGCAACGCCGCCTTGCAGGCGCTGCGCGACCAGCGCGCGCGCATCTGCGTCGCGACCGACGTCGCCGCACGCGGTATCGATCTGCCGACGCTCAGCCTCGTCGTGCATGTCGAACTGCCGCGCGATGCCGAGACGTTGCAGCACCGTTCAGGCCGTACGGGGCGCGCCGGGCGCAAGGGCACGGCGATCCTGATCGTCCCCTATCCGCGTCGCCGCCGCGTCGAATCGATGCTCAAGGGCGCGCGGATCAACGCCGACTGGATCAACCCGCCAACGCTGGAGGACATTCGCGACAAGGATCGTGAGCGCCTGCTGACCACGTTGATGGAAGAGGTGGAGATCGACGACGACGATCGCGCCCTGGGTGCCAAGCTGCTCGAAACCAAAAGCGCGGAGGACATTGCAGCGTTGCTCGTCCGCGCCCACCGTGCGCGGATGCCGGTGGCGGAGGAACTGATCTCCTCATCGAAGGAATCCGCCGGTGCCCCGCGCAACGACGGCCACCGCGAAGGCTTCGAGGATATCGTCTGGTTCCGTATGGATATCGGCCGCCGCCAGAACGCCGATCCGCGCTGGCTGTTGCCGCTGATCTGCCGTCGCGGGCACATCACCAAGAACGAGATCGGCGCGATCCGTATCTCGGCGGGCGAGACGATGTTCCAAGTGCCGCGTGCCATTGCCGGAAAATTCTCCGCCTCGGTCGCCCGTACGGCGAATTTCGACGGGCAGGACGAGAATGCGATCCGCATCGAGGCGGTCGAGGGCGAGCCGCGCACGGCGGAACACCGTCCGCGCTTGACGCCAAGCGCCCGCCCGAGCGGCCCTGCGCCGACGCGGCACAAGCCCAAGACCTATCGCCGGACCAACGACCGGGCGCGGTGAGAATTGCAGGTCAACGCGCTCACCGTTCGCCCTGAGCCTGTCGAAGGGCTGTTCTTTTCTCCGCCTGGTGATAAGAACGGTGCTTCGACAGGCTCAGGACAAACGGGGTTAGGGCGGTCCTTCGAGACGCATCCGGACGGCTCGCGATGAACGCGCTCCGCATCCTCGTCGATGGCGACGCCTGCCCCGTCAAAGACGAAATCTACCGCGTCGCCTATCGCACCGAAGTGCCGGTCACGATCGTCGCCAACAGTCACTTCCGCATCCCTGCCCATCCGCTGATCGACCGCATGGTCGTCAGCGACGGTTTCGACGCCGCCGACGACTGGATCGCGGAACAGGCGAATGCGAAGAGCATCGTCATCACCGCCGACATCCTGCTTGCCGACCGATGCCTGAAGGCGGGTGCCACGGTGATCTCGTCCACCGGCAAGCCCTTCACCAACGCCTCGATCGGCGGTGCCATCGCCACGCGTGCGATCATGGCCGATCTGCGTGCCGGGGGAGACGCGATCGGCGGCCCCGCGCCGTTCTCCAAGACCGATCGCTCGCGTTTCCTGTCCACTCTCGACCAGACGATCGTGCGGCTGAAGCGCTTCTGATACATTTCTGATACATTTAAATCGTTGCAGCGCACCAATTTGATGCGCATCAGGAACAAACGCGATCCGGCCGGGTTGTGCGCCAATGCGCGTAAGCTCCGATACTGCCGACGCGACTGGAATCGGTAGGATATCGAATGCTGTTGGATGACCGGTTGACGCCACGTATTCGCCCGGCGGCGTCTTTCTCATTGATCCTCGCTGCGCTTGCCTTGTCGGCCTGCGGCAGTTCGAACAAAAAGGCCGGCCGGGAGCAAGGCACTCCCGAGGTCGGCTATGTCGTCGTCCAGCCGACCAGCGTGCCGATCATCACCGATCTCGGCGGGCGCACCACTGCGTACCAGATTTCGGAAGTCCGTCCGCAGGTGTCTGGCGTGATCCAACGGCGCTTCTTCACAGAGGGTGCGATCGTTAAAAAGGGCCAGACGCTCTATCAGATCGATCCGAGCCTTTACCGCGCGGCGACCAACGAGGCCCGCGCCAATTTGACCAGCGCGCAGGCCAATGCCGAGGCGACGCGGATCAAGGCCGAACGCTATAAGCCTCTCGCCGATATCCAGGCGGTCGCCAAGCAGGATTATACCGACGCCGCCGCCCAGGCGCGCCAGGCCGCCGCCAGCGTCGGGCAGACCCGCGCCGCGCTCGATACCGCACGGATCAATCTGCGCTTCACCAACGTCCCCGCCCCGATCACCGGGCGCATCGGCCGATCCTTGTTCACCGAGGGCGCGCTCGTCACCGCCAGCCAAGCCAATCCGCTGACCACGATCCAGCGGCTCGACCCGATCTTCGTCGATATCCAGCAATCCTCAACCGATCTCCTCACCCTGCGCCGGGCGCTCGCCTCGGGCGGGCTGGCGCCATCCAGCGCGGCGGTCCGACTGAAGCTGGAGGATGGCAGCGATTACGGCCAGACCGGAACGGTCGAATTCGCCGAGGCCTTGGTCAACGAAAGCACCGGAACGGTCACGCTCCGCGCGCGCTTCCCCAATGCACAGGGTCTGTTGCTGCCCGGCATGTTCGTCCGCGCGATTTTCGCTCAATCGGTAAATACCAATGCCTTTCTCGTGCCGCAGGCAGGCGTAAAGCGCGATCCCAAGGGCGCGACCACCGTGCTGGTCGTCAGCGCGGACAACAAGGCGATCGAACGCAAGGTGACCACCACCCGCGTCGTGGGTGCCAATTGGGTGGTGACCGCCGGGCTCAAGCCGGGCGACAAGGTCATCACCGAAGGTGTCGCTCGCGCCAAGGCCGGGCAAGCGGTGAAGCCGGTGCCCGCCGGCTCGACGCAGAAATTCAACACCGCGCCTGCCAAGAGCGGGGACAAATCCGCCCAGACCAAGAACTGATCGCCGCATGATCTCGCGCATATTCATCGACCGGCCGATCTTCGCCTGGGTCATCGCGATCATCATCATGCTGGGCGGTATCGGCGCGATCTACACGCTACCGATCGAACAATTCCCGGACGTCGCGCCGCCCAACGTCAACATCCGCGCAACCTATCCCGGTGCCTCGGCCGAAACGCTGGAGAACAGCGTCACGCAGGTGATCGAACAGCAACTCACCGGCATCGACGGCCTGCTCTATTTCGGCTCGAGCAGTTCGTCGCGTGGATCCGTGACGATCACCGCCACCTTCGAGAAGGGCATCGATCCCGATATCGCGCAGGTTCAGGTGCAGAACAAAGTGCAGCAGGCGATCAGTCGCCTGCCGCAACAGGTGCAGCAACAGGGCCTGACCGTCACCAAATCCAATCCGGATTTCCTGCTGCTGGTCGCGATCTATGACGAATCCGACAAGCTCAGCAATCAGGACGTCTCGGACTATCTGATCGCCAATTTCCAGGATCGGCTCGGCCGGATCGAGGGCGTCGGCGATACCAACGTGTTCGGCTCGCAATACGCCATGCGCATCTGGCTGCGGCCGGACAAGCTGGCCAGCGTATCGCTGATGCCGTCCGACATCATCACCGCGGTGACCGCGCAGAATACCGAGATCGCAGCCGGCGAGATCGGCGGCCAGCCGATGCCGGATACGCAGATGCTCAACGCCACCGTCACCGCGCAATCGCGCCTGCAGACGCCGGAGCAATTCGCCAACATCATCGTCAAGACCGCGCGAGACGGATCGATCGTGCGTCTGTCGGACGTCGCCCGGGTCGAGCTCGGCGCGGAAACCTATGGCGTGGTCAGCCGAATCAACGGCCACCCCGGTGCCGGTATCGCCATCTCGCTCGCCCCCGGTGCGGATGCGCTGAAGACATCCGAACTGGTCAAGACCGAGATCGAAAATTCGGCCAAATCCTTCCCGCCCGGATTCAAATACGCCTTCCCGCGCGATTCCACGCAGTTCATCAAGCTGTCGATCGAGGAGGTCGTGAAGACGCTGATCGAGGCGGTCATCCTCGTCGTAATCGTCATGTTCGTATTCCTGCAGAACTGGCGTGCGACGTTGATCCCGACGATCGCCGTGCCGGTCGTGCTATTGGGGACCGTCGCAATCTTCGCCATCGCCGGTTTCTCGATCAACACGCTGACGTTGTTCGGACTCGTTCTAGCGATCGGCCTGCTGGTCGATGACGCGATCGTCGTGGTCGAGAATGTCGAGCGTCTCATGGACGAGAACCCGGACATGAGTCCGCGCGATGCGACGATCAAGTCGATGGATGAGATTACCGTCGCGCTGATCGCCATCGCGCTCGTCTTGTCGGCGGTGTTCCTGCCGATGGCGTTCTTTGGCGGATCCACCGGCGTGATCTATCGCCAATTCTCGGTCACGATCGTATCGGCGATGATCCTGTCGGTGGTCGTCGCGCTCGTGCTGACACCCGCGCTGACCGCGACATTGCTCAAGCAGCGGGACCAGGAGAAGAAGAGCGACAGCTGGTTCGCGCGAAAATCCCAAGACGCTAAGGACTGGTTCAACGATCGTTTCGATCGCACGACTGAAAAGTATGTCGGCGCGGTCGGCAAGGTGGTGGACCGCAAGTGGCTGTTCCTGCTGATCTATGCCGGCGTCGTTGTGCTCCTCGCGATCCTCTTTGTCCGCTTGCCGACCGGCTTCCTGCCGTCCGAGGATCAGGGTGGCGCGCAGGTGCAGTTCAATCTGCCACCGGGTGCAACCCAGGCGCGGACGGTCGCGGTGCAAAAGCAGATCGAGCGCTATTTCCTGGAAAACGAGAAGAGCAATACCGGTGTCCTGTTCACCAATGCCGGCGGCGGCGGCGGCGGTGCGACCGGCCAGAATACCGGGCGTGGCTTCATCGCCTTCAGCGATTGGGCGGATCGCAAGGGTAAGGACAATGTCGCCGACGCGATCACCCGTCGCGCGACCAAGGCGTTGAGCGGCCTGCGCGATGCGGAAATCTACGTCACCGTGCCGCCGGCCGTGCGCGGCCTCGGCCAGTCCGCCGGCTTCACGATGGAATTGCTCAATTCCGGTGGCCTCAGCCGCGCAGACTTCAAGGCCGCACGCGACAAGCTCGTCGCCGCTGCCCGTGGGGAATCCACACTACAGGCGATCCGCCTGACCGACCTCGAGGATCAACCGACGCTGAAGATCGACATCGATCAGGCGAAGCTGAGCGCGCTCGGCCTGTCGCAGGCGGACGTGAACGCCACGCTTTCGACCGCCTGGGGTGGCCGCTACGTCAACGACTTCAACGATCGCGGCCGCGTGAAGCGGGTCTATGTCCAGGGTGATGCGCCGTTCCGCCATGCCCCGGACGATCTGGCGCAATGGTATGTACGTGCGGCCGATGGCCAGATGGCGCCGTTCTCCGCCTTCTCGACCATCTCCTGGTCCACCGCTCCGCCCAGCATGGCGCGCTTCCAGGGCGTGCAATCCTATGAAATCTCCGGCCAGCCCGCCGAGGGCCAGAGTTCGGGCGATGCGATGAGCAAGATGATCGAACTCGCCGCGCAAATTCCGGGCACCACCGTCGCCTGGGCCGGCCTGTCGTTCCAGGAGCGGCTGTCCTCGGGCCAGGCGCCGTTCCTCTACGCGATCTCCTTGCTTGTGGTGTTCCTGTGCCTCGCTGCCTTGTACGAGAGCTGGTCGATCCCGGTCGCGGTGCTTCTGGTCATTCCGCTCGGTCTGGTCGGCGCAGTGTTCGCGGTGACGCTGCGCGGTCTGGAAAACGACGTGTATCTCCAGATCGGCCTTCTCACCACGATGGGTCTTGCCGCAAAGAACGCGATCCTGATCGTGGAGTTTGCCGAACAGGCCGAGAAGAAGGGCAAGCGCGTCATCGACGCCGCACTGGAGGCGGCGCGCCTGCGCCTGCGCCCGATCCTGATGACCAGCCTGGCGTTCATCTTCGGCGTCCTGCCGCTGGCGATCTCGACCGGTGCGGGCGCGAACAGCCGCGTCGCGATCGGCACGGCGGTGATCGGCGGCATGCTGACCGCGACCATTCTGGCAATCTTCTACATCCCGCTATTTTTCGTACTGGTCAGGCGCGGCACACGCGGGATGCTCGCCAAGCTGCATCACGAGAAGCCGGACGAGCCGCATACCGGCGAGCCGAAACCGGAGCCGGCGGCATGAAGCTTTCCATACTCACCGTGGCGATGGCCACCGCCGCGCTCGCCGGGTGCAGCCTTGCGCCGAAATACGTTCAGCCCGAATTGCCCGTGCCGCCCTCCTGGCCGGTCGGTGACGCATATCTGAAGCGATCGGAGGCCACCCTCCCCAGCGTGTCCTATCGCGACATCTTCCGCGACGCGCGCCTGCAGCAGATCGTCGAACAGGCGTTGGTCAACAATCGCGACCTGCGCGTCGCCGCGGCCAACATCGCGGCGGCGCGCGCGCAATATCGTATCCAGCGCGCCGAATTGCTGCCGCAGGTCGATGCCTCAGCCAACGTCACGCGTTCCGACGCCGGCACCGGGCGCACCAACAATGGCGGCGCGACCGTCACCGGCGGCGCGCGCACGAGCTACACGACGGACATCGGCATCACCGCGTTCGAGATCGACCTGTTCGGCCGCATAAGATCGCTCAGCACTGCTGCGCAAAACCGTTATTTTGCGACCGAAGCCGCCGCCCGTGCCACGCGCCTGACATTGGTCGGCGATATCGCCACCGCGTGGGCGACCTACGGTTCGGACAAGAGCCTGCTCAAGATCGCGCAGGATACCGTCGCAAGCGCTGGCAGCAGCGTGAAGCTGACCAAGGCGCGGCTCGATGGCGGCGTCGCGCCGCGTACCGATCTGGCGCAGGCTCAACTGGTGCTGGCGCAGGCGCAATCCGATCTCGCGCAGCAGACCACCGCACTGGCGCAAGACGTCAATGCGCTGCAACTGCTCGTCGGCGCGCCGGTCGATGCTGCCCTGCTGCCCACAGACATTGAGGATGCGGGCCGGAACCTCTCCGAACTCCCCGCCGGTCTCGATTCGGGCATCCTGCTGCGCCGCCCCGACGTGTTGCAGGCGGAATACGAACTTCGCGCGACCAATGCCGGGATCGGTGCGGCGCGCGCGGCCCTATTCCCGCGCATCTCGCTTACCGCCATCATGGGTCTCGCCAGCAACGCATTGTCCGGCCTGTTCACCGGCGGCGCGTTCAATTATTCGGTCGCACCGTCCGCCAGCTATTCGATCTTCCAGGCCGGCGCAGCTAAGGCCAATGTCCGCCTGTCCGAGGCGCAGCGCGATGCCGCGCTGGCCACCTACGAGAAGTCGATCCAGACCGCGTTCCAAGAAGTGTCCGATGCGTTGGCCCGACGCGGCACTATCGCGGACCAGACGAAAGCCGCGCAATCACTCGCGGCGGCAGCGACCGACAATTATCGCCTTTCGGATGCGCGCTATCGTGGCGGCATCGATACGTTCCTGCAAAGCCTCGATGCGCAACGCTCGCTCTATTCCGCGCGACGTTCACTCGTCGCGACGCAACTGACGGCGGCGAGCAACCTCGTCACCCTGTACCGCGTGCTTGGCGGCGATGCGCTGCTCGAGGCCACGCCACAAGGTCCCGTTCCAACCGGCACCACACCTACTCCGTAACCCGCCGCATTTCAGATGCTGCACAAAATGCTGCGCCGCACTCATGCTTGACGCGAGCCGGCTCGCAGTAAAGGATGGCGGCAGCATGACGACATCTCCCTCCGACCCCGGCAAATTCCTGCGCGATATGCTCGGCCAGTGGGAGCAAATGGCCAATCAGTTCGGCGGCCAGGTATTGAAATCGGGCGAATTCTCGCGAGCGATGCAGGGTGCCAGCGCAGCGACGATGAATGCGCAAAATGCCGTCCACCAAGCCATGGATCGCGCGCTTGTCGCCGCGAACATGCCGAGCCGAAGCGAGGTTGAGGACCTGTCCGCCCGGCTGCGCGGGATCGAGGAAAGCGTGGCGCGGATCGAGGCACTGTTGATGGCTCAGGCCGGGATCAAGCCACCCGAGCGCCCCAAGCCCAGCCGCAATCGCAAGCCGCCGGCGAAAGCGGCTTGATCCGGCCGCTTACCGTCATCCCGGCGCAGGCCGGGATCGCTGGATGGCATGCGCAGCCCTCGCCCCACAGCAATCCCGGCCTGCGCCGGGATGACGGCGTGAAGCGGGTGCGATGACCGAAACCACCGCCCCCGATGCCTTCGAGCAGGCCCGCGGATTGTTCGACCGCGCGATCCAGCGCAACTTCAAGGGGCTGGATTATTTCGCCTCCCCAGCCCCGGTGCTGGGCGCGTCGCCCAAGGATCTGCTGATCCAGCGCGGCACGATGAACCTGTATCATTATCGCCCGATGACGGACGACGTGTACCGCGTGCCGCTCCTTCTGGTCATGGCGACCACCAACCGCGGCTACATCTTCGATATGGTGCCTGGGCAAAGCCTGGTCGAATATCTCCTCAAGGCCGGTTACGACGTGTTCATGCTCGATTGGACGCCACCCCGCGCCGACGAGAAGACGTTGACGCTCGCGGATTACGTGCTCGATTTCATCCCCACGGCCATCGCCCGGGTGCAGGCCGAGACCGGCGAACAGGATTTCAGCCTGGTCGGATATTGCTTCGGCGGTGTGCTGTCGCTGCTGTGGGCCGCGCTTCATCTCGACGCACCGATGAAGAACCTCGTCTGCTTCACCACGCCAGTCGATTTCGCGCAGATGGAGATGTTCCAGGCGTGGGCAGACCAACGCTTCTTCGATGTCGATCGGCTGGTCGATACGTTCGGCAATTGCCCCGCCGACTATCTTTATTCGGCGTTCGACATGCTGCGGCCCGGCGCGAAGATTGCCGGCAACATCCGCCTGCTCGACAATCTGTGGAACGACGAATTCGTCAAATCCTTTCGCATGTTCGATCGCTGGGCCACCGACACGCTGCCGCTGGCGGGGGAATATTTCCGCGAGACGACCAAGAAGCTGATGTGGGCCAATGCGCTTCATGAAGAGACGATGGAAGTGGCCGGACGGCCGATCGACCTGACCGCCATCACCGCACCGTTCCTGCATGTGACGGCCGAACATGACCATATCGTGCCGGCCGCCGCATCAAATCCGCTGATCGGAATGATCGGATCGACCGACAAGGAACAGGTGACAATGAAGGGCGGACATGTCAGCCTCGTCGCCGGTGGGAATGCGATCAAGCGGCTTTGGCCGAAATTGGTCGATTGGCTTGGGGATCGTTCGACTTGAGTTACCGTATCCGGCGGTTCGCCCCAACAGACCGCGACGCAATGCTGACCTTCGCGGAAGGGTTGCCCGAACACGATCTGCTGTTCCTGGGCCGCGACCTGAAGCATCCACGCGTCGTCGATGCCTGGCAGTCGGCGATCGAGGAGGGCTGGATCGACAGCCTGGTCGCCGAGGATGACGGCACATTCGTGGGCACCGCTGCGCTGGTGCGCGATCCGCTTAGCTGGAGCGCGCATGTCGGCGAGATCCGCCTGCTCGTGTCTCCGACCAAGCGCGGCGCTGGGTTGGGCCGCGATCTGCTGGAGGGAATCTTCGCCATCGCGATCGAACGCGGCATCGCCAAGCTTACCGCACAGATGACGCCGGACCAGATCGGATCGGTCATGCTGTTCGAAAGTCTCGGCTTTCGCGCCGAGGCTTTGCTGAAGGACCATGTCCGCGATCGTGACGGCAAGTCGCACGATCTCGCCATCCTGGCCTATGATGTTGCACGCGTTTCTGCGCAGCATCGCGCCTTCGGGCTGGAGGAATGAACAATATCTACATCCGGCAGGTTTAAGACCGGAGGCACAGGAGACGAAACAATGGCAACTCAAGCACCTGCGGCGGCGATCCGCCCACCATCGGCGTTGCTGGCGCTGACCGAACTGCCTCGCGCGATCGCCGAATTCGGCTCGCTGGGCCTCGCCGCGCCGATCCTCGCCAGCGCACCGCGCGGCGACGGGCATCCGGTGCTGGTGCTGCCGGGGTTCGTGACGACGGACGTTTCGACGCGGGTGCTGCGCTCCTTCCTCAAAGGACTGGGTTACGACGCGCACGCTTGGGAACTCGGCCGCAATCTCGGCCCCAAGGCGATCGGACACGAGGGCGAGAAGCTCGCCGCGCGGTTGCAGGCGGTGCATGAATCGACCGGCAAGAAGGTCAGCATCGTCGGTTGGAGCCTCGGCGGGGTCATGGCACGCCAGCTTTCCCGCCGCGCTCCGGATGCGGTGCGGCAGGTGATCACTCTCGGATCGCCCTTCACCGGATCTCCGCGTGCGACCAACGCTTGGCGTGCCTATGAAGCGCTGACCGGGCATAAGATCGATGGCGAAGATGCGCGGGCACAAATGAGCGAGAGCGAATGCGCACCGCCCGTCCCATCGACCTCGATCTTTACCCGCGAGGATGGCGTCGTCGCGTGGCAGAATTGCATCGAGCCGCTGGGTGCGGAGACCGACAATATCCAGGTTCACGGCAGCCATTGCGGTTTGGGGGTCAACCCGGCGGTGCTCTACGCCGTTGCGGATCGGCTGGCGCAGGCCGAAGGTGATTGGCATCCGTTCGAACGCAAGGGCTTGAAGGCGTTGGTGTACCCGTTCGCGGGGCATGCGTGACAGTTAATCCTCCCCGGTACGGGGAGGTGGCAGCCACAGGCTGACGGAGGGGGTTCGCCGGCAACGCGTCGCTCGTGGAGAACCCCCTCCACCACTCGGCTGAAGGAGCCGAGCGGTCCCCCTCCCCGTTCCGGGGAGGATTTCAGGTTAATCTTTGCCCCGTAGCGGCGCGACCGAATCCTGGCCGATCTTCACGATCAGTTCGCCGATTTCCTTCGCTTGGGTCATGCTCCGCGAGCCTTGCTCCCGCAGATAATCGCCCTGCACCTTCATGACCTCGGACAGATCCTTGGCGCCCGCCGCCGCACGGAGCGCCGCGAAGGCCTCTCGGGCATTTTGTTCGGCCTGATCGATCAGCTTCGTGCTGATCGTCGCGCCGCCCTCCGCCACCTTCGCGCCGGATTTGCGCATCGCTTCACCGGCTTTCTTGGCGGGATCGACGATCCGGTCGTTGATCGTGTCCTTCACCTTGTCGGCAGTCTTTTTCGTATCGGCCATCACGCTGCTCCTTGCTTGACTGCCGGCTTCCGCCCGGCTGCGGTCGGCTTTTTCGCCAGTTTGGGTGATACGGCTTTAGCGGCCACCGGTGCGGGACGATCCACCGTCGCCGCCTTCAACGCTGCGAAGGAATGGCGCAGCGCATCGGCATAGGCGTCCGGATCGGGCATCATCGCCCGGTCACAGGTGAACGAGATCGCGATCGTGTCTCCGTAGGAATAGATCGGATTGATCAGCCCCATCGAATCGAACACCGGCGCGGTGCCGTACATCGCGACCATCTTGGCGCCGCAGAAATACATCGGCACGCGGCTGCCCGGCACGTTGGTGACGACGGTGTTATAGACCGGCGCATGCGCATTCGCCGCACCGACCCGCGTGTAGAGCCGCGCCGCCAGCCCGGCCAGGCCCGCCGGCACCAGCTGGCTGTAATCCGCCAGCGTCCGCGCGCCGACCGCATTGGTCATCTCCTTGGAATTGACCGCCGCCTCATGAACATACTGCAGCCGCTTCAGCGGATCCTCGATCTGCGTTCCGAGCGGGACGACCATTGCCGACACCAGATTGCCGAGCGCCGCCTTCTCGCCCTCGCCGCGCACCGAGATCGGGGCCATCGCGGTCAGTGATTCTGCAGGCAATTCGCCCTTGTCGTCGAGATATTTGCGCAGGCCACCCCCGACCACCGCCAGGATCACGTCGTTCACGGTCGCACCCGGCACCGCCTCCTTCATCGCCCGCACATCGGCAAGCTTGAACGGTAACGCATCCCACACCCTGTGCGCGGAGACCTTGGCGTTGAAGCGGGTCTTCGGGGCCATCTTGGTGTTAGCGAGGCTGACGTCGCCCTTGCTCACGCTGGCGGTCAGCTTGGCCATGCCCGGCAGCGAGCGGCCGATCGTCTCGACGATCTTCATCGGCTGACGCAGCGAATTGAAATAACTGCGCATCAGCAGATCGGCGACATTGGGCATATGTTCGGGCGACCATTCGTCCTCGCCTTCGGGCGGCGTCATGCCCGGATCGAGATCGTGCACCGCCGCCGACATCTCCACGCCCGACATGCCGTCGATCGCCGCATGATGTACCTTGCTGACCAAGGCGAAGCAGCCGGGCGGCAGGCCCTCGACCTTGTCGAGCCCCTCGACGATGGTGAATTCCCAGAGCGGCTTGTTCAGGTCCATCGGCCGGGCGTGCAGCCGGGCGACCTGAATGCAGAGCTGCCGCCAGTCGCCAGGCTTGGGCAGGGCGATGTGCCGCACGTGATATTCGATGTCGAATTCCGGATCCTCGATCCAATAGGGATGATCGAGATCGAACGGCACGCGCACCAGCCGCTGTCGGAAACTGCGCGCGCCCTGAAGGCGTTCGCCGATGAATTTCAGGATATCCTTGAAGCGCACGAACCCGCCCGGCGCGGTGGAGGGATCGTAGATGCCGACCGACCCGATATGCATCGGCGTATGCGGCGTCTCTAGATAGACGAACGACGCGTCCTGCCCGCTCAGTTGCAGCATATCTCTCTCCTGTGGCGTCTACCGCGCCTCGGGCAGGAGGTTAACCGACATGCCGACGGGGGCAAGGGGCGAATCGGCGAAGTTCACACAAAGTCACGCGGTATCGGCGCTGGCGACGGCCGGAATGGGCTTGAGGTCACACTAGGGTCACACTGTCGCCGCCTGATCGTGGCGGGCGGGGGCGGGATATGCGGCGATGTGAAAGAGCGGCGATGAGCGTAGCGGATCGCGCGCTTGTAGGACAGCGTGACGTCCGATCTTCATAACGAGGCGAAGGTCAACTTCAGGAGAGCGACAACCTATGCCTGCCATCCCGTACCGACCGATGTCTCAGGAAATGATACAATATTCTTAAAACCCAATGCGAAATGTTGAATAACCGAAAATATTTTTACGCGTTATATCTGCTCGGCTGATCTACGGATGCATGTAGGAGCGGGCAAATTTATTGAATTCTGGGTCAGTGGAAGCGCGATCTGCACACGCTTTAGCCTCATCCTGCATTGAAAGCGGATTAGACTTGATCGTCTCAAAAATTGGTCCAATCTCCGACTGCATAACTGCCGGGTTTGAATAGCGCCCTCCCTCAGCAGAGCGCATTTTGCGTGCGTACCAGTCTTGCAAACCCCTCGTCGCGCGCACTTGCTCATCAGGAGCATCAATGTGCTTTGCTAAACCATGAAAATAAAATGCAAGAACCGAACAATGGACATCATTTTTGGGATCGATAGTAACCGCGTTGGCCGACGTGCAGGCGCACAGGCCCATGGCTATCGCCGCACCTAGAAAATTACGCATTACACCCTGCCTCCATATTCTCTGGTTTTCGAGAATCCAATCTAGATCCGTAGCTGCCACCATTTTATTAATGGATCGGCCACCCCGCTTTCCCGCGACGTAATCGAAGAGGGACAAACCCGAAATCTCGCGTAGATCGAACGGTCGGCTTTGGAATCGCAAACCGACCGACGGAATGGGAGCGAAAGCCGCCCCTTACTTCCCAAACCCGAACACATCCTGATGGAAGCGGCCGTCTTCGATCATCTGTTCCAGCCAGGCCGAGCCCTGCGCGTGTTCGTCGCCGCTCTGCTGCATCTGGATGCGGATCAGGGTGTCGCGCACCGCCGGGGCCATGAAGCGGCCGTCGCCGCACAGGAAGATCTGCGCGCCGGACTGGATCGCGGCCCACACCTTTTCCTGCTCGGCCCATAACGCGTCCTGCACGAACTTCCACGGATGGCGCTCGACCGCCGAGAAGGCGATGTACGGTGCGATCACGCCCTGCCTCGCCCATGCCTCGACCTCGGCGCGGCAGAACCAGTCGTGGTCGGGATGGCGGCAGCCGAAGAACAACAGGCTCGGCTCGATGTCCGCGCCCGCCGCCTTTTGCGCCGCCCGTTCCTGAATGAACCCGCGCAGCGGGGCGAAGCCGGTGCCGGGGCCGATCAGGATCATCGGCACGCCGGGATCGAGTGGCGGTGCGAACGGCGGATTGGGGCGACGGACATAGCCGAACACCTGATCGCCCGCCGCGACTCCCTGCATGTACCCGCTGGCAAAGCCGCGATGTTCGCCAAGGCCCGACCAATGCGGCGCGGCCATCGTGCCGACGATCAGTTCCGCCACGTCCGGCGACACCAGGGGACTGGACGCGATCGAATAGAAACGCGGGGAAATCGCCGCCGACAGTTCGACCAGAACATCGAGCGACAATTCCGCCGCCGGATGCTGTTCGAGCAGATCGACCAAAGTCAGCCGCTTGCCCGCGACCTCCTCCTCGAACGCGCTTTCCAGCCCCGCCAGTTCGCACTTGGTGTTCGGGCAGCGCGTCTGCGCCCCGATCACCGCCAGCGCGCGCCGGGGCAGTGGATCGGAGAGTTCGACGAAATCGGTCAGCAATTGCCGGACCGTCACGATCTGCCCCAGCGGCAGGTGGCGGAAGCGCCCGCCCTGCCCGTCCAGCCGCAACTGCGCCGCGCCGGCCAACCCGAGCCGCTCGATCGTCCGCGTCACCAGTTCCGGCCGGTTGCGGGCATAGACCGCGATATGGTCGCCGGTGCGATAATCCTGCCCTTCCGGCAGGCGGATGCGGATGAAGCGCGTCGAGGGCCGTGGCGGCTCGTTCGCGAAATCCCATAGCCCATCCGCCGGCAGGACCATCTCGTCATTGCCGACGATTTCCAGCAATTGGGCATGTTCGGGCAGCGCTTGCGCGCGCGCATCCTTGGTGTCGAGCATGCGCAGCGACAGCGTGGATGTGCTTTCGCTCGGTGCCGCGTCCGACCCCAGCGCTTTCCACAGATCCCGGACGAAGCCGGCCACCGCGCCATCGAAATCGCCCTGCCCGTCGGCCTCGGCGCGGGGCAGCAGGCGGGTCGCGCCCGCCGCCTCGATCGCGGCATCCACGCGTTTGGGGAAGTTCTGATAGTTCGGCCATTGCGAATTGCCGATGCCCAGCACCGCGAAGCGCGCGTCCGACCAATCCGCGTGCTCGAACGCCCCGGCGTCCAGCGCGCGTTCCACCTCCAGCGCGCTGTCCGGCGCGCGCCCGTTATAGGTCGCGGTGACGATCACGATCACCCGGTCTTCGGGAATCGCGCCGCCCTTGAAGCTCTCGTCCAGCGAACGCACGACCGTGTCGAATCCATCGAGGTTCGCCCGCGCCGCGATCTCCTCGGCGATGTCGCGCGCCGTGCCGAGGCTCGATCCGTACAGCACGGCGAAGCGTTGCCCGGTGCCGGACACGGCGGCGACCGGCGCGTCCTCGACCACCGGTTCGGGGGCCGCCGCGACGCTCAGCCGCTCGTGCGGCTGGCGCAACCGGACGCGCATGTAGAATTCGTCCGGCTTGATCGACAGCGTTTCCTTGATGCGCAATTTGTAGGCATGCGGATCGCTGATCGCGAATTTCTGCAGGATCATCGCCAGCGCCATCTTCGCCTCGACCATCGCGAATTGCCGCCCGATGCACGCGCGTTCGCCATTGCCGAACGGTTTGTAGGCATGCGGATGCCGCGCCGCTTCCGCCTCGGGCAGCCAGCGGTCGATATCGAATTCCTCGGGATCAGCCCACACGCCGGGATCGCGGTGCAGCCCGGGCGCGAACACGTTGACCGGGCGATCCTTGCGCAGATGCCATTTGCCGCCGATCACCTCGTCCTCGAACGGCGCGAGCGTAAAGGCCGGTGCGGTCGGCCACAGCCGCAATCCTTCCTTCAGGATGCGCTCAATCACATCGAGCTTGGCGACGTCGCTATAATCTAGCCTTTTGTCGCCGGGCAGCACGCGATCGACCTCGGCATAGGCCTGGGCCAGTACATGCGGATGCCTGAGCAACAGGTGTTGCGAGAAGGTCAGCAGCCCGCTGGTCGTCTCATGCCCGGCGATCAGGAAGGTGAGCACCTGATAGCGGATGTTGATATCGTCCAGCCCCTCGCCCGTTTCCGGATCGATCGCGGAGATCATCAGGTTGAGCAGATCCTTGCCATCGTTCGGATGCGCGCGGCGTTCGGCGATGATGCCGTCTACCAATGCGTTCATCTCGACGATGTCGGCGGCGTATTGCCGCTCGGCCTTCTTCGCGAAGCGCTGCTGGATCGGCATGCGCGTGATGATGTTGAGCGATTCCCCCAGCACCCGGGCGAGCGCCTCTAGGAAGCTGTCCAGTTCCTCGCGCTCGAAACTGGCGAAGCGGTGCCCGAAGCCGGCGATGGCGATCGAATCCAGCGTGAAGCGCGTCATGTCGTCGGCGACGAGCACGTCGGTGCCGCTTAGCCGCGACCATTTGGCGACGAGCTGGTCCGCCACCTCCAGCATCATGTCGTAATAACCACGCATCGATCGCTGGCTGAAGGCGGGCAGCAGGATGCGGTGCGCCTTGCCCCAGTTCGGTTCCTCGCTGAACGCGGTAAACAGGCCGTCGCCGGCGAACTTGCGCACCACGCGCAGGCCCGGCCCCGGCATCTTGCGGAAGCGAGTCTCGTCGCTGAGTTCCGCGACCAGATCGGGGTTGGTGACGAATAGCCCCACGCGGCTGCCGAACTTCAGCTTGAAGATGCCTGCGGGGAAATCCCGGCTGACTCGCAGCAGATAGCCGATCAGCCCGGCGCGCGCGATCTGGTGGAGATGCCCGACGACCGGCAGGCCAGGGGGCGATGGCACGCTCGCGCGGCCGGTATCTCGGCCAAGGTCCGCCGCTGACGCCATGATGCTCTCCGCTTTTCTTTGCACCTCAACACACGCGCCGGGCTTGCGCAACCGCGTTCCCGAAGCTTCCGCTACGGCGAGGCCACGAACCGCGACGCGCTTGGTGCACGCCTCGTCGGACATCCGCTCGCCACGCGCCGATCTTGTGTTACGCTGGCGGATCGATTCGTGGGGGATTGGCGCAGATGTTCAGCAATGGCAGCAAGACTGGCCGCGACGCCGGCGTGGCGCCTGCCGCCCAGCCGGGCAATGGCAAGCGCGGCGTGTTCTCGGTGGTCGGGCCGGACGTGACGATCACCGGCAACGTCGCCGCCACCGCCGATCTGCACGTCGATGGCCGGATCGATGGCGATGTCGATTGCGGCAATCTCGTCCAGGGCACCGAAAGCGTCATTGCCGGATCGGTCAGAGCGGAAACCGCGCGGCTGGCGGGCACGATCGAAGGCGCCGTCTCGGGCCGACAGCTGACGATCGAACGCTCGGCGCGGATCGCGGGCGACATCCAGTATGAATCGATCTCGATCGAGAATGGCGCGTCGATCGACGGGCGGCTCAAGCATGTTTCGGCCAGCGCCGCCTCGCGCGCGCCGGCCGCAACCACGTCGCGACTTCAGGCCCAGCCCGAGGAACAGATGCGCCTGATCAGCCCGAGCGACGTCGCGGCCTGAACGGGCGTCAGGTGCCCGACAGCGCGCTCGCCGCGGCCAGTTATCGTCTGACCTCGCAAAGTCGGAATTTTCGCGACGTCAAACACTCCAGTTTACGGTTTTAGAGCAGCCCACGATCATGGATCGGTTTCAGGGTATCGAACAACGCGCGAAGACGAGAGCGCATGATATTATCGTTACGAAGAGCCTGTGTTGCAGTCATCCGATCGCGCTTTGATCCATGCACAACCTTAATCGGCACGGTTTGATGCTCGAATGTTCCTGCTTCAATCTGCACAAGTCCATCGTCCTCCCCGAAAGCAAGGGCAGTGAGAATTGCAAGATCGATCACTCTGGGGAGCGGCAGCTCCTCAGATTGGCGGGACCATCTTTTCCCCGAGTGCCGCACCACCTTGGCGGAAAGCTCGTCACCGTCCCACTGCGACCAGCCGAGCGTTATAAACTGCGCATCGGTGTTACTAGGCCGCAAAGGATCAAGCCCGTAATATGGCACTACGTAAACCGGCTTATGAGCAATGTGGTCTGGAAAATTAGTTTCTTGTGGCATTCGAATCACTCCTTAGAGGTTAGACCTCACAGGTAGTAAATTTACTAGATTTAGTAAAGTTAGAAATTGGTATTTGTGCTGATTGTCGATCTTTGCGTCACTTCACCCGCACGCCGCCCTTGATCACTGCGCTCACGCGCTCCAGCACCCGCACGTTGGCGAGCGGATCGCCGTCCACCGCGACGATATCGCCGTAGCGCCCGACCGCGATCGCGCCGACATCGTTCGTCTTGCCCAAGGCCTCGGCTGCATCGGACGTGGCAGCGCGGATCGCCTGCAATGGCGTCATGCCCCATTCGACCATCTTGGCGAACTGCCGCCCGTTGTCGCCATGCGGGTAAACGCCGGCATCGGTGCCGAAGATCATCCGCACGCCCGCCTTCACCGCACGCTGGAAGGTTTGGCGCTGTTTCAGCCCGATCATCTTCTCCTTGTCGAGACTCTCCTGCTCGGTGCCGTTGGCGGTGCCGGTCGCGAGGATATAATCGTCGTTGTAGATATCCATGTCGAACCAGGTCCGGCGCGCCACGGCGAGCTTGATCGTCTCGTCCGAGGCGAGGCTGCAATGTTCGATCGTGTCGATCCCGGCGAGGATCGCGGTGCGGATGCCCTCGTCGCCATGAGCGTGCGCGGCGACCTTCAGGTGGAGCATGTGCGCCTCGTCGGCGATCGCCTTCATCTCCTCCAGGCTGAGCTGCTGCCCGCCGACGCTGTCACCGAGCGAGAATACTCCACCCGTCGCGCAGATCTTGATCACCTGCGCGCCGTATTTGTGCAGCCAGCGCACCTTGGCGCGCGCTTCCTCGGGCGAATTGATCACGCTCGCTTCCTTGCGGTCGAGCGAGGGCGGCAGGGCGTTGTTGTCGCAATGCCCGCCGGTCGCGCCGATCGCATAGGTCGCGGTGGTGATGCGCGGCCCGACCGCCCAGCCACCGTCGATCGCCTCGCGCAGGCCGACATCCTGAAAATCGCTCGATCCGACATTCCGCACCGAGGTGAAGCCCGCCTCCAGCGTCTTCTTCGCATTGGCGACGCCGACCGCGCCCCAGAACGCATCGGTATATTGCAGCCCGCGATACCCGCCGATCTCGGCCAGCGAGGTCAGGTGGACGTGCATGTCGATCAGCCCTGGCAGGATCGTCTTGCCGCCAAGATCGATATGTTTGACGTCGCCGCCGAACTTGATCGTCCGCGCATCGGCGATCCCGGTGATGCGCCCGTCGACGATCGTCACGGCGGGATGCTCAACCGTCTTGCCCGAGACCACGTCGATCATCCGGTCGGCGGTGACGATCACGGTTTCGGCCGAAGCCGGCACGGCGGCGATCAGCGCGCACGCCGCACCCAGGAATTTCAACATCGTAGCGCCCCTTTGTTCGTATCTGCGCGCGACCCTAGCGCGCATAATGCGCCGCGCCAGCCCCACCTCGCGCGATTTCAGCCGAGCATCGCATCGTACGTCGCCGGACCGGGCGGCAATACCAGGCGCGCCGTCGTCGCCGCTGCGACGACCAGCGCCAGCGTCGCGCCGCCGATCCACAAGGCCCGTCGCGGAATCGAATATCCGGCCATCAGCACCGCCGCGAGCGCCGAGGCGATCATCGCCCACAGATGGTAGCGCAGGTCCGATGCGATGCTGATCACCGCGAAGCTCACCTCCAGCACCAGCGCGGACACCGCCAGCGCCAGCGCCAGATCCCGCGCCGCCCCCGCCAGCCCCCGCGCCGCGAACATCACGCCGCCTGCCACCGCGATCCACACAATCGGCCAGCCGAACGGCGTCTCCGCCACCCACGCACCCGCGCGTGCCAGCGTGACATGCGCCTTGCCCGGATTGATCAGCCCGATCGTGTTCGGTTCGCCCCCTTCCGGCGGCGCGGCGCTCGGCACATGCGTTGGCACGATGAAGCGCCACGTCATGTTGAGATGGCCGGCACGATGTTCGGCATAGGCCAGCGGATGATGCAGGATCGCCCGCACCCACGCCGTGCCGACGTCGCCCATGTCCACCGTTTCCAGCCGCTCGGTGATCACCCCGCAATACCGCGGATCGGCGAGCGCATCCCAGAAGAACGGCTTGTAGCAATGTCGCGTCTCGATCAGCGCCAGTTCTTCGGGCAGCAACCCGCCGATCTCCACCGCTTGGGAGAAATGCGCTATCCCGGCCATGTCGTAGAGCGGCTGGGCGTGCGTGACGCCACTCTGCACCGCCCCGAACATGCGGTGGTTGATTAGCGGCGACACCGCCAACACCAGCACCACGCCGGCGAACCCCACCACCAGTTTCCGCGCACCGCTCCACCGCGTCAGCATCACCGCCAGCGGAACTACCGCGAACACAGCATTGCTGCGCACCAATACCGAATAGGCCAACAGTACGCCCGCCGCGACAAGTGCAGCCACCGGGATCGTCCGCCCCGCCAACCGCCACCAGGCGATCAGCCCGGTCGCGGCCAGCATCGCCGCCGCCATCTGCGCGTCCTTCAACACGGTGACCTGCCAGCCGAGGAACACCGGGCACGCCCCGATCGCCAGCACCAACACACCGGCGATCCCGCGCCCGCCCCGCGCCAGCGCGACGCCCCACAGGCCGAGCCCCAGCCAATACAAGGCGATCTGCACCAGAAACATCGGTGCCGCACCCGGCCCAAGCCGGTGCAGCAACGCCCATAGCCGCGCCATTACCGGCGGGTGCCAGTCGTTGTAATTGCCGCTCAACGCCTGCTGATATTGCCAGACGCTGTCGAACATCGCGACGCCCGGCCAGCAGATCGCCAGCGTAGCGACGCACAACGCAAGCGCCGCCGCACCGATCGCAACCGGTGCCCCCGCCCTGGGGAATTCAGAGTTCAGCATTTGCCGTCACACTGGACTTGTGCGGTGCTTATCCCATCCTAGCAAGTACGCACGTGTTCTCCCGCGAAAGCGGGAGCCCAGGGTCGCAAGTGATACGGCTTGTGGCCCTGGACCCCCGCTTTCGCGGGGGAACAGCGAAGGTATATGGATCAGGGGATAAACACCGAAGCATTCCGGGGTGACGCTCTCCGCTAAGCGAGCCGGTTCAAAACCGAATGCCGTAGTCCCCTCAGATATGCAGCGCCCGGCCGTAAGCCGCGAGGACACTTTCGTGCATCGTTTCGCTGATCGTTGGATGCGGGAAGACGGTTTCCATCAGTTCCGCTTCGGTCGTCTCCAGCGTCTTGCCGATCGTATAGCCCTGGATCAGTTCGGTCACTTCCGCGCCGATCATGTGCGCGCCGAGCAGTTCGCCGGTCTTCGCGTCGAACACCGTCTTCACGAAACCGTCCGCCTCGCCCAGCGCGATCGCCTTGCCGTTGCCGATGAACGGGAACATGCCGACCTTGACGTCATGCCCGGCCTCCTTGGCCTTCGCCTGGGTCAGCCCGACGCTGGCTATCTGCGGGTGGCAATAGGTGCAGCCCGGAATGTTGCGCGGGTCCATCGCATGCGGATGCTTGCCCGCAATCGCCTCGGCGGCGATCACGCCCTCATGGCTCGCCTTATGCGCAAGCCAGGGCGGCGCGGTGATATCACCGATCGCGTAAAGGCCGGGCACATTGGTCTGGCAATCCGGCCCGGTCTTCAGGAATCCGCGATCCATCTCGACGCCCAGCGCCTCCAGCCCGATCTCCTCTGTATTCGGCACGATGCCGATCGCGACGATCACGTGGCTGAACTCGGCGCTGGTGACCTTGCCGTCCTTCCCTTTGATTGCGGCCTTCACAGAGGTAGCGCCGACCTCGAGCTTGTCCACGCCGGCACCGGTCAGAATCGTCATGCCCTGCTTCTTCAGCGCCTTTTCGAGATGCGCGGAGATATCGGCATCCTCAACCGGCACGATCCGGTCGAGCATCTCGACCACCGTCACCTCGGCACCCATGTCGTTGTAGAAGCTGGCGAACTCGATCCCGATCGCGCCCGATCCGATCACCAGCAGCTTGGTCGGCATTTCGGCGGGCGTCATCGCGTGGCGATAGGTCCAGACGCGCTTGCCGTCGGCCTTGGCAAACGGCAGGTCGCGCGCGCGCGCGCCGGTCGCGACGATGATGTTCTTCGCGGTCAGCTCGGTCGTTTTGCCGTCGGCGGCGGTGACGCTGACCTTGCCCTTTCCGGCCAACTTGCCATTGCCCATGTGGACCGCGATCTTGTTCTTCTTCATCAGATGCGTGACGCCCTGATTGAGCTGCTTGGCGACGCCGCGCGAGCGCTTCACCACCGCATCCAGATCGGCGCTGATCTTCTCGGCGACCAGGCCGTAATCCTTGGCATGCTGCATGTAATGGAAGATCTCGGCCGAGCGCAGCAGCGCCTTGGTCGGGATGCACCCCCAGTTGAGGCAGATGCCGCCAAGCAATTCGCGCTCGACGATCGCCACCTTGAGGCCAAGCTGGCTCCCCCGGATTGCCGCGACATAGCCGCCGGGGCCGGAACCGAGCACGATGAGGTCGTAAGTGTCAGCCA
The DNA here is from genome assembly GCF_036663755.1 of Parasphingomonas caseinilytica. Taxonomy (NCBI): domain Bacteria; kingdom Pseudomonadati; phylum Pseudomonadota; class Alphaproteobacteria; order Sphingomonadales; family Sphingomonadaceae; genus Parasphingomonas; species Parasphingomonas caseinilytica. Next base: position 48,946 of record NZ_JAXOJL010000005.1, read on the forward strand.
AGTGAGGCTCCTTCCGGGAGTGTGCGTTGTTCGATCGGGCGGGATTCGATTGGGCGGGGGCGATCGTCGTCGCCCATCGCCACCAGTGTAAATTTGCCGGTCGCCGCTTTCGAGGCGCCCTCGCCGTGCCGGTCGCGCCGCCAGACGTCGACCGCAACGGTCATCGAGGTTCGGCCCGTCGCGACGATCTCGGCATGGAAGGACACTTCCTCGCCGATGCTGACCGGCGCGGTGAAGCTGAAGCCGTCCGCTGCGACCACCGGGCAGCGCGCGCCGCTGTGCCGCGACGCCACCGATCCCGCCGCCAGCGCCATCTGCCCCATCAGCCAGCCGACGAAGATCTTGCCATACGGATTGGCATCCACCGCCATCGCGGTCGCGCGGATCGCGGGGGCGGTTGCGGGCGGCGTTTCACTCATCCGTCGAACCGGTCCCGGCCTCCGCATCCGCCACCCGCGCCTTGCGCAACGGCCGGATGCCCATGAAGATGATCACCGCCGCTGAGGCCCAGGCCACGGCCCAAATCGCATCATAGGCGTTGGGCACGGCCCAGGCCGCGAGCGAGGCGAACACTCCGGTGGCGATCACTCCGGTCACGATATGCAGAAGCTCCAGGAGCGTCCGCCGGCCCATCTTAGGCCACCATGCCCAGTGGATTTTCGACCAGCGCCTTGAACGCCTGCATCAATTGCGCGCCATCCGATCCGTCGATCGCGCGATGATCGAAGCTGCCGGTCGCCGACATCACCGTCGCCACGCCGAGTTCGCCATTCACGATGTATGGCCGCTTCTCGCCCGCGCCGATCGCCATGATCATCGCCTGGGGCGGGTTGATCACGGCATCGAAATTCTTGATCCCGAACATGCCCATATTGCTGATGCTCGCGGTGCCGCCGGTATATTCCTCCGGCTTCAGTTTCTGATCGCGGGCGCGGGCGGCGAGATCCTTCATTTCGGTCGAGATCTGGCTCAGCGTCTTGGTGTCGGCATGGGTGATGACCGGCGTGATCAGGCCCGACGGCGCGCTGACCGCGACCGAGATGTCGGCGCGGCTGAACGAGATCAGCTGATCCGGCGTGAACATCACGTTGCACGACGGCACCTCGATCAGGCTGATGGCCAGCGCCTTGATCAGCATGTCGTTGACCGACAGCTTCACGCCGCGCGGCTCTAGCGCGGCGTTCAACTGGCCGCGCAGCTTGAGCAGGGCATCGAGCTGGATATCGACCGTGAGGTAGATGTGCGGCACGGTCTGCTTGGATTCGGTCAAGCGGCGCGCGATCGTCTTGCGCACGTTGCTGAGCTTGGTCGCCTCGTGCGGGATATCGGGAATCACGGCGGGCTTGGCGGCTGCGGCCGGAGCAGGTGCGGCGGTGGCGGGCGCGGGCGCCTCGGCCTTCGGCGCGGGAGCGGCACCGGCCTTGGCGCCGTCCAGATCGGCCTTCACGATCCGGCCGTTCGGGCCGGAACCGGCGAGCGCGGACAGTTCGATGCCCTTTTCGGCGGCGATGCGACGCGCCAGCGGACTGGCCTTCACGCGCTCGCTGGAGGCGGCGGGAGCAGCAGCAGGCTGGGGCGCAGGATCGGCGGCCTTGGCCGGAGCCTCCGCCTTAGTTTCTTCCTTCGCCGCTTCGGGCTTGGCTTCTGGCTGGGCTTCGGCCTTGGGCGCTTCCGCCTTGGGCGCGGCATCGGCGCTCTCGCCCTCTTCGAGCAGGGTCGCGATCACCGTGCCAACCTTCACGTTGTCCGTGCCCTCGGCGATCAGGATCTTGCCGATCGTGCCTTCATCGACCGCTTCGAATTCCATCGTCGCCTTGTCGGTCTCGATCTCGGCCATCAGGTCGCCCGATTTGACCGTGTCGCCTTCCTTGACCAGCCATTTGGCGAGCGTGCCCTCTTCCATCGTGGGGGACAAAGCGGGCATCTTGATCTCGATCGGCATGGGCTTCCTCTTGCTCGGTGCCGCGGGTCGATTCCTGGGGAGGGGTCGATTCCGGTGCGCGGGCGATCCTTCGTCTCCACGTCCGCCGAGGTCAAGACCGGCCCTTGCGCCAAAAGCCGCATAGCGGCACCTATGCATGATAAGGGGAGCGATAATGCGCATCTATCTGGTGGTGGTGGACGAGACGCCCGAGGCGAGCATCGCGCTGCGTTTCGCCGCGCGCCGCGCTGTGAAGACGGGCGGCGGCGTCGAGATCCTGACGCTGATGCCGCCGTCGGAATTCGGGCCATGGGGCGGCGTGCAGGCGACGATCGAGGAAGAAGCGCGCGTCCATGCCGAGGCGCTGGTCGCGGGCGCGGCTGGCACGCTGCTGGAGGAATCCGGCCTGCGCCCCTCGATCACGCTTAAGCAGGGCGACGGCCCCAAGATCATCCGCGAGATGATCGCCGCCAATCCGGACATCGCGGCGCTGGTGCTCGGCGCGGCGGCGATCGGAGTACCCGGCCCGCTCGTGTCGCACTTCGCCGGCGCGGATGCGGGCGCCCTGCCCATTCCCTTGATGATCATCCCCGGTTCGCTTACCCGCGACGATATCGATCGGCTGTCCTGATGCGTTATTTGCCCCTGCTTGCCCCACCCCTGCTTATGCTCTTCGCCGCGCCCGCCACGGCGCAGGACAAGCCCGATCCCGCGCGCCTGAAGGCCAGCGTCGCCAAACTGGTGAGCTTCGGCACGCGTCACACCCTCTCGTCGCCAGACGATCCGGTTCGCGGCATCGGCGCGGCGCGGGCCTGGGGCGGGGCGGAGCTGACGCGCATCGCCGATGCCTGTGGCGGGTGCATCGTCGTATCGAACATCGCGCGCACCATGGTCTCGCCGCGCACGCCGGACGGGGCGAATATCGTCGATGTCCTGGGCTTCCAGCAGGGCAGCGACCCCAAGCGCGTGGTGATCGTCGCCGCGCATATCGACAGCCGCGTCAGCGACGTGATGGATGCCAAGACCGACGCGCCGGGCGCGAACGACAATGCCTCCGGGTCGGCACTGGTGCTGGAGGCGGCGCGCATCCTGTCGAAGCGGAAGTTCCGCGCGACGATCGTCTATGCCCTGCTTTCGGGCGAGGAACAGGGGCTGCTCGGCGGGCAATTGCTGGCCGAGACGGCGAAGGAAAAGAACTGGGTCGTCACCGCGATGCTCAACAATGACATCGTCGGCAATTCGATCGGCCAGGGCGGCGTGAGCGACGTGAAGACGGTTCGGGTCTTTTCCGAGGGCATCCGCGCATCCGAAGATCTGCCGCAGCAGATCGCGCGGCGTGGCAATGGCGGCGAGGATGACGGTCCGTCGCGCAGCCTGGCCAAGGCGATCGACGGGATCGCGGGTACGCTTCCGGGCGGGCTGGACGTGTTCGTGGATCGCCGGCCGGATCGCTTCGGGCGCGGCGGCGATCACGAACCGTTCCTGAAACTCGGCTTCCCCGCGATCCGCTTCACCTCTGCGGTGGAGAATTGGGACGCGCAGCATCAGGATCTGCGCACGGAGAAGGCCGTGGTGTTCGGCGACACGATCGACCGCATGGATTTCGCCTATCTGGCCCGGGTGACCGCGATCAACGTCGCCACGATCGCCCGATTGGCCGCCGCGCCGGCCGCGCCGGACAAGGTGACGATATCCGGCGATCTGTCGCGCGATACGAAGGTGGTGTGGCCGGCGATCCCGGGCGCGAAATCCTATCGCGTCCGCTGGCGGCGCTCGGATGCGCGCGACTGGACCGATGGGGTTACGGTGTCGGGTATGGAGACGTTGCTGAAGAACGTGCCGGTGGACGACAATCTGATCGGCGTGTCCTCAGTGGCGGCGGACGGGGCGGAGAGCCTGGTGACGTTCGGGGAGCGCGGGAAACGGTGAGATTGAGCGATCACAGCAGGATTATAATCCGCCTGTGCTGAGCTTGTCAAAGCACTGTCGTTCTTCTCAACCCACGAAGAAGGGCAGTGCTTCGACAGGCTCAGCACAGACGGTGGTTTCTTAGATTAGCTGAATAACAAAAAACCCCGCGCCTTGCGGCGCGAGGTTTTCAATTACCCGAGGAAGGAAGCCCTCAGCGGCAATAGCACGCGCAGGTGCAGGCGCGAGCCTTGGGACGGGGCTTCCAGGCCGCTTTCTTCTTCCACACACGGCGCGGGGCGACGTAGCGGGTTTCGACATATTCGGTCGTGGTCGTCGTCGTCTGGACCGGGGCCGAGGCGACCGTCACGACGGTGTGGGTCGTTGGCGGATACCAGTAACCGCCGCTGACATAACCACCCTGCTGATAGTCCGAACTGTAGCTGCTGGTCGAATAGCCGCCCGACTGCACCACTTCGCGCGGCGGTGCGTAGCTTACGCCCGGCTCCTGATAATAGCCGCGCGGCGGGGGCGCGTCGTAGCGGCGGCGGTCCTCCGCCTTGTCGATCGCATAACCGGCAACGGCACCGACCCCGGCACCGATCAGCGAACCCGCCACGCGGTTGCCCCGGCCACCGATCGCATAACCTGCACCAGCGCCGACCACGCCACCGATCACCGCACCGCCGACGCCGTTTTCGCGGCGCTCGCGATACTGGCTCTGATGCTCACCCTGATATTGGGGCTGGCCGACGGCATAGCCATCACCACGATATCCGCCATCCTGATACCCGCCGCCCTGATAATTGCTGTCGGCATAATAGCCGTCATAGCCGTCGTCGTAGCGGTTCCAGTCGATCCCGCCGACCGAATCCCACACGCGACCGCGCTGATCGACCAGCACGGCATCGTCATAATAACGCGACCAGCTATAGCCGTAGGGCGGCGTCGACAGGCCGTAGGTGTTGAAGTCGCCGATGTAGAAGCTCGGCGCGATCCAGTAGCGTGGCAGCGTCCAGCCGCGTGCCGGACGGCGATAGGCGTTCCAGCCGCCGGGTGCGTGCATGCCGGCATACCAATGGCCGTTGACGTTGCCGCCCCAGCGCGGCTGACGCACTTGGCCCGAACGCGGGCCGTTCCAATTGCCAGGCTGGCCGGGACGTGGAGCATTCCAGTTGCCGGCGCGGGCCTGGTTCCAGGTGCCGCTCGTCACGGTCGAGACGGTCGGCGCGCTGCGGATCACGGTCGTGCCGGCCGTGGTTCCGGCGACTCGCTGCGCCTCGGCGGCGATCGGGGCCGCCCCCAGCGACAATAGAAGGGCAGCAATAGTGAGGGTCCGCATGGTAAACGCTCCTGTTGTGACGCCACGCCCCCCGGCAGTGTCGGACAATCTTAACGGATGCGTTACCATTTCCGCTGGTGCGCCTCTAGGTAAAGCTATGGTTTACGAAGTGTCCCGAAACGGACCAAACCAATATTCACCCGACCAAGCGTTGTGCCAGCAACGCGACCAAAGCTTCGCATCCGGCGGCGTCCCCGGCATCGAACCGCGCCGGTTCCGGGCTGTCGAGATCCAGCACGCCGATCAGTTCGCCCTGATGGACGATCGGCACCACCAGTTCCGACCGGCTCGCCGCATCGCAGGCGATGTGGCCGGGAAAGGCATGCACGTCCGCTACCAGTTGCGTCTCGCGGCTCGCCGCCGCCGCGCCGCACACGCCCGCGCCGATCGCGATGCGGATGCACGCCACTTTGCCTTGGAACGGCCCGAGCACGAGTTCGCCGTCCACAGCGCGGTAGAAACCGGCCCAGTTGAGATCGGGCAGATATTCCCACACCAAAGCGGCGGCGTTGGCCATGTTGGCGATCGGATCGGGCTCGTCCGCCGTCAACGCATCGAGTGCGGCGAGCAGATCGCGGTAGAGTTCGGATTTGGTGCCGGTGCTGATGTCGAACTGATACATGATGCTTTCCAATCCTCGTCACCCCGGACTTGATCCGGGGTCCAACACGCGGCTTTCGATGGGCTTAATGAAGTGCGCGCGCTTGCGGCACGTTGGACCCCGGATCAAGTCCGGGGTGACGGCGTGGCTTCTGGGAGGCCATCAATCTAAAGACACCCTGCCCCGCCCCGCCTTCACATTCGCCCGCCCCTTCTTCGCATCCACGCGCTTCGCCTTGGCCGCCTTGCTCGGCTTCGTCGGCCGCCGTTTCTTGGGCACGATCGTCGCCTCTCGGATCAGATCCACCAGCCGTTCGCGCACTTCCTGACGGTTGAGCAATTGCGATCGCGAGCCTTCGCTGCGCAGCACCAGCACGCCGTCGCGCGTCAGCCGTGACCCGGCCAGCACGGCGATACGGTTCTTCACCGCCAACGGCAGGCCGGGCGAATTACCGACATCGAACTTCAGGATCACCGCGCTGTCGGTGGTGTTGACGTGCTGCCCGCCCGGCCCGCCGGAGCGCGTCGTCGTCTCGATCAGTTCGCCGTCGTCGATCGATATCGTGCGGGTGATGGGGATCGCGACCATCGCCCGACCGTCAGCCCCCGGACCCCGGCTCGACCGCGAACCCCGCCTCGGCGAAGCGTTCGGGCAGCGGTGCCTTGGCGACGATCGGATCCTTGCCTTCGCGCGGCACGGTCAGTTCGGCGGCGTGCAGCAAAGTGTGCTTGCCGCCCGAGCCATAGATCGGATCGCCGACCACCGGCGCACCCAGCGCCTCGGCGGCATGGACGCGGATCTGGTGGGTCCGCCCGGTCTGCGGCAGGAATTCGACGAAGCTCCGCCCGTCCTTCACCGCCAGCACGCGCCAGCCGGTGCGCGCCGCCTTGCCCGCGGAATCGCCGATCATCCGCCAGCCTTCTTCCGCGCTGCTGATCTTGGCGAGCGCCAGTTCGATCATCCCGCTCTCGCCTTCCGGCACGCCTTCCAGCACGGCGAGGTAGCGCTTCGTCACCAGCCCCTGTTCGAATGCCTGCTGGAAGCGCGCATGCGCCTTCGGGTTGCGCGACATCAGCAGGCAGCCGGACGTATCGCGATCCAGCCGGTGGACCGGATGCGGCCAGCGCCGGAAGCCGAATTTCAGCCCGTCGAGGTGGTTTTCAAGGCTGATCGAGCCATCGCGCGGCCGGTCCACCGGCAGCCCGGCGGGCTTGTCGATGACCAGCGCTTCGCCGTCGAGAAAAAGAACATGATTTGCCAGCATCCCGCCCCCTTGCCACCGCTTGGGGGCGCATGCCAGAGAAACACCTTGTGGTGAGACATCGAAAGCGCGCGATCAGGGTCGCATCTTGGGTCGTGGGGCTGGTTCCGACGATTGCCATGGCCGCACCCGAGCAACTCTGCGCCGGGCAATTGGTACAGCCTGGCCCCGATGGCCGCGTGCTCGGCCACCTGCCTTATATCCAAACCGTTGCAACCGATCTCGTGCCCGCGCCGCCCGGCTTTGCGCTCGGCCAGCCCTGCCTGGTCCACCGCGACGCCGCGCCCGATCTCGCGCGCCTACTCCACGCCGCTGCCGGGGTGCCGGGCGTCGCGGGGCAGTTGCGCGCGATCTCCTGCTACCGCACGATCGTGCGCCAGCGCGGCGTGTTCTGCAGCCAGATCGGGCCGGGCAAACGCTGCGCCGACGCCGCAGAGCGCGCACGGTCGGTCGGGCCGCCGGGGTTCAGCGAGCACGCGACGGGCTATGCGATCGATTTCGGTATCCGCCCGTCGCGCGGGTGCGCAGACGTCGATTCGTGCATCGCCACGACGGTTGCGGGCAAATGGCTGCTCGCCAACGCGCCGGGCTTCGGGTTCGAACTGTCCTTCCCGTCGGGCAATGCGCAGAATGTGACGTGGGAGCCGTGGCACTGGCGTTGGGTCGGCAACGCGATCACCGCGCAAGGTGCGTCGCGGGCGCGTGCCGTGTTCGCCGTGGCAAGGTACAGTTTTCCGGCCCGCCCGGCGATCACCGACGCTACGGATCGCTGGCGGGTCGCGATGCGGGGGGCGCCCGTCGGGCGGCCTTTGTGGCCGGCGCAGCGTCCGGCCGTGGCGAAGGTGAACTGGGTGCCGGCGACGGTACCGAAGCCGCCGGCGATGCTGGTGGCGCGGTAAACCGTAACCTCCGTTCGTCCTGAGCCTGTCGAAGGGCACGCATAGCGCTTGGGGTTCGACAGGCTCAGCCCGAACGGGAGTTAGGATGCTTCCCAGGCAACACTCGGGGAAGCAGTTGGCGCTTAACCCGCCAGCTTGGCCGCCGTCTCCGCGATGCGCTTGCCCTGATAGCGCGCACCGTCCAATTCGACCGCGCTCGGCTGGCGGCTGCCGTCGCCGCCCGAGATCGTGGTCGCGCCGTAAGGCGATCCGCCCTTCACTTCGTCCACTCCGCCCTGGCCCTGGAAGCCATAGTCCAGCCCGACTATCGTCATGCCGTGATGCAACAGGTTGGTCAGGATCGAGAACAAGGTCGTCTCCTGACCACCATGCTGGCTCGCGGTCGAGGTGAACGCGCCGCCCACCTTGCCGACCAATGCGCCCTTGAACCACAGGCCGCCGGTCGTGTCCCAGAACGCCGCCATCTGGCTCGGCATCCGCCCGAAACGCGTCGGCGCGCCGACGATGATCGCGTCATAGTTCGCCAGCGCATCCGGCCCCTCGATCGTCTCGTGCGCGGTGTCGGCCTTGAAGCCGGCGGCCTTGGCGATTTCAGCCGGTGCGGTTTCGGGCACGCGGCGGATGTCCACTTCGGCTCCGCCGGCGCGCGCGCCCTCGGCAACGGCGTCCGCCATCTGTTCGATATGGCCGTAGGAGGAGTAATAGAGAACGAGGACCTTGGTCATTTGGAGTCTCCTTGAAAATCTGTTCGTCGTCCCGGCGCAGGCCGGGACCGCTGGAAGTGGGGCAGTCGCCACGCCTGATGCGTAGCGGCCCCGGCCTGCGCCGGGGCGACGGTATTCACTCGCTATCGACGAGCACGATCTCCGCATCGTCCAGCGCACGGATCGCATAGGTGTTCCCACCCGACAGCGCGGCACCATCGCGCGCGGCGAAAGCGACGCCGTCGATCTCGATCCGCCCGGTCGCCGCGACCAGATAGGCATGCCGGCCTGCGCCGACACTGTGGCTCAGGCTCTCGCCCGCCTTCACCGTCGCGCCGAGCACGCGGGCATCGGCGCGGATCGGCAATGCGTCCGCATCCTCGGCGAACCCGCTCGCCAGCACGGCGAAGCGGCCATCGCGCGCATCCTTAGGAAAGGGCTTCGCACCCCAGCTCGGAGCGCCGCCTTTGCGGGTCGGCTCGATCCAGATCTGGAACAGGGTCGTCGTCTCGGATTCGAGATTGTATTCGGCATGGCGCACGCCGGTGCCCGCGCTCATCACCTGCACGTCGCCCGCGCCGGTGCGGCCCTTGTTGCCGAGCGAGTCCTGATGCGTGATCGCGCCGCTGCGCACATAAGTGACGATCTCCATGTCGCGGTGCGGGTGCGCCGGAAAGCCGCTGTTCGGGCCGATCTCGTCATCGTTCCACACGCGGATCGCGCCCCAGCCCATCCGGGCCGGATCGTAATAATCCGCGAACGAAAAATGGTGGCGCGCATTCAACCAACCGTGATCGGCATGGCCCAGGCTTTCGAACGATCTTTTCTCGATCATCGTGTGTCTCCCAAAAGGACTGAATGTGTTGCCGCCAAGATAGGCATTCGGATCATGCGGTAAATGGAAACGCTGGAAACCGATCGTTTCGATTGGTATGAAAGAGCCGCATCTCAGGAGAAACATATGCGCCTGCCGGATTTCGAAGCTTGGGCGATCTTTGCGCAAGTCGTCGAGCATCGTTCGTTCAGCGGCGCGGCGGAGGCGATCGGCGTGTCCAAGGCGACGGTGTCCAAGGCGATCACCCGGCTGGAGGCGCATCTCAACCAGTCGCTGTTCCACCGCACCTCGCGCCGGCTGACGCTGACCGAGAGCGGCAAGGGCCTGGCCGAACATGCCGCGCGGATTCTGGCTGAGGCGCAGGCGGCGGAGGAGGCGGCGCGCGACGCCGCCACTGCCCCGACCGGCCTGGTGCGCATGACCGCGCCGATGACACTGGGCCTGCTGCTGATCGCACCGCTGATCGCCGAATTTCTGACCGCGCATCCGGGGATCGAGATCGATCTGAACCTGACCGACGGCAAGGTCGATATCGTCGCTGAGGGCTTCGACATCGCGCTGCGCATCGCGGACCTGCCGGATTCATCGCTGCGTGCCCGCCGCCTCGGCCCGATCGCCGCGCATATCGTCGCCAGCCCGGCCTATCTGCAATTGCACGGCCGCCCGACGCACCCGGCGCAACTCGGCGAGCGGCCGTGCTTCGCCTACACCAACGTCACCGGGCCGTGGCGGTTTCGCGGCCCTAACGGTGGCGAAGCGGCGGTGCGGCCAACCGGGCCGTTGCGCGCGAACAATGGCGACGCTCTGCTACCCGCCCTCCGCGCCGGTCTCGGCATCGGGCTTCTCCCCGATTTCATCGTCGGCACCGATCTCAAGAGCGGCGCGCTGGAGGCGATCCTGACCGACTGGACGCTGCCCCCCGTCGCGCTGCACCTGCTGACCCCGCCGAGCAACCTGCGCCCAGCCCGCGTAGAGGCGCTGATCGCCTTCCTGGCCGAGCGGCTGAAAGGAGTCTGCACCGAATCTTAAGCAATGCACCGCGCGCGACTCGTGGAGTCAGGCCGATTAATCGGAAATTAACCTTTTACCTTCATCAGTGATCAGGTTAATGGTTTATGCGCAGCCGGGTCGAGCCAAAGGGGGCATCGGCGTCTGCGAGTGGACAGGGGACGGCCAGATGCGCGTACTGTTGATCGAAGACGAGCCCACGACCGCCAAGGCGATCGAACTCATGCTCACGACCGAAGGCTTCAATGTCTACACCACCGATCTGGGCGAGGAAGGCCTCGATCTCGCCAAGCTCTACGATTACGATATCATCCTGCTGGATCTCAACCTGCCCGACATGCATGGTTACGACGTGCTGAAAAAGGTCCGCGTCGCCCGCGTCCAGACCCCGGTGCTGATCCTCAGCGGCATCAATGAGATGGACAGCAAGGTCCGCTCGTTCGGCTTCGGCGCCGACGATTACGTGACCAAGCCGTTCCACCGCGAAGAACTCACCGCCCGCATCCACGCCGTCGTGCGCCGTTCGAAAGGCCACAGCCAGTCGGTCATCCGCACCGGCAAGCTGGCCGTCAACCTCGACGCCAAGACGGTCGAAGTCGATGGCAGCCGCGTCCATCTGACCGGCAAGGAATATGCGATGCTCGAGCTGCTTTCGCTGCGCAAGGGCACCACCCTGACCAAGGAAATGTTCCTCAACCATCTGTATGGCGGCATGGACGAGCCGGAACTGAAGATCATCGACGTCTTCATCTGCAAGCTGCGCAAGAAGCTCAGCATGGCCTGCGAGGGCGAGAATTACATCGAAACCGTCTGGGGCCGCGGCTATGTGCTGCGCGAACCGGACGAGGTGGGTGCCGCCGTCGTCGCGGTCGCCTGATCCAAGAATTTCCGCTCCCCGAACAGGGAGTAAGGCCGCGGCATCGGGGGGTGCCGCGGCCTTTCGTTTTTGGTTGGGGTGCTTTTTTACCGATCCGGCGTCACTGCCCCGAAGGCTGCGCGGTGTCGACGGACGCAAGCAATTCTTTCGCCGCCTGTTTTTCAGGTGAATCATACGCCCCGAAAAGCACGGGATAGAGAACACGGCGCGCCAGATCGGCATGTCCTTGTCGAACCAGTTCCTCGGCCAGATAGAGACGCGGTACCGGCGCAGCGGGAATCTCACGCGTAACCTTGACGAGGCCCATCATCGCGCTGTCCGGCACCTTTTCACCGGCCGCCACGAAGCTTCTGAAATAAGCGATCAGCACGACGGGCGAGTCATCGTCGATCTTGATCGCACGCTCGATCGGTTTGCGCGCGGCGGCCAGCGCCGCTGCACGATCGCCAGCGGGAAGGCCCAGCGCCTGATATGTCAGCGCCGTGCCTTTCCAAGCCAGCGCACGTACGTCGTCGGGGGACTTGGCCAGCACCCGCTCCGCGGATGCGAGACAGGCCGCATATTCCCCGCCGCGACATTCGACCTCGGCCTCGACCAGGATCGCGTCGGCATTATACGGCAATTGCGCCACCTTGGCCCGAACCTGAGCGATCCATGATGCGCGGCGCTGGCTCGACGATATACCGTCATTCACATTCTGCAGTGGAGCAGCGAGGCGCGTGCCAAGCACGATCCGTTCTTCGATCATCGCCGCATTGGTCTGCGTCAACGCGGTGATCAGAGGATCGCCGTCTACCGCCTGCGGCGCGTCCGTGTGCGCGAACTCGGTCGATTTCTCGGCATAGGCCAATAATTCGCTCTGCAACCGCTTCGGGTCGCCAAAGACCTTGCTCGCTTCGGCCATCGGGTCGCCCCGCTGGACCGCCGCCATATATTGCTGAAATTGCTTGCTGCGTTCCGGCTTCAATCTGGAAAAAAGGAAGAAGTGGGTGAGCAGCCAGGCATGATACGGCGTCCAGCGCAGATTGGCCGGTGCCGCGTCGAGATACCGCCCCGTCAGCACGTCGCCGACGTTCAGGTCGCCATAAGACCGGAAGATCTGGCGATATCGTTCGGGCGCGCGCGCATAATCGATCTTGCCGTCGCGCCGAAACTCCGCAGTGGAAAACAGCGCGCCGACGCCGTCGAGATACCAGCGCGGATAGGCTGCGGGCAGATAGGTGAGCAGGAAATGCTGCGCAAAGGCGGAATACAGCACCGCCTCCCAAGGACGCGCGACCGGCGGGCGGTTGGCCGTCGTGATCATGCTGTCGGCGCCACCGGCGCTTTCGCCGTCTCCGCCGGCTTCCATGGAATCCGCGTAATCGCGATCTTCCGCCAGCGCAGTGGACAGCTTTATGATCTGATCCGTGCGCGCAACCGCCAGCACTTCGCCATCCTCACGCGGATCGTAATAACGCTGCCCGACAAACGTCGCCGCGTATGGCCCCTCTTCCGATCGGAGGTTCTTGAGGCCCATCGTCTGGAAGAAATTGACGGTATCGATAAGCGTGATTTGCATCTTCACGGTATCGTCTGATGTCGCCGTGCGGTGAAAGAGCCGCGACATGAGAGAATAGAGCCGTTCGAGATTGTTGGTCACGCGCTTCAATTCCGCCACGCTGCCCTTGCTGGTGACGATCAGATGCGCGGATTCTGCGCGCTTCCAGGCGCTGGGCTTATCGACCACACCTTCGACGATGATCTCGGAGCTTTCGGCCTGCCCCTTGGCGGGCGAATGCCGCGAGACGGCGGGCACGGCGCTGGGCACTTGTGCCTGCGCCTGCGTTCCCAGACAAAGCACGATACCAAGACACCTGCCGAACCGCATGAAACTGCTCCGTTTCCTAATGGCACTTGGCCAGCTTGCATTATCCCGCCAAGAGCGGTCTCCGAAACGAACTCTCGGCCAATCGAAATCAGCAAGTGGCTTCGATCCTCACTTGCGCTCCCACACTTTCTCGCCGCCGACCCAAGTCTCAAGCACCTTCGTACCGCGCAACTCCGTCGGTGACGCCAGCAGCGGATCGCGGTCCACGATTATGAAATCGGCGCGCTGGCCCGGGGCAAGCCGCCCGAACTTGTCTTCGGCGAATCCGGCATAGGCGGCGCCTTGCGTGAATGCCCACCACGCCTGTTCGCGCGTGATCGCTTCCTCCGGTCGCCAGCCGCCGAACGGCTGGCCCGCTGCGTCCATCCGCGTGAAAGCCGCCGCCCAGCCGGCGAACGGATCGGGGCTTTCCACCGGATAGTCCGATCCGAACGCCAGATGCGCGCCGTTTTTCAGCATCGAATTCCATGCATAAGCCCCGGTCAGCCGCGCCGCCCCGAGCCGTGCCTCGGCCATCACGCGGTCGCTCGTCTGGTGAACCGGCTGCATCGAGGCGATGATGCCGTTCTTGCCGAAGCGCGGCAGATCGACGGGATCGACGATCTGCGCATGTTCGATCCGCCAGCGCCGATCGCCCTTGTAGGTATCGACCATCGCATCGATCGCATCGAGCACCTGTGCATTGGCCTTGTCGCCGATCGCATGCACCGCGACCTGGAACCCCTCCAGCGAGGCGCGGCTCATCAAATTGCGGATCACGTCCTCGGCCATGAAGCCGAGGCCGCTCTGCTTTGGCGCATCGCTATACGGCGCCTTCAGCCACGCCCCGCGCGATCCGAGCGCGCCGTCCGCGTACAACTTCACGCCGCCGAGCCGCAATTTGTCGCCATACAGCCACGGTGTCGGCCCGCGCCCGGCGATCTGCACTGCCGTGTCCACGCCGCTGGCGTAGGACATCACGCGCACCCGCATCGCGCCGAGATCGCCCATCCGGCGATAGGCGAGCCAGTCGTCCAGGCTCGTGCCCATATCCGCCGTCGCAGTGATGCCGAAGCCGAGCAGGATGTTCTGCGCCTTCAGGAAGGCGGCATTGCGATCGCCCGGCAACGGCTGCGGCACGGCCTTTTCGATCAGGCCCTGCGCCGCATCCACGAATACGCCGTTCGGCAGCAGGCCGGTCTTCTCGATCCGCCCGCCCGGCGGCGAGACGCTCTTCGCCGAAACACCCGCGGCTTTCATCGCGGCGGCATTGGCCCAGCCGGCATGCCCGTCGACGCGGCTCAGCCAGATCGGCTGATCCCCTGCCACGCCGGCGAGATCGGCAGCGGTCGGAAAACGGCCGAGGCCCCAGGTCTCCTGGTTCCACCCGCCGCCCAAGATCCAGCGGCGATCGGGATTGGCGGCGGCATAAGCGGCGATCTTCGCCTTCGCCTCGTCCAGCGTCTTCGTATCCGACAGATCGAGCGCCAGCGCGCGGAAGCCGAGTTCCATAACATGGCCATGTGCGTCAACGAAGCCGGGCAGCAGCACCCTGCCCTTCATGTCGGCGCGCCAATCGAGCTTGTCGGGGCGCTTGTCGCCACGCTGGAGCAGCTTCGTCACCTTGCCGTCAGGCGTCATCAGCAGGCCGGTGAACTGGATCGGCTTGCCGTCCTTGTCGAGCGTTATGCCGGTGACGTTGTCGACGAGTGCGTCGGCAATGGCGGGGGTTGGGAGGAGGACGAGGCCCAGCAACACTGCCAACAGTAAGCCCCTCCCCTTCAGGGGAGGGGTTGGGGTGGGGGAAGTCTCACCGAGACCAACGCTTGCCATTGCGGCACGGCCCCACCCCAACCCCTCCCCTGAAGGAGAGGGGCTTTTAACTATATTGCTCACTTCGGCAATCTCCTCACCAGCGCGCTGGTATCCTGCCGCGCGCCGCCCATCTTCTGCACCTCGGCATAGAATTGATCGACCAGTGCCGCGACCGGTAGCACCGCGCCGTTCGCCTTCGCCTCGTCCAGCGCGAGGCCCAGATCCTTGCGCATCCAATCCACCGCGAAGCCGAAATCGAACCGGTCCTGGCCCATCGATTCCCATCGATTGACCATCTGCCAGCTCTGCGCCGCACCGCCCGAGATCGCCTCGAACACCTTGGCCAGATCAAGCTCGCTCGCCTGCGCGAAGCGCAAGGCTTCGCTCAATCCCTGTAGCACCCCGGCGATGGCGATCTGGTTGACCATCTTGGTTTGTTGTCCAGCGCCCGGCCCGCCGACGTGCACAATACGCGCAGCGTAGGCCGCAACGATCGTCTCGGCGCGAGCAAAGGCATCGGACGATCGCGCACCACACATGATGGACAATTTGCCGTTTTCTGCACCAGCTTGCCCACCCGACACTGGAGCATCAATGAAATCGACCTGAAACTCAGCAGCAACTTCGAAAATTCTCCGCGATATTGCGGCGGATACAGTCGTGTGATCGATGATCAAACCACCGCCCGAGACGCTCAAAACAAGTTCGGGGTCGTCCAACAAAAGAGCCGCCAAGTCGGAGTCGTTGCCGACACAGGTAATGATCAGATCCTTGCCCCGCGCCGCCTCGGCCGGCGTGTCCGCCACCCTGAGTCCCGTGGCCTCCGCCTTGGCACGCGTGCGATTATAGACCGTGACGTCGTGCCCCGCGCGGGCGAGGTGCCCGGCCATGGGCGCGCCCATCACGCCGGTTCCAATGAATGCTATGTTTGCCATGAGGCACGCGATAAGCGGTGTTTCCCGCGCGCGCCAGATGGTCTAGGCGACGGATTGATATGGCCACCGATCCCCTCCCCGCTTTCGTCCCTCCCGTCACCATCGACGATATCCGCGCCGCCCATGCGCGCATCGCCGACCAGATCGTGCGCACGCCGACCTTCATCAGCCGCACGCTGAGCGAACTGACCGGTGCGACCGTGTATCTGAAGTTCGAGAACCTGCAGTTCACCGCGGCGTATAAGGAGCGCGGCGCGCTCAACACGTTGTTGCAACTGCCCGCCGGCACGCCGGGCGTCATCGCCGCCTCGGCCGGCAACCATGCGCAGGGGCTCGCCTATCACGCCCACCGCCTCGGCATCCCCGCGACGATCGTGATGCCGACCAACACGCCGACCGTGAAAGTGACACAGACCGAGGGGCACAAGGCCACCGTCGTGCTGCACGGCGATACGTTCGACGCGGCCTATGCCCATGCCCGCGAACTCGAGACCGAACGCGGCCTGACCTTCGTTCATCCCTTCGACGACGTCCGCGTCATCGCCGGGCAAGGGACCGTCGCGATCGAGATGCTCGCCGACGTGCCCGCGATCGACATGCTGATCACGCCGATCGGCGGCGGTGGCCTGATCTCGGGCATGGCTACGATCGCGCGCGCGGCGGACAAGGCGATCGAGGTGATCGGTGTCGAGGCGGAGCTGTTTCCGTCGATGTACAACCGGATCAATGGTACGTCGTACCCCTGCGCCGGCGATACGCTGGCCGAGGGCATCGCGGTCAAGGAACCGGGCGGCATCACTTCGCTGATGGTGCGCGAACTGGTCGACGATATCGTATTGGTCAGCGAACGCAGCCTCGAGGAAGCGGTCAGCCTGCTGCTCCAGATCGAGAAGACCGTGGTCGAGGGCGCGGGTGCCGCCGGCCTCGCCGCTTTGCTCCAGCATCCGGAGCGCTTCAAGGGCAAGACGGTCGGCGTTGTATTGTGCGGCGGTAATATCGATACGCGGCTGCTCGCCAACGTGCTGCTCCGCGATCTGGCGCGTTCGGGCCGCCTTGCCCGCCTTCGCATCCGTTTGCAGGATCAGCCGGGCGCGTTGTTCAACGTGGCGCGCATCTTCGATCAGCAGCGCGTCAACATCATCGAAATCTATCACCAGCGCGTCTTCACCACGCTGCCGGCCAAGGGTCTGATCACCGATATCGAATGCGAGACCCGCGATCGCGCGCATCTCAACCGGTTGATGCAGGCGCTGAACGACGCCGGCTACGAAGCGAGCCCCGTCGAACTGGCGTGACGAGCGGAATCGGCAACGCGACGAGGTGAGTTCCGCACCTCTGTCGCGAGGCTTTCGATTACCATAAGATGTGCCGGATGAGGACAGCTGATCCCGTCATTAATCCAGCATCCATGCGCATTTCCGGCATTAACCTTCAATCGTGGTAAAGGCGCTTTTCATCATTGCCCACGTGCGCAATAATGTCCGCACACCGCGCAATTGCCGGTCGAACATAGGGAATTCCCGGCGGTGACTGCGCCCTTTCGTTTTCCGCGTTTCTTCGTGACCAGCCCGTCGCCCTGCCCTTATCTTCCGGGCCGTCAGGAGCGGAAGGTGTTCACCGAATTGAACGGCCCGCATGCCGGCGAGCTGAACGATGCGCTGGGCCGGATCGGGTTTCGCCGCAGCCAGTCGGTCGCCTATCGTCCGAGCTGCGCGGGCTGCACCGCCTGCGTCTCGGTTCGCGTCGTCGCCAGCGATTTCGTCGCCAACGCCACGCAGCGCAAATTGATCAAACGCCACGCCGATGTCGAGGTCACCGCCTGCCGCCCCTGGGCGACCGACGAACAGTTCCAGTTGCTCCGTCGCTATCTGGCGCAGCGCCATCCCGGCGGCGGCATGGCCGGCATGGACGAGGGCGATTATGCCGACATGGTCGAGCATTCGCCGGTCAACAGCTTCATCGTCGAATATCGCGAACCGGCCAGGGATGGCCGCCAGGGCCGCCTAATCGGCGCCTGCCTGACCGACCAGCAGGCGGACGGCCTGTCGATGATCTACAGCTTCTTCGATTCCGAGGTCGACAATCGTCCGGGCCTGGGCAATTTCGTGATCATGGACCACATCCTGCGCGCCCGCGCGGCGGGGCTACCCTATGTCTATCTCGGTTATTGGGTGAAGGGGTCGGCGCGGATGGAATACAAGACGCGCTACCGCCCGCTCGAAGTGCTCGGACCGAAAGGCTGGACCTTGCTGGCGGAGGAGCCGCCGGTGGCGGTTTCGGCCAAGACGCAAGCCGCGCTCGAGGGGGAACTGGCTTAAGCCCTCAAAGCCCCTCCCCTTCAGGGGAGGGGTTGGGGTGGGGCAGTCCCGTCTCGAAGAGACCAGCGCAAGTTTCTGCGGCACGGCCCCACCCCAACCCCTCCCCTGAAGTGGAGGGGCTTAAGGCAGCAGTCCTACTGCTCCGCCGGGGCCACCGTGACGTCTACATCCATCTCCTCCTCCCCCTCGCCAAGCCGTGATCCAGCCACCGGCGCGGCACCCGCCGCGTCCAGCGCGACCGCCACGCGCACATAGGCTTCGTCTGCCAGCCGCCCCTCGAACGGATCGAACGCCACCCAGCCCAGCCGCTCGACGAACGCCTCCGCCCAGCCATGCGGCGCGGGGCGATGCTCGCCGCCAAAATCATGCGTGCTGTAGCCCGAGATATAGCGCGCCGGCACGCCTAGCGACCGCGCGGCCCCCAGGAATATCTGCGCCATGTCACGCGGCGTCGCCTTGTCGCTTTGAAACGCCGTGGCGGCCGTCAGCCCGGCGACCGGCTTGGCGCGATCCCCGGCGAATTTGGCGGACAGCGCCGCATTCACCCGCTGCAACCGCTCCATCGCATCGCCCTGGCCAGCCACGTCCTGCGCGAACGCCACGATCGCGTCATCGGCCAGCGTCAAGGGCGTCGCGCGAAGATACAGCGCGGGCGGCAACACTTCGTGCGTGCCATGCACCACGCCGTCCGCGCTGTTGGTCAGCACCTCGCCCGACACGGCGATCTCGATCGTATCGATCGGCCCTTCGGCGTAGAGCATCGTCACCTTGTTGCCGAACCCGTCGCGCCCAGGCCGCAGCCGCGCGTCGCAATCGACGTGGAGATGCCATGACGCCACGGTCTGATCGTCGGTGTCCTCGGGCGTCAGCCGGAGCATCTGGGTGAGGCGCCCCTGCGGCACCGTGAAGCGGTATGTGGTGCGGTGGTCGATCGATAGCCGCATCAGGTGAACTTGTACTGCCGGCCGATGGCCGCGTGCAGCAGATCGTTCTCGCTCAGGAACGCCTGTAGATATTGGTGCAGTCCGTTCACGATCACCTCCCCCGTGCGTGTCTTGGCCAGGCGCGTGTGCCGCATCCGCGCCATCCGGTCCGCTTCTCCGTGCAGACCGGTGCGCTTCGCCAACAAGCTCAAAATCTCCACTGTCTCCTCGACCGAGGCGGCCAGACTGCGCGGCAATTCCTGCCGCGCGATCAACAGGTCGATCACGTTCGCGGGCCGCAACCCTTCCGAATAGAGCCAGCGATAGGCGGTGACGGCGGACACTGTCTGCAGGATAGTGGTCCACTGATCGCGATCGACCACGCCACCGATCTGCTCGCCCTCGGGCAGCAGCAGATGGTATTTCACATCGAGTAGCCGCGCGGTATTGTCGGCGCGCTCGACCGCTTGCCCCAGGCGGATGAACTGCGTCGTCTGGTTGCGCAGCATCTTGTGGATCGCACCCTCGAAGCCCCGCGCTTCGGTCTGCACCATCTCGACCAGATTCAGCGTCGCCATCGCCCCGCCGGCCGAGGCGCGCTTGTCGAAGATCAACCACGCGCGGTTGATCGCGGTCCACGCCTCGCGGGTTAGCGCAGTGCGCACGGCACGCGCATTGTTGCGCGCCATGTCGAGACAGCGGACGATCGATCCGGGATGGCTGCTGTCCAACGTCAGGAACTGCGCCACGCGGTGTTGCGTCACATCGTTGCCGGACGCCTCGAACGCATCGTCCGTCTCTGTGACGCGCAGCGCGCTCTGCCACGCCGCCTCACCCGCCGGACGCGGCGACAGAACGTCGAGCCGTACGGTCGCCTCGACCAGCCGGGCGATGAAATCCGCCCGCTCGATATAACGGCCCAGCCAATATAGCGACGATGCGGTGCGCGACAGCATCAGCATGAAGCTCGCCCGCGGAGGAGCATGATAGCCCCCGTCATTGTACCTGCCCCTGCGTCATACCGCCCATCGTCTGCTGCTGGCTCTGCTGGCCATTGTCCATCAACACGAAGCTGTCCTTCGTCCCCCCGCCCTGCGAGGAATTCACCACCAGCGAGCCCTCCTTCAAGGCGACGCGCGTCAGCCCGCCGGGAACGACCTGAATGCCCTTCGATCCGGTCAGCACGAACGGCCTGAAATCGACATGGCGTGGGGCCAGCCCGCTTTCGGCCAAGGTAGGCACGGTGGACAGCGCCAAGGTCGGCTGCGCGATATAACGATGCGGCTCGGCGATCAGAGCGGCGCGGAAATCCTCGATTTCCTTCTTGGACGCCGTCGGTCCGACCAGCATGCCATAGCCGCCCGATCCATCGACTAGCTTCACCACCACGTCCGCCAGATTGTCGAGCACGTACTTCAACGCCTGCGGCTCGCGGCAACGCCACGTCTCCACGTTGGGCAGCTTGGCCTCGCCGCCGGAATAGAATTTCACGATCTCGGGCATGTAGCTGTAGATCGCCTTGTCGTCGGCGATGCCGTTGCCCGGCGCATTGAGCAACGCGACATTGCCCGCAGCATAAGCCGCGATCAGCCCCGGTACGCCGAGCATCGAATCCGGCTTGAACACCAACGGATCGAGATAATCGTCGTCGATCCGGCGATAGATCACATCCACCTTCACGCGCCCGGCGATCGTGCGCATCCACACAATGTCGTCGTCCACCACCAGATCCGCCGCCTCGACCAGTTCGATGCCCATCGAATCCGCCAGGAAGCTGTGTTCGTAATAGGCCGAATTATAATGCCCCGGCGTGAGCACGACGCACACCGGCGCGCTCACGCCGTGCGGCGCGACCGACTTCATCGTCTCAAGCAGCCGATCGGGATAGGAATCGACCGCCGCCACGCGGAATTCGCGGAAAAGTTCGGGGCACAGCCGTAGCATCGCCTCGCGGTTTTCCAACATATAGCTGACGCCGGAGGGCGTGCGGGCATTATCCTCCAGCACGAAGAAATCGTCCGGCCCGGTGCGCACCAGATCGATGCCGCAGATATGCGCCCAGATGCCGTGTGGCGGCCGCATGCCGGCAATCTCGGGACGGAATTGCGGATTGCCGAAGATCAGGTCCGGCGGCAGCACACCGGCGTCGAGGATGCGGCGCGCGCCATAGATGTCATCGAGGAACGCATTGATCGCCTCGACGCGTTGGATCAGCCCTTCCGAAAGGCGCGACCATTCGTCAGCCAGGAAGATGCGCGGTACGATGTCGAACGGGATGATGCGTTCGCTGGCATCGCTCTCGCCGTACACCGCAAAGGTAATGCCAAGCTGGCGGAAGGTCGCTTCGGCGCTCTGCTGACGGCGGCCGAGTTCAGCGGCGGGAGTATCCTCGATCCACTGGCCGAGGCTGGCAAGCTCAGGACGCGGCGTCGAGCTGCCGGGTGCCCCCATGATTTCATCGAACGCGCGTGTTTTCCCCATCTACCCCGTAATGCCCTTCGCCCCTGTCGGTTCCATGCTGCGACGGATCGCTGCACTGCACAAGGGGCAATATCCGAGGATCGGGAACGGCTTCCATATCCCCGTCATCCTGAACTTGTTTCAGGATGACGGCAGCGCAGTGCGACGAGTTCAGGATTTCAGATCGGCCAATATCCCCGGCGTCAAAATCTGCGGCAACACCTGCGGCTCCTTCGCCCCCGGCGCGTAGTACAGGTACAGCGGGACACCCGCGCGATTATGCTGCTCGATGAACCGCCCGAGCGTCGCATCGCCATCCGTCCAGTCGCCGACCAGCACCGCCACCTTGTTCTTCGCGAACGCCGCCCGCGTGGCATCGGTATCGATCGCCGCCGCTTCGTTGACCTTGCACGTCAGGCACCAATCGGCGGTGAAATACGCGAACACCGGTCGCCCCTGCGCCCGCAGATCGGCCAGTTTCTTCTCGCTGAACGCCTCCGCGCTCGCCGTTTGCTTGGCCTGAGCCGGCGCCGGATGCACCAGCAGCACCGATGCCACCGCGACCGCGACCAGCACGGCTGCGCCGACGATTCCGAACGCCAGCCCCCGCGCCTGCCGCCGCCCCGACACCCACAGCACCAACGCCACCGCCACCGCGGCACCAAGCCCAAGCGTCAGCCCGTCCACCCCGGCCTGCCGCCCCAGCACCCAGGCGAGTGCCAGCGCCGTCAGCCACATCGGCACGCTCAGAACATGACGGAACGTCTCCATCCACGCGCCCGGCTTGGGCAGCAATCGGCGCATTCTCGGCACGAAGCCCAGCGCCAGAAACGGCAAAGCCAGCCCCAGCCCCAGCCCCGCGAACACCGCCAGAGCCGCCGCCCAGGGCAGGACCAATGCCGCGCCCAGCGCCGCGCCCATGAACGGCCCCGTGCACGGCGTGGCGATGAACGCCGCCAGCGCGCCGGTCGCAAACGCCCCGCCGACACCGCCCGCCTGATTGACGAAGCGCGGCGTCGGGATCTCGAACAATCCGGCCAGATTGAGTGCGATCGCCACCGTCAGCAGCAGCAACAGCACCACGACGCGCGGATCCTGCAACTGGAACGCCCAGCCGACCGCACTGCCCCCGGCCCGCAAGCCGAGGATCAGCCCGCCCAGCGCCAGACACACCGCTATCACGCCCGCCGCATAGGCCAGCGCCTCACGCCTTGCCGCGCCCTCATCGAGATGACCGCGCGCAAGGCTCAGCGCCTTGAGGCTCAGGATCGGGAACACGCACGGCATCACGTTGAGGATCAGCCCGCCGAGCACCGCGCCGCCAAACGCGATCAGTGCCGTCAGCAACCAGCCTTCGGAAGGAGCATCGCCCGCCATCACCGTCCCCGGCACAGCGGAAACCGCCAGCGCGCTATCCTTGCCGATCCGCAGTACGCCTTCGATCGGCACGCCGCCCTTCGCCGCTTTGGTCGAGATCACCAGTCGGTCGCCTTCGCGCGCCACCGTCTGCGGCGCGGCGTAATCGAGCACGCCCGTGGTCAGCGGAAAGAAATAGGCGTCAGCCAGCGGCGCGCCGGCCGGGTATGGCACCGCGATCTTCGCCACGCCATTCTCCACCTGCCACGTCGCCTTCGCATCCAACGGCTTCGGGATCGCACGACGCCACGCATCGAACTGCGCGCGCGTCTCCGGTGCCACCGCCCCGTCGCCGATCACAAAGTCGGTCGACAATTCCGCCTGCTCCGGCACGCATACTGTGCTGGTGCAGACCAGATAGTCCATCTTCAGCCGCACCGGCAGCTTCGTGCCCGCCGCCAGACCCGCCGGCACCTTCAGCGTCACCAACGGCGCATAGGGCGTCTCGTAGACATAGTTCATCAGCCCCGCGATCAGCAGCGTGCCGGGCACCGGATAGACCGGCGCACCCGCCGTCACGCCCTGCGGCAGGGTCCAGTCGAGCTTCGCCGGGAACCCCGCATCGCCAGGATTCGACCAGTAACCGTGCCAATCCCTTTGCGGCCGCGTGTCGAGCGCCAGCGTCACTTCGCTCCCGGCTTTGGGCACTGCCGTCTCCGCCACCAGCCGGATCGCCAGATGCGGCCCCGCGCCCAGCGCCCCCGGCCCCTCGGCAAAGGCAGGCGCGGCAAAAACGGCCAGAACCGTCACAATCATGACCCAAAAGGCGCGCATCGAAATCCCAGTCAGTAACGGTTGCCGTCAACGATCTTGTCGGCATCGATCGTCTTGCCCATAGCGGGGCCGTATCCGCTTTGCACTCGAAGGAATCCCAGTGTCCGCCAAAGTGAAAGTGCCCGCCGGCCTGACCGCCATCATCGCCCTGACGCTGGCGGGGACGGCATATGCCCAAAGCGCTTCGGCACCAGCTCCAAAGGGCCCGCCGAAGCTGATTGTCGTCGTCTCGGTCGATCAATTCTCCGCCGATTTGTTTGGCGAATATCGCGGCTCCTACGACGACGGTTTCGCCAAGCTGATGCAGGGCGGCGTGTTCCCCTCGGGCTATCAAAGCCACGCAGCGACCGAAACCTGCCCGGGCCATTCCACCATCACCAGCGGATACCGCCCCGCCCATACCGGCATCATCGCCAACAATTGGGTTGATCAGGCCGCGCCGCGCAAGGACAAGACGGTCTATTGCGCCGAGGACGAGAGCGTCCCCGGCACCGATTCGTCCAACTACACCGTCTCCGACAAGCACCTGCTGGTGCCAACGCTCGGCGAACGCATGAAGGCGGCCGATCCGCGCACCCGTGTCGTCTCGGTTGCGGGCAAGGATCGTGCGGCGGTGATGATGGGCGGCCACAAGGTCGACGAACTCTGGTGGTGGAACGGCAAGGCGTTCGTCAGCTATGCCGGCCGCATCACGCCCGCCGTGGTGACGCGCGCCAACACTGCGATCGCCGCCGTCATCGCCAAACCGCAGGCCGCTCTGCCCGTTCCCGCCAATTGCGTCCCGCGCGACAAGGCGATCGCACTCGGCGGCGGCAAGTCGGTCGGCAACGGCCATTTCGATCGCGCCGCCGGGGATGCCAAAGCATTCCGTGCGTCGCCCGCCTTCGACACCGGCATCTTCGCGCTCGCCGCCGGGCTGGTGCAGGACATGAAGCTTGGCCAGGGCCCGCAGACCGACATCATCACCGTCGGTGCCTCCGCCACCGATTATATCGGCCACACCTACGGCACCGAGGGTGGCGAGATGTGCATCCAGATGGCCGAACTCGATCGCAATCTCGGCGGCTTCCTCGACGTGCTTGATGCGACCGGCGTCGATTACGAAGTTGCGCTGACCGCCGATCATGGCGGCAACGATCTGCCCGAACGCGAAATCCTGTCGAACATCCCCGAGGCGCAGCGCGCCGATGTCGGCCTCGCCCCCGCCGTGATCGGCAAGGCGATCGGCGAGAAGCTCGGCATCACCACGCCTTTGCTGTTCGGCGACATCCCCAATGGCGACATCTGGATCTCCACCGCGATCACGCCCGCGCAGCGCAAGGCGGTGCAGGCCGAGGCCATCGCCCGCTACAAGGCGCTGCCGCAGGTCGCCGCCGTGCTGACCGCCGCCGAGATCGCCGCCACCCCGATGCCCGGCGGCGCGCCCGAAAAGTGGAGCCTGATCCAGAAGGCCCGCGCCTCCTTCTATGCACCGCGCTCAGGCGACCTGATCGTCTTCCTCAAACCGCGCGTCACGCCGATCCCGAACCCCGGCGGCGGCTATGTCGCGACGCACGGCAGCCCGTACGATTACGACCGCCGCGTGCCGATCCTGTTCTGGCGCAAGGGCATGACGGGGTTCGAACATGCCGCCGGCGTGGAAACGGTGGATATCGCGCCGACCCTGGCCCACACGATTGGGCTGAAAGTGCCGGGGGTGGACGGCAGGTGCCTGGATTTGAAAGCTGGAGGGGCAGCCTGCAAATGATCTGTTGATCGCATTCATCTCTAACCGCTTCCCCGGCGAAGGCCGGGGCCCAGTCGAGGCGCAGAAGTAATCGAATGCTGCGCGCCGTAACATCGCCCTCCGCGACTGGGCCCCGGCCTCCGCCGGGGAAGCGCGTTTTCCTCAGCACAATCGTAAACGCGCCCGCTCGGTAACCTGACGGCAACGCATCGCCGTTATCTGAGAACGCTGTGAACCAGCGTTTCATCATCACCACATTCGCCGCCTGCATCTTCATGTTCGCCGCGATCTTCGCCTTGACCGCGCCCGCTTCGCTACCGCGTTCGGCGGCGAAGGCGGATGCCGCCCCGGCGGCCGTAATGTATGCCGATTGCGACGCGGTGCGCGCCGCCCATGCCGCACCTTTGCGCGCCGGTCAGCCGGGTTACCGGCCCGCGCTGGACGCCAACATGAACGGCATCGCCTGCGAAAGCGTCGGCAGCGCCGCACCGCTTGCTGTCGCCAATGCTCCTTCGTCGGCTTCGGATATGCCGCAGGGCGATGCCCCGACACAGCCCCCGGTGCAGGAATCAACACTGGGCACGTCCAACCCGCCACCGCCGATCGCGGAACGCCTCCCGCCGCTAACGTAAATACTGCGAAATTCAGCGCGTCTCGAACGCCCTGATCCCCAGCCCCAGCCGGTTCGCCCCGATCGCCAACCGCGCGCGGCTGTAATCCGCCACGAACGCCGGATTGCCCGGCGCACCCAGTGCCATTCGCGCATCGTTGCCGGCGATGTTCAGGCCCGCCGACGAATAAGTCTTCGCCTCGGCCCCGACGACGATCAGCGCCCCGGCATTTTCCTTGCCCTTGCCCTGCACGAAGGTGTTGCCGGAAATCACCCCTGTCGCGCCCTCGGGCAGATCGATCATGTAGTTCGTCTTGCTCCCGCGCGTATCGTCGAAGCTGTTGCCGCTGATCATCACGTTCGGCACGCGCAGCTTGATGTAATGCCCGCCGGTGCCGCGCTCGAAGCGCGAATTGGTGATCGTCACCGATCCCTTGTTGCCGAGATAAATTGCATGGCTGCAATTCACCGCCTGATCGCACTGGCCGAGGCCGGAAAAGGTCGAACGATCTATAGTGATCCGCTGCCCCGTAGGTTCGCCGCCGAGGATTCCCTCCTGGCTGTCGAGAAACATCGCGTTGCGCACGGTCAGGTCGCCCATCTCGGCGCGGATGCCCGCCCCGTTCCCGTCGCTCACGCTGAAGCCGCGAAACACCAGCCCGTCGACCACCGATCCATTTCCACGCAGCACGAACGCCGCCTTGTCCTCGCACACCGTGCCCTCGAAGATCGCCGTGCCGGGCGTCACCGCCTTGAACGTGATCCGCCCGCCAGCCTGCACCGTGCATTCGTGGTACGTGCCCGGCGCGATCAGAATCGTCGCCGTCCCCATCCGCACCGATTGGACCGCCTCGTCGAGCGTGGCGAAGCCCTTGCCGGTTTCTGCAATGACGAACGGTGCGTGGTGCGTTTGGGCAAAGGCGGACGCGCTCAGGGCGATGGCGAACAAGGGGAGCAATCGGCGCATCATGACATACTCCCTCGGTTCGGGGTGGGGATCTCATCCGCCACCACACCCCCCGTCATCCCGGACTTGATCCGGGATCCCGCTGCCTTGCCCCTCACTCGGAAGAAGCGGGATCCCCGCCTCCGCGGGGATGACGGATAAACGTAATCCCTCGCGATATGCCCGCCGACGCACCCCCCGTGAACCCAAATTGAGGGTTAATCCAAATTCGGCCGCAACCACCGCTGCGCCGTCGGCAAATCCACCCCGCGACGCTTGGCATAATCCTCGACCTGATCCGGCCCGATCCGCGCCACGCCGAAATACTCGGCTTGCGGGTGCCCGAAATAGAAGCCGCTCACCGCCGCCGTCGGCAGCATCGCGAAGCTCTCGGTCAGCGTCACGCCGGTCGCGTGGTGTGCATCCAGCATCTCGAACAGCTGGATCTTCAGACTATGCTCCGGGCACGCCGGATAGCCCGGTGCCGGGCGAATGCCGCGATATTGTTCGCGGATCAGCGCCTCGTTGGTCAGTTGCTCGTCCGGCGCATAGCCCCACAGATCCTGCCGCACATGCTGGTGCAGCCGCTCCGCAAAGGCCTCGGCCAGACGATCGGCCAGAGCCTTCAGCAGGATGTCCGAATAATCGTCGATCCCCGCCTTGAAGCGCGCCAGATGCGGCTCGATCCCGTGGATCGACACCGCGAACCCGCCGATCCAGTCGCCCTTGGGATCGACGAAATCGGCCAGGCACATATTCGCCCGCCCCTCGCGCTTGGCGATCTGCTGGCGCAGAAACGGCAGGCGGATCACGTCGGTGCCCTCGACTAGGTTGAGCATGTCCAGCCCGCGCAATTCCTCGGCGTTGAAGTCGCCCTTCAGATCCACGATCACGTCGTCGTCATGCCGCGCGCACGACCACAGCCCGGCCACGCCCCGCGCCGTCAGCCACTTCTCCGAAACGATCTTGTCGAGCATCGCCTGCGCATCGGCGAACAGGGAGGTGGCGCTCTCGCCCACCACCTTGTCGGTCAGGATCGCCGGATAATTGCCCGCCAATTCCCAGGCGCGGAAGAACGGCGTCCAGTCGATGAGTTCGCGCAGGTCGTCCAGATCCCAGTCGCGGAACACATGCACTCCCGGCTTCAGCGGCGCAGCGGGCTTCAGCGCCATGTCTGCGACGAACGGATTGGCCCGCGCCTTGGCCAGCGGCAGCAGGTCGTTCTGCCCCTTGTTCGCTCGCGCCACGCGCACCGCCTCATACTCGTCCGACGTCTTCTTCACGAAATCGTCGCGGATCGTGTCCGATACCAAAGTCGATGCCACACCAACTGCGCGGCTCGCATCCAGCACATGCACCACCGGCCCGTCATAAGCCGGCGAGATGCGCAGCGCGGTATGCACCTTGCTGGTCGTCGCCCCGCCGATCAGCAGCGGCATTGTCATACCGGCGCGCTTCATCTCCTCCGCCACCGTCACCATCTCGTCCAGCGACGGCGTGATCAGGCCCGACAGGCCGATCATGTCGGCATCGTTCTCGTTCGCCGCCTTCAGGATATCCGGCCACGCCACCATCACGCCCATGTCCACGACATCGAAGCCGTTGCATTGCAGAACGACGCCGACGATGTTCTTGCCGATATCGTGCACGTCGCCCTTCACGGTCGCCATGATGATCTTGCCCTTGCCCCGCGCGCCCGGCTCCTTCGCCGCCTCGATGAAGGGCAGCAGATGCGCCACCGCCTTCTTCATCACGCGCGCGCTCTTCACGACCTGTGGCAGAAACATCTTGCCCGATCCGAACAGGTCGCCGACCACGTTCATGCCGTCCATCAACGGCCCCTCGATCACCTCGATCGGCCGGTCGAACAGCTGTCGGCACTCCTCGGTATCGTCCACGACATGCGCGTCGATGCCCTTGACCAGAGCATATTCCAGCCGCTTGGCGACAGGCAGCGACCGCCATTCCGCCGCCGCCTTCTCGGCCACCGCGTCGGTGCCCTTGTAGCGTTCGGCCAGCGCGATCAGCCGTTCGGTGGCATCCGGATCGCGGTTCAGGATCACGTCCTCGCACGCCGTGCGAAGTTCGGCGTCGATCGTGTCGTATACGTCGAGTTGCCCGGCATTGACGATCGCCATGTCCATGCCCTGCGGAATGGCATGATACAGGAACACCGAATGCATCGCGCGCCGCACCGGCTCGTTGCCGCGGAAGCTGAAGCTCAGGTTCGATAGTCCGCCCGAGATATGCACGTGCGGGCAGCGCTGCTTGATCTCGGCACACGCCTCGATGAAGTCCACGCCGTAATTGTTGTGCTCCTCGATCCCCGTCGCCACCGCGAACACGTTGGGATCGAAAATGATGTCCTCGGGCGGAAAGCCGATGCCCATCAATACGTTATAGGCCCGCTCGCAGATTTCGACCTTTCGCGCCTTGGTATCTGCCTGTCCGACCTCGTCGAACGCCATCACGACCACGGCGGCCCCGTAATTCATGCACTTGCGGGCATGTTCCAGGAACTGTGCCTCGCCTTCCTTCATGCTGATCGAATTGACGATCGGCTTGCCCGAAACGCATTTCAGTCCCGCCTCGATCACGCTCCATTTGGAGCTATCGACCATGAACGGAATGCGCGCGATATCCGGTTCCGCGGCGATCAACTTCAGGAACGTGGTCATCGCGTATTCGGCGTCGAGCAGCCCCTCGTCCATATTGACGTCGAGCACCTGCGCGCCGCTCTCCACCTGCTGCAACGCGACCTCGACGGCAGCGGGATAGTCGCCCGCCATGATCAGCTTCTTGAAGCGCGCGGAGCCGGTGACGTTGGTGCGCTCGCCGATGTTCACGAAATTGGCGGAGGAATTGGTGGTCATCTATCTTTTCTTCCCCCCTCCCGTTTGCGGGAGGGGCCGGGGGAGGGCCTGACCGACATCAGGCGATGCTTGGGAGGCACTGCCCTCCCCTAACCCCTCCCGCAAGCGGGAGGGGAATTTTTACGCCGCCATCGTCATCGGCTCCAGCCCGGCCAGCTTCGTCCGCACCGCCGGCTGCGCCACCTGACGTGGCGGCAGGCCGGCCACCGCATCCGCCATCGCCTTGATATGCGCCGGCGTCGATCCGCAGCACCCGCCCAATATGTTAACCTGCCCGGCCTGCGCCCATTCCAGCACCAGCCCGGCGGTCGTATCCGGCATCTCGTCATATTCGCCGAGTTCGTTGGGCAGTCCGGCATTGGGATAGACCATAATCAAAGTATCCGCGATGTCGGAGAGCGTACGAACATGCGGCCGCAGCTGTTCGGCCCCGAACGAACAGTTCAGCCCGATCGTCACCGGCTTGGCATGCCGCACCGCGTGCCAGAACGCCTCGACCGTATGGCCCGACAGGTTGCGCCCGGACAGATCGGTCAGCGTCATCGACATCATGATCGGCACGTCGCGGCCCAGATCGTGCGATGCCTCCAGCGCGGCCATGATGCCGGCCTTGGCGTTCAGCGTGTCGAACACCGTCTCGATCAGGATGAAATCGACGCCACCCTCGATCAGCGCATCGATCTGCTCGCGGTACACCGTCTTCAGATAATCGAAGTCGATCTCGCGAAAACCCGGGTCGTTGACGTCGGGCGATAGCGACAGCGTCTTGTTGGTCGGCCCGATCGCGCCGGCCACGAAGCGCGGACGCCCGTCCTTCGCGGCATATTGATCCGCCAGCCGGCGCGCGATCTGCGCCGAGGCCAGATTGATCTCGCGCACCAGATGCTCGGCGGCGTAATCCGCCTGCGAAATCAGGTTCGCGCTGAACGTGTTGGTCGAAACGATGTCCGATCCCGCATCGAGATACTCGCGCGTGATCGTCTCCGGCACCTCGGGCTTGGTCAGCGCCAGGATGTCGTTATTGCCCTTCTGGTCCTTGGCGAGGCCCAGATCGCCGGCATAATCCGCCTCGGAGAGCTTCCAGTTCTGAATCTCCGTCCCGAACGCGCCATCGGTGATCAGCACGCGCTTGGCCGCCTCGGCGAGGAATTTTTCACGGATATTCATCATCACATCCTTCGTCGCCCCGGCGCAGGCCGGGGCCGCCGGGTTTGGTGCGCGGCACAGGCCCCGCAAAATAACGTGCCGGCCCCGGCCTGCGCCGGGGCGACGTAGACATTACGCCGCCTCGGCCCGCACCACGCCCTTCGCCCGGATCCCAAGCAAATGGCAGATCGCGAAACTCAATTCCGCGCGGTTGAGCGTGTAGAAATGGAAGTCCCGCACGCCGCCAGCATAGAGCCCCCGGCACAATTCCGCCGCGATCGTCGCCGATACGAGCTGCCTTGCCGCGGGATGATCGTCGAGACCCTCGAACAACGTACCCATCCACGATGGGACCACCGTGCCGCACATTGCCGACATGCGCTGCACCGCGCCGAAATTCATGATCGGCATGATGCCCGGCACGATCTCGGCATCGATCCCGGCCTTGGCGACGGCATCGCGGTAGCGGAAGAACGTCTCCGCCTCATGGAAGAATTGCGTGATCGCGCGGCTCGCCCCGGCGTCCAGCTTGCGCTTGAGATTGTCGAGATCGGCGACCGGATCGGGCGAATCCGGATGGCATTCGGGATAGGCCGCGACCGAAATCTCGAACGGGTGCAGCTTGCGCAAACCCGCGACCAAAGCCGCAGCATTCTCGTACCCGCCAACCGGAGACTGGAACTTCGCGCCCGCCACCGGGGGATCGCCGCGCAATGCCACGATGTGCCGCACGCCTGCCTCCCAATAATCGTTCGCGACCGCGTCGATCTCCTCGCGCGTCGCCTCGACACAGGTGAGATGCGCCGCCGCCGGGATGTTCGTGTCGCGCGCGATCCGCGCCACCGTCGCGTGCGTCCGCTCGCGCGTCGTGCCGCCCGCGCCATAGGTTACGGAGACGAAGCGCGGACCGAGCGGCGACAGCGTCTGCACCGATTCCCACAACGTCTCTTCCATCTTCTCGGTCTTGGGCGGGAAGAATTCGAAGCTCACCCGCGCATCGCTGCCGCCGACGTCGGCGAACATCGGTGTCGCCAGCGCGCGGCGCGCTTCCTGCATATCCTTGACCGAAACCATTATGCTGCCTTCACCTCATGTAGCGGCGACCCGAGCTTGCGCCCGAGCCACAATTTCACTGTCAGTTCGCCGCCCTCCAGCGTCTCGGTCCGCGCCGAAGCGAGCCCGGCGCTGGCGAACCAAGCGGCGATCTGTTCGTCCGAGAAACCCAGCCGGGTATGCGCATCGCGCGTGCGCAGATCCTCGCGATCATGGCTGGCGAAATCCGCGATCAACAGCCGCCCGCCGGGGCTCAGCACCCGCGCCGCCTCGGCGATCGCGGCGCCCGGCTGTTGCGCGAAGTGCAGCACGTGGTGGATGATCGCCGCGTCCGCCTCGTCGTCACCCAGCGGCAGCGCATAGAGATCGGCCTGGCGCAACTCGGCATTGGCCAGCCCCTGTTCGGACAGCTTGGCCCGCGCGAGCCGTAGCATTTCCGAGGACCGATCGATCCCGAGCGCGTGCTTGGCGCGCCCCGCGAACAATTCGAGCATCCGCCCGGTGCCGGTGCCGATATCGATCAGCCGGCCGATAGGGGCCTCCCCCAATATGTCCGAAATCGCCGCCTCGACCTGCTCTTCGGCGACATGCAGCGATCGGATCGCATCCCATTGCCCGGCGTTCGCCTCGAACCAGGTCGCCGCAGACGATGCGCGATCGGCGCGCACCGCCGCCAGCCGCGCCGCATCGGCCACCGCCCAGTGATCCGCCTCGATCTCGTTCCACGCATCAAGCGCGGCGACGACCGGCGCCACCTTCACCGCGCTGCCGACGCCGACGAACACCCAGCTGCCTTCCTTGCGCCGCTCGGCCAGCCCGGCGTCGCACAGGATCTTCACATGGCGCGAAACCCGCGGCTGGCTCTGGCCCAGCACCTGTGCCAATTCGCCGACCGACAGCTCCATCGAGCGCAGCAGCGCCAGGATGCGCAGCCGCGTCGCATCGGCAAGCGCGCGGAAGATATCTAGGGCCAGCGTCATCTTGCCGAGACATATAAAGATATCTTTATATGAGGTCAACGCGCGATAAGTTGCGGACCCCAATGCCCGGCGTTAGCGTTACGTGCGCAACCTTTGCCAACTTCCAGGAGAATTACCCGTGAAGACGTTCGTCGCCCTCGCCGCTGTCGCCATGCTCGCCGCCTGCTCACCCGCCGCGCAGAACGAAACCGCCGAAGCCGCTGGCCAGATGTCCGCCGACGCCAATGCGACGATGAGCGCCGCGATCAACGACACGGACGCCGCGGCCGACCGCGCATTCGGTTCAGCCGAAGCGAAGATCGACAATGCGGGAGCCGCGATCGGCAACGCAGCGGACAAGGCCGCCGACAAGACCGGTGCCGCGTTGAAGGACGCCGGCAACGCGATCGAGGATTGATCGCATGATCCGCCTCGCCCCCCTGCTCCCCGTGCTGCTGCTCGCCGCTTGCGGATCGCAGAGCGATGCGCCCGGCTCGGTCAGCGCGAGCGAGGCGCAATCGCTGAACGACGCGGCGGCGATGCTCGATGCCAATAGCGTCGATGCCAATGCCGTCGCGATCGAAGGCGAAAACGAGGCCCAGCCACAATAAGGCCGGCCTCTTTCAAGGTATCCAGACAATGACCACCTCCCGGCGCCTCGGCGCCACAGATCTGCACATCGCGCCGTTGGTGCTTGGGGGGAACGTCTTCGGCTGGACCGCCGACAAGACCGCCAGCTTCGCCGTCCTCGATGCCTTCGTTGCCGGGGGCGGCACGATGATCGACACCGCCGACGTCTATTCGGTCTGGGTGCCCGGCCATCCCGGCGGCGAGTCCGAAAGCATGATCGGCGACTGGCTGAAGTCCAGCGGCAAGCGGGGCGACGTGCTGATCGCCACGAAGGTCGGCATGCTGCCCGGCGAAGGTGGGGAGAAACTCGCCCCCGCGCGCATCGCGGCAGCCTGCGATGCCTCGCTGAAACGGCTCGGCGTCGACACGATCGACCTCTATTTCGCGCATCAGGACGACGATGCCGTGGCGCAGGAAGATGCGCTTGCCGCCTTCGCCAAGCTGATCGACGCCGGCAAGGTCCGCGCGCTCGGCGCATCGAACTTCCATGCCGGTCGCCTGAAATCGGCGCACGATGCCGCGGTTGCGCACGGCCTGCCGCATTATCAGGTGCTGCAACCCGAATATAATCTCATCAGCCGGCACAAGTTCGAAGGCGAATTGCAGAATTACTGCGTCACCAACAATGTCGGGGTCGTGCCCTATTCCGGTCTCGCATCGGGTTTTCTCACCGGCAAATACCGCAGCAAGGACGATCTCGGCCAGAGCGTGCGCGGCGGCCGGATGAGCGCCCTGATCGAAGGCAAAGGCGCGAGCGTGCTGGCGGCGATGGACGCGGTGGCTGCGGAGACTGGCGCGAGCCTGGCGCAGATCGCCTTGGCGTGGCTCGCCGCCCAGCCCGGGGTCACCGCCCCGATCGCGAGTGCGACGAGCGTGAAGCAGGTCGAGGATCTGCTCGGCGCGATCATGCTGGAGTTGAGCCCGGACCAGCTCGATCGGCTGAGCGCGGCGGGGGCTTGACCCTCACCAACCACCCCCGTCATCCTGACGAAGGTCAGGATCCATCGTGCCTCATTGGCGATCGCCTGACAGGCGCAATGGATCCTGACCTTCGTCAGGATGACGGCAGTCGTCGGGGAATATTGGCGGCTCCGAACCGCCCTACTTCCCCAGATGCCGCCCGTAGAAATCCAGGATCGTCGTCCAGAGATGCTCGCCGACCACCGGCCCGCCCACGCGGTGCGTGAAGCCCGGGTAGAACATCATCTCGAACGGCGTGGACGCCGCCTGCATCCGTGCCGCCAGCGCGGTCGAATTCTCGAAGAACACATTGTCGTCCGACATGCCGTGGATCAGCAGCATCGGATCGGCGATCTTCGGCGCATCGGTCAGCGCGCTCGATGCGGCATAGGCCTTCGCATCCTTCTTCGGGTCGCCCATGTAGCGCTCGGTATAATGCGTGTCGTACAATTCCCATTTCGTCACCGGCGCACCCGCCACGCCGGCCGCGAACACGCCCGGTGCTGCCTCCAGCATCTTCAGCGTCATATAGCCGCCATAGGACCAGCCATAGGTGACGATCTTCGCGGGATCGACATAGGGCTGCTCCTTCAGCCATTTCGCGCCAAGCAACTGGTCGGCGACCTCAACCGTGCCCGCCGCCCGGTATAGCTGGCTTTCGAAAGCGACGCCGCGATTGGCCGATCCGCGATTGTCGATCATGAAGACGATATAGCCCTGATCGACCAGATATTGGTGCAGCGGCCCGGCCCAGTTGCGCGACACGGTCTGCGAATGCGGACCGCCATAATGTTCGAAGAACACCGGGTATTTCTTGCCCGCCTCCAGCGGCGGCGTGATCATTTCCCAATAGAGCGTGCTGCCGTCCGCTGCCTTCAGCGTGCCGAACTTGGTCGCCTGATGCTGCGCCAGGAACGGGAAATACGGATGTCCGGCGACCAGAGCATTCTGGTTGATCCACGACAGCCGCTTGCCGCTCGTATCCGCCAGATACACCTGCGTCGGCTGGTCCGGATTGGAACGCGATACGATGATCCGCGACGCCGCTTTGTCCATCGTCGCGCCGTTCCACCAGCCCGGCTCGGTCAGCCGCACCGGCGCGGCTGGGCGGGCCAGATCGATCGCGTAGAGATGCTTCTCCAGCACCTCGTCCTTGTTCGCGGTGAAGTAGATGCGGCCCTTCGCCTGATCGATCCCGGCCAGATCCATCACCACCCAGGCACCCTTGGTCAGTTGCGTCCACTTGCCCGCCTTGAAGCGATACAGATGCGCGAAGCCGTCGCGCTCCGACGTCCAGATCAGGCTGCCGTCGTTCAGGAATTGATACGCGTTGCTGAGATTGACCCACGAATTCGCCCGCGCCTTCTCGCTGAACAGCACGCTGGACTTGCCCGTCGCCGGATCGACCTTCAGCATATCGAGCAACGTCTGCGCCCGGTTCTGGCGCTGCACATACAGCGCGCTGCCATCCGGTGCCCAATCGACGCGCGCGAGATAGATATCGGAATCCTTGCCGAGATCGACCTTCACCCGGCCCGTGCCGTCGGGCTTCATCACATAGAGTTCGACCGCCACGTTCGGCGTGCCGGCGGCGGGATAGCGCTGGTTGTAGGTCTTCGTCCCGTTCGCGCCGATCGCCGCCCGGGTGATCACACCCACCGGTGCCTCGTCGAACCGCTCGACCGCCACGCGGGCATCGCCCGGTGCCCACCAATATCCGGTGCGGCGGTCCATCTCCTCCTGTGCGACAAATTCGGCCTCGCCCCAATGCACCGTGTCCTTGCCATCCTCGGTCAGCGCGCGCGGCGCGCCGCCCAGCGGCTGGACCACGAGGTTTTGATCGCGAACGTAGGAGACGTAACCGCCCGCCGGGCTGATCTTCGGGTTCAGCGCGCCGCCGACATTCTCGGTCAGCCGCGTCACTTTGCCGTCCAGCGTCGCGAGATACAGGTCGCCGTCGATCGGCACCAGGATCGTCTTGCCGTCCGGCGACCATTCGTAGGACACGATGCCGGTCTTGCCGCTGATGCTGCGATCGCGCTCGCGCTGCATCTTCTCGGCTTCGGACAGCTCCGCGCCGCTGCCGACCTTCTTTGAATCGACCAGCATGCGCTCCTTGCCGGTGCGCGTATCGAGCGCCCACAGATCGAAGCGCTGCTTCTCATCGGCGCGGGGCTTCAGGGACGTGAGCAAGGTGCCGTCCGGCGACAGTTTCAGCGATTGCGGCTGCGGCCCCGAAAGATCGGGCGATCCGAACACGCGCTTCAGCGTCAGTTTCTGGCCCTGCACCTGCATCTGTTTCGACGGTGTGGTCTCAGCAGCCAAGGCCGGCGACCCCATGACGGCGAGCATCACCCCCGCCACGATCCATGGTTTCGCCATCCCTCATCTCCAATCCCGTGCTGTCTTATTCAGCTCGCGGGTATAGCGCCGGGCAAGGGATTGTCGCGTGTTTTACGCCGCTTGCCGATCGGCAATACGCGCCGCGCGATGATCGATCGCCACGCCCATTCGACCGGCGCGATGGCATAATTACGCACGTACCAGTTCGCCGCCAGCAACAGCAGAGCGTTCACCGCCAGCGCGGTCAGCATCAGCGCCATCCAGCCCTGATGCCCGTACAGCCCGAGCGCGAACGGCGGATAGAGGATCCACAGGCAGATGATCGTCTGGCAGATGTAGATCGTCAGTGCGGTGCGCCCGGCGGCCTCGAACGGCTTGAGCAACTTCGCGCCGAACGCGGTGCCCAGAAGCAGGTATATCGCGGAGATATGACCGAGCGTGGTGGACAGCCGCGTAACCTCGCTCGTCGCATAGATCAGATGGGGATAGTCGTCCCACTTCATGAACACGTACGCGCTCCATGCGCGTCCGCCGAAACCTGCGGCATAGGCGATCAGCATCGTCCACAGATAGAAACCGCGCGATCTCAACCCCTGGATTACGCCCCATTTGAACAGCGCCGCGCCGATCAGCATCGTGCTCGCCGCTTCCCAGACGAATAGCGGTTCCAGCACCGCGCCGGGACCGACACTGTCGCCGACACCCCAGATGAACAGGATTACCCCCCAGGCAGATGCGGCCCAGGTCATGAACGTGCCGGTCCCATCGGTACGCGCCTTGTCTTCCAGCCCGACACGCTTCGCGGTCTCCGCCTTGCTCTTCGCGCGATCCTTCTTCTTCTCTTCCGCTTTGGCGAAGTCCTTGGTTTCCTTGGGCGTCAGCTTCTGCCCGCTGTCGCGCTTGGCCTGCAACTGCGTCGTCATGGCGATGCGGGTCTGCGCCTGATAGATGCTGTATCCACCACCGCACAATTGCACGACCGCCATGATCAGCCCGATGCCCAGCAGCATCTTCGGCCCCAGCCGCCGGAACAGGAACGCGACCAGAGCGGCGATGCCATAGGTGTGCAGGATGTCGCCGGGCCAGAGCAGGATGAAAATATGGACCAGCCCGAACAGAAACAGCACGATGTTGCGCGCATAATAGCTGCGCATCACCGCCCAGTCGCCGAACAGGACCTGCAACGACGTGCGGAACCACCCGTCCGGTTTCTCCGTCGATGCCTGCAACGCCCCCGCCGCGCGATCGGTGAGGATCACCATGCCCACGCCGAACAGCATTTCCAGCATGCAGCGCGCGGTGCCGTTGGCGACCACGTCGCGCAGGAACCACGCGACCTGATCCGCCTGGCTCCAGCCGAGATGGCGCGGATCGTCGAACGACGCCCAGAGCGATCCGCCCATATCGTTGATGTTCATGAACAGGATGCCGAGGATCGCGATACCGCGCAGAATATCCAGCCCCGCGACGCGCGGTGCGCCATCCGGCTCGGTCGCCGTCGTCATCGTCACGTCGCTCATCGCGTATCCCCCCGCAATTCTCGAAACGGAGGGATAATCAAAATCGATACGATACCGCAATGGCGGTGATGATCGCTCACGAAAAATAAGTAGGCGGCAAGATCATCGTCCGCCCTTACTGCTTCAGCCGTCGCTCTGAACTTACCGCCGCCAGCATCCAGCGACGTGATCGTCCACAATTCCGCACGCCTGCATCCACGCATAGACGATCACCGGCCCGACGAACTTGAACCCGCGCTTCTTCAACGCCTTCGACATATCTTCCGACAACGGCGTCTTGGCCGGCACATGCACCCCATCGCCCCGGATCGGCGCATCGCCCGCCATGCCCCAGACGAAGGCGGAGAAATCCTCGCCCGCATCCCGCATCGCCAGATAGGCGCGTGCATTGCCGATCACCGCCGCGATCTTTGCGCGGGACCTGATGATGCGCGGATCGACCACCAGCCGCGCGACATCCGCCTCGTCGAACCGCGCGACCTTCTCCGGGTCGAAGCCAGCGAACACCTCGCGAAACGCATCACGCTTGTTGAGGATGATGCTCCACGACAGCCCCGCCTGAAACCCGTCGAGCTGCAACTTCTCCCACAATGCCCGGCTATCGCGCTCCGGCACGCCCCATTCCTCGTCGTGATACGCCTGCATCACCGGCGTCGATTCCGCCCAGGGGCAGCGCGTTCGGGTCATAACATTTCCCTCTCTCCGCCGATGTGCGGCTATGGCGAACCGCGATCCTATAGGGCATTGGCGAGCGCGATGGAGCAGGAAACGACGATCGCCCCGAGACAGGAGAAGCCCGTAACCGGCTGGCTGAAGCGCGAGGCATGGCCCGCAATTCTGCTCGCCTGCGCGATGCTCGGCGCGGCTGGCGCGACGGCGTTCGCCTATCGCCCCGGCCTGATGACCTGGGATGCGGTTCGCCAATATGATCAGGCATTGAGCGGGGCCTTCGACGACTGGCATCCGCCGGCGATGGAATGGTTGTGGCGGCAGTTCGTCCCGCTTCATGCCGGGCCGGCACCCATGCTGGCGTTGCAACTGGCGTTGTTCTGGGCCGGGCTGGCCCTGCTCGCGGCATGGGCCTTGCGGCGCGAGCGCCGTGGGCTGGCGGTTGCGCTGGTCGCCTGCGGGATGACGCCGCTCGGTATGGCGCTGATGGGCGCGGTGCTGAAGGACTGCCTGATGGCCGGCGCATTGCTTTCGGTCACCGGCCTGCTCGCCTGGCGGATCGACGCGCGCGGCCCCCGTGCCGCGATCCTCGCGGGGCTTGCCGTGCTGCTGCTGATCGCCGCTGCGACATTGCGCTTCAACGCCTTCACCGCTGGCGTGCCGCTGTTCGTCGCGGTGATGCCGGAGGCCTTGCGGCGCACGAAGCTCCGCCTCGCCGCCACAACGATCGGCGCGGCCGTCATCCTGCTGCTCGCTCTCCCGGTAGCCAACCGCCTGATCGGTGCCAAATCGAGCAGCGTCGAACTCTCGCTCGTCATCTTCGATCTCGGCGGCATCACCGAACATAGCGGGGTGAATGCCTTCCCCGCTTTGCCCGGCATCACCGATCCCGTCGCGGTCAACCATCATTGCTATTCGCCGGTGAAATGGGATCCCTATGCCTGGTGGGTCGACGCCCCCTGCCCGATCGGTTTCGAGAATGTCGGCGCGGCGCTGAAGGCAAGCCACGTGCGTCCCTATGTCTGGCAGGCCCAAGCGATCCTCGCGCATCCGATCGCCTATGCCGAACATCGCCTGGCGCATTTCAATATCAACACCCGCTTCCTCGTCCATGACGAGATCGAGCGCGCGGTGCAGGTCGAGGGACCGCCCAACGACTGGGGCTATCACGTCACGCCGAACCCGATCCTGTCAGCGATCGACGCGGCGACCCGCGCCAGCGCGCATACACCGCTGGGCTGGCCGATCGTCTGGATCGCGCTGGCCTTCGGCGTGCTGACGATCGCGCCGAACCTGCCCTCGCGCCGCATAATCGGGCCGGTCGCGCTGTCGGCCCTGCTCTACGGCACGGGCTATGGCGTGTTCAGCGTCGCCGCCGAACTGCGCTATCATCTGTGGACATTGCTCGCGACGGCCATCGCGGTCGTCATCACCGGCTCCGACCTGTTCGGCGGCGCTCCGGTATCGCGCAATCGCCTCGCCCTCGCCGCCGCACCGGCGATCCTCGTCACCATCCTGTGCGTGATCTGGCGGCTGACCTGATCAATCCCCTGGCTGGTTGATCCAGTAATGATCCTGCACGATCTGGGATTCGACCTTCCGGCCGTTCGCATCGCGTGAAGGTTTAAACCGGAAACGCTGCTCGATCAGCCGGCACGTCAACACATCCAGTTCGCGACTGCCGCTCGATTGGGTCACCACGCAATTGGCCGCCCGCCCGCCGACCGTCACGAGATAGCGCACCGACACCTTCCCGCCGATTCCCGCTTCGGCGATGTCGAACGGCCAGTCGCCACGCCCGATCCCGCCGCCGGTCTGGCGCGGCGGGATCTCGAGCCCGCCGTCGCCATCGCCATCGCCGGAACGCCCGTTACCCGTGCCATCACCCTGCCCGCCGCTACCCGTGCCGGGGCCGACCACATCCGCATTGCCGGAGGTCGCCTGATTGCCCACGCCCGGTTTCTCCGCGACCGGAATGGGGGGCGGCAACGGCGGCGGAATGACCGGCGGCGGCGCGACCACCCCCGTCGCCTTGGACCGCAGGTTCGGCGGAGACGCCGCGCCCTCCGCTTTCCGGCTGACTACCTTATGTGGCACCAATTTTTCTGGCGGCGGAGGCGGAGGCGGCGGGAGCAGGTTGAACGCCGCCAAGCCCTCACGCGCAACCTGCGGGAAATGCACCGCCAAGCCCGAAATCAGCGCATAACCCAGCGCCGCCTGCACGACGATCGCCAGGATCGCCCCCCTGACACGATCTTCCTTTCCGGATTGGGCAAAGCTCATGCAGCCCTAACGCGCCACGAGCAAAATCGTTGAACGCGAAAAGGGCGCCGGAACCACAGTCCCGACGCCCATTTCTTTCTCTAGCAAAACCGCTCCGAAATCACTCGGCGGCGGCGGCACCCTTGGCCGGGCGCGTGTCGCGGCGCTCGGCGATACGGGCCGACTTGCCGGTGCGGCCACGCAGGTAATACAGCTTGGCACGACGCACGGCGCCCTTGCGGACGACTTCGATGCTTTCGATGTTCGGCGAATACAGCGGGAACACGCGCTCCACGCCTTCGCCGAACGAAATCTTGCGCACGGTGAAGTTGCTCCCCATGCCCTTGTTCGAACGCGCGATGCACACGCCTTCGTAATTCTGGACACGGGTGCGTTCACCTTCGACCACCTTCACACCGACCTTCAGCGTATCGCCGGGCCGGAAGTCCGGGATCTTCTTGGTCTCGAGAAACTTGGCGATGTTCTCGGCTTCGATCGTCTGGATGAGATTCATCTCATTCGTCCTTCATTCGTCGTCGCGCGCCAGAGGGCGACTGGACCCGAGCGCCCTCATGACGCTCCCAAAGGTCCGGCCGCCTTAGCCGTGTGTCGGTCTCGGCCATCGACTTTCGCCATGCCGAAATCCTCGCATGATCCCCCGATCGCAACACTTCGGGGATCGTGCGCCCTTCCCATTCATATGGTCGGGTATATTGCGGGTATTCGAGCAGGCCCCCTTCGAAGCTCTCGTCCACGCCGCTACAAGCCGCGCCCATTACGCCGGGAAGCAGCCGAATGCAAGCGTCGAGCAGCACCAGCGCCCCCATCTCCCCGCCCGACAGGATATAGTCGCCGATCGACACCTGCTCGACCGCCCGACCCTCGAAAATGCGCTCGTCGAATCCCTCGAACCGCCCGCACAGGATCGTTACGCCATCGCCCGCTGCCAGTTCGCGCACGCGGGCCTGGGTTAGCGGATTTCCCCTTGGCGTCATGGCGAGGATCGGCCGCCCCGCCGGCGCGCTGTCGATCGCAGCCGCCAGGATATCGGCGCGCAGCACCATTCCGGCCCCGCCGCCGGCCGGTGTGCCATCCACCGTGCTGTGCTTGTCGGTCGCGAAATCGCGGATGTTGACCGCATCGAGGCTCCAGATGCCCTCGCCCAGCGCCCGTCCCGCCAGCGACGTGCCGAGCGGCCCCGGGAACATCTCCGGATACAGCGTCAGAACGGTCGCCGCGAAGGTCATCGCCGCGCCAGCCACCGTTGGAAATACAGGGTCGCGAGCCAGCCGAGCAGAAATTCGACCGCTGCGGCGACCGCCATCACCAGAGCCATCGCCATCGCCGCCTTGCAGGCATTGCCCGCGCACCGCTCCGGGCCGGCCATGCTGGCGGATACGAAGACGAAGATGCACAACGCCACGATCATCGCCGGCAGGATCAGCGCCGACACCCAACCGATCTTGAACGGTGGCCAAAGCGGCCGGATGCGACGGATCGCCAGACTGATCACCGGGGCGAGCGCAATGATGATCAAGCCGAATACTAGGTCCATCGCCTATTCCTTTTATTGTTGAACCGACAGGGTATCAGCCAATGTCATACCGTCCAATTCTCGACCCGGAGGCCCGGAATATCGGCGAAGTCGCGAA
Source organism: Parasphingomonas caseinilytica (assembly GCF_036663755.1). Lineage (NCBI taxonomy): Bacteria > Pseudomonadati > Pseudomonadota > Alphaproteobacteria > Sphingomonadales > Sphingomonadaceae > Parasphingomonas > Parasphingomonas caseinilytica. The sequence goes on from NZ_JAXOJL010000005.1 coordinate 92,141, forward strand.
TATTATTCGTGATCAGCGTGAGGCCGAGCGACAAGGCATGCGCGCCGATCAGGCGATCGAAACTGCTACGTCTGAACGGCAACGCCGCATAACGGAGCGCAGCCTCGCGATCGAAATCGACCAGCGCCACCTCGCGCAGAAACGTTTCCAGCACCGCCATCGGCGGCGCTTTTCCGCGCGCCGATCCATGCGCCACCTCGCCAAAGCTGATGGTCGATACGGCCAGATCGCCCGCCTCGCACGCCGTAACGCGGGCGAACAAGGCGGGCTTTGTGCCTATCAGCAGATCGATGATCGTATTGGAATCGAGCAAGAACTTCATTTCGGAACGTTCGACCACCCCTCCCAGTCCGGATCATCCCAAACGCGCGGCGAGTGATCGAACACGCGATCCTCTGGGAGAAGCGGTTCCAGGCCCGGGCACGAACCCCAGATCCCGGTCAGATCCACCTTCCGCTTGGGCGCATCGACCGGCTCGATCCGGAACGACATCGGGGCTTCGCGGACCATGCGTAATTCGGTGCCCTCGGCGATGCCCATGCCCTTGGGCAGACGCAAGGCAACGGAGTTACCCGATTTGAACGTCTTGCCCAGATATTCGTCGTCCATTACGGCCTCCGTATACACGTCACGTATATACTAAACCACGAATGCTCCGTCAACCACCAGCCGGTCGCCGTTCCAGTCCGGCACCGCATCGGCATTCATCGGCACCATGAAGCGCTTGCCGGCCTTGCCGTCTTCCGATGGCCGCTCGACTTCGATCACATCGCCTGCCCCGAAATCGTCGATCGCCACGACGATGCCCAGCGCCTCCCCCTCGGTCGAAACCACGGGCAGCCCCAGCAGATCGGCGTGATAATATTCGCCCTCCGCCAGCGGCGGCAGTTCGGATCGCAGCACGGTGAGTTCCGTGCCGCGCATCGCCTCGGCAGCGTTGCGGTCCGTCACTTCGGCGATGCGCGCGATCGTGCCGTTGCTGCCGTGGCGCGTGCTCTTCAACGTCAGCGTGCCGCCGTTGAAGCTTTTATAGGCGCTCAAGTCCTCGGTGAAGAGCTTGAGACGGATTTCCCCCGTCACGCCATGCGCGCCGATGATGACGGCGAGCGTAACGGGGGAATCCCCACCCTTTCCGCTTGCGGAAGGGATTTGAGGCTGCATCAGCCCTCGGCCGGTGCCTGGGCGCTTTCGCCCTCGGTCGCAGCCACATCGTCACCGGCGTCGCTGTTCGGCGTCGCTTCGTTGACGGCAGGCTCTTCGACTTCCGGTTCGGGAGCAGGCGCTGCCGCTGCGGCCTTGACGGCTTCTTCGGCCTCGGCCAGCTTGGTCGCACGCTCTTCGGCGCGCTCAGTGGCCTTCTCGCCCGGCTTGCCCTTGTTCGGGTTGACGCGGGCTGCACGCTCACGGACGCCAGCGACGTCGAGGAAGCGGGCAACACGATCGGTCGGCTGCGCGCCGACGCTCAGCCAATGCTTGGCGCGATCCGAATCGAGTACGACGCGCTTCTCGTCGTCCTTGGCGAGCAGCGGGTTGTAGGTGCCGATCTTCTCGATGAACTTGCCGTCGCGCGGTGCGCGCGCATCGGCAACGACGATCTTGTAATACGGACGCTTCTTGGAACCGCCACGGGTAAGGCGAATGCTGACTGCCATTATAATCTTCCTTATTTGTCTTGAAGTTAGGTTGGTTTATTTCTTCTTGTTGAGCAGATTTTCGAAACCGGGCGGCAATTTGGCCTGACCGCCGCCGAGGCCGGGAAGCCCCCCGCCTCCGCCGCCGCCCAGATTGGGCAGCCCGCCACCGCCCAAGCCGCCGAGCGCGCCGCCCATGCCGCCTTTGCCGAACATCGCCGCCATGCCCTTCAATCCGCCCATCTTGCGGATCTTCTTCATGGCGGAGGACATTTCGAGGTGCATTTTCAGCAGCTTGTTCACGTCCTGCACGGTCGTGCCGCTGCCCTTGGCGATACGGATCTTGCGCTTGGCGTTGATCAAATCGGGCTTGGTGCGCTCCTTTTGCGTCATCGACGTGATCATCGCGTCCATGCGCACCAGGATCTTCTCGTCCATCCCGCCGCCGGCCATCGCCGCCTTGGCCTTCGCCATGCCCGGGATCATGCCGGCCAGAGCACCCAACCCGCCCATACGACGCATCTGCGCAAGCTGACTGCGCAGGTCGTTCATGTCGAACTGCCCCTTGGCCAGCTTGGCGGCCATCGCCTCGGCCTCGTCCTGCTGGACAGCCTCGGCGGCGCGCTCGACCAGGCCGACCACGTCGCCCATGCCGAGGATGCGGCCCGCCACGCGCGACGGATGGAACGCCTCAAGCGCGTCCAGCTTCTCGCCCATGCCGGCGAACTTGATCGGCTTGCCGGTCACGGCGCGCATCGACAGTGCCGCACCACCGCGCGCATCGCCGTCCATACGGGTCAGCACCACGCCGGTCAGCGGCACCTGATCGGAGAAATTCTTGGCGACGTTGACCGCGTCCTGGCCCGTCAGCGCATCGACGACGAGCAGGATCTCGGTCGGCTGCGCGACATCGGCAACAGCGCGCATCTCGTCCATCAGCGCCTGATCGACATGCAGTCGACCGGCGGTATCGAGCATCAGGACGTCATAGCCCTGCAACTTCGCCGCCTGCATCGCGCGCCGCGCGATATCCACCGGCTGCTGCCCGGTGATGATCGGCAGCGTCTGCACATCGGCCTGCGTGCCCAGCACGGCTAGCTGTTCCTGCGCATTCGGGCGATTGACGTCGAGCGACGCCATCAGCACCTTCTTGCGCTCACGGCCGGCCTTGCCGCCGCTGAGACGCAACGCGATCTTCGCGGTCGTCGTCGTCTTGCCCGACCCTTGCAGGCCGACCATCATGATCACGGCCGGCGGCGTGACGCCGAGTTCGAGTTCGGACGCATCCGACCCCAGCATCTCGACCAGCGCATCGTTGACGATCTTGACGACCTGCTGCCCCGGCGTGACCGAGCGCAGCACGTTCTGGCCGATCGCCTGTTCCGTCACCTTCTCGACGAAATCGCGCGCCACCGGCAGCGCGACGTCGGCCTCGAGCAACGCGACCCGAACCTCGCGCATCGCCGCGCGCACGTCCGCCTCGGTCAGCGCACCACGGCCGCGCAACCGATCGAACACACCGCCAAGACGGTCGCTCAGGCTTTCGAACATCAAGAACCTTTCGTTTCGATCCACCCGTCTTCGGTGAAACGCAAAAGACGCCGGCGGACGAAACCTCGTCGGCCGGCGTAGCCCTTGGGCTGCCTTTCACGCATCTGTCCTGGGACAAGCGGTCGCGGCGGCTGTTAGCGGAAGTCGCATGCGGGCGCAACCTCCACCCGCTTTAACCCCATCTACACCTGGCCTGCCGCACAGAGCACGCTTCACCGACCATAAGGCAAGCAACCGCATGGCGCTCGACGCAGATGATTCGCCCGGCCGCACCCCGACCCGCACCACGCCGCGCCGTGACATACTGAGCGGCGCGATCACGGTCGCGGCGATCCTACTGTTCGTCGGCACCGGTTCCGCCGTTCTGTCGATGACGCTGCGCAACTATTTCGCGGGCCAGAACGGGCCGGACCAGACTTTGGTCATCGCCCTGCTGCTGAACGTCGCGCTGATCCTGTTCGGCTGGCGCCGACATCACGAACTTGCGCAGGAAGTTACCGTCCGTACCGCCGCCGAGGAACGCGCCCAAACGCTCGCCTCGAAGGATCCTCTGACTGGCTTCCTAAACCGCCGCTGCCTCGCAGAGGAAGGCGCCGCGATGTTCGTCCGCGCCGAGAAGCGCGGCAAGGCGATGGCGCTGATGATGCTCGATCTCGATCACTTCAAGACCGTCAACGACATGCACGGCCATGCCGCCGGCGACGCTCTGCTCAAGCTGGTCGCGGACGAGATCGCCGCCGCCATGCCGTCGGTCGCGCTCACCGCACGGCTGGGTGGCGACGAATTCGCCTGCACCTTCATGTTCGACCCCGAGCATCCCGATACGGTCGAGCGTGTCGCCGAACGCCTGATCAGCCGCATCGCCCAGCCGCTGCACGTCGACGGGCTGCAAGTACACATCTCCGCCTCGGTCGGCGTCGCGCGATCGGACTTCGATTGCGGCAGCATCGACGCGCTGATGCGTGCCGGCGACATCGCGATGTATGCGGCGAAGAATTCCGGCCGCAACCGCTTCGCCTGGTTCGATCAGTCGATGGAGCGCGACCTGCAGGCGCGCAACGAACTGGAAAGCGGCCTGCGCGCGGCGATCCCGCGGCAGGAGATCGTGCCCTATTTCGAACAGCAGATCGATCTCACCACCGGTCGCCTCAGCGGCTTCGAAGTGCTGGCGCGCTGGGAACATCCGGTGCGCGGGCTGATCGTGCCCGATCGCTTCATCCCCATCGCCGAGGAAACCGGCATGATCGCCGATCTGTCGCTGTCGATCATGCGCCAGGCGTTCCTGGCCGCGCGCGACTGGGATCCGGGCCTGTCGCTGTCGGTCAACATCTCGCCGTGGCAGCTCAAGGACGCATGGCTGGCGCAGAAGATCATCAAGGTGCTGACCGAGACCGGCTTCCCGGCCAATCGGCTGGAAATCGAGATCACCGAAAGCTCGCTGTTCGACAATCTCGCACTGGCGCAGTCGATCGTCGCCAGCCTGAAGAATCAGGGCATCGGCCTCGCGCTGGACGATTTCGGCACCGGCTATTCCAGCCTCGCGCATCTTCGCGCATTGCCGTTCGACCGGATCAAGATCGACAAGAGCTTCATCATGTCGATCAACGACAATGCCGAGAGCGCCGCGATCGTCAACGCGATCACCCGGCTGGGCGACAGCCTGAACCTGCCGATCACCGCCGAAGGGATCGAGGAAGCGAGCGTCGAGGAACGCCTGCGCGCACTGGGCTGCGCGAAGGGCCAGGGCTATCTCTACGGCCGCCCGATGAGCGTCTCGAACGTCCGCCGCCTGTTGGCCGAAAAGCGCCTGTTGCGCAGTGGCGGCGAACCGGCCCCTGAAAGCGCGCGGCAGGAGCAGCGCCTGACCGGCTGACGGCCGCTACCAATCCCCCTGCCCGCTGGCGAGGAACGCCGTCTCTTTGTCCGTGGACACCCGGCCGAGCGCCGCGTTGCGCCCCGGAAACCGGCTGAATCGCGCGATGACATCGACATGGGCGCGCGCATATTTCAGATTATTCTCGTCACCCAATGCGGTGAAGCACGCGACGCTTTCCGCCTGAGCATCCCCATCCTCGGCATGCATCAGCGGCATATAGAGAAACGCACGCTGCCCGAGCGGCAAATTCCGGTCCCACCCTTTCGCGATCGCCAACCGCGTCAATTCCAGCGCCAGCGCGTCCGCGGCAAACGCCTCGGCCTGCCCGCGAAACAGGTTGCGCGAGAATTGGTCGACGACGATCACGGCCGCCAACAGCGTTTCCGCATCGCCGCGCCATCCCTCAGCCCGGGTAGCCACGATCGTGTCCCGCACCCGCGAAAAGCGGTCTGCGATTGCCGCGTCCAGCGCATCGTCGCGCGCAAACCATTTATCCTCCGGCACCTCTTCGAACCAGAAGTCGATCACCTCGCGGGCGTCGTCGTGGACTTCGGGTGGGTTCGCAACTAGATCACCGGCCATGTCCATCTCCCCGGCTGCAGCAGGCGCCGATCCCGACATCATCAGTCTCGGCTGCCGCCTCAACATCGCGGAGAGCGAAACGATCCGTGCGCTCGTTTCCGGACGCGACATGGTCGTCGTCAACAGCTGCGCGGTCACCAACAATGCCGTGCGCGAAACACGCGACCGCATCCGCAAGGCGCGCCGCGACCGACCCGGCGCGGAGATCGTGGTGACGGGGTGCGCCGCACAGATCGATCCGGCGAGCTTCGCCGCGATGCCGGAAGTCGACCGCGTCGTTGGCAATGCCGAGAAACTTACCCCCGCCGCCTGGGCTTCCCGCGAAACGGTCATTGTCGGCGACATCATGGCGGTGCGCGACACAGCCCCGCATCTCGCCGCCGCCTTCGCCGCCCATGCCCGCGCGTTTGTCGAGGTGCAGAATGGCTGCGACCATCGTTGCACCTTCTGCGCGATCCCATTCGGACGCGGCAACAGCCGCTCGGTCCCGGCGGGTGCGGTGGTGGATCGCATCGCCGGACTGGTCGATGCCGGCCACCGCGAGATCGTGCTGACCGGCGTCGATCTGACGAGCTATGGCCCCGACCTGCCCGGCGCGCCGACGTTAGGTCTGCTGGTCGAGCGCCTACTGCGTCATGTGCCGCGGCTCGAACGCCTGCGGCTGTCGTCGCTCGACGGGATCGAGATCGATGACCGGCTGTTCGAGCTGCTGACCGGCGAGGCGCGCGTGATGCCGCATGTCCACCTGTCGCTTCAGGCGGGCGACGACATGATCCTCAAACGCATGAAGCGCCGCCACTCCCGCGCGCAATCGGTGGCCTTGGTCGAACGCCTCAAAGCGGGCCGGCCGGAAATCGCGATCGGCGCGGACCTGATCGCCGGTTTCCCCACCGAGGACGATGCGATGGCCGCCAATACGCTGGCGCTGATCCACGATTGCGACATCGTGCATGCCCATATCTTTCCCTATTCGGAACGCGAAGGCACGCCCGCCGCGCGCATGCCGCAGGTGGCAATGCCGGTACGCAAGGCGCGCGCAGCCAGCTTGCGCAAGGCGGGTGCGGAACGTCGCGCGGCGTGGCTTTCGGGGATGATCGGCACCACGCAGACCGTTCTGGTCGAACGCCCCGGCGACCGCGGCCACACACCCAATTTCGCCGAAATCCGCTGCGACACCCTCCCCGTCGGCAGCATCCAGGAAGTAAGCATCACCGGAATGACCGACACCCATCTCATCGCCACGGCCCTCCCCACCCACCATTGTCATCCCGGCGAAGGCCGGGATCTCAAGGAGGCGCGCGCCACGCCCACCCCACGAGACCCCAGCCTGCGCTGGGGTGACGCAAAGGCGGAGGCTCTGGTATGAGCACCGCTTGGCACAACAAGCTGCTCGGCGGCTTTAAGCGCACCTCGGATCGCCTGATCGGCAACCTCGCCGGCCTCGGCGCCGCACGGCTTGACGACGCGCAGCTCGATGAGATCGAGGAAGCCTTGATAGCCTCCGATCTCGGCCCGGAGACAGCCGCCCGCATCCGCGCCCGCCTCGCGGAGGGCAGTTTCGAGCGCAACATGGAAGAACTCGGCATCCGCCTGATCGTGGCGGAGGAGATCGAGAAGGTCCTCGCCAAGGTCGCCAAGCCGCTCGAGATCGAGGCATTCCCGCGCCCGCAGGTGATCCTCGTCATCGGCGTCAACGGCTCCGGCAAGACGACGACGATCGCCAAGCTCGCGCACCTGCTGATGGAGCAGGATTATGCCGTCATGCTGGCGGCCGGCGACACGTTCCGCGCCGCCGCGATCGGTCAGCTTGCCACCTGGGCGGAGCGGGTCGGCGTGCCGATCATTTCGGGCAAGGAAGGCGGCGACGCGGCGGGCATCGTCTACGAGGCGGTGAAGCAGGCGACCGCGATCGGCACCGACGTGCTGATCGTCGATACCGCCGGCCGGTTGCAGAACAAGCGCGAACTGATGGACGAACTCAGCAAGATCCGCCGCGTCCTCGGCCGGCTCAACGCCGCCGCCCCGCACGACGTGGTCCTCGTCCTCGATGCCACTACCGGCCAGAACGCGCTCAGCCAGATCGAGGTGTTCGGCAAGGAAGCCGGCGTCACCGGCCTGGTCATGACCAAGCTGGACGGCACCGCGCGCGGCGGCGTGCTGGTCGCGGCGGCGGAGAAATACGGCCTGCCGATCCACGCGATCGGTGTTGGCGAACAGATGGGCGACCTGCGCCCCTTCGACCCGAACGAGGTTGCGCGGATCATCGCCGGTGTGGAAGGGGCGCTGTGATGACCACCGCCCCCGCCCCCAAGCACGCCCCCGCCTCGCCGGGCCTGCGCCTCGCGCTCGATTACGGCCCGCTGATCGTTTTCTTCGCGACCAACTTCCTGCTCCCCGCGCCGCTCGCGATGCAATTGGTGGCGCGGACGACGCCGTTCCTCGACGGCGTGGACAAGGTCGCGGCCTTGGTCGTCGCAAAGGTCGTCGTCGCCACGATCGCCTTCATCATCGCCACGATCGCGGCGATGATCGTCTCGCGCGTGAAGCTTGGCGGGATTTCGCCGATGCTGTGGATATCCGGCGTGCTGGTCGTCGTGTTCGGCGGCCTGACGCTCTATTTCCACGATCCGCGCTTCATCCAGATGAAGCCGACCTTCGTGTATCTCATCTTCGGCGGCACCTTGGGCTTCGGCCTGCTGACCGGCCGGCCGCTGTTACAGGCCCTGCTGGAGACCGCCTATCCTGGCCTCAACGCGATCGGCTGGCGCAAGCTGACGCGCAACTGGGCTTTGTTCTTCTGCACGATGGCACTGCTCAACGAACTGGTCTGGCGCTCGACCAGCTGGGATTTCTGGGTCGGCTTCAAGCTGTGGGGCGCGATCCCGCTGACATTGCTGTTCGCCTTCGCCAATATCCCGATGCTGCTGCGTCACGGCCTGACGGTGGCGGAGGATACGCCGGTGCCGCCGAACGCCTGATTGTCGGCATCGCCTCCCGGCCCAATCAAAACTTTTGTGTTTGCGTTGCTTACCGATTGATACTCCATCGCAAAGTTAGGTAAACGTCATGGCCGAGCCATCAAGGCCGAAGATCAGTCTCGTCATCCCGGCCTATAACGAAGAGGCGTATCTGCCCGCCTGCCTCGACGCGGTCATGCAAAACGTGGCGAACGACGTCGCCGAGATCATCGTCGTCGACAACAACAGCACGGACGGCACGCGGCAGGTGATCGAGCGTTACCCGGCGGTGCAATACCGGTTCGAACCGCACAAGGGCATCACGCGCGCGCGCCAGTGCGGCTTCCTGGCCACCACCGGCGACATCATCGCCTATGTCGATGCCGACACGCTACCGCCACCGGGCTGGGTAGATCAGATCCAGGCGGAGTTCGCCGCCAACCCGGACCTCGCCTGCCTCTCGGGGCCTTACAGCTTCTACGACCTCAGCGGCATCCGCGACCGGATTTCCACCGGATGGTTCGTCACCGCGCGCCCGTTATACAACGTCACCGGCTATATGATGGTCGGCGGCAATTTCGCGATCCGGCGCGACGTGCTGGAAAAGATGGGCGGATTCGACGACACGATCGAATTCTACGGCGAGGATGCCGACATCGCCAAGCGCGCCAAAGCCCATGGAAAGGTGCTCTTCTCGCCGAAATTCATCATGCCCACATCGGGGCGGCGGCTGAAGAAGCAGGGCCTGCTCAAGATGGCCGGTCTGTATTTCATCAATTACGTCTGGATCGCCTTACGCGGCAAGCCCGCCACGAAGGGCTATCAGGACGTTCGCTAACGATAGCTGACCCCTTCCCGAAGGAAGGGGCCATCCAAACTCAGCCAACAGCGGCGTCGTAGATCTTGCCGGCTTCGTCCCAGTTCACGACGTTCCACCACGCCTTCAGATAGCCGGGGCGGTCGTTCATGTACGTCAGGTAATAAGCGTGTTCCCACACGTCGTTACCCAGGATCGGCGTGCCCTTGTCCTTGGCATCGTCCATCAGCGGATTGTCCTGGTTCGGCGTCGAGACGACCTTCAGCGCGCCCGAATCGTCGGCGATCACCCACGCCCAGCCCGAACCGAACTGGCCCGCGCCCTTGCCGTTGAAATCTTCCTTCAGCTTGTCGAGCCCGCCATAGGTCTCGATCGCCTCGGCCAGCTTGCCCGATGGCTTGGTCGTGCCTTCCGGGCCCATGATCTTCCAGAAGAAGGCGTGGTTCCAGAAACCGCCGCCATTATTACGCACCAGCGGCGGCTGGGTCGAGATCACCGACAGGATCTCCTCGATCGTCTTGCCCTCAAGCTTCGGGTCCGCCGCGACGCCTTCGTTCAGCTTGGCGGTATAGGCCGCATGATGCTTGTCGTGGTGGAACGTCATCGTCTCCTTGGAGATCGTCGGTTCCAGCGCATCATATGCATAAGGCAGCGGGGGGAGTTCGAAAGCCATGAGTCTTCTCCTGTGAATTCGGAATGGTTGGGCAACGCCTGCCCGTCGAAATGGGTCCGCCGACTTCGTTACGCAACCGATTCGGACGCGCCCGCCGAAATTAGCCCGTGCCGCTTCAGCGCATGGCGCAGCTGATCGTAGCTCAGCCCAAGCGCTTCGGCCGTGGCACGCTGGTTGAAGCGATTTTCGGCCAGCGCCTTTTCCAGCAATTCGCACTCAAAGCGCGCGATACGTGTCTTGAAGTCTCCCGTCGCCTCGGGTGGGCACGGGGTGATCGTCGCCTGCCCGGCCGCCGGTGCCATCGCCACCGCGGCGGTACCGACCGGCTGATACGGCGAATGAAACGGATCGAACTCGATATGCTCGATCGGCCCGGCCTGTTCCCAGCGATACACCGCACGCTCCACCACATTGCGCAATTCCCGCACATTGCCCGGCCATTGATAATCGACCAGCGCGTCGATCGCGTCGCGCCCGAAACCTGCCCAGGTGTCGCGCCCCAGCTCCGCCGCCATGCGCCGTCCGAAATGATCCGCCAGCACCATCACGTCGCCCGGACGTGCCCGCAAAGGCGGCAACGTCACCACCTCGAAACTCAGCCGGTCGAGCAGATCGGCGCGAAACTGGTGGCACTCGACCTTGGCCGGCAGATGTTCGTTGGTCGCCGCCACGATGCGCACATCGACTCGCATCGGGCGCGAGGAACCGATCCGCGTGATCTCGCCATATTCCACCGCGCGCAGCAATCGCTCCTGCGCACCCATCGACAGCGTGCCGAGTTCGTCGAGGAACAACGTGCCCCCGTCCGCCTCCTCGAACCGCCCGACCCGCGCCTTGGTCGCGCCGGTGAACGCGCCCGCCTCATGACCGAACAGTTCCGCCTCGATCAGCGTCTCGGGCAGCGCTGCGCAGTTCATGATCACCAACGGCTGGTCCCAGCGCGGCGACAGGCGATGCAGCCGCTCCGCCACCAGTTCCTTGCCCGTGCCGCGTTCGCCGATCACCAGCACCGGGCGATCGAGCGCGGCGGCGCGGCTGGCGCGTTCCAGCACGTCGAGGAACACGTTCGATTGGCCGATGACCTGGGAGGTGCGATCCATTCCCAATGCTTGGCGTATTTTCCCAAGCCTTCGCAAGACCAAAAACGCTCTACACCCTCTCACCACCCCGAAAACGGCGCAAATCCGCCATTTTCAAAACTGGCACGCTCCCTGCAATACCCAAGGCAATCGTCGCAACGACGAGCATCGACACGAAACAGGGAGTTTCCACCATGTACGCACAGACCAGCAATCTCCGCCGCAACGTCGCCGCAATGTTCTTCGCCGTTCTGTTCAGCACGGTCACCGTGATGGCAGCCGTCGGCCCGGCGCACGTTTCGGCCCCCGCAATCGTCGCTGCAGCGTAACAGCAGCACGAAGCCGGGACGGCGCTTCAACCCCTTGCCCGTCCCGGCGCCCCTCCCGCCCCAGTTCTAACCAGGAGTTTTCCAATGGGCATTTTCTCCCGCACCCGCGACATCGTCGCCGCCAACTTCTCCGACCTGCTCGACAAGGCGGAAGACCCCTCGAAGATGATCCGCATGATCATCCTCGAAATGGAGGAAACCCTGGTCGAGGTTCGCGCCTCCGCGGCACGCACTATCGCCGACCAGAAGGAAATGCGCCGCCACATCTCGAAGCTCGACAAGCTGCAGGACAGCTGGACCGAGAAGGCCGAGCTGGCGCTCAGCAAGGACCGCGAGGATCTCGCCAAGGCCGCTCTGGTCGAAAAGCAGAAGGCCGCCGACATGGCCGTCCAGCTCGAAACCGAGATCACCGTGCTCGACGATGCGCTGCGTAGCTCCGAAGAGGATATCGCCAAGCTGCAGAAGAAGCTGAGCGAGGCCCGCACCCGGCAGAACCAGATCGTCACCCGCCTGGAAAGCGCACATAACCGCTTCAAGGTCCGCGAGATGTATGCCGGCCAGAAGGTGGAAGACGCGTTCTCGCGCTTCGACATCCTCGACCGCCGCGTCGATCTGGCCGAGGGCCGCGCCGAGGCGGCCGGTCTGGGCGGAGCGCCCAAGACGCTGGACGAGGAAATCGCCGAGCTGAAATCGGCCGAGAAGGTCGATGCCGAACTCGCCGCGATGAAGGCTCGTATCGGTCGGGAGGGATAAGATGGACGATTTCATCTCCATCGCGGTGCCGATCACATCAATCTTCATCGCCCTGCCCTGGCTGATCCTCCACTACGTAACGAAGTGGAAGACCGCGCCGAAGATCACGCAGGAGGACGAAGGCCTGCTCGACGAGCTCTACTCGCTCTCGCGCCGTCTCGAAGACCGCCTGAACACCGTCGAACGCATCGTCGCCGCCGACAATCCCGACTGGAAGCCCGGCCTGCCGGCCGCCCAGTCCACCGATTACAGCACGAGGAGGAACTGAAATGTCCGCCAGCCGCACCAAATTCTACGTCGACAAGCAGAACAAGAAATGGCTCGGCGTCTGCGCCGGGATCGCCGACTATACCGGGGTGGATGCCACCTGGGTCCGGGTCGGCGCGGTGATCCTGACGGTGGCCGGGGGCTTCCCCTGGACGATCCTGGCCTACTGGCTGATCAACTGGATGGCCGACAACAAGCCCTACGGCCTGTACGACAGCCCGGACGAGCAGAAATTCTGGCAGGGCGTCCGCTCCAACCCGAAGCGCTCGACCGCGGAAATCCGCTCCAGCTTCCGCGACATCGATCGCCGGCTGGCCGACATCGAAACCTTCTACACCAGCCGCAACAGCCGTCTGGCCAACGAAATCGACAGCCTGCGCTAATCGCCAGGCTGTCGCCCAAACGGGAGACGGGGAATGAATTGGGGTGGACCGGGCTTCGTTATCGCGATCATCGCGATTTCCTACGCCGGATGGATCGTCAACAACTGGATCCGTGCCCGGCACGGCTATCCGCTGGAAGACGAATGGTCCGGCAAGAGCAGCCGCCAGGACGTGGATGCCGGCGCCGAACGCAAGATCAGCCTGCTCTCCAGCGAGAACGAACGGTTGATCGGGCAGATCGGCCGGCTTGAGGAACGGATCGCAGTGCTGGAACGCATCGCCACCGACCCCGCCGAGCGCACCGCGCGCGATATCGAAGCGCTGCGCGACCGCTAAGACCAAGGATCAGATCATGTCACCATTCACCTTCATCACCTTCTTCATGATCGTCATCGGATTGCCGGTGATCCTCGGGGTCGGCAGCAGCATGTTCAAGCGCTGGCTGAGCCACAAGGAGAGGATGGGCGATGCCCTGAATGCCCAGACGGCGGAGAAGGCGGCACAATATGCCGCCCATACCGAACGGCTCGAACAACGGGTCCGGGTCCTCGAACGGATCGTCACCGATCGCGGCATCGGGGTCGCGGATGAAATCGAACGGCTGCGCGACGACCGCGCGCCTCTCAACTGAAGGACCAACACAATGATCGTTTTTCTAGCCGTGATGGCCGGCATCGCCGCGATCGGCACCTGGCTGACCGAGCGGGTCGACCGCCCTGCCCGCCGGCTCGAACGCGAAGCCCGCCGGGCGCTCTGAACACCTCGTTTTCTTGAAACTATAATAAGGGAGATACGTCGATGAACCCGTTTGAAATGGTCGTCGCCATCGTCGTCATCGTCACGATCGGCAGCGTTCTTCGCGCCAAGTACGGCGTGGTGAAGGACAAGTTCGGCAACGAAACCAGCTTCCGCCAGAATGACGATGCCGCGATCGAGGCCGAGAACCGGCTGCTGCGCGACGAGGTGAAGGCGATGAAGGAACGCCTGGCCGTGCTCGAACGCATCGCCACCGACAACAACGACAGCGGCGCCCGCCTCGATCGCGAGATCGACCGGCTCCGCGACCGCAGCTAACCCGAACAGAGGAGCAGGGATCATGATCGACCCGAACCTTTACATCACCCTCGCCACCGCCGGCGTCGCCGCCATCGGCATGGTCACTTTCGCAGGGCTCACCGGCTGGCGCGGCTGGCTCGCCCTCAAGCACCAGGAATTGCAGGCCAGCAGCGATGTCGGCCCGGTCCAGGCCCTGCCCAACGCCAGCGCCCGGATCGAGATCGCCGACCTCAAGGAACGCATCCGCAAACTGGAAGCGATCGCGGCGGGCGTGGATCTTTAAGGCACACCCGCCGCCCCCGCGTCATCCCCGCGAAGGCGGGGATCCCGCTTCTTCTTTTGAGTGCGGGGCAAGGCAACGGGATCCCGGATCAAGTCCGGGATGACGAAGGATACACTGGGATGAATGGGGAAAGGTTGGCACCAGCTACAGCGACGCTATAGCCCCACCCATGCCCAGCCTCACCGACCTGCAAGACGAATACAGTTTCCTCGACGCCGACGATCGCTATCGTCTCCTGATCGATCTCGGCCGTGAGCTGGAGCCGATGCCGGAACCGCTCAAGACGGACGCCACTTTGGTTCGCGGCTGCTCCGCCTCGGTCTGGGTCTACCCTACCGTCCGCGATGACGGCACGCTCCACTTCCTGGCCGACAGCAACGCCGCGATCACCAAGGGCATCATCGCGCTCGTGCTGTTGGCCGTGCAGGATCAGGCACCCGCCGCCATCCTCGCCACCGACATCCCGGACGCGCTCGCCCCATTCGATCTCAAGAACCAGCTCAGCTCCAACCGGACGCAGGGCATTCCGAACATGATCGCGCTGATCCGCGAAACCGCGAAACGCTACGCAGTCTGATCACGCTCTGCTATGCGTCGGCTTCCGCACCGTATTGGGGAATGCACCGCGCCATGACCAGATTTCACCCGACCGTCGCCGCGCTGCTGCTCACCGCAGCCGCCGCCACGCCGGCGCCCACGCAGATGCTCGGCGCGCCCGTCACCAACATCCTGGCCGGCGCTTCGGATCGGGCGCTGGACAAGCTTTCGCAACCCGGCGCGTTCTTCGCCGATGAAGCGGTGCGGATCGCCCTGCCCGGCCCGCTCAAGAAGATGGGCGGGCTGATGAAGCTGGCCGACCAGACCGGGCTGACCAACGGCTTATCCAAAAGCATCAACGACGCCGCCGGCATCGCAGCCAAAGAAGCCAAGCCGATATTCCGCAGCGCGATCGGCAAGATGGACGTGAGGGGCGGCATCGG
Organism: Parasphingomonas caseinilytica; assembly: GCF_036663755.1. Classification (NCBI taxonomy): domain Bacteria; kingdom Pseudomonadati; phylum Pseudomonadota; class Alphaproteobacteria; order Sphingomonadales; family Sphingomonadaceae; genus Parasphingomonas; species Parasphingomonas caseinilytica. The sequence continues at coordinate 107,358 of NZ_JAXOJL010000005.1, forward strand.
CGTGCTGTCCTCCGGCGACGGCGGCACGAAATATCTCCGCCAAAGCGCCGGCGATGAACTGCGCACCAAGATCCGCCCGATGATCGTCACGGCGTTGGGCAAGACCGGCGCGTTCGGCCAGCTCGATCGGATGGGCGGTGGCGCGAAGCTGCTGGGCGGCCTCGGGATCGACAAGGACGGGCTGACCGACAGCGTCACCGATCAAACGCTGGATGGGATCTACAAATATATCGGCAGTGAGGAATCGAAACTCCGCGCCAACCCGCTAGGCAATGCGAAGAAACTGCTCGGTGGGTTCAAGCCGTGAAAGATCCGCTTACGACCCCGTCTTGACCTTTGGCGGTCTCGGGTACGGCACGAATTCGCTCAATCCCAACGACCCGCTCGGAAAGCGGCTGGTGCGATCGACCAGTTGAACGATGTCGATGCTGCACAATTGGCTGCCGAAGGTGTTCGTCACCAGAATATCGTCATCATCCAGGAAGCTGGCACCACTCGGGCGGTTGACGTACACCGTGCCATTATTGGTGGTGTAGGCGATCGCCGTCCGGTCGATGATCTCGGTCGACCGGATATCGCGCAGATAGATGCAATTGACCGGCTTTCCGGCCACCCGCCCAGCGGTGATCTTTTCGAGCCGCTGTTCGGGCGTCAGTCGCGTTCGCGCCTCAGACATTCCAGCGCCCATCAACAAGGCGCTACCGACGATGAGATGAACGAGCTTCATGGCGAATTCCTCGATATCGGGGCAGAATCGCAGAACCGGCGTGAATATAGGCTGAATTCTGCCCTGCCGTCGATCTGTTAACGCTGGATCAGTCCCAGAGTTTCCGCCACCACATCCAGGTCCGCCCCTTCGGCGACCAGCTTCCAGCTATGCGGATCGGCCCCATCGATCACCGTCACCGCGCGCTTCGGGCAGATGCCGAGGCATTTCACCTCGACCACGCCGATCGCCGCCTTGCGGCCCTTCTTCAGTCCGAGATTCCGGCGCAACGCCTTGGCCAAGCTCTCACGCCCCTTCGGCCCGAACCCGCCATCCAGCTTCTTCGAACATTTGCCGCACACCAGCAGCGTCCGCGACCAGTCCGACCGGACGATCTTCATACGGCCGCGTTCACGAGGCAGGACTCAAACGGTCGGCTTCCATTCGCGCATCTCTTCGGCCGCCCGCAGCACATCATACGCCGCCTGCACCGCCTGGAACCGCTTCGCCGCTTCGGCATCGCCGGGTCGCAGATCGGGGTGGCTATCCTTGGCGAGCTTGCGCCATGCCAGCTTCACAGCCGCGAAATCGACGTCCGGGTCCAGCCCCAACACCTCCAGCGCGCGCATCTCGTCGCGCGATCGGCTGCCGTCGCCCGGCCCGGCCCATTGGTTGTGGCGCGATTCGGTATAGCCCTCGGCGGTCTGCGTCTCGGCCCGCTCGCGCTCGGCGGCTTCCTCGGCGGTCAGGCCCTCGAAGTAATTCCACCCGCGATTATACTCGCCGGCATGGTCCTGGCAGAAATACCAGCGCTCCGGGCTGTTGGGGGATTTCGGCGCCGGGCAATCGCCCTTTTCGGTGCAACCATGCCGATCGCACAGCCGCACGGTCACCGCCTCGCTGCCGGCCTCGCCATAAGCGCGCCAGCGAGGGAAACCCCAATCGGTCGATCGTGTCGAAGAACGCGCCATCGGCCCGACATAAGCCTGCACGACGAGAGCGCAAGCGCGGCGGTCAGTGCGGCATGCGGAAATTCACCCGCATGCTGCTGCCACCACACCCCAGCCCGCCATCGGGACGATAGCTCTTTTCGTAACGTGCCGTCTTGACCATCCCCAGCACCGCATCCCCGAACACGAACGGGGGATACGCCACTATGATGCGTTGGTTGACCACCTTGCCCTCGGCGGAGATGTCGTACTGGCTGGCCGTCCAGCCTTCGAACCCCCAGGCCATCGCTTCCCGCGGGAATTTGTCGCCACTGGCGTTGACGCCCAGCATGCGCGGCGTGGAATCGACCAACGCGCATTGCTGCGCCGAAAGCCCGGATTTCGCGAACGCCGCCGTGGCCGCCGCCGCATCCCCTGCCTGCTGTTCGAGCGACGCAAGCCGCACCAGCGCCCCCACGCGAAGCGGATGGTTCGCGGGCAAAGCGGATTCCGCCCCAACCTCGCCCAGCAATGTGCGCGCACGCGAGCGATCATCGCGCACCTTGTCGGCGATCATCAGCCGGATCGCCGACCGTGCCTCCGGGTCGGCGGCATAAGGCTGCGCCGTCAGTAACGGCGTGATGATCCTCGCATAGACGCCGGGCTTCCAGCCTTCGGTCGTATCGGCCAGCAACGCGGCCGGCTCGATCGCCAGTCGTGCTGCCGGAGGCACGCCATTGGCGATCGCGATCGCCAGTTCGCGCCGGGCGAGTTGGCCCGCCTCCTCGCGCCCGATAACGTTGTTGGCCGCGAGTTGATGGAGGATGGGCACGAGCGCCAGCGCACTCCCGCCCTGCGCGCGCTCCACCTCCGCCAGCTGCACGCGAAGCTGCGGCAACAGCGCCGCATCCGATCCCGTCAGCATCGGCGGAGGCGCGACCTTCTTCTGCTCCAGCCACGCGCCGAGTTCGCCATCGAGATAGCTGCCGATCGACGGCCGCTCGAACGACGTCGAACAGCGCAGTTCCGCCCGCACACGATAGCGGAAGAAGCGCGGCATCTGCTTCACCTGCTCCGGCGTCCAGCTCCAGTTCCGGGCCGCGCGCGCGAATTCCAGCGCGACCTGCCCGCCACCCGCGGCATAGACCGGCGCGCTGTCCCGTACGACGCCGTCATCGCCGATGTTGAATTCCACCACGGCGACATCGGCCGGCTTCAATCCCGCCTCGCCGCCACATTCCGGCACCTTCATCTGTGGCCCCGGATCGAAGCTGCCCTTTTCGATCCGCCCCGCCCCGGTCATCGCCATATATTGGCGCGCCTCGTCCTTGCGCCCTTCGAGCAACGCGGCGATCGCATAATTCGATCGCACCTCGACATCGTCGAGGCTCGTCTTGGAGGTCAGCCCGCCCAGTAACTTCACCGCATCCCCGGTCGCCTGACGCGAGGCGGCGAACGCTCCCTGATTGAGCAGCAACTGACCGCGCAATTTCTTGACCATAGCCTTCACCCCGGCATCAGCCTGCGCACTGGCGAGCACAGCCTCCAATCGCGTCATCGCCTGCGCCGCCGCGGCCGGATCGACGAAGGTCTGGGTCTGGACCAGCCCGCGCCCGGACACCACCTTGGCGCTCGCATCCCCAGCAAGCCGCTCGGCCTCGCCAAACGCCTGCGCCGCGCTGGCATAATCGAGTGCGGCTTCGGCAATGCGGCCCAACGTGACCAACACGCTGTAACGATCCTCCTGCAATGTGGCATCGGATACCGGCAAGGCGGCAAGGCTCGCCTGCGCCGCGGCGGCGGCCTCGTCCTTGCGATCCAGCGCCAGCAAGGTGACGCTCTTGCGCGCCTGCACCAGCGCGCGGGTGCGCGGATTGGACACGCGCCGCTCCAGCGTCAGCCACGCCGCCAGCGCGCCTGCGAAATCCCTTTTGTCCTGCAATGCGGTCGCGGCATCGAAATCCTGCTGCACCGTCGATTTGGCCTGTTGCTGCGCCGGCGCTGGAGCCGCCGCCACGATCGCCGCCCCAATCAGAATCGTCCGCGTTTTCGACATTCGCCAGCCCCCGTGCGTCACCCGGGCGGGACTATCGTCCAGCGAAGGAAGAAGCGCCAGAGGGTCTGTAAGCCGGGTTCTGTCCACCCGCCGAAACGGGATGGGCGACCATTCCTCTAGGCCTGCACTCGCATGCAGGCTCAAGCAACCAACCCGGGCGACGAGCTGAAACGAAGCCCATGTGCCGCCCCTATTCGGTCTTGCTCCCGGTGGGGTTTGCCGTGCCGCCCCTGTTACCAGGCGCGCGGTGCGCTCTTACCGCACCCTTTCACTCTTGCGTCGCCGAAGCGGTCGCATTCTGCTCTCTGTGGCACTTTCCCTCGGGTCACCCCGGCCGGGCGTTACCCGGCACCGTCGTTACGTGGAGCCCGGACTTTCCTCGCGTGTCCAAGGACACCCGCGGTCGCCCGACCCTCTGGCATCGGTGGCCCTACTCGTCCCCTTGGGGTTTGGGAAGCAGCAAACCCAACAGGATGCAGCGGCATTCCATGTCGATCTCGCCATCGATCAGTTCGGGGCGGAACCGCCGCTGAAACGCCACCGTGGCGGCCAGCTTGTCCGACACGTCGTAGCCGAAGCGTTCGAGCGCGAGCAGGAAGCCGCCCTCGGTCCAGCCGGGATCCATCAGATTCTTAGTCGGCCGGGGCAAGGCCAGCCGCAGCTTGGCCAGCCGCGCCCAGGGGAACAGCTCGCCCGGATCCTGCTTGCGCTTAGGCGCAATATCCGAATGGCCGACCACATTGCCGCGCCCGATATCGTGGCGCTCCTTGATCCCCGCGACCAACGTCAGCAGCGCGTCGATCTGTTGATCCGGAAAGGCGCGATAGCCGAATTCATGCCCCGGGTTGACGATCTCGATCCCGATGCTCGCGCTGTTCACATCGGTGATGCCGCGCCAGTGCGATTGGCCGGCATGCCATGCGCGCTTCGCCTCATCGACCATCTGCATCACCGTGCCGTCCTCGGCGATCAGGTAATGCGCCGAAACCTTCGCCTCCGGGTCGGTCAGCCGCTGGATCGCCGATTCCGCATCCTGCATGCCGGTGTAATGCAGCACGATCATCGTGACCGGCAGCATGCGATCGTCGAAATTCGGAGACGGCGTATCGATCATGCTCATGCCCGAACCTTCATGGATTGTCCCCTGCCCGCGCGGTGCGGATCGTCACGATCGCGACGCCGAGCATCGCGATCCCCCCGCCGGTTAGCATAAGTGCGGTGAGCGGCGTGCCGAAATAATAGGAGGCCGCGAAGACCGAGATCACCGGTGCCGCCAGCGTCAGCGGCGTGACGATGCTGATCGGGTGGCGCTGCAGCAGATACGACATCGATCCCTGCCCGATCACGCTGGATCCGATCGCGGAAAATGCCACCCAGCCGAGCGTGTGCAGCGGCAGATCGGGGATCGCCGCCATCGCCCGCGGTTCCACCTGCCACGCGAGCAGCCCGAGCACGATCGATCCCCAGAAGCCGATCCAGGCATAGATCGTCAGCACCGGCACGCCGATCAGATAGCGCTGGATGATCGATCCCATCGCCCAGATGAAACTCGCCACGGCGGTCAGCGCCAGCCCCGGCACCTCGTTCGCGGCGGCCGGATCGAACACCAGCAACACCACGCCGGCAAAGGACAAGGCGATGCCCGCCATGCGCGGCAGGCGGATGCGTTCGCGAAACACGATGATCGCCAGGATCATCGAAAACGGCACGCCCAATTGCCCCGCGATCGCCAGCGCGCCGACATTATGCGACACCGCCAGCGACAGGTTGATCGCGACGTAGAACACCCCGCCCGACAGGATGCCGAGCGCGGTCAGCGCGCGCATCCGTCCCGGCACGATCTTCAGCCATGTCCCGCACACCAGCAGCACGATGGCTTGGCGCAGGAAGCCCGCGGTCAATGGCGAGATCGCCGTCACCGCCATCTTCACCGCGATGATGTTGAGGCCCCACATCACGTTCATCACCAGCACGACGAGAAAATCGTGCAGGGTGAAGCCGCGCGGAGGAGAAGTCTGTGTCACCGGCCACCGCTTGCGACGGGCGGTGCGCAAAGTAAACGCTTAGCCGGCGATCATCTCATACAGGCCGCGATGGTCCGGCGCGGGCTGGAACGCTTCGGTCTGCCCGATCACCGTCTCGCCGGCGCCCAGCACCAGCAACCCGCCCGGCCGCATCACGCTCGCCAACCGGTCGAGCACCTGCCGCCGCAAGGTCGGCGACAGATAGAGCAATACGTTGCGGCACAGGACGACGTCGAATTTCCCAATCGGCAGCGGATCCGCGACCAGATTGAGGCGGCGGAAGCTTATCTGCCGCACCAGTTCCGGTTTCGCCGCCCAATCCCCGCCATCCGCATCGAACCAGCGCATCATGCGCCGGATCGGCAGGCCGCGCTGGATCTCGAACTGCGAGAAGCGCCCAATGCGCGCACGGGCCAGCGCCGCTTCCGACACGTCGGTGGCGACGATCTCCGGCATGCGCCCGCCCGTCGCCTCGACCTGTTCGGCGAACAGCATCGCCAGCGACAGGGGCTCCTGCCCCATCGAACAGCCGGCCGACCAGACCCGGATGTTCCGCGTCGGTGCCTGCGCCCGCATGTCCTGAATCGCCGCGCCGACCATGTCGAGCACGGCGGCGTCGCGGAAGAACGAGCTTTCCTGATTGAGCAAGGCGTCGACCACCTGATCGGCCACCAGCGGGTCGGTGCCGCCGATGATCTCGCCGGCGAGTTGGTCGAGCGTTTCGAGTCCGCGTTCGCGCAGCACCGGTTTCAATGCCGTCTCGATCCGCCATTCGCGGTTCGCGGCGATCTGCTGACCGGTGCGCTGTTCGAGCAAAGCCGCCAGGATCTGCATCGCTGCGGCCGGCCGCGGCGATGGCGAGATCTTCGGCAGGCCGATCGGCCGGCGGGGCAGCGGGCTCAGCATGTCGGCCGCCGTCCGTCCGCGATCAGCCGCCCTATCTCTCCGGGCGGCAACATCACCCCGGCCAGCGGAGCGACCGCGCCGGGCATGCCCCAAACTACCGAACTCGCCCGATCCTGCGCGACCAGCGCACCACCGGCCTCGACCAATTTACGCGCGCCATCGCTGCCGTCGCGTCCCATGCCGCTCAACACGATACCGATCGCGCGGGCACCATGCGTCTCCGCCAGGCTCTCGAACATCGGATCGACCGAGGGCATGCAACCGCTGCGGGCCGGATCGCGAGTCAGTCGCACGGCGAAATTTCCGTCGCCGAGCGAGACGACCCGCATATGGCCATCGCCGGGCGCGATGATCACCCGGCCGGGCCGGATGCGCAACCGATCGATCGCGACGTCGCAGGGGCGCCCGGCGAGCACGGCAACCTGGGCTGCGAAATAGGGCATGAACGATTCGGGCAGGTGCTGCGTGATCAGGATCGGCGTGGTGAAATCAGCCGGAATCTCTCGCAACAACTGGCTCAACGCGTGAATACCGCCGGTCGAGGCACCGATCGCGACGATGTCGAAGCGGTTCTGTGCGACACGCGGCGCGATGCCGGCCGGCGCGATCTGAACGGCCGGTACGGCGACGGGATCGATCGCGAGCAGGCGGGAGAGCTTGTCGACCAGCACATCGGAAAATCGTCCGGCGAACGCACCGACGCCGGGCTTCACCAGTGTGTCGGCGGCACCGAGCGACAGGGCCTGGATCGTCGCCGCGCCGCCATCGTCGCACGACGAGGACACGACCAGCACCTTGGCACCTTCACCGGCCACGATCAGGTCGGGCAAGGCGGTCAGGCCGTCGATGCCGGGCATCTCGATATCCAGCAGGATCGCATCGACGCGCTGCGTCTTCAGGAAGGCCAGAGCGGCCTGCACGTCGGGCACGGTACCGGCCAGCGCGAAGCGGCGGCTGGCCTCGATCATCCGCCCGATCACCGCGCGGGCGACGGCCGAATCATCGACGATCAGGATTTTTGGCAGGACGGTCGGCAAAACGGTCGGTGGTTGATCGGCGGCGGGTCGCCCCGGGGGCGCTGCGGCCTCGGCGGGCGCGGGCTTCATGACGGCGGCACCTTCAGGCCATGCCGACGATCTGGAGCTTACTTTCCAACGTCTCGCGATCGAACGGCTTCATGACATATTCGTCCGCCCCCGCCTCGATCGCGGCGCGGATATGGCCCATGCCGTTCTCGGTCGTGCAGAACACCACCTTCGGGCGGCTCGTCACTGCGCTTACGCGGAGCGCGCGCAGGAAATCCATGCCGCTCATCACCGGCATGTTCCAGTCGAGCAGGATCACGTCCGGCGCAGAGGCCAGGCACGAATCGAGCGCTTCCTTGCCGTCGCCAGCCTCGGAAACCTGAAAGTTCAGCGTTTCCAGGATGTGCCGCGCCACTTTGCGAATCACCTTCGAATCATCGACGACCAGGCACGTTTTCATGAATGCTTCCCGTTATAGCAACGCCACCGGTGTGCCCGAAATGCGTAAGCGTCCCGTTAATTCGTTACAATTTCACGCGGCGAGTGTGGTCAGCCCCGGCAGCACGGCGCGCAGGTCGATCGCCAGCACCGGCTCCCCGTCCCGCTCGACGATGCCGCAGCCCGCCCCGCGCCATCCGCCGTCGAGCACGATGCCCGGCGACAAAGGCAGCAGATCGAACGGCGCGACATCCTCCAGCGAATCGACCAGCACGGCGTAATGATGCCCCTCGGCCACGGTGATCACCGCGCGCCGGGCCGGCACATCCGATGCCGCCACGCCCAAGGCCGCGCGGGTGTCGATCACCGTCACGACCCGGCTGCGCAGCGCCGTCAGGCCCAACACCTGTGCGCTCGTTTTCGGCACCGGGATGACGGTGCCGATATCGACGACCGATTCGACCTGCGCGGAATCGATCGCCACGGCGCGCCCGGCGATATGCGCGATCAGGAACAATGCGCTCATTTGAAACCCCCTGCCCGTTCGGCGAGCGCAGCGAGCAGCCCGGGACGATCGTAACGATAGATGCTGCCATCGTTCGCAGCCTGCGATCGATCGTGGCGCAGCCGGACGACCGGCGCGGCATGCGTCGCGGCGACCGATTCCTCGTCCATCGTCAGCACCACGGCAGCGCTTTCGCCCTTTTTCAGCTTCGTCGCGACGCGGTATCCGGCCCCTTCCAGCGCGGGCTTCAGGAACGTCGTCATCCACGCGGATTCGCTGCCCGCGATCAGGCAGACCGGCGGGATTTCGGGCCGTTGTCCATCACCATGCGTGGCGAACAGCCAGTGCACGTCGAGCAATTCGATCTGGTCGCCGTCGATCGCGATCACGCCCGCCACCGGCCCGGCCTCGCGCGCGGACACCATCGCATCGGGCAACGTCACGATGTCGAGCGCCGCGGATATGGCATAACCGATTTCGGTTGCGCCATCGCGCAGGCGCAACACATGCACATCCTGCCCGTCCGCAATCCCCGCCATCGCGGCGAGCGGGATGATCCGCCCTTCCACCGACAGTCGCAGCCGCCCGGCGGCGAAGCGGATCGCGTCGGCCTGCACCGGCTCGACCCGGTCGATCACCGACAGCGGCACGAGGCGGCGCACGCCGTCCAGATCGTCGAACAGCAACGCCGAAACGCCGTCCGCCGCGACGTCTTCGACCAAGTCGTCCGCACTCACGTCACGCTTGAACTCAAGCCCCGAAACCGCCGCTATCCCCGCGCAATCCAGCAGCAGCATCGGCAGTCCGCTATCCGGCAAGGTCTGTCCGGCATAGATGCCCGTCGCCATCACGGCGGGGGTGGCCGGCTTGATCACCAGTTCCTCGTGATCCAGTACCGAGTCGACCGCCAGCGCATAACTGCCGCCGGGAACGCCGACGATCACCAGCATCGCGGGATGATCGTGCGCGCCATCGCGCAACGCCAGGATATTGCCCAGATCGATCAGCGGCATGCGCCGTTCGCGCACCGTCGCGGCCGGCGTGTCGCCGAGCATGTCGATGCGGATCGCATCGCCGCGCACCGTCACTATCTCCTCGATCACCTGGCGCGAGATCGCGAAGCGCTGATCGCCAACGCCCACGCCGATCGTCGCCATGATCGACAGCGTCAGCGGCACGTGGATCGCGATCCGCAAGCCCCGGCCCGGCGCATTGTCGATCTCGATCCGCCCGCCGATCTGTTCGATATTGGCGCGCACCACGTCCATGCCGACGCCGCGGCCGGAGATCGACGTCACCTCTTCCTTGGTCGAGACGCCCGGCTCAAACACCAGTTGCAGTTTCGCTTTGTCGCTCAGCGCGAGCAGATCGCGCATCGGCCGTCCGCCCGCAGCGACCTTCTCGATCAGCCGGTCGACATTGATCCCCCGACCGTCGTCGCAAATCTCGATGATGATCTGGTTGCCGGATTGGCGCGCCGACACGGTCAGCCGGCCATTCTCGCGCTTGCCCGCCTTGATGCGCTCCACCACGCTCTCGATCCCGTGATCGATCGAGTTTCGCACCATATGGACGAGCGGATCGCGCATCATCTCGATCATCTCGCGATCGAGTTCGACGTCCGATCCCTCGATGTTCAGCGTCACCGCCTTGCCAAGTTCGGCCGCCGTATCGCGCACCATGCGCGGCAATGCGGAGAACAGGGCATCGATCTTCTGCATGCGCGTCCGCGTCACCGTGTCGCGCATTTCGGCCACGGTCAGCGACAGACGCTCCAGCGCCGCCTCGACCGCCGGATCGGCCCCGTCGTCACGCAGACGCCGGGCGAGTTCGTTACGCGCCAGCACCATGTCCGACATGCCGGACATCATCCGATCGAGCAGATCCACGTTCAGCCGCACGCTCCGCGATTGCGCGCGCACCGCGAGCGGCGCGACCGCAACGACCAAATTCTCCGATCCCTCGTCCAGCGCGGCGATCAGCAGGTCTTCGCCCGAATCGTCCAGCGCCGCACCGGCATCGATCGCTTCGACGATCTCGCCGATCCGGTCGACGATCGCCAATACGGCATTGACCAGTTTGGTATCGGGCGAGCGCGAGCCATCGCGTACCGCCGCCAGCACATCCTCGGCGGCATGGCTCAGCCGGGCCAGGCGCGGCAGGTCCAGGAAACCGCAGCTGCCCTTCACCGTATGCACGAAGCGGAAGATCGCATCGAGCCGGTTGCGATCCGACGGATCGCTCTCCCACGCGACGATCTCCCCCGAGAGCGCCTCGAGCGTCTCACGGGTTTCGGCAATGAATTCCTGAAGCAGATCGTCCATTAGGCCCCCGCGATTGGCGGTAACCATTGGCGATGATTGGTTAAGGAGCGGTTAGGTTGGCCGTCACCCGGCCTTGAACGACGCCCCGAACAGCAACACCGGCTCCTCCGGATCGGACACCTGCACCTGCCCGCCGCCCTCTTTCACCAGGGCATGGACCAGATACGCCGCCGCCGCACGCGGCGTGATCACCGCATCGGGGTCCGCCCCGGTCAGCGCGCCGCGCATTTCCTGGTCCAGCACGATGCGCGGTCCATCCGCGCGCACCACGATCTCCACTGCGCCGTCCACGCTCTCCGCGCCGACATCCAGCTGCCCGCCCCGGATCAGCGCATCGCCCGCGATCAGCGCCAGGTTGAGCAGAACCTTGATCGCCGGCTTGGGTAATGTGCTGTCCTCGATCAGCCAGCCGAGTTTCACGCGGTGATTGTCGCCGAACAATCCCTCGATCGCCGCCCGCGCCTCGCGCGAATCCACCATCTCGCCGAACCCGCCCGCCGCGCCGAACGCCAGCCGGAAGAATTTCAGCTTGTTCGCCGACGCCCGCGCGCTTTCGTTCAGCAGTTCCAGGCAACGCTGGCGCATCTCGGGATCATGCTCGTCGGCCAGCAGTTCCAGCCCGTTGTTGAGCGCACCGACGGGCGAAAGCAGGTCGTGGCACAGTCGCGAACAGAGCAGGCTGGCGAAATCGACCGGGCTGATGGTCATGGATAAGGTCCGATAGGTAATAGACGTCATCACTTCTCTGGCGATGCCGTGCCACATGCGCAACCCATGCCGGGCCGGTATGGCCCTCACATCCGTCATCTTATTGCCGTCATCCTGACGAAGGTCAGGATCCATTTCTCCACCTTGACGATCGCCTATGTGGCACGATGGATCCTGACATTCGTCAGGATGACGACGGAGAACTCGGGATCGCAACAGCCTCGAAGCGGCCATGCACCGCCCCGTCCACCACCGCGCGCCAACACCCGACATCGTGCCCGGCCACGATGATCCAGATCGATCCGTCCGCCACGGCCGCCCGGGCATCACGTTCCGAAGGCAAGGTCGTCCCAGACGGATGAGAATGATAACAACCGACGACCTGCGGGCCACCCGCCCGCGCCGCCCGGTGCGCCGCGATCAGTTGGGCCGGATCGATCTCGAACGCCGTCGCGGGATCGGCAGCGACATTGCGGCAACTTTGCAACCCCGCGATCCGCCCGCCCGTCCCAAACAGCAACCCGCACACCTCCACCCCGGGAGACGCCGCCGCTTCGTCTAGCAGTCTCGCCACCAGAGTGCTTGAAATCTCCAACACCATGACCACATCCTAAGCCATGAGCCGGGGGGTTTCCATCATCGCCGCAACGATCTCCGACACAGCCGACGGCTGGCGTCTCGATCGTGCGCTGGCCGACGCGGTGCCAACCCTGTCACGCGAACGCCTGAAAGTGCTCATCAACGGCGGCGCGGTCAGCGAGCCCTCCGGCACGCTGGCCCGCGATCCCTCGCGCAAGGCCGCGGCAGGGGCGATGTTCAATGTCGCGGTGCCCGATCCGACGCCGGCCCATAACGTGCCGCAGGATATCGCGCTGACCATCGTCTACGAGGACGAGCATCTGATCGTCATCGACAAGCAGGCCGGTCTCGTTGTCCATCCCGCCGCCGGCAATCTCGACGGCACTTTGGTCAACGCGCTGCTCCACCATTGCGGCGGCAGCCTGTCGGGCATCGGCGGCGTCGCGCGGCCCGGCATCGTCCACCGCATCGACAAGGACACGTCCGGCCTGATGGTCGCCGCCAAGACCGATCGCGCGCATGAAGGCCTCGCCCGACAGTTCCACGATCACAGCATCGACCGGCGCTACAAGGCGATCGTGCAGGGCCGTCCGATGCCGCTGGAGGGCAAGATCGACGCTCCCCTCGCCCGCTCCTCGACCGATCGTAAGAAGGTCGCGATCGTCCAGGGCGGCAAACGCGCGGTGACGCATTATCGCACCGTCACCCCGCTCAGGAACGCCGCCCTGGTCGAATGCCGGCTCGAAACCGGCCGCACGCATCAGGTGCGCGTGCACATGACATCGATCGGCCACCCCTTGCTCGGCGACCCGGTCTACGGTAGAACAAAGCAAGGCCATCGTCCGCTTTTGGAAACCCTGAATTTCCGTCGCCAGGCGTTGCACGCCGCCCTTTTGGGGTTCATCCACCCTATTAGAAGCGAAGCTTTGGCGTTCGAAAGCGAAATGCCTGCCGACATGCAGGAACTGTTCAGCCATCTTAACGTATAGCTATCGGGTTTCGCTGCAATGCGGCATACCCAGTTCAAAGGGAGATCAAGTCATGGCTAAAAGCAACGTGCCAGCCACGGTCCCCGCTCTTGGCGGCGAGGCAAGCCTCAACCGCTATCTGTCGGAAATCAAGAAATTCCCCATCCTCGCGCCCGAGCAGGAATATATGCTCGCCAAGCGCTTCGAGGAACATGGCGACACGGATGCGGCGGCGCAGCTCGTCACCTCGCACCTCCGCCTCGTGGCGAAGATCGCGATGGGCTATCGCGGCTATGGCCTGCCGACGTCCGAACTGATCTCCGAAGGCAATATCGGCCTGATGCAAGGCGTGAAGAAGTTCGAGGCCGATCGCGGCTTCCGCCTCGCCACCTATGCGATGTGGTGGATCCGCGCCTCGATCCAGGAATATATCCTGCGCTCGTGGAGCCTTGTGAAGATGGGCACCACCGCCGCGCAGAAGAAATTGTTCTTCAACCTGCGCCGCATGAAGTCGAAGCTCGACGCGTTCGAGGACGGCGATCTGTCGCCGGAGCATCTCACCAAGATCGCCACCGATCTCGGCGTCACCGAGGCGGAAGTGACCAGCATGAACCGCCGCATGGCGATGGGCGGGGACACCTCGCTCAACGTGCCGATGCGTGAGGATGGCGACGGCCAGTGGCAGGATTGGCTGCAGGATGACGCTCCCCTGCAGGACACGGTCGTGGCAGAGGCGCAGGAAGCCGATGTCCGCCACGAAATGCTGACCAGCGCGATGGACGACCTCAACGAGCGCGAGCAGCACATCCTGACCGAACGCCGCCTGACCGACGACCCCAAGACGCTGGAAGAACTATCGCAAGTCTACGGCGTATCGCGCGAACGCGTCCGCCAGATCGAAGTCCGCGCGTTCGAAAAGCTGCAAAAGGCGATGATGCGCCTGGCCGGCGATCGGCGTTTGCTGGCGGCGGTGTAAGCACACCCCTCCCCCCATCAAACCGTCGTCATCCCAGCGCAGGCTGGGATCTCTATGGGGCAGGCACAGCACCCGCCCCACAAAGACCGCAGCCTGCGCTGGGGTGATCAGTAGCGTATGACCTCCCGGACATCTCGTTCCCCGGCGAAGGCCGGGGTCCAGTCGGGAAGGTCGATGTAACGAAGGAAGGGGCGTGCCAACGACCGTTTCACGACTGGGCCCCGGCCTCCGCTGGGGAACATCAAGGCGTGTGGGCATTGTTCAAATCGGAGGTGAAGGCATTGTGGAGTAGCGACACCCATAATCGCCCCCGCCGCCCCACCTCAAAACCCTTCCCTCGCGCATTCCAATCCGGCACCTAGACGTCATGAGCGACGCCACCCTCCGCAGCCGATCCACCGCACGCCCACTCAAGCCCCGCCGCCCGCTCGTCCGACGCATCACCGGCTGGATCGTCAAGGGCCTGCTCTGGTTCCTGCTCGGCTCGATCCTGCTGGTTCTCCTGTTCCGCTTCGTGCCGCCACCGATCACCTTCACGATGATCGGCGACCTGATCGGCGGCAACGGCGTCACCAAGGAATGGAAGCCGCTGTCGCAGATCGACCCGAACATGCCGCGCGCCGCGATCGCCGGGGAGGATGCGCGCTTCTGCCGGCATCACGGCTTCGATTTCACCGCCATCGCCAACGCCGCCTATCGCAACGCCAAGGGCGGGCGCGTGCGCGGTGGATCCACGATCAGCCAGCAGACCGCGAAGAACGTCTTCCTGATCCAGGGTGGCGGCTATGCCCGCAAGGCTTTGGAGGCGTATTTCACCGTCCTGATCGAAACCCTGTGGGGCAAGCGCCGCATCATGGAGGTCTATCTCAACGTCGCCGAAACCGGCATCGGCACCTACGGCGTCGAGGCCGGGTCGATCCGCTATTTCGGCCATGGCGCGGGCACTCTATCCCCCTCCGAGGCCGGCCGCATCGCCGCAATCCTACCCCTGCCGAAAAAGCGCGCCGCCATCGCCCCGCAAGGCTTCACCCGCCGCCACGGCAACGCCATCACCCGCCGCGTCGGCGTGGTCCGCAACGACGGGCTGGACGCCTGCCTGAGATAAGGATGCACGCGCTCCGCTCTCCGCTGCTCGCCATCATGCTGGCGCTGCTCACCGCCTCAGCGCCCGGCTATCCCGGCACAGAAGAGGTGTTGGCCGAACTCAACCGCCTGCGCACCGATCCGGCCGGATACGCCGCCAGCCTGCAATCCTATCGCCGCCTGTTCGGCACACCCGATTCGCGAACCTACACGCTACCCGGCGAGGCGCTGACCCGCCGTTCGATCGACGGCGCGCCAGCGGTGAACGAAGCGATCGCCGCGCTGAACCGGCAGGCACCGGTCGCCCAGCTCGCCCCCGGCTCGATACTGGAAACCGCCGCCCGCACCCTCGCGGACGAACAAGCCGAAACCGGCGCGATCGGCCATCGCACCGCACGCGGCTTCTCGCCCGGAGAACGCGTCAAGGCGCAGGGCGGCGACATATATGTGGTGGAAGCGGTCAGCTACGGCTTCGACAGCGCCGAGGCGATCGTGCGGCAACTGGTCATCGACGACGGCATTCCTGGCCGAGGCCACCGCCGCACGCTCCTGTCACCCGAATTGCGCTTCGCCGGCATCTGGTGCGGCCCGCACGCCCGCTTCGGCGCGATGTGCGTCATCGACCTCTCCGCCTGGCCCGCCGGGAAGCCAAGACCGGAATAAGCGCGCCACCCTGCCAATCCGTCATCCCGGACTTGATCCGGGATCCCGCTGCCTTGCCCCCTCTCCGTTCGTCCTGAGCTTGTCGAAGGACGTGTCCCAAACGCAGTGGGTGATTGTGGAACACGTGCTTCGACAGGCTCAGCACGAACGGTTCATTTTATTGTCATCGCGCTCTGGACAAAAAAGGCCCTTCGCCTGCGCAAGGATGACGGGGATTATCTCAAAAGATACCAAGACCTTAAAACGGCAGCTTAAACCCCGGCGGCAACGGCATCCCGCTGGTCAGCTTGCCCATCTCGTCGTTCGACGCCGTATCGGCCTTCGCCCGCGCATCGTTGAATGCCGCGACGATCAAATCCTCCAGCATCTGCTTCTCGGATGCGACGATCAGCGAATCGTCGATCGCGATGCCGATGATCCGCCCCTTGGCCGACGCCTTCACCTTCACCAGTCCGCCGCCGGACGCGCCCTCGACCTCGATCGTGTCGAGATTGGCCTGCGCCTTGGTAAGTTCATTCTGCACGTTCTGCGCCATCGCCATGATGTCTTCGATGCTCTTCACTTCTGTTCGCTCCTCTTGGCGGCAATCAGCCGGTCCAGTTCATCCTCGGGCAGCACCGCATCGGGAAACGCCTCGAACGCCGCCTTGACCACCGGGCTTTCGAGAATTTCCGCCCGGACCGCCTCTTTAGATTCAAGATGCCGCTCGCGGATCGTCGGCGCGCCGGGGGCATCATCCGTCGTCACCTTCCACGCCCGCCCGGTGCAGCGCTTCAGCTCGACCATCAGGTCGCGCACCATATCGGCGGGCAGCGGCCGGAGCGAACTCAGCACCATTTCCGGCGGCGCGATCTCGATCACGCTCGCACTGCGCTCCAGCTTCACCGCCAGGCCATATTCGCCCGCCGTCTCCAGCACCGCGATGATGCCCTCGATCGTATCCGGAAGAGCCGCTTCGACCGGCGCGGCGCCCTGCGCGGCTGGCGCAGAAGGCGCAGCAGCCATCGTCACCGGCCCGCCCGCCGCCAATTGGCGCGCCAGCTCACCCGGATCGGGCAATTGCGAGGCATGGACAACGCGCAGCAACGCCATCTCGCACGCCTCGATCGGCAACGCCGCCCGCGCGACCTCGTCATGTCCCTTCAGCAGCAATTGCCACAGCCGGTGCAACGCCGCGAAGGACAGGGCGCTCGCCCAGCCCTCCTGCGCCGCGCGCTCCTCATGCGCCTGCCCCGATTCGGGCGGCGTACCGAGCTTCACGAGCGTCACACCATGCACCGTCTCCAGCAGCGCGCGCAGCACCGCCTGCGGATCGACGCCGAGATCGTATTGCCGCCGCAGCGCCGCCAGCGCGCCCAGTCCATCACCCGCCAGCAGCAGCCCGAGCAGGTCGCGCACCGCACCGCGATCCGACAGGCCCAGCATATCGCGCACCGCCGCCGCCTTCACGCCACCGCCCTCGATCCCCGCATGAGCGATCGCCTGATCGAGGATCGACAGCCCGTCGCGCGCCGAGCCTTCCGCCGCCCGCGCGATCATCGCCAGCGCCTCCGGCTCCGCCTCGACCTGCTCCGCCGCCGACACGAACGCGAAATGCGCCGCCAACTGCTCCGCCGAGATGCGCCGCAAATCGAACCGCTGGCAGCGCGACAGCACCGTCACCGGCACCTTGTTCACTTCCGTCGTCGCGAACAGAAACTTCACATGCGCGGGCGGTTCCTCCAGCGTCTTCAGCAGCGCGTTGAACGCGTTCTTCGACAACATGTGGACTTCGTCGATGATGTAGATCTTGAACCGCGCCGAAACCGCCGAATACCGCGACGCATCGATAATCTCGCGCACGTCGTCCACGCCGGTATGGCTCGCGGCGTCCATCTCGATCACGTCGATGTGCCGCCCCTCGGCGATCGCCCGGCATGGCTCGCACGTCCCGCAAGGATCGATCGTCGGCCCGCCCTCACCGTCCGGCCCGATACAGTTCAGCGCCTTTGCGATCAGCCGCGCGGTGCTGGTCTTGCCCACCCCGCGCACGCCGGTCAGCAGGAAGGCATGCGCCAACCGCCCACGCTTGATGGCGTTCCCCAGCGTCGTGACCATCGCATCCTGCCCGATCAGCTCGGCAAAGGTCTGCGGCCGGTATTTGCGCGCCAGCACCCGGTACGCCTCCGGCTTTTGCGGCTGCGCGGGTTCGCCCAAGTCGAATGACGGAAGATCGGGGGATTCGGACATCGCCGACTATCTAGGGGCGGATGACGCGCGATGTAAGGAAAAGGTTTTTGCGCTCACCCCAACCAAAACCGTCATCCCGGACTTGATCCGGGATCCCGCTTCTTCTTCTACGACGTCGGAATGAAGAGCGCGCCGCGGCAAAGCCGCGCCGTCGGACGGGGCTTGTAGCCCCGCCGGCCGCGCTCACCGCAGCATTGCTGCGGTTCGCGGTGGAAGCCGGAACGACCCGTGGCGAAATCGTTGTGGCTGCTTCCTTCCGGATCTGACCAGGTTGGCGACGACCACGTCCGCCCGACTTCCGCGGCTCAGATAGGGAAGTCGGGCGGTGCGATCAATAGCGCAGATCAGCGGCGATAGCGCACCGAACGGCAGGTGCGGATCTTGCGGTTGCCGCGCCAGCGATTGGTGCACACGCGTCGGTTCGCCCAGCGATTGCCACCGCGATAGCCCGGCCCGCGACGCACCGTGGTCCGCTCGCGCACGACGACCGCCTGCGGCGCGACCACGACACCGGCCACCATCAGCGTAGCGGAACCCGCTGCGACCGGAGCGGCGCTCGCCGAGGCCGGCGCCAACGTCACGGCGCCGAGCAACCCGGCAGCGATCAATCCCAAAATCTTCATGTCTTATCTCCTCCATGCCTCTTCGGCACGGGAGCGAAACCATTACCGTCCGCTCATGTTCCGCGCTTCGCCCGGAATCCGTACCGTCAGTTCGGGCCAATCCGCATCGAGCCAGATCTGGCAGGCAAGCCGGCTCGTCCGCGTCGCGCCCATCGCAAGATCGAGCATATCCTCCTCATCTTCGCTCGCTTTGGGCAGCCGCGCGAAATCCTCCGCCGCGACGATCACGTGGCACGTCGAACACGCCATCTGCCCCTCGCACGTCCCCTCCAGCGGCTGCCCGTCTGCCTGCGCGAGATCGAGCAACCGGTCGCCCGGAACGCCCTGCACCTCACGCACCGCGCCGTCCGTCCCAACGAATCGCACCAGCATCACGCGGCAATCCGCTGAGCATCGGCGGCGGCAACGATCCGCTCGATCGCCTCGATCAATTCTGCCTCGGTCGTATAGCGACCGAACCCGATCCGAACACTCGCCCGCGCCTGCGTCTCGGTAAGCCCGATGCCCCGCAACACATGGCTCGACCGCCCCGATCCACTCGCGCACGCCGACCCGGCGGAGAATGCGATATCGCGCAGGTCCGACATGAGGCGCGCCACGTCGAGGCCATCGCGACGGATGTTGAGATTGCCGTAGTAGCGAGCGGCGGCGGAGCCATTGAGGTGCCACCTTTCTACTCCCCTCCCTGGAAGGGAGGGGCCGGGGGTGGGTCGGTATGGGGCTGGCGCAACATTCCCTCGATAGGAACCCACCCCCAACCCCTCCCTTCCAGGGAGGGGAGCAAGTAAGTCGAGCTGGGCCAAAGCCAATTCCCACAACGCATCGACATGCCCCGCATCCGCCGCCCGCAACTCCCCCATCAACCGCGCCGCCACGCCAAACCCCACACACAATGCCGGCGACAAAGTCCCTGATCGCCCACCGGCCTCCTGCCCGCCGCCATGCATCAGCGGCTCCAGCGCAAGCCCGTCTCGCACCCAGAGCGCCCCGATCCCCTTCGGCCCATGCACCTTGTGCGCAGACACCGCGACCAGATCGCACCCGTCGGGAATTACAACCCGCCCGAACCCCTGCACCGCATCGCACAGCATCAGCGCGCCCGCCGCGTGCGCCATCTCCGCCAGTTCGGCGACCGGCTGGACCACCCCAATCTCGTTATTGACCAGCATCGCCGCGACCAGAGCCGTCCCCGGCTGAATCGCCGCCCGCGCCAACCCCAGATCGACCAGCCCATCCGCCCCGACCGGCAGCACGACCACCTCGCGCCCGCCCCGCGCCAGCGCCTCGACCGTATCCAGCACTGCGGCATGCTCGGTCGCCAGCGTCACGATCCGCCCAGAGCCGACACCCTTAAGCGCCCAGTTCAGCGCCTCGGTCGCCCCACTAGTAAAACTCACCCGCCCGCGTTCGGGCAGCAACGCCGCCACCTGCTCCCGTGCCACCTCCACCGCCGCCTTCGCCCGCCGCCCCGCCGCATGCGACGAATGCGGATTGACGAAATCGTCGCGCAGCCACGGCAGCATCGCCTCGAACGCCTCGGGTGCCAGCGGCGTGGTCGCCTGATAATCCAGATAGATCACGCCACGAACCGCTGCTTCGATCGCGCCACGCCGCGCCACGTGGCGATGAACGCCCGCACATCCGCCTCGCTCGTCGACCGCCCGAAACTCGCGCGCACCACCTCGCGCCCCGCCGCTTCCGGTAGGCCGATCGCCGCCAGCACATGGCTCGGCTTCATGCTGCCCGAGGCGCACGCACTCCCCGCCGACACCGCGAACCCGGCCGCATCGAAATCGATCAACTGCACGAAGCTCGGCACGCCGGGCATGCGATACGCCCCGATCGCCGGATGCCGCACGGACCCGCCCGCAATCACCTCACCCCCCGATCGCGTCACCGAATCGTTCAGCATCGCCCGCAAACGCGCATATTCTTCGACAGGCTCCGGCTCGGCCAACGCCGCAGCATAGCCCAGCACGGCAGGCAGATTCTCCGTCCCCGGACGGTAACCGCGCTCCTGCCCCCCGGTCGGCGCCAGCGTGCCCAGATCGCGCACCAGCAACGCCCCGACACCCGGCGGCCCGCCACGCTTGTGCGCCGACAACGCCACGAAATCGGCATGCTCGGCCACGTCCAGATCGACTCCGGCAGGCATCTGCGCCGCATCGACCAGCAGCAACCCGCCCCCGTCATGCACCACCCGCGCGATCTCCGCGATCGGCTGGCGCAGGCCCGTCTCGCTGTTGGCCCATTGCACCGTCACCAGCGCACGGCCCTCCGCCAACAAGGCGCGCTCCAACGCCTCCGGCGCCAGCACGCCGTCCGACCCCACCGGCAG
Organism: Parasphingomonas caseinilytica; assembly: GCF_036663755.1. Classification (NCBI taxonomy): domain Bacteria; kingdom Pseudomonadati; phylum Pseudomonadota; class Alphaproteobacteria; order Sphingomonadales; family Sphingomonadaceae; genus Parasphingomonas; species Parasphingomonas caseinilytica. Next base: position 128,438 of record NZ_JAXOJL010000005.1, read on the forward strand.
CACGATCGTTTCCGGCGTGGCCCAACGCATCACCGCATCATGCTCGACCGCAGTGATGATCCGCACGGAAACGTCCGCCCGGTGAGTCGCGATGGCCAGCGATTCACTCGCCCCGCTGGTGAACAACGTCTCGCCCGCCCATCCATAGGCAGCGGCCACCGCCGACCGCGCCTGCTCCAGCGCCGCCTTGGCCGCGCGCCCCTCGGCGTGCGGCGAAGACGGGTTGGCCCAGCGCCGCATTCCCGCCGCCACGGCATCGATCGCGCACGGAAGCATCGCGGTGGTCGCGGCATGATCCAGATAGATGCGTTCAGGCATGTTGACGGTCAGGAGTCGTTCCAATTGCGAAAAGGTGCGCGTCTCTTATATAGCGCGCACATTCCAGCGCCCAAGCTGCGCGTCCAGATTGGTCAGGTTCCCATGCCAGAAGTCATTTTCCCCGGTCCCGAAGGCCGTCTCGAAGGCCGTTTCTCCCCCGGCCCGCGCCCGCGCGCACCCGTCGCGATGATCCTGCATCCGCACCCGACCGCCGGCGGCACAATGAACAACGCGATCGTGCAACAGCTCTACAAGACCTTCCAGCGCCGCGGCTTCGCGACCCTGCGCTTCAACTTCCGCGGTGTCGGCAAGAGCCAGGGCACGTTCGACAACGGCATCGGCGAACTGAGCGATGCGGCCAGCGCGCTCGACTGGGTGCAGAGCTTCCACCCCGAAGCCTCGACCACCTGGATCGCCGGCTTCAGCTTCGGCGCGTGGATCGGCATGCAGCTGTTGATGCGCCGCCCGGAAATCCGCGGCTTCATCTCGGTCGCGCCGCCGGCCAACATGTACGACTTCACCTTCCTCGCCCCCTGCCCGGCCAGCGGCATCATGATTCAGGGCGAGAATGACGAAGTCTCCCCGCCGCTCGCCACCCAGAAGCTGGTCGACAAGCTGCGCACGCAGAAGCACATCACGATCCACCACGACACGATCCCCAAGGCGAACCATTTTTTCGAGCATGAGATGCCCGAGCTGATGGGCAGCGTGGACAAGTATCTGGATATGCGGCTCGACCCCAATTCACCCATCAGGTGAATTGGGAGCAGCGGATTAGCTGCGCTAATCCGCGCCCGCGATGTCGAGCCCGGCCGGCGGTGCCCTCGCACCGGCCGACGGCATGGGCTTCGCCCATGCCCGCCCCGCAAAATGTACCCCACCGTCATCCCGGGCTAGACCCGGGATCCCGCTTCCTCTTTCTAAAAGCTCGCTTCAACGGCAGGGCGGCAGAAAGGCTGGTCCGAACAGCCCTGTCCTACAAGCGCCGGTCCGAGTATAAGCAGCCTCGCTCTTTCACATCGCTGCGAACACCACCTCCGCGCCTCGCGACGCACTGCCTCATACGGTGTGACCTTGTGTGAACTTCGCCCAGATTTCGCCGCGAACTACAGCGTCCAAACCAGCACGTTGCCCAGCAAGACCACCGACATCACCAGCAGCAACACGCCCTTTTTCCGATCCCGCTTCGTCGCGATCAGATAGATGCCGCCCGCCACGCAGGCGAACATCCCGAGCATCGCAATGGCCGGCGCTGCGGCACCAATGCCGGTCAAGGTTTCGGTATTCATAGCGCCCCCTTTACCCGTTCGTTTCGAGCGAAGTCGAGAAACAGGTCTTGGCGCTGCGCAAAGTTTCTCGACTTCGCTCGAATCGAACGGAGATGAAAGGATTGAGGAAAAACCGGGGCCAGAGGATCAATCCCCTCCCGCCAACACCCGCCCATAATTCTCCCGGTCCACATTCCCGCCCGACAGGATCACCAAAGTCCCCGCCGTCGCCTCCACCTTGCCCGCCAGCAAAGCCGCCAGCGCCACCGCGCCGCCCGGCTCCACCACCAGCCGCAACTGCTCCGCCGCCCAACGCTGCGCGACCCGGATCTCGAACTCGCTAACCGCCACCCCGCGCACGCCCCGGCGCGACAGCACGTCGAACGTCAGGTCCGACACCCGCTTCGTCTGCAACGCATCGCATGCCGTCGCCGGAGCATCCGCCCCGACCTCCTCGATCCACCCCGCCTCCAGCGACCGGCGCATATCGTCCCAGCCCTCCGGCTCCACCACCGTCATCATCGCATCCGGCAGGCCGAGCGCGATGCCCGCCGCCAGCCCGCCGCCGCCGCACGGCACCACCACCTGTACCGCTGGGCCCAGCCCCTGCGCCTCCATCTGCGCCGCCGCCTCTATGCCCGTGCTGCCCTGCCCCTCGATCACCCACGGATCGTCGAAGCTCGGCACCAGAACCGCGCCCCGCGCCTCGGCCAGCCGCCCGGCGATCTGCTCGCGACTCTCGCTGTGCCGGTCGTACGAAACGATCTCCGCCCCCAGCGCCAGCGTGCCCTCGCGCTTCGATTTCGGCGCGTCCGCCGGCATCACCACCGTCGCCGGCATGCCGAGGCGCTTCGCTGCCCAGGCGATTCCCTGCGCATGATTGCCGCTGGAGAACGCCACGACGCCGCGCCCGCGCATTTCCGGGTCGATCGCCGTCAGCCGGTGCCACGCCCCGCGCAGCTTGAACGCGCCCATCGGTTGCAGGCATTCGCATTTGAAAGCGATTGAACTTCCACGGATTTCCGCGACGAACAGCGGCGACGGGGGCACCACCGAAGCGATCTTCGCCGCCGCATCGCGGACGCCGGCTCGGGTAGGCTGTCGCACAAACGTCACAATTCGTCTCCGATCAATCGAGACGGGTCCAATACCGCTTTACATCGCCGAAACACGATCCTATTTCGCCCTTCCGCTGCCCCATGGGACTTCCAACCGCAAGGCAGTGTTTCGTGAACTTGTCTACGGACATTGGAGGTCCCTTGAATTGCACAAGCATCATAACACGCTGGGGTTAGCGACCACCCGTCCGACTGCGATCACCGCAGCTGACATCGCTAAGTCACGACCGGTCCAGCCGGTCACGCTGATCCGCCCGCACGCCGCTGCGCGCGCCGCCCGCTTCTTCGTCGAGAAGTTTCCGGGCCGGTCGCTCTATGCCGTGAAGGCGAATCCCTCGCCGGACCTGATCCAGGTCCTGTGGGATAGCGGCATCACGCATTACGACGTCGCCTCGATCGCCGAGGTGCGCCTGGTCGCGCGCCTGCTGCCCGAAGCAACGCTTTGCTTCATGCACCCGGTCAAGGCATCGGAGGCGATCGCCGAGGCGTATTTCACGCACGGCTGTCGCACCTTCAGTCTCGATTCGCTGGAAGAGCTGGACAAGATCCTGCTCGCGACGAAGAACGCGACGGACCTGACCCTCTGCGTCCGGCTGCGCGTGTCGTCGGAACATTCGAAGCTCAGCCTCGCATCGAAATTCGGCGCCGCACCGGGCGAAACGAAGGAATTGCTGTTCCGTGCCCGTCAGGCGGCCGATGCGCTCGGCATCTGCTTCCATGTCGGGTCGCAGGCGATGACGCCGGAGGCCTATGCCAACGCGCTCGAACGCGTCCGCGCGGCGATCGTCGATGCGGCGGTCACGGTCGACGTGATCGACGTCGGCGGCGGTTTCCCGTCCAGCTATCCCGGCATGGAGCCGCCCCCGCTGGAGCGCTATTTCGAGACGATCCACCGTGCGTTCGAATCGCTGCCGGTCAGCTATTCGTCCGAACTCTGGGCCGAACCGGGCCGTGCCTTGTGCGCCGAATACAGCTCTTTGGTCGTCCGCGTGGAGCGTCGTCGTGGCGACGAACTCTACATCAACGACGGCGCATACGGCGCATTGTTCGATGCCGCGCATGTCGGCTGGCGCTTCCCGGTGCAATTGCTCCGCGAGCCCGACAGCCGCGCCAAGGATATGGCGTTTAGCTTCTACGGCCCGACCTGTGACGATATGGATCACATGGCCGGCCCGTTCATGCTGCCCGCCGATGCCCAGGCCGGCGACTATATCGAGATCGGCATGCTCGGCGCCTACGGCTGCGCCATGCGCACCGCGTTCAACGGCTTCGGCTCGGACGAAACGGTGATCATGGACGACGAGCCGATGGCCTCGCTGTACCTCGAGGCCGACGAACAGGTCGCCTCGAACGTCGTCACGCTGTAACAGCATAAGCGCATTCGCCTTCTTCCCCCCTCCCGCTTGCGGGAGGGGTCGGGGGTGGGCTCGCGCTCACCTCCACGCAAAACGCTCGCGGTAAGCGCGAGCCCACCCCTAGCCCCTCCCGCAAGCGGGAGGGGGATAAGGATAGATCATGACCGAACCCCTGAACACCAACCGCAAGGCCGAGCTTCTCTCGACCACCGTCGAACATATCGACATCACCAAGTTCGACGCCCGCCCGATCGTCGATGCGATGAAGAAGATGAGCTTCACCAGCCGCGATCTCGGCCGCGCGACCGACATCTACAACCAGATGCTCGCCGATCCCGATTGCTCGATCTTCCTCGTCATCGCCGGTTCGACCAGCGCCGGCGGCTGCATGGACCTCTATGCGGAACTGCTGCGCAACAACATGATCGACGGCGTCGTCGCCACCGGCGCGACGATCGTGGACATGGATTTCTTCGAAGGCCTCGGCCACAAACATTATCAGGCGCTCGAAGTGCCGGACGACGATACGCTGCGCTCGCTGCTGATCGACCGCATCTACGATACGTATATCGACGAGGAGCAACTCCAGCACGTCGATCACACGATCTTCGAGATCGCCGAAACGCTCGAACCGCGCCCTTATTCCAGCCGCGAATTCATCCGCGAGATGGGCAAGTATCTGGTCGAGCACGGCAAGAAGGACAACAGCCTCGTCAAGCTCGCCTACGAGCATGACGTGCCGATCTTCTGCCCGGCATTCGTGGACAGCTCGGCCGGCTTCGGCCTCGTCAAGCATCAGGTCGATCGCGCCAAGGCGGGGCAGCCGTACATGGTGCTCGACGCCATCGCCGACTTCCGCGAACTCACCGACATCAAGATCAAGGCCGGCACCACCGGCCTGCTGATGATCGGCGGTGGCGTGCCGAAGAACTTCATCCAGGACACCGTCGTCTGCGCGGAAATCCTCGGTCATGACGACGTGCAGGTTCATAAATACGCCGTGCAGATCACCGTCGCCGACGTGCGCGACGGTGCCTGCTCCTCGTCCACGCTGCAGGAAGCGGCGAGCTGGGGCAAGGTGAACACCGGCATCGAACAGATGGTCTTCGCCGAAGCCGGTTCGGTCATGCCGCTGCTGGCGTCGGACGCCTATCATCGCGGCCTGTGGAAGGACCGCACCAAGCGCCGCTGGGGCGCGAGCTTCGATTGATGACAACCGACCGCCGCGCGCTTCTGGGCCTCGGCCTCGGGGCTGCGGCGGTCCCTTCCCTCGCGCGCGCCGCGCAAGGACGACCGGTCGCGCCGATCTGGCCGCCGCTCGAAAGCTTCAAACTCTGGCCCGGCCTGCCGCCCGGTGCCCCGGCCCGGATGCCACGCCCGTCGCCGGAATTCACCCAGCGCGGCGACATCTGGATGCGCGGCACGTCGTCGCCGGACGTCGGCGTGATCCGGCCTGCCCGTCCCGACGGCCGCGCCGTGCTGATCGCGCCCGGCGGCGGTTACGGCTTCGTCTCGCTGGAAAATGAAGGCGTCAGCGTCGCGCGCGTTCTCGCGCAACACGGCATCACCTGCTTCGTCCTGAACTACCGCCTGCCCGGCGACGGCTGGCGCGATCGGGCCGATACTCCGCTCGCCGACGCACAGCGCGCGATGCGCCTCATCCGTTTCCAGGCCGCGCGCTATCGCATCGATCCGGCCAAGCTCGGCGTGGTCGGCTTCTCCGCTGGCGGCCATCTCGCCGCCTCGCTCGTCACGCAATATGCGGCGAAGGTCTACACTTCCATCGATGCCGCCGACGCCGAATCGGCCCGCCCGCGCTTTGGTGGGCTGATGTATGCGGTGTCGAACATGGATCCCGGACGCAGCCGCGGCGGCTCCCGGCCCAACCTGCTCGGCCCCAATCCGTCGCCGGCGATGGAGGCGCGCTACGCCACCGATCGCAACATGCGCGCCGATACGCCACCCTTGTTCATCATGCATGCCGAGGATGACGGCACCGTGCCGGTCATCAACGGTCTGGATCTGATCGCCGCCGCCCATGCCGCCCGCGTTCCGGTCGAGGCCCATATCTTCCAGCAGGGCGGCCACGGTTTCGGCGTCGGCCTGCCCGATGCGCTGCCCGGCTCGCTCTGGCCGCAACTGTTCGTGCGCTGGATGAACGGCGCGATGGCCCGCCCCTGACGGGTGATGCAGCTCGTTTGGAGCGGCTGCATCACCCGGAAGTATGTCTCAGCTTCAGTGACGCGCTGCGGCGGCCTGGGTCTTTTCAGTCCGTGCGGCTTTCGCGGCACGGTGGTGCCCGATCGCGCATCCCGCCGCCGCGCCCAGCACGGCGTGATGCCCGGCCAGATGCCCGCCGACCCCGCCGACGGCCGCGCCCTTGAGGCATCCCTTGGCGTCGGCCGGACCGGCTAAGGCCAGAGTGGCGGCGGCAAGCGCTGCGATGACAGTGAATTTCATGGAACCTTCTCCTGCTGGAACCGGCCTGTCCCGGCCATGCGCGCATGATGCTTCAGACAACCCCGTGAATATTCTGATCATCGCATGACAAATCCGTCATCCACTCACCGTTGCCGCCACATGCAAATCCGTTGCCGCATCGTGGCGCGTGGTGCATCTTCGTCCCAAACAGGGGAGAGTAAGGGCAATGCATAGCGAAATTCTGAAGCCGATCGTGGTCCTGATCGCATGGTCGCTGGTGATGTGGGCGTGGATGATCGCCGTACGCCTGCCGGCGATGAAGAAGGTCGGGATCGATCTGTCCAAAGCCCGCGGCGGCAAGCCCGGCCAGCTCGACGGCGTGGTGCCCGATCAGGCGCAATGGCCGGCGCACAATTACATGCATCTGATGGAGCAGCCGACCTTGTTCTACGCCGTCGCGCTGGTGATCGCGTTCACCGGCACAGGCAACGGGTTCAACGCCACGCTCGCATGGGCCTATGTCGGCCTGCGCATCGTCCACAGCATCGTGCAGGCGACCTTCAACAAGATCAGCACCCGCTTCGCGCTGTTCCTGCTGTCCAGCCTGGTGCTGATCGCGCTGACACTGCACGCCGCGATGGCAGTGTTCTGAAACGCCTCCGTCACCCCGGCGAAGGCCGGGGCCGCCGGATTTGGGGCACGCGTTCCGCCACGAACACAGCGGCCCCGGCCTTCGCCGGGGTGACTGGAATTTAACCGAACAACCGCTCCATCGACCGCTCCAGCATCACCAGCTGCCACAACGTCCGCCCATGCTCCGCCCGCCCGCTGCGATGGTCGGCGGCGAGCCTAGCAATCGCGGCGGGATCGAACATCCCGCCCAGCACGCGTGACTTCGCCAGCCGTCCCGCCTCGTCCGCCAGCGCGCCGCGGAACCACGCACTCACCGGCGTCACGAACCCCATCTTGGGCCGGTACAGCACCTCTTTCGGCAGATAGCGTTCCATCGATCGCTTCATCAGCCACTTGCCCTGCCCGCTGCGCAACCGCATCGACACCGGCAGCGCTGCGGCGAATTCCACCAATCGGTAATCCAGCAACGGCTCGCGCGCCTCCAGCCCGACCGCCATGCTGGTGCGATCGGTCTTGGTCAGGATATCGCCCGGCAGCCAGTGCTGGAAATCGGCATATTGCGCCCGGTCGATCGCATCGCGCGCGGGAGCATCGCGCATCGAACGGACATAGCGATCCTCGGCCCGGTGCCCGCCCAGCGCCCGCCTGGCCGCATCGGAAAACAACGCCGCGCGCACCTCCGGCGTCGTCACGCCCACCGCCTGCGCATAGGCCTCCGCCCCATCCTCGGCGAGCGCCAGCAAGGTCGTCTTCGCCCGAAACATGCGAGGTGCCCAATCCGCCTTGGGATACGCCCGCCCCAGCGCCCCGAACATGCGCGTCCGAAGATGCTCCGGCAACAGCCCGCGCACCCGCTCCTCCGCCGCCTGGAACTTGTAGCGGCGATACCCTGCCATCGCTTCATCCGCCCCGTCGCCCGACAGCGCCACCGTCACCTGCTCGCGCGCCAGTTCGCACACCCGGTAGGTGGCGAGCGCGGAGGCATCGGCGAACGGCTCGTCGAACGCAGCCACCAACGTATCGATTAGCGCGAAATCGTCGGCCGCGACCACACGCTCGCGATGATCGGTGGCGAACCGCTCGGCAACCAAAGCGGCATACGATCGCTCGTCATGCCCGGCCTCGTCGAAGCCGATCGTGCAGGTCTTCACCGCCCGCCCCGAAGCCTCCGCCATCAAAGCGACGACCGCCGAACTATCCACCCCGCCCGACAGGAACGCCCCCAGCGGCACGTCGGACACCATCCGCGATCGCACCGCCCCGCGCATCAGCGCAACGAGTTCATCCTCCAGCGCCTTAGCCGATCCGCTCGCCCGCCTGGAGAAATCCACCCCCCACCAGCGCGACGGCACGGGCACCGGCTTGCCGCGCTCGATCAACAGCGCATGCCCCGCCGCCAGCTTCTTCACACCCGCCACGATGCAGGCATCGTCCGGCACATAGCCGAACGCCATATAATCCTCGACCGCGCGGATATCCGGCTCGCGCCGCAGCAAAGGATGCGCCAGCAACCCCTTCAGTTCGGACGCGAACGCCACCGCGCCGTCCGATAGTTCGGCATAATGCAACGGCTTCACGCCCAGCCGATCGCGCGCCAGGAACAGGCATTGCCTGCGCGCATCGTGCAGCGCGAAGGCGAACATCCCGTTCAACCGCTCCAGCATCGCCGGCCCCCATGCCGCCCAGCCATGCAACAACACCTCGGTATCGCCCGACGTAACGAACACCGCGCCCTTGGCCTGCAATTCGGCGCGCAGTTCGGCGAAATTGTAGATCTCGCCATTGTAGGTAACGGTCAGCGCCCCGTCAGCGCTCGCCATCGGCTGCGGCGATCCGGCGAGATCGATGATCGACAGCCGCCGATGCCCCAACCCGACGCCCGGCGCGGTCCACACGCCCGATCCGTCCGGCCCGCGATGCGCCTGCGCATCCGCCATCGCGCGGATTCGCGCCGGATCCACCGGCTTGGGCGTCTGCGGATAATAGAGACCGGCGATGCCGCACATGGTTACACCACCGTTCGTCCTGAGCCTGTCGAAGGACGGCTCTTCTTCGCTGCCGTAGATAGAAAGAACGATGCTTCGACAAGCTCAGCACGAACGGATGTTAGCGTTCCATCCCCGCCGCCCGATCCGCCAGCCGGTCGATCGGCCCCAGTGCCGCGACGAACCGCGCCATCGCCGCCCGCGCATCCACACCCGGCATCACCTCCGCCGAAACATGCACCGCCACCGCACGCTGCGGCCCGCCGAGCAGCTTCGCCTTCAGCGTCTCCAGTTTCACGACTTTCTCATCCAAAGTCACCACGTCACCAACCACATACCAGGTCGCCACCAGCCGCTCGACCGGCCCCGGCGCGGTGATGCGCATCGCAGATCCCCCGGCCAGATCGGGCAGATCATCCACCCGCACCCACACATCATCCTGCCGCAACACCCCGGTGCCGAACGACACCAGTTCCTTGCCCTCGCGCTGGCTGCCATAGACCGCAATCGCCAGATCGACCGATGCACCCTTGCCGTCGCTATAGCGCCCGATCAGGAAATGATCCGCCCCGGGATAATAAGGCGACCACGCCGCCCGCACGCTCATCCGCGTGCGCTGCCAGCCCGGAACGTCGGGCAGGCTGATCGCATCGGGCAACACCTGTGCCTGCCCGGCAATCGCCCCGCCCCAGGCCGGGAACACCCCCGCCACCGTCAATGTCAGCGCGCCCGCCAGCAGCAGATCGATCCGCCACTTCGGCACCAACTGCAAAGCGGCGGGATCGAACACCGCATCGTCCGGCGCGCGATCGAACCAACGCCAGCCGATCGCGATCACCGCCGCCATCACCAGCCCGAAGAACACCCAGCCGTAAACGATATGGTCCAACCCGGTCGCCCGCTCGACCGAGGTGAGATGCGCGGCATAGATCGTCCCGAACGCGCGCAGCCCGTTGGCGATCACCGGCACGACCAGCGCCACGACCATGAAGATCGCCCGCCGCCGCCACGAAACGAAACACACATTGGCGACCAGCGCGCCATAGGCGATCATCGCGATCACGAACTTCGCGCCCGAACACGCCTCGGCAACTTCGAAATAACCGTTAGGTATCGTGATCAGCACGCCGTCCACCACCGCCGGCACGCCGAACAGGTGCAGCAACGGCATCGTCATCGCGACGGTGATCGTCTGCAGCGGCGCCTCAAGCCCCTCCCCAAACGGCACCAGGAACACGGCATAGCAGAGCGGAAACAGCAACCCCCGCGCCACGTTCGGCCCAAGGATCGTCACCACCGCACCCTGCACCATCATCACCAGCCCGAGCTGCCGCGCGAACGCGACGCTGGACGCGTCGCCGAGCAGCCAGCCGAACCCGCCGACCGCGACCAGCGCCAGCCCCGGCCACCACGCCACCGGCGTCAGGTCCGCCAGTTGCGCCCGCCGCTGCCACACCAGCCATGCGATGACGGGTCCGATGAACAGGCAATGCCCGAACGTCGTGCTGGTCCACCAGATATGCGCGAGATCGCCGACATCCCCCCGGAACAACACCAGCAGCACGGCCACCACGCCGCCCAGCACCACCAGATGCCGCCGCCACAGGGCGCTCAACCGGGCGGTCGCAAAGCCGGTCGCCGGAAAGGCGATCGTCATGCCGGGCCGCGCGTTCGCGGTGATGCCTTGATGCGCGTGCCGATAATAGCATCGAGCGGCGCGAGCCGCGCGTCCCAGCTATAGCGTTTCCGCACCTGCGCCCGCGCCTTGATACCCAGCGTTTCACCGATATCGGGATTGCCCAGCAGCACGCCGATCTGTTCGGCGATCTCCCCCACCGTCTCGCCCACGCGGATCGTATCGCCGTGGTCGATCCCTTCGGCGGCGGCGGCGGAGGCGACCACCGGCCGCGCCATCGCCATCGCTTCCAGCACCTTGTTCTGCACCCCGCGCGCGAGCTTCAGCGGCGCGACCACCACCGACGCGGCGGCCAGCCAGCCGCGCACATCCGGCACTTCGCCCGTCACGATCACGCCCGGTTGCGCGGCCAGCGCCTTCACCGCCTCGGTCGGCGCACGGCCGACGATAGCGAAACGCGCCTGCGGGAATTCGACCCGCACGTGCGGCAGGATCGAATCGACGAACCACGTCACCGCCTCGATATTGGGCCGGTAATCCATCTGGCCGGTAAACACGATCAGATGCCCGGTCGCTTCCATCCGCCTGAACTTTGCAGCGGGATCGAAGAATTCGGTATCGATCCCGTTTTCCACCGCGAACACGCGATCCGCGCCCGTCTTGTCACGAAACAAGGCGGCCTCCACCTCGCTGACGAACAAGCTGGCGGTCGCCCGCTTCGCCACTATGCGTTCGTACGCGCCGAGCAACCGCGCTTCCCGCCGCATCATCCAGGCCATAGGCCCGCGCTGCGCCTTGCCGTAAGCGGCGAACTTCGCCGAATCCATGTCGACGAAATCCATGATGACCCGCGCCTTGGTATTGGCCGGCAGATATTGCGCCATCTGGCTGGAGAAGACGTAGATCGTATCGATCGCATGCCGCGCCAGCAGGTTATCCACCGCGTCGCGCAGGGACTGGTTCTCGAACGCGGTCAGCGACACCGGCTTGCGGCGGAACAATGCCTGCACGGCCGCCACGACTTGCGATTTGGACCGCCAGAAGATCGAACGGTTGCCGGTATATTTCGCGAGGCCGCTCTTGCCCTTCATGTCGCGCGCATCGTCGGCGAACGCGATCAAATGCACGCGCTGCCGCGCCGCGAGAAACTTCAGGATGTTGAAGCCGCGAATCTTGTCGCCGCGATCGGGCGGATACGGCACGCGGTGCGCCAGGAACAGGATGCCACCCATCCGCCCGCGCCTCAGCCCAGGCCGCGCGAGATATGCGGTCCTATCGTGTTCGCCACCCACAAGGGCAGCTTCTTCCACAGCGCGATCTTCGCCTGATAGCGCGGATTGAGCGGGTTGATCTCGCGCGGTTCCTCGCCCGGCGCGGCGCGCTTGGCATATGCCAGCGGCACGCCCTCAAACCCCCAATTCTTCTTGAACGCCGCCGGCCCGGTGCCCGCCTTGGAGCGACCGAAATCGAACCGCGTGCAGCCCTTGCCGCGCGCATGCCCCATAAGCGCGAAATACATCCGGTCGTTGGCGCGCAGTCCCCGCGCCGCCGCCGTGCCGCCGCCCCAATAGGGATAGACCGTGCCGTTGAAATACAGGCTCAAAACGCTTGCCTGCGCCACGCCGTTCGCACGAACGGTCAGGATATCCGCATCGTCGCCGAATTCTGCCAGCACTTCGCGGAACAGCCGCGCCGGGAATACCGGCGTGCCGAGGTTACGCACCGATTCGGCATAGACCGCATAATGCGCCCGCGCCGCCGCCGCATCGCGCCCGATGCTCACATCGAGATCGAAGCCCAAACTCTTGCGCACTTCGGCGCGCTGCTTGCGCGGGATCGCGAGCAGTTCCGCCTCGTCGTCCTTCGCCAGATCGCGCACGAACCCCAGATAAATGCTGTCGTCGCGCAGCCATTCCGGCCCTTCCGCCGGGCCGCCACGCAGTTCCAGCGTCGGGCAGCGCAATTCCTGCGCCAGCGCCCAGGCCGCCTCGCCCAATTGCCGCACCGCCGCCGGTTCGCCCGCCAATATGCCGCCATCGACCGCAAAGCCGTTCGACACCAAGGCGCGCCCGAACAAGGGCGAGGAAATCTCGGTCAGCGGCAGCAGCCCGGCGATGTCGCCATCGGCCCGCTCGGCGATCAAAGTATGGCTCGTATGCCCGCACGCCCGCGCCACCGCGATGCTCCACGCCGGCAGATGGAACGGCGTCGCCCCAGGCTGCGCCCGCACCCAGGCATCGATCCGCGCACGCTCATGCGTGTCGCCAAGATCGGCGAAGCGCAGCGCCAGCGGTTTGCCGAACAGCATCATGTTCATTGCAGCGAAGCCCGCGCCTCGGCGACCACCGCATCCATCCGGCCCCAATCGTGCCGGCCGATCAGCCCGCGCAACTTGCCCGCCATCGCGCCCAAGCGGCTGTAGTGGCGCAGCTTCGATCGCAGCGGCGCATTCGCGACGCGCGGCTGGCCCGGATCGATCTCCCACGGGTGGAAATAGAACACCGCCGGCTGCCCCTCGCCCGAAACCTGCCCCACGGCATAGTTCATCAACGCCGAGGGCAACAGGCGGAAGAACCCGCCCCCCGTCGCCATGCGCCGCCCGGCCAGATCGGCCACCGTCACCGGCACCTCGATCAAATCGGAACCCTTCAGCGGCCTGAACGCGTAACGCGGCGCTTCCGGCCAGCCGTAATGATCGTGCTTCAGCGGCGCGACGCTGGACGAATAGGTATAGCCCGCCTCGGCCAGTTCGGCATGCGCCCAGGGCGTCCGCTGGTCGATCGAGAAGCTCGGCGCGCGATATCCAGTCACCGCCTGCCCGCCGGCATCCTCCAGCACCTTGCGCGCACGCGCCAAATCGGCACGGAACGTCGGCGCATCCATCGTGAACACGCGCTGGTGATCCCAGCCGTGGCTCGCAACCTCATGCCCGGCATCGGCGATCCTGCGGATCAGTTGCGGATAGCGTTCCGCCACCCAGCCCAAGGTGAAAAAGGTCGCTTTGACCCCGCTCTCGCCGAACAGCGCCAGCACGGCATCGGTATTGCGCTCGACGCGCGTTTCCAGGCCGTCCCAGTCCCCTTTGTCGATCACCTTCTCGAAGGCGCCGACCTGGAACCAGTCCTCGACATCGACGGACAGCGCATGGCGCATCTGGCTCATCCACCCACAGCGGAAAGCGCGGCAGCGGCACGCGGATCATGCTCGACCCAATCCACCAGCAGCGTCAGCACGCGGCGCAGCGCCTCCTCCTGCTCCTCGATCCGCGCTTCGAGCGCGGCGATACGATCGGCCGGTGCAGCGTCTTCAGCAGGCGCAGCCGGTTCAGCTTCGGCTTCGGCGTCGGTTTCGGCTACCGGCTCGGGTTCCACGAAAAGCGGCGCCCGGATCGGACGCACCTCGCTCGGCGGCGGCGTGTGGAACAGCGGGCGCGGCGCAGGCGCTTCCTCAGCGACCTCGATCGGTTCCTCCGGCACGATCTCGGCAACCACCACCGGCGGGATCACCGCATGCGCCATCGACGGCGTATCGCTCGCGATGTCGGCGAGCACGGTGTCGATCACGTCGCGGTCGATCGTCCGCAACTGCTCGATCGCGCCATACAGCAGCACCCGGCCCGCCAGCTGGTTCAGCCGGCGCGGCACGCCGTCCGTCGCATCGTGCAACGCGCGGAACGCGTCCGGCGTGAAATGCGGATTGTCCTGCCAGCCGACCAGCGACAGGCGGTGGATCATGTAAGGCTCGACCTCCTCGGCCCCCATCGGATCTAGGTGATGCATCGCGATCACGCGCTGGCGCAACTGCTCCAGCCGATCGGAGCCGTGCAGCCGCTCGCGAAACTCCGGCTGGCCGAGCAGGAAGATCTGCAACAGCGCATGCCCGCCCGCCTGGAAGTTGGACAGCATGCGCAATTCTTCGAGGCTCGACACCGGCAGCGCCTGCGATTCGTCCACGATCAGCAATGTCCGCCGCCCGGCCCGCGCCGTGGCGTGCAGCCCGCGTTCGATCGCGGTGAGCAATTGCGCCTTGGTCAGCCCGTCGGCATCGATCTCCAGCCCGCCGGCCACCAGCCGCAGCAGGTCGTCGGCCTCGATCTGGGTCGAGACGATCTTGATGATGTTCAGCCGCTCGCGGTCCACCGTCGCCATCAGATGGCCGACCAGAGTCGTCTTGCCCGCGCCCACGTCGCCGGTGATGACGATGAAGCCTTCTCCCTGCGCCAGGCCATAGCCCAGATAGGCCATCGCCTTGCGGTGCGTGGCCGTGTCGAACCAGAAACGCGGGTCGGGCGTCAGCTGGAACGGCCGTCCGGTCAGGCCATAATGGTCGTCGTACATCGTCACCACCTCAAAGGGCGTAGGATATCTCTACACCATCGTCTCTATCCGCAATCGGTTAACCGATCCTTCACTGTGGGGAGGCTCTCCACCTCAGAAGCTGTAGCGAACCCCGACCTGAGCCTGGCCCGAGGTCTGATCCTCGAACCCTTCCTGGCTGAAGTTGTACACCCCCGCCGACAAGGTCGTCCCGACCCGACCGAAGTTCCGGTAATAGCTCGCCGTCGCCCCGGTCGAGAACACCGCCGGCGCATTGCTCAGCCCGCTCTCGTAATAATTGACGAAGACATTGCCGTTGATCCCGGAATTTCGGTCGAGATGCGCGCTCACATAGGCCTGCCCGTAATAGCTCTGGTCGGTCACGCCATAGACCGTGTAGCCGACGCCGCCCGGCGCATAGAGCTTGCGGTTGGCATAGCCCGCACCGACACCGAAGCTGAGCGGCCCGCGATTGGCCGAGATCACCGCATCCACGCCACGCGCGCGGTAGCTGGCGGTGGAGATCGATTGCAGCACGCCGTTGAGGCAAGATCCCGCCGCGCTGTTCGACTGCCCGAACGTGCAACCGGAGAATTGCTGGCTGAACGCATCGCGCTGGTCGACGAAGCTCGACGGCAGCGCCGCGATCCCGTCGCGCAACTGGCGTCCGAACGTATCGACGCTGTCATACACCGCGATCTGGACGCCGATCGAGCGGCTCGCGGCATAGCTGAGCGATCCGGTATAGGTCATGCCGCCATAACGCTTGCCGACACGCGCCTGCAGCGTCGTACGCGGGCTCGGTTTCCACACGAGGCCGGCATCGTAGATCAGCCCGTCCGTCTCGTACGCGATCCGGCGCGGCGACGCCTCGTCGGTCACGAAGCGGCCATTGGCATCGACCACCGGCTGTCCGGTCACGCCGTCCACCACCGGGTCTTTCTGCGACACCTTGATCTTCTCGTATCCCGCACCCGCCGTCAGCGCGAGCGTCGGCAGCACCGGCACGACCACATCGCCGCGCCCGAACCTGCCCTCGTACCTTTGCTTCAACTGGCTGGCATCGTCGCGCTCATACTGGCCCGACACCGTCACGCCCACCGGCAGACCATGACCCGATGCCACCCCGATCGAAGCGGTCGCCAGATGCGTTTTGGAATCGTCGAAATTGTCCAGCCGCGGACTGCCCGGTGCCACGCCGGTAGCCCCCGGTGCCTCCACCTTGGTATAGCCGAAGCGGTAGCTGGCGTTCAGGCTCGCCGGCCCGACATGCGTCGCCACGCTCGGCCCGACATAGGCCGAATAAAGCTGCGTCACATTGTCCTGCCGCCCGGCCAGCACCGCCGGTGCCGCACCGCGAATATCGGAGCGCGCCCGCGTCGCCAGCGCACCGCCGTCGATGCTCACGCCCGGCGCGACCTTCACCGATGCGCGCGCGAGGCCCGAATGCAGATCGTCGTCGCCGTATCTCTTGTCCCAGGAAAAATTGTGCTGGTAATTATAGCTCAGCTGCACCTCGACATTGCGCGTGCTGATCGTCGCATCCACACCCGCCGATGCGGTGGAATAGGTCAGCACGTCGCCGGTCTGCAGATTGGCGGTCAGGACCTGCCCCAGTTCGATATAGGGGGTGATCGACGTTCGCGGGCCCGCCACCGCCGGGCTGGCGGCGAGGAGCGCGACACCCCCGACCACGAGGAATGGAGTCCGCATCATTTCGATTCGTCCTGCGCATAATAGCTGCCGAAGCGGCGACCGCCGGGCGTGAACGACACCGCGTTGAGGATCAGCTGGATCTGTTCGCAGCCATCGAGTTCGCCGACCGCCTCGCGAAGATCGCTTTCCCCCGTCTTATCGGCGCGGACCACGACCAGCACTTGCCCGACCTCGCCCGCCAGCACCGAAGCCGGCGACGCCGCCAGCGCGGGCGGCGAATCGAAGATCAGGATGCGGCGCGGATCGGCAGCGAGCAAAGCGGCGATCAGTTCGCGCGTCCGCCCGCTCGCGAGCAATTCGGTGTCCTGATGCGTCTTGGTACCGGCCGGCAACAGGCTCAGTTGCGGAATGTCGGTGCGTACGACGCAGCTTTCCACGTCGATGCGCGGATCGCCCAGCGCGTCGAGCAGCCCGGCGCTGTCGCGCACGCCCAGCCGGTTCATCACGTCCGGCTTGGCGAAATCGGCATCGATCAGCAGCACTTCGGTATCGCGTTCCGCCGCCATCGAGATGGCGAGGTTGACCGCGCAATAGGTCTTGCCCTCGTCCGGATTGGCCGAGCAGATCAGAATCGTGCGCGACCGGTCCGCATCCTGCCGGCGCACGGTGCGCGCGGTGATCAGCATCTGGCGCTTCACCTGACGGAATTCCTCGGCCAGCGCGCCGATCGCCGCACCGGGCACGAGCAAGCCCTTCTCCTCGAGCATCGCCCGGTCGATCGCGACGCCACCAACCGCGCGAGGTTGCAACGGCACGGGCTTCGACGTCGCCTGGGGTACAACCGGCGCATCCACCTCGTCGTAAACCGGCGCGGCACCGTCACGAGCGCGCAGATGCGCCTCGAAATCGTAGACCTGCGCCGCGCGTTCCAGCAGCGACGGCTTGATTTTACGCATCTCGGTCACGCCGCGAGCCCCCGTGAAACCATTTCGACGCCGAGCAGCGCCACATACGCGGCACCGAGCGCGGCTGCGCCCCCGCCGAAATACATCAGGTTGCGGCGTCGCGCGGCGATCTGCACCGCCGTCACCGCTTCGCCGATCGATCCGATCACCGGCATGCCGGTCGCACGTTCCAGCCGCGCGGCGGTGGCGAAGGTCGTCTTGAGCTGCCCGAATGCGAACGCCGCGCCGATCCCGCCGAAAATCGCGACAATCAACACGCCGGTCAGCAGCATCGGGCGGTTAGGTGCGCTCGGCACGCGCGGCGCGCTCGGTGGATCGATCACGCTGAACTTGATCGAATCGGTCTGGGTCTGCGCCTGCCCGCGCAGCTTGATGTCCTCGCGGTCCGCCAGCATCTTGTCGTACTGATCCTTCAGCACGGAATAATTGCGCTCGATCTGGCCCTGTTCGGCCGCCACCGCCGGGTCGCCCGCCAGCTTCGAATTGATCGTATCAAGATCCCCCTGAAGCTGCGTCTTCCTCATGGTAAGCGCAGCAACCTGCGCCTGCTTGTCGGCCTGCATCGATCGCAGCGACAGATAAAGCGGATTGGCCGAAGACCCGCCAGCGCCACCCGAACCGACCGGCTCGCTGCGCGCGGCGGCGGTGGCCGCACCGAGCTGGCTCTTCAGCGCGATCATGTCCGGGTGATTGTCGGTGAAGCCGCGCGACCGCGCCTCGGCGATCTGCCCCTGGATCGCGGCCAGCCGCGCGCGGGCCGGGCCGGTCGTGACCGTGCCGGCAGCGCCGGCGACCGTCGCCGGGGTGCCCGCCATCTGCCCGTTCACGGCGGCCAGGCTCGATTGCGCGGCGGCAAGATCGCCATCGACCTGCGACAGCGCACTGCGCGAGGCGCTCATCCGATCGGTCAGCGATCCGGTGCCGGGCAAGGATCCCAGATACCGGTTCTGGAAATCGGTCTTCTTGGCTTCCGCGTCCTGCAACTGCTTCTGGCGCTGTTCGAGCTGCGCATCAAGGAAGCGCAGCGACTGGCTCGTCTCGTCGCGATCACCCGCCAGGTTTTCCTCGACGAAGATATCGATCAATTTCTGCACGATCGCGCGCGTGATTTTCGGGCTGCCACCCTTGGCGCTGATCTCGAACAGATTGTCCTGCTGCGCGGTGATCGTGATCGCCTTTTGCAGGCCAGCCACCCGGTCGGCGACATCGCGATCGGTCTGCACCGTGTTGGCAAGATCGGTGCCGCGCACGACCTTCTCGAGATTGACCGCACTGGTCAGCGTCTGGCGAACCCGGTCCACATCCTTCTGCTGATCGGCGGTGGTGATGCCGACGGTCGAGGGCAGGATCGACTGCATCTGCACGAACACGCGTGCCTTGGATTCATAGGAGTTCGGGATCTGCGACACGAACAGCCACCCGACGATCGCGATCGCCCAGGCCACCGCCATTGCCAGCCAGCGCCGTTTCCAGATCCCGTGCAGCAGGACCCGGACCTCGTCATAAAGTCCGCTCATCTCAGAACATGCTTTCCGGAATGATGATCACATCGCCCGGCGCGAGCCGGACGTTGGCGCGCGAATCACCGTTCTTCAGCAGGCTGGAGAGCTTGAGATTATATTCGACTTGCTTGCCGGTGTTGCGGTCGTAGCGCACCAGCCGTGCCTTGTTGCCCGCGGCATATTGGCTGAGGCCGCCGACCGCGATCATCGCATCGAGCAGGGTCATGTTGGCGCGATACGGGATCGATGCCGGCTTCTCGGTCGCGCCGACGATGCGCACCTGCTGGCTGAACGTGCCGCTGAAATTCTTGACGATCACCGATACGATCGGATCCTTGATGTATTCGCCGAGCGCGATCTTCAGATCGTCGGCCAGCATCGCCGGGGTCTTGCCGACCGCGGGCATGTCGCTGATCAGCGGCGTGGTGATGCGGCCGTCGGGGCGCACCTGAACGTCGGACGACAGTTCGGGATTGCGCCACACGAAGATCTGCAACTGGTCGAGCGGGCCGATGACATATTCCTCGCCCGGCTGCTCCTGCGTCGCGACGAAGCTGGCCGGCGGCAATTGCGAACGGCCCCCGCCGCCCATGCAGCCCGACAACGCGGTGCTGGCGATCGTCGCCATCGTCAGAGCCTTGAAACCGGAACCCATACGCATCTTACAGACCTCCCTGCCGCTCGGTCCGGCGGAGACGTCTCCCCACACGGTCTTCGGGCTATGGTCGGGCTATGCGGTCGGGAGGGTAAAGATTGCGTTAGGAACCGGGCGTATCGGCCAGCAGCTCGGCCGGCATGGGATGGCCGAGAAACGCCGTCGGGCTGGCGGATCGCCCATACGCGCCTGCCAGGAACACGGCGATCAGATCGCCCGGCCCGGCAACCGGCAACGTCACCCGATCGGCCAGGCGGTCGAGCGGCGTGCACAGGCATCCGACCACGCTGACCGTCTCGGTCGGGGCATCGGCCGCGGCAGTGGCGACGGCTACGGGATAATTGCGCTTCACCACCGTCCCGAAATTGCCCGACGCGGCAAGCTGGTGATGCAGGCCGCCGTCCACGACGAGGAACGTCTCGCCCCGGCTCACCTTCCGCTCGATCACCCGCGTCAGGTACACGCCGCATTCCCCGACGATGAAGCGCCCGAGTTCGATCGCGAATTTCGCATCCGACAGGATGTTCGCGCGCCGATCGAGTTCCTGCCCCAGCGCCGCGCCGATCGCAGACAGCTCGATCGCAGTGTCCCCGGCAAAATAGGGAATTCCGAACCCGCCGCCCAGATTGACCAACGGTGGCCGCGCCCCGACCTGCTCCGACAGACGCGCCGCGAGTTGCAGCGTCGCCGCCTGCATCTCGATGATCGCGGTCGAATCCAGCGCTTGCGATCCGGCGAAGATATGAAACCCGCGCCAATCCGCCCCGGCCGCGCGCAGCTTCGCCACTACACCGACGGCGTCCTCCACCTCGATCCCGAACGGAGAGGCGCGCCCACCCATCTTCATGCCCGATCCGCGCAATTCGAAATCCGGATTCACCCGCACGGCAAGGCGCGGCGTGATGCCGATCCGATCGCCGATCGCCAGCGCCCGATCGCACTCGCCGGACGATTCGAGATTGATCGTCGCGCCTGTCCGGATCGCCGCCTCGAGCTCGCTATCCCGCTTGCCCGGGCCGGCGAAGCTGATCGCAGCGGCGGGCTTGGCAGCCAGCGCCACACCCAATTCCCCCGCCGACGCCACATCCAGCCCGTCGAACAATGGCGCCACCGCCGCGACCAGCGCCGGCATCGCATTGGCCTTGATCGCGAAATGCACATCCAGCCCGGCCGGCATATGCGCCCGCAGCGCCGCCGCCCGCGCCCGGACGACGTTCAGGTCATAGACGAACAGCGGCGTATCGCCCTCGGCCGCCCATTGGTCCGCCGCGCGTCCGCCGATCGAAAGTGGCCCCTCGCCCGCAAATTCCGGCGGCACCGGCCCCATCGGCTTCATGACGTCAATTCCCCCTTCAACGCCGCCCGATCCAGCTTCCCATTGGCATTGCGCGGCATTTCCTCCCGCCAGACATACCGCCCCGGCTGCATGAAACTCGGCAGATCCCGCCGCAACCGCGCCCTGAGCGCCGCCTCCGCCGCGCCATCCCCCCGCGCCACCACAACGATCGCCTGGCCCAATCTCTCGTCCTTCACGCCCAGCGCTACCGCCTCGGCCACCTCGCCCCCGGCCAGCACCGCCTCCTCGATCTCGGTCGGGCTGATCCGGTTTCCCGCCGATTTGATCATCTCGTCATCGCGCCCAACGAAGCGAAACAGTCCATCCGCGCCCTGGATCACGGTATCGCCGGACCAAACCGCCTTGCCCCCCGCCGACATCCACTCCGGCGCATCGCGAAACCGCAAGGCCGTACGCTCGGCATCCTGCCAATACCCCTGCGCCACCAGCGGCCCGGCATGCACCAATTCCCCCGCCTCCCCGGCATCCGCACGCGACCCATCCGCCCGCGCGATCCCCACCTCGGCAAACGGAATCGCCTGCCCCATCGCCTCCGGAAACAAATCCACCATATCAGGCGCGAGATAGGTCGATCGAAACGCCTCGGTCAGCCCGTACATCGGGTACAGATCGGCCTCCGGAAACCGCTCGCGCAGCCCTCGGATCAGGCGCGGCGTCAAGGCCCCGCCCGAGTTCGTCAGCCGCTTGAGCCGAGCCGCCGTCTCCACCGGCCATTCCACTTCCAGAAGCTGTACCCATAGAGGCGGCACCCCGGCCAAAGTCGTCGCGCCAAGGCGATCGACCGCCTTCACCACATCCCGCGCGGTGAGATAATCGAGCGGGGCATAGGATGCCCCCGCCGCCCATGTCGAGAATAGCTGGTTCTGTCCGTAATCGAAACTCAACGGCAAAACGCCTAGCACCCGATCGTCCGGCGACAGCTTCAGATAATGCGCCACCGAAATCGCACCGAGCCACATATTGGCATGGCTCAGCATCACGCCCTTGGGCCGCCCGGTCGATCCGGACGTGTAGAGTATCGCGGCCAAATCCACCGGATTGGCAACGGACGGCGGCATGGCATCGTCCGCCGTCACCTCCTCCTCGAACACTATGCGACATCCCGCAGGCACATCCCTCGCCGCCAGCGTGTCCGCCCGCGCGGCTTGCGTCACCAACAGGTTCGCACCGCTATCGCCGAGAATATGCGCAACCTGCGCATGCTTGAGCATCGGATTAATCGGCACATGCACGAGACCGGCGCGAGGTGCTGCCATCGGCAATACGCAAGCCATCCGCGTCTTGGGCAGCCAGCTCGTCACCCGGTCGCCGGGTTGCAAGCCCGTCGCCGCCAGCCACGCCGCCGTGCGCCCGGTCAACGTTTCCAGCCCGGCAAAATCCAGCGCGCCCGCACGATCGATCAGCGCCACGTGGTCGGGCATACCGCGCAACGGCAGCGCATCGATCGGCTGCGGTATCGGATCGAGCGAAATCATCGCCCCTGATACGCAGGGCGCGGGCACACTGCCAAGGCCCGTGCTTGGCATCCCGTACTTGGCATATACGCCGCCAGCCTCTAACGGGCGACCAGAAAACCGGGCCAAACGGGGGCGCGCAAGCTTGCCAGAAGATAGCGACCAGATCGACATGACCGTGCGCGCGACGTTGCGCGACATTTTGGGCGTGAGCCAGGAACGCGTCGATACCTTCCGTAGCGAGACGCCATTGTTCGGCGCATTGCCCGAACTCGATTCGATGGCCGTCGCCGGCTTGCTCACCGAACTGGAGGAACGGCTCGGCATCCTGATCGAGGATGACGAAGTCGACGGCGAGATGCTGGAGACGTTCGGTGCGCTCGTCCGCTTCGCCGCCGCCAAGGCTATTGGGTGAGGATCGGACGTTACGACTGGTCCGGCGGAACCGAGGCGATGCTCCGCTTCGGACCCGATACCGGCCCAGTCGTGATCGCAGCGCTGCCGCTGTTCGAGGAAGCCAATCGCACGCGGGCATTCACCGTCTCGATCCTCCGCGCGCTGGCGGAGCGCGGGATTGCCTCGATCCTGCCCGATCTGCCGGGAACGGGGGAAAGCCTCACCCCGCTCGAAACGATGACGATGCTGCGAATGCAGGGTGCTTACAGCGATCTCGTCTCTGTCACGGATCGGGAGGGACGCCGGGCCTATGGCATCGGCATTCGCAGCGGCACATTGCTTGATGCGCTCGGCCTGTTGTTTGGCCGCTGGCACTTTGCTCCGCAGAACGGCGAAGACCTGCTGCGCGAACTGACCCGAATCAAACAGGCCGAACTCGATATCGCCAAGCCTTTGAGCGATATGTGGTATCTCGACGGCCCTCCCTCCCCGGTCGAAATCGCGGGCAATCCGATAACCGCTGATATGCTGACCGAATTGGCGGCGAAAAAGCCGATAGACGCCGCTCCCTGCCGCGTCGCTCGACTGCTGACTGACCCGAGGCCTGCCGACATCAAATTCGATGTCGCGCCGCTTTGGCGGCGCAGTGAACCGGACAACGATATCGTTCTGGCAGAACAGCTTGCGGATGATATCACGGACTGGATCGCAACATGCGAAGGCTGATCGCTTTCTCCTGCGCTGGCGAAACGCTGGTCGGCACGATGGACGAGGGCCACGGCAAAACCGGCCTGCTGATCGTCTCCGGCGGCAACGAAATCCGCGTCGGCGCACATCGCGGCATGGCCCTGCTTGCCGCCCGGCTGGCCGCTTCCGGCACTCCTGTGTTCCGCTACGATCGACGCGGGATCGGCGATTCGACCGGCGAAAACACTAGCTTCGAACACTCGGCCGAAGACATGATAGCCGCGGTCACCACATTCCGAGCAGAAGCCCCGCATCTCAATCGCATCGTCGGATTCGGCAATTGCGACGCGGCCACAGCCCTCGCATTGTTCCACCAGCAGGCCGGTATCGATGCGCTGGTCCTCGCCAACCCCTGGACGATCGACCAGACCGAAGACCTGCCGCCGACTGCGGCGATCCGCGCGCGCTACGTCGAACGGTTGAAAAATCCGGACACATATCAACGCCTTCTGCGCGGCAAGATAGATTTCGGCAAATTACTTAAGGGCTTATCGAAGATATCGTCGACCAGATCTCAGAATGAGGACGGTCTTGCCGCGCGATTGAAGAGAGCCCTGGTTATCGTGAATAAACCTGTCCACATCATCATCGCCAAGGGCGACGCAACCGCCATCGCCTTTACCGCATCGGGTGCGGGCGCGAGCCTCATCGCGCAAACGGACACGCTCGACAGCGCCTCGCACAGCTTTGCCGGTGCCGCCGACAAGGCCGCACTGGAAACCATCCTCCGCACCGCACTCGACTGAGGATTACTCCGCCGCCTCGGCCAACTCGAACTCCGCCTCCGCCAGAAACCGCTCCGCATCCAGAGCGGCCATGCAGCCGGTACCCGCCGCCGTCACAGCTTGGCGATAGATCTTGTCCATAACGTCGCCGCACGCGAACACGCCGGGTACGCTGGTCTTCGTGCTGCCGGTCTGCACCGCGATATAGCCGTCCGAATCGAGATCGAGATGCCCGCGGAACAACTCCGTCGCCGGATGATGGCCGATCGCGACGAACCCGCCTGCGACATCCAGGCGCGACATCTCGCCGGTCTCCGTGTCGCGCAACTCCAGCGCCACAAGACCGCTGGTGCCGCCGCCATCGATGAACTGCGCGACTTCCTTGTTCCACAATACGTTGACGCTCTTGTGCGCAAACAACCGTTCCTGCAGGATTTTTTCCGCACGGAAGCTGTCGCGACGGTGGATCAACGTCACGTCGGGCGAGTGGTTGGTCAAATACAGCGCTTCTTCCACGGCGGTATTGCCGCCGCCGATCACCGCCACCTTCTTGCCGCGATAGAAGAAGCCGTCGCACGTCGCGCAGGCGCTGACACCCTTGCCCTTCAATGCTTCCTCGCTGTCGAGCCCGAGCCACTTGGCCTGAGCGCCGGTCGCGATGACCAGCACGTCGCCCTCATACACATCGCCGCCATCGCCGATCAGGCGGAACGGGCGCTTGGTGAGATCGACCTCGACGATCGTGTCCCACATCAGCCGCGTGCCGACATGTTCGGCCTGCGCCTGCATCTGCTCCATCAGCCACGGCCCCTGGATCACTTCCTTGAAACCGGGATAATTCTCCACGTCCGTCGTCGTGGTCAGCTGCCCGCCCGGCTGGATACCCTGCACAACGATCGGCGCCATGCCGGCACGCGCGCCATAGATCGCGGCGGACAGGCCAGCGGGGCCGGAGCCGAGGATAAGCATCTTGGTGGTGTGCGTGGTCATGGATTTCGTCCGTACTGGGTTTCGGCGCTTCTAGGGGGCGCTAGCGTCAGGATGCAACATGGGAGCCGCCCTGCTCGCATGAAAGACCAGCGAATCTTGTGGATGGGCAAGCGCCGATTGCCCTCACGTCACCCCGGACTTGTTCCGGGGTCCACAGTGCCGCACACTCGCCGGTGAAGATCGCGCAGCCCGATGGACCCCGGAACAGGTCCGGGGTGACGGTAGCTGGTGTGGAGACGAAGCGTGCTGAAACTGATCCTCGCCCTGACGCTCGCCGCCCAAGCCGCACCCGTCCCTGCGCCGACACCCACCCCGCCCCCCGCCAGCGTCCGCGTCGCGCTCGACACGACGGAAGGCCGCATCGTGATTGAACTGGAAAGAGGCCGCGCGCCGATCACCACCGCCAACTTCCTCAAATACGTCGATCAGAAGCGCCTCGACGGCATCGGCTTCTATCGCACCGCCAAGGCGGGGCCGCATTTCGGCTTCGTCCAGTTCGGCGTGCAGAACGCCCCGAAGCGCGTGCTGCCGCCGATCAAGCACGAGCCGACCACGCTGACCGGGCTCAAGCATCTCGACGGCACGATCTCGATCGCGCGCTACGCGCCCGGTACCGCAAACGGCGATTTCACGATCATGGTCGGCGATCAACCGAGCCTCGATGCCAATCCGGCCGCATCCGGAGACAACCAAGGCTATGCCGCGTTCGGTCATGTCGTCGAGGGGATGGACGTGATCCAGAAGATCTTCGACGCACCCACCTCCCCGACCGCCGGAGAGGGCGTGATGAAAGGCCAGATGATCGTGCCGCCGATCCTGATCAAGGCGGCGCGACGCGTTCCGGCGATCTAAGGAAAAAACCGCGAGTGGTAGCGAAGGAGGGACTTGAACCCCCGACCCCAGGATTATGATTCCCGTGCTCTAACCAACTGAGCTACTTCGCCGTACCCGGTGTGCGGGAACGCGTTTCCACTCGCGAGGCGCGGGCTATAGGAACCGCGCCCGAAGCGGTCAAGCGAACATATGACGCGACAGCGGCTCCCACGGCCCGCCGCGATACCACCAACTCGCCAGCCCGGCGATCGCCACCGGCCGGGGGCGGAATTCCAGCTCCAGTTCGGCCTGCAACGCCTTGGCCTGATACGGTTCTACCTTGTTCTGGATCGTAACGTGCGGCCGCCATCCCGCCGAATCCTGCGGCGTCAGCATCGAGGCGAAGGCATCGCGCAACCCGTCACGGATATCCGCCAGTTCGGGCGATTCGATGCGGAACGCCACGCCGCGCCCGAGCGACATAAGCCCTGCCGCCCGCGCCGCGGGCGCAGGCACACCGCGCGTCTCGCCTGCCAGCCGCTGCTTGAGTTCCACCTCCAGCGACGGCGGCAAGTGATGGAACATCGTCAGATGCGCCGCCAACTGGTTGCGCTCGGGCGGAAAATGCGCGCGCCGCAATCCATCAAAATACGCCGCATCGCTTTTGCCGAACAGCGCCGTCACGATGATCGGCGCCGAAGCAGTCACAGCCTCGCTCAAATCTCGACCTGACTGCCCAGCTCCACCACCCGGTTCGTCGGCAGGCGGAAAAATTCCATCGCGCTTTCCGCGTTGCGCAGCATCCACGCGAACAGTTTCTCGCGCCAGATCATCATCCCCGGCCGCTCCGACGCCAGCAACGTCTGGCGCGAGAGGAAGAAGCTGGTGTCCATCATGCGGAAATCCGCGCCGCACTGCGTGATCCGCGCCAGCGCCGCCGGCACATCCGGTTCCTGCATGAAGCCGTATTTCAGCACCATGCGGTGGAAGCCCTGATCGAGATCCTCCAGATGGCAGCGCCCATCATCGGGATAATATGGCACGTCCATTACCTTGACGGTGAGCAGGATTATACGCTCGTGCAACACCTTGTTGTGCTTGAGGTTATGCAGCAACGCATGCGGCACGCCGGCCGGCGACGAGGTCATGAAAACCGCCGTGCCAGGCACACGCGTGGCTGAGGTCGCGGCGGACTGGATGAACACCTTGATCGGCATCGCCGCCTCTCGCATCCGCTCGATCATCAACTGCCGCCCCTTCGACCAAGTCGTCAGGAACGTGAAGATGATCAGCCCTGCGAGCAACGGGAACCAGCCGCCGGCCGGCACCTTCGTCAGGTTCGCGGCGAAATACGCGCCGTCCACGATGAAGAAAATCGCCAGCAATGGAATGGCATAGCGGCGTTTCCACCCCCAAAGTTTGAACAGGACGACGGCAAGCAGGCAGGTATCGATCAGCATCGCCCCCGTCACCGCGATCCCGTAGGCCGAGGTGAGGTTGGACGAGGTGCGGAAGAACATCACCAGCAGCAACACCATCGTCAGCAGCATCCAGTTGACGAGCGGGATGTAGATCTGCCCCGCCGTCGCCGCACTGGTATGGTCAATGCGCAGGCGCGGCATGAAGCCAAGTTGGATCGCCTGTTGCGTCACCGAAAATGCGCCCGAAATTACCGCCTGTGAAGCAATCACCGCCGCACACGTCGCCAGGATGACGAGCGGCAACTGCAGCCCGGTCGGTGCCAGATTGTAGAACGGGCTGACCAGTGCCGCTGCCCCCTCGCGCGACAGCAACGCGCCCTGCCCCATATAATTCGCCATCAAGGCGGGCAGCACGAAGAACAGCCACGACACCCGGATCGGGTTGCGCCCGAAATGCCCCATATCGGCATACAGCGCCTCCGCACCCGTGACCGCTAGCACGACCGAACCCAGCGCAAGGAATGCCCGCAACGGGTCGAGATAGAAGAATTCCAGCGCGTAATGCGGTGAAAACGCCCAGAGAATTTCCGGCGTCTGCCACACGCTGATCACGCCCAACGTCGCGATCACGGCGAAATAGGTCAGCATGATCGGCCCGAAAAACAGGCCGACTTTCGACGTACCGCTCCGCTGGATCGAGAATAGGCCGATGATGATCACCACCGCGATCGGCAGCACCAGACCGGCGAACGCCGGTGCGGCGACCGCGAGGCCTTCCACCGCCGACAGCACCGACACCGCCGGCGTGATCATGCTGTCGCCGTAGAACAAGGCGGTGGCGAACACGCCGAGCAGGATGATGCCGCGCGACCAGCGCTTCATCTGCGTCCGGCCGGAGATCAGCGCCAGCAACGCCAAGCTGCCACCCTCGCCCTTATTGTCGGCGCGCATGATGATCGAGACGTATTTCAGCGAAACCACGATCATCATCGACCAGAACATCAGGCTGACCACGCCCATGATGTGGACGGTATCGAGTGCCAGCGGATGATGCCCGTGGAACGTCTCGCGGAAAGCGTAGAGCGGGCTGGTGCCGATATCGCCGAACACCACGCCGATCGCGCCGAGCGCCAGCTTGGGCAGGCCGTCCTTATGATGGCCTTCGGACAGGTGCATGTCGCCGCCGGCCGGATCGCGATCTTCGATGGGGATACCGGTGGTCACGGACGGAACATTCGCATCCGCATTACAACGTCATACATCATTGGAAGTTCGCCGACGCGCCCCCTTGGCCCGAAGCCCGGCGGCTTACACCTGCACGAGCGCCCCCGCAAACGTTCTCCGCGAATGACGTTCATGCCGCGCCGCCGAAAAGCGCGTCGGCCTCGCCGCGCGTCGGCACGGCGCGGAGCACGAAACTGCTGCTGATCGTATTGACGCCCGGCAATCGGCCGAGATGTTCGCGGTGCAGCCGTTCGTAATCGTCGAGATCGCGGCAGACGATCTTCAATCGATA
The DNA here is from genome assembly GCF_036663755.1 of Parasphingomonas caseinilytica. Lineage (NCBI taxonomy): Bacteria > Pseudomonadati > Pseudomonadota > Alphaproteobacteria > Sphingomonadales > Sphingomonadaceae > Parasphingomonas > Parasphingomonas caseinilytica. The sequence goes on from NZ_JAXOJL010000005.1 coordinate 157,685, forward strand.
ATCCTGCGCGCCCGACACAAGAGCGCATTCGACCACCCCGTCGATCTGCGCGACAGCACGCTCGAACTGGGCGAGATCCTCATCGACCTGCGTACCCAGCGTGATGTCGACCAGGGCGGTGACCCGAAAGCCGAGTCGGCGATGCCCGAGATGCGCGCCATAACCCAGGATATGGCCCGACGCCTCCAGCGCCTGAATCCGCCGCGTGCAGGCGGATTGCGACAGGCCGACCCGCGCCGCGATATTGCTCACCGACGCGCGCGCATCGGCGGCCAATTGCTGGAGAATTCCCGAATCGATTCGATCTATCTGCATCATTTCCACCTCGCGAAATGGGATTGCAGAAATATTATGCAAGCAGCGCCTTCGACACCATAGGTCTTTGCAGAGATTCCGGATCGGATTTGCGATAGAGTACAATCATCTCATCTCTGTCGGGAGTTTTCGTGATGCGCGTCGGTGTCCCCAAGGAAATTAAGAACCACGAATATCGCGTCGGGTTGACTCCGCCTTCGGTGGTCGAGCTGGTCGCGCAGGGCCATACGGTGTTGGTGCAGACGGGTGCCGGCATGGGCATCGATTTCGAGGATCAGGATTATATCGACGCCGGCGCGACGATCCTGCCCGACGCCGCCAGCGTGTTCGCCGCCAGCGACATGATCGTGAAGGTCAAGGAACCGCAGCCCAGCGAGATCGCCCTGCTCGAATCGCGCCACCTGCTCTTCACCTATCTTCACCTCGCCGCCGACAAGCCGCAGGCCGAAGGGCTGATGAAGTCCGGCGCGACCTGCATCGCGTACGAGACGGTTACGGCGAACGATCGCTCCCTGCCCTTGCTCAAGCCGATGTCGGAAGTCGCCGGCCGCATGTCGATCCAGGTCGGCGCGCATTATCTCGAGAAGGAACAAGGCGGACGCGGCGTGCTGCTCGGCGGCGTACCGGGCGTGGCACCGGCGCGCGTCGCGATACTCGGCGGCGGCGTGTCGGGAGTGAACGCAGCGCAGATGGCGGTCGGCATGCGTGCCGACGTGACGATCTACGACATCTCGAACGCGCGCCTGGCGGAACTCGACATGTTCTTCTCCAGCCAGATCAAGACGGCCTATGCCAGCAAGGCGGCGATCGCCGCGGCGGTGAAGAATGCGCATCTCGTCATCGGCGCGGTGCTGGTGCCCGGTGCAGCCGCACCCAAGCTCGTTACGCGCGAGATGCTGAAGACCATGAAGCGCGGTTCGGTGCTGGTCGACATCGCGATCGATCAGGGCGGCTGTTTCGAAACCAGCCACGCGACCACGCACGACAATCCCGTATTCGAAGTGGACGGCGTGATCCATTATTGCGTCGCCAACATGCCCGGCGCGGTCGCCCGCACCAGCACCTTCGCGCTCAACAACGCGACGCTGCCGTTCGTGCTGAAGCTGGCCAATCTGGGCGCGGAGGGCGCGATGAAGGCCGATCCGCATCTCGCCAACGGCCTCAACGTTTATAAGGGCAAGATCGCGTTCAAGGCCGTCGCCGACGATCTCGATCTGCCGTTCGAGGCGTGGAACGGATAAGGAACATGGCCGTTGGAGTGTTTCGAAAGGAACACTCCGATGACCGACCAGAACCCGAAAGACCACCCGACCGGCAACGCCGAAAAAGATCCCGACGATTGGACCACCGGCGACGAACCGATGACCGGCGCTCAGGCCAGCTATCTCAAGACGCTGAGCGAAGAGGCGCATGAGGAGTTCGACGATACGCTGACCAAGGCGGACGCCTCGAAGCGGATTGACGCGCTGCAATCGAAAACCGGGCGTGGGGCCGACTGAATTACCTCACCCTAATCGTCATCCCGGCGCAGGCCGGGATCTTCATGGGGCGGGCGCAACGCTCGTCCCAACAACATCCCAACCTCCATCAGACCGACGGGCAACCGGCTATCGCGCTACAGCCTGCTGCCGTTCGGCCGCTGCCAGAAATCGATCCAGCAACGCTAGTCGCTTCACCAATTCTGGATAATACGACAATGTCTTCGGCGTCAGCGCCACGGCACGCGCCCAATAGGGCCGCGCGTTCGCGAATTCCGCTGCACGAATATAAGCCAAGCCCGCGAAGAACGGCGGTGCCGGCTGCCCCGGTGCCAGTCGCGCGGCCTGCTGGAACGCGAACAACGCACTCGGCGACACCTGCCCGCCATCATGCGCGGCAAGGGCAGTGCCTAGGCCGGTCCACAGCGCATAGCTTTGCGGATATTTGTTGATCCCTGCCAGCACCCATTGCACCGCCGATCCGGTATCTCCGACGCGGGTCATGCCATCCGCCGCGATCAGATACGCACCGTCGCCGGTGAAACGGCCCATCATCGCGTCGCGCAGCGCGATCAGATCGGGATCGATCTCGATCGGATCGGCCCCCGCTTTAACCGGATGGCCCGGCAGGGCCGGTTCGCCCTGTAAGGCATAGCCGGCGGCCCCGAGCATCAGCGCGGACCCGACGAACGCCCAAAGCCCGCGCGGCAGGCCGATCCGCCACAGCAATCCGGAGATACAAGCTCCGATCACCGCCAGCATCGCCCAGCCCATCAGCCGCGCCGCCGCGTGAACAAGCCGCGCGCCAGCCACCCGCCGATCCCGATCAGGAGGAGGGGCATTAGCCATAAGGGGGCGGTGAGCCAGTTGAACGGGGGGTCGTAGGTGACGTAATCGCCGTAGCTGGCGATCAACGCATCGCGGATGTCGGTCGGTTTTTCGCCTGCCAGGATGCGTTGGCGCACCAGAGAGCGCATATCGCCCGCCATCTCGGCATCGCTATCCGCGATCGACTGACCCTGGCAGACGAGGCAGCGCAACGTGCCCATCAGATCGCGGGCGAGCGTTTCCTTGGCCGGATCGCGCAGTTGAGTGTTGGCAAAATCCGCCGGCGGCAGCTTGCTGTCGGCAAAGGCAGGCGCGGCCAACAAGGTGAGTACCAGAAGCGCCGCGGCCCTCACTTCGCCCCCTCCAGCGCCGCGAGGATTTCCGGAATATCGTCCTCGCGGATATCCCCGACATGCTGCAGCACGATCCGGCCCTTGCCGTCGATCACGAACGTCTCCGGTACGCCCGACGACCCCAAGGCCAATTGCACCGCGCTCTGGCGATCGTCGCCGATCCGCTCATAAGGGTCGCCGTTGCGCGCGAGAAAGGCACGGATCGCGACCGGCGTGTCGCGAATCGCCAGGCCGTCTACCAGCACGCCCATCTTTTTCAGCCGCAGCAACATCGGCGCTTCGGCGATGCACGGGATGCACCAGCTGGCGAACACGTTCAGCAGCCGCGGCTTCCCATCGGCGAACATCGCGCTGGACAGGCCCGGCTTGCCCGGAACGAGCGCCCCGACTGCAAAAGCTGGCAGCGTCTTGCCGACCATCGCCGATCGCACCGTCCGCTCGGCCGGCCGGGTCAGGCCGATCGCCACCACGGCGAAGATCAGCGCGAACAGCCCGAGCGGCAGCCAGATCAGCCCGCGCCTCATACATACGCCTCCCGGTACGACGCCTTGCGCTCACGCCGCACGCGCCCGATCAGCGACAGTGCGCCACCCAGCGCGATCAGCGCGCCGCCGAGCCAGATGAACGTCACGAACGGCTTCCACCACAGACGAAGCTGCCAGCGCCCCTGCCCGTCTGGCGCCCCGAGCACGGTGTAGAGTTGCCCGTCCAGCACCGTCGCGATGGCGGATTCGCTCGTCACGGTCGGCGGCGAGGCGAAGAAGCGCGATTGCGGGCGCAGCACGAACCAGTCGCCATCCTCCCCGCGCCGGATGCTCAACCGCGCCTGCAATGCCGACCAGTTCGCGCCGATGACCGGCGAGATCCCGTCCAGCCGCACGAAATACGGTCCGACACGGTGCGGCTCACCCACGCGCGCCGCGACCAGAGTCTCCTTGGTGAACGCACTTTCCGACGCCATGCCCGCCAGACTGACCGCGATGCCGAGATGCGCGATCACCATGCCCCAGGTGAACAAAGGCGTGCGGCGCAGATTGCGTTTCCAGAGCGGCGCGACGCTCGCCGCCGCCAGCCCGGCCGCCAGCGCGATGCCGAGGAACGGCAGGATCGCGATCCCGCCGGTCACGATGAACACTCCCGCCCCGGCCAGCGCCGCCGCCGCGATCGGCAGCATCATCCGCTCGACCAGTTCGTTGCCGTCGTCCCGCCGCCAGCGCAGCAGCGGCCCGGCGCCCATGATCGCGACCAGCGCCAGCGCCACCGGCCCCGCCGCCTTGTTGAAGAAAGGCGGGCCGACCGACAATTGCACGCCGAACGACGCCGCGACGATCGGATACAGCGTGCCGATCAGCACGATGCCCAGGATTACCGACAGCAGCAGGTTGTTAGCGACGAGCGCGCCTTCGCGACTGACCAGATCGAACGTCCGCCCCTGCCGCACCGTGCCGATCCGAAGGGCAAACAGCATTAGCGCGCCGCCGATATAGATCGCCAGCAAGGCAAGGATGAAGCTGCCGCGCTTCGGGTCCACCGCGAAGGCGTGCACGCTGGTGAGGATGCCCGATCGGACGAGGAATGTGCCGACCATCGACATCGAGAACGCGACCACCGCCAGCATCACCGTCCACGCGCGTAAGCCGTCGCGCGTCGCCAATACGCTGACCGAATGGAGCAATGCCGTCGCCGCAAGCCAAGGCATCAGCGAGGCGTTCTCGACCGGATCCCAGAACCACCAGCCGCCCCAGCCGAGTTCGTAATAGGCCCAATAGCTGCCGGCGGTGATCCCGAGCGTGAGGAATATCCATGCCCCCAGCACCCAGGGCCGCATCGCCCGCGCGAACGCCGGACCGACGTCGCGCGTCACCAGCGCACCAACCGCGAAGGAGAAGGCGACCGAAATGCCGACATAGCCGATGTACAAGGTTGGCGGATGGAACGCCAAACCCGGATCCTGCAACAGCGGATTGAGTCCGGCCCCATCCGCCGGCACGGGGTTCAATCGTGCGAACGGGTTGGAAGAAAACAGCAGAAAGGCATAAAAACCCAGCGCAATCGCCGCCTGCGCACCGAGCGTCGCGATCAGCGTCGGCTTGGGCAAATTGTGTTCCAGCACCGCAATCGCCGCGCCCGCCAGGCCGAGGATCGTGACCCACAACAGCATCGACCCTTCGTGATTCCCCCATGCCCCGGCGAATTTGTAGAGCAAAGGTTTGTCCGAATGGCTGTTCTGCGCAACGAGCAGCACGGACATATCGGATCGCACGAAAACGGTGATCAGCAAGGCCATCGCGAGCAAGGCGAGCAGACCCTGCACGAAGGCGATCGGGCGGACGGCCGCCATGATCTCGTGCGCACCTACGCTGGTTTGGCTAACCCCCTCGCCCCTTAACCCCGTCTGTGCTGAGCCTGTCGAAGCACTGTCCTTCCTTTCCACGGCGGAAGAAAAAGGCAGTCCTTCGACAGGCTCAGGACGGACGGCGCGGGAGTTCAGCCGAATACCGACAATCGCCAGCACCAGTTGCAACACCGCCAGCGCGGCCGCGAACCACAATGCCGCAAGGCCAGCCTCGGCGATCATGGTTCCAGCGTCTTCGTCTCGTGCATTTCGCCCGCCGCCGCCTTGACGGCTTGGGGCGGCATGTACCGTTCGTCATGCTTGGCAAGCAGGTTGGTCGCAGTGAAGCTGCGGTCGGCGTTGAATTGTCCCTCGGCCACCACGCCCGATCCCTCGCGGAACAGGTCCGGTGTCACGCCGCGAAAGGCGACCGGCACGGTCGCCACGCCATCCGTCACAACGAACGCGATCGACACGCCGTCCGGCTGGCGCTTGATCGATCCCTTCTCGACCATCCCGCCCAGCCGCACCGCGCGGCCGACCGGCGGCCCGGCCTTGGCGACATCGCCCGGCGCATAAAAGAACGCCGCCTGATCCTTCAGCGCGGAGAGCGCGAGCAGCCCGGCCCCGACCACCGCCGCGACAGCGAGCAGGGCGAGCGTCAGTCGCTGATGCTTGGGCTTCACGGCCGCTCCGCCTGCCGCATCGCCAGATAGCTGATGAGCGCCAGCGCCCCGCCCCCGGCGAGCGTCACGCCATAAGCAGCGATAATGAAAGGCCAATGGTTCATGCTGTCGCCATCCGACGCATCCGGGCCTCGGCCTTGGCAACCGCGAGCATCGCGCGCATCCGCATCAACACCACACCGGCGAAGAACAGGCTGAACCCGCCCAGCGTGAACCACAATGGCCATAGGATCGACGGATCGATCGTCGAACTGGTCAGCCCGATGCTCGGCCCCTGGTGCAGGCTGTTCCACCACACCACGGAATAGCGGATGATCGGCAGCAGCACCGACCCCGCCACGCCGTAAAGCGCGGGAATCCGCCCGTCACCGCCGCGATCGGCATCCGCACGGGCCAGCGCCATATAGCCGAGATAGACGAAGAACAGCAGCAGCATCGAGGTCAGCCGCCCGTCCCACTGCCACCACGTGCCCCAGGTCGGCCGACCCCAGATCGATCCGGTGATCAGGCAAAGCGCGGCGAATACCGCCCCCGGCAAGGCGATCGCGCGCGCCGCGATACCGGCCAGCGGGTGGCGCCAGACGAGGAAGACGATGCTCGACACCGCGATGCCGCTCCACCCGCCCATGCCGAGCCACGCGGTCGGCACATGGATGTACATGATCCGCACCGAATCGCGCTGCAGGAAGTCCGGCGGCGTCTGGGTCAGCCCCGCCCACGCGCCAAACGCGATCAGCACCACGCCACCCCAGAACAAAGCGGGCGTCAGCGGCCGCGCGATCTTCAGGAAGCGGGCGGGATTGGCGAGGGCATGGATGCTGGGCACTATCAGCAAGCGTCTAGAGCGAGTTGGCGTGCTACTCAACCGACCTGAAGGTGTCAGGCGTGCGACCATATCGCCGCTCGTCGGTTGTGCCCCCAGAACTGCCGAACGAACCCCCGTCAAACTCCCGCGAAAAGGCCCGCTGCCATGAAGAAACTCGTCGCCTTCGATCTCGATGGAACGCTCGCCGAGAGCAAGCAGGCGATCGGGGCCGACATGGCTGCACTGCTGGCGAAGATCACCACGCACATCCCGCTCGCAGTGATCTCCGGCGGGGATTGGCCGCAGTTCGAGAAGCAGATCGTCGCCCGCCTGCCCGCCGACGCCAAGCTGGAAAATCTCTTCATCATGCCGACCACCGGCACGAAGCTCTACCGCTACGATGGCGAATGGCGCGCAATCTATGCCGATGTGTTCTCGAAGGAGGAGCACGATCATATCCTGAAGGCGCTGGACGATGCGATGGAAACCGCCGGTTTCGCCGATCAGCAAACCTGGGGCGAGAAGATCGAGGATCGCGGCAGCCAGATCACCTTTTCCGGGCTCGGCCAGGATGCGCCGATCGATGCGAAGAAGGCATGGGACCCCGATTTCGCCAAGCGCAAGAAATTGCAGAGCATCTTGCAGGGCGAACTCAAGGGCTTCGCGATCAATGTCGGCGGATCGACCTCGATCGACATCACCCGCGAAGGCACCGACAAGGCGACCGCGATGGCCAAGCTGGCCGATCATTCGGGAATCGCAACCGCCGACATGATCTTCCTGGGCGACGCGATCTATCCCGGCGGAAATGACGATCCGGTACGTGCAGCGGGGATCGACACGATCAAGGTGCGTGATCCGGAAGAGACGATGACCGCGCTGACGGGGATGCTGGCGTTTATGGTGTAGCCGCTAGCCCGGACCAAGTCGGCAATGCCTTTGGCAGCACTGTTCCCCCGCGAAAGCGGGGGTCCAGGAACCACGAGCGGCATCTTTTGTAACTCTGGACTCCCGCTTCCGCGGGAGAACACCTTCGACGCTTCTAGCGGAAAAGCGTCAGCCCCGCCCGATCAGCCGCCGCGCCAGCATATCCGCCACGTCGGAACTCGGCGCGCCGCTGCGGTCGGCTTCGTCCCACACTTCGATCAGGCGCGACGGGATGCGTTCGATCCGGGCCATGACCTCGGCTTCGTCGCCTTGTCCCAGATATTCGAGGCCGACATTGATGATGCCGCCCGCGTTGATGACGTAATCCGGCGCATACAATATTCCGCGCTCGGCCAGTCGCGCGCCGTCTTCGCGCGTCCCGAGCTGGTTATTGGCCCCGCCGGCGATGACCTTCGTCTTCAGCGCAGCGATCGACGATTCGGTCAGGATCGCGCCCAGCGCATTCGGGCTGACCACGTCCGCCTCAATGCCGAGGATCGCGTCCGCCGCCGCCGTCTGCGCACCGAGTTCGTCGGCCAGTGCCTGCGCGCGACCGACGTTGACGTCGGCTAGCGTAAGGCGCGCGCCGTCCTTGGCGAGCAGCTTCGCCAGACCGCCGCCGACGCTACCGACGCCCTGGATCGCGACATGCACGCCCTGCATCGAATCGGCCCCCAGGCCGCGCTTTGCCGCTGTCTTCACGCCCAGATAGACGCCATATGCGGTGTACGGCCCCGGATCGCCGCCCGCGCTGCCCGCCGCGACCGGCAGGCCGGAGACGTGGCGGGTCTGCGTCGCGATCACTTTCATGCTCGCTTCGGACATGCCGACATCCTCGGCCGTCACGTATTTGCCGTTCAGCGATTCGACCGCGCGGCCGAATGCTTCCAATTGCGCCTGAGAAATCGTGTCGCCCGGCTTGCTCGCCAGCACCACGCCCTTGCCGCCGCCCATCGGCAGGCCGGCCATCGCATTCTTGAAGCTCATGCCGCGCGACAGACGCAGCGCATCGGTGATCGCCCGGTCGCTATCGGCATAATGCCAGAAGCGCACGCCACCCGCCGCCGGCCCGAGATGCGTCGAATGCACCGCGATCACCGCCTGCAGGCCGCTGGCCGCGTCGGTGAACAGATGCACGCCCTCGTGCGCGTCGAAGTCGGGGAAGCCCCAGTTGCTGGTCATGACATGCTCTCGGGGAAGGAATGGGGCGACCGACGGGACTTGAACCCGCAACATCCGGCATCACAAGCCGACGCTCTAACCAATTGAACTACGATCGCCGCAGAGCGGGTGCCCCTAGCGGCTGGCGGGTGGATGCGTCAAGATTGCATGCCCGTCTAAAATCCCAAACTCGCTAGAACGTACCCTCGACCGCCAGCGTGTATCCGCCTGCACTCTGCTGGAACCCGCTCATCATCAGCTTCGCACCGTCCGCCGGATCGCCCGGCCGCACGGTCAGTTCCGCACGGAAGCGGCCGGACGGCCAAAGGCGGATCGCCGCCGTTTCGTTGCCCGATTGGCTGGCTAGCGGCAGCAGCAGCGCACCCGATTCGCACTTCGCCGTGCCGCTCAGGCCCTGAGCCAGCGGCAATCCGCCGACATCGCCTGACAGCATCGCCTTCACGCGCCCCTCGGCGCGCTGGCACGATCCGTCCTGGAAGCGCACCGACACGTCGTCGAGGTCGATCCCCGTCACCGGCACCGGCGCGAACACCGTGCCGGCGGACAGCGACCCGGTCATATCGTCCAGCCCGAAACTGTGCCGGCTGACGCCGACCGCACCGTGGAGCGAGCGCGCACTCCCGCGGCTGTCGAGTGCGACCCGCGCCCGCCCGACCAGCAACTGGAACGGCGACAGGCCCGCATCGAGATCGCCGACCGACAATTCTCCGAACCGCGCCTCGCTCAGCGTGCCCCACCACACGCTGCCATCCACCGATCGCGCGCTGAGCCCCTGATCGCCGAGCCCGATCCAGCCGAGCACGAGGCGCATCGGCAGAAACGCGATCAGCGCCAAGACGAAGGCGGCGGCGAACAGCAGCCCCGGCCCGGTGGTGAGGCGGATGCGCCTCATAATCCCCGCACCTTCAGTGTCATCTGCACCGCGACGGTCTTGTCGCCATTGTTGGTGACGTTCAGCGCATCGACCAGAATGCCCGATGCTTCCAGATCGGCGATCCAGGCGAGCAGGGCCGCCGGCCGCGCCGAATTGATCGCGATCTGAACCCGATCATTGGCCAGCGGATTGGTGGAGGCGAGCGGGAAACCGGCGGCATCGGCGCGCGCGCGGACGATCGCGTCGAGCGGGCCGGACAAGGCCGGCGGCTTGTTCGCCTGCAACGCCTGCACCGCCGCGACGCGCGATTCGGTATCACCCAGCCGCACCACCGCGCCGGCAAAGCGTTCGCGGGTCGAGGACAAGGCGTCGGTCACCGGGCGGATGATCCCGCCCCAGACGATCGTCAGCAGCGCCAACGCCGCCATCACCAGCAACAGGCGCTTTTCGCGCAAAGACCGCCCGTCGAACCAGCTCTTCAAATTGGCGATCATTTCGCGCTCACCGTAATCTGTCCGCTCACCCGTCCGGCGGCGGATTCGAGCGTGCTGAGCCGGGCCGTAAAGCCCTGCGCCTCGACCCGCAGCCGCACGTCGGTGGCCTGCCCCTCGCGCTCGGTCGATAGCGTCGCGCGGACATCGCCATTGGGATCGAACGCCAGCGTCGATATCTCCGCCCCCGGCACCCCGCGCACCGCCGAGAACAACGCCGCGCCGGTGCGGGTGAAGCCAAGCCCCGCGCCTCTCAGGCGCGTCAGGCGCTCGTCCAGCTGACGATCGGCATCGTTCACCGTCTCGCCGCGCGGCAGCCCCTGCCGCGCGAGCAGATCGGCCCGCTGGTCGAGCGCGTCGGCAGCGAAACTGTATTTCACGATGCCCACCAGCGCGATGCACAGGCTGACGGCGAGGATCGCGACCGACAGCCAGCCGAGTCGCCGCACCAGCGCCCAATCGATCGCGAAGCGCCGCCGCCGGGCGAACGCGCCCTGCCGCAGGTCGAGCGTAGGTGCGGCAACCGCAGCGACGATTGCCGCCTCCAGGTCTTCGCGCCCCAGCACGGTCGGTGCCGTGCCGCCGGTGACGAGTTCGGTCAGCCGCGCTTCATCGGCAAAGCCACTGGTGACGCCGCGCACGACCCCCTCGCCACCGAGATCGGCGCGGAGGAAGCCTTCGTCCGGGCGCGGCAGCAGCATCGGCGCGGGCAGCACCGCGGCGGGATCGACCCCGTTTGCCGCCAGCGTCGCCATCCAGCCAACCATTTGCCGCGCCGACACCACGCCGATCGGACGTTCGGCATTGTCGCCTTCGCGCCCAACCGCAACGTGCAGGTCCCCGATCGGCGAGGCGCTGGCATCCGCCGCCAGCATCCGCGCCGCCGTCACCGATTGCGCGGCCGAGCGATCGGGCAGTTCCGCCCAGTGCAACGTCACCGCGCCCGCAGGAACCACGGCGACCGGCGGCGGCGCATCCGCGTCGAACCATTCGGGAAAGCCCTCGCCCCGCGCCGCGACCATATCGTCGGCGATGCGCAGCCAGCGCCAAGGCAGATCTTCGCCGGGCAGGAACAGGACGAACGTGTCGCTCATGACGGTTCGCCCCACGAGCGCGAGACGAGCCGCGCAGGCAACTTCGTCGCGTCGATGATCGATTGCTGCTGCAATTCCGCGCTGCCCACCGCGACATCGACCTGCAGTGCGAACCATTTGGTCGTTACGGCCGTCTGCGCCACCGCATCCGGCGCTGCGGTGACCGCGTTCCGCGCCGGCACTGCCCAGAACGCGGTGGTGCTTTCAAAGCCCTGTGGCGGACGCTTGAGCAAAATCTGCCGCGCGGCTTCGACGCCCAGCGTGTCGGGGAGCAGCATTGCAAACAAAGGGGCCTGCTCCGGCAAAAGCGTGTTGACGTTGATCACCGAAGGCTTTGCCACCGGCAGCGTGCAGAGCCAAGGGCGCAGCTTAGCATAAATGTCGGCCGTCACGCCGCTGACCGCGCGCAATTCGCTGATATCAGTCATCAGCGTACCGGATGTGCGATACGGCACCGCCGCGCCCGTATAGGCGCCGTCCTCAGCACCGGCCGGCAACGGAGTGTTATCGGTGTCGATCCAGTCGGCCGTCGCTGCGGCGATCCCATCGGTGACACTTGCCGACACGCCGACCAGCCGCATCAGCCGCGCGAACTGGATGCGGGCCGGCGCGTTCTCGGCATAGACGCCCGGCGCGCTTTCCGTGACCAGACCGTTGAGGTTGAAGCAATTGCCCCCGTCCCTGACGCGAGCGGTGGCGAGGCCGTTCGGCACCGGCAGGCGGAACGGCGTGTTGCTCCATCCGCCAGCCAGCGTAACGCGCTGCCCCGCCTGCCCGAGTAGATCGTTGACGCGCGACAGGGCCAGCGTTTCGGCGGCATAGCCGTAGGCGCGCGCCTGCTCCCCTGCCGCCGCATTGCCGGCGAGACGGGTGGAGAGGCGCAGCTTCTCCAGCGCGGTCGCGGCAAGTACGGCGATCACCGCGACCAGCAGCAAAACGGTCAGGAGTGCCGCGCCTCTTTCACCCGGTCGCATTGGCGTTCCCCGCGACGGTCGGGCGATATCCGGTGCCGACCAGAAACAATTGGCGGAATTCCCGACCATCGATTCGCACCAGCCGCATTTCGATCAGTTGCGGCAGCGGCGTCTTCGGCGTGCCCTGCCAGCGATCGCTCCACGCGCCGTCGATGCGATAACGCAGCGCCACCTGCCGCACGTTCGCGAGCAGGATGGCGGGCGCCAAGGCCTCCGCCCCGTCGAGCATCGGATAGGCTATGCGTTCGAGATTGCCGTCGGTCAGGCGATATTCCACCTTCTGTTCGCCGGCGCGCGGGGCGGCATCCAGATTGCTCCATCCGCCGCGCACCAGCCGCACCATCGGCACCGAACCCGAACCGGCCTCCCCGGTGAAGGCGGGCAACAGGTCGCCGGCCTCGTTGCGCGTCTGGCGATCGCGCGCCTGGGCGAAATCGGCAGACATCGCGGCGGACACGCGGGCAAGCGCGGAGACGTCGTCCAACTTGGTGCCCGTCGTCGTCTGAGCGCGAACGCTGAATGCGAGCAGCGCCACCCCGGCGGCGGACAGCATGCCAAAGATCAGGAGCGAGATCATCACCTCGATTAGGGTGAAGCCGTGTTCGTTGGGGTGCTTTCCCAATTCATTGCGCTTCCCCGGCGAAGGCCGGGGCCCAGTCGGGAGACAGAAGTTCTCGGGCGTTGCACGTCGTAACGTCCACCTTCGCGACTGGGCCCCGGCCCTCGCCGGGGAAGCCCAGGAGCGAGAGGATAAGGACACGCCAAACCTCATGACGCCGTCGCCGTCACGGCCTCCGGCGTCGGCGCGCGCACCACGGTCAGCCTTCCCTGCACATTCCCCTCGGCATCCGCCACCGCGACATTGATCCGCAGAATTCGCGCATCGCCAGTTGGTTTTGTTATTCGTGTCCAGGCCCAGCTTCGTCCGCCATTTCGTTCGATGCCTTGCGCCTGGCCCAACGCCGGCGGGCGGGCATCCGTCATCGCCTCGAACGCCACGTTGCGGGCGACCATCTGCGCGACGAGCGTAGAATCGAGAATGCCCGCCCCCCGGATCGTCGCGCTCTCCAGCCGGATCAACGCCATTGCCGCAAGGCTGAACACGGCGAGCGCGACCATGATCTCGATCAGCGTGAAGCCTTTCTCTCTACCCCGTTCGTTTCGAGCGTAGTCGAGAAACCGCCACCAACGCGCGGTTCCTGTTTCTCGACTACGCTCGAAACGAACGGAGGATGGCTGATAGGTATCAGCCACCGACGCGCACCGATCCGTCCATGCCGATCCGTACCGTTGCGCTCTCGTCATCGCGGGTCAGGCGCAGGTCGAGCGCGCGATCGGCGAGGCCGGTCGTGTCGAACGTCACACGGTCGCGCGCCAGAGTCAGCGACGGGCGCACCCCCTGCCCCCATTGCGCGACACGCAATGGTTTCTCGCCGATCGCCTGCCACTGGCCGCCAGCGCGTTCGTCGAAGCCATAGCCACCGGGCGACACCCACAGGCTCACCGGGCGCGCCTCGACGATCGCGGCGTCATGCGCGGCGCGAGCGCGCGCAGCGAAGGTCGTCGCCTCGTCCATCAAGCGCCCCCGCGGATCGGGCAAAGCCCACACCACCGCCGCCGACGCCACGCCGATGATCGCGATGACGACCATCAGTTCGACCAGCGTAAAGCCGTGTTCGGCGGCGCGCGTCATCTCATTGCCAGCTGGTGACGTCGGCGTCGCCGCCCTCGCCGCCTTCCTTGCCGTCGGCGCCGTAGGTCCAGATGTCCATCGCCCCGTGCGTGCCGGGCGAGGCGTAGAGATACGGCCGGTTCCACGGATCGACCGGCAGCTTCTTTATGTAGCCGCCACGCTGATACTTGCTCGCATCCGAACCCGCAGGCGCGATCACGAGCGCTTCGAGGCCCTGCGAGGTCGACGGGTAGGTGTCGTTCTGCAGCTTGTACATGTCCAGCGCGCCCTCGATCGTTGCGATGTCCGATTTGGCGCGCACCGTCTTCGCCTTCTCGCCCTGCGGGATGACGTTGATCGCGACGATCGTCGCGAGCAGGCCGAGGATGACGATGACGACCATCAGTTCTACGAGCGTGAAGCCGTGTTCGGCGGAACGCCTCAAGGGCGTAAAGCCGGATTCCTCGCGGGAGCGCTTGCGGATCGGGTTCGGGTCGGGGGCAATCATGACAAACCTCATTGGCCGGCAAGGGTGTTGAGCTGCAGGATCGGCAGCAGGATGGACAACACGATCGTCGCGACGATGCCGCCCATCACGACGATGATCGCCGGCTCCAGCAGCGACAGCGCCGTCGCGGTGAAGCGGTCGAATTCGCGTTCGAGATATTCCGCCGCGCGTTCCAGCATTTCATCCAGCCGCCCGGCCGCCTCGCCGCTTGCCGTCAGGTACGTGAGCAAGGGCGGAAAGACGCCGCTGCGACGCATCGCCGCCGACAGCGAGCCACCGCCGCGGATCGCGTCGACGATCTCGTCGGAGGCGGCGCGCAGGCGACGGTTATGGATCGTGCCGGCGGTGAGCGTCAGCCCTTCGAGCAACGGCAATCGGCTGGCGACCATCGTCGCGAGCGTGCGGGCCATGCGCGCGGCGTGGAGATCGCGGATCAGGCGACCGATCATCGGCACCCGCAGGATCCACGCGTCGAACGACAGGCGGATCGACGGCTGTTTCAGCGCCTGCCAGGCGCCGAAGGTGCCAAAGGTGGCGCACAACAGCAATACCCACCAATAACTGACAAGGAAACTTGACAGGCCGATAACGATGCGCGTGAGGAGGGGCAATTGCTGGCCTACGGTGTCGAATTGTTCGACCACCTGCGGCACCACGAACACCATCAGCGACGTGACGACCCCGATCGCGACGACCGACAGGATCGCCGGATATGCCAGGGTGGTGACGATCTTGCCGTTGATTTCCGCTTGGCGTTCCAGCAGCACCGACAGGCGATCGAGGATCACCGGCAGCGATCCGGAACGCTCGCCGGCCGAGACCATCGCGCGGTACAGCGGCGGAAAGCTTTTCGGCTCGCGCCCCATCGCCTCAGCGAGGCGACGCCCCTCCATCACACCGGCATGCACGGTCGCGACGATCTCGCGCACGCTCTCTTGCTCGGTCTGACGCGTGATGGTGCGAAGCGATTCCTCCAGCGGCGAGACCTGGTTGAGCGTGGCGAGCTGGCGGGTGAACAGGGTCAACTGCTTCACGCTCATCTTGCGCCGCGTGAGCGTGAAGCCGGTGACGAGCGGCTTGGCCCGCGGTGGCGCGCCGGAGCCGGCCTCGATCCGCACGACATACATTTTGCGCCGATCGAGCGCGATGCGCGCGGCGTCGATCGAATCGGCGGCGATATGCCCGCGCTGCTCGCGCCCGGCCGTATCGATGACGAGATAGTCGAAGTCAGCCACCAGCCTCGTCCACGACCAGCGGTGACGTGATCGGGGGCGCCTCGATATCCGCCATGTCGCGCCGTGAGACACGCACTGCTTCCTCCGGTGTGGTCAGCCCGTCGCGCACCAATTGCCGCGCCGCCGACCCGAGGTTCGGCGCATGCAGGAAGGCATGCCGCGCGATGATCGCCTCGTCGCCGCCGTCGTTGATCAGGCGGCGGATCGTGTCGTCGACGCGGATCGCCTCGAACACGCCGATGCGGCCCTTGAAGCCGGTTTGCGCGCAATGTTCGCACCCGACCGCTTCGTAGACCACCGTGCCGGGATCGAAGCCGAGCAACGCGGAGACGGAGCCGGTCGCCTGGACCGGGCGGCGGCAATGGCCGCACAATTTGCGCACCAGCCGCTGCGCGATCACCGCGCGCAGCGTGGAGGCGAGCAGGAACGGCTCGATCTTCATATCGCGCATGCGCGTGATCGCGCCGACCGCATCGTTGGTGTGGACGGTGGACAGAACGAGATGGCCGGTGAGCGAGGCCTGCACCGCGATCTCGGCGGTTTCGCGGTCGCGGATTTCGCCGACCATCACCACGTCGGGATCCTGGCGCAGGATCGCGCGCAGGCCAGCTGCGAACGTCAGCCCGACCTTGGCATTGACCTGAGTCTGGCCGACCCCGTCCATGGCATATTCGACCGGATCCTCAACCGTCAGGATATTGCTGCTGCCGTCGTTGAGCAGGCGCAAGGCGGCGTAGAGCGTGGTCGTCTTGCCCGAACCCGTCGGGCCGGTGACGAGGACGATGCCGTTCGGTTCGCTGAGCGCCCCCTTCAGCATCGTGTTGATCGCCGCGCTCATCCCCAGAACGTCCATGTCGATGCCTGCATTGTCCTTGTCGAGGATACGCAGCACCACCCGCTCACCCGCCCGGCTCGGTAGCGTCGAGACACGAACGTCGAGCAACTTGCCGCCGAGCGTCAGCCCGATGCGCCCGTCCTGCGGCACGCGGCGTTCGGCGATGTCGAGCCGGGCCATGACCTTGATGCGGCTGACCACCACCGGCGCGACGTGCGGCGGCATGCGCAGCGTCTCGCGCAACACGCCGTCGATGCGCATGCGCACGACCAGACCGGTTTCGTACGGCTCGACATGGATGTCGGATACACCGTTGCGCGCGGCATCGGCGATTATGCCGTTGATCAGGCGGATCGCCGGCGCGTCGTCGGCGGTGTCGAGCAGATCGTCGGCGGTCGGCATATCCCCGGCGAGCATGTCGAGTTCGTCGCCAAGTCCGAGCGTTCCGGCGGCGACGGCGGCGGCCTGACCGTCCATCGCATAGCGATCCGACAGCAGGCGATCGAACGCGTCGGCGGCGACGAATTCCACGTCGAACGGCCGCGCGAGATGGCGGCGCAGTTCGAGCAGCACCTTGGGGTCCGAGCCTTCGCGCATCGCGATGGCGGTATGCGTGCCCTCGCCGGGTTGCAGCACGACGCCGAAGCGGCGGGCGAAGGCGTAGGGGATGGCGAGCATTTCCATCACTTCTCCCCTCCCGCTTGCGGGAGGGGTCGGGGGAGGGACTGTTTCAAGATCAGCACCTGCCAAAGGAAGCCCCTCCCCTAACCCCTCCCGCAAGCGGGGGGGGGATATGTCGCTCTCCTGGCCCGCGCGGATCTGCATCACTCGCCCTTGCTTCTGATGACCCGCGTCGATTGCCGCTGCACCGGCACGCCGACGCGCGGATCCTCGATGCTGCCGTCCTTGCCCGCCGGCGGCAGCGGTGCGGCGGCCCCCATATAATCGCGGACGAGCTGGTCGATGCTCGGTTCGACGTCCGGATTCTGCCCGGCCTGTTGCAGTCGGAGATAGCCGTAGCGCTGTTCGGTCACGCGGCGCTGGTCCTCGGGCGTGCGCAGGATCGTCGGGCGGATGAAGATCATCAGATTGGTCTTGGTGCGCTGCTTCGCCTTGGAGCGGAACAATTGGCCGATGCCGGGAATATCGCCAAGCAAAGGAATTTTCTCGATCGTGCGCCGCTCGTCGTCGCTCAGCAGCCCGCCGATCACCGCGATCTGGCCGTCATCGACCGTCAGCGTCGTCTCGACTTCGCGCTTGTTGAGGATCAGGTCGCTATTGTCGCCGCTCACCGGGCCGGCGATGCTGCTGACCTGCTGGTGCAGGAACAATTTGATCGCGCCCGACGAATTGACCTGCGGCTTCACCTCCAGCTGGATGCCGACATTCTCGCGCTGCACGGTGCGGAAGGCGTTGTCGAAATTGGTACTGAGCGCCTGCCCGGTCGTGATCGGAATTTCCTGCCCGACCAGAATGCGCGCCTCCTGATTGTCGAGCGTCGTCAGGCTCGGGGCCTGAAGCAGGTTGGAGGTCGTGTCGCTCTTCAGCGCATTGATGATCGCGCCGAACACCGTGCTGCCGACCTGCGTGCCGAACCCGCCGATGCCGCCGGTCGTGCCGAGCAACGAACTGATCGCCGACTGGGTGAGCGAATCGCTGACGCTGCTGTTCGTGCTGGTGGTGACGGTGCTGCCGTTGATCGTGGTGGTCGTGGTGTTGAGCTGTTGCGCGCCGATTGCACCCGCGATGGTCAGCAGGTTCGGCGCGGAATTGGAATAGCTGGTCGAGGCGAGCACGCCGCCGTCCAGGCTGGCAGCGAGGAATTGCACGCCAAGCTTGCTCGCCGTCGCGTCGGACACTTCGGCCACGATCGCCTCGACCAGCACCTGTTCGCGCCGCGTGTCGAGCTGGCGGATCACCTCCGACAATTGCCGCTGCACCTCGGCGGGCGCGGCGATGACGATCGCATTGGCCCCGGCGAAGCGCGTGACGACGGAGGCGGTACGCCCGCCCTCCGCGACGATCGCGGCCTGACCGGGGGTGCCGCCGCTCGATACCTGCGCGGCCGGCTGCTGCTGCACCTGTTGCTGGCTCACGGAATTTTGATTGGCACCGTTGGCGCTGGTGCCGCCGAAATTGGAGCGCGACAGCGTGTTGCCGCTGGTGGTCGGCTGGGTCGGCGTCTGGCCGACGAGTTGCTGCAGCACGGGCAGCAGCTGTTCGGCATCGGCGTTTTCGAGGAACTGAACCTTGATCTCGGTGCCGTTCTTGGCGCGCGCATCGAGGTCCAGCGCGACGGCGGCGAGCCGCGCGACCGAGGCGGCGTCACCGCGCAACGCGACCGAATTCGAACTGGTGACGGCGACGACGCTGACCCCGCCGGTGGTGGCGGTGCCCTGCCCGCCTTGCTGGCCGGCGGTGAGCGCGGTTAGGGCCGTCGCGATCTCGCGCGCGCCGGCATTCTTCAGCGCGATGACGCGGGTGGCGGCATTGTCGGTATCGATCCGGCGCAGCACTTCCTTCACACGGCGGACATTGTCGGCGAAATCGACCACCACCAGGCTGTTGCCGCCGCGATTGGCGCTGACCGACCCTTGCGCGCTGACCAATGGCCGCACCGTCTCCATCGCCGATTGCGCATCGACCGAACGCAGCCGGACGATCTCGGTGACGAGGCTGTTGCGGTTGGCACCGCTCGCGCCGACTCGGCTCGGCTGGCTGGCGGCATTATCGATCGGCTGCACGCGAAACGCGCCGCCCGCGGCCGGCACCGCGACCAGGCCGTTGGCGCGAAGCGTCGAGAGGAAAATCTCGAAATATTCGGAACGGCTCAAGGGGTGATCGGTGACCACCGTCACCTTGCCGGCCACGCGGCTGTCGATGATGAAGGTGCGGCCCGTCACCTTGGCGGCATCGGCGATGAACGCACGGATATCGGCATCGCGCACGTTCAGCGTGGTCTGCGCCAATGCGGGGGTCGCCAGCGCAAGAGCGAGCGCGGCAACTAGGATCGGTTTTTTCATTGGCCCGCTATCGTGATCGCAAGAGGAAGGGTGTCGGTGCCGCGCTCTACCGTCAGCGACAGCGTGCCGCCATTGCCATATTGCGCGGCAAGGCGTTCGATATCGCCCTGCCCGGTCACCGGGCGGCCGCCGATCGCGGTGACGATGTCGCCGTCGCGCAGACCCGCCTGGCGGAACGCCGCGCCCGATCCTTGCGAGCGCACGACGAGGCCGCTGACCCGGCCCGAATCGATGCGGGGGATGAAGCCGATATCGCTCTGGATCTGGGCGAGCTTGATGCCGTTGCCGCCGGGTGGCGGCGGGCCGGCGAGCGACATTGCGGGCGGGCCACCGGCGGGCGGCGCTACGGGCGTGACGGCACCGGATTGATCGAGGAACAGATCCTCGTCCGTCCCGCCGCGCGAGACGGTGACGTGATCGAAGGCGACGGATTTCAGCTTTACGCCGGTGCTAATCTCCTCTCCGACTGCGACGCTCATCTGCACGCCGTCCGGCCCGGCGACGATCGCCGATCCGCCGCCGGTCGCATCGTCGATCCGCGTGCCGAACAGAGTGAGTTGCAGCGACGTGACGACCGAGGGCTTGGCGTCGCCAGCGCTCAGACGGAAGAACGGGTCGAAGCCGCGCAGGATATCGCTCGGCGATCCCGCGACGCCGGGCTGGTTCGGGCGCCAGTGGCCGAGCGGCGTCACCGGCGTGACGATCGTCCACACCAGCCGCGCGCACTGCACCGCCAGCGCGGCGAGCAGCACAAGCTCGAGCGCCGAATAGAGATTGGTGCGCGGCAACCGCCGGAGCAGGCGTCGCGCGCGGGCGTCGAGTTCGAGGCGCATTGGAATTCCCTGCGGATCACGCTCTGCTACGGGGCCCGTGTTACAGTTGGATGGCATGGATGTGAACTGGTTGTGACGCAGTGTTTGCGATTGTCCGGGCATGCGATTGTTCGGGCTGGCGAATCCGCCGCGTCTTTGGCATTCGCATCGGCATGGCGTTGTTCGGCTGCGGCCACCCCTCGGACTCGATGATCGAGCATCTGCGCGCGCAACCCGGCGTGCAGCGCGTGCCCAGCCCGAAGCTGACCTTGTTCCTGCGCAAGGGCTTCCTTGAGCCGGAGCTATGTGCGGGCATCGTTGCGCTGATCGAGGCGCAGCGGCGACCCTCGACGATCTCCGATCCCAATGGCGACGCCGCCTTCCGCACCAGCGAGACGTGCGACCTGAACCCGGCCGATCCGTCGGTGATCGAGGTCGAGCGGCGCATCATGGAATTCACCGGCCTTGACCCCGCGCATGGCGAACCGATGCAGGGGCAGCGCTACGCCGTGGGGCAGGAGTTCAAGGGGCATACCGACTATTTCGAGCCGCAAGGCGCGGATTTCGCGAAATATTGCAGCGTTGCCGGGCAACGGACCTGGACGGTGATGATCTACCTCAACGATCCGGCGGCCGGTGGCGCGACGCGCTTCAAGACGATCGACAAGATCGTGCCGCCGGAACTGGGCAAGCTGCTGGCGTGGAACAATCTACGCACCGATGGGACGCCGAATCCGGCGACGATCCATCAGGGGATGAAGGTGCGCGCCGGGGTGAAGTACGTGATCACCAAATGGTTTCGGGAGAGACCGTGGGGGTTTTGAGAAAGCGCCACCACTGCCCCCGCATCCTGCCGTCATGCTGAACTTGTTTCAGCATCCATCGTGCCACAATCACCGCCTTGGCTCGCGGAGAGATGGATCCTGAAACAAGTTCAGGAAGACGGCGGTGTGCGTGGAGACGCCTGCCGTCCCCCGAGCAATCAGAACGTCGTGCTCAAACCGACCGAGAACGTCCGCCCGAGCTTATACAGGTTGGTATAGACCTTGTTCCCGCCGGCGAACGTCTGCCCTTCCTCATAGCGCGTGCCGGTGAGGTTGCGCGCCTCCAGCTTCAGTTCCCATTCGCCGCCGACCACCTTGAACCCCTGCCGCGCGACGAGATCGACGCGGATGCCGGGTTTCTCGATCACGTCGGGCTGGAAGCCCACGCCGCTCAGGTTCGATGGACCACGATTGGTCACGCGCTCGCTCGCATAGTTGAACAGCAAGGTGACCTGCGACAGCGACGCCCTGTCCTCGATCCCGAGTTGCAGGTTGACGAGATGATCCGACTGGCCGGTGAGCGGTGCGCCGTCGCGGAATTGCAGGCCGGCGGGGCCGAAGCCGGGCTGGCAGCCGCCCAACGTCTGGCCGAGCACGTTCGGCGCGCATTGCGCATCGGCGGTGATCGAGGATTTCGAATAGGTGTAGTTGGCGATCACCAGCGCGCGACGGCTGGAGAAGAAATCGCTGTCGAGGAAATCGAGCGGGAAGTATTTCTGCACCTCGATCTCGCCGCCATACAGCTTCGCCTTGGGCAGGTTGGTGAAGCCGGTCTGCAACCGATCATCGGCACCGGTGTAGAAGCCGACCTGTTCGACCGGATTCTTGATGTTCTTGTAGAAGCCACCGAGCGTGAAACGCTGGTCACGCGCGAAGAACCATTCGTAGCGCGCCTCGAAATTGTACAATTCCGAATCGACCAGACGCGGGTTGCCGAAGAACAGGCGGTCCGATTCCGGATCGCGGAACTGCTGCGGCGCGAGTTCGCGGAATTGCGGGCGCGAGATTGTCTTGGAGGCACTCGCGCGGAGCTGCATGTCGCGGGAGAAATTCCACGTCGCGGTGAATGCGGGCAGGAAATAATCGTTGTTCAGCCGTGTCGTCGTGGTGCCGATGGGCGTGACACGTTCGTCCGCAGTTTCGTAGCGCACGCCGAGCGTGGCGCGCACGCCATCGAGCAGTTCCGCCTCGACCTGGCCGTAGCCGGCATGGATGCGCAACTTGGCGTCATAGGCATAGGCACCGAGCGGCGTGCTGAACTGCAACTGGATCTGGTTGATGGCGATCGAATCGAGCGACAGCAGATAATCCGGGCGCAGCAGATTGTACGGGAAGCCCGGCGCGGTGCCGCCGCCGTTCGCGGTCTGATAGTTGAATTGCAGGCGGGTCGAATTGCGCTGCGTGTCCGAGAAATAATAGCCTGTGGACAAAGTCACCGGACGGCCGACATCCAGCTTGTAGGTCAGGTCGCCCTGCCCGCTGTACAGATTCTCGTTCAGGCTGCTGAAGATGATCGAGGCGAAGGGCGAGAAACGCTGCGTCACCTGGTATGCGCCGTTGCACTGCGCGCCGCCAATCGTGTTCGGTTGCGTGACGGTGATCGGCAGGCCGGTGGTGGTGGCGGGCGCGCAGAGATAATCGAACTGACGCTCGTACGGCGCGTCGCGCTTCGAATTGGCATAGGCGCCGCGCACGTCGAGCTTCAGCGCGTCGGTCAGCTTGAATTCGCCGACCAACTGCCCCTCCATCAACTGACGTTCGAACCAGTTGGTGTTCTGCTGAAAACGTAGGCCGCTGGAATTGTTGTAGAGCGTCGCCGACGATCCACGGCCCTGCTTCAGCGTATCGTGGATGTAGACGCCGGTCGCGCGGATCGTGTTCGGGCCGAATTCGTACCCCAGACCAAGCAGCGCGTTGGCGACGATGCGGTTGTCGGTCAGCAACGTGTTGTAATCGTTGCGCAGCGTGCCGTCCGCAGAGACGCTGTCCTGCTGGCTCGTCTGGCGGGTGCGGAACGTGTTGCTAGCGCTGACCGAGGCGATCAGGCCGAGCCGGTCGCCGCCGCCGAGATCGAACACCGCGCCGCCGCTCAATTCGCCCGACCAATTGGCCGGCAGGTTCGTGTTGCGCTGGAGCAGGGTCGTCTGGGCATTGTTGAGCTGCGCGACCTGCGCGCTCGGAATGATACCGGTGCCGTTGGGGGCGTTGGTGATGAAATCGGGCACCTTGCGCGCACCGCTGTCATAACCGGTCCAGTCGCTCTTGCTGCCGCGATAGGTGTAGCCGAGGCCGCCGGTCGTCACCGTATCGGCGGTGATCGAGGCACCGGCGGAGAGGAAATTCTTGGTCGGAATCGCTTTGGTCGTCAGGTTGATGACGCCACCGCCGAATTCGCCGGGATAGTTCACCGAATAGGTCTTCTGCACCAGCGCCGATCCGACGATGCTGGTCGGGAAGATGTCGAGCGGCACCGAACGGCGCAGCGGCTCCGGGCTCGGCAAAGGCGAGCCGTTGAGCATCGACGACGAATAGCGATCGCCGAGACCGCGCACATAGACGAAGCCGTTGCCGACGACGCTGAGGCCGGTGACGCGCGACAGGGCGCCGGCGATATCGCCTTCCCCGGTACGCGCGATATCCGCCCCCGACAGGACCGAGACGACCTGCGGCGTGGCGCGGACGACGTTGGGGATGTTGCGCCCGACAACGACGATCTCCTGCGCAGCCTCGGCATCATAGCCGGGGCTGGAGACCTCGACCTGCTGTTGCGGATCGCCACTCTGGTCCGGCGCGGGTGCTTCGGCGGGCGCGGTTTGCGCGGGCGGCGGAGCGGCAGGCGTCGGCGCGGCTTGCGCGAACGCGGCCGGGGCCAACATCGTGGTGGACAGAAGAAGGAGCGCCAACCGCCCCCCTGCTTTATCATTGAATGCGCGGCGGCTCTGCATGGCCTGTATCCCTGAATCGATCGTCATATGCCGATGTCGGGGCGGCACTTCTGGCCGCCCCGACATTCCCGCTCATTGGCCGCAGCGCGCCCGCTCAGCGGCCCTGGCAGCTGAAGTAGACCGAGTTGAACACCGGCGGTCCGACATCCTGCAGCGCCGCGTCCGCCGGGCGGATCGTCGTGCGGCCACCGGCGGTCTGTTCACCCGCGATGATGTTCACGCAGGCGACATTGGCCACCGTCTTCACCACACCGTTGACGAAGGTCATGTCCGCACCGCCGCGCAAGCGGATCGCGGCCGGCGCAAGGGCCGTCTGGATGAAGGTGAAGTTGGCGTAGCGGCCGAAGGTGCGCGGCAGCAGATCCTCGGCATTGTTCGAGTCGATCTCGGTCGAGAACGAGTCGGCGGTCGCGCCGACCAGGCGCTGCGCCGCGATCATGAACTGGATGTAGCCGCGATAGCCGTTGTCGATATCGAAGCCGTCATCGTCGGCACCCGTGATCGCGATATACTTCAAGTTGGTGGTGCCACCGAAGATCTCGATCCCGTCATCGGCCGAATTGTGGCTCTGGACGTGATCGATCACGGTGCCCGAACCGGTGCCGCCGAGCGTCAGACCCTGAAGCTCGTTGCCGTCGCTGATCGCGATGCCGCTATAGCGGATCTGCACGTACTGGAACGCACCGCTGCTGTCCGCGGCGGTTGGCCCGCCATAGAAGCGGCCGGTGACGCCCTCGATCGCGAGCTGGCAGGTCGGACTGGACCCGGCGGCGTTGTTCGGCCCGGTGCCGGTGGCGCAAACGGCAACCGGAGCGCGGCCGAGCAGGATCACGCCGCCCCATTGCCCCTGCGACGCATCGCTGACGCCGTTGGCGGTGAGGTTCTGCTGCGAGGTAAAGATGATCGGGTTGGAAACGGTGCCGACCGCGTTGATCTTCGCGCCGCGATTGACCAGCAGCAGATCGTTGGTCGCCTCGCTCGAATCGGCGGCGATGACGACACCCGGTTCGATGTTGAGCACCGCGCCCGAATCCGCGCCGGTCGTGCCGACATCGGTGCCGACTTCGGTCTGGCCGCGCAGGCGGTAGAAGACGCCGGCAACCTTCGGCAGGTTGAGCGTGCCGGTGATGACGCTCGGCAGGCGGCAGGCGCGGAACGTGGCGACCAGGCCATCGTCGATCGTGCCGGTCGGGCAGGCCGCAGCCGAACCGCCGGTGCCGACTGCGGGGACCGCGGTGCAGCGCGCGCCGGACCCGCCGAATTCGGCCGAGGTGGAGTTGCAGGTCCAGGCCTGGAATGCGGTGTCGGTCGGGCCGTTCAGCGCGCCGACGAAATTGGTGCTGGTGAAGAAGCTGTTGATCGTCGACGGGTCCATCGCCGGAGTCAGCGACATCGCGACGGTCGGGTACACGCCGTTCAGCATGTTGGTGCCGCTGACATTATTGTTCGTGCCGGCCGTGACCAGAGCGAGCTGTTCGTCGGCCGTGATCGAGATGGTGTTGACGGTGGTGACGGCGGCGAACTGCGCGGCGGTGATCGCGGTCGGCGACGGCGTGGGCGACGGGGTCGGCGATGGCGCGGGTGCCGGCACGTTGATGACGACCGAACCGGCCCCCGGCGAGGCGACGTCGCTGGCGCCGCTGCACCCGTTGAGCGCGAGAGCCGCGCTGCTGGTCATCAGGACGAGGCCGAGGCGCTTGTAGCTGGACATGAAATTCTCCGATCCGGCTGTCGCGCCGGGTTGACCTGTGGGCTGGCTGCCCAACAGCGCGACTCGGATCATCCCCCCGCCGGCTGCATGACGCGACTAGGCGGGGCCTGTGACGGCAAGACGCGGATTCGGAGACTCGGGAATGACGTTGCGATGACTTATTTGTGACTGTTGTTACGGATAAGTGACGACCCACCCCCTTATCCAGTTCATATCGCTTCCCCGGCGGAGGCCGGGGCCCAGTCGCGAAGGTAGGTGTTACGAAGCGCAGCGCCCGATCACTTCTGCTTCCCGACTGGGCCCCGGCCTCCGCCGGGGAAGCGCCAAATACGATTGTCGTAAATGGATAATCGTCGAACCGGCCCCGGGTGACGGGGCGACGAAAACGCAAAAGCCCGCCGGTCTCGCGACCGGCGGGCTTTGTCGGATGGTGGGCGCGACAGGGATTGAACCTGTGACCCCACCCGTGTGAAGGGTGTGCTCTACCGCTGAGCTACGCGCCCATCCGTTGCTCCGTCCGTGGCGCAAATCCGAAGATGTCGGGCCTTGAACGGAACAGGGCGACGTTGCCGCCGCCCTGTTGATGTCGCCTTAATGCGCACGTGCCGGGCTTGTCCAGCCCTGCCATGCACATCGGGCCGATCAGTTCACCGCGTCCTTCAGGCCCTTGCCGGCCTTGAACTTCGGCTGGGTCGATGCCTTGATCGTCATCGGCTCGCCGGTGCGCGGGTTGCGACCGGTCGAGGCCTTGCGCTTGCTGACCGAAAAAGTGCCGAAGCCGACGAGACGAACTTCATCGCCCTTCTTCAGCGATGCCGAGATCGCATCGAAAACCGACTCGACTGCCTTGCTCGCGTCGCCCTTGCTCAGGCCAGACGTGTCCGCCACCGATCCGATCAATTCCTGCTTGTTCATGCCCACATGCCCCCGGGTTACTGGATACAAAATGATTCCCGGCGCGCAGCCGGTGGCGCAGTAAGGCGACTCGTACGGGGGCTGTCAAAGCAAAATCACGCCTGCCGCTACGGAAAACGGCACAATTGCGGCGTGCCGTTGCCCGCACGCCGCAATAATGGATCAATGATGCAGTTCGCCACCGGCCGGGGTGACGCCTGCGGGCGGCAGCGCGGCCAGTTCGTCGGCGTCGGTCCAGTCGATCGCGGTCAGCGGTTCGGTCAGTGCCAGCTTGAGCACCTCGTCGACATGCTTGACCGGAATGATCTTCAGGCCGTTCAGGATGTTGGCCGGGATTTCTGCCAGATCCTTCTCATTGTCGAACGGGATCAGCACCGTCTTGATGCCGCCGCGCAATGCCGCGAGCAGCTTCTCCTTCAGGCCGCCGATCGGCAGCACGCGGCCTCTGAGCGTCACCTCGCCGGTCATCGCGATCTCGCGGCGCACCGCAACTCCGGTCAATGTGGAGACGATCGCCGTGACCATGCCGATACCGGCCGAAGGACCGTCTTTCGGCACCGCGCCCTCGGGCAGATGGATGTGAATGTCCTTGCGGTTGAACAGACTCGGCTTGATTCCGTAGCTCGGCGCGCGCGCCTTGACAAAACTGAGCGCCGTATCGATCGATTCCTTCATCACGTCGCCGAGCTTGCCGGTGACCTTCGCCGCGCCCTTGCCGGGCACGGTGACGCTCTCGATCGTCAGCAATTCGCCGCCGACTTCGGTCCAGGCCAGGCCGGTAACCGCACCGATCTGGTTCTCCTCCTCGCCCAGTTCGTGGCGGAATTTCTTCACGCCGGCGAATTCCGAGAGATTGTCGGGCGTGATCGTCACGCTCTTGGTCTTGCCCTCCAGGATCTGGCGCAACGCCTTGCGCGCCAGACGCGCGATCTCGCGCTCCAGCGTACGCACGCCGGCCTCGCGAGTGTAGAACTGGATCAGCGCGCGCAGACCTTCGGTGGTCAGCTCGAACTCGCCCTTCTTCAGGCCATGCGCCTCGATCTGCTTGTCGAGCAGATGGCGCTGCGCGATCTCGACCTTCTCATCCTCGGTGTAACCCTCCAGCCGGATGATCTCCATGCGGTCGAGCAACGCTTGGGGCAGGTTCAGCGAGTTCGCGGTACACACGAACATCACGTCCGACAGGTCGTAATCGACCTCCAGATAGTGATCCTGGAACTTCGCATTCTGCTCCGGATCGAGCACTTCGAGCAACGCCGAAGCCGGATCGCCACGGAAATCCTGTCCGAGCTTGTCGATCTCATCGAGCAGGAACAGCGGGTTGCTGGTGCCGGCCTTTTTCAGGTTCGTCACGATCTTGCCCGGCAGCGAGCCGATATAGGTGCGGCGATGGCCCCGGATTTCGGCCTCGTCGCGCACACCGCCCAGCGACTGGCGGATGAATTCGCGCCCGGTCGCCTTGGCGATGCTCTTGCCGAGCGAGGTCTTGCCCACGCCGGGCGGGCCGACGAGGCACAGGATCGGGCCCTTCAGCTTGTTGGTGCGCGCCTGTACCGCGAGATATTCGATGATCCGGTCCTTGACCTTCTCCAGCGCATAATGGTCCTCGTCCAGCACAGCCTGCGCCGCCGCGATGTCCTTCTTGACCTTGGACTTCTTGCCCCAGGGCAGGCCGAGCAACACGTCGAGATAGTTGCGGATCACCGTCGCCTCGGCGCTCATCGGTGCCATCGTCTTCAGCTTCTTCAGCTCGCCTGTCGCCTTGGTACGGGCTTCCTTCGACAGCTTCAGCGTCGCGATCTTCTGGGTCAGCTCGGCGATCTCGTCGCCCTCGCCTTCCTCGCCCTCGTTGCCGAGTTCGCGCTGGATCGCCTTCAACTGTTCGTTGAGGTAATATTCGCGCTGCGTTTTCTCCATCTGACGCTTGACGCGGCTCTTGATCTTCTTCTCGACCTGCAGGACGCCGAGTTCGCCCTCCATGAAGCCGAACACCATCTCGAGACGACGGCCGGCATCCATCTCGACCAGCAGCGCCTGCTTGTCGGCAACCTTGACCGAGATATTTGCGGCGACCGCATCGGCGAGGCGCGAGGCGTCCTCGATCTCGTTCAGCTGCACCGCCGTCTCGGCCGGCAGCTTGCGGTTGAGCTTGGCGTAATTCTCGAACTGGTCGACCACCGACCGCATCAGCGCGGCGAGTTCGTTGCTCATCTTCTCCTCGGCGGCGTCGAGTTCTTCCGCGCCGTCATCACCTTCGAGCAGGTCGACCGAGGCGGTCAGGAACGGGCCGTCCTCGACCAGCACATCCAGCCGCGCACGCTTCTTGCCCTCGACCAGCACGCGGACGGTGCCATCGGGCAGCTTGAGCAATTGCAACACGGTGGCGGTAACGCCGAGATCGTAGAGATCGTCGCGCGCGGGATCGTCCTCGGCGGGATCGAGCTGAGCCACGAGGAAGATTTCCTTGTCGGCATTCATCGCCGCTTCCAGCGCGGCAACGGACTTGTCGCGGCCGACGAACAGCGGCACGATCATGTGCGGGAAAACGACGATGTCACGCAGTGGCAGCACAGGGTAGGATTGGGTCATGCATACTCCGGGTGCGCCTGAACGGGGCGCTTCACCGATCTTATATGGTGATGGTTGCCGATCCATCAATCTTCGGATTTTTCCGCGCATGATCGCACGGTTTCTGCTCGCCGCGTCGCTGACCGCCATCGCGGCGGCCGCACCCGCCGAACCGGGCAAGCCACTGCTCACCGCGCAGACGCAGAAGTCCGGCGGCGCGGGGAACCCGGAACAGATGCGCCAGCAGTTGGACACGGTCGATCTCGCGATCGAGGTGATGCCGGAAAGCGAAAAGATCAGCGGCGTCGCGACGTTGAACTTCACCGCCAAGGCCCCGCTCACCCGTCTGATCATCGATCTCGATCGCAACCTTCCGGCCTCCGCCATCGCGATCGACGGCGTCGCTCTGCCCTTCAAGGCGTGGAGCAATCCCGAAGGCGTGCTGACCATCACCCTGCCCCACCGCATCGCCGCAGGCGACAAGGTCAGCGCCAAAATCAGCTATGGCGGCACCCCGCACGTCGCGATCCGCGCACCGTGGGACGGCGGCTTCGTCTGGTCGAAAACGCCGGACGGCGCGCCATGGGTCGCCACCGCCGTGCAGGGCGAAGGCTGCGACCTGTTCTGGCCGTGCATGGACACGCCGACCGCCGAACCGAAATCGATGCAGATCCACATCACCGTGCCGAAGGGACTGAAGGCACCCTCCAACGGCGTGCTGCAGGGCGTCTCCACCCTGCCCGACGGTCGCACGACGTGGAACTGGAGTGTCAAGAACCCGACGGTCTACGGCATCACGCTCAACATCGCGCCGTACGAGGTGATCGAGGGCAGCTACAAGAGCCGCTTCGGCAACACGATCCCGATGTTCTACTGGTATCTGCCGGGCGAGAAGAAACAGGCCGAGGGTCTATTCGCCGAATTCGCGCCGACGCTCGATTTCTTCGAAGCGATGATCGGCCCCTATCCGTGGGGCGACGAGAAGGTCGGCGTGGTGGAAACGCCGCACAAGGGCATGGAGCATCAGACGATCAACGGCTATGGCAACGATTATGCCAAGGCGCCCGAGGGGTTCGACTGGCTGTTCCAACATGAATTCAGCCATGAATGGTTCGCCAACCAGCTGACCGTCGCCGACTGGGACGATATGTGGCTGCACGAGGGGTACGGCTCGTACATGCAGCCGCTCTACGGCCAGTGGCGCGAGGGCGATGCGCGCTACGTCACGATGCTGGCCAAATCGCGCGAGACGATCCTGAACAAGGCGCCGATCATTTCCGGCAAGCCGCGCAGCGAGGAAGACGTCTACAAGACCGAGAATGGCGGCCCCGGCGGCGACATCTACGTCAAGGGATCGTGGATGCTGCACACGCTTAGGGGCCTGATCGGCGACAAGGACTTTTTCGACGTTACCCGCTTGGCCGTCTATGGCCGCACCGATCCCAAACCGGGCAATTTCGCGCCGCGTTTCGCCAGCTCGGGCGAATATCAGGGCTTCGTCAAACAGGTGACGGGCAAGGATTATGGCTGGTTCTTCGACGTCTATCTGCGTCAGGCCGCCCTGCCCGATCTGGTCGAGACGCGCAGCGGCGGCACGCTGTCGCTCAGCTGGAAGACGCCGAAGGACCTGCCCTTCCCGATGCCGATCGAGATCGAGGTGGACGGCAAGCTGACGCGCCTGGCGATGACCGGCGGCAAGGATACGCTGTCGGTATCGCCGGCGGCGCATGTCGTGATCGATCCGATGGCGCGCGTGCTGCGCCGCTCGGTCGCGATCGAGGAGACGCAAGCGTGGCGGTTGGCGCAGGCCGCGAAGGGCGCGAAGTGATGCGCCCCGGCGATCCGGTCGGCTGGCCCGGCCTGATCGCGCTGGGCCTGGGCTTCGTCCTGTTCCTCGCCGCCTTGTTCGCCGCCCGGCTGCGCGGCGCGCGCAAGCCCGAGGGGGGCGGCGGGCAGCGCGTGAACCGATCGTGGATCGGTATCCTCGTACAGGGCTTGGGCATCGGCCTGTCTAGTTTCGGCCCGCAAAATATCGCGCTGGACCCCGCCTCCCCGCTCGCGCTGGGCGAGGCGGCGATCGTCGCGGCGTTGATGGCCGCCACGGTCGGGCTGTTCTTCGCCGCGTCCACGACGATGGGCAAAAACTGGAGCCTCGTCGCCCGGACCCGGTCCGATCACAGTCTCGTGACCGACGGGCCGTTCGGCTATGTCCGTCACCCGATCTACGTCGCCTTGTTCCTGTTCATGATCGCCATCGCGATCGCCGCCGGTCACACGCAGCACCTATTGTTCGGCGTGCCGATCTTCGCGCTCGGCACCTGGCTGCGCATCGGGCATGAGGAGCGCCTGCTGCGCGAGATGTTCGGCGCGGACTATGACGACTATGCCGCGCGCGTGAAGCGCTTCGTTCCGGGGATTTTCTAAATGGCCAAGGCCGACCGACTCGAACAACTCGACCTGCGCCGGGTGGAGGACGAACAGGAATATCGTACGACGCTCGTCACCGCGCTGGAGGATTGCGCGCGCGGCCGCTGGGGTCTGTTCGGCCATACCAAGGACCGGCAGATGGCGGCCAAGGTCGCGCCGGTGCTGGAGGAACTCGACGATCTGGCGGCGGGGATCGACCGGATGCGTGGGCAACTCGGCATCGAGCCCTTCGCTTTGCATCCCGAATTCCTGGCTGCGCGCGGCAAGGCCGATGCGAGCGCGGTCGGCGAGCCGAAACAGGCCAAGGCGTGGCTGGAGCGATTGGCGCGCGACGCTGCCAAATAATCCCCCGTCATCCCGGACTTGATCCGGGATCCCGCTGCCTTGCCGCGCAGCCAGAAGAAGAAGCGGGATCCCCGCCTTCGCGGGGATGACGGAGAATGTTGCTCCGCGAAACAGCCGCCAATTCCTTAACCGATCCGGGCGCACCCTTAGTCCATGCCATACGCCAAGCTCTTCCGCAGCCGCTGGGCCGCCATGATCTGGGCGGCAGGCATTCTATGGACGGCAGTGGATGTTGCCGGTTTCTCATCGCCCGATGCGCCCGCCACCAACAACGCCACCGCCGCCGCGCCAGATCAGGATGCGACCGGCGTGACAGTCGACAATGGCGATCTCGCGATCCTAGCCAATGTCATGCAGGGCAATTGAGCCCCGCCTAAGGCACCACGGTCGTGAACAGATACGCCGCGAAGATCACCAGATGCACCACGCCTTGCAGCGCCGTCGTCCGCCCCGTGCCGAGCGACAGCGTGGCGATGAACAGCGAGAGCGCGAGCAACGTGATGCTCTTCAGGTCGATGCCGAGCGACAGCGGCAGACCCAGCACCAGACTGACGATCGCGACCGCAGGGATGGTCAGCCCGATCGTGGCCAGCGCGGACCCCAAAGCGAGGTTGAGGCTGGTCTGCAACCGATCCCGCCGCGCCGCGCGATAAGCGGCAAGACTCTCCGGCGCCAGCACCAGCCCGGCGATCACGATACCGACCACCGCCAGCGGCAACCCCGCATCGAGCACCGCCTTCTCCATCGTCGGCGACAGGCCCTTGGCGAGCAGCACCACGCCCACCAAGGCGAGCAGCAACATGCCGAACGCGGTCCAGGCGGCCGTGTCGGTCGGCGGCGGGGCGTGCGTTTCCTTCGCCGCCACATCATCGGACGGCAGGAAATAATCGCGGTGGCGCACCGTCTGCACCAGCACGAAGCTGACATAGAGGATCAGCGAGACGACCGCGGTGAAGATCAATTGCGAGGAGGAATAGACCGGGCCGGCCACGGTGGAGGTATAATTGGGCAGCACCAGCGACAGCACCGCCATCGCCGCCAGCACGCCGAGCGCCGCGCTCATCCCGCGCAGCGTGAAGCGCTGTTCGTGGTGGCGCAGTCCGCCGACCAGCAGGCACAGGCCGATAATGCCGTTCAGGATGATCATGATCGCCGCGAACACCGTATCGCGCGCGAGGCTGGACGCCGCGCCAGGGGCCGTAGCCGAACTCGATTCGACGAGCATCAGCGAGACGATCAGCGACACCTCGATCACCGTCACCGCCACCGCCAGCACCAACGTACCGAACGGCTCGCCCACGCGGTGCGCGACCACCTCGGCGTGATGCACGGCGGCGATCACCGCACCGAACAGCACGATCGCCGCCACGATCGTCCCTCCCATGCCCAGCTTGGCGAGCCCCGCCAGAACGGCGATCACGCTCAATACCGGGAACAACAAGGTCCATACCGGCAAGGCCTGACGGGTGGTCAGCGCGGATGTGGCTGCGCCTGAAGCGGCGATGTCGGTCATGCGTCGGTCCCCGGATCGTTCTGGATACGGAATGTTCGAGCGGCGAAAAGGCTCCGGGTCTGGAAGATTTCGCGTCATCTTCGCGCTCACCGGCGATTCCCGCGTGCTACACCATCCCCGCCCTCACCCGTCATCCCCGCGAAGGCGGGGATCCCGCTGCCTTGCCCCGCACTCGGTAGGAAGGAGCGACGGAAGAAAAAAAGGGAAGAAGCGGGATCCCCGCCTGCGCCGGGATGACGAAATAGGGGTTACTTTGATCCTATCTCCGGGAGGACCCCAAAAACAAAACGGGCGCCGATTGCTCGACGCCCGCCTCAACTTTCAACCGGAAACCAGCCCTCAAGCCGCCCCGGATTTTTCCTTTTTCGCGTAGACGCGGATCGGTTCCTTGCGGCCCTCGATCACATCGCCGTCGATCATCACCTCGTCGACCGAATCCATCCCCGGCAGATCGAACATCGTGTCGAGCAGAATGCCCTCGAGGATCGACCGCAGGCCGCGCGCGCCGGTTTTGCGATCGATCGCCTTCTTGGCCACCGTCACCAGCGCGTCGTCGGTGAAGCCGAGCTTCACGTCCTCCATGTCGAACAGCTTCTGGTACTGCTTGACCAGCGCGTTCTTCGGCTCGGTCAGGATCGTGACCAGCGCCGGCACGTCGAGATCTTCCAGCGTCGCGATAACGGGCAGGCGGCCGACGAATTCCGGGATCAGGCCGAACTTGAGCAGATCCTCCGGCTCGACCGACTTCAGCGTCTCGCCAGTGCGGCGTTCCTCGGGCGATGCGACATAGGCACCGAACCCGATCGATTTGCCCTGCAAGCGATCGCCGATGATCTTTTCGAGACCGGAGAACGCGCCGCCGCAGATGAACAGGATGTTCGTCGTGTCGACCTGCAGGAATTCCTGCTGCGGATGCTTGCGCCCGCCCTGCGGCGGTACGCTCGCGGTGGTGCCTTCCATCAGCTTCAGCAACGCCTGCTGCACGCCCTCGCCCGACACGTCGCGCGTGATCGAGGGGTTTTCGGCCTTGCGCGAAATCTTGTCGATCTCGTCGATATACACGATGCCGCGCTGCGCGCGTTCGACGTTATAGTCGGATGCCTGAAGCAGCTTCAGGATGATGTTCTCGACATCCTCGCCGACATAGCCGGCCTCGGTCAGCGTCGTGGCATCGGCCATCGTGAACGGCACGTCGAGGATGCGCGCGAGCGTTTGGGCGAGCAGCGTCTTGCCGCACCCGGTTGGCCCGACGAGCAGGATGTTCGACTTGGCTAGTTCGACGTCCGCGCCCTTCTGGCCGTGGTTCAAACGCTTGTAATGGTTGTGCACCGCGACCGACAGGACGCGCTTCGCCCGCTTCTGGCCGATCACGTAATCGTCCAGCACGTCGCAGATTTCCTGCGGCGTCGGCACGCCCCCGTCCTTCTTGCTGACGAGCGCGGACTTGGTTTCCTCACGGATGATGTCGTTGCACAACTCGACGCACTCGTCGCAGATGAACACCGTCGGGCCAGCGATCAGCTTGCGCACTTCGTGCTGCGATTTGCCGCAGAACGAGCAATATAGCGTGCTCTTCGAATCGCCGCCGCTCAACTTCGTCATTCAATCCATCCTTCGCGCGTGGGTGCGCGTTAGTGCGGGCAGCCATCTTAGGCTGCCCGCCTTCAATCGTACAAGTAGCAATAACGCCTTAAGAAGCCGGCAACACCGGGGTCGATCCGCTCTCGTCGGTCACGGCGGGGCGCTTGTCGAACACCTCGTCGATCAGGCCGAACGCCTTGGCCTCATTGGCTTCCAGGAACGTATCCCGGTCCATCGCCTTCTCGATCTCTTCCAGCGGCTTGCCGGTGTATTGAGCGTACAGCGAGTTCATCCGGTTCTTGATGCGCTGGATCTCCTGCGCCTGGATCTGGATGTCGCTCGCCATGCCCTGCGCCCCGCCCGACGGCTGGTGGATCATGATGCGTGCGTTGGTCAGCGCCACGCGCATGCCCGGCTCGCCGGCTGCCAGCAGGAAGCTGCCCATCGACGCCGCCTGCCCGATGCACACCGTGCCGACGCGCGGACGGATGTACTGCATCGTGTCGTGGATCGCCATGCCGGCGGTCACCACGCCGCCCGGCGAGTTGATGTACATGAAGATGTCCTTCTTGGGGTTCTCGGACTCCAGGAAGAGCAGCTGCGCGGTGATGACCGAGGCCATATGGTCCTCGACCCCGCCGGTGATGAAGATGATGCGCTCACGGAGCAGGCGCGAATAGATGTCGAAGCTGCGCTCGCCGCGGTTCGACTGTTCGATCACGATCGGCACGAGGCCGCCGGTGATCGGATCGGCGCGGAACCCCGGAGGCGCGAAATTACCGGTTTCGAACGGATTATGCATGGAAGAATTCAGTCCTTATGCCCCAGTGAGCGATATACATCGGCCTTGGCTGAAACGAGTTCAAGCCCTTCGCGCCCGCCCGCCGACTACGACCGGCGATCCGGCCCGCCCGGCGCGCGGTGCGAAAGATACGCCAGCCGCCGCATTTCCCGCCGCCCGCGCACCACCGTATCGAGGATCAGCCCGCAGAAGACGTTCAACGCCGCCATGATGCCCAGGCCCGTGATCACGATCGCGGTCGGGAAACGCGGCACCTGCCGTATCTCAATATAGGTCACGATCAGCGGGATCGACAGGATCACCGCCAGCCCGGCGAAAAAAGCCGCGATCACGCCGAAGAACAGCACCGGCCGCTCGATCCGGTAGAGCGTGGCGATGGTGTGCAGGATGCGGAAGCCGTCCGAATAGGTGCTGAGCTTCGACACCGATCCTTCGGGCCGCGCGAAATACGGCGTCTCGATCTCGCCGGTCGGCATCTTGAGTTCCAGCGCGTGCACGCTGATCTCGGTCTCGATCTCGAACCCGGCCGACAGCACGGGGAAGCTCTTGACGAACCGGCGCGAGAACACGCGGTAGCCGGAGAAGATGTCTGTGAAGCTGCGCCCGAAGAGTTGCGCCAGCAGCCCGGTCATCGCGCGATTGCCGAGCTGGTGCCCGCGGCGATACGCAGCGGTCTCCTGCGTCACACGCGATCCGACGACCATGTCGAGCTGTTCGTCCAGCATGCGCGCGATCAGCGCCGGCGCGGCGGTCGCGTCATAGGTCGCGTCGCCATCGGCCATCACATAGATGTCGGCATCGACATCGGCGAACATCCGCCGCACGACCGCACCCTTGCCCTGAATCCGCTCGATCCGCACGATCGCACCCGCCGCGCGTGCGACCTCGATCGTGCGATCGCGGCTGTTGTTGTCGTAGACATAGATCGTCGCGTCGGGCAGCGCGGCGCGGAACGCCGCCACCGTCTGCGCGATCGCGGCTTCCTCGTTGTAGCAGGGCAACAGGACGGCGATATTTGGGGCGGTTTCGGTCATTATCGCTGCCCCTGCCTATTCATCCGCTGCCGACCTCTCCAACTCGTCACCCCAGCGTAGGCTGGGGTCTCGTGCTGCTCCTGTCCCGCAAGAGCCGCTTGAGATTCCAGCCTGCGCTGGGATGACGATGTGTCGGAGAACGTACGTTAAGCCTTCTTAGCCGCCGGCTTCTTCGCCGCAGCCTTCTTGGCCGGTGCGGCCTCTTCGGCCGCCGGAGCAGCTTCGACCGCATCCGCCTTCGGAGCCGCAGCCTTCTTGGTTGCCGCCTTCTTCACCGGCTCGGCCTGAACCAGCTCGTCGCCCGCCGCTGCCGGCTCGACATCAGCCGCTTCGACCTTCTTGGCCGCGGCCTTCTTCGCCGGCTTGGCCTCGACTTCGGCCTCACCCTCGACCGGCTCGGCCTTCTTCGCGGCAGCCTTCTTGCCCTTTGGCTTATGATTGTCGTGATCGTGCGTGTGCGTGCCGGACGAGAAGCCCTCTTCCGATTCGATCGCCGCTTCCAGCTCTTCGCGCGTCACGTCGCGGTCGCTGATCTCGGCCTTCTCGAACAGGAAATCGACCACCTTGTCCTCATACAGAGGCGCGCGCAGCTGGGCGGCCGCCATCGGCTCCTGCTGGACGTAATCGATGAAGCGCTTTCGATCTTCCGGGCCGTATTGCTGCGCGGCCTGTGCGATCAGGCGGTTCATTTCTTGGCTGGACACCTCGATGCCGTTGGCCTGGCCGATCTCGGACAGGAGCAGGCCCAGGCGCACGCGGCGCTCGGCGATCTTGCGGTAATCGTCGCGCTCGGATTCCATCTCGGCGAGCGCCGCCGCCGGATCTTCCTCATGCGTCGCTTCATGCTCGAGCTGCGACCAGATCTGGCCGAATTCGGCCTCAACCATCGACGGCGGCACCGGGAAATCATGGCCCTCAGCCAATTGGTCGAGCAGCTTGCGCTTCATGTACGTGCGCGTCAGGCCGTTCAGTTCCTGCTCGATCTGGCCCTTGAGCAGGCCCGAAAGCTGCTCCAGGCTCTCAAGGCCGAGATTCTTGGCCAGATCCTCGTCGATCTTGCTCTCGCCGGCGGTCTTCACCGACTTCACGACCAGATCGAACGTGGCGGGCTTACCCGCCAGATCCTTGGCCTGATAATCCTCCGGGAAGGTGACGTTGATCTGCTTCTCGTCGCCGGTCTTCACGCCGATCACCTGATCCTCGAACCCGGGGATCAGGCGGCCCGCGCCGATCTCGACCGCCATGTCGGAACCCGTGCCACCCTCGAACGCGACGCCATCGGCGGTCTTGCCGACGAAATCGACCGTCACGAGATCGCCCGCCTTCGCCTTGTAGGCGGGCTTGGCGTCGTCCCACGACTTCTGCTGGTCGGCGAACTTCTGCAACTGCGCCTGTACCGCGGCTTCATCGGCCGGCACCGTCAGGCGCTCCAGCTTCAGGCCGTCGATCGACGGGGTCGGGACGTCCGGCAGCACTTCCAGCTCGACCTTGATCTCGGCATCCTTGCCGGCTTCGTAATCGCCTTCGAGGCTGACCGAAGGCTGCATCGCAGGGCGGATGCGCTGTTCGGCGATCAGCGCCTGAATGCCTTCCTGGATCGAGGTGTTGAGCGCGTCCTGCATCAGCGACGGACCGTGCATCTTGCGCACCAGGTTCGCCGGCACCTTACCGGGGCGGAAACCGGGCATGCGCACTTGCGGCGCGACACGCTTCAGCTCGGCATCGACTTTGGAATCGATATCCTTGGCGGTGATCTTCAGGGTATAGGCGCGCTTCAGGCCTTCGTTCAACGTCTCGACAGTCTGCATTTCAACTCTCACGCCTTTTCAGGAATATTTTTTGCTCAGGCCCTCGCACTTACGCGAAGGACTGGTGCGGGCGAAGGGACTCGAACCCCCACATCTTGCGATACTTGGACCTAAACCAAGCGCGTCTACCAGTTCCGCCACGCCCGCACTCGGACACCGCAGGTCGGCGGCGTCTATAGCAACAGGTGGGCCGGGGGCAAGTCGCATCGCGCACGAGCGTCGACAGAGGCTTTATTGGCCCGTCCGGCAACCCTCCCGACCCCGGCGCGTTCAAAGCGCCGAGGAGACTGATGATGGCCAGCAAGCCCCCCACCGAACTGCCCCCCTTCCCCAGCCAGCCGGCACAGCCGGACATAAGCACCCCGGCCCAGCCCGACCCCGTCCCGACCGAACTGCCCACCCCGCAGCCGGACGTGGACGTGCCCGATCAGACGCCCGGCACCAGCCCCGACATCGCACCCGGCCAGCCCTATGACGAAGCCCCCGTCTCCCCCATTGCCTGAGGAACCGATCATGGCCGACGACACGAAACAGGACGCCAGGGATGATGAGCGCAGCGATCTCCAGCAGGAAGTCGAAGCCCGCAAGGACGCGGTGGAGCGCGGCGAAGGCGGGCGCGAGCCGGACGCCTTCACCGCGCCCGGCCTGCCCGACGGTGTCGGCGGCACCGGCGGAGAGACCAAAAATCAAGGCGACGACGCGCAATAGCGGCGCGAATTACGTTGGTGCCTATCCCACTCAAACGGATACGCTTCCCCGGCGAAGGCCGGGGCCCAGTTGCGAAACAGAAGTAATCAGGCGCTGCGCGATGTAACTTCAACCTCCGCAACTGGGCCCCGGCCTTCGCCGGGGAAGCGGATTTGATTGGGAAGGTTTAAGCCCCAATCACCGCCCACCCGCCACAGGCTCGATCGTCGCACTCGCGACGACGGCCCGGTAGGCGGGCACGTCCCGTTCGAAATAATACACATCCGGCGCCTCGAACGTGATCATGTACAGCTTGCCGTCGATGATCGCCGCCGACGCTTCGCCCTTGCGCCGCACCTCCTCGTTCAACCTTGAAAAGGTGAACGAGAATTTGATCCCCTTGGCCCCCAGAAACATGGTCGGCTGCACCGAATCGATCTTCATCAACTGCGTATCG
This sequence comes from Parasphingomonas caseinilytica, assembly GCF_036663755.1. Classification (NCBI taxonomy): domain Bacteria; kingdom Pseudomonadati; phylum Pseudomonadota; class Alphaproteobacteria; order Sphingomonadales; family Sphingomonadaceae; genus Parasphingomonas; species Parasphingomonas caseinilytica. Next base: position 197,729 of record NZ_JAXOJL010000005.1, read on the forward strand.
AGCGCGATGCTGTAGCTGTTCTCGAACAGCGCCGGGATATCCGTCAGCAGCATGTTCGATGCGAAACGCGGCAGCGGTTTGGCCCGCTTGTTCACTTCGCGGAACAGGGTTTTGTCGTTCTCGATCCCGCCATAGAAGGTCACGTCGTTCAGGCCGTCGCCATCGATCGTCCACGTCTCCGAACTGCGCCCCGGCCGGGCACCCATCTTGTTCCACTCGCGATCCGGCGTGATCGTCAGCCCCGATTTCGCGACCGCCACCTTCATCCCTTGCGGGATCAACTTGTTGCCCGCCAAAACCGGGGCGGCGCTCATCATCGCGAAAGCCGCAAGAGCCAAGCCGAACTTCTTCATCATCGTCATCGATCAACTCACTGCAAAAGAGTGGAAATCATCGCGCTATCGGAAGCATCCGGCTTCATCGCGAGATACTTTTTCAGCGTGCCCGCCGCCTGCGGATCGCGGCTGCGCAACTGCGCGAGGCCCATCCCGCGATAGGCGTCAGCATTGGTCGCATCCTGCGCGATGGCATCGCGGTAGAACGCAACCGCCGACACCAGATCGCGCGGATGGCCGCGCGTGCGATAGAGTTCGCCCCGCGCAAACAGCAACGGCCCGGTCCATCGCTCCCCCGCCAGCCCGGTCAGCAGATAATCCGTACCCTCGAAATCGTTGAGCTTGATCTGGTCGGCCAGCAATTGCGGGCGCCAGGATTCCAGCGCCGTCCGATAACGCTCGGCCTCATCGTCCCCGGTCTTGTTCATCCCATCCGCGATGTCGCGGAGATAGGAGGCGCGTTCGAGTTGCGTCGGATGCGTGGAGAAGAACGAGACCCGGTCGTATCGCGTGCTGCGCTGCCTGCGGCCGTGCGCCGTGGCATCGGCCTCGTCCATCAGTCGGGTCCAGACGCGCGAAAAGCAATGCGGGTCGTAAGGTGATTTGCGCAGATAGGCCATCGACAGCAGATCGGCCTGCCGCTCCTGCTCGCGCGAATGGGAATATATCGAGCGTACCGCACCGGCCTGCACTGCCTGCGCGGTGCGCACCGTCTGATAGGCACCCGGGCCGCCATGTTGATAGGCACCCGCCGCAGCCACGCCAGCCCAGGCGAAGATGTCGGTCGCGGTGCGCCGCTGCTTGAAGCCGTTCAGGGAGTGACGCAACTCGAAATGGGCGAATTCATGCCCCAGCACCGACGCCATTTCGGCTTCGTCGCGCGCCCGCAGCAGCAGGCCGGTATGCACCAGCATCATGCCGTTGGGGAACATCGAGGCATTGAAGCTGGCATCGCGCACGATGTAGACCCGCACGGTGCGGCACCGGTCCTCACCGACCGTCCGGCACACGACGTCACGAACATATTGGTTGAGTTTGGGATCAGTAATGATCGCCTTGGAATCGCGCATCGCGCGCTCGACTTCGTCCACCTCCATCCACAGCCCGCGCTCGTCCACGCCCTGCGGCTCATACGCCGCAGTATAGGTCGGGAGCGCCGGAACCGCGTCGCCTTTGGCGAACGCCGGTTGCGTCGCGGCCAGGCAAGCCGCCACGCACCAACCGCTCAAGCCACGCACTTACTTGGCCGCCGCAAGTGCCGGCGTGGGCTTCGGCGCGCTGCCGGGGAAATCCTCCAGCAATTGCCCGATGCGCTTCTGCGCGCCCTCCGGCGTGCGCACGTCGCCGCCCATCGCCTGATCGGCGTTGAGCCAGACGAGATCGCCGGTCCGCAGATCGACCAGCCCCGCATATCCGGCATGCTCACCGGATTTCACCGACACATAGGCCATCGCCGCAAAGATCTGCAGGATCTTGCGCCCGGTCGAGCCATATTGATCCTCGTTGTAGATGAACAAGGCATAGTCCGCGCCCGTCCCCTTCGCGATCTCGGCCACGCCCGGCCCCATCGTCCATTCGAACACGCCCTTGCGCTTCTTCGTCGGCAGGCGATTGCCGGGGAAGAATTGGTATCGGATCACGGAATCCGCCAGCACCGAAAACAGCGCGCGGTAATCCGCCATCTTTTCCGCCGCGGCCCCGATCGGCTCTTCGGCAACGATCACCTCGTTACCCAGCTTGCCTTGGGCCGCGGCCAGCGCAGCACCGAGATTTTCCTTGGCTTGTGCGGTCCAGTCGGCGTTCGGTTCGAACATCCCGCCAGTAGACTGCGCACCGACCTTGATCGTCGGCCGGATCAACAGGATCTTCGCCGACTTCTCCTTGAGGACGAACCCCTCCTTGATGCCCGATTTTTCCTGCGCCTGCGCGATCTGGGTGCCCGTCACGAGCAGAAACATTGCCAGAACAGGCGTCAGCAAACCACGAAGCATCGAATCCCCCCTTTGCTGCCTCCACACCTGAAGAGCAGCAAGGATACTAATCCACATCACTTCGAACGACGCAAGCCGAAGTTTAGCGCCGCGTATGCAAATCTGCACTAGCTTTTCCCGGCTCTGAATTGCCTTTTTTTCCGTTGGTGCCGAGCTTGTCGAAGCACTGAATTTTTTCTTCATGATTCGAGCATGACCACAAGAACAAGTGCGGCGCTTCTGCAAGCTCAGCACGAACGGCGCATGGTAAAGCGATAAGTTCCGAAAGTGTTCGAGGTCTGGAATTAGCGACCCAACTTCCACCGATATCGACACCCGCTGTCCTACACGCTGCCGATTCGCTACGTTGGCCGCCGCTCTTTGACATTGCTGTACATTCCGACCACACACCCCAGCTACGCCTGCCCAATTCGGGCATACCGCGTGACCTTGTGTGAACTTCGCCGGCCCGGGCCGCCGTTCGCGTCGATACCCCATGGCTTTGTGTGAACTTCGCCCGATCGGCGGATCACCGACACACTCGCCAATCTACCGGCGCGGATCCCGAGCGTTCACCCCAAAGCGGTCTTCAGCAGGTCGTTCACCACGCCCGGATTGGCCTTGCCGCCCATCACCTTCATCGTCTGGCCGACGAAGAAGCCGAACAATTTGTCCTTGCCGCCGCGATAGTCGGCAACCTTGTCCGCGTTGGCCGCCATCACCTCGGCGATCACCTTCTCGATCTCGCCGGTATCGCTGGTCTGCTTCAGGCCGCGTTCCTCGACCACCGCACCCGCGCCCTGCCCGGTTTCGAGCATGATCTCGAACACCTGCTTGGCGAGGCTACCCGACAGCGTGCCGTCCGCGACCAAGCCGAGCAGTTCGGCCGCGCCGTCCGGCGTGATCGGCGAACTGCCGATATCCTTGCCCAGGCGGTTGAGCGCACCAAACAATTCCGACGTCACCCAATTCGCCGCCGCGACCGGCTTCGTGCCAGTATCCAGCAGCGCGTCGAACCAGCGCGCATTCTCGACCTCGGCGGTCATCACCGCCGCGTGATACGGCGTGACGCCCAGCGCCTCGTATCGCGCCCGTTTGGCATCGGGGAGTTCGGGCAGGCTGGCGCGGCATTCGTCGAGGAACGCCTGATCCAGTTCCAGCGGCAACAGATCGGGATCGGGGAAGTAACGGTAATCGTGCGCATCTTCCTTCGACCGCATCGACCGGGTCTCGTTCTTGTCGGGATCGTACAGGCGCGTTTCCTGCACGATCTTGCCGCCGTCCTCGATCACCTCGATCTGGCGCTTGGCCTCCTGTTCGACCACCGCCATCACGAAGCGCACCGAGTTGACGTTCTTCGTTTCCGTCCGCGTACCGAGTTCCGGATCGCCGACTTTGCGCACGCTGACGTTCACGTCGGCGCGCATCGATCCCTCTTCCATATTGCCGTCGCACGACCCGACATAGCGCAGGATCGAACGCAGCTTGCGCAGATACGCCCCCGCTTCAGCAGGAGACGCGAGATCCGGCTTCGACACGATCTCCATCAGCGCCACGCCCGACCGGTTGAGATCGACATAGGAGCGGGTCGGATGCTGATCGTGCATCAGCTTGCCGGCATCCTGCTCGACATGGATGCGCTCGACGCCGATGCGCTTGCCGCTGGCATCCGGATTCTTCTCGTCCAGACTGATATCGATCGCGCCCTCGCCGACCAGCGGATGATAGAGCTGGCTGATCTGATAGCCCTGCGGCAGATCGGCATAGAAGTAATTCTTCCGATCGAACCGCGACCACGGATTGATCACCGCATCGATCGCCATCCCGGTGCGCACCGCCTGGCGGATGCACTCGCGGTTCGGCACCGGCAGCATCCCCGGCATCGCCGCATCGACCAGCGACACCTGCGTGTTCGGCTCCGCTCCGAACGTGGTCGCAGCGCCCGAGAACAGCTTGGCGTTCGACGTCACCTGCGCATGAACTTCGAGGCCGACCACGACCTCCCAATCGCCGGTGTTGCCGCGGAGTGTATAGGTGGATTCAGTCATTTGCCGACCTTTTCATCCGCTTGGGATGCCTCATTCTCTTGTGCCTCGACCGTGTATCGAGGTCTGACGTAACCCGAGAGCGAACCTTGCGCCGCCCAAAGGCCTTTTCGAACGGCAGTGCGATAAGCTCCCCAATCACTTGGAACATAAGCTCACCGATCCAGCTCATCTCACCACCAAGCCTCGGCCCGCGCAGTGAACCCGGCACGCTGCTCAAGCGCCAGCCCGGCGTTCAGCACACCCTGCTCGTCCAGCGCCTTGCCGATGATCTGCAATCCCAGCGGCAGGCCGTTGGCGTCCAGCCCGCCCGGCACGCTCATCGCTGGCAGGCCGGCCAGCGAGGACGGCACAGTGAACACATCGTTCAAATACATCGCGATCGGATCGGCGCTCTTCTCGCCCAGCGCGAACGCGGCGCTCGGCGCGGTCGGAGTGAGCAACAGATCGCAATGTTCCCACGCACGATCGAAATCGCGGGCAATGAGCGCGCGGACCTTCGACGCCTGCGTGAAATACGCGTCGTAGAACCCAGCCGAGAGCACATAGGTGCCGATCATGATGCGACGCTTCACCTCCGGCCCGAACCCGGCGGCACGGGTCGCGGCGTACATGTCCTGCAAGCCCGCCCCCTCGGGCAGATCACGTAGGCCATAGCGGACGCCGTCATAGCGGGCGAGGTTCGAGGACGCCTCGGCCGGCGCGATGATGTAATAGGCCGGCAGCGCGTATTTGGTGTGCGGCAGCGACACCTCGACGATCTCCGCCCCCGCATCCTTGGCCCAGGCAATGCCCTGCTGCCACAAAGCGTCGATCTCGGCCGGCATGTTATCGACGCGATATTCCTTGGGAATCCCGATCCGCTTGCCCTTGAGATCGCCGGACAATCCCGCTTCCCATTTCGGCACGGCCAGGTCGAGCGAGGTCGCATCCTTGGAATCGAATCCGGCCATCGCCTCCAGCATGATCGCGCAATCGCGCACATCGCGCGCCATCGGCCCGGCCTGGTCGAGCGACGAGGCGAACGCCACCACGCCCCAGCGCGAGCAGCGGCCATAAGTCGGCTTGATGCCCGATATGCCGACGAACGCGGCCGGCTGGCGGATCGAGCCGCCGGTGTCGGTGCCGGTCGCCGCCGGACACAGACGCGCCGCGATCGCCGCCGAGGAACCGCCCGAGGAACCGCCCGGCGCCAGCGCCGCGTTTCCACCGTCGCTGCGCCGCCACGGCGAGATCACATTGCCGAACGCGCTGGTCTCGTTCGACGATCCCATCGCGAACTGGTCCATGTTCAGCTTGCCAAGCATCCCCGCGCCGGCATCCCACAATTTGCCGGAAACGGTGGACTCATACGGCGGGGTGAAGCCTTCGAGGATCAGGCTGGCGGCGGTCGAGGGCACGCCCTTGGTGCAGAACAGATCCTTCATGCCTATCGGCACGCCGGCCAGCGGCTTAAGCGTCTCGCCGGCGGCACGCGCCTTGTCGGCGGCATCGGCGGCCGCGAGCGCATGGTCCGGGGTTTCCACGAGGAAGGCGTTCAGCACCTTCGCCTTGGCGACATTGGCGTTGAAAGCCTCGGCCACTTCACGCGCCGTAAAGCTGCCATCGCGCACGCCGTCGCGAATGGCGGCGACGCCGAGATCGGTCAATTCACTCACGACGACACTCCCGTCACCCCGGCGAAGGCCGGGGCCGCTGCATTCTGGGCACCCGCTGTGCACACCAACCCGGCGATCCCGGCCTGCGCCGGGATGACGGTTGGGCGGCTGGCGATGATCGTCATTCGATCACCTTCGGCACGGTGAAGAACCCATGCTCGGCCTGGGGCGCATTGGACAGAACCGCATCGCGCACGCCGCCATCCGTCACCACATCGTCGCGCAGGCGCAGATGGTTGGGGATTACCGCGGTCATCGGCGCGACGTCGCTGGTGTCGACCTCGCCCAATTGCTCGATCCAGCCCATGATGTTGTCGAGTTCCGGCGCAATGCGCGCGGCCTCGTCCTCGGTGATCGCGATGCGGGCAAGGCTCGCGATCTTCTTCACGGTTGCGATATCAACTGACATCAGGCGCGGCTAGCAGAGGGCGCGCTTCCCGCGCAACCTATTCGAACGGTTCGCCCACCGGAACGCCGCCGACGAACACTTGACGCACTGTCACCGGACGCACTTCGACTTGGCCCGCCGCAAGCGCCGCCTTGATGACCTTCATGCGTGCCTCATCGATCGGGGGCATCTCGTTATCGCGCAGTTTGCGCCATTTTCCGTCACGCAGGATAAAACGCGCCGGGCCGCAGCGATCGATCCAGACGACAGGAGACGTGGCATTGCCCTCCTGCGGCTTAAGCTCGTCGATGCAGGTGTCGCGCAACGTAATCGCTTCGATCCCGCCGGGTACATATAGCAAAGTGCATTGGTCCTTTTCATTGACCGTGCACGCATTCCAGTCGGTCAGCAGCTTGCGCAAATCCTCCGGCACCGGCACCGCCCGTGGGAGAATGCGGAGGCGTTTCGTGAGTTGATCCGCAGTTTTGATCTGCCGGCCCACGTCAACAAGATCGTAGCGATTGGTTTTGGCCGATGCCGTCAGCGCGCGCGCCTTGATCGCCGCATCGGCCGATGCCGTCAGCCGCTTCAGCGCCACCCGGCCGGAATCGCCGAAATCAAACGCCAGTGCCGCCCAGTCGAACTTGTCCGGCGTGATCCGTCCGCCTTCCAGCCGCGCGACCTGATCGCGCGTCGACAGCGCGTTGAAACTCAGCAGCGGCGTCGCGAGAAACAAGGCCACCCCCGCCACCACGAACGCCATGCGCAGATTGGCCGGGCGCACCCGGTCCCCCCATTGCATCCGCCCACGCACCAGCGACACGAAATAGGCGAGCCCATATGCGCTCGCCAGAATAACGAACGTCAGCGCCCATAACCGGTCCGGCGTCAGACCATATTGCCCGATGCGCAGCCCGGTCGCGATCGCTGCGATCACCGCCAGCGGCAACACCGCCAGCGCGAGCGCCATCGCGCCCCAGCGCAAGACCGGATTGTGCAATTCCTCATCCGTCCCATTGCCGATCACCGCATTGGCGAGGATCAGCGCGCCGATCACGCAGGTCAGCAGAATGGGCGTGGTCGATCGCGTCGCCTCCCACAAGGTGCCCAAGCCGGTGAACGGCAGCGAGACCAGGAACACCAGCAATCCGACACCCAGCACCGGCGCAAGCACGCCCAGCACCGCCGTGACGACACGTTGCAACAGCCGCACCACCCGGTCGCGCTCGCGGAACAGCCCCAGCGCTCCGCCAAACGCTGCGCCAAACAGAGCGGCATTAAACCAATCGCGACCGAGCAATTGCCGGAGGAAATGCAGCCCGATCAGATCGAACAGCGACGACAGCAACCAGGCCAGCGCAAAGACGATGCCCGTAAAGAACCAGCAGGCGAACCACAGCACGACATTCGTCCAGGCATGGCCATGCACTTCAACATAGGGAAAGCGCGCGCCGCCTTCATCGCGCGCCGTCTGAAACAGCGGAACGGCGATCCCGATCGCAAGGATCAGGCTCGCGCATCGCCAATCGCCAATATACCCCCAGCCCGGCTCGCCGTTCCAATAGAAGATCGAGGCAGCCACCACGCCGACCGCTACGCCAAATCCGATCGCCCAGCCGATCCGCACGCGTTCCAATGAAAAGCCGATTGCCGCAGCACCGCCGCCAATTCCGATCGCCAGCGCGACCCGCCACGCTGGCAACGATGTGGATGGGGACCAGAAATAGGATCCGCGCGGTAGAATAAGATGCTCGACCAGCACCGCCGCTACGATGCCGATTCCCGCCAGGATGAACGGTCGCGCGCGCCAGCCTTCACCGGTCTCCGCTTCGTGCGTTTCGAAATCGCCCATCGCATCGCTCTCCCCGTCTGCGCCAAGACAAGCCGGGTCCGATCGCGATTGCAAGCACTGCATCGATGCTGCACGGAATCAGCACGCGCCGCTCACACGACTGTGTCGCGTAGCACAATGGAGTTCGTCGCTTGGCCCGGAAGTTTCTCTACGTCTTTGCCTGCCTCATCGTGCTGACGGTCGCTGCCGCCTTCGCCTATCGGCTGTGGGGGGTGGAGATCATCCGCTGGTGGGCGGTGCCATCGGCGCAGTTCGAGGCGCAGGCACCGGTTCCCGCCAATGCCTATGCCGATCCGAAGATGTGGCTCGCCCATCCCGACCTACGCAAGGATGCCGCGCGCTGGACGCCGCCGGGGTACGCGCCGGTCGCCAATGCTCCCGCGGCGGTGTTCTACGTCCACCCCACCTCGTTCCTCGGCACCGCGCACTGGAATGCGAAGCTCGACGATGCCGAGAGCAACGCCCGCGCCGAACTGTTCCTCCGCGCGCAGGCGACGGCGTTCAACGAGAGCGGCGCGATCTGGGCACCGCGCTATCGCCAGGCGACGTTCGGCGCATTCCTCACCGATGCCGATGCCGCGAACCAGGCGCTCGACCTCGCTTATGGCGACATCTCGGCGGCGTTCGACCAGTTCGTGAAGGAAGCGGGGGATCGCCCGATCATCCTCGCCGGACATAGCCAAGGCGCGTTGCACCTCACCCGCCTGCTGCGCGAGAAGATCGCCGACACACCTTTGGCCAAACGCATCGTCGCGGCGTACGTCATCGGCTGGCCGATCTCGCGCAGCACCGATCTGGCGGCGCTCGGCCTGCCTGAATGCACCCGCCCCGACCAAGCCGGCTGCATCCTGTCATGGCAAAGCTTCGCCGAGCCAGCCGATCCGACGATGATCCTCGAACATTATGACAAGACGACCGGTTTCGACGGGAAGCCGCGCAAGGGCACTCCGATGGTCTGCACGAACCCGCTCACCGGCACCGCCAACGCCACCGCGCCGGCCCAGGCCAATCTCGGCACTCTGATCCCCTCGGCCGCACTCGACACGGCTCAGGTCCAGCCCGGCGCAGTCCCGGCGCGCTGCGACCCGCGCGGTTTCCTGCTGATCGGCGAGCCGCCCGCGATGGGCAATTACGTGCTGCCGGGCAACAATTACCACGTCTACGATTATAGCCTGTTTTGGGCGAACGTGCGCGCGGATGTCGCACGGCGATTGGCGACGTTCGGGAAGGGCGGATGATCACCACCGACCGCCTCCCCTTCCGCGACGCCCTGCCCGACGCCGGCCGCCTGATCGGCCTCGATGTCGGCACCAAGACGATCGGCACCGCCTTGTGCGACGCCGGCTGGAGCTTCGCCTCCCCGGCCCTCCTGATCCGCCGCACCAAGTTCCAGAAGGACAAGACCGCCCTCGCCCAGTTGATCGCCGAGCAGCGCGTGGTCGGCATCGTCATCGGCCTGCCCCTCCATCTCGACGGCAGCGAAAGCCCACGCAGCCAATCGACCCGCGCCTTCGCCCGCAATCTGGAGGATATGGCGCTGCCCATCCTGCTGTGGGACGAACGCTGGTCGACCCAGGCCGTCACCCGCACACTGATCGAACAAGACGCCAGCCGCGCGAAACGCGCCGAACTGGTCGACAAGATGGCCGCCGCCTACATCCTGCAGGGCGCGATCGACGCGCTGGTGGCGATCGCCTGATGCAGGCCTTGCGCCCGCACCCGCGCGCCGTTACCGCGCCCCTTTAATGCCAGCATCGGATCACAGCCCCGCGACGCTCCTGCCCGGCAGCGCCGTCTTCCCGCACCGGCACCTGACCGGCATCGCGGGATTGATGCCGCACGAGATCACGTTCCTGCTCGACGAGGCCGAGCAATGGGTCGAGGCGAACCGCAGCAAGAAACGCGACAAACGCCTGCGCGGACTCACTCAGATCAACGCCTTCTTCGAGAACAGCACCCGCACGCTCCTGTCGTTCGAGATCGCCGGCAAGCGGCTGCGCGCGGACGTCGTCAACATGCACGCCGCCCAATCGAGCGTAAAGAAGGGCGAGACGCTGATCGACACGGCGATGACGCTGAACGCGATGCGCGCCGACGTGATCGTCATCCGCCACGGATCGTCGGGCGCGGTGCGGCTGATTGCCGACAAGGTCGATTGCCCGGTGTTGAACGCAGGCGACGGCGCGCACGAACATCCCACGCAAGCCCTGCTCGATGCGCTGACGATCCGCCGCCGCCGCGGCAGCATCCACAACCAGCGCGTGGTGATCTGCGGCGATCTGCTGCACAGCCGCGTTGCACGATCAAACATCCTCGCGCTCACCGCGCTCGCCGCCGAGGTGCGGGTGTGCGCACCCTCCACGCTGATGCCGGCCGGGATCGAGCGGATGGGCGTCACCCCGTTCACCGATTTCGATGCCGCGCTGGAGGGGGCCGACGTGGTGATGATGCTTCGCCTGCAGAACGAGCGCATGGCAGGGGGCTTCGTGCCCTCCAACCGCGAATTCCACCTCCGCTACGGCCTCACGCTGAAGCGCCTCGCCAAGGCCCAGCCCGGCGCGCTGGTGATGCATCCGGGGCCGATGAATCGCGGCGTCGAGATCGACAGCGCCGTCGCCGATCATGTCGATCAATCCGCGATCACCGAACAGGTCGAGATGGGCGTGGCGGTGCGCATGGCCTGTCTCGACGTGCTGACCCGCCGCGCGCGCGGTGTGAAGGGCTGGGCATGATCCGCGACGTCGCTTTGCTCAACGCCGAGCTCGTCTGCCCGGAAGCGGGCAGCAGCAAGGGCGGCGTGCTCGTACTGGACGGCGTCATCGCCGCGACCGGACTGTTCGAATTACCCGACGGCATCGCGACGATCGACTGCAAGGGCAAGACGCTTGCTCCCGCGATCGTCGATCTCGGCGTGTTCACGATCGACATTCCCGCCTTCCACGCCGGCGGCATCGTCCGCGTCGGTCTGATGCCGGATCAGACGCCGGTGCTGGACGAACCGGGCGTGGTGCAACGCGCGGCGCTGATCGGGCGGCCCGGCCTGTGGATCCACCCGATCGCGGCGGCGACCCGCGCGCTGGCCGGCAAGGATCTCGCCGAGATGGCGATGAACGCGGCGGCGGGCGCGAAGGCGGTCGGCACCGGCGAACGCTGGATCGCGGACTCCGGCGTGATGCGCAAGGTGCTGGCCTATGCCGGCGATCTTGGCCTCACCGTCATCGCGCAGGCCGAGGATGGCGGCATCGTCGGCACGGCGGTGGCCACGGCGGGCGAAACCGCGACGCGCATGGGCCTGCCTTCCGCCCCTGCCCTGGCCGAGCCGCTCGCCATCGCCCGCGACCTGATGCTGGCCGAGGAAACGGGCGCGAAACTGCATTTCCGACAGGTGACGACGGCGGCGGGGTTCGACCTGATCCGCGCGGCGAAAAGGCGCGGCGTCCACGTCACCTGCGGCATCACGCCCGCGCATCTGTTGCTGTCCGATATAGCGATGTCCGATTTCCGCACCTTCACCCACCTCTCGCCGCCGCTTCGCGACGAGAGCGATCGTCAGGCGTGCCTCGCCGCCTTGGCCGATGGGACGATCGATGTGCTGTGTTCGGGCCACGACCCCCGCGGGCCGGAAGAGAAGCGCCTGCCGTTCGCGGATTCGGCCAACGGCATGGCCGGCGCGGAGACCTTACTAGCACTCTCGCTCGGCATGGTCCGCGACGGGCTGATCACGGTCGAGCGGCTGGTTACGATGCTGTCGGCCACGCCGGCGCGCATCCTCGGCCTCGATACCGGCACGCTAAAGGTGGGCATGCCGGCCGATCTGATGCTGTTCGATGCCGGCACGCCTTGGTTGATCGACGCCGACAAGATGGTCGCGCTAGCGGGCAATACGCCGTTCGACGGACTGCCCGTGCAGGGCAAGGTGCTGCGCCTGTGGAAGGGCGGAACGGCGCTGATTTAGCCTAAGGCCACCAGAATCCCGTTCGCCCTGAGCCTGTCGAAGGGCGTGTCCCAAGCGGAGGTGAGCGTTCGGGGCACGTGCTTCGACAAGCTCAGCACGAACGGGTTTAGGGTTTAGTTGGCTTATTTCTTGCCGGGCTTGACCGCAGCCTTAGCCGGAGCAGCAGCCTTAGCCGCAACCGGAGCCTTGGCCGCAGTCGGCACCTTGACCACCGCGACCGCCTTCACAGCCGTCGAACCCTTGATCCACGCCGGAATGCTATCCCCGGCACCAGTGCGCACGAAGCAATGACCGCCCTTGGCGCGATAGCTGCGGCACGTCTTGTCCGCGTCTTCGCGCGTGAACCCGCCGACCGACAGGCGGTAGAAATTCCCGCTCTTGCTCGCGAATTGCGCACCCGATGGCGCACGGCCACCGAATTTGGAGATGCGGCTCGCCCGGCCCCAAGCGTCCTTGGCGACAGCGGCATTCTCGAACGCACCGAGCTGGACGAAATAACTGCCCTTTGCAGTGGCCACGGCTGCGCCCACCGGTGCCGCCTTGGCCTTCGGAATTACGAAGGCGCTGGTCGCCGTCCGGGATTTTGCTACAAACACATTCGCAATCGCAGCACCGGGTGCGCTCTCGCGCTTGGCCGGAATGGTGCTAACGGCGCGGGCCGGCAAAACTTGTACGATCTCACGACGCGGCGCGAAGCTGACGCTCGACACCGACGCCATCACGGGCACCGGCTCGGCTGCGGGCACGACCGGCGTGCCCATCGCCGTGGCGACCGCCGCCGCTTCCGGCTGGGCCTTCGGCATGAAAGCATCGACCGGCGCGACCGCCGCAACCGCAACATTCTTGTTGGCATTCAGCGCCAGCGCGACCGGCTGGCCGGGATCGACCACCGGCGTCACGCCGAGCAAGGATGCGACCTGATCGGATGCGGATTTGGGATTGGCGAAAGCAGCCCATTGCAGGATGCGCGCGTCGAGGTCGCCCGGCGAGACGTCCATCGCCGCGACCGTCTTGGCGTCCTGCCAGCGGCCGGCGAGCGCCAGTGCGAGCGCGAAATTCTGTCGGGTCTTGGCGTCGGCATCGGGTGCGCGCACCGCCGGTTCGAGCAATTCGACCGCACTGGCCGGATCACCCGCCAGCGCAATCGCCAGCCCGCGATCACTGACAGGGATCGTCGCGGCATTGGCGTCGAGCGTGTGGCGCGCGCCGTCCCAATTGCCCTCGGCGATCTCCGCCAGCGCAAGGTTAAGTGCTGCCTTGCCGTTGGTCGGCTCCAGCACCAGCGCATCGCTGAACGCGGCCCGCGCCGACGTGAAGCGCCCCGCCTTCAAATACGCCTGACCCAAAACCAGCCGATATGCGACGACGCCGGGATCGTAGCTGACCGCCGCTTCGCCGAACTTCACGGCCGCCAGCGCATTATCGCCGGCCAGCGCCTTGCGCGCGTAATCGAACTGCTTGCGCGCCATCTTGGTCGGATCGGACGCGCCGGCATAGGCGCTGCCGCCCTCGCCGATGAACGCGGTCATCGTGCCCGCAAAGGCAATGGTGGATAGTCCCAGGGCGAGGAGTGCGCGGGTCTTCATCGGAAAAATCCCTATTCGATCACTTGCCAGCCCGGTTCGGAACCTGGCTCGCTAGCTCGGCAACATCGGGCAAAGTGGTTAAGAAAGCGTCTAACGCCTCGGTCACGAGCATTTGCGCCGAGCGCTTCTCCAGCGCACTGGCCAGCCGCAACATCAGGTGGCGATCCGCATCCAAACGAAGCGTGAAGGCCGATTTCGCGGCACCCTTGTGATGCGCGCGCGTCTCGCGGCCGATCCGCGTCGCGGTGGCGACGGAGACCGATTTGCGCGCTGGCTGTTCCGCAACCGGCGCTTCGACCGGCACAGGTGCCTCGATGACGATCGGAGCCTTGGCTGCAATCGGAGCTTTGGCGGTTACCGGTTTCTCGACGGCGGCCGGAGCGGCGAATTCTTCCTGCAACGCCTCACGCTGCAGCAGCACCGGCGGCACGGCGGCAACGGGCGCGGGAGCAAGCTCCGCCTCGCCCATATCGTTCCAGCCGAGATCGTCATGCACGTTCTGCGGCGCGCCGAAGCCACCAAAGCCTTGCGGGCGCATCGCCGGACGGGCGGTGCCCTTGCGCGCGAGCAGGGTGGAGGACAGCGAGGCGAGCGGTTTCTGGGTTCCCATCATATGCCCGCGCTCCTTAGCTGACGACCCGGCGGCCGAAGCCACCTGCGGCGGTGCGCTGCGGCACATAGGTGTTGGCACCCGGTGCCGAAAACACGGTGCGGCGGAAATTCTTTTCCAGGCGATCGGAAATGTACGACCACAAGGCCTGCACTTCCTGCGCGGACCGGCTCTTGGGATCGCATTCCATCACGGTGCGCCCGTCGATCATCGATGCGGCGAAATCGGTGCGGTGGTGGATGGTCACCGGCGCGACCGTGCCATGCTGCGACAGCGCGACGGCGGCTTCCGATGTGATCTTGGCCTTCGGGGTGGCGCCGTTGACGACGAACAGCAACGGCTTGCCGGCGCGTTCGCACAGGTCGACCGTGGCCCCCACGGCGCGCAGGTCGTGCGGCGAAGGGCGGGTCGGGATCACGATCAGTTCGGCCACCGCGATCACGCTCTGGATCGCCATGGTGATCGCCGGCGGCGTATCGATCATGGCGAGCTTGAAGCCCTGCTGGCGCAACACCTCCAGATCGGCGGCGAGCCGCGCGACGGTGGTCTGGGCGAAGGCGGGATATTCCGCGCCACGCTCGTTCCACCAATCGGACAGCGACCCCTGCGGATCGATATCGATCAGCACGACCGGGCCGGCTCCAGCCAACTGTGCCTGTACGGCAAGATGCCCGGATAGCGTGGTCTTTCCGGACCCGCCCTTCTGTGATGCCATCGCGAGAACGCGCATGTGTCCCAAGAACTCCCCAATTCGAGCATCGGAGATCGCACGTCACCTCTCAAGAAGACGTTAACATCGTAAAGTAAGGGTGTGCGGGCGGGTCACGCTAACGATCCGTTTACCATCTTCTCGATAGGGATGGGCGATCACGGAATTTTCGAATGCGGGAACATTCATGCGTAAGCGCGTATCTCTGCTGGCTATCGGTCTCACCGCCCTGATCGCGGCGACATCCGGCGCGGCGCTGGCCGACGTCAAGCATGGCATCGATCTGTGGAATCAGGGCGAATATCGCAAGGCCGCGGATGAGTGGCGCCCGGCCGCGATCGCCGGCGATGCCCAGGCGCAATTCAATCTGGGTCAGGCCTACAAGCTCGGGCGCGGCGTGCCGACCGACATGCCGATGGCCGAAAGCTGGTATCGCAAGGCCGCGCTGCAGGGCCTGCCGCAGGCCGAAGTGAATTACGGTCTGGCGCTGTTCGATCGTGGCGACCGCGCCGGCGCACTGCCCTGGCTGGAAAAATCGGTCGCGCGTGGCGAACCGCGCGCGCAACTCGTACTCGGCACGATGCTGTTCAACGGCGACGGCGTGTCGCGCGATTACCCTCGCGCCTATGCGCTGATGGTGCGCTCGTCCGCCGCGAACGTCCCCTCCGCCTCGAAAGTGCTCGCGCAGATGGACCAATACGTCCCACTCGCCGACCGCCAGCAGGGCATGATCCTCGCCCGCCAATACGAAGCGGACGCGCAGCGTGTCGATCTGCCGCCCCCGGAAATCGCCGGTCAGGGGAATGACAATGCGATGCGTGCAACCGAACTTCCGGCATCCAGTTACGAGGTGAGCAATCACCAGCCTGCACCGCGCACCGCGCCGCCACGCCAGACCGTCGCAGCCACGCGCGTCGTCCCCGCGCCTGCCGCGCCGAGCGGCAATTGGCGGGTCCAGCTGGGCGCTTTTGGCGACCCTGCAAACGCGCGCAAACTCTGGACGCAAATGGGCGGCAAGTTCGCCGGTCGAACGCCTTATTACGTGAAATCCGGCACTCTCACCCGCCTGCTCGTCGGTCCGTACGCAACGAACGCGGAAGCCGCGCGCGCCTGCGCCGCGATCAAGCCCTGCGTGCCAACCGGCGGCTAAACTAAATCGTCACACCAGCACCTACCTCGTCACACCGTCGCCTACGTCGTCACCCCAGCGAAGGCTGGGGTCTCAAGCGGCAAACACGCGCCGATTGCCACAAGATCCCAGCCTCCGCTGGGATGACGATTGTGGTCAGCCCGAAACCCAATCCTCCCGCCTGATTCCCTGAGCATACAACAACGCCGTCAGATCGTTATGATCCACCCGCGCAGCCGCCGCCGCCGCCACGATCGGCTTCGCGCGGTACGCCACGCCGAGGCCAGCCCGCTCGATCATCGCCAGATCGTTCGCCCCATCCCCAACCGCCAGCGTCGCCGCCGCCGCCAGCCCACGCTCGGCGGTCGCGGCCAGCAAGGTTTCCAGCTTCGTATACGATCCCACGATCGGCTTGGCGACCTTCCCCGTCAGGACGCCGCCCTCGATCAGCAGCCGGTTGGCAATCGCCCGGTCGAACCCGATCGTCGCCGCCACCGGCTCGGCAAAGCGCGTGAAGCCGCCCGACACCAGCACCGTCAACGCGCCCCGCGCCTTCATCGTGCGCACTAAAGCCGCCGCGCCGGGCATGATCACGACGCGCTCCTTCAAACACGTTCCGATCGCGGCTTCGTCCAGGTCCGCCAGCAACGCCACGCGCGCATCCAGCGCCGCCTCGAAATCCAGTTCGCCGCGCATCGCGCGTTCGGTGATCTCGGCGATCTGCGGCTTGATGCCGGCATAATCGGCCAGTTCGTCGATGCATTCGACTGTGATCATGGTCGAATCCATATCGGCGACGAGCAGTTTCTTTTCCCGACCCGCTGCCGCCTGCACCACGACGTCGCCACCCGGAATCGCACCCTCCAGCGCAGTGCGCGCGGCCTCGGGCAGTTCGGCGAAGGTCATATCGGCCGCGAAGCCGTCATCGATCCACGCCGTATCGGCCGGCGCGCACCCCGCCTCGGCCAGCCGATCGCGCGCGGCCGAAATATCGCCCCCGGAAAGCGTCCCCGGTGCTATCAGCGTGGCGATGAACATGGCTAAGAACCTCCCGAAGCTCGCGCTCATCGCAGGGCCTACCGCCAGCGGCAAGTCCGCGCTCGCGACGGATCTGGCGGAATGTTACGATGGCGTAGTGATCAATGCCGACAGCGCGCAGGTCTACGCCAATCTGCGCATCCTCTCGGCCCGCCCGAGCGTGGCGGACGAGACCCGCGTGCCGCACCGTCTGTTCGGCTATATCGACGGCGCGGAAAGCTGCTCCGCCGCGCGCTGGGCCGCCGATGCGCGCGCCGCCATCGCCGAGACGCAGGCGACGGGCAAGCTGCCGATCCTCGTCGGCGGCACCGGCCTCTACATCCGCACCCTGCTCGACGGCATCGCGTCGGTACCGGAAATCGATCCCGCGATCCGTGAAGCGGTCCGCGCCCTGCCCGTCGCCGAGGCGCACGCGCAACTCCTGCAAGCCGACCCGAAAGCCGCCGCTCGCCTCGCCCCCGCCGACACCACCCGCGTTGCCCGCGCCTTGGAGGTCGCCCGCTCGACCGGCCGCACCTTGGCCGAATGGCAGGCGCACCGCGAGGGCGGCATCGCCGGGCAGATCCACCTCATCCCCACCATACTGTTACCAGACCGCGATTGGCTACTCGCCCGCTGCGACACGCGCGCCGAAGCGATGCTGGAGGACGGCGCGGTCGCGGAAGTCGCGGCCCTGCTCGCCCGCGACGACATCGCCCCGAACCTCTCGGTCCGCCGCGCGATCGGCGTGGCCGAGATCGCCGACTGGCTGACCGGTAAAACCACGCGCGAACAGGCACTTGAGGCACTTCGCCTCGCCACTCGCCAATATGCCAAGCGCCAGTTCACCTGGTTCCGCAACCAGCCGCCACCCGATTGGCCCCGCATCGTAACGTCAGAAATATCCAATTATATCGCTCAATACGATAGATTATTACAATAATAACGCTTGACGCGTACGAATCATACGGGTAGCCGCACCCCCGCCAAGCCGCTATTGCAGCGCGGCAAAAGAGGATCTGAGTGATGAACGCGGAAAAGAGCGGAGCCGATATCCTGGTCGAGGCGCTGTGCGATCTCGGCGTGGAGGTCGTGTTCGGCTATCCCGGCGGCGCGGTGCTGCCGATCTACGATGCCATGTTCAGGTCCGGCCGCATCAAGCATATCCTCGTCCGCCACGAACAGGCGGCGACGCATGCGGCGGAGGGCTATGCCCGCTCGACCGGCAAGCCCGGCGTGGTGCTCGTCACCTCCGGCCCGGGTGCGACCAACGCCGTCACCGGCATCACCGATGCGCTGATGGATTCGATCCCGATGGTCGTCATCACCGGCCAGGTGCCGACCGCCCTGATCGGCACGGACGCCTTCCAGGAGGCGGACACGGTCGGCATCACGCGCCATTGTTCGAAGCACAATTATCTCGTGAAGGACCCCGCCTCGCTGGGCGGCATCATTCACGAGGCGTTCCACATCGCCACCTCGGGTCGCCCCGGCCCGGTCGTGGTCGACATCCCCAAGGACGTGCAGGTCGCGACGGCGCGCTACACCAAGCCCGGCCCGATCAAGCACAAGACCTATCGTCCGCAGATCAAGGCCGATCCCACGCTGATCGAGCAGGCGGTGGACATGCTGGCCGCAGCCGAACGCCCGATCTTCTATACAGGCGGCGGGATCATCAATTCCGGCCCGGGCGCATCGCAGTTACTGCGCGAACTCGCGCGCATCACCGGCGCGCCCGTCACCTCGACGCTGATGGGCCTCGGTGCCTATCCGGCAAGCGGCGAGGCATGGCTCGGCATGCTCGGCATGCACGGCACCTACGAAGCCAATATGGCGATGAACAAGGCCGACCTCATCGTCTGCCTCGGCGCGCGCTTCGACGATCGCGTGACCGGGCGGCTCGACGCGTTCAGCCCGCTCAGCCGCAAGATCCATATCGATATCGACCGTTCGAGCGTGAACAAGAACGTGCGCGTTGATCTTCCGATCATCGCCGATGTCGGCCACGCACTGGAAGACATGGTGCGCGTCTACAAATCGCGCCGCCATCCCAAACCCGATCTGTCGGAATGGTGGACGCGCATCAACGGCTGGCGCGCGCGCGGCAGCCTGGATTTCGCCGATCACCCGACCGAGATCATGCCGCAACGCGCGATCCGGGCGCTGTGGGAGGCGACGCACAAGCGCGCGCCGATCGTCAGCACCGAAGTCGGCCAGCACCAGATGTGGGCCGCGCAGCATTTCGGCTTCGAAGGGCCGAACAAATGGCTGACCAGCGGCGGTCTCGGCACGATGGGCTATGGCCTGCCCGCCGCGATCGGCGCGCAGCTCGGCAATCCCAACGCGCTGTGCATCGATATCGCCGGTGAAGCATCGATCCAGATGAACATCCAGGAACTCGGCACCGCGACGCAATATCGCCTGCCGGTGAAGGTCTTCATCCTCAACAACCAATATATGGGCATGGTCCGCCAATGGCAGGAACTGACCTATTCCTCGCGCTATTCGGAAAGCTATTCGGATGCCTTGCCCGATTTCGTGAAGCTCGCCGAGGCCTATGGCTGGAAGGGCATCCGCATCGAAAACCCCGACGACCTCGACGCCGGGATCGCCGCGATGCTCGCGCATGACGGCCCGGTGATGGTCGATTGCATGGTCTCGCAACTCACCAACTGCTTCCCGATGATCCCGAGCGGCGCGGCGCACACCGACATGATCCTGCAGGCGGAGGAAGTGTCCGGCGAGATGGACGACGAAGCGAAGGCGCTGGTCTGATGCACATCAAAACCGAAACCTCGTCCCGCCATACGCTGGCGGTAATGGTCGACAACGAACCGGGCATCCTCGCCCGGATCGCCGGCCTGTTCACCGCGCGCGGCTATAATATCGAGAGCCTGACCGTGTCGGACGTCACAGCCGATCACGCCGTCAGCCGCATCACGATCGTCACCACCGCGTCCGACCAGACGATGGAGCAGATCCTCGCCCAGCTCGACCGGCTGATCCCGGTGCATTCGGTAACGGACCTCACCGCACTCGGTCCGCACGTCGAACGCGAACTCGCGCTGGTCAAGGTTGCCGGCACCGGCGATCATCGCATCGAGGCACTGCGCCTCGCCGACGTCTACCGCGCCCGCGTGGTCGATGCCACGACGACCAGCTTCGTGTTCGAGGTCACCGGAGGCCGCGAGAAGATCGACACGTTCATCACCCTGATGCGCGAGGTCGGCCTGATCGAGGTCGCCCGCACCGGCATCGTCGCCATCGCGCGCGGGAAGAACGCGGCCTGAGTTTCACTGTTCACATCAACCCACCCACTGTCACCCCAGCGAAGGCTGGGGTCTCGCGGCAACCGGCACCACCCGAGCCCCCTGAGATGCCAGCCTGCGCTGGCATGACGATCATCTTCGAAAGGGAATTCCAATGCGCGTATATTACGATCGCGACGCCGATCTGAACCTGATCACCGACAAGAAGATCGCCATCGTCGGCTACGGATCGCAGGGCCACGCCCACGCCCAGAATTTGCGCGACAGCGGCGTCAAGGATGTCGCCATCGCACTGCGCGAAGGCTCGGCCACGGCAAAGAAGGCGATCGACGCCGGCTTCGCGGTCAAGTCGAACAAGGAGGCCGCGGCCTGGGCCGACATCGTCATGATCCTCGCGCCCGACGAGCATCAAGCCGCGATCTATGCAGAAGACCTGCACGATAACATGAAGCAGGGCGCGGCGTTGGCCTTCGCACACGGCCTTAACGTGCATTTCGGCTTGATCGAGCCGCGCGCCGATCTCGACGTGATCATGATCGCCCCCAAAGGTCCCGGCCACACCGTGCGTAGCGAATATGTTCGCGGCGGCGGCGTCCCCTGCCTGATCGCGATCGACCAAGACAAGAGCGGCAACGCGCATGACGTGGCATTGGCCTACGCGTCCGGCGTCGGCGGCGGGCGCAGCGGCATCATCGAAACCAACTTCCGCGAGGAATGCGAGACCGATCTGTTCGGCGAGCAGGCCGTTCTGTGCGGCGGCATCACCCACCTGATCCAGGCCGGGTTCGAGACTTTGGTCGAGGCCGGCTACGCCCCGGAAATGGCCTATTTCGAATGCCTGCACGAGACCAAGCTGATCGTCGATCTGCTGTATGAAGGCGGCATTGCCAACATGCGCTATTCGATCAGCAATACCGCGGAATATGGCGACATCACCACCGGTCCACGCATCATCACCGCCGAAACCAAGGCCGAGATGAAGCGCGTCCTCGCCGACATCCAGTCGGGCCGCTTCGTCAAGAACTTCATCCTCGACAACCGCGCCGGCCAGCCGGAACTCAAGGCAGCACGCAAGCAAGCGCTGGCGCATCCGATCGAGAAGATCGGCAGCGAACTGCGCGGCATGATGCCCTGGATCGGCAAGAACGCGCTGGTGGACAAGGGCAAGAACTGACCGCCGCCGGGGCACGCCAGTTCCATGCACTTGGCTACCCCGGACGTGTCGGCATCCACCGTGTAGCATAGAGTTGCGGCACGGTGGATGCCGAACGCCTGCCTTGCCCCTGCCGCAATCGGCCGTCACGAGCGATCACCGCTCGTCCTGGCCTGTTCAAAATTCGTTATAGGATATATGTTGCGGAGCGGGGTCGAGGGAGGAGTTGGTCGCTTGCATATCGAGGGCTGCAATCCGGTCTGGTCGATCGTCCTGCCTTATTACAACGAAACCGCGTTCATCGGCCCGACGATCGCCGCCGCCATCGCGCAACGCGACGTGTCGTTCCGGCTCATCCTCGTCGATAACGCCTCTACCGACGGATCTGAGGCACTGTGCCGATCGCTCCTCGCAGAAGCACCGCATATCGACGTGCTTTTCGTCCACGAGAGGCGACCGGGCCCCAGCCATGCGCTGAAGGCCGGGTTCGATCGGGTGGAGACGCCGCTCGTCGCCCTGTGGAATGCCGACACCTGGTATCCCGCCGACTATCTTTTTCGCGCCGAGGCGATGTTGCGCCGGCCGGGTATCGTCGCGGCGATGGCAATCGACCTGCCCGCCCCGCCCACCAGCTTCCTCTCGCGCCTACGGTGCCAGCATAAGCGACTGGCCAGCACATTGATGTCGCGTCAGGCGCATACCGGCACGTTCGGCCAATCTTTCCACACCGATGCGTTGCGCGCGGCCGGCGGGCCGCGGTCGGAGGCATGGCCATGGGTGCTCGACGATCATGAACTGATGCAGCGCGTCCACAAGATCGGGCGATCCTGCTACCGGGCCGATCATGTCTGCCTGCCCTCGGACCGGCGCGGCCATAACACGCATGTGCGCTGGACGCTGTTCGAACGGCTGCTTTACCACGCGACTCCGTTCGCCCTGAAGGACTGGTTTTTCTATGATTTCCTCGCCGCGCGCTTCCGCGCTCGCGGCA
Organism: Parasphingomonas caseinilytica; assembly: GCF_036663755.1. NCBI lineage: Bacteria > Pseudomonadati > Pseudomonadota > Alphaproteobacteria > Sphingomonadales > Sphingomonadaceae > Parasphingomonas > Parasphingomonas caseinilytica. Next base: position 220,396 of record NZ_JAXOJL010000005.1, read on the forward strand.
TGGCAAATGCCAATCTGCGCGAGCGCGACTGGATCGAGACGCCTACCGCCACCCTATCGCAAAACGAGCCTGCTCCCCACTACCTGTAACCGTCGCCCAGCGGTAACGACCGGGGGACAGCATCGCCCACGAAACGATGCGTTGCCCGGCAAAGGTTTGACCCTCCCCCGGTCATGCGCCAGCATGTCCCCAACAACAGGAGACAAATCATGCGCATCCCCCTCATTCTTCTCGCCGCCACCACGGCCATCGCCACCCCGCTGATCGCCCAGCAAGCGATGCAGGCTCCCGGCACCAAGAGCATTACCGCGATCACCGGTGGCACCTACGCGGCGGACCCCAACCACACCCTGGTCAGCTGGGAGGTGAACCATCTCGGCTTCACGCCGTATTTCGGCCTGTTCGGTGACATCAGCGGCACGCTGACGCTCGACCCCAAGAACCCCGCCGCGTCCAAGGTCGATATCACCATTCCGGTGTCCAAGGTGACGACGGCCAGCGCCGGCCTGACCGCACATATGCTCCGCGCCGGCAAGGATGGCGGCAAGCCCGACTTCTTCGGCCCCGCCCCCGCCGATGCCAAATTCGTCTCAACCTCGGTCAAGCCGCTGGGCAAGGACAAGGCGACCGTCATCGGCAATCTCACGCTCAACGGCATCACGAAGCCGGTGACTTTGGCCGTCACCTTCTATGGCGCGGGCAAGATGCCGGCGCAGATGGGCGGCAAGGAGAATGTCGGATTCGAAGCGACCACCACGCTGATGCGCAGCGATTTCGGCGTCAACATGGGCATTCCGATGGTGTCCGACGCGGTGAAGCTGAAGATCGCTGCGGCGTTCCAGAAGTAACCACACCGAGTTGCCCCTCCCCCTAAAAAGGGAGGGGCTCCGACAAGACGCCGCCGCGGTCAGCCCCCGCCGCGATCAGGCCGAGAAAGCTGCCGCGCACGCTTTCCGATGCATTCTCGAGCAGGCGTTGCATTTGTGCATCGAACGCATCGCCGCCGTCCCCTTCCCCGCGCTGCACCATCGTCCAGCTTCCGAACTGCCGCGCCTCGATCTCGCGATCGTGCAGGATCACTACGGCGCGGTGGCGCGGATCGCGCCGGATCCGATCGAACGTGGACGAAACGCTGTCGGCCGGGCCTTCCAGAACCTGCAGGAAGCGCGTGCCGTCGCTCCACAACAGACCCGTCACGCCATCGAGCGCATTATTCTGCCGCGATTGCGCGACGATCCGCGGCAGTTCGAACACACCGTTGGCGGGGTTGCTCGAACTCATATAAAGAAGCTGGCGCAGCGGCATGTGGGCGGTGTCCATGAGCATCGTCTTAATACTGATCTGCCCGATCGCGATTGAGATCGATCAATCTGTTGGGGGGTGGCCCGCAATCCACGCTGGACAGCACGCGCCTTGCCAAGCTACGCACGCGGCAATGACGCAAGGGCTGCTCCTTTCGCTGCTTCGACTTACGTGCCCTTAGGCGCGACACCTCGCCGTGCGCGCCCTCGGGCGCGGCACAGCGACCCCGCCTAAGGGACCGACCCGCCCCGAACGACGACCCGAAGTTCTGCGAGACACACGATGCTGCGTGACCCTTCCGTAAAATACCGCCCCTTCCCCCAGATCGATCTCCCCGACCGCCAATGGCCCTCGCGGACGATCACCCAGCCACCGCGCTGGCTGTCGACCGATCTGCGCGACGGCAATCAGGCGCTGATCGATCCGATGGATGCCGAGAAGAAGACCCGGATGTTCGATCTGCTGTGCAAGGTCGGGCTGAAGGAGATCGAGGTCGGCTTCCCGTCCGCCGGGGCGACCGAATTCGATTTCATCTCCGGTCTCGTCCAGAACGGCCGCATCCCCGACGACGTGACGATCCAGGTGCTGACGCAATCGCGCCGCGACCTGATCGAGAAGAGCTTCGAGAGCCTGAAGGGTGTCCCCCGCGCGATCGTCCATCTCTACAACGCGGTCAGCCCGGCGTGGCGCAAGATCGTCTTCGGCATGAGCCGCGACGAGGTCCGCGCGATCGCGATCGAGGGCGCGAAGATCCTGCGCGATTGCGCCGCCGCCCAGCCGGAAACGGACTGGACGTTCGAATATTCGCCGGAAACCTTTTCCACAGCCGAACTGGATTTCTCGGTCGAGGTATGCGCGAGCGTCATGGAAGTGCTGGCCCCCACCCCGGACAAGCCGATCATCTTCAACCTGCCCGCCACGGTCGAATGCGCCACGCCCAACATCTATGCCGACCAGATCGAATGGTTCGGTCGCCACATCCCGAACCGCGACAGCGTGGTGATCTCGCTGCACACCCACAACGATCGCGGCACCGGTGTCGCGGCGGCGGAACTGGGCATGATGGCCGGCGCGGATCGCGTCGAGGGCTGTTTGCTCGGCAACGGCGAACGCACCGGCAATTGCGACCTCGTCACGGTCGCGCTCAACATGTACACCCAAGGCGTTGATCCGAAACTCGATTTCTCGGACATCGACGAGATCGTCAACACGATCAACTACTGCACCAACATCCCCGTCCACCCCCGCACGCCTTATGCTGGCGATCTGGTGTTCACGGCGTTTTCGGGTAGCCATCAGGATGCGATCAAGAAAGGCTTCACCGCCCAGGCCGAGCGCAACGATCAGTTGTGGGAAGTGCCCTATCTGCCGATCGACCCGGCCGATCTCGGCCGCAGCTACGAGGCGGTGATCCGGGTCAATTCGCAATCGGGCAAGGGCGGCGTCGCCTGGGTGCTGGAGCAAGACAAGGGCCTGAAACTGCCCAAGCGCCTGCAAGCCGATTTCAGCCGCTACGTACAGGCCTATGCCGACGAAACGAGCCGAGAACTGAACGCCGCCGACATCTGGCAGGTGTTCGAGGCGACGTATCTCGCCCGCGACGCGGATCGCTTCGCTTTGGTCGATTATGAGGAAAGCGGCGCCAGCGGTCAGCGGCTGTTCGTGGGACGCGTGTCGGTCGATGGCGAGGAACGCTCGATCTCCGGACGCGGCAACGGCCTGATCTCGGGCGTCATCGCGGCACTTGGCGACAGCACCGGCCCGGCCTTGGATGTCGTCGATTACAGCGAACACGCGATCGGCCACGGTGCCGATGCGCAGGCCGCCGCCTATGTCGAATGCCGCACGGCGGAAGGCAAAACGGTCTTCGGCGTCGGGCTGGATACCGACATCGCCACCGCCAGCGTCCGCGCGGTCCTCAGCGCGGCGAACCGGGTTTAGGGAAGGCGTGAACATCGCGTGCGATCCCATCCGGGAACACCTCGCGCGCGATGATCCGGCTGCCAAGTCTCGCCGCCAGCAGATGCGCCGCGACGTTTTCGTCTTTCATATGTGTTTCGATCGTTGACCATCCAAGCACTTCATAACCGAACGCAATGACGGCGGCGGATGCCTCCGACGCGAAGCCTTGCCGTCGCGCAGCCGGCAGGATCCACCAGGTCAGTTCCGATCGCGGATAGCCTTCCGGCCACAAGAGACCGCAGCCTCCGATCATCCGATCGGAAGCACGCTCCACCACCGACCACATTCCATGACCCCGTAATGCCCAGTGCCCGATGTCAAACGCTAATCGGCGCCACGCGGCCGCAGTATCGATCGGTCCGCCGTAAAATGAGGAAGCTTCGGCATCGCTGTAAAATTCCCGATAAATAGGAAAATCGTCCACTGTCGGACAGCGAAGGGTCAAACGCGCAGTTTGGATCAAGGGAACTTCCACTACCGCCCCCGCACAATCTCACACCCGATCCGCGCATCCGGATACACATCGGCCTTCATCGTCCGGACCCGAACCCGCTTCACTCTGACATCCGCAAGGCACAACGCCGCGATCGTTTCGCACAGCGTCTCCTGCAACGCGAACCGCCGCTCCGCCGCCAGTTTCAAAATCTCTTCGCGGACGAAATCATAGTCCAGCACCCGCTCGATCGCATCCTCGCCCAGCGGTTCGGGATAATCGACGATCATCTCGACCGACACGATCACCCGCTGCGGATCGACCTCATAGGGGTGAATGCCCAGCCGGATCATCACCGCGAGGCTATCGAGGATCGTGGTGAATTCAGCCACGTGCACGCTCGAACATCACATCGCGATCCCGCTTCAGAAACCGCTGTCCGCAATCCACGAACACAGTCTGCCCGTTCAGGCCTCGCGCATCCAACAGAAACGCCACCGCGTCCGCCACATCCGCCGGATCGACCGGCCGCCGCAACACATTCTCGCTCGCCACCGCGCGGAACTCCGCTTCGCTCTGATCGCCACTCGGTAGCGTGATTCCGGGAGCGACGGCGTTCACCCGGATGCGCGGCCCCAGCGCCTGCGCCAGCATTGCCGTCGCGCCGGCCAAGGCCACCTTGCCGCCGGTGTAGGAGAAGAAATCGGGGTTCGGGTTTGTCACCTTCTGGTCGAGCAGATTGACCACCGCCCCCTCCCCCAGATCATCCTGCCGCGCCAGAGCCGAGGCCAGCAGCACCGGTGCGGAATGCCCGATCGCATAGAGCCGCGCCAACAGCGCCGGATCGAGCGCAGGCGGCGTATCGTATTCGAATGCGGAAGCGCTGTTCACCAACCCATGGATCGGCCCGCCAGCCACGCCCCGCGCTCGAGCGAACAGATCGTCGATCCCGGCGCTGTCGGCGAGATCGCCCTGCACCACGCCCGCCGCACCGATCTCCTCAGCGAGCGCCTCGGCCGCCCCGCGCGAAGACCCGTAATGCAGCACCACGCGCGCGCCATCCGCCGCCAGCCGACGCGCGATCACCGCGCCCAGCCGCTTCGCCCCGCCGGTCACCAATATGGCGCGCCCGTCGATCATCCGTGCATCAGCGCCAGCACTTCTTTGCGGCTGCGTTCGTCGTCACGGAACACGCCCATCATGCGGCTCGTCACCATCTTGACGCCGGGTGTGCGCACGCCCCGTGCGGTCATGCAGGCATGGCTCGCCTCGATAACCACCGCCACGCCGTGCGGCTTCAATCCGTCCCAGATACAATCCGCCACCTCGGCGGTCAGCCGTTCCTGCACCTGCAACCGCCGCGCGAACGCGTTCAGCACCCGCGCAAGCTTGGAGATGCCGACGACATGATCGCGCGGCAGATAGGCGATGTGCGCCTTGCCGATGATCGGTGCCATATGGTGTTCGCAATGCGACTGAAACGGAATGTCCTTCAGCAGGACGAGCTCGTCGTAACCGCCGACCTCGTCGAACACGCGCGACAGGTGATGCTTGGGATCGTCATCGTATCCGCTGCAATATTCCTTCCACGCCCGCGCCACGCGGGCCGGCGTATCGACGAGTCCCTCGCGCGTCGGATCGTCGCCGGACCAGCGGATCAGCGTGCGGATCGCCTCCTGAACCTCCTCGGGCACGGCAATCTTCGCCGCTATGGTGGCGATTTTTTCAGGCTCCGGATCCGATCCGAGGTCGGTCATCTTCAATTCCTAGAACAAACAGAAGCAGGGTGACGCTACGGCAAACGCGCTCTGCGTGAATTGGGCTGTCGCGACACCTGTCTCATTTGGGCAACGGCGGCGCAAGCCCGCAGTTTTGCGTGGGATTAGGCCATTGACGGCGCTTTCCGACGGGGTCTACGTCTGTGGTGTCGAGAGACAGATTTCGCAAGACGACCCCTAAGATCGTCAGCGAGGACAGGAGAGGGAAATCATGAAGAAATTCGAATTGTTCGCCGCATCCGCGCTGGCCCTGGTCATCTCGATGCCGGCGGTCGCGCAGACCAACACGCCGTCCGTACCCGCCGATCCGCCGCGCACCAGCGCATCGAGCGCGCCGGACAATGGCCAGGACGAAGAGATCATCGTCACCGCCACCAAGCGCGAACAGACGCTGCAGGACGTGCCGATCTCCGTCTCCGTCACCTCGCAGGCGACGATCGAGCGCGCGCAGATCCGCGATCTGATCGATCTCCAATCGGTCGTCCCCTCGCTCAAGGTCGCGCAGCTCAACGCCGTCGGCCAGACCAACTTCATCATTCGCGGCTTCGGCAACGGCAACGGCAATGACGGCATCGAAAGCTCGGTCGGCGTGTTCATCGACGGCGTCTATCGCTCGCGCTCCGCCGCCGGCCTGGACGATCTGCCCGAGATCGAGCGCGTCGAAGTGCTGCGCGGTCCGCAATCCACCTTGTTCGGCAAGAACGTGTCGGCCGGTGCGATCAGCATCGTCACCAAGAAGCCGTCGTTCGAACTGGGTGGCAAGGCCGAGATCACCTACGGCAATCTGCATCAGATGCAGGCGCGCGCCACGGTCACCGGGCCGCTCAGCGATACGATCGCCATTCGCCTGTCGGGCAGCGTCAACCAGCGCGACGGCTATTTCAAGAACATCACCACCGGGTCGGACGTCAACGATCGCAACCGGCGCTCGATCCGCGGCGACATCCTGTGGCAGCCGTCGTCCGATTTCTCGCTGCGCGTGATCGCCGACTATAACCTGATCAAGGAACGCTGCTGCGGCGTCCTGACGATCCTCAACGGTCCGGCGACGCAGTTGATCGGCGCACCGGTTTCGGCCGGCGGCGTCGGCAAGAACATCGGCAACCCGGCGGCGGTGTTTGACCGCAACGTCATCTTCAACACGAACCCCAGCAACCGGGTGCGCGGCGAGGGCATTTCGGCACAGGCCGATTGGGATGTCGGATTCGCCAAGCTGACCTCGATCACCGCGTATCGTAATCAGGTGAACCAGTCGCAGCAGGACATCGATTTCACCGCGGCGGACATTTCGAACAACAAGACCGCGAACGAGATCAAGACGTTCACGCAGGAAGTTCGCCTCGCGTCCGACGGTACCGGACCATTTTCCTGGTTGCTGGGCGCCTTCTATCAGGACGAGAAGCTGGATACGGGTCGGCAGATTGCCTTCGGTGCCGATGCCCGTGCCTATCTGAATGGCCTGACCGGCGGGCTGCTGCCGTTGCTCGAAGGACTGCAGGGCCTGCCGACTGGAACGTACTTCGCGCCGGGCCAGGGCATCACGGACAATTACAAGCTCAAGCAGCGCTCGTTCTCGATCTTCGGCCAGGCCGATTACAAGGTCACCGATCGCCTGACCCTGACCGGTGGCCTGTCCTACCTCAACGATCGCAAGGCGGCGCAATCGGACGTCACCGTGACCGACCAGTTCTCGCTGCTCAACCTCGAGAACATTCCGCGCTTCGGCTTCGTCCCCTTCGCTGCATTGCCCGCAGGCGTGGCGGGGTGCCTGTTGCAGAAGGGCTATGTGCCCGGCGCCACCGTGCCGGTGAACCTGTTCGGATCGTCGCTCGGCTCACGCCTGCCCGGCCCCGGCTCCGCCCCCTGCCCGGCATCGCGCGCCGGAACCAACCCGTTCGCACTGAACGGCGCACAGTTCTTCTACGCCAACACCAGCAATCACGCGCCGGTCAACTTCCCGAACGCCAATGAATCCGGCGTCCTTAAGGGCGACAAGGTCACGTATGCGGCCCGTGCCGCCTACGACTTCGGCTTCGTCAACGCCTATGCCAGCTATTCGACCGGCTGGAAGGCCGGCGCGTACAATCTGTCCTCGGACAGCCGTCCGCCAGACGCAAACGGTGTCGGTCGTTCGGCCGCTCCGGAAAACGTCACGGTCTACGAAGCTGGCCTGAAAGCGAAATTCACCGGCGGCTATTTCAACCTCGCGGTGTTCAAGCAGACGATCAAGGGCTTCCAGTCCAACGCCTTTACCGGCCTCGGCTACAGTCTGGTCAATGCCGGCAAGGAATCGGTCAAGGGCTTCGAGGTCGATGCGGCCTACCGCCCCATCTCGTTCCTGTCGTTCACCGCGGCGGCGACCTATCTCGATCCGAAGTTCGATTCCTTCACCGGCGCGGCCTGCGTCAATTACGATACGGTGCGTTGCCCGATCAATCCGCTGACCGGCCTGCGCCCCAACTTCCGCGATCTGACCGGTACGGTTCCGGCCGGCATTCCGAAGTGGAGCGTCTCCACCTCGGCTACGCTGAGCCACGATCTTTCCGAAGGCATCAACGCCTATCTGCGTGGCGAATATGACTATACCAGCAAGTTCCAGCTGACCGACACGACCCCGCCGGAACTGTCGACCTATGGGCAGAACATCGTCAATGCCAGCATCGGCGTCACCTTCGTGAAGGCAAAGCTTGAGGTCATGGGCTTCGTCCGCAACCTCACGCAGGACAATTTCCTGATCTCCACCTTCCCGACCGTGGCGCAGGACGGCAGCTATAGCGGCTATCCCAACCAGCCGCGCACCTATGGCATGACGATCCGCAAGTCGTTCTGATCCAAGGCCCCAATACTTGGACCTCCTGGGCCTCCGGCGATCCGCCGGGGGCCTTTTTCTTGCAACCAACTGGCCGCTCCTGCGCTGTTACTTCGAGGAGAGCAAACATGAGCAACCTGAAGAAGGGCGACGAAGTCACCTGGAAATCGCATGGCGGCACCGCGCACGGCCATGTCGAGAAGAAGCAGACCAGCCCCACCAGCATCAAGGGCCACAAGGTCGCCGCCACAAAGGATGATCCGCAGTTTATTGTAAGGAGTGACAACGGCGGAAAGGCGGCGCACAAGGAGGGCGCGCTGACGAAGGCGTGAATCGATGTCGGCTTGAACGGCACATCAGGAAGGACAATTTATGGCGAAGACCCCAACTGCGGCCGCGGCCCCCAAGACCGGCGGCATCCATGCCCCCGTCCAGCCGTCGCCCGAGCTCGGTGCGATCGTCGGCAACGACAAGCTGCCGCGCAGCGAAGTGATCTCCAAGGTCTGGGAGTACATCAAGAAGCACAACCTCCAGAACCCGGAAAACAAGCGTGAAATTCTTGCAGACGAGAAGCTGAACAAGGTCTTCGGTCGCGACAAGTGCACGATGTTCGAGATGAACAAGTACATCGCGGCACACCTCAAGGCGTAAAAGCCGGCGCGGCCCCGCCCGCGCTTGCCGCACAGGCACGGAACAGGCCCGGCAGCATCGCTGTCCGGGCCTTTTTCGGTTACTCGGAAATTTTAAGAGTCCGTCGTAAACAGAAGCGAATCCGAAGTCACGAAATGGCCTTCGTGACCAGTCCGGCACGCAAAAATACAATCCGACCTAGGCGAAGCGAAAGTATAAATCGCAGCGAGGCAACGCCGCTAGGTGGAACGAACCTTCCCATGTTCGCCAAACGACCAATCTCTACGCCGTTAACCGCGAGTGCCACCAGCTACACCGAACGCAGAATTTGAAAGACATCTTCCATGCCAATTCGATCCACAACTCCAGCACTTCATTTTTGCTGCTCGCTTAATATCTGGTGCTAGCCAGCCGTTCCTCTAATGCCTATCATGCAGCTCACTGAGTATGATTAAGATTCAAGGACTACCAATGAGCAGCAAGATATATAAGTATTTTTCTCCATCTGTCTTAGGATTGGTTTTTTCAAAATACGGATTTTGTAGCATTAAGTGCTCACTGCCTAAGGATTACAATGATCCTTATGAACTATTTCTGGGCGTTGATCTCAGTGTTCCATCATCGATGCTGGCGGCATACCGCGAAATTGTACAAGAAATTCCGCAGCACCCAACGTCTTGTTTTTCCAAATCTCCCATTGTCACTCCGATGTGGGCGCATTATGCCAACAATCATTCTGGTTTTGTTGTCGAATTTGACGTTGAATCACTCAAGGTTGAATTTGAAAAATTGATAATCAAGGATGTGTGCTACAGAAGCGAACCGAGCGAAGTTATTGCCAATCATTTGCAAATGGCTGTTGGAACCAAAAAGCCAAGACATGCATACTTTTTACAACAAGCCGTTATGTCTACGGCCTACTTTTCTAAAGACATTTCATGGGGTTACGAACAAGAATGTCGACTTCTGGAACAGGAAGGGCGTTGCGAGAACATCTCGGGAAACCAGATTTTACATATTCCGGTCAATTGCTGTTCAGCAATAATCGTTGGAAATAACGCAGACGCTAAAACTGTTGAGCAAACTAAGAAAATTGCTAAAGAGACATCACTTATATGGTTCGAATCTATTATAGGTAAATCAATGGGTCAGCCATTTCTAGCGTCAATTGATGGATCTCGTGCATTATTCAATGGTATTGGAATTTTAGCGGCAGACAAGGTATGCAAATCGTGTTCGGAGCCTATAGATGATAAAAATGAACTTTGCGCTTGGTGCAGCATAACTGAGGCTCAAATGCTGAGCGCAGCCCAAGGCAATCCTTTGCGAATGCTCGATCACTATGGATTGCTTGATAACTATTACGAAGGCCTAAATCGGATCGGACGCGGAAAGGACTAAAGCATCGGCCGCTAAGTGTCTTAGCCTTAGCTTTAAAACCATCTCCGATGCCATATCCGCTGAACCGGGATGCGGCGAGTGTGTCGCTGCTATAGCTTTCGCGCTTCCCGCTGCATTTAAGAAAAGTTAGTTACACAGTGCCCAATCAATAATTTTGACAAATTGGTGTCCCCGGCGAGATTCGAACACGCGGCCTACGGTTTAGGAAACATCCGTTTACCCACGGTTTTGAGGCGTTTTTTGGTGATTTTAGGTAAATCGGTAATCAGGTCGGGAATCATAGGCTGGCCGGGAGCGGATTTCGTGCGATATCGTCATGAAGATGCGGGACAGTAAAGGCGGTCGCGAAACGCTACGGTTAGGACCAGCGCGTATGAAACTAATGTCCGGATCGGCCAGAAAATATATTTCGATATCGTCGCTCAACCCTTGCGTTTCTTGGAGGCCAGCTTTGAGCGGCACCTTATGCATGAACTGTTTGAATCTCTGCCACGAACTGACTCGTATGAGCGACGAACCGAGTCCCTAATCTGGCATTTACCGGGTTGCACCTTTCAGCGAATCACCACACAGTCTGGTGATGGGTTCGGTTTCGAACCCATCATCCCGCAATAGCGGGGGAATAGTAGGAAGGGTCTCGCAAGAGGCTCAGCGGTTGCGTGCTTAGCAGCGCATCGCGCAAGTCTTGGGTGCCAGCCCTGTCCCTTCCTACTGTTCTGATTGATACGCTTAAGCGGTTGTTTACAGCAAGCGGCATTTTGACGGGACGGTCAAAAAGCCAGATTAAAAGCCAGCGACTTATTACGACTTCGGGTCATCGTCCGGAGGCGTGGCGGACAAGATCGACCGCGCCAGATTCTTGATCATCGTTACCCCGGCGCTTTTCGCGATCCCGATGACGCCCACGCCAAGCGATCCGATTGCGATCCCGGCCAGCGTGGCATTCATGATCCCCAGCCCTTTGTCGGCGACGATCACGCCGGTTAGCAGCACGCTCAACGCGGTAACGAGTAGCTCGAACATCCACACTTTCTTGCGCTTCGATGGCGTCGAGATCGTAATCCCCCGGACGATCAGCGCCGCGAAGCAGGCGCAAAAGATCGGCATCACCCAACCGATGGGGGAATGAGGAACGGCTGTCATCGTGGCCCCGGATGCAGCGGCGCTTACAACGAGGCCGACGCTGGCAGGGTAGTTGATCACGGAGTATTTATCGGAATGCGATGCCGAGCGTGACGCTTCCGGCCAGCGCCGCAGCCAAAATAACCACTGAAATGAATCGTTTAAGGCTGGCCAACTTGTGATCTTGCCAGACCACTGATGTCGGCGAACGGAGGCGCAAGAGGATTTCAGGGTAATAGACCCAGAAGGTGGCCATCCAGAACAAGACCGGCACCAGCGACACGGAATCGAAGACTCGCTTAACCGATAGGATCGTCTGCAAGGTCGCCGGGGCGGCTTCACTATAAGAGATCATATAGGCCACTTCTGGGATGCATCGCATCGTGGCGGTCACACAGACGGCCAGAACGAACGCTCGCAAAGCCGCAGCGACATCAACGCCAAAGTGGCGGTCTTCAAAGAGGTGAGTGGCCAGCATACCGCCAAGCATGATCGCCAGCGCCGGAATGACCGTGAGGGAGAATAAAGCGAACCAAAAAAGCGTCCCGCTACCGTCGAATGAAACCGGGAATGGCGATGTGGTCGCGATATGGAGCGCCTTTTGAGCGAGGGTCTGATGCATCATTGCACCTCATCGAACTCATCGAAGGGGTTGGGTTCCGGTGCCGGAGCAGCCGCGACGGGATCGACCTTTGGGCGTCCATCAATCGTGACGGGATGATCAGGCACTTTGCCGGAGACCAGCGCATCGCGAAGGCCGGTGATATTCTGAGCCATCGCCGGGTTGCGACGGGCTGCTTCTGACAACCGCTTCGCCACGATTTCGATGCCACGGTTCTCGGACAGATTGACCAAAGCGCGGGCAACGCCGGGGCTGGCGAGCAACTTGCCGCCGCCGAACGCACCGATAACCGGTAAACTGAGCAGACCGCCCACCCCCACGGCTCCGAGTTCGGCGATGTTGCCGACCGTGTAGCCGGAGCGTGAAGCGTTGCCCTTCCCTCGCAATGCCCGATTGGCCGAAGCCACACGGGCGAGGTTATCAAGATCGCGGACGGTCTGTGGAGGGAGGATCGCGGCTTTGGCTTCGTTGCTGAACTTGTCCCGGCCCCAATTGGTGAGGAAGGTTTCAAGGCTGAATGACTCGCCCGTCAAATCCTGTTTGGAGGGCAGAGCGCGGCCAAGATTGTTGATGATCGCGCCACGAACGGATGCCTGTTGATCGGCTGGAAGGACCGAGATCGACCGTGCAAGCTGGCCATAATCGGTGCGGCTCATGCGGGCAATATTGTCCGCCACGGTGTCGGCGCTGTGCATGCCGTCGCCCAAGATCGTTCTAATCGATTCGAGGTTCTGGCCACGAGCCGCATAATTCTGATCGGCTTGGCGATAGAGGCGTGCAGCGTCCCCGAGACCGTTTCGGGACAATCCGCCGCTGATGTCTTCCGACAAGCGCGGCCAGAGCGAATTCGCGGCTTCACGGACGGTGCGGTTGCCGCTGTCGATGGAATCGCCAAAGCTGGTCCGGAGACGGCGAAGACCGTCCACGGAGAAGGTGCCACGGCTGAGATTATCGCGGAGATCGCGAAGCGCCTGAGACCCGGCGACACCGCCCGGAACGGCATCCCATTGCGCAAGCTTTCGGTCGATTGCCTGAATCGTTCGAGGCGTCGATAGCTGGACATTGCCAGCCGCGTCCGCAGCCTGCTGATAGAGATGGTCGCTGGCGAGGCGGGATTCCGACTCATAAGCTGCAAGCGATCCGGGCGAATGCGGATTGGCCTGCCTTGCAGCCACGGCATTGAGGTCTTCCGCAACACCGCCAGCCGCATTGTTGGCGATACGGTCGCGGGCAAGGCCAGAATTCTCTTCCACGGCACGAGTAGCGCGTTGGATACCGCCGACATGGCCCGGAATAAGAAGGCCTTCGCCGGTTGCCGTGAGGGTCGATCCGATACCGCCATTGCTGGTGTGGCCGATGACCGGGCGGATTTGTTCGTTCCGAGGAACACCAGCGTTGAGGTTATCGGCTGCATTGAGAAGCTGGCGAGCTTCGGAAGGATTTGCACGATTGGCCGCGATGCGTTCGCCGATACGGCCAGTAACGCCACCTATGACGGAACCGAGACCCGCACCCAACGCGGCACCTTTGGCACCGGCTTCGAGACGATCCGCAACGCCGCCATCAGCGGAGTTGAATCCATAGACGCCACCGTAAGCGGCACCTTCGGCACCGGCACGAGCAGCCGTTTGGAGGGCCGTCCGACCCAATGCGGCTTCACCACCAATGGGTAGCGTGGCGAGCGATCCGATGACCTGTCCGCCGAGATAGCTACCGGGATTATAGTAGCTGGCATCCTTCAACTGTGTGCGGTTCTCATCGCGGGTCTGTGCGTAGCGGTCGCCAATCGACTGGCCATCGCCAAGCCCGACAATGTTGCCGATGGAGTTGCCCAAGGCGTCAACGCCAGCGCCAACTTCATCTGCCGAACCGAGAGAGGCGGCATCGAGTGCGCCAGTGACGACCGCATCAAACTTGCCTTTGTCGGGGCCGTGATATTCAACCGGTGCCTTATCGACATTGGTGCGGAGACCAACTTGGATCGTCCCTTTATTATGGGCACGCCATGCAAGAGCCTCATCGAGACCGGACAGCGTATCGAGGCCCTTGCCATCTTTCGCCAGACGAGCGCCGATCTGTTCCTTCGTCGCGCCGTTATTGATCAACATGGCGATGTCGGCATTTAGCTGCTGATCGGCTTCCGAGACCGTGGCTTTCTGGTCGCCATGGACCTGCATGTTGGCTTCCCAATCGACGGGAGCCGGAGTTGGTGCGGGGCCGGGTTCAATCGGTGCGACTGGCGCGGGAGCTTGGATTTGTGCCGGTGCCGCATGATGAGCGGGCGCGGGAGCATCGAACTCATCGAAGGGGTTGGCTTCGTGCACGGGTTCTGGAGCCGGAGCCTGCTGCTGAGCCATAGGCTGTGCATCGGCCTGCGCGTCCGCCATCTGATCGGCTGCGACATTCGCCGGGGCGTTGCCGTAGACGCGAGCATCAGCCGCCTCAATCGGTGCCACGAGCGGTTGCAGCAAGGCGCGATTGCGCTTGGCGATGATGGAATCGAAGAAATTGGCCATTATCGACCCAAGACCTGTGCCGCCGAGCCAACGCCATATTTCACCTCAAACGCATCTCGCAGCGCCGGGTTAGCGCGGAGCTTTGCCGCAGCACCTGCCGGGATCGATAATGCTCCGCCAGCGGGAGCCGCAGCCGTTGGAGCGGCTCGAAGCAGCCCGGAGGCTCGCTTGCGAGCGGATTGCAGATCGCCGATGATGACCCGGAGCGACGATTTGAACTCATCTTCCGACATGTTCGGGTTGAGCGCGCCAACGGCATCGGTGAGCTTTTTGCCTTCGGCGTCCGAAAGAGCGCCCATGCCCTTCAACGCCTGAACCTGCGGCAAGAATGTCTGCGCCTTGAAAGTGTCGAGACGCGCGCGGAAGTTTGCCGCGTTTGTGCCAGCGAAAGGCTGGCCGGTAACGGGGTTGATCTTGCCGAAGCTGGCCGGGTCAAAGCCGGAGCCAACGGCGGCATTGAGACCCGGATGGGTGAGCAGATCGTTGGCCGAACGGATGGCGATGTCCGTGCTGGAAAGGCCGTTTAGAACGGCTGCGCGATCCTTCGCGGCATCCTTGGTCTTCGCGGCACCGGCTGCGGGAACGCCCTGCTGAATAACTTTCGTCTGGCGGCTGGTATCCTGCGGATTCACGACCGAGCCGAGGCGAGACATTACCTGATTAGCATAAGCTTCGGTTTTTGGACCGTGGATGCGGGTATCTGGTCCGCCGTGATAATATGCCGCAGCCGCCTTCGGATCACCACCCGTCGCGTCCAAGGCCGTCTGTGTGTAGGCGATGCCGAGCTTGCGCTGGTAATCCAACCCTTCCGGGCTGGTCGCGGTCATGAGATCGGGACGCCACGGGATGTTGAGCTTTTGCGCCATAGATGCCGCCGTCGCCGGGAGCATTTGGCTGGCACCTTGCGCGCGACCATAGCGAGTCTGTGGACCGATGGCCCCCGCCCGTCCGCCAGATTCTTGGGGTTCAATGGCGTTGCGGTAAAGCTGTTCAGCCGTAACGGAACCGGGAGCGAGATTGGTTCGGCTGGTGTAGCCATCAGCGGTTTTGCCGCCAACTTCGATGACATTATTTCCGACCGGCGAATTGATATATTGAGGCGAACGGAACACCTCTTGGCCGCTACGGGTGACGAGTGATCCGCCGACCACAACCGGCTGTTCAGCCGCGATCCGGCCAGTCTGTGCGGAGAACTCCGCCGTGTTCGCGCCCTGCTGTTTAATGCCATCGTCTACGGACTGGCCGTAGCTATAATCGACATGACCAAGCGCGCGGATGTTGTCATCGGTCGGGTCGAACGCGTCGATGGCCGCGCCATCCAACCCCTGCTGCACCAGAAGGGGCTTCGCGCTGATGATTGCCGCGCGGCGCTGTCCGTAGGGAAGCGAACCGACCGCGTTGGTGATGTTCGCCAGCGCCGTCGTATTCTTCGCGCCACGGTCGAAACGATCTTTGCCCAATCCGGCCAGCACGCTTGCCGATTTGTCGTCGCCGTAAAGTGCCGCCTGTGCCGCCGCCTTGCTGTAATCGCCGGTCGATAGAGCCGCCGCGATCCCGGTGCGAGCCGCCTGCTGATCGCGCTGAGCCTGCGCCTGTTGAGCAATCTTGCGCTGTGCATCGGCATCCGCGCGAGCAATATCCTGCCCTTCACGGAAGCTATCGCCAAGCGTGTTAGCGGCTGCGCCGCTACGAAGATAAGTTGAGAAATCAAAAGCCATTTATCAGATACCGTTTCCTTTGCGCAGATTATTCCAAAGAGTTGGATCGATTGGCGATCCGCCAAGGGTATGTTGAGGGGTGGACCCATACGAAGAGCCGAACGCCTGTCCGCCAGCCTTCAAGAGGCCAGACACTGTGTTGCTGATGTTCTGGCCTTTGAACATTTGATAGCCAGCCGCCGAATCCGCAGCGTTCTGCGAGATGGCATTGCTGGCATTTGCATAGTTAGTGGAGACCCCGGCCAGCGCGCCTTTTGCGGCGCTACCGCGATTAGCTACGGTCCCAACCTGATCGACATATGTATTAAAAGTGCCGTCCGCGACATTCATTGCCTGTCGCTGCAAGGCTTTGAGCGTAGCGCCGGAGTTGCCCTGTCCAGACGCGTAAGCGTTGCTGTTGACGCCTTTTAGGGCTTCATCGACTCTCCACTGATATCCGGGAGTATTATGCAGGAGGGCGCTGGCATCGACCTTATTGCCCGATAGTCCCAATAGATCATTGATGCGGCCAGACGCGGCATCGCCAGACTCAATATCAGTTCCAAACCGACTTGCGTTCTGGTCGTAAATTGATTTTTGAAGAGCAAGCTGCTGATTGGCGGAATTGGCTTGGATTTGAGCCGCGCTCTTCGCGCCCTTCCCTGATGCAACGCCGCCTGCGACGCTACCGGCTGCGGCGATACCCGCGCCTACAAGTGCGACTGGCATATTAATAAAACCTCATTTTCATGAGGTATTTATGCTGGCGCGTTGATTACTTGGGCTGGTGTTCCGGCACCAAGTCGCGGGTCTGAGAGATTGGCACCGGAACGACCCCCAAATATAATGCTTCAAAATTGTTGCAAGCAACTTGCGACCAAGCGATCATGAAATATTTTTTATCCAGTGGTCCGCTAACCATCTTGCTCGCGAATTACGAAAATACTCGACATCGCCAGCAACATGATGGTGCCCGATGCCGCACGAGACACCGCCGATCTTTGGGAAGAACTTCAAAGCACGGGGGTTATCCGCTGAAACCTGTCCCCATATTAGGTCCGCATCCCACTCCGTGAACATTTCATGCAGAAGGCCTTTCATTTCGTCCACGAGATTACCGCCGCGTGCGTGAGGATGGCTCATGGTGTGAACCTCGAACACGCCGGGGGCGCTCCATTCGAAGATCAGCGCCAGCGAAGGGAGCGGAGCGCCAGCCATTACATCCTCCATGGTCAAATCGCGGTCGCCGTTGTGCAGGATGATGAAGCGTTCGTCTTCGAACAGATTATCCAGCAAAAGGAAGCCCTCCGTTTCGGGATGATCGGCGGGATTCCATAACAGCCAACGAACGGTGTCAGGATGGTTGGCCAGCGTGTTCAAGGCCGATGGGTCGTAGCTTCTCATGGGATCGCCGTTGGCTCTTCACGAGGTCCGCCAACACCGGGGGGCCGGGTGCCGCCGCCGCTGATCGGAGGATCGGTTGGCGAGGCATCAGCATTCGGCGCAGCGACAGAACCGACAAGATGGCGGTCCATCCCCTGCCCCGCTTGGAGGTAGTCAGTGGTGTAGATATAGGTAACGACACCGCCCGTGCGAGCGGCATCCGTGTAGGTGATGTAATAGAAAGACGCGAGGTCGAGGCCGTGGAGGGCTGCTCCGGTAACGGCCACCGATGAACCGTCCCCATATTTCCGCGTATGGTCCGCGATCATGATCATGGCCTTGGAGCTATCGACGCTATCGACCGCCGAACTTAAAACGCCATCAGGTGAAACATAGCTGGCCACGAGACTGGCTTCTTTACCCTGTTGGAGCGCAATCGCCTTTGCCTCCGCCGCGTTGGTGATTGCGATCCCGGCCTGTTGCAGCGAGAATTGGATATCGTCCGTCTGTTGCTTGATCGAATTGATGGTGGATTCGAGGTTGGCATAGCTGTCGTTTTGAGCGCGCAAGAATGCGGTCGTCGGATTGCCGGTGTCGGGATCAACGATCTTATTTCCGGCGATCATCCGGGCGATTTTGAGAAACTTCACGCTCATCAGACGGACCAGCTTTCATTGGCCAGCGCACCCGAGATGCGGATGTTCGTCGGACTGATCGTGGAGATTTCGAAGGTTCTGGACGGGCCTTTCGTGGCTCCGAGCCGATAGGCATTGAGGATATCGGACCCGGTTCTGGCATCGAGCATGATGGCCGGAGACCAATCCGCATCGCGCTCATCACGGTAGCGCATCTTGAAGATCGCCGGAGCTTCACAGCCTACGCCTAACGCGAAACTGGTATTGCGAACCGGAATGGCGGGCACGGCGATGGTGCCGGTTACGAGCCGTTCAATCGTTACCCCGTCATCGGTTACGGCGTCCGGGTCGAGCCGGTAGAGCTTCCCGTTCGCCCCGGCGCACAGCGGACCAGCGTTGGTGTCCATGGCCACGACGGGGAGCCAAACGGTTTGGCCAAGGGTGGAGAACTCGCACCAAATCTTGGTCGCCGCGTCATAGGCGAAGGTGCCCACGGACGGGATACGGAGACAGTAGAACTTGTGGCCTTCGGAGGTGAAAACGAACGCGGTGCAGAGATCAGATCGGCGACGGATTTTCTCTTCGATGCCGAAAGTGCTGATGCGCTGCGGAGTATCGCTGAGACGATAGACAATGGCATCGTCGCCAACGAATAAGACGCTATTGTCGAAGAGACACACGCAATCACGCGACATTGCGCCGCGATCCATGAGACGACCGGGGGCGCGCTGGAATGTAGCATCCGCATCGCCGGTAGACTGCCAAACCTCAATCGAGCGCGAGCCGAAGAGGAACATGTCATCTTTCAACCGGCGAACCGCCGTAATGCCATCCGGCAAGCTTTCTGCGGTCGCAAAGTTCAGCGCGTCGAAGGTGTCGGAACCCGGCTCCAACCAAAAGAACCGGCCATCGGATAGCCCGACCAAAAAATAGGAATTGAGGACATCCAGATCGACAATGTTTTGATCGTCGGGGAGCGGAATCTGGACCAGCGTGTCCCCGTCGAATGACCAAAACTGGCCACCCGAACAGATGCCAACGCGCTCGAAGGTCGCGGCAATCGTGACCAGATCGCCATCGTCGGTGATGGGTCCGACCAGCGTGATATTCGCGCCATCCGTGGTGTAGACTTCGCCGCCAGACACTACGACCGTGAGACTGGATAGGACATTATCGCTCTGGTAAATCCCGCGAATTGGTCCGGGGAAATCTGCCAGCGACACGAGACCCGGCCTCTGCAAACGGTAGGTCTCATCCGGGCTGGCACCGCTTTCGTCGGTTTCGAGATATAGATTTACAAGGCGCGTTTCAGGCTGTTCTCCTCGCTTACGGTCATAGCTTTGCAGCCCCAGCGGAACGGCGGGCATTAGAAATAGACCCCGCGCTGGACGGACTCCGGATTTGACCAGTTATGCGTGATTCCCATGTGGAACCGGGCCGAGTTCATGCGGATGATGTCGCTGGCCTGCTGGCCATATTCATCGGCCAACTCGACGGCCAACGAGCAGACGAGACCGATGGGGTCACGGTTGCTCATCGGTGCCTCGGTCGTCAGGGTTAGCTCTGTAAGCAGCACCCAATTTTTGACCGCGCCGTCGTAGAGCCAAGATTCCGTTTCAGCGGTGAAGGCGTCGGAGATGATGACCAACGATCCGTCCAACGGGGGACGATCCCGGCCACAATCTCGGATGGTGTCGGGAAGCGTTATCGCGCCGACCATGCCGTTGCTGCGGATTACGCGCTCATTTTCGCCAGCCGTGTAATCGGTCGTCGGGACTACATCGCGGAGGGTGCCGAACGCGCCTTCGGAGATAAGGCGAAGATAGAGGCCGGAGAGGACTTGGAGCGCATCGTTGGCGTCGGTATCGTTGGGGATCGAGCCTGCACGAAGGACGCCAATCCGGCGAAGAGCGCGAGAAATTAAGTCGAGTGTGTTCATCAGGTATTTAGCCTGATGGGGGCTATCCAAGGTTTCCGGATCGTGGTTTGTTAAATGACGATAATGAGGGGGGCGATAGTTGGAACAGTCGAAGCGTGAGCGAGTTTTTCTTTACGGCGTGATACCCGTGGTCGCCGCAATTATCGGTGCTATCGCAACTGTGGTCGTGGGAAGATATGTCGGAGGGGACCACCCGTCAGATGTCATGCTCGAAATAATTAAAAACAAAGCTCTTACGCCGAATGAGCAAGCGAAGCTAATGGGCTTGGCGAACGCTAACACCGAGCAGTTCTATTCATTTCTACGGTCCATTCTTGCCGTTATGTCCGTATCAATAGGCATTTTTGCGGTAGGTCTCAGCGATTGGCTACGCTCAAAAATCAGATAGCCACAAAAAAGACGGCCTCCCGAAGGAAGCCGTCTCTTTTAGTTTGATGGATTAAGCGTCCAATGCCGAAGCGTGGAAGATGCTGACCATTCCAGTCTGAACACCAGCCGCGCTCATCTTCGACTGACCGCGAACTTCAACGATAGCGACATTCGATTCCATGCCGTAATCCCATACCTGAGTGCGGGGTTCGGCCATCTTCGAATATGCCAGAGCGATAGCGTTCTGACCCATCAGGAGAGCGTGACCAACGCGGGCACCGGAGGCACCTACAAGACCAGCTTCAACCAGTTCCGGAATCTCACGGATGATGATGCCGTTATAGATCAGATCACCGGACTGGAAGATCGGGTTGGTATCGACATCCTTGGCGCGAGCATGCTGGTTTGCAGCATAGATCGTTGCGTCGGTGCTGACATCGCGGAAGCCTTCCGAATCGCACGCCAGAACATACCACTCACGACCAGCAGTCGCGTCGGTCTTGTAAGGTGTGATCTTGAACGGGTTGGACTTCTTTGCCATCGTCTTGGCCATGTTCAACACGCCAGCCGAGAGCTTCTGAGCCGCCGTGATGTTGCCCAGCGAAGTAGAGAGAACGCCCGAAGAGGTGTTCGCACGGACATTGCCGCAAAGGATGCGATCCGTATTGGCGACCAACCAAGCATTCTTTTCCGCAGCCGAAGCGTTGACAAATGCCTTGTAGGTGTCTTCGAGAGGGTTGCCATCGGTATCGAGGCCACCAGCGATAACAACCGACTGACCAGCGATGAGCAGATCATTACGGAGTTTCTCAGACGAGTCATTCAGCAAGGAAGAGCGAGCCGCGTTAGCGACATCCAGTTCCGTCTTGTAGGTTTCACTCTCCTGAATCTTCACGCCGTTACGACGAAGGGTCGTGCGGACCACCGTCGAATAGTTTTTTAGATTCTCTTCCGCACCCATAAGCTGAGTGCCACCGGTAACACCGGGACCGCTGAGCTTAGCGAAGTAAGGAAGGTGGATCGTTGCGCCACTCTTGTCTTGTAGTTCCTTCGTAACGCGGATAATCGAGTTCGAAGTCGTGCCCATGTAAGGCAGTAGGCCGCTTTCGCGGACATATTCAGAGGTGTATTCTGCGGACCAAACCTGTTTTTCGTTAGCAGATACCAGTTTAAATGAAGCCATGTTTTCCTTATGTTATTTCTTAAAAATGGCGTCGAAAGCATCCTCCTTGGTTGGCGTTGCACTGGCAGTTTCACGAGATTTCGCAGCTACTAATGATTTCGGACCAAGGGCTTTCGGGGCCGTGGGTTGTATTGCAACCGGCAATCCTTCGACTGCGGAGGTTGTCAGCCCGAGTTCTGCGGCGCGTTTGCGGACATAAGCGTCCGGATCGGTATCGAGTTCTGCGAGCATATCGGCGCGTTTCTTTTGCTCGATTACCCATTTGACCGGATCAGCCTGCGCCAACATTCGAACTGCAAAGGTTGGATCGGTCGCATCGACCTGTCCGCCCCAATCTGCCAATTCATCGATGAACTCTTGACCATATTCGGTCAAAGCTCGCTCGCGAGACTGGTGGAAGTTCTGTTGTGCAATCTGTTCGGCGACTTGCTGCGATACAAACTTCTGTTGGTATTCGGCGAAGCCCGTGGGATCATCGTAAGGATCAGGGATGGACCTGTTGGCCTGCTTCGCTTCATATTCAGCGAGACGGGCGTTTGCCGTTGCAAGAGCATCTCGTGCCTCTCGTGCCCGGTCCCGTTCTGCATGAACTACCGACAATGGAACCATCTTTGGCTCTGCTGTCTTGGGTTCTGCTTCCACTACTGCTTCAACTTCCGTCTCTGCTTCCGTAGTTTCTACCGGTTCGTTCGTCTCAACCTCTTGGGTCTCAACTTCCGTTTCGGTTTCGGGGATTGGTTCACTCGAAGTGAAGAAATCATCCAACTGCTTATCCATAACTTACCTCAACCATCTGACGCGTGGCTCTTGCGAAACGCCCGTTTGAATATGACGGCGACTCATCTTCGATCACGGCTCGAAAGACCGGCCACACACGCGGTGTGCAGCGTCCGAAAGCGCCCTTGGGTTGGCGACACCGGAGACTGTTTCGGGTCTCTGCTTTTATTTATGCTGGCGCGCTGGAAGAGCGACTTCGGTCCCGCGAGACCCTTTGTGGGTATGCTCCACCGTCACCGATACGACCGCCTATTGATCGACGCCGCGCTCGCGGTTGGCTGGCTACCGGGTCGCTCCCCTGATCAAAATGATCGGCTTGCGCGCAAAAAAAGAGGAAAACCAATCTGGATTAATTACCGTGGAAAGACAGCGCGGTAGCCTCCCCTCGGTCGAAGGGAGAAGGTCATGAACGAACTGAACAACTCGGAATACTATGCGCGTCGGGAAGCAGCCGAACGCAAGTTAGCCGCCAAGGCGCATGACAGAGCTATCGCAAAGATTCACGCTGATCTTGCTGAACGCTACGCACTTTTAGCCAGCCAGCGGTCTCCCAACCCCGGACTCCATGTTGTTCGCTGATCAATAGGCCGGTGGCTGCTGCGGCTGAGTGGCCAGATGCATTCCGACCAAGGCTTGGGTTTCGAGGTCCGTCCGTTCTGCCTCAGCCCCGGCCTTGGCGGCATGCGCTGAATCTTTGGCAATCTTGGCTTTCTTCACCTCGATATCGGTCTGTGCGGCTTGCATCTGCATTTGCGCGGCTGCGGTCTGTTCCTCGCCACCCGCCTGTTGCTGTTCAGCCGCCAGACGCTTGATCCGGTCGATGGTCTCGCGCTTGTTCGGAAGTTGGCTCATCTCCAAAATCAACAGGAACTCCGGCGACGAGATCGGCGTCTTCGTCGCGGAGGCATATTCCATGATTTGCTGCGAGATTTCGTGCTGCAAGCTGATCGTATCGGGCGTGGTCGAGAGGATGATATCGAGATCGAGTTCGGCCAGACGGTTCTTCATCTCGACTACGCCCATACCGGCGCGCATCATCGGCTGGCCGGTAGCGGGATCGACGGCGGGCTGGCCGGTTGACGGATCGATCACCGGTTGCTGCACCGGCCCCATCACGGGCTCATTGACCGTGAGGAACTCGATGGCTTTCGGATCATCAGCAATGCGGATGATGGTTGGCTGGTCCAAATGCTCCTTCGCGATCCACCACATCTTGCGGTAGATCGTGAGTTCGAAATCTTCGAAACGCGAGAATCCACGGGCGATTTCTGTGCCGCCAGCCTGTTGCAGGATTTGGCGGGCGCGCCCGGATTCACCGGCCCCGGAGCTACGGCCCAAGACAGCCGGTGTCGGTGCCATGCGGTCCAGATCGGCCATGGACTGTTGCAGGATAAGCATCTGGCCCTGCGCCAGATCGGGAGCTTGAATCGGGCTATATCCGAACGGAATAACGCCATCGGCCTTGCCGCCTTCACGCCGCGCAATATCTTTGTTCGCAGCCGGGGCGTAGAGGTCCGTCTGTTGCATCTGGCGATGGTTCACGAGGTGCAAAAGGCGCGAAGATCGGGCGTTTACGCTGTCTTGGAGCGGCACCATGTTCCGGATCGGGCCGTAGCGGTCCCCATCGGGACGCGTTTCGAAGCTTGCAGCCGTAATCGGGCAAAAGGTCTGGCCGTAGTCGTCATGATAGACGGATTCCCCGGCGTAAAGCATACCGGCATCACAGAAAATGGCGCGGTGCCAGTCGCCAGCAATCTCATAATAGAGGTCTACAACACGAAGACGGTCGCGCTTGGGTGAAGACCACCACTTTTGCTTGTTATCTTCGTCAAAAAACGATGCGAGGTCGCCTGTCTTGGGACTGCCAAGCGCCAGATACGCTTCCGGGAACATCGCCTCGACATCAGTCGCTTCCACGAGCTTACCGAGGCCCAAAAACTTCGCATCTTCGAAGTCATGCTCGCTCGAAAGCGGGTCATAAATGAAGTCTTCCCAACGAATACGGCTGGCGGTGACATGATCCCCGGCGAACTCCAAAATAGCGGAGCAAGTGCCTTCGATTAGGAAGTTTTCCGAGGATTTACGGCGTGTCGTCTGCCAATTCGCCCTTTCGGCCAGATAACGGAGGGTTTTGGTAGCGACATCAGCCGCATCTTGACTCTTCGGGGTGCGTGGGAAGGCTTCGGGATCGCTGCTGGCGGCATCCACGAGGCCGAATAGCCCATTGATCGCAGGGGCAATTTTGTTGTTCGGGTGGGGCGGCTGGCCACGCTTCGCCAGCGTCGCCTTCATTTCCGGGCTGATCTGGTCGCCGTCGAAATAGCGACGATCCCGCTTGCTGAGATTGGCATTCTGGCGCGCGGAATCCAAAAATCCCTGCACCATGCTCTTCAATTTCGAGTGCGAATACGGTGCTTTATAGGTATCTGCGATTACTTCGGTGTTAGGCTGTTCTTCCATCCACTATTTAGCCCCAACACGCATCGCTCGCGTCGGGTAGGGATGGGACATAGTATTCGTCGTTCGCGGGTTTGCGTTTAACCACCGGAATGAACGCCGGAAGGGCTTCGGCAATAACCCTCGCCATCGCTGAATCCGCGTCCACCTGATCGTCATGCTTGCCGTGCGGGAAGGTTAGATATTCCGTGAGGCCCGCGTCCCCCACGGCTCCAACGGGGAGGTAGACTCGCCCCATGCTTGCCATCGCTTGGTAGCTGGTGGCCTTCGCGATCTTGTCGCCGGACCCGCGTGTCGCGAGCGGAATAATGCGGCAAAATACATCGGTTTCCAGCATCGCGGCATGGACCATGCTGCTGATCGCGCTCCATGTATTATCGTTTTCGGGATACCATCCCATTGGGTTCCATTTTTTGATCATGGCCAGCGCGCCGGTCTCACCGATCATCGGCTTTCCGGTCTCCGGGTCGCGGGTCATGCCGATAGCGATGTCCATTGTGCACCGGTCGCGGAAGCTATCGACCAGCCAGATATTCCGGCCTTCATCAACGCCCCAACAGCGGAAGACATTGTAGTCGCCACGCCCAGAGGGCGCATGGTCGCTGGTCATGTAATAATGGAGGTTCTTTGGAAGGTCTTCCGGCTCGAAGCGGTTGAACCAATCCTCAACGAAAAACCCGTCATCGAGCGGAACCGGACGCTGCTGATACTGCCCAGCGAAACCGAACACGCCCAACGCCTCACGATAGATCGCGATTTGCTCATCGGTATAGCGTTCGGGGAACATGTTCTCCCCATCCTCGCGATGATCGACCCAACCGATACGAGTTGGCTTCCGGACTTCACCGTCCGCGAATAACGGGATGCAAAGATGATCGAACTTCAACGCCTTCTTGGATAGAATCTCGCCAGACAAATCCTCTTCGTGCAGTCGCTGCATCACGACGATGATGGAGTCTTTTTTCGGGTTATTCAGACGGTTCATGACCGACCGGAAAAAGTTCTCTACGGTGCCCTTACGGATGACGGCGGACTCGGAAGTTTTCACGCTATGGGGATCGTCAACGATGACGATGTTGCCGCGACTACCCGTCATCGCGCTGATCGGGTGTGCCTTGCGGAACCCCTTCGCCATGTTGGAGAAGTTGCTTTTGCCGTCGCTGTCTTGAACGAACTCAATCGGCCAATAGCGTTGATACCAAGCGGTCTTTACAAGATTACGATGTTCGCTCGCATCTCTGATCGCGAGTTCTTCATTATGCGCCGCGCTGATGATGCGCTTGGAAGGATCGCGTGCCCATACCCAAGCCGGGAATAGAACATCCACGATCTTCGACTTACCGGAGCCGGGGCAAATGTTGATTAAGAGACGCTGGCCACCAACTTCGTAGACATCTTGGAGATGGTCCGCCAGAACCTTGATATGCCAGTTATTGACGAAGGGTTCGGGATCAATCTCGCCCCAAGCTGCGGCGATAAATGCTGCGAAAGAGCGTTCGTAATACTCCTTTGCAACTTTATCGATTTCGCGCTGATTGAGCAGCGCATTCTTGGTCATTTGGTTTCAGCGGATTTCTTCGCCGCCATGATCTGCGCGATGACCGCATCATCGAGCGACTTCACATCGATAGAATCGACGGTATCGTTGCCGCTGCTTACACGGATATTCGTCGCAGGCTTGCCGTAAGCTCTGTCGTTATATTCTTTGATCGCTGAGACTTTGGCGGTTGCCGGGGTCTCTTTGCTGGTGATGAGCTTCAATAGCTCAAAAAAGACATGTGCGGCGTTTTGCTTATAGAGTTCCGTGATTTCCAGCTTATTGCCGACATAATCGCGAATATATTGCGGCTTATTGCCGCCCTTCGGGTTGCCGCTCTGGCCTTTTACAAAACGGCCACGGACTACTTTCTTATCTTCTGGTGTATCTTCCATCGAGTATTTAGCTCGATGGAAGCGGGCGGGTGCCGGGGACGGTTAGTTTACCGTGCAGCCCCGGCTCTGTGCGAAGGCTTTGTAAAGTGGATAGATCGCTTCGAGATACGCCTGCCCCCTCGCGCCATCGATGATCGCGAGCGCCGCAATATCCGCTGCGCCCTGATAGTTGGCGTTGAGCCGCCCCATGACCTGAATGGGGTTGGTGCTGCGCGTGGTGGGCACGGTGTAGCCACCCAAGGTGGCATCATCAAATACGGTGCCGTTGGCGTCGATCCGGTAGATGCGGGCAAGCTGGCCGAGCGTGAAATTGGCCATGAACAGGCTGAAATTACCCGCATTTGGCTGGTCCAAGATGGCCTGATCGGTCGAGCCGAAAGTGCCGCCATGACCGGCGCTCACCTTGCCGTCATTCGTAACGAGGACATTGTATTCGAAGGAACTCGGACTCAGCACGACCGGACCACCAGCCGAGCGCATCAGGATAAGCACCGAGGCCGAAGCCGGGAGAGGAATATCCAGCGTGAAGCCGGTATTGTCGGCGTAGTTCAACGCGGCATAACCGGGCTGGATCGACGGCGCGCCAATGACCGCCGCCGCGTTGCCCGTGATGGCGTTGACGCGGGAATCCGCCAAGGTGCCGCCGAACCAGAACTCGCCACGGACGCCATCAAAGTTCGGAAGGGTGTTCGAGCCGAGCGCGTTTTGAATTGAGATCGTGCCGGTCGTGAAAATCTGTGTCATAGTCCAAGTTCCTCTGATGTCATTGTCCACGCCTCACCAATCGCAGGATTGTGAAGTGGCTCATTTTTGAAGTCGTCAATTGTGATGATGTCGCCCATGCGATCACGAAGCGCACAAACCGCTTCCGAACTTCTATTTAGAAGCTTGGACCCAACATTGAGCTTGTTTCCCGCTACGGCGATATTTGGACCGATGATGAGAATCTCATTGCGAGATATAACCGTGACATCGCCAAGAGGGATGTTCACATCGTTGGCATCGGTGACGAAGAAACCGTTTTGCAGGATGCCAGCCGAGGCAACACCTGTGGTGTTGAAGCGAATGTTGGACTGGTCCATGTAGAGTTCGCCGTCGAAGGGAACATCATACTTGACGATAAGTCGATTGGCGGACTCTCTGCGGCAACGGACACGACCACGAGCATCCCGTGCAATTTGCAAAGGACGCCATGGGCGTTTCAAAAAGATTGTTGAGAAATCAGCTACCGCGCACCGCGCACCATACATGTAATAGCCTTGGTTCGCGAGGTGAACCATATCGAACTGGCTTCCGGAGAGACCAGCGACTTTCAAATCCCAGATCGGTCCAGCGATCTGGATCAACGGAGACTGGCGGGCTGCGGTGGAGAACTTCAACGAAGAGTCGCCGAAGCGCGCCTGATAAGTGAGCAGGCCAACCGGTTCGGTCTGGCCGGTGATCGCGCGGACACGAGTATCGACCGAGTTCGCCAGTGCGATCAGCTTGGTGGCATACTGGTCATCGTTCGGACCTTGGCTTTCGACCTGCATCCACTTGACCGGCGCGACCACGACCTTGCGACCAGCGCGGAGATTGACCGCCGCTTGGATGCCGAGGATGAAACGATCAAAGAGGCCGGTGCCTTCGAGGAAGCCGTCAATCGCGGTCTCCCCCTGCCCCGGTGCCATGCTGATCGTGGACATGGGATTATCGAGCGGCGGAATACCGTAGGCGTTGAATAGCTGCGCCATCATGGCGTTGTATCCGCCGTGGATGGTCTCCCCCGCGCCGCCTGTCGGGCGCTGCGCCGCATAGGGGATCAGCGATGAGACATTGTTGCCGTTGTCCTGATACCGCACGCCGCCAGCGAACATCAGGTCATGGTAATAATCGGTCGGCGAAAGGAGCTTGAAATCCTCGTTATCGTTGCTGCTGTTGGTGCCGATGGAGAGCGACTGGCCAAAGGTGGAATTGACCAACAGGCCGATGTCGCTGCGCTGGACACCACCATTGCCGAAGAACGCCACGACGGCGCTGGCGGGGCGTCCACCAATCGTGCCAGCGGTGAGATCGCGGACATACGCCTTGCCGATGCGCGCGCCGGTTGAGCGAACATCCATAATCTCGCGCCGGTTCTGGCCGATGACCGTTAGGGCGGATTGAGGGTCGGGATTATCGGAGATGCGGCGACCGCTCGAACCGACGAAGTAGCTTCCCATCGCTTTGATCGCGGCGCTGGTGAAGGTGCCGACTGTATCGATCACGGCCACGCGACGGCGGAGACGGTCGGTAAACTCGAAGAGCGCCCCCGGCGTGGTGACGCTGCTGATCGTGCCGACGATGCTGGTGAGGTTCCCCGCCGCGTTCTGTGCCGCCGTCGCGGAACCCGACGCGTTGAGTTCGCTGGTGTGTGCGGCACCGGCTGATGCCACGGCCTCGTTTCGGGCCGTCAAAAGTGCGGGGGAGATGTCCCCGGTCTCGCCCTTCTCGCCTTTGTCGCCTTTCTGGCCGGGCGCGCCAGTGATCGAGCGAACCGTCTTCGTCCAACGGCCAGTGGTGAGACCGTTCACGGCGACGGTGTTGATGCCATCATCGGTTGCGGTGCTGGTAGAATCGAAGGTGAAAATGCCACCAAGGCCGTCCGTGGAGACCGTCTGGCCGCGAACGATAGCGTGAAGGCCGTTGGTGATGCGGGTGGGATCAAAGGTGCGAAGATCGGCCACCAGATCGAGCGAAACAGTAATGGTCCCGTATTTTGGAAAGTTGATCGATGTCATCTGGTATTTATCCAGACGAGCGCGACGGTGGACGGACGGGTGCCGGGACGGTAGCTTGGCTTATCGGGGGACGGTTATGCGACGGTTGATGATCGGTTTGGCGGCGATTGCTGCAATGATGAGCGGCGTTGCGGCTGAGGGACGAAATATCGTTTTCGTAGCCGGGTCATTTATTAAAAAGAATCAGCGAAATATAGTTGTATTTGATCAAGATAGTATTCGAAAATCATCCCCTAATCGAGCGAGAGCTTGGAGCTACCATTATGTTCCTCTTCCAACCGGAGAACGAATGATGATGGCGAGTTTAGATGCATTTGATTGCGATCTTGAAAAAACACAAAATATCAATTCAAAGTTTTACAACTTTGATGGAACTTACCGTTCCGAGAAGGACAACGATTCTGAAAAGTGGACTTATATCGCACCGGGGACTATCCAAAATCTTCTAATGGAGTTGGTCTGTGGCAAGGCACCCGAAGCTAAGTTTGTGATTGGCGATGTCGATGCATTAGTCGCACTTAGAAAGCTAAGCAGCATCAAATGAAATGTCTGGCAAT
The DNA here is from genome assembly GCF_036663755.1 of Parasphingomonas caseinilytica. NCBI lineage: Bacteria > Pseudomonadati > Pseudomonadota > Alphaproteobacteria > Sphingomonadales > Sphingomonadaceae > Parasphingomonas > Parasphingomonas caseinilytica. Next base: position 250,659 of record NZ_JAXOJL010000005.1, read on the forward strand.
TTCAAAAATCGGCCAATGTAATATTTTCTATGTAGCTACCGGGGGCCTGATAGAGATTTGAGATGCCCCGGCCTGAAAAAGGGGCCTACCGGGGGGTGGGTCAAGAAACCGGCCTCGATTCCCAACCCCTGCCCTCCCCGCTCGCGCCCTCCCTGCCCCTCTCACAGCCTCTTACAGAGGGTCTCCAAATCCAGCCGCGAATGATCGGGCATGATCCTCTCCACGCTGTGCGTCGATCTGGCGGGGCTGGCGCGTATGATCTGCATGACCTTTGCCCTACCCTTGCACGACACCTTGCTATTCCCCCTGCAAATCGTTGGTCCAGATCGTCGGAGATCGTCCTTCCATCGCCATCCATGATTACCGATTTGTGTCCCGGTTGTGTCCCTCGACTGTTATGGCGACTGTCAGGCCACTGTTTTCATTGCACTTTATTTTTTAGGGCAACGGTTTGTGGAACCGTAGCTCTTGGATTGAGGGACGATTTAGGGACGATCCGGGACGATCAGAGGTCAAAGAGAGGCAGAAGGGAGAAAGTCTGGCAAATCAATGTGAGTTGATTTGCTGTCTATGATACACTGTATTATTGGCTTGGGAAATAGAGCGCGAGAATACATAGCTGTTTAGGAAATGGAAGCGGAGCCGAAGCCCCGCCTTTTCTTTCCCGTTGTTTCAGCTATGTCGGCGCGAGAGTGATTCAGTATGAGGCCAAAACGATGAGGACAGAGTTCAAACAGATCAGCGCCACGCGGTTCTTCATCTATCAACAGCTATGGATTATCGTGCCGCTTGCGCTGTCATTCTGCATTTTCGGTTCGAGCGTGAGTGAGAGGGTCAAAGCATATCCCGGCGCTGGCTATCTGGCCGTTGGCTTCTTTCTCGGTCTGTTCGTCGCCGGTTTGAGCGTGGCGATTAGTGAGGACCGAGAAAGGAAGGGGTAATTACTCCAGATTGAGCGCGTTGGACGCCGCCGTGGTCGCGTTGGGCGTCAATGCGATGAAGCCAGCGTCCGAGCTATGAACTCCATCGCTGGTGTTGGCCGGTAGGGGCTGCTGCTGCCCGGTTGAGACCGAACCACCAGCGGTCCAAGGCGTATCGAGATCAGCGAAGATATAGTCTCGGCTGGCGGCTTGTGCCTGATAAGCCGTGTTCCAAGCTACACGAATGCTATCGCTGGCGTTCCAGCCATATCCACCGCTATTATTGACCGCCAAATGAGGTTCAATGATGACCTTGCTTCCGTAACGCCGACCAAGTTCAAGACACCAAGACAAGTTGTGCGCGGCGTTGTCTTGGACGGTCGCGTTCAGCGGCTGGACTACAGTTTCATTCGGGCCGATTGGCTTCATCCAGAGAACACTTGGACGAACGAAATCTAATACCGCTGCGGCGGTTCGACCGTAAATCGATAGCGAACCACTCGGAACAGTGATCGGGCACCAGCTAACAATTTTGCCGGTAGCGGTAGCTGCTGCCAACGCGGCACGAAACGCGTAGCTATTGGCGTATTCGCCCGTGCTGTTGAACTCTGAGATTGAATCGTTTGCATACAAGATCGTTTGCACTTGCTGTGCGCAACGAAACTGGACGATGATCGGGATGGATTTGACTACCGTCTGCGGCTGGTTGGAGCCTTGGAAATTGATGCCGCTGTTGACGCCAAGCGCCGGGTGCGCCCAAGCGCGCCACATGCGGCCTCCATTGAAGCCACGGCCTGCTTCGAGAGCGCCGTCGATTCCCCAATTGCCGAAGCTTCCCGAAGTTCTGGTGACACCGGGCGAACTCGAAGCCGCTCCGCTTACGGGCGTGTAGCCCGACTGCGGATACTGGACGCGGATGTCGATTAGCGGAAGCGTGCCGCCATCGGTGCGAGCCGCAGGGATGCAACTGGTCCAGTCCGTTGCTGTCCAGCTTGGAACGGGGTTGTTCGAATCCGCATCGATTGCGGACGGAAGGTCAACCTCATTGGCCGCGCGGTTGCGCCAGAGGAAGGTGCGCCAGCCGTATGCGCCGGAGGTTCCGGACCACGGCGTATTGCCGGGGAGCTTCACGATGTCGTTATTTGGATTCCCATTGACCGTGCCGGGAATGTTGCCGCCGATGGAGGGGATGCTGCCCGACTTCCAAGCGCCCGACACGGAGGGAAGCGCGTAACCGATCTTCAAGCCGGTGACGGGAGTGGAAGCCGAGTTCGGCATGATGACACGAACGGAATCGAACTGTGCCGGTGCGGCGACCCGCATCTGGAAGGTTACGCCCGTGGTGCTGCAATCGACAGCGGAGGGCGTGAGGTCTGTAGTCGTTAGTGGGGCAACAGCCATTTTGCCCGATAGAGCCACGCTGGCGACATACCGGTCAAAGGTCCGAGGAATACGATTGTATGCCTCGTTAAAATTACCGTTCGCCTTGGTGAAGGCTGCACGAAGATTGTCGCCAGTCCCATCATTAGGGGTAGAGCCGAGATTGATGATTTGACGAGCCATGGTCTTGGAGCGCCTCCTATAATTGTTGTTGGGTTAGGCCGGAGCAGAGTCCGCCGTGAGTGTCGTGTTGTCTGCGGTGATGGTCGTGGAATCGGCCTTGGCTGGAGCGGGAGGCGCGGAGCCTGCACCGAGCGGCATCAATGCCGGGACCAACTGAAAACCGAACTCAAGCATTAGTAGAGGGCGACGAGATTCGTTGCGGTCGTGCCCGTGGCCAAGACCTTCTGGACCCGGATTGGGAGGATGGACCCGGCCACGAGGCCTTTGAGGACCACGCTGGCGGTGTCGTCGGCGAACAGGACAGCGAGATCGCCCGCCCCTCCAATCAGGATCGCACGAGTAGTCGAGATGATGTTCGTGTCATTGGGTGTGATCGCAGCGGCGCGGCGCGCGGGTGCGGAGGTTGCTGCTGAGTTTGAAAACTTAAAATCGTCTGCCATGATGTATTTAGCAAACTTGGGATATTGCCCGGAACGATGTCAGAGAGGCATCGTTAGGGGGGCGTCGGTTCCTCCACCGAACAACTTCCCCGGCTCGCTTGCATCCCAATCCCCTCCGCCTTGCGAGCCGGGGACCATCGTTTGACCAGCGTCATCAAATCATTGAGATCGATCACGACCAATGGCCGTTTGCGATCCGCTTTGATGACCGCGATGTGTTGAACCGACCCGACCTTGGCAAAGGATGGAATGGGTTTATAATTCGCCGACTTCGCGGGGGCGACGACATGAAACGACTGCAATGGAAGACCCTGCTTGAATTGGGTCTCACGGCTACCTTGGCCGTTGTAGGTCTATCTTTCGGCTATCTCGCGTTCCAAAAGTCTGCGCTCAGTCGCTCCAATTCATCAGCAAACATTTCGCAGAAAAGCTCGGCAGAAATGTCAGAGTTTCAGCGAGAAGCTGAACTCATCGCTTTAACCAATCGGCTTGAAGCTCTCAAACTTTCGAAAGATGATTTGAATCAAGAATTAGTCCGCCGAAATCTGTCGCTCGTGCGTCCCGATGAGGTAGTAATACCGTCAGTTGCTGAACAAGATGCGATGATCAGAACCTACCGGGATTGTTTGAAGATTGCCTCCAAGGCAAATTGTGAAGCCGCCTTCCAAACGAGCTTGTTCAAATCCATGCCAGTAAAGACAAAGCCGGAAACGCGCCGTCTCACGATAGTTTATAACCGCCAAGCGTCTCACATTCGGGAAGCCTTCCCGCTTGATCGCCAGCATCGCGGCGCACAGCCTGAAAGAGGCCAAGCAGCGTGTCGCGGGTGGGACTGGCCCCGCTATCGCAGCCGGTGCCGATCTTGCTTATCGCGTCAGAGCCGAGTTGGAGGGCTCCGAAGAGGTCGTCAAAATTGAGAAAAACGGCCCCGACACTCGGATGGTGGACGAGGGGGCGAACACGACTTGGACTTGGTTCGTCACGCCAAAAACCACCGACCCGATCACGCTTACGCTATCTTTTTACAATGAGTTTCATCGCGACGGTGAGGTAGGTGAAAATGATGGCCCTGCCTATGAAACGACCTTCCAAGTCAATGCCAACTGGCGCGATAAGTTCGTTCTCTTTATCACTGATTTGAATCCGATCTACGCGGTGATAGCCGGGCTGGTCACGACGGTGGGCGGGGGCCTAATTTGGATCAGGAATTGGCGGAAAAAGCCGGAGCCGATCCACGGAGGCCGAACCGCCGTGCCGCAGCGGAATTGGTTTCGACGCAGATGGTGATCGACCAGCACCAACAGACCCCCCAGAGCGCCACACAGCACGCCAACTTCGAAGTGGCGCTATTCTCCGTTGAGGTCCGAGATCGCACTGACATCGCATCTGAGCGGGGTATTCACGACATCCAACCCCGGCTCCCGGCCTCCGCCCGCTCGCATTTTCTTTCCACGCGGCAAGCTTGCTTTTGAACCCGACATACGACTTGACCTTAAGCCGACCTGACACCAAACCAACGCGGCATGCTTGCAATTAGTTTCGACCGAGCGAAGCGAATCGAAATGTCTAGCTAGATAACTCGTCAGAGTTGATAGCAAATCTCTAGCTAATATTAGTATATTAGTTCTTCTAGCTAGACATCCGAGTTCGTGCCTCACTCGGTCTAATAGCAAGCATGCCGCATGGAAAATCAATTCGTGGCCCAGCCCGGAGCGAACCCGACGCGATCCAACCGGGATTGACCTTTGATCTTGTGGCCCAGCGGACCACCCTGCCAATCGGTTTTATCGAACGCGGAAAGGTGGATTGGATTCGGGATGTCGGATTGGGACAGGACCAGCCCTGCGCTGACGATCTTCCCGTCTACGATCTGCACCATGACGAACTGATACGCGGGATAATAGGTGCCGCGCTGGTATCGGCTTTCGTCCGTCGCGATCTTCGTATTGAGCATCCCGATATATTGGTCATTTCCTAGCATCCCGGCGATAGCTGTGAGATCGGTGAGGTATCCGCTGTCCACGGTGCTCAACGGGTTCGCGCGTGGCTTCCGAAGCTGTGCGATCTGGCTCAAGAGGTTCTTCTTTGCCATGAGAGAGATGTTCGCCTTGAAGGCGTGGTTCATCTTCCCGACCTTGACTGCTTCGATTTCGTCTTTCGGACGGTCCCAAATCTCCATGCTGAATCCGTAGCGGTTCGGACTGTTCTTCACGAAGGTTCCATTAGGCCAGTTATCAAAGAGTGCCGTCTGAACTGCTGTGACGGCGCTAGACATCGGTGCTGACGGCGGCGGCATATCGGTCTTCAAGACGGCGAGCGTGCCGCCACACATTTCCCACAATCCGGTTTGGATCAGGTTGCGTTTGAAGCCGTCGATGAAGGCCGGGTCTTTCCGGCAAAGTTCGGCAAAATCAAAAAGCGTATCATGTTTAATAATCGTCATTGTCATCTCCTTTGTGCAAAGGAGGTTTCGCAAGAATCCAATAATGTGGTTGGTCGCTAAACCTCTGTAATGTTATTTAGTATAAATGCCTAGCTACAGGTTTGCATTATTTCAAAAAGGCTCCCGGAGGAGGTTTAGCGAACAACTCCGGGAGCCTTTAAGGGGGGAATGCGCGTGCCCCTTGCACCTGTATTTATCAGATCTTCTCTGATTTATGATCATAACTCATTTTCGATGGTGGACCAATATTTTTTCGCCGTTTATATTTAGAGAGCGGTACAAATTGAATAATGCGCGCCCCAAGTAAATGCATTAATATGATCTTATAGACGCATTAAGCGTCGGTGCAGATAAATACATACGAGCAGGTAATGGCGCTTACGAGTTTCGAGTTCTCCACCAGAGAAATTAGACCCGGCATCCCATTACGGTGCCGGGTCTTTTAATTTGGAGAACAAAATGACGAACGAACACATGACCGCAATCACCGCAACCGTTTCTCTCATCGCCTCATTTGCTTGGTGGATTTTCGCCTACCGTGAGTTCCGGGAGGCACGCGCTCACGAAAAGCTATTTTTCGAGCGACTGGCCGCGAACCTCTACGAATGCGGCGTTGACCGCGAAGCCAAGCGCGCCGCAGAGAATGCCGCCGTTGTTCGCACCGGGGCGCAGATCGCAGCCGATGACGCGAAGCTTCGCGCCGCACTCGACCTCATCCCGGCCACGGACACGCGCAGCGTTTGCAAGAGCCGTCGTGAGTTCGAGGCTCGCGAGATCATCAGCAAAACCCCTCTGGACAAACTCGAAGCCGCTCTGTCGGAGCGTCCGGTGAAGAACGATTTAGCCCCGCTTTTCGAAAAGATGAATGCACCGACTTCCCTATCACGCATGGCAGACGCGGCGCGTGCCGCAAAGAACGGTAATACGAAATGACTGCGCTGATCGTCGCGGTCGGACTCTGGATCATCGGCACCGTTGCCGGGGGTTGGGGCACTCCGCCGCCCGCAGATGACCACCAGCATAAATAATCACGCCCCCTGCTTGTTCTCTGCCGGAGGCGCTACAAAGCGATCCCAACGATGGTTTCAGTCCCATCGTTGGGGTCATCCGCAGTCAGTTCTTTGGCTTCTGTTTTGCGCATTCATTTAAGATGAAGCTCACCGTGAGTTCACGGCGCATATAAGCGTCATCATAAGCCTTTATGTTTCTCTCCATATACCAGCCGATATACGGAATAATACTATTTTCCGATTCTTTCGTTTTATCTTGCAGAGCAGCACTACGAAATGCCTGCGTATTGCCGCCGTTACCTAAGCAATTCTCGTAATAATCGTAATCATTTCTCTCAATCTCGATATTTCCGTGTTCTTTTCCATATCTTATAAGACTAATAGTGTAATCCGATTTTCCTAAACCATCGGTCGCTTCCATTCCGATGACCAAACCGATCACACCGACAACGAATGCCGCAATAGCTCCAAGCCAGATAGCTTTTGTCGATTGAAAGACTGCCAATTTCGCTGACAGCGGATTGACTATGAAGGCAAAGGCAAGACCGGACAAACCGGCAAGCAGCATCCCAAGTGCCGAAGGAATCGTCCCCGGCTCCATAAGGGCCACCGCGAACAACAGCGGCAGTAGCGCCACAATAAGCGCCAATATGCTGATAATCCAGCGAAGTATTTTCATGAATTAACCCCCAACCGCTCTTTTCTCCACCAGAGATTAGCTCGCGATTTACGAGTTGGCCAGCCTGACCCGCCGCCATCGGACTACGGTGAGGTTCACGCCGACGACGGTCGGATCGATCAGTCCGTTTGCTTGTTCGGGAACTGGCTACCAATCGTCCAATTGAAGACTTTCTTGTCGAACATCTTGCATCCAGCAGCGTCCGCATCGGGCTGCGGGATGCGGATATATTGGGCCGTTTCGCTGGCCCGGACGATGACCAACCGAACGCGATTGCAAGCCCCGGCAGCAGGCTGGCTTTCCGCGACGATGAGATCGTCCGCCCAAGATTTAATCGGAAACTCGTCATTCCAAAGGAAGATGGATCGAGGCGGATGAAGTTGCGTCAGTTCGTTGATCCGACAGGTCATCGTCGGGCGGCGACACTCGATGTTTAGGTAGGTGTTCCCCTTCATATCCTCGCCGGTGAGCGACCCCGAAACCTTCACGAAGCCGGAGTCCGGGCGGGTATCGCGGTCGTCGTAGAAGGCCTTCATCGGCCAAAACGCTGGCTGATCCTCAGCCGCTTTAATCATCCGATTGCCTGAAAATCCCGCCAATACGGCGGCGACCACAAAGCCACCGACAAACCCCTTCCATTGCATGCCACTTCCCCTGTCCCCGCCACGATAGGGAAGGAAGGCTCTGACGGCTATCAAATGCGAGGCGGCTCCGCCGCTTCCGCGTCGTCTTTGCTATGATGCACCTCGCCGTAGCCAACCCCGACCCTGCAATCGCCTTCACCGTTTCAGGCGCTCGCACCCCAGTCGCACGATGGTGCGCCCGTCATCTCAATAGCGGTTGGGCATTTGCCCCGGTCACCCGCCGCTGTCCGCTATCGGGCACCATCACGGAGCATGTCCGCATCTACATCCATGATGCCGATGAGGCCGTCTTGTTCTGGATGAAATGGGCCGACGAAATCGTCTGACAGCAAAAAGCCGCCAGCCTTTCGGCCAGCGCCTTGACCCCAACGGTGTATGCGGCAGAACCCCAGAATGACAAACGATCCATGGGCAAATGACAAGCTGAACCGTAAAGCCGACGGTGAGCATCTGATCGCCGTCCTGATAGACCGCTACGGTAGCCGGAAGGCTCAAGGAACCGGCTCCTACATTTTAAATATCGACGCCTCGTGGGGTGAAGGTAAAACCTTTTTCTTGGAATGTCTTCGAGCCGATCTCCAGCAGCGAGGACACCTCGTGGCGTCGGTAAATGCGTGGCGTGATGACCATTCCGACGATCCGCTAATCACCATTATGGCGGCAATTGAAGAGACCTTGAAGCCGATTCTCCCAGAGCAAAGCCAAGGTGCAACGGCATTTCAAAGCGCAAAGCAAAAGCTCGGGATCGTGGCGTTGGAGACTGTTAAGCAGGTCGGCTTTCACACACTCAAAACATTCACTGGTATCGCGGTGGAAAAGACAATCGACCGCCTTCGGGAATCCGGCGCTCTCACGGCAGGGACCAAATTAGACGAGGACGCCTTTGATAAGGGGGCGGAGAAGGTGTGGGATAAGGCGTTGGAAGAGTTGGTCGATGATCGAATTATCGAGCACCAATCCGCTAATGCCTCAATCGACCAATTCAAGGCCAAGACCGCCGAAGCTCTTTCATATGTTTTTGATCAGGGGATGAAAGCACCCATGTTTGTCTTCGTTGATGAGCTTGATAGGTGTCGCCCGCCCTATGCCATAAAACTTCTTGAGAACTTGAAGCATCTATTTGAGATCGACGGAATTGTTTTCATCGTAGCTACTGATAGTGCTCAATTGTCTCATTCAGTAAAAGCGATATATGGCAATGATTTTGAATCCAAGAAATACTTGAGGCGTTTTTTTGATCGCGTTTTTGTTTTTCCAGAGGCGAATAAAACGAACTTTGTAAGCGCACTTTTTGTTGATGCCGGGATTGATACCGAGAAAGTATTTTATTCTCTGAGCGGCGTATCACCAATTTATTCGATCACCAAATGGGCAACCGAGTCAAGATTATCCCACAGGGACATTGTTCAGATCATGGATATAGTCTCGACATTTGTTACTTCTTTTGAACACAAATGTATGATCGAAGTAAATTATCTATTAGGACTGGCAGGCGCATTTTACGCATCTGATGAGGGATTATTTATGGCCCTCTGTGGAACAAAAAGTCCTGACTCATATGGCGAAAACTGGCAAATTAAAATGTATAGTTCTGATATATCCAGAGGGCAGAGGCTTTCTAATAAATCAGCTATCAAACAATTGCATACTATGGCGCAGTCTATTGCCAATAACTCTCTGGTCAAACTTTCTGAATCAAGTTCAACATCTTATGGCCAGTATTTCAATTACGAAATGATGACATTATACAACGGGAATTATCAATTAAATGCCGAGCCCAATTCGGTTTTGCTCGAATACCCAAGTCGCGTAAAAAACGCGGGTCGTGTTATTGATCGGCAAGGTGACAAGTAGCATTTTAGAGGCGGCTCTTGGAGGGTCGCTAACACTCTCAAGAATGGTAGCAACTTGTCGTCGCTACAACGATGTTGCGGCACAGACGAACGCGCTGATCAATCTCTACCAGTGCGTTCGGATCGCGCTGGCGTCGAAGGCGCTGGCGGCGCTGTGATGGGTAGTGCCGATATCAGTAAGCCAATTTTATGAGATGCTTTGCCGAGTAAGGGGCGAAGGTCATTGTGTATAACAGGGCGATCTCATCGGGAAAGTATGCCACTGGAAAGTCAACTGATCCAGAAACTTTGAAATCATCGTTATAACCCTTCGCCCGCAACCAATCGATCAAGGAGTAGATCGGCAGCAGCGTTCGATCACCATGCGAGGCGATGATGCCTACATGCTCGGGATGTAGGAGCGTTTTGGTGAAATCGTTCACGCCAGCCAATCCTTGATATCTTCTTCGCGCCAATAGGGCTTCTTCCCGACAAAGCGCGGCTTTGGGAAAGCCGGATCACGCCGAACGGTTAGGAAGAATGTGGAGCGGCTAACCGGCAACCGCTCCACGACTTGCACGATGGTGAGATAGCCGGTCATGACCACCTCACCTTATGCAACATCGCATCATCCTCGCCTGCGAAGAAAATGGTTGCGAGGATCAAGGCACGATCAACATCAATGCCAACCTGATGTCTGCTATTCGGGCAGTTGGACGCCATCCATCGCGCCCAACCGTTATAGCGCGTGACCTTATTGAACTCCCGCGTCATGACACCACCTCGTAATGCTTTTCGAGGACAGCGTTTCCACGACGGTTGACCACCCCGGTATCGGAGGGGAATGATCGAATGGCTTTCTTCCGAACCAGATCGCTCAACGCCCACGCGTGGATATTCACATTTTGCTTTTGCCTCGGATCAAGCCCGACCAACCGCAGATCATGAATGCACAGTTGTTGTGCTTCCATGGAGGAGACTTGGCGTAGCGTCGTAAGGATAGTGTCTCGAAGGTAAATACGGGCAGGATCATTCCCCACCTTGATCGTGGCATAGTCGTCCTCCGACCTTTCGGCAGTGAGATAGGAACGAAACTCCTCAATCGATCCGGCCCCGTGGACGGCGGATACTTTCAGGCTGGGCGAATCGTGCCACTCGGCTCCGTCAAGATGGTGGCCGTTCGCCGCTTTGGATCGCTTGATGCCATCTTGACCGAAAGCTCCCCATTGCTTGAAATGAAAGACCAGCTTGGAACCGTCGAGTTGGTGCTGGATGGCCCGGTCCCGGAGATCGCGTGCCCAAGCCGGGTCCATCGGGCGCGCTCCGGGACCGGATTCCCCGCCGACGATCAGCCAATCGATATCGGTCAAATCGAGCGAGGGAAGTGGACCCAGCAGCGGTTCAGCGCTTATAAACCGCACTTGCGCTGGCACCTCGCGCAGAAGTTTTGCGCGGGTGACGAACTTATCATCTTCGATTGAGACGCCAGCCCAAATGTTCGGTGTCCATTTCAGCAATCCGGCCCGTGACATTTTTAGCATCCGGTTCGCGCGCTTTGTCAGAACTTGGAAAGTATGCTGCGGACACCGGTTCATGATTTCGAACACGCTTACAATTTCGGCGTCCGAGATGGCTTCATGGAAGAGATCGGACATCGAGTTCACGAACCAGACCGTTGGTTTTTTCGTGTTTTCCGGGAGGCTCCACACTTTGGCCGAATTGCGTCCGATAACGCCGGTCCAATCCACGCCTTCGGGAGCCACTTGCGTGACCCCCGAACCGAAATAAGCGGGGAGCTTCAAATTGAAAGTCTTCCGATGCGCTTCGAGAATTGCGTAGCAATTATCACAGCCGGGTCCGACCTTTGTGCAACCAAAGAACGGATTCCATGTGGACTCCGTCCAACTAATTTCTGTTTTCCCCGCCATAGCTATTACTCTACCGTAGCGGCGTAGAAAGCAGCGAATGCATCGGCAAGTCCGACCGACTTGATTGCGTTTTCAACCGCGTCGAAAAGAATTTCACGGCTGACTCCGATGTCGGTGTCGGTGTCATGAACTTCTGCAATGAAGTCTCCGAGGGCGCGCATATCGATAAATTTGGTAGTCATGCTGGTATCTCCAATTGGTGAAGCATCATTGCCTCACCAGTCTTATTTAGTCTGATGGAGAGACTACGCAATCCCTGTGCAACCAACTACTTTCTTGTCAAGGAAAGTTCTTTAACCTTATGTTGTAAAGCTGCCACTTAAAACTTCAGATCAAAGGTTCGAATGTAAACTTGACAACTGTTGCTATTGGAGGAAATTCCGCACCATAAATACCACGGCCTGCTTGGTGGTATCGCCGACGATAAATATCCGGACAGCCGGAATTGTCACCGAGGGCGGTTCTTTGAGCGCCGCCCTCACCCCACATCAGGACGCTTGACCGTTGCATGTTCGATCAACAGCGCAGGGTCGGGCAGAGAAGCTATCACTTGCGCTGGATCGACCTCCCAAACGGCTGCGAACGCCAGCAATTCGCTTCGGACGATTACATCTCCCAAGTCGATTGCTTGGATGCGTCCCATGGAGACACCGCTCTTTTTGCTCAACTTCGCCCAAGGCGTTCCCGCCTGCGCGATCCACGCGTAGAACCATTTATCGCCGGTCTTGATCGCCTCGAAGACAGGATGTTTCTGACCCCAAGGCATCCATGAACGGACGACCGGCTGCGCGCCTTTGTGGCGGGATCGGGCCATCAGATGGGCAACGCAAGTTGGTTCTCATCCACGACGGTCGTGGTCGCGGTCATGCGCTCCACGATAGTTCGGGCAAGCGCATCCGCCGCGCGCTGCCGCGCTCGCTCATCCGGGCATGCCAGACCAAGGCGCGTGATCGCGGAAGCGGACAGGATCGCGGCGGATAAATCCGGCACGATGGCGGGCGTGATGAGCGAATCGAGCATGGCGAGATTGTAGAACGGAACAGGGGTAAAACAAGAACATCGTCCCGTGCCGATAAATACCTCATGAGAATGAGCCACCATCGAGCGCGCCAGATCGTGCGCGAACTGATCGCCGATCATGCCGATGATCGTGCCGAACGATTGCTCCAATACATCGACGGCCAAGAGGCCTTGGAGACGATGGACAGCGCAACGGCTGGCCGTGTGGCGCATGCTGCCGAGCGCCGGAGCCACACCGCAGACGCCCGGTCGATCACCGCCATGCAGGATGTGGCCGCGCTCAACACCGAACTGGCAGAGCTACGCGGGATGGTCGGGATGCTGGCGGAGATGATTGTGGCGATTGGTGCTGCGCCTGATAGCCGATGATCAGATCGGACCAGTCATGCCGGGGCAACGGTTTTCCCGCCATCGGCTCCGGCATCAAAAATGCTTTTAGCTTGATCGCCAACGATTCCGGAGACCGTGCCAGCCACCATCTCGCGCAAGATGTTCTTCAACACCCGAACGGAGACCTGTCCGAGTTGCCAGACATGCGCTGTGAACCAATCCAACGCCGCGACACGAGTCTTCAACGAGATTGGCTGTGTCTGATATCGGTTGAGGATACCGGCGTCGAGCGCCAGCCAGCCCGCATACTCCCACGCGGCCAGACGATCATCGGGGATGCAGATAGGTTGCGCCCGTGAGCTAAACAGCGCCTCGGCATGCGCCCGGTGCTTGTCCGGTAGATCGTGAAGGTTCGCGTTGGTCATGATGAAGATCGGCGCATCGACCGACACGCCATGTCTCTTCACCTTCTTTTCCGCACCGGTTTCTTCGTCCACTTCGGTGTCATACCACTCGTAGTCCGCCACCCACTTTGGCGAGTTGTCTCCGGTCGCGGCCTTCAGCGTGTTCATGTTCGCCTCGGTGCCGAACACCAAGCGTGCTTCATCGAACACGACGGGCAACGGTTTCTTCCGACTGTGCGTAGCATCGTGGAAAGATTTCAGGACCGACTTGTAGTTGGACGGTGCGTCCACGGCTACGCGCTTGTTACCCGGCGACATGCGCGCGATAACTTCGTCCACGATGTGGTTTTTACCGAGACCGGACCCGCCGAAGCAGATCATCGCGTCTCGTTTCCGCAGCATAACATCCTCCGCATCCTCTCGGATCGTCTGCATCACCGCGACGATGGGGTTGGTGGTCGGTATTGCTCGCCATTCTTGGATCGTCTTCGTCTTCATGTAGGTCCGGACCCTCTCGTTTCATCTCGGCGAAGTTTCCACTCCGCGTCTCTCGGTTGTGTCTTCCAGTTCAGCGTTGCCGCGTCGTCGGATCGGTTCGGCGTTTCCACGCCTTGCCGGAGTTGGTGGTGCCTAAGATGTTGATGTGATCGTGATCTTCGGTGCGGGCTGTCAAACCCTATCGTAGCTGGCCAGCGTCGATACCCGAGAGCTAAGAAGCCGTCCGTAATGCGTCAAGGCAAGTATTAGGTGAGCAAAAGTTCGAATGCTATTTCTTCCGGAAGTGTGACATCATTACCTTGACAACATAAAAGTTGGAGACATTTGCCGACGCTGTGAAATAAGGTTCAGAAACTTCGATTACCTCGAAGAACAATTGGATCAAGCAAAAATCGGTCTCTATCTGGTTGGGTCCACACAGCGGGGACACACCATGACACTGACACCAATTGCAGGAACAAAGATCGTCACCTTCACCAGCATTGCCGCCTATCGGCAGTTTCAACAGTGGTGGGACGAGGCGATGATGCCGCGTAGCCCCTACGATTTGGAGGTCCGTTCGGAGAACGAACTGGTCGTCGTAATGGGCTTCCTGTGCCCGGAAGACCGCTTCCTTGCGGCGCTGCGGTGGTCGTGATGGCGAAGCTTATGACGATCCGCCAGACGATGGATCGCCTGTCCGTGGGGCGCACACGCCTATGGAAGCTGCGGCGGGCCGGGGATTTCCCGGAGCCGGTCATGATCGATGCCAGCGTTCGGTTCCGGGAGGTCGAAATCGAACGCTGGATATCGTCTCATCAGCGCGTTTCTACCCGGCGACCGGCACGCTGATCGACACGACATTGGTGCCATCTTGTTTGGCGATTTCGGCCTTCAAGAGCCGCTCCCAAGCCGCCAGCGCACGGCCTACCTGACGGGCATAGGTCGATTTGTTGTAGGTCCGGTTCAGCCCGCCGAGGCTGTGTTGCGTGACGATTTCGCCGATGTTCTCGCTGAACACCTCACCGAGTTCGTCCATCTCGTTCGAGCCGAGCGCCGTCCGGACGCCCTTCTTGATCTTGTGTAGCCCCCATGGTTCAACGGGCTTGTCGCCAACGCGCTCCATCGCTTCGTGCGCCTTCGCCCCGATGTCATTGAACATGAACTTGTGAGGCGCGCTATGAAACGCGAACTCCTTTCCTTCCCGGCTTTCGAAGATTTTTCGTGCCAGTGGCGGCAAGAGCATGTGGTGAAGGCGATCCGTCTTCGTGTGAGACACCGGGTAGGTGTGGCCTCGGTCGTCGGTATGGGTGGCCAGCGGTAGGGTCCAGATGCCAGATTCAGGATCGTAGTCTGACAGGCTCGCGCCGAACGCCTCCATCTTGCGGGTGCCGCACAAGATCAACAGCCGGATCGCGTCCCGGCGATCCGCGTCCCAATCTTCGACGGCACGGTAGAGCAGCGCCATTTCGCTGATCGATAGCGCCCGATGTTCGCCCACCCGCTTTTCGCCAGCCATGCCAATTTTGACAGCGGGATTGTCGGCGATGATGTCTTCGTTGACCGCCCATTCAAGAAACGGGAACACGACCCGTAAGAACCGATTGGACTGCGCCATCGCGCCCTTTGACTGAACCGCCCGGATCATCGCTTTGACATCGGCACGCGTGATGTCGCGAACCGGAATGTCCCACTTATCGGCATCCCAATAGCGTGCCATGATCCTCTTGTATTCGGGGAGTGTCTTGTTCGCCTTCCCCTCGATGCGTTTATGCTCAATCCATTGATCGAAGACGGCACGAACGCTGTTCGTTGCCGCCGCCTTGGCCTCATCCGCTGCGGCCTTCGCCGCCTCTTCCGCTACGATCTTGGGATCAAGGCCGCGATCCCGGAGCGCGTTGCACCGTTCACCCTCCGCACGAGCATCGGCAAGGCTCCACGCTGGCCATTTCCCAATGCCCCACTTCCGGGTTGTGCCGCCTTGAAGCCGACCAACCCAAAGCCATTTCTTCGCCCCCTGTGGGGTTACTTGGAGATAAAGGTTCGCGACAAGTTCGCAGCTAACGAGGCGAACCCCGGCGCTCGCTTTGATCGCGTCTATCTGCGTGGTCGTCGCCCGCGCCTTGATAACTTCCTTCGCCATGCCATGCGTCCCCCTGATTACCGACTGCGGTTTCCTACCTGTCCAATTGTCCATCGTCAAGTGTCGGGCATCAAATCGGTAATCAAATCGGTAATCAATCGAGCGAACAGGAACGAACAATTGCGAACAGCCGCGAACCACCCCTTCCGATAAAGTGGCTGATTTACTTGGGTTTTTGCTGGAAAAAGTGGTGTCCCCGGCGAGATTCGAACACGCGGCCTACGGTTTAGGAAACCGTCGCTCTATCCGGCTGAGCTACGGGGACACTGTCGCCGCTGGTAAGGGGTGCGCGAAAGCCGGTCAATTGGTGCGTGAACGAACGCCGGGCAGGAACCACGGGCCGGCGAACAGCCCGAACAGGAACCCGCCGAGATGTGCCTCCCACGCCAGCCCGCCCGATTGGCCGAGCAGCAGCGCGGGGATCGCCAGCAGTACGAACAGCCAGGCATTCGCCTTGATCAGATCGAACAGGATCGCCTTGGTCCGGGCGGATCGGATCGGCATCAGCGCCTCGCCCTCCACCGGCAACCGGATCAGCAGCCCGAGCAACCCGTAGATCGCGCCCGACGCGCCGAGCATCGGCACCACGCCGTGTGGGTGAATCGCGAGAAACAGCGCCATCCCCGCCAGCCCACTCGCCAGGAACACCGCCAGAAAGCGTAGCCAGCCAAGCGGCGGATCGCCCATCCGCGCGACCAATGGCCCGCCCAGCACGAACAGCGCCACGCCATTCATCGCGATATGCGCCGCGCCGCCATGCGCGAACATGTGCAGCGGCACCGTCCACCACCGCCCCTCGGCCAGCGCAGCGCCGGAGACGCCCCATGCGCCCATGCCGCCCGTCCGGATATGCGCGAGCCACAGCAACGTCATGATCGCGACCAGCACCGCACCCGGCACCCGCGCATGCCACGGCACATCCCAGGAGATATCGATGCCCGGCCGCTCTTCAAAATCCTCGGCGCCGGGCCGATAGCTATCGGCCATCGGTCAGTTAAGCGCTTCGGGTGGCACGATCGGCACCAGCAAAGGCGCGATCGACACGCCGTCCTCGACCAGCGCCTTGGCCTCGGCGATCGTCGACTGGCCGTGGATCGGGGCGTGGTCCTCCTCGCCGGAATGCATCGCCCGCGCACGATCGGCAAAGGCGCGGCCGACCCATTCGGATTTCTCCAGCGCCTTCGATTGTGCCGCCGCCAGCGATTGCAGCGCCGCCTTCATCACCTCTGGCGAGATCGGCGCATCCGGCATCGTGCGCTGAGTAGCGGGGACGGCCGGCTTGCTATTGCCCTTGGCCGCGACGTTCGGCGCCATCACCGCCTTCGCCACCGCGCTGTCACCGCACAGCGGACAGGCGACCAGCCCCCGCGCGCGCTGATCCTCGAACGCCGTGCTCGATCCGAACCACGCCTCGAACACATGATCGTGCGCGCATTTGAGATCGAAGACGATCATGCGCCCATCTTGCCCACAAACGTCACGTCCGGGATCGCGCGGCGATGCGCGATCACCGGAATGCGCGACCGTACATCGGCGACGCGCGCCGGATCGATCTCGGCGAACCCCACGCCCGCATCCTCGCCCATGTCGAGCATCACCTGCCCCCACGGATCGATCACCAGCGAATGCCCGAAGGTCGCGCGGCCATCCTCATGCACCCCGGTCTGCGCCGCCGCGATCACCCACGCCCCGGCCTCGATCGCCCGCGCGCGCAGCAGAATGTGCCAATGCGCCACGCCGGTCGGCCGGGTGAACGCTGCCGGCACCGCCAGCACGCTCGCCCCGGCATTGCTCAGCGCGCGATACAGATCGGCAAAGCGCAGATCGTAACAGACAGACAGCCCCAGCGCCCCAATCGGCGTCTCGACCACGCTCGCCGTCTCGCCACCGACATAAGCGGCGGACTCGCGCCAGCTTTCGCCGGTCGGCAGATCGACATCGAACAGGTGGATCTTGTCATACCGCGCCCGGATCGCACCACGATCGTCGATCACGAACCCGCGATTGGCGAACTTCCCATCCGGCCGCCGCACCGCCAGCGATCCGAAATGGACCCAAAGCTTATGCTCGGCCGCGGCTGTCTGCACTGCCGCCAGCACCGCATCCGCCTCTTCGGCCACGATCTTCGGCCCGCCGCGCGCGCGATCGCGATCGAGCAGGCCGGACATTTCAGGCGTGAACAGCATCGCAGCGCCACCACCGGCGGCTTCCGTGATCGCATCGGTCAGCACGCGTGCATTGGCGGCGGGATCGATCCCGCTCGTCATCTGCAGCACGGCGGCCTTCATACGCCCAGCAGCGCGTCCAGCTTGCCCTCGCGCTCCAGCGCGGCGAGATCGTCCGATCCGCCGACATGCTGTCCGTCGATGAAGACCTGCGGCACCGTGGTCCCGCCATTCGCGCGATCGAGCATCTCGGCGCGCTTCGGCCCGCCCATCGTTATGTCGAATTCCTCGACCTCCACGTTCTTGCCCGACAACAGCTTCATCGCCCGCGCGCAATACGGGCAGAAGGCTTTGGTATAGATTTCGACTTTGGCCATAAGACAGAAATGTGGTCGCGAAGGGCCGTTGTCAATCGGTGCGCGTCTCATCCAGCACCCGCGCCCAGCACAGGATCGTCACGCTGACCGCCCCGGCGCGCAGCAGCACGCGCGTACAGCCGTCGCTCGTCGCCCCGCTGGTGTGCACGTCGTCGATCAGCACCACCGCCTTGCCGCGCACCCGCTCCGCGCCATCGATACGGAACGCGCCAGCCACCGCCCGCGCCCGGCCCTTCGCGCCCAGCCCGCGCAGCGGCGGCGTCGCCTTCACCCGTCGCAATAGGTTCAGGTCAGACGGCACCCCACTCGCCGCCGACAGCCGTTCCGCGATCAACGCCGCCTGATTGAACCCGCGCGACCAGATGCGCCAGCGATGCAGCGGCACCGGCACGAGCAATCCCGCGTCCTCCGGCATCAACCGCAGCATCGCTCGCGCCACCGTTTCGGCAAAGCCGGTCTTCCCGCCATATTTCAGCCGCAACGCCACCGTGCGCGCGACATCGCCATACGCCACCGCCGCCCGCACCCCGGCATGGCGTGGCGGATCGGCCAGGCACTCGCCGCACAGCGCCCCCTCCCCCCGGTCATAGTCGAACGGCACATGGCACCCCGCGCACCAGGGCGGCCCAAGAAAGCGCAATTGCCCGAAACAGTCCGCGCAGAACCGATGATCCTCGCCCATCACCGCGCCGCATCCCGGGCAGCGCGGCGGCAGCGCCAGCCCGGCGATATAATGCAACGGTTTCAGCAGCGGCGACACGGCACCTTGTCGCCGCGCCCCGCGCGAGGCACAAGCCCGCCCGTGACCGCCCCGGAAATCTTCGATCGCACCCTGCGCCGCCTCCGCCGCGACCGCGCCGCGCCGGGCTATGCCGATTTCTCGTTCCTGCGCGACGCGATGCTCGACGGCATCGCCGAGCGGCTCTCGAGCGTGACGCGCGGGTTCGATGATGTGCTGGACCTCGGCTGCTTCGACGGCGCGTTCGCCGCCCCGCCGGGTGCCAGGATCACTCGCACCGATCCCGGCGCGCTCTTCGCCAGGGCCAGCGGCGGCGTGCAAGCCGACGAGGATCGCCCGACCTTCCCCGACGGCAGCTTCGACCTGATCGTCTCCGCCGGCACGCTCGACACCGTCAGCGACCTGCCCGGCGCACTAACGCTCGCTCGCCGCGCCTTGCGTCCCGACGGCCTGTTCCTTGCCGCCTTCACCGGAGGCAACACGCTATCGACCCTACGCTCCACCCTGCGCGATGCCGAACACGACAACCCTGCCGCGCGCATCCACCCGCAAGTCGATGTCCGCGCCGCCGGCGACCTGCTGATGCGCGCCGGCTTCGCGCTGCCGGTGGCGGACGTGGACACGCTGAACGTGCGCTACGGCGATATCTGGAACCTGTTCCGCGACCTGCGCGGCATGGCGGCGACCAACCTGCTCCCCGGCACGCCACCCCTCGCCCGCACGACGCTGGCCCGCGCCGCCCAGGCTTTCGCCGACCGCGCCGATCCGGACGGCCGCACGACCGAGCGCTTCGATATCGTGTTCCTCACCGGCTGGGCACCCGCGCCCACACAACCCCAACCCGCGCGCCGTGGCAGCGCCACCGCCTCGCTCACCGATGCGCTGAAGCGGCGGGATTGAACGGCCGCATTTCTACTTCAACCGCTTCCCCGGCGAAGGCCGGGGCCCAGTCGCGGAACATAAATTAGCGAGCGCTGCGCAAAGTAATATAGACCTTCGCGACTGGGCCCCGGCCTACCCCGGGGAAGCGATAATGATGAAGGGGCCGTGAGCGCCTAACCGATCATCCCGTCGCCGGCCGCCTTGGCCAGCATGCGCCCCATCGCGTCGAACAACGCATCCATCGCCACCGGCTTGAACAGCACCTCGTCCGCGCCCTGTGAAATGCACCGTTCGCGCAGGTCGACCGCGGTGTCGGCGGTGACGACGATGATCGGCAATCCGGCCTTGGCGTCGCTCCGCGCACGGATGTGGCGGATCGCGGTGATGCCATCCATGCCCGGCATGCGCAGGTCGATCAGCACGATCGCATAATCGTTCTGCTCGATCAGTTGCAGTCCGACTTCGGCGCTTTCCGCACCGGTCATCGTGGCACCGGCCACGTCGAGCATATCGCCGACTACTCGGCGATTCATCGGATCATCCTCGATGAAGAGGACGTTCATGGGCGTGCGGCCTGGATCGGCATATTGTGCGACATCTTCTGCACCCTATCGCTTCATGCCGCGCGCGAAACAAGCGGCTGGGTGATAACCCCGTCAGAAACGTACAATTTTTCGATCAACGCCGCGCCGGCAATGGGCTTGGCGATCACCTGTCCTATACCCGTAGCACACAGTGCGCCATGATCCGAATCGTCCGGCGCCGCCCAGAGCAAACTGGTCGCCGCATTCACCGCGATGGCCGCCGTGGCGATCGCCGACAGCGCGGCGTCGCGGTCCGGCGCGGCCCTGATCGTCGCGTCGTCTATTAGGACTTGAGCCACCTGACCGCTGTGTAATTTCTCCACCGCTTCCTCGGCCGAAGCGGCGAAAATCACCGTTCCCGCGCGCGTTTCGACCATGGCGCGCAGCATGCTGCGCGTGATCGGGCTGCGATCGACGATCAGCAGCGCTTTCTCGGGCGACACCTCGGCCACCTCTTCCGGCGCCGTCGCCAGCGTCAGCGGCAGATCGATGATGAACGACGATCCCACGCCGATCTCGCTTTCCACCCGCACATCGCCATCCATCGCCCGCGCGAGATTGCGGCAGATCGCGAGACCCAGACCCGTGCCGCCGAATCGCCGCGTCGTGCCGGCATCGACCTGACGGAAGGATTCGAAGATCAGTTCGTATTTGTCGGCCGGAATACCGATCCCGCTGTCGATCACGGTGATCCGCAACCGCTCGCCGACGGCCGCCGCGCGCAAGGTGACCGCACCGGCCTCGGTGAATTTCAGCGCGTTGGACAGCAGGTTGAACACGATCTGCCGCAGCCGCGCCGCATCGCCCGCGATCCAGGCCGGGCTCTGGTCGAGATCGAGCAGGAAGCCGATGCCCTTGCCCGCCGCCTGTTCCTGCCACAGCCGCGCGACGTCGTTCAGCGTCGCTTTCAGGTCGAGCGGCACATGCTCGATCGTCAGATTGCCCGTCTCCATCTTGGCGACGTCCAGAATGTCGTCGACCAGCGCCCGCATCGTCACGCCGGCGCTGTGCACCACGCCGATCCGGTCGCGGATCTGATCGGTCAGCGCGCGATCGGCCAGCATTACCTGCGTCATGCCGAGGATACCGTTCAGCGGCGTGCGGATCTCGTGGCTGGTGGTGGCGAGGAACTCGGTCTTCGCCGCCAGCGCCTTGCCCAGCGCGCTGTTCGTCGCCGCCAGATCGATA
Organism: Parasphingomonas caseinilytica; assembly: GCF_036663755.1. Taxonomy (NCBI): domain Bacteria; kingdom Pseudomonadati; phylum Pseudomonadota; class Alphaproteobacteria; order Sphingomonadales; family Sphingomonadaceae; genus Parasphingomonas; species Parasphingomonas caseinilytica. Next base: position 272,427 of record NZ_JAXOJL010000005.1, read on the forward strand.
TTGGCGGCGCGCACCTGATTGCGGCTGCGGCGCAGGGTGACGATGCCGAACGTCAGCAAACCGACGATCATCACCGCGATCGCCGACAGGCCCAGCGCGATGTTCTGCCGCGTCTTCGCCTGCGCGCGCTCGAAATCGATGTTGCGCTGGAGTTCGTCCGCCTTCAGCTTGGCGATACGCAATTCCTGATTGGCGAAATCGAACCGGGCCGAGGCCAGGGAGGTGTTGGCGGAAGCGGCGAGCTTCCAGGTACGGTCGTCGAGGCGCTTGAGCGCTTCGAGATGCACCAGCGCCTCGGTGCCGTTATGCAGCGCGCGATAGATCTGAAATGCTGTTTCGTGGGGTTCCCGGTAACTGATCGTGGTGTTTTGCAGATCGACGCCGGCAAAGCTGCGCTCGATCATCGGCAGTGCCCTTGCCGGATGGCCGCGCAGCAATTCGGCCTTCGCCGCAATGTCCCACATCTGCGTGGACAGCGGCCCGTTGCGGATATCTCGCGCCTCGGCAAAGCCCTTCGCGATCGTCTTGTCGGCGAGATCGAGGCGTCCAGCGGCCAGTTCGCTGCGCGCCAGATTGCGCAGGATCGGGAGTTCGAGCGCTGGACTCTGTTTTTTCTGGGCAAGCTTGAGCGCTTCGCCGAAGGCGACATTTGCCTGATCGTATCGTCCCAGTTCCTTGAACGCGATGCCGCGATTATTATAGATCGACAGGCTGAGCTGCGGATCGCCGCGATAGACCTCCAACGCCTGCTGATAATATTTCAGCGCCTTTTCGTAATCCATCGAGTCCTGGTAGAGACCTGCGATGCTAAGCAGCGCGATCGCGCGGCTGCGCGTTTCACCGGCATCGCGGAAGATATCGTGCGCGCCCTGATAGTCCGACAGAGCCGCAGCCACGTCCGCCTTCGCGGTATGATAGCCGCCACGCGACAGCAGGATGTCTCCGTTCAGCTTCGTCGCCCGCCCATTGTGCGAGACGGCAGCCAAAGCGCGATCGATCATCGGACCGGCCTCGGCGACTCGATCGAGGCGGAGATACGCCTCGCCTTGCAGCCATTGTGCTGTTGCTATGGCCACCGTCTTCTGGCCACGAGGAAACGTCTGCGCGAAAGCCTCGGCCTGCTTGGCTTTGGCGATGGTCCGCACCGGATCGCTCATCATCTGCGCCTTGGCATCGGCGATCATGACGTCGAACTGCGTTCCAGCCTGTGCGGTGGTTTGCGGCACCTGCGCGTCCGCACGCGGCGGTACGATCGCGGCGGCCAGGGCCAGGATCAGCACCGCATGGTGCAGCAATGCGCTTGGGCGAAATCCCGTCATCGCATCGGATATGGTTTAGAAGTCTTAAATCCGCACTAATGCGCAGCAGGACGCGGGATCAGGCGCTCTTCCAGAAGCTCGCCGGGCGGCTGAACAAAGATCCGCCATGTTGGTCCGACGCTTTCAACTTGTCGTCGCGCAGATATTGGCAAAACGCATCGAACGAGATCGGGCGGCTGATCAGATAGCCCTGCACCATGTCGCAACCCATCACGGTCAGCAACGCCATCGCCGCCTGGGTCTCGACACCCTCGGCGGTGACTTCCATCTCCAGCGCGTGGGCCAGATCGATCGTCGATCGTACGATCAGCGGATCGCGGTTGCTGCTGGTCAATTGCAGCACGAACATCTTGTCGATCTTCAGTTCGCGCGCCGGCAATTGCTTGAGATAGGCGAGTGACGAAAGCCCAGCGCCATAATCGTCGATCGCGATCACGATGCCGACATCGGCGAATTGCTGAAGGTGGTGGATCGCGATTTCCGGATCGCGGATCACCGCCGTTTCGGTAATCTCGAAACCGATCTTGGCACCGCCGTTCGTCACCATCGCGCAGGCGGTCTGGACGAATTCGCGATCGGCGAGCAATTGCCCGGAAATATTGATGAAGATCGTCAGGTCGTAACCTTCGCCCGCCAGCACCTTCTGGTCCGCGATCACCTGATCGAGCGTCCACAGGGTCAGCGGTCCGATCTCGCCGATTTCTTCGGCCAATGTGATGAAATCGCCCGGCAGCACCAGCCCGCGCGTCGGATGCTGCCAGCGCACCAGCGCTTCGGCGCTGGAAATCTCCTGCCGGCGCACATGCACCTTGGGCTGGTATTGCAGGAACATCTCACGATTGGCGAGCGCGGGGCCGAGTTCGCGCGACAGCGTCAGCCGGTCGAAGGCCGGCGTTCCGGCCGAGAGGTCGCGCACCACGGTGCGCTGATCGACCCGCGCCTGCTCCATCGCCGCCTCGGCCTCCTCGGCCAGCCGGACATCCTCGGTATTGCCGACCGGTGCGGCGGCGGCGGCGAACAGCATCTTCAACTGATGCGCCTCGCCCTCCAGATCGAACGGCGCACCAAACTCGTCGTTGAGCAACACCAGTGCCGCATCGAGATCGTCGATCGTATCGCCCTCGAAAGTCAGTTCCAGCAACGATCGGCCGACTATCGTGACCCGCGCGCTCGGCAAAACCTCGGCGATGCGTCCGCTGACATCGACCACCAACTGGTCGGCCCGCGAACACCCCAGGTGACGACGCAGCGCGGCGAAATTCAGGATGTCGGCCATGCATAGAAACTGCCACGCCCGTATAACCGGCCAGGGCAGATGCTCATGCTTCGACGAGAGCACGACCGGCGTCATATCGGCCTGCGCACCCACGTCGCCGAGCGCGTTCGAGCCGATCAGCCGCGTAGTCCGCGGGGGTCCGTTATCCGGACCAACTGTTCTTGAAACGCGGGCCATCGCGACGTCGCTACCCCGCCACCCCTGAAGGAACCCTTAAACCGACCCTGAACGGGACAGCGAACCGGCCTGCATCCGATTGCTTCAAGGTTAAAAATGCATTAAGAATTGTCGGCACTCGACTGGGTGTAACAAGGGAGAAAACCATGCTGAAGTTTCTGCTTTCGCTCATCTACGGCGATCAAATTCGCCCCTGGTAAACCAGGCAGTCGATCCGGCGCACGACAAAATCCTTCTATATTAGAAGCGTTTGACGCGGCGTCGGATCGATAATTTCTTCAGTTACAATTTGTCGTACCATTGCCGACCGACGCTTTCCGTAGCGTCGGGGTTGGCCTTGTGGTCCCGATTCGGGACGGCTTCGAGAGAAGCGTCCGAAGTGACTATTTTTCTCATAAAACTTTTACGGATGCCCCGGCTTGGCGCGCCGTATGCCGGCATACGGGGTCGATCGATCCGGTCGTGGACAGCATCGGACCCTAAAGCTGAGCCTCGATCAGCCGCGCCATGAACGTCGCGCCGCGCTCCAGTTGCGCGACCTCCAGATATTCGTCCGCCTGATGCGCCTGCTCGATCGAGCCCGGCCCGCAGATCACCACCGAAAACCCGCCGCCCTGAAACTGCCCCGCCTCCGAGGCATAGGACACGACGCGCGCCGGGCCGTTATCCCCGGTCAACCGCCGCACCAGCAGTTCCGCCGCACCGCCCGGCTCCGGCGCAAAGCTCGGCGTCTGCGATCGTCGCACCACCTCCACGCCCGCGCCCTCGAACAACGCCCCGATCCGCGCACCCTCCGCCTCGCACACCGCAATGAACGGCGCGACGATCGCATCCGGGTCCATCCCCGGCAGCACGCGCAGGTCGAAGATGAAGGTGCATTCCCGCGCCAAAATGTTCACCGCCGTGCCGCCGTTCACCTGCCCTATCGTCAGCGTCGCATGCCGCGGGCAAAACGCCGAATGCGCATCGGTCTTCAGTTCCAGCGCATCCGCCAGATCGGCCAGCCGCGCCATCAGCCGCACCGCGACCATGTTCGCCGACACGCCGAGATGCGTCAGGCTCGAATGCGCCTCATGCCCGCGCACCGTCACGCGCCAGGTCGAGATGCCTTTATGACCGCTCACCACCTCCATATTGGTCGGTTCGCCCACCACCACGGCGGCGGGCGGCGGCAGATCGCGGACGAGTTCACGGATCATGCTCGGGGCGCCCAGGCACCCGACCTCTTCGTCATACGAAAAGGCCAGATGCACCGGCCGCGCGCCCTTCACGAATTCCGGCGCACCCGCCAGTGCCAGCGCCAAGAACGCCTTCATGTCGCACGTACCGCGCCCGAACAGCCGCTCGCCCCGGCGCGTCAGGGTGAACGGATCGCTCGTCCAGGGCTGGCCATCGACCGGCACGACATCGGTATGCCCGGACAGCACCACGCCACCCGCAAGGTTCGGCCCAAGTGTCGCATAAAGATTGGCCTTCGACCGATCCTCATTGAACACCCGCGTCGCGCCCACGCCGAGCGGCGCCAGCACGCCCTCGACATACTCGATCAGCCGAAGGTTCGAATCCCGTGAGGTCGTATCGAACGCGATCAGCCGCTCGAGATGGCCGAGCGCGCTGGTGGTTAGGTCATCCGGCGTCATGCCGGCGACCCTAAACCCCTATCTCTCAAGCGTCGACCGTCTCGCGCGATGCGACGCGCTTCGGCACGGGGTTCGAAAATTCCATTTCCGTATCGACCGATCCGTATTTCAAAGTCACCAGATCCTTGGCGTAATTCTGGTACAATTTCCACGGCTTGCGGTCGCCCTGCTTGGGGAATTTCTCCATCGCCCGCGTGACGTAACCGGACGAGAAATCGAGGAACGGCTCGGGCTGCAAATCCTCGCCCGCGATCCGCGGCGTCGCCTGGCGCAATCCACGCTTCGTCATCGTGTTGAGCAACCGGCAGACATAGGCGCAGGTCAAATCCGCCTTCAGCGTCCAGGAGGCATTGGTGTAGCCGAACGACGACGCCAGATTGGGCACGCCCGAATACATCATGCCCTTGTAATTGTACGTCTTAGCCAGATCGACCGGCGCGCCGTCCACATCGAACGCCACGTCGCTCAGCAATTGCAGCTCCAGCCCGGTCGCCGTGACGACCACGTCGGCCGCAATCTCCTTGCCGCTTTCCAGCGCGATCCCGCCGGGCGTGAAGCGCGCGATCCGGTCGGTCACGACCTCAGCCGAGCCGGCCTTGAGCGCATCGAACAGATCGGCATCCGGCACGAGGCACAGGCGCTGGTCCCAGGGATTGTAGCGCGGCGTGAAATGCGTGGCGATGTCGTAATCCGGCCCGAGATGCTCCCGCACCATGCCGATGATCCGTTCCTTCACCTTCTCCGGCCGCCGCCGCGCCAGGCGGAAGAAGAACATGCCCCACAGCACGTTCTTCCACCGCGTGATGCCATAAGCGAGCTTTGCCGGCAGCCTGGCGCGCAGCCAGTTGGCGATCCCGTCCTCGCTCGGTCGCGACACGACATAGGTGGGCGAGCGCTGCAGCATCGTGACGTGCGCGGCGGTCTTCGCCATCTCCGGCACCAACGTCACCGCCGTCGCCCCGCTACCGATCACCACGACATTCTTGCCGCTATAATCCATGTCGCTTGGCCAATGCTGCGGATGGACGATCCGCCCGGCGAAATCCGCGGCGCCCGGAAAGTCCGGCGTGTGGCCCTTGGCGTAATTGTAATAGCCCGAGCACATGAAGAGGAAATTGCAGGTATAGTGCACCGGCCCGTCCGGCCCCTCGACATTCACCGTCCAGCGCGCGTCCGCGGTCGACCAGGACGCCGTCTTCACATGGCTGCGATACCGGATATGCCGGTCGATCCCATGCTCGCGCGCCGTCTCCTGCAGATACCGCAGGATCGAAGGGCCATCGGCGATCGCCTTGGCCTGAGTCCACGGCTTGAACGAATAGCCCAAAGTATACATGTCCGAATCAGACCGGATGCCGGGATAGCGGAACAGATCCCACGTGCCGCCAAGCTGTGGACGCCCTTCGAGAATCACATAGGATCGATCCGGCGACAGCGTCTGCAGGTGATACCCCGCACCGATCCCCGATATGCCGGCCCCGACCACGACCACATCGAAATGCTCAAGCGCCATATGCTCTCTCCTGCATACCCGATATTCCATTTATCGGTTGCAGAAAAGGACTTGGTTGAGCGTATCGACCGAAGCCGCCATCTCATCCGTCATCCCGGACTTGATCCGGGATCCAACGGGCGGCATGCGAGACGCCTAATTACCGGTGCTGCCCAAGCGGCTTATTGGATCCCGGATCAAGTCCGGGATGACGGGCGAACTTTTAAAAATCCTTCGAATAGCGCACGCTGGCGCTCGATCCACCGAACGACCCGGCCTGCGACAACACGCTCAGGCTCTTGGTCAGCGCGATCTGCAACTGCGTTGCCGTGAACCCACGCGAGTCGGTGATGATTTCGACATAGATGTTGTTGGTCAGATACTTGCCCGCCGCCAGCGACGTGCCCCGCCCGGTCGCCTCGTCCGCGCCGAGGATGCGCAACCGGTCGAACCCGGTCGCCGAGCGCAGCTTGCCCAGCGGATTGAGCCCGCCTCCGCCCGAACCGCGCAGCGAATTCAGCGCCGCGGCCAACTGGATCGCCTCCGTCGCCGAAAGGTTCGTCACCGACGATCCGAACAGCAACCGGCTCAGCACCTCGTCCTGCGGCAGCGACGGTGTCGAGGTGAAGGCGATGTTCGGCTTCTGCCCGCTGCCGCTCACATTGATGTTCACGGTCACGCCATTGGTCGTCGTGCTCGCGGTCAACGCGATCTGCGGGTCGGTCAGCGGACCACCGTCGAAGCGGATGTCGCCGGACGTGATCTCGAAGCGCTTGCCGGAGAAGGAATAGGTGCCACGCACCACCTGCAGGCGCCCGACCACCTGCGGCGCGGCGGACGTGCCGCCGATCCGCATGTCCATCTTCCATTCGGATTCCAGCCCCATGCCGCTGACGAACAACTGGTTGTCCGCCCGCACGCGCAGATCAAGCTTGAACAGCCCTGTGGGAGCTGCCGCCGGCCGGTCGGTCGGCCGAGTCACGAGATCGCTCTTGCGCCGCACGCCGGTCAGTTCCGCCACCTCGGCCTGCCCCTGAGTCACGATCTCGTAACGTGCTTCCGGAATGATCAGGTCGCCCTTGATCAGCCCGCCATCGCGCGCATTGTTGCTGATCGCGATCGTGCCCGTCGCCGTCGCACCCAGCGCATCACTGCGCGCGAGCCGGGCATTGTTCAACTTGGCCTGGATATCGATCGGGAAGCCCTCGGCCGAGGAGAAGCCGACCGAACCCTGCGCCTGCACCGTGCCGTCACCCGCCGTCGCCTGCAATTGCGTGATTTGGAGGCGCGTATTGTCGAACCGCCCGGCCAGCTTCATGTTCGACAGCCGCGTGCCGTACACTTCGTTCTCGTAAGTCAGCTTGTCGGCGCGGATCACGCCGTTCAACGTCGGCGCATCCGCCCGTCCGCCGAAATCGGCCGCTACGGCGATACCGCCGGTAAGCTGTTGTCGCGCCTGCCCGGCCAGACTGAACAGCACGCCCGCCGGCCCGTTATAACGAATACCGCCAGACAGCGGCCCGCTCATCAACCGGCTCGTCCACGAACCGCCACTGCCCGGCTGCACCGTCGCCACCATCCGCCCGACGGTGGTCGGCCCACGCTTGACCAACGCACGCGCATCCGCCCCGCCCGAGGCCAGCCGCCCGGCGAATTCGATATTCACCGGCTCCGACACCGCCGCCAGACTGGACCGCGTGAAATTGCTGATCGTCATCCGAGCATCGGCCGTCGGGAACGCCGCCGCACTGGCTTGCGCGAACTCCAGGCTGCCGGTCGCCGTGCCGCCCAGCCCGAGGTTCGGGACCAAGGCATTGGCCACCGAAAGATCGAGCTTGTCGAGCCGCGCCTGCAACGTCGTACCCTTGCCGTAGCTGCCCGCGATCCGCGCCGATCCCTGATCGAAATCGATCCGTGTCGGCAACAGGCGATAGGCCGCGCCCTCGATCTGGATCCGCGCCGGCGTACCGGTCTTGAAGCCGATCCCGTTCGCCCGGCCCTGTGCCGCGACCAGCCACAATTTCGGGCTGAGCCGGGAATTGACCGCGATGTTGAACGGCACGCCGTTGGAACCCGTCGCCACCGCCTGCGCCGTGCCGGAACCACCGGTATAATCCACCTTGGCGCGTGCTGATGAGATCACCGTCGGGCCATAGCGCAGGTCCGCGACCTGCACGTCGGCCTTCACCGCCGGCTTGTCGTACAGCACGACATTGGCGGCGATGATCGCGCGGCCGATCGTGAAATCCACGCTACCCGGAATCTTCGCAGCATAAGCCCGCGCGGCGATGTCGGCGCGCTGATACTTGCCCTGCGCGCCGAGATTGGCCGCACCGGTGATCCCCGATCCGGCGAACTGGATTCGTCCGGCGAAGGGCCCGGCGGGCAGTTGCTGCACCTTGCCGCTGAAATTAACGCCCGCGAATTTCGCCGCACGGATGTCCACCGCCAGCACCGGGCTCGGCCGCAAGATCACATCGGCGGAGAACGGCCCATAGGTCGTGCCCCCGGTCGCGACGACGGCATAGGAATTGCCATTGCCACGCACCCGCGCTTCGAGATTGACCAGCCCGACGCCCACGCCCGGGCGCGGCGCCCGCAACAGCACCACTGGTTGCGTCGCACTGCCCGTCACCCGCGCCGTCAGCGGCCCGTATTGCGTCGAATACGCATCGGCATTCACCAGCAACGCGCCGGTCGGATCGTAGCGACCGGAGCCGTTCGTCACCCGGAATTGCGGCGCATTCAGCCGCAAATTGCGGAACGTGATGATGCCGTTCGGATCATAGCCGATATCGGTGCGCACGATCGCGTTACCGCCGAGGAAGCTCGCCACGCCCGAATTGAAGATTTGCGACGTCCGCGCCACCACGCGCCCGGTGATCCCGAACCCGCCCTGCGGTGCCGTCACCAGCTTCGCATCGGTCTGGATGTTCAGGATGCCGATGCTTTCGACGCGGAAATTGTTCACCCGCCCGTTCAGTCCGCCGGTATAGCGCCCGGTCTGCATGTTCGCGGCTATGATCGCGGTCGCATCGATCCGCTTCGATTTGATGCGCAGATTGTCGGACAGGATGTTGACGCCCGAAATCGCGAAATCGCCCTCGATCGCCACATTGTCGAGCAGATCGCCCGCCGCCGCCGCCAGCCCGGCGATGCGCCGCGCCCGCGCCTTGATCGGCACCAGGATATGGTTCGCATCCACCTTGGCCAGGCCCGAGGCATAGACATCGTCCACCCGAGTCTCGCCGAAACCGATGCTCTTCGCCTGCACGACGTAATTCACCGTCGGCGTCGCGAACGCGCCGTCCAGCACCAAACTCGCCGCCACATCGCGACCGTTGAGATTGGGCAGGATCGCGCCCGGCGTCAGCAATTTCGCATCGACCTTCAACTGCCCGAACCGGCTCGTCGCCAGATCGATCAGCCCCTGCCCCGCCACGGCCAGCGCGTCCGACTTTAACTGGAACTTGGTATCCACCTTGCGCTGGTCGAGCTTGGCATCGATCGACAGATCGACCTGCGGCGCGGTGATCGCCGCCAGCGGATTGGTCGCGTCCGGTGTCTGGTTCCGCCCCGCGCGCACCTGCGCCACGCCCTCGGCCGGCGTGTCGGCATACAGCGCCGGATGCGCATTGCCGCGCACCTTGAACGTGCCGTCATTCGCCGCGAGATCGAGATTGGCGAACGATTTGCCGCCCAACGTCGCAACCGCCTTGCCAGCCCAAGCTTTCCACGATCCCTTGCCCGAAACCGTCGCGTCGAGCGCCTGTTTCAACCCGCCCATCGTCGCGACGACACCCGCCGCCGGTGCGGTTAGTTTCGCATCCAAATCGAGCTTGTCCTGGTCCGGCACTGCATCCAGCTTCAGCGTCAGCCGGTCGCCGCCGGCGATGCCCGGCCCGACCAGCGCCATCGCGTTCGCGGTCAATTGCGCGCGCGCGTCGGCAATGTGCACACCGCTGTCGAAGCGCACGATATGCGCCTGCCCGGTCACCGCCTTCATCATCACGAAGCGATCGACCGTCAGCGTGCCGATATCGATGTCGAGATCGGGCAGATACGGCGCATTCGGGTCGCTCGGCACCACCTTCAGTTCGGGCGAGCGTGCCAGCGTGATCAGCTTCGCACCGGCCGATCGCACATCGACATGGTTCTTCAGGAAGGCGAACGGCCGCCAGTCGACATCGAGCCGTGGCGAGGTCAGGAACACGCCCTTCGGGTCGCTCACCCGCACGTCGGTCAGCACCATCTTGCCATAGATCGAACCGTCGATCCGCCCGACCTTGATGTTCAGCCCCGATGCCGTCTCATACCCGCCGATATAATTGGCGATGATCCGCCGCCCAGGCGACGTGTTGACGCCCAGCACCAGCACCACCGCCAGCACCAGCACGCCCAGGATCGCGATGCCGATCCATTTGAGGATGCTCAGCCACACCGGGCGCTTGCCCGCCGCGACGGTTTCGGAAACCTGCTCGTCGGCCATCAGAATGCTTGCCCGATCGAGATGTAGAGCGCGACCTTGCCGTCGCCCGGCCGGGGGTTGAGCGGCGTCGCAACGTCCACCCGCATCGGCCCGAAATTGGTGTAGAACCGCCCGCCGATGCCCGCGCCGTAGCGCAGGTCGCCGCCCTTCGGGTACACCGTCTCATACGCATTGCCCGCGTCGAAGAACGGCACGATCCCGAAATTGCCGAAGCGATAGCGCGCCTCAATCGAGAATTCGTTGAGCGAACGCCCGCCGACCGGATTGCCCTGCGGATCGAACGGCCCGAGCCGCTGATAGCCATAGCCGCGCACCGAACCGCCACCGCCGCCATAATAACGCCGCGACGGTGCCAGATCGTCACGCGCGATGCCCGGGATCGTCCCCGCGCGCACCCGCCCGGCCACGACGAGGCTCGGCGTCACCGGCTGATAGATGCTGCCCTCGATCAGCACGCGCGCATAAGGCCGCACCCCGCCGCTCACCGACGTCTCCGGGCTGAGGCTCAGCTTCAGGCGATAGCCCTTGGTCGGGTTCAGCAGACTGTCCGACGTATCGAACAGCAACTGCCCCGGCAGCGCGACGATGCCGTAGGTCTTGCGCGTGCGATCCCCGACCGAGAAGTTATACACGCTCTCGTTCGTGCCGGTCAGTTCGAAGCCGTACGCATAGGTGAATTTCTTCTGCCAGATCGGCGTCGAATCGTAACTGATCCGCCCGGACAAGGTGCCGGTAAATGCGTTGAAGGCGTCGTAATTCGAATGGTTGGCCGACGCGGTCAGCGTCACGGTGCGGTCGCGCTTGCCTGCATTCATCCGCCGGAACGTGCCGGACAGGCCCTGTTCCTGCGTACCCGCGATCACCGATCCGATCAGCGCGCCCTCGGGCGGGAATATGTTGCGGTGCGTGAACGACGCTTCCAGCTTGATCCCCTCGCCGGTCGAATAACCGGCGGTCGCGGCGAGCGAGCGCGGCGGCCCGGCCTCCTGCCGCACCAGCAGATCGACCTTCTCGGTCCCGTCCGGCCCGACCTGCCCGGTGCGCTGCGGCTCGACCGATACGGTCGAGAACAGGCCCGTCGCGACCAGCGCCTGGCGCAGATCGTCGACCTTGCGATTGTCGTACAATTCGCCGTCCTTGAACCGGGCGAGCACGCCGACATGTTTGGCATCGAACGCCAGCTTGCCCTCGGTCGAATAGGTGCCGAACGAAGATCGCGGCCCGGTATCGACCGGCAGCGTGTAATCCCCGGTCCACTTCGCATCGTCGAGCAGGATATCGCGCTGCCCGACCTTGATGAACGGATAGCCCTGTTGCGGCAGCTTCAGCGCCAGATTGGCCTCAGCCCCCTGAATGCGATCCGCCTCGATCAGGTCGCCGACCTTCAACGGCAATTCCTGGCGCAGCAGGTCCGGCGGCACCACCGCCCCCGCATCGATCGTCACCGACGACAGGCTGTAGACTTTGCCCGGCGTCGCGCTGACGATCGCCTTTACCGGCTTGCCGCTCTTCGCCGGCGGCTGTTCGATCGTGGAGATCGCCGTGCCGTCATAGAAGCCCTTCGACTTCATCAGCCGCACCGCGAGCGCCTCGTCCTCCTTGGCGCGCGCGGAAATCATCGCCGCATTCGCCGCCTTCCCGCCGCCATCCTTCAGCGCGGACAAGGAATTGAACTGGCCGGTGAGATCGAGCGCATCCAGCCCGCGCACTTCGGTATCGTACCGGATGACGACGGTCTTCTCGTCGCCGACATCGGCCACCTCGATCGGCGGCGTGGTGTCGTACGATCCGAGCGCCGGCAGGGGCGCGGTCAATTCCGGCGTTTCGGCCGCAACCGGTGTCAGCGCGGTTTCGGCCGGCACCGCCTGACCGGCGATCGGCGGCCTGCCTGCGGGAATTGCAGGCATCGCCTCCAGCGGCGCGTTGATGTCATTGGACAGTGCAGGCAGCGCGGAATCGAATTCCGGATCGGTGACGATCGGCTTGTCCGCATTGGGATCGAGAGGCTGGCCCTGAACCGGCTCCGGGGCGGGCGGCGGCACCTGTTGCGCGGGGGCAAGCCCCGCCAAAGCCAACACCACCCAACTCGACGTAAACCAAAGACCAGTCAAAACGCGCTTTTCCCCTTGGGAGAGCGGCTGGACCACCGTCTATCCCCCCCTCCCTCGCCTAACGCACGAGGATCGTGATTGTTCCTCGCCTTTCCCACCTACCTGCTCCCCTCCCTGGAAGGGAGGGGCTGGGGGTGGGTCGGTATGGGGCGGGGGCAGCGCTCCCTCGGTAGCGACCCACCCCCGCCCCCTCCCTTCCAGGGAGGGGAGTAAACAGATCGACTTCCTAAGCCGCCTTCACCCGCAACCGGAACGCATGCAACAACGGCTCCGTATACCCGCTCGGCTGCCCTACGCCCTCGAACACCAACGCGCGCGCCGCCTGATACGCCAGACTGCTATCCTCGTGCCCGGACATCGGCGAATATGCCGCGTCGCCTGCATTCTGCGCATCGACCTTCTTGGCCATCCGCCCGAACGCCGCATCCACATCGGCCTCGGTCGCGACCCCGTGCAGCAGCCAATTGGCCATGTGCTGCGAGGAAATCCTGAGCGTCGCGCGATCTTCCATCAGCCCGATGTCGTGAATATCCGGCACCTTCGAACAGCCGACGCCCTGGTCGATCCAGCGCACCACATAGCCCAGAATCCCCTGCGCATTGTTGTCCAGCTCGGCCTGCACCTCCTGCGGCGTCCAGTTGCGTCCGCCCGCGACCGGCACGTTCAGCAACCGGCCAAGGCCCGGCACCTTTTCCTTGGCAATCGTCTTCTGCCCTTCGAACACATCCACGTCGTGGTAATGCATCGCGTGCAACGTCGCGGCGGTGGGGGACGGCACCCAGGCGGTGTTCGCGCCCGACTTCGGATGCGCGATCTTCTGGTCCATCATGTCCGCCATCCGGTCCGGCGCGGCCCACATGCCCTTGCCGATCTGCGCCTTGCCCGACAGGCCGGCGGCCAGGCCGATGCGCACGTTGCGATCCTCATACGCCTTGATCCAGTCGCTCGCCTTCATCTCGGCCTTGGGGATCATCGGTCCCGCGCGCATCGCAGTGTGCATTTCGTCGCCGGTGCGATCGAGGAAGCCGGTGTTGATGAACACGATCCGGTCCTTCACCGCCGCGATGCACGCCGCGAGATTGGCCGAGGTCCGCCGTTCCTCGTCCATCACGCCGACTTTGATCGTGTGGCGTTCGATCGCCAGCAGATCCTCCACCGCATCGAACAAAGCGTTGGTGAAGGCGCATTCCTCCGGCCCGTGCATCTTGGGCTTGACGATATAGACCGATCCCGCGCGGCTGTTGCGAAACGTGCCCATGCCCCGCAGATCGTACAGCGCGATCGTGCTGGTCAGGATCGCATCCAGAATGCCCTCCGGCGCCTCGCTGCCATCGGCCAGCAGCACCGCCGGCGTCGTCATCAGATGCCCGACATTGCGCACGAACAACAGGCTGCGCCCGGTCAGCGTCAGCGTGCCGCCGTCCGTGGTCGCATAGTCGCGATCCGCCTCCAGCTTGCGCACGATCGTCCGCCCGCCCTTCTCGAAACTTTCCTGCAGATCGCCGCGCATCAGCCCGAGCCAATTGGCATAGGCCGCCGCCTTGTCCTCGGCATCCACCGCCGCGACCGAATCCTCGAGATCGACGATCGTGGTCAGCGCCGATTCGAGCAGCACGTCGGCGATCCCCGCCGGATCGTCCCGCCCGACCGAGGATTCACGGTCGATCACCACCTCGACATGCAATCCGTGATGCCGGAACAGCAACGACGACGGCGTGGCCAGTTCGCCGCGATACCCGACGAACGCGCTCGCATCGGCCAGCGCCGGCTTGGCCGCACCAAGCAGCCCCTGCGCCATCAGCACGCCGTCCACGATCGCGAAGCCCGCCACACTATCCCACGGCCCGAACGCCAGCGGCACGGCCTTGTCGAGAAACGCCTTCGCCGCCGCGACCACCTGGCCGCCACGTTCGGTATCGTAGCCGCCCGGTTTGGCCTTCCCCGGCAACGCATCGGTGCCGTAGAACGCATCATAAAGACTGCCCCAGCGCGCATTGGCTGCATTCAGCACGAAGCGTGCGTTGAGGATCGGCACCACCAGCTGCGGCCCGGCCATCGTCGCCACTTCGGCATCGACATGCTCGGTGCCGATCGTGAACGGGGCCGGCTCCGGCACCAGATACCCGATCCCGCGCAGGAACGCCTCGTCCACCGCGCCGCCCGCCTGATACCGCGCGTCTATCTCCGCCTGCAACGTCTCGCGCACGGCCAGCAACGCGCGGTTTTCCGGCGCGAACTTCTCGAAGATGTCGGCCATGCCCTGCCACCAGGAAACGGCATTGATGCCAAGCCCGAGCAACACCTTGCTCTCCACGAACCGCACCAGCGGCTCGGCCACGGACAATCCGGCGCGGTCGATCATTTCGGGCATTCAGTCCTCCTGATAAAGGTATCGCAACATGCCTGGGGAGGGCCATCAGCCGCTTAGGGTCCGACTGCGATTCCCGCAACGCCGGAGTTGCCCACGCCCCTATCTCGCCGTCATCCCGGACTTGATCCGGGATCCATCGTGCTGCAAATCAATCGGCTCCTGATCGTGCGGCACGTTGGATGCCGGACCAAGCCCGGCATGACGGCCAAGGGCTCAGCTTCCCTCGGGATCCAGCGCCGCCGCAGAAGCCTCCAGCCGATCGAGCACCGCACGAAACGCCGCCACTTCCTTAGCGCCGAACCCGCCAAAGATCCGCGCCTCCAGTTCCAAGGCCTTCGGCGCGACATTCTCGTACAGCGCCTGCCCCGCCTCGGTCAGCGACAACAGGTGCGACCGTTGGTCATCCGGGTTGGGCCGCCGCGCCACCAGCCCCCGCTCGACCAGAGCGATCGCCGCGCGGCTCACCGTCACCTTGTCCATCTGCGTCCGCACGCCCAGCGCCTGCTGCGTCAGCCCCTCGCCCTCCGCGATCACCGCGATCAACCGCCATTCCGCAATCTTCAGCCCGAACAAGGACTGATACGTCGTCGCAATCGCCGACGACACGCGGTTCGACGCGATCGACAAGCGATACGGCAGGAAATCGTCGAGTTTCAGCGTCGGCATTGCCCATCCCCAAACCGTCACCCTGAACTCGTTTCAGGGTCCATGCGCGGTCACTGGCCGCACACCTGACGCTGATGAACGCGCATGGATGCTGAAACAAGTTCAGCATGACGGTTGTTGGTTGGCTAGACGCCCACCCCAAACCCAGATATAGTATCATCTGAAACCACCTTCCCGGAGAGTGACGATGACCGCAACCGAAAACCCGATGGGCCTGAACGGCTTCGAATTCGTCGAATTCACCTCGCCCGATCCCGAGGCTCTGGCCGGTCTGTTCGTCAAGATGGGCTTCACCCATGTCGGCAACCACAAGTCCAAGAACGTCCGCCGCTATGCGCAGGGCGACATCAATTTCCTGCTCAACATGGACGAAGCGGGCCAGGTCGCCGGCTTCCGCAACGCGCATGGCCCGAGCGCGAACGCGATGGCCTTCCGCGTCGCCGACGGCCAGCAGGCGCTGCAGATGGCGCTCGATCGCGGCGCGGCGGCGGTGAAGGGCGAACACGGCCCCGGCGAACTCGACATCCCGGCGATCGAGGGCATCGGCGGCGCGAACCTCTATCTCGTCGACGAGAAGTCGAAAATCTACGAAACCGATTTCGCGCCCATCTCCGGTACGTCGCCCGACGATCACAGCGTCGGCCTGCACACGCTCGATCACCTCACCCACAATCTCCAGCGCGGCCGGATGGATTATTGGGCGAATTATTACGAGAGCATCTTCAACTTCCGCCAGATCCGCTATTTCGACATCGAGGGCCAGTCGACGGGGCTGTTCAGCAAGGCGATGACTGCGCCCGACGACAAAATCCGCATCCCGCTCAACGAAAGCCAGGACGAGCATTCGCAGATCGAGGAATTCATCAAGGATTACAAAGGCGAAGGCATCCAGCATCTGGCGCTGGCGACCGACGATATCTTCCAGACGGTCGACACGTTGCGCGCCAACGGCATCAAGTTCCAGACCACGCCGCAGACCTATTTCGACCTGATCGACAAGCGCCTGCCCGGCCACGATCACGACGTCGAGGAAATGCGCAAGCGCGACATCTTGATCGACGGCGCCCCGGAAACGGGCGGCGGCCTGCTGCTGCAGATCTTCACCGAAAACATGGTCGGCCCGATCTTCTTCGAAATCATCCAGCGCAAAGGAAACGACGGCTTCGGCGAGGGCAATTTCAAGGCGCTGTTCGAGTCTATCGAACTCGACCAGATCCGCCGCGGCGTAGTGCCGGGAGCGGTAGAGGCGTAACCCTCTTAAGCCCCTCCCCTTCAGGGGAGGGGTTGGGGTGGGGTCGTGCCGCAGAAACTAAAGCTGGTCTCTTCGAGACGGGACCGCCCCACCCCAACCCCTCCCCTGAAGGGGAGGGGCTAAGATACGGAGAGCCCGGAAATGACCAAATACCAAACCGGCTTCGGCAACCACTTCGCCACCGAAGCCGTCCCCGGCGCGCTCCCGATCGGACGAAACTCCCCACAAAAGCCCCCCTTCGGCCTATACACCGAACAACTCTCGGGCACCGCCTTCACCGCGCCGCGCCACGAAAACCGCCGCTCGTGGCTCTATCGCCTGCGCCCGAGCGCCGCGCACCCGGCCTTCACCCGCTACGAAGGCGCGACGCAATTCGCCCCGGGCGTCGCCAAGCAACCGCTCGCGCCCAACCGCCTGCGCTGGGGTCCGCTCGACATCGCCGAGGGGCAGGACTGGCTCGACAGCCTCACCACCATGGTCGTCGCCGGCGAAGGCCCCGCCACGCAAACCGGCGTCGCGATGCACATCTACCGAGCGAGCAAGGATATGCGGAACCGCGCCTTCGTCAGCGGCGACGGCGAACTCCTGATCCTCCCCGAACAAGGTGCGCTCACGCTCCTCACCGAATTCGGCCGCATCGACGTGAAGCCGGGCGAGATCGCGCTCATCCCGCGCGGCGTCCGCTTCCGCGTCACCCTGCCCGATGGCGAAGCGCGCGGCTATGTCGCCGAGAATCACGGCGCCCCGTTCCGCCTGCCCGATCTCGGCCCGATCGGTGCGAACGGCCTCGCCAACCCGCGCGATTTCGAAACCCCCGTCGCGTGGTTCGAAGACGTCGAAGGCGAATACGAACTCGTCCAGAAATTCCTCGGCAGCCTGTGGACCACCCAGCTCGGCCGCTCCCCGCTCGATGTCGTCGCGTGGCACGGCAATTACGCGCCGTGGAAATACGATCTCGCCCGCTTCAACACGATCGGCAGCATCAGCTTCGATCATCCCGATCCCAGCATCTTCACCGTGCTGACGTCGCCCAGCGACGTGCCCGGCACCGCGAACGTCGATTTCGTCATCTTCCCGCCGCGCTGGATGGTCGCCGAAGACACGTTCCGCCCGCCCTGGTTCCACCGCAACACGATGAGCGAGTGCATGGGCCTCATCACCGGCCAGTACGACGCCAAGGCCGAAGGCTTCCGACCAGGTGCCCTATCCCTCCACAACCAGATGAGCGGCCACGGCCCGGACGTCGCCACTTGGACCGCCGCGAGCAACGCCGACCTGAAACCGCACAAAATCGACGGCACCATGGCCTTCATGATCGAAAGCCGCTGGGTCTTCCACCCCACCGGCTTCGCGCTGGAAACGAGCGCGCTGGACGAGGATTACGATCAGGCGTGGACCGGTTTTCCGAAGGCTGAGTTGCCGCGTTCTTCTTGAAAATGACGCCCGCAAATAATCAGAAAAAGCATATCAATTGGGACAGGGTCTTTCGACGATTTGTCTCTCCAGCACGGCAATCTTCTTCCCATCTACGGTGTAGGTTTGCAGTTCGAAGCGCCCACACGAGATGTCGCCGACCTCGCCTAGCGTTACCGTTTCGTAAAAGTCGACCACCTCATTCTCCATGCTTTCGTTACCTGTTGCCACCCACAGGTCGAATACTGGTCGGGGTATTCGCGATCCACGCGGAGTAAATTCCAACGGAACGGCTTTGCAGGTATTGACGCCGTACTCCAACCCTTGGGCCAGAACCGATTTCACCTTAGTGCAGGGGAAATCTTCGGATATGTCGCCAACCACGCGCATCGATCCCGATACTCTGCTCATGAAGGAAAGTTGGCTACTCCTTTCCACCGTCGCACAACTTGGCAGGCAAGCGACCAGCACGATCATAGCAAAGCGCGCGGGTGCCATCACCCCATCTGCCGCTTAACACTCGCCATCGTCGCCTTGCCGTAAGGTGGCTTCAGCCCGGCCAGCTTCGCCACGTCGAACTTCGCCTGCTTGTACACCGCCTTGGCATGGCTGAACGTCATGAACCCGTCGCGCCCATGATATGCGCCCATGCCGGACGGCCCGACGCCGCCGAACGGCAGTTCCTCCATGCTGATGTGAAAGATCACATCGTCCAGCGTCACGCCGCCCGCGATCGTCCGGTCCAGCACGCGCCGCCGCTCGCCCGCGTCGCCGCCGAAATAATACAGCCCCAGCGGCCGGTCGCGCCGGTTGACCTGCGCGATCGCATCCTCGATCCCCGCATAGCGCCGCACCGGCAGCAGAGGCCCGAAAATCTCCTCCTGCATCACCGCCATATCGTCGGTCACGTTGGTCACGATATGCAGCGGCATCTTGCGCGCATTCGACGCGCCGAAATCCTCATTCCCCGGATTGACCACCTCTACGGTCGCACCCTTGGCCCGCGCATCGTCGATAAGATCGGTCAACCGCTGGAAATGCCGGTCGTTCACCACCGAAGTGTAATCCGGGTTGGACAGCAACGTCGGATACATCGCCGACGCCGCGCTCCGCAGCCCGTCGACCACCGCCGCCTCGTCGCCCGCCTCGACCAGCAGATAATCCGGCGCAAGACAGATCTGCCCGGCATTCAGCATCTTGCCCAGCGCCACCCGCTCGGTCGCCTGCTTCAAATCCGTGCCCTTGCCGACGATCACCGGAGACTTGCCGCCCAACTCCAGCGTCACCGGCACCAGATTGTCCGCCGCCGCATGCAGGATATGCTTGCCGACCGATGTCGCGCCAGTGAAGATCAGATGATCGAACGGCAACGACGCGAACGCCTTGCCCACCTCCGCTCCGCCCGAAACGAACGCCAGCTCCTCCGCCGCAAAATACTTGCCCACCACCTGCTCGAACAGCGCGGCCACGCGCGGCGTGAACTCGCTCGTCTTCACCATCGCCCGGTTGCCCGCCGCGAAGATGCCGGCCAGCGGGGCCATCACCAGATTGACCGGGAAATTCCACGGCGCGATCACGCCGATCACGCCCTTCGGCTGATATTCGACCCAGGCCTTCGCGCCCAGCAACCCGAGCGGAAACTGCACCGGCCGCTTGCTCCGCTTCGCCCAGCCATCGACCGATTTGATCGCATGCCGGATCGGCGCGATCGACGCGGCGATATCGGTCAGCATCGATTGCTCCCGGCTGCGATGCCCGAAATCTTCGGACAGCGCGTCGCAGAACGCCTCGGCATTCTCCGACATCATCGCCGCCGCGCGCTTCAATCGGTCCTTGCGCGTCGCGATCGACACCGGAAGCTCGTCCATGAACGCCACGCGCTGGGCCGCCAGTATCGCCTGCAAATCGGTCACGTCGCTCTCCCTTATGATTTGGCGCAGCCGATGATTCCCGCCACCGCCACCACGACACTATCCTGCCCGGTTTTGTCGATCCTCAGCGTCGCATCGCGCACCGCCGCGCCATCCTTCAGATCGGCGCGCGCCTCGATCTTCATGTCGAGCACCGCCGTCACGCCGCCACCGGCATATTCGGTCACCCCGGCAAAGCCATAGCCGCCGCCACCGGTCTGACCGGTGCGCGCGACATCGGTCAGCGCGCCGCCGATCGACACCCGCAATTGCGCAGGATCGGCACTCGCCATCGCCACGAACACCGGCGTCTCGCCCTTGATGAACAGATAGGCAGCGCACCCCTTCGCCGGCAGCGCCTGTTTCGGCAGAACATCGATTGGCAGGCCGGAAACCGGCGTATCGGCCATGAGGGCGAGCAGGAGCGCGGTCAGCATCATCGCGGAAATCCTAGCAGGAACAGCCATGCCGGGTAAGCCGCGATCGCCAGCAGCGCGCCGAACGGTACATGATCGGCCAGCGTCGCCCGACGCCCCAGCACCATGCCGACCCCAACCAGCGCCAGCCCGGTCATCGCCGCCAGCAGCAACACCGCCGGCAGCATCGCCCAGCCGAGCCACAATCCGATCGCCCCGAGCAACTTCGGATCACCCCCGCCCAGCCCTTCGCGCTTCCTCAGCAGCTTGTATCCTGCGCCGATCGCCCAAAGCGCGCCGAACCCGGCAACGCCCCCGATCACCCGGTCGCGCAAATCCGGCGCCACGCCAAGCACCCCCGTCGCCAGCCCGGCCAACGCCAGCGTGCCCGTCAGGCGATCCGGCAGCCAGAACTCCGTCACATCCAAGGCCGCCAGCGCCAGCAACAGCCATCCGAACACCGCGCCCGCCAGTCCGATCGGCCCCGGCACGACGATCCCCGCGACTGCGCCGATCCCCAACGCCGCCAGTTCGATCTGCCAGTGCCGCGCATCGATCGCCGTGCCGCACGCGCGGCACCGCCCCCGCGCCAGCGTTGCGCTCAACAACGGCACCAGATCGCGCGCACCCAGCGTCACATCGCACGCATCGCAATGCGACCGCCCGGCCATCACCGATCGCCCCTGCGGCCAACGGATCACCAACGTCGCGATGAAGCTGCCCAGGATCGCCCCGAGCACCCCCAGCCCCACCGGCCAGAACAGTAGCTCAGCCATCGGGCGCCTTCTTGCGGATCAGATAGCGGTACACACCGAGAATATTGATCCCGAACAGCGCGATATTCTGAGCACCCAAAGCCCAGTCATCGGTCAGCGCCGCCCCGGCCATCCACGCGATGCTCGATCCGACGAACAGCACGAAGCCCCACCCCGTCACCCGCCGCCCCGAATCCAGCGACACCATCAGCGCCGCGATCACCCCCGATGCGGAGGCGAACCATTTCAGCGCGTTGATGAGGATTTCCATGCCGAGGCGATACGGCAACCCCGCCCTACGGTCACGACATTACTCCCCTCCTTGGAAGAGCATCGGGTGAACAGCGCCCCGCGCTGTTCAGGTCATGCCGGAGGCATGACCGGCCCGATGCTGGGTTGGGGTTGGGTCGGCCCATTGGCTGGCGCTGCGTCTGCCCCATACCGACCCACCCCCGCCCCCTCCCTTCCAGGGAGGGGAGAAGAAAGGACGGCAAACCCGAACATTGCGGCGGCATATCAGCGACATTTGTAAACCGCCCTCGCCCCCATTAGATCGCCCACAACACATAAACGCGAGAGGCCCCGAACATGACCGCCAGCTCCACCACCGATCCCGTCGTCATCCTGTCCTACGCCCGCACCCCGATGGGCAGCTTCCAGGGCAGCCTCGCCGGAGCCACGGCCGTCGATCTCGGCGCCACCGCCGTGAAGGCAGCGGTCGAGCGCGCCGGCGTCGCGGGCGCGGATGTCGAGCGCATCTATATGGGCTGCGTCCTGCCCGCAGGGCTCGGCCAGGCTCCCGCCCGTCAGGCCGCGCTCAAGGCCGGTCTGCCGATGTCGGTCGAGGCGACCACCGTCAACAAGATGTGCGGTTCGGGCATGCAGGCCGCGATCATGGGCGCGGACGCGCTCGCCGCCGGGTCGGTCGATCTGCTCGTCGTCGGCGGCATGGAGAGCATGACCAACGCGCCATACATTCTCGCCAAGCATCGCGGCGGCGCGCGCATGGGGCACGATCGCGTGATGGATTCGATGTTCCTCGACGGCCTCGAAGACGCCTACGAACCCGGCCGCGCGATGGGCAGTTTCGCCGAGGAAACCGCCGGAGAATACCAGTTCACGCGCACCGCGCAGGATGACTACGCCATCGCCTCGCTCACCCGCGCCCAGGCCGCTCAGGGCACCGGCGCGTTCGATCGCGAGATCACTCCGGTCGAGATCACCGGCCGCAAGGGCACCGAAACCGTCACCGCCGACGAACAGCCGCCCAAGGGCAATCCGGACAAGATCCCGACGCTGAAGGCCGCCTTCGCCAAGGACGGCACGATCACCGCCGCCAACGCCTCCTCCATCTCGGACGGTGCCGCCGCTCTGGTGATGACGCGCCAGAGCGTCGCCGACGCGCAGGGCCTGAAGGCCGTCGCTCGCATCGTCGCCCACGCCGCCCACGCGCACGAACCCGCAAAGTTCACCACCGCCCCCGTCAGCGCGATCCAGAAGCTCCTCGCCAAGACCGGCTGGAATGTGGAGGAGGTCGATCTGTTCGAGATCAACGAAGCCTTCGCCGTTGTCTCGATGATCGCCATGCGAGACCTCAACATTCCGCACGACAAGGTCAACGTAAACGGCGGCGCCACTGCGCTCGGCCACCCGATCGGCGCCAGCGGTGCCCGCATCCTCGCTACCCTGATCGCCGCACTACAGAACCGCGGCCTGAGAAAGGGCGTCGCCGCGCTCTGCATCGGCGGCGGAGAAGCAACGGCTGTGGCGGTCGAACTGGTGGAATAAATGGGGCTTCGGGACCGTGTGCATTCGTCCCAATGTCGATCATTCATACGATCGATGCGCGATCACTAGTCGTAAAGCCAAATGCTAAACATCGTGCAGACCGCTAACCATCGCGTCTTTATATTTCGGCAAGATAACTCGCCTATTATTGGCATGTCGTGGGCAGGTATGAAACCGTCAAGCGCAGCGCGCGGGTAGGCTGCTTTTTTCTAGTGGCAATGCTGTGTGGTGCAGCATTACTTGTTTGGGGGCATTTCGAGTGGAAGCAGGGTGAAAAGAGTAAAGCGCTAGACCGGAGCCTGAATCAGGAAGGTGCGATAAAACCGCGCTGGATACGCGAAAGTCGCCCCTGTAAACCGCCGAATACGCGCGAATTGGCGCAGGACACAGCGATGTCCAACCTAGCAAAGACATTTGCCGGCAAACCCAGCAGCGCTGGCTTATATTACGTAGTTAGCTATTTTGGGTGGCATTGGTCAATCATCGACCAAACCACTTTCAGCGAGCAAAAGCGCTGCCCCCCCGCACCGGACCTCTATCGCCAGATCGCGCCGATTTTAGAGCGAGCGGACTGGCTTCGGCCGGCACAAGAAAGCAATGATCTGGAGCTGATCGAACGGCTGCCGCCCAGCAGCTACATCGCAAAGCGGCTGGGCGAAACGGCATTCGACGCATATCCGCTTACGCATAACCCGTTAGGATACGATAATCGCCCATATTTGCGGATGCTGCTAGCCTATCAAGGCGCTTACGCCAGGCCTTGGGCGAAGCGGGCGCTGTCGGCGATCACGCCTGATACCAAGTTAGGTACAAGCGCGGCTTTTCTGGCAGTCGCGACCGTGCCGGATCAAGCGTTGCCGCGCGTTGCCGCCGCGATGCGCCGGTTCATTGCCGAAGCACGAGGGCGGCAGGTGACGGGTTCGGACATCGGTCCGGGCCAAGGCTTCGCGATCCGGGACGGCGACCGGCTTTTCGAATTGGCTTACGCACTCAGCATCGCCGGGCCGAAGGCAGAGCCGTATTCGGAGGCCCTGATAGAATTGTTCGACCAGAGGTTTGGGGCAGGCTCACATTTCGGGTTGCTCTTGCTCGAGCCTAAAGGGCTGTGCCCGGTAGCACGTCAAATTGGCGGACGCGCGGCGGCGGCGGCAAATGCAAAGCCTTATTGCAACGTAACTGAGAAGGATTGATGGGCAGTAAGGACTGTCATTCCCGTTCACGGTAGTTTTGGAGATACGGTCTGCATTCCCACTTCACGATCGTTTTGGGAAAGCTGACCGCGTCCAAAACGAGCGCTATTTGGTTTCAACTGAACCAAACCGCCGCGGTCCCTCCAACAACGCTTGGTCGCCGCCAGTCCGTTTCTACCCCAACCCCAACGTATAATATCGGCTGAACTCCGCATCCGAATACCCCCCGAACGGCCCACACTCCACGAACCCCGCCCGCGCATACATCGCCCGCGCCGCCGCGAACGCCTCGCTGCTGCCGGTTTCGAGGCTCAACCGCGTATAGCCCCGCGCTCGCCCCTCGGCGATCAGATAGCCCAGCATCATCCCGCCCGCCCCCCGGCGCAGCTGGTCCGGCGCGGTGCGCATCGATTTCAGCTCGCCATGCGCGGCATCCAGTTCCTTCAGCGCGCCCAGCGCCAGCAGGGTCTCCCCTTCCCACGCCGACCACAACGCCACATCCGGCGCGCGCAGCCCGTCATGGTCCAGCGCATACACCGCGCCCGGCGGCGAATTCTCGAACGCCTGCGCCAGATGAAAATCCAGCAGCGCGATCACCGCCGGATGCGACACATCGTCGCGCTCGATCCGCATCGCGTTCAGAACTGCTCCTCGGGATCGACGCCCCACAGATGCGACATCTCCACGAACCCACCGCGCCCGCGCACGTCGAAATGGCACCAGCCGCGCGTGCATTTGCTCAGCCGCCCGACGACGCCCGGTGCCACCCGCCACGTCACCTTCGCGCCCGGCCGGGGCGATTCCTGTAATTCCGCCACCTGCCCGACGATCAACGCGGTGCGCGTCTCGCTGATCAGCGTGCCCATGATCCAGCCCTGGATCCCGCCCGGATCCTCCACCTTCATCCACGCACCCCGCTCGTACACCGCCAGCACCTTCACCGGCAGGTCGGCGCGCTGGTACAGCCAGCTCGCCGGATAGCTCCGCGCCGGCCCGGTCCGCATCCGCGCCTTGCCGGCCGAGATCGAGCCGTAATACGGCACCTTCTTCTGTACCAGCGCCGCCAGCGCGCCCGAACTCAACACCGCCGCGCCCCCGCACGCGAGCAGAATTCTCGCAGCCCTACGCATACACACCCCTTCGAAAACAGGCGCTTCTTCTAGACCCTACGGCCCGCCATCATCAACCACATTGACGCCGCCGACCGCCTCCGCCAAGCCGTGGACATGCCCGAAACGAGACGCCCGAACGCCAAGGTCACCAACCCCAAGGTCTTCGTCACACGCGAACTCACCGATGCGGTGATGGACCGGATGGAGCAATTGTTCGAGACGACCAACAACCGCACCGATGCTCCGCTCTCGCCCGAACAGTTGCGCGCCGGCGTGCAGGATTGCGACGTGCTCGTCCCAACCGTCACCGACGAGATCGACGCAGCGGTGATCGATGCCGCCGGCCCGCGCCTGAAACTCATCGCCAATTACGGCGCCGGCGTGAACCATATCGACCTGAAGGCGGCCCGCGCACGCGGCATCATCGTCACCAACACGCCCGGCGTGCTGACCGAGGACACCGCCGACATGACGATGGCGCTGATCCTCTCCGTCCCCCGCCGCCTGGCCGAGGGCGAGAAGCTCGTCCGCTCGGGCCAATGGACCGGCTGGAGCCCCGGCGGCATGCTCGGCCACCGCATCGGCGGCAAGGCGCTGGGCATTATCGGCATGGGCCGCATCGGCCAGGCCGTGGCCCTGCGCGCCCGCGCCTTTGGCCTCTCGGTCCACTATCACAACCGCCATCGCCTGCCCGCCGTGCTGGAGGCGCAACTCGCCGCGACCTGGCACGAGGATCTCGATGCGATGCTCGGCAGCATCGATATCCTGACGATCCACACGCCGCTGAATGCCGACAGCAAGGGCCTGATCGACGCCCGCCGCATCGCCCTGCTCCGCCCGCACGTCTACCTCATCAACGCGGCGCGCGGCGGCATCGTCGACGAAGACGCGCTCACCGCCGCGCTGGAATCGGGCAAGCTCGCCGGTGCCGGCCTCGACGTCTGGAAACACGAACCGCAGATCGACCCCCGCTTGCTCGCGCTCCCCAACGTCGTCATGCTCCCCCATATGGGCTCCGCCACGTTCGAAGGCCGAATGGCCACCGGCGATCGCGTGATCCAGAACATCCGCATGTGGGCCGACGGCCACCGCCCGCAGGATCAGGTGCTGGAAGGCTGGGCATAAGGCGGACGCCAGAATTTCACCGCCACGCCTCGCGCGGTGTTGGCGTGACATAGGCTAGCGCATCTTTTTGTGAAGGTCGGCCGCGCCAAATCCACATGCCGCGACGTCGGATTTCCATATCGATGTCCGCAATTGGGGCAACGGAAGCACTGGCATAGAGTACCAAAATTTGGCGCGATTTTGGACGTTGTGAACCGGTAATCGGATCTCTCCATCCTGCCGGCCTCGCAAAACTGGTGTATTATGCAAATGGCACACTTCTGGCATGGGGCAAGGAACCCGGAGCCTCTCGGCTCCCGGAACCTGGAGAGCCCGAATGAAGATGATCGTCATAACTATCGCTGCGGCCGCCGCCACGTTCACGGTCGCTTTCCCAGCCGTGGCATCCCCGAAGCGAGTCACGCAGACGTCGCTGTACCGCGTCTCGTACGATCCCGCTCGCGACGTGTATTGCATCAGATTTTATGCGGACAGCCAGGCTGCCGATCCGCGCCCGGGCGGCCCCGGAATTAATTGCCGCTCGCGCCAGGCATGGGCAACCGACCGCGTCTTCATCGACGATTCGTACCGGGATCGCACCCAAACCCCATTGGCGGCAAACGGCCATCGTCAACTGTCCTAGACTCCTCTGCAGGCGATCAAGCCGCGCCCAGTAAAGCAAAAGCCGCCGGTCTTGCGACCGGCGGCTCGAGCCCCCTACCGAAGTAGCGGATATTTAGGCGAAGGCGACCTTCGCGGTGCGGCGGCGATAGCGCGCCGATGCACCGACCATGCCGAAGCCCAGGATCATCATGCCCCAGGTGGTCGGCTCAGGAACTGCGACGGCGAACTGGCGGAATGCCTGTGCCGTCGTGTAGCGATACCCCGAATTGGCGAGCACATCGAAGCTGATGTTCCAGCCGATCGCGTCATACGCGGCCAGATCGAGCGCGGTGACTTCCTGCAACTGGCCACGGCCCGACGTCGGGTCGAGGATGCCGAGCTGCGGAACGCCCGCTGCGCTGTCCTTCCAGTGCGATGCCTGGCGACCATCGCCGTTCAGCGTGCCGGTCGAGAAACGCGAGTCACCGAACAACTGCGAAACGCCGCCGTCGATCGAGAAATACGGCACGTTCTGGGTCGACCAGTCGAGATTGCCGGCCGAGCTGTAACGGAACAGATCGAGCTGGCTCATCACGACGAAGCCTTCGAGCGACGTCAGGCTGCCTGCCGCCGTCTGACCCGGGGCAGTACGCGCATCGACCGAATCGACACCGCTGACGAAGCCCAGAGCGTGGCCGATTTCGTGGATCGCGACGCCGATGAAGTCGAACGAGTTCGCCTCGATACCGTCGGTCGGATCGAAATCGAATGCGAACAGGTTGCTGAACGTGATGCTGCCGTCCGCCCCCGTATTGGTGATGGCCGTGCCGTTCACATCGACGGTTGCGCCCATCGCCTTGGCCGACGCCTTGGTGACGGCAACGGTCGAGTTGTTGACGCTGCCGTCATTGTCGATGCGGGTCGACAGATCGGTGTAACCGTTCGTGGCGTTCACACCGTTGTTGAAGTTGTTGGCAATCGCGGAAACCGCGCCCGCACCCGTGATCGAGGTGCTGGTGCCCAGCGGACGCAGGTTGGCGACGGCCTGGGTGTCGAGCGCGCTGGTCTTGTCGGCGTTGAGCAGGCTGTAAGCCTGGTTCATCGACAGCAGCGAACGCGTGCTGCCGGTCGAACCCAGAATGCCGGTGCCGAGCGCCGAGAAACCGATGTTCAGGTTGATCGTCACGTTGTCCTTCAGCACCGACGCCCAATAGGCGGCTGCGATCTCGAAGCCTGCACGTGCCTGCGTGCCGACAGCGGCACCACCCGTGTCGGTAAGAACGAACGTAGTTGCCTGTGCCGTGCCCGCCGAAAGCACGCCGAGCGCCGCAACGGACGCGAGTAACCGCTTGGAAATTTTCATGAACCAACCCCTGGTTTTATTGGAGCAAAATGCTCCACCCCATTCGCATTGCATTCCGAGAATGTTAACGAATTGTTCACATTGTTGCGGTGCGACGATTGCAGTGTCAAGGCGCAAAACCGGCAAGTAGGAGGTCCTTACAGCCGCTGTTGCGCGCCGGACACACAGTTTGTCTCAATAAGAGACATTCGGTGCGGATCAGCTCTTTTCGACCGCAACGGTGCCACCCATTGCCGACGAACGGCACCCTTTCACGGACGATGCGTTCGGCGATCGTCCAAAACCTGATGCGAACATGGCCGGACTCGTTATTTCCTAAATTCGCGTCGATCATGTCTTTGGCGTTCGTTCGGCAACTTGTTCTCGGATGGTTCGGCCCACATCCACCCACACGTCGCCGGTCGATCGCCGCACTCTTCCCCTCCTGCACCCCCCTTGCTAAGGCGCACCCGACTCTAGCCATTCGCTCCGGCCGGAGGCGCGCGCATGCGAGGTTCCTCGCTTCCCCGCCGCGCCCCGTCCGGGACACCATCAGGGAAGGACCCGCCGCTCATGACCGCCATCGGCCAGGACACACTCGGAACCCGCGCCACGCTCGACGTGAACGGCAAGCAGTACGATTATTATTCCCTGGCCGCCGCGGCGGAAAAGTTCGGCGACATCAGCCGCCTGCCCTTCTCGATGAAGGTGCTGCTCGAAAACCTGCTGCGCTTCGAAGACGGCAAGACCGTCACCACCGAAGACGTGCAGGCGATCGTCGACTGGCAGCAGGAGCAACGCTCCAATCGCGAGATTCAGTATCGCCCGGCGCGCGTGCTGATGCAGGATTTCACCGGCGTGCCCTGCGTGGTGGATCTCGCGGCGATGCGCGATGCGATCACCAAGCTCGGCGGCGACGCGGCCAAGATCAACCCGCTCGTTCCAGTCCATCTCGTCATCGATCACTCGGTCATGGTCGATGAATTCGGTACGCCGCAGGCGTTCACCGACAATGTCGATCTCGAATATTCGCGCAATTTCGAGCGCTACGAGTTCCTGAAATGGGGCAGCAAGGCGCTGGACAATTTCCAGGTCGTACCCCCCGGCACCGGCATCTGCCATCAGGTGAACCTCGAATATATCGGCCAGGGCGTGTGGTCCTCGGCCAGCTGGGGCGAACACGGCAACGGCAACATGGTCGCCTATCCCGACACGCTCGTCGGCACCGACAGCCACACTACGATGGTCAACGGTATGGGCGTACTCGGCTGGGGCGTCGGCGGGATCGAGGCGGAGGCCGCGATGCTCGGCCAGCCGGTGTCGATGCTGATCCCTGAAGTCGTCGGCTTCAAGCTCACCGGCGCGATGGCCGAGGGCATCACCGCCACCGATCTCGTGCTCACCGTCACGCAGATGCTGCGCGCCAAGGGCGTGGTCGGCCGCTTCGTCGAGTTCTACGGCCCCGGCCTCGATACGATGACGCTCGCCGATCGCGCGACGATCGCCAATATGGCGCCCGAATATGGCGCGACCTGCGGCTTCTTCCCGATCGACGCCAAGACGATCGAGTATCTGCGCCTCACCGCGCGCTCGGACGAGAACGTCGCTCTGGTTGAGGCATACTGCAAGGCGCAGGGCCTGTGGCATGACGAGAACAGCGTCGATCCGGTGTTCACCGACACGCTCGAACTCGACATGGGCAGCGTCGTCCCGTCGCTCGCCGGCCCGAAGCGTCCGCAGGACAAGGTAGCCCTCTCCAAGGTCGACGAAGTGTTCAACGGCGATCTGTTCAAGGTCTACAAGAAGGATCGTCCGGTCCGCGCCGACGTGGAAGGCCAGACGCACGGCATCGGCGACGGCGACGTCGTGATCGCCGCGATCACCAGCTGCACCAACACCTCGAACCCCTCGGTGCTGGTCGCCGCCGGTCTCGTCGCCCGCAAGGCCAACGCGCTCGGCCTGAAGAGCAAGCCCTGGGTCAAGACGTCGCTGGCCCCCGGCTCGCAGGTCGTCACCGATTATCTCGACAAGGCCGGCCTCACCTCCGATCTGAACGCGATGGGCTTCAACCTCGTCGGTTATGGCTGCACCACCTGCATCGGCAATTCCGGCCCGCTCGCCGAACCGATCAGCGCCGCGATCAACGGCAACGACATCGTTGCCGCCTCGGTCCTGTCGGGCAACCGCAACTTCGAAGGCCGCGTCTCGCCGGACGTGCGCGCCAACTTCCTCGCCTCGCCGCCGCTCGTCGTCGCCTATGCGATCAAGGGCAGCGTCACCACCGATATGGTCGAAACGCCATTGGGTCAGGGCAGCGACGGACAGGACGTGTATTTGAAGGACATCTGGCCCTCGAACGCCGAGATCGCCGAAGTGATGGGCGCGAACATCGACGATTCGATGTTCCGCAGCCGCTACGGCAACGTCTATGCGGGCGACGCCAAATGGCAGGAAATCCAGGTCGAGGGTTCGGACACCTACACCTGGCGCGCCGGTTCGACCTATGTCGCGAACCCGCCCTATTTCGATGGCATGACGATGACGCCCGCGCCCGTTCAGGACATCATCGACGCCCGCCCGCTCGCGATCCTCGGCGATTCCATCACCACCGATCACATCAGCCCGGCCGGCTCGATCAAGGCCGACTCCCCGGCCGGAAGTTTCCTGCAAGAACATCAGGTTAGCCGCGCCGACTTCAACAGCTACGGCGCCCGCCGCGGCAACCACGACGTGATGATGCGCGGCACCTTCGCCAACATCCGCATCAAGAACGAAATGGTCCCCGGCGTCGAAGGCGGCATGTCCTCGTACAAGGGCGAGACGATGGCGATCTACGACGCCGCGATGCGCTTCAAGGCGGATGGCGTGCCGCTGGTGGTCGTCGCCGGCAAGGAATACGGCACCGGCTCGTCACGCGACTGGGCGGCGAAGGGCACCAACCTCCTCGGCGTCCGCGCCGTCATCACCGAAAGCTTCGAGCGCATCCATCGTTCGAACCTCGTCGGCATGGGCGTACTGCCGCTCCAGTTCGCGGACGGCGTCACGCGCCAGACGCTCGGGCTGGACGGTTCGGAAAGCTTTACGATCACCAACGTGGCGGACATCCGCCCGCGTCAGGACGTAACCGTCACGCTCACCCGCGCCGACGGCTCGACCGAGACGTTCGAGACCAAGTGCCGCATCGATACCGTCAACGAGCTGGAATATTTCCTCAACGGCGGCATCCTCCAATACGTGCTGCGCAAGCTGGCCGCGTGAAGGCATTCGTCGCATTCGCCGGGGCAGCGCTCGCCGCCGCCCCGGCGGTCGCCGCACCCGCGCATATCGCGGGCCGCTGGCTGACGCAGGGCGGCAAGGCGGTGGTCGAGATCGCGCCCTGCGGCCCGCATCTGTGCGGCCGCATCGTCCGGCTCGTGAAGATCGATCCGTCCAAGCCGAAGACCGACGTCAACAACCCGGACAAGGCCCAGCGCGCTCGCCCGATCCTCGGCATCGCGATCCTTTCCGCCTTCACGCCCGCCGACGATCGCTGGAAAGGGCAGATCTACGATCCCGAAAGCGGCCGCACCTACCGCTCCGAACTCCGCCGCGAGGGCGACGCACTCAAGGTGAAGGGCTGCTTCGGCCCCTTCTGCCGCACGCAGGACTGGACGAAAGCGGGCTGAGACAGGCGCACCGCACCCGCTTCACGCTTCCCCGGCGGAGGCCGGGGCCCAGTCGGGACGCAGAAGTAATCGGGCGCTGCGTGTCGTAACTTCTACTTCGCAACTAGCCCCCGGCCTCCGCCGGGGAAGAGTGAAGTGTTCGAAATTCGAAAACGAAGGCAGCTTACCTAAGCCCCCGCCACCGCGCGCCCCCGCGAATAGACGAAATACACCACCAGCCCGGCCAGGTTCCAGCACGCGAACCAGATCTGCGTCCGCGCCGGCAGGCTGAAGAACAGATAGCAACACCCCAGCACGCCGACCGGCCCGATCACCCAGGCCAGCGGTGCCCGGAAACTGCGGTGCGCACCCGGCGAACGCTGGCGCAGCACCAGCATGCACACGCACACCGCGACGAACGCCGCCAGCGTACCCGCATTGGCCAGCGCGGCGATCTCCTTCAGCGGCAGCGCGCCCGCGATTACCGCGACGATCGTCGCCGTCACCAAAGTGATCCGCACCGGCGTGCCCCGCGCCGACACCTTCGCCAGACTTTCCGGCAGCAACCCGTCACGCGCCATCACGAAGAAGATGCGGCTCTGCCCGTACAGGAACGCCAGCAGCACCGTCGGCAGCGCGATCACCGCCGATCCGGCCAGGAACGTCGCCGCCTTGCCCTGCCCGATCTCGCGCAGGATCAGCGCCAGCGGTTCGGCGCTGTCGGCAAAATGCGTGAACGACAACGCCCCCACCGCCGCCACCGCGACCAGCATATAAATCGCGACGCACGCCACCATCGATCCGACGATCCCGATCGCCAGGTCGCGCCCCGGATTCTTCGTCTCCTCCGCCGCAGTCGAGATCGCGTCGAAGCCGTAGAAGGCGAAGAAGATGATTGCCGCCGCCGCCATCACGCCTCGCTCCACGCCATCGGCGGCGGGCGCCTTGGGGAAACCGAACGGCATGAACGGCTCCAGATTCGCGCCATTGAAATGCGGCAACGCCACCGCGACGAACACCGCCAGCGCGATCAGCTTAATCACCACCAGCACGGCGTTCAGCGTCGCGCTCTCCTTCGTCCCGATCATGAGCAGCCCGGCCACGACCGCGATAATGAAGATCGCCGGCAGATTGACGATCCCGCCCAGTTCCGGTCCCTGCATCAGTTTCTCGGGAAATCCGAACGTGGCGTGCAGCAAAGGCGCGGCATAGCCCGACCAGCCCACCGCCACCGTGGACACGACCAGCGAATATTCCAGGATCAGGCTCCACCCGATCACCCACGCGATCAGTTCGCCCAATACCGCATAGCTGTAGGTATAGGCGCTGCCGCTCGCCGGCATCATCGTCGCCATTTCGGCATAAGCCAGTGCCGCGCAGGCGCAGATGCCGCCGGCGATCGCGAAGGACAGGATCACCGCCGGCCCCGCCAGCCCCGCACCCACGCCGATCAGCGTCAGGATGCCGGTGCCCACGATCGCGCCGACGCCCAACGCGACGAGATGCGGCCAGGACAAGGTCCGAGCGAGCCGGTGATGCTCGGGCTGATCTTCCCCCCGAACGATCGTCTTCAACCGAAACAAGCCCTGCGCCACGTTATCGCTCTCCCCTTTGGCTAGACGCAGCCTAGAGCAGAACCGCGCTACGGCAAGCGCAGGCAACGATCACGACACCTTAAAGCGCGATGCGGAACGCCATTTCGGCGCGACGATCGGCCATCGTGCGCGACGCGGCGGAGAAATCATTGTCGTACATCGGCCGATTGACCGACGCGGCGGACAGCGTCCAGGTCAGTCGCCCGCGCTGGTCGTTCGCGGTGGCATTGGTCAGCGATACCCGCATGCCTTTGCCGAACGGCACCGCCCCGCCGACCTGCTCCGTCATCCGCGACAGCGCATCGCGCCGGCCGCGCGCGGCGTTGCTGGTATAATCGAACACCAGCGACCCGAGCGCGCTGCGTTCGATCCCGACGCCCAGCGCCATCATGCTGCTGTTGAGCGAACGGCTAGTTCCGGGCAGCAGGTCGATCCGGCGCTTCACGCGCATCACGTTGGAGAAGGCATGGAGCGTCATACCCTCCAGCACGTCCAGTCCGGCGTCCACGCCCGCCGCCATCACCGAAACGCGATCGGGCGCACGCAGCGCGAACTGGCCCTTTTGCGGCGTGTTCCGCAGCCGGGATCCACTGATGCCCAATGTCATCGGGCCGGCCGCGATCTGCGTCCCCCGCGTCCGCGTGTCACTTAGCGTGTAGCGATCCCGCTCAGATAACAGGCGGGTGGTCGCGGCCGGCGTGACGAGCGGTGCCGCCTTGCCGTGAACGATCGCAAGCGTGATCGGCGGCAGGCGCTGATCGGGTTCGTGTGCGATCGCTGCCCCCGCTGCGATCGTTCCGATTCCCATGGCTAATGCGACACATAATGCCGTCGATCCCCGAACCCGCATGGATGTTCCCCCAGCCCCGAAATACTGCCCCGATACTGCGAAGACGACGGCGGCGAAGGGCATCCGCACACGGTTAAAAATAAAATAATTATTTTCGGGAACCAATGCGGAACCACGTTCTCCGCGTCGTCATACTTCCAACATGCACCTTTCGTTGGCGGGCAGGACAAAGCGATGAAAACGGTTTGGAAGTCGATTTGCGCGGCAGCGGTGCTGACCAGCGCCGTCGGCGCGACCCTGCCACCCCGCGCACCCCGCACGGTCACGCTGCCCGCGATCGAGGGCAATCTCTCGCTCCTCACTTATAACGTCGAAGGGCTGCCCTGGCCGATCGCCAGTGGCCGCCCCGCCGATCTGACGGCGATCGCCGCTCGCCTGCGCGATCTGCGGACGCGCGGTCAGGCGCCGCACGTCGTGGTACTGCAGGAAGCCTTCACCACCGATGCTAAGGCGATCGGCCGCGCCGCCGGCTATCGCTACGTCGTCAACGGCCCGTCGGCGGATCTCACCGCCCGCCTCGCCGCATCGCCCGCAGATCCGAAGCTTGCCGCCGGCGCGCACTGGTGGAGCGGCGAGACGATGGGCAAGATGCTCGGCAGCGGGCTGCAATTGATGTCGGATTATCCGGTGATCAGCGTACGCCGCATGGTCTTCCCGGCATCCGATTGCGCCGGTTACGATTGTCTCGCCAATAAGGGCGCCATGCTCGTGCGCGTCGCGGTACCGGGCCTCGCCACGCCGGTCGATATCGTCACTACCCATCTCAACAGCCGCACTGCCTCGGGTGTCGGCAAGGCGCGCTCGGATCAGGCTTATGATCGCCAGGTCGATTTGATGACGCGCTTCGTCGAACAGGCGCGCGATCCGCGCAATCCGCTGATCGTGGCGGGCGACTTCAACGTCGGCAAGACGGCGGCGCGGCGCGAAACGCTGCTCGGCAATATCGCGTCACGCTGGAGCGTCGCCGGCGGCGTTCGGGATGCGCTGGGTCAAGCGGAAGAGAACGGTTTGACGCTATCGAGCGACGCACTGGCTTCGCACAAGCGCGCCAAGGATTGGCAATTCTTCGCCCCCGGCCACGCCGCGCGGCTCGAACTGACCGGAATCTCCGTGCCCTTCGGCAAAGAGCCCGCCGGTGATATGCTGTCCGACCATGTCGGCTACATCGCCTATTTCCGCGAGAACGCGCGCTGATCGATTCGCGGAGTCGATCGCGGGCCTAGCTCCGCTTTGAAGTCCGTTCTTTCACGCCTGTCGAGCAACCGGCTGATCCTCCTGTCGCTCGTCGCGCTGCTGGCGCGCGCGATCACGTTCGGCAACCCGATCGTGAACGTCGATGAGGAATTCTACTACACCGTCGGGCACGCCATGGCGCACGGCGCATTGCCGTATGTCGACATCTGGGATCGCAAGCCGTTCGGCCTGTTCCTGCTCTATTTGCCCGCCGGACTATTCGATCCTCCGCTAGGGATCTACGTCTATCAGGCGCTGGCCTTCGCGGCCGTGGTCGCGACCGCCGCCATTATCGCACGCATCGCCGATCGTGCCGGATGGCAGCGCGGCGCGACGATTGCGGCGACGCTTTACATCCTGTGGCTCGATCTCGCCGATGGGCAAGGCGGGCAGGCCCCGGTCTTCTACAACCTCTTCATGGCCGGAGCGGCCTGGCTGATCGTCGCCACAACGGAGGCGGACACGACGCGACGCCGGCGATCGAGCATTGCCGCGATGGCGCTCGTCGGATGCGCGCTTCAGATCAAATATTCGGTGGTCTTCGAAGGGCTCGCCTTCGGCCTCTGGCTGTTGTGGGACGAATGGCGTCGGCGGCGGTCGATCGCGGCGCTTCTGGTTTATGCAATCACGCTGAGCGGCGCGGCATTGCTGCCCACCGCGATCGTCGCCGGATCCTATTGGATCGCCGGACATGGCGACGCCTTCCTCTACGCCAACTTCCTGTCGATCATCGCGCGCCGTTCGGATCCCATCGTCGAAAGCCTGGGCAATCTGTTGGTGGGCGCCGCGATCCTCGCACCGTTGCTGCTGCTGGCGATCATTGGTCCGCGATCGACCTTCACCGACAGCAATACGAAGCGCACGATCATGTTCCTCCGCCTCTGGCTGGCCGCGGCGATCTTCGGCTTTCTGATCTTCGGATCGTGGTTCAACCATTATACCCTGCCGGTGATGCTTCCGGCCGCCACCTGCGCCGCCGGTTTCCTTGGCGCACGACGTCATGGTCGCACATTGGGCTGGGCCTTGCTTGTCCTGATCTTCCTCGCCGGCCAGTTCGTGATGCACACCGAACGCCGCACCCGCGGCAGCCGCGCGGAATTCGCCACGCTCGTCCGCGCGATCGGGCCGGGGCCGGGCACGCTCTACATCTATCAGGGATCGGTGATGCTCTACCCGATGACTGGACGACCGGCGCTCACCCGCTACATCTTCCCGACCCACCTGATGCTGGCGCGCGAACAGGGCGCTGTCGGCACGGATCAGGCCGCCGAAATCGAGCGCATCTTCGATCGGCACCCCCAGATCGTCGTCCTACAATCTCCCGAAGGTGGCGAGGACCTCGCCAAACGCGCGATCGCGACGCGCCGCATCGCCAGCGACGGCTATCATCGTTATGCCCGCCTGCCGCTCGGCAACAAGGTGTTCGACCTGTTCCGCCGGGCTGGCGACTAAAACGCGAACGCCACCCCGATCCTGGCATTCATCGGACGCAGCGGCGTGGTCTGGTCGCGTGCCGCAAACGTCAGCGGGTTGCCCGAAGCGAACCGGTTGCCCTGGCTGTTGGTCAGATTGTCGATCGTCAGCGATGTCGTCACGCCCCGCCGCGTCCAACCGCCGTTCAGCCCGATCGTCACATAGCGCCCCTGGCTGATATCGAGCAGATCGCCCGTCCCCAGCACCGATCGCCCGACATAGGCCGCCGATCCGCCGATGCTGAGCTTGCTGTCATGCCCGATCGCCCACTCGTACCCCAAGGTGCTCGCCGCCGCGAACGACGGCGTCTCGGGTAGGCGTCGATTGGCCGACACGGACGAATCCGCCAATGGGCCGGTCACCCGGTTGTGCGTGTAGAGGAACGCCAGTGTCCCCCGCAGGCCGCGGATCGGCATCCAATCCGCCGTACCTTCGAACGCCTGGATCCGCGCGTCGCCGATATTGTCGGTGTAGGGCAGGCCGCGCCGGTTGACGAGATCGGCCTGGATATTCTCCCACCGAGCATAAGACAGCGCCGCCTGCAACGACAGGCCGGTCTCCCCATGCCGCAACCGCCGGATACCGACTTCGCCGACCAGGATCTTGTCGAGCCGGAAGTCGGCGACCCGCCCGACACCGCTCGCCACCGCGAGGCCGCCGGTGCGATACCCGGTCTGCACCCGTCCGAACACAGCCAGTCCCGGATTCAGCTTCCACGAAAATGCCGCCGTGGGATCGACCCGCCGCGTCGATCGCCCCCGCACATATTCGCCCCCCCGTGGCCGGAACGAAGGCTCGCCATCGGTCCGCGCCAATGTGCCCCGCACCCCGAGCGT
The DNA here is from genome assembly GCF_036663755.1 of Parasphingomonas caseinilytica. Classification (NCBI taxonomy): domain Bacteria; kingdom Pseudomonadati; phylum Pseudomonadota; class Alphaproteobacteria; order Sphingomonadales; family Sphingomonadaceae; genus Parasphingomonas; species Parasphingomonas caseinilytica. The sequence goes on from NZ_JAXOJL010000005.1 coordinate 310,484, forward strand.
CGCAAAGAAATTTGGGAACACAGCCATCGTCCCCTCGGCGAACACCGACGCACTCTGCGTTACGTTGGTGACGCCGATGATGTCGGTCGGCCTGTTCAGCGGCCCGGCGGAGCGGTTCTGCGAATCGCGATTGCGCAGCAGCGTGAAGCCCGCCACCCACGACGTGCCGTTCGCGGCGGAATGCGACAGCCGCATCTCGTGCGTCAGCAGCAGCTTGGCCCCCTCCGTCTGATAGACGATCACCGGCGGCGCGGGCATGCCCGATCCCGACGGAGGCCGGAGCGTCGCATCGAACAGATCGTTGGAATGCGAATTCGCCACGCCGGTCGCAGACAGCAATTGCAGCCCGTTCGCCCAATCTTTCGTCACCACCACGCGGCCGAGCGCGATGTCGTTGTGGAACGGCTGCGCGATGTACGACCGGCGCGACAGCGGGCCGGTCAGGCGATCGGCATATTGCCCGTCATCCACCTCGATCTTCTGCCCGAGCGCGCTGAGATCGACCTGCCACCCGTCCCCCGGATCGACCTTCAGCGCCAGCCGGCCACCCAGCGTATCGGACTGGTTGATGTTCTTCAGCCCCCGTCCCGGATCGTCGATATAACCGCCGTCGCGCGTGCGATAAGCCGTCGCGCGCAGCCCGATCGCCTCCGACTTCAACGGCAGGTTGAGGGTGCCCGCCACGTCGAACCCCGGTGCGCCGGTGTCGGTCAGCGTCACGCCCCCTTCGGCTGATCCGCCGAAGCGCGCCAAATCCACCGCCTTGGGCGTCAGGCGGATGACTCCGCCGATCGATCCGGTGCCATACAGCGTACCCTGCGGCCCCTCCATCACCTCGACGCTCTGCATGTCGTACAGCCGGATGCTGGGATCGGCCCCCGAATAGCCGAGCTGCACATCGCCGAAATAGATGCTCGCGGTCGATTGCGCCGCCCCGGCGAAGCTGCTGTCGGCGACCCCGCGAATGAAGATCTTGTTCCGCCCCGGCCCCAATTCGGTGTTCTGCAGCACTGGCGCGGTGCGCGCGACCTCGCTCAGGTCCTTGGACGGTGCGGAGGGACCCAGGAGCGATCCGTCGATCGTCGATAGGCTGCCGGGATAGCGCAGGAACGGCACGCGCTGCTTGCTGGCGGTAACGACGATCTCGGGTGCCGCGCCGGCAGACGGCGTCGTCGCGACCGGAACCGGCGCTGGACGGCGCACCTTCGCGACCGCAACATCACGCACCACGCGGAAGCTGCGCGCATCCACCGCGACGGCGTGATAGCCGCTCCCCTGCAACAACCGGTCGAGCGCGGCGCGCGGCGTGAGATCGCCCTCGATCCGGCGCACGCGAATGCGCGACAGGCCGGGTTCGGTGCTGATGATATCCGCGCCCGTCTGACGCCCGAGCAGCATCAGCGCGTTTTCGAGACTGGTATCGGGAATGGCAACGCGCCGCCCCGGACCTTGCGCGGACAGCGGCAAGGCGGAAACGAGCGCGATAATGCAGGTCAGGCGGCTAGCGCGTCGCAGCGCTCCGGCGCGATAGGATCCAGGTCTCACCGTTACGACGCCATTCCACACCGATCAGCGCAGCCATATGCGGAATGTCACGCGCCGCAGTGCCAGTCATCTCGACCATGCCGGTAAACGGCTGCTGCGACAAGTCTCCGGTCAGCGTTACCTGTGTCCCATAAAGACGACGCATAGCATCGAAAACACGAACCAGTGGCTCACCCGAAAAACTCAACCGACCACTACGCCAGCCACCGACAGTATCGGGCGCGACATCGCCCACCGTCACGGTGTGCGTGTCTTCAAGCGCGACGAGCGACTTGCCGGGTTTCAGAACGATTCCCTCGGCGCCGGGCTGGAACATCACCGAACCTTCGGCGACCTGTACGTCGAGCCGCTGCCCGGACCGCGCGACGTTGAACACAGTGCCCAGATCCTGCACCGAGAGACCGCCCGAGCGAAGCGTGAACGGCGTCCCCTCGTCATGATGAACCGTGAACGTCGCTTCGCCTGCATCGAGCGCGGCGACGCGCGTGTTGTTGTGATCGAGCTTCAGGCGCGAACCACCGCTCAGCTCGATCCGCGTGCCATCGGCGAGCGCGATCGTCTGGCGTTGGCCCGGCGCGGTGTTGATTTCATAGGGATCGGCGGCGCGCGGCAAGGCCATCGGCACGAGCAGCACGGCGATCGCCGCGGCCACGGCGCTGCCGCCTGCCCCCCACAACCAGCGGCGGCGTACGGGATTCCCACGCATCTGATCATCGTCATTGGCCGCGTTTAGCCGCTCCGGCACGCTCAGCGGCGCAGCGGGCAACACCCGATCGAGCATGGCAACGCGATCATACGCCTCGGCATGCACCGGATCGGCCTCCAGCCACTCGACGAATTCCGCCCACGCATCGTCGGCCATATCGCTCTGGCGCAGATGCCAGTCGATCGCGCGATCCATGATCGTCTCGTCTATGATCCCGGCGTCACTGCCCACGGTTCGGGTCCCCTTCACCATCTAGACGTCGCCGATCACAATCATCCACAGTAAATATCTCGCAGGCGTCATGAATTTGTCGATAGGCCCGCTGCAACAGTTTCTCGACACCGCTCACGCTGATCCCCAGCGTCTCCGCAATCAAACGCTGCGGCTGATCCTCGAACCGGAACATGCGCAGTGCCGTGCGCATCCGATCCGGCATGTCGGCCATCGCCCGCTCGACCGCTCGCAGCCGTTCGCGCGCGATCAGCGCACGTTCGGCATCGGGAATCTCCTCGGCCACCGGTTGCACGTCCAGCCAGGCATTGTCGCGTGCGCCGCGCCTTGCCCCCGCGATGCGCCGATCGGTCGCCAGATTGGCGGCGACGCGATACAGGAATCCCGCCGGCTGGCCGATCGGCCCGGCCGCCAGCTGGTCGATCCGCAGCCACATGTCCTGCAACGTATCCTCGGCATCCTCGCGATTGCCCAGCCGGGCGACAAGCATCCGGAGCAGCATCGGCCGTATTTCGAAGAAGATTGCTGACAGGCCCCCATCTTCAGTCATGCGTTTTCGGTCATTCCCATGCCGTTTGTCTTCAGGCCGGAAACGTCAGCCCCTTGGCTGCGGCGAGGTCGGCGATCGGCAATGTGCGCAAAGCGGCCGCTTCTTGCAACCGTGCCGCGGCGATCGTGTCGCCGTCGCGCGATCCCGATCCGGGATGGCACATCACCAGATGCGTATAGGCGGGCAGCCGCAGAAAGCTCGGGAAGATCTTCGCATAATCCCCGGCAAAACCATAATGCCCGGCGAAGCTGTCGTTGCACGCCAGCCCCTGCGCCATTGCTGCCGCACGAAACCCGCGCGAATGGAATGCGCTGGCCAATGCCTTGCCGCGAAACGGCCGGGCCAGCATCGCGCCCACCCTATCCTCGCACGTCCGCAGCCACGCGGTCGGCGCGCGCAACGCCGTTTCCTCCAGCACGATCTCGCGAATGCCGGGCAGCGCATGGCTATGCTGATGCCCATCGACGAAGTCCGGCGCACGACCCATCGCCTCCTCGAACGCATCGAACTGCGCGCGGATTTCCAGCGCGATCTCGTTCAGCGGCAATTCCCGCCGCGCCGCCATGCGTCCCAGCGGATTGATCGCGGGAAGCGCGCCGCCGGGTGCCAGATGCCGCATCTTCGTAAGGGGCACCTCGCCGGTCAGGACGATATGCAGCCCGATCGCCACCGTGTCCGGCAGTCCGGCCAGCATCGCACTGTCCGCCCGCCAGTTCGGCAGCACGGCCATGCAACTCGTCGCGTTGAGGCACCCGTCGGCGGCCAGCTCTGCAATGACGCCGCTTACCGCCGGCGAGAAGGCGAAATCATCCGCACACAGGATTAGTCGCGGCACCCATCATCCTTCCGGTATCCTGGCCGGCATAAGCGGCACCTTGGAACTGGCGTTCCCGGATGCTCTGGCTGATCAATCGACGCGACCGCAGCCGCGACGCCAGGAAATCGTAGAAGAACCAGTCTCCCGCCCATGGCGCGAGCGCGCTGTACATAAGCCGCTCGACCAGCGTCCAGCGGATCGAAGCACGATCGCGTTCACGCGGCGACGGAGCGCACCACAGGTCTTCGCTGTAGCGCATCGTGCCCTGCTTCATCATGCGGTGGATCACCTCGTGATCCTCCAGCACATAGCCCCAGAGATCGGCATCGAACCCGCCGGCCCGGCGCAGCACATCGGCGCGGAACGCCTGTCCCGCCCCGCCGGTATGGCATTGCCGCGGCAACATCCGCGCCGTCGCGCACATCTTGGCCCCCGCCTTCAGGCGCGTTTCCGTATTGGCATGCTCGGACACGAAATAGGCGCCGGCCACGACGCAGCCGTCCTGCTCCAGCAAAGCTTCGGCGGCAGCCAGATATCCGGCGGGATAGAACGTGTCGGCATCGCAGGTCGCGACATATTGGGTGCGCACCCAACGCAGGCCGGCTTTCAAAGCCTGTACCTTGCCCGGCCGCGCCTCGGTGATCAGCAGATAGTCGAGACCGAGCCGGTCGCACGTCGCGCGCGCGATTCCGGCGCTGTCGTCGGTCGATCCGTTGTCGATCAGGATGATGCGCGCCGCCCGGCTCTGCGCGCCCAGGCTTTCGATCGTGCGCGCGAGGAATGCCTGTTCGTTGAAGAACGGCACCAGCACGCTCCAGGCCGGACGCACGACCCGGTCGCGCGCCACCATCTGGGCGAACCGGCTATCCTGGCGGGCGTCGAGATCGAGCAACATTCAGAGCGTTCCATCATCGGTGGCGATGGCGGAAGATTCACGTCCGGGGTGTGGCCGATTTTGACCGGGCGGCCCTGCGCGCGCCGCCCGGTCGTTATCAGATGCTACCCCCCGGTAACCTTCCGCATCACGGCTATGACGATGCCGCTCCGGCCGACCCGCACTAAGAAGTTAAGATTTTTTTCATACTGTTGCGACGGCCTCTTCGGTGCCGCCGCGCAGGCCTTCGGCCAGTCCCACGACGCCCAGCACGCCGCCGACCACGACATGCATCGCGACCATCAACGTCGCCATCATCGTCATCAGCGCCGGCACGTCCGCATGCCGCCCGAGCAGCACCACCGCCATGCCCGCGAACACCAGTTCCTTGTTCGACACCAACGGCAGGCGCGAGACCAGCAGCTTCAACGCCGAGAAGATCAGCCACCACAATACCGCGACCTCCGGCAACGCGAGGTGCCACAGCAACGCGGTGAACCCGATCGTCAGCGCAGCGCGCAGCGCATGGTAACCGGCGATCGCGCGCAGATCGGCCGGGGCCAGGCTGAACAGCCGCCCGCGCAACGTCAGCGCGACGACCGGCGGTGCCAGGATCACGCACAGCGACACCGCCGCCGCCCATAACGGTATACCGATGTGAAGCGCGCCCATGAACGGCGCGGCAGCCAGCGCGACCAGGATCGTCGCGCTATTGCCGACCGCGGCGGACAGGATCGACACGTCCTTCACCGCGCCGAACGCCGCGCGTCCCGCATGTCCCTCGCGCCGCGCCCAGGCGAACAGATACGCCTCGCCGACATAGCCCATCAGCAATTCGTTGCCGATCGTCTTGCGTGCCAGCACCGCGATGCCGGAAACGGGGACGTTCCAGATGCGGTGATAGATCGCCCAGTCGCACAGGATCGGCGTGAAATAGGCCGCCACGAACACCAGCCAGAACAGCGGGTTCTGCGGCACCAGCGCGAGCACCGCCTGCCAGTCCAGCGCGCGCAATTCGATCAGCGCGGCCCCCAGCACGGCGAGCGAGATCACCGGCGCACCGAAGCGCACCAGGAACGTCTTCACCGCCTCGACCGCAGGATGCGCGAAAACCCCGCGCGCCAGCGCCGCACTCCGTCCGATCATTTGGTTAATGTCCCCCACGGATAGGAGACGACGCGAAACGCGGCGATCCGCACTTCACTGCGGTCAAAAATCACTAACCGGCCCACTCGCCTCGCTGCGCGGCGATGCCTATGACCACTCGCAATGCCCGCGCCCAGATTAACCCTCCCCCGTTCGCCGCCACTGATCGCCGCGCTGCTGCTGCTCGTCGCGATCCTCATCCGGTGCCGCGATTTCGGCAATCCGGTGATCCATGTCGACGAGCAATTCTACCTGCTCGTCGGTGACCGCATGCTGCACGGGGCGCTGCCCTATATCGACATCTGGGATCGCAAGCCGGTCGGCCTGTTCCTGATCTTCGCTGGAATCCGCCTGCTGCCGGGCGACGGCATCCTCGCCTATCAACTCGTCGCCACACTGTTCGCCACCGCCACCGCATGGCTGGTGCACAAAGGCGCGCGCCGGCTCGGCGCATCGCATGGCGCGGCGCTGGCGGCGGCCATCGCCTACATTCTCTGGCTGTCGCTGCTCAGCGGTCGCGGCGGGCAATCGCCGGTCTTCTACAACCTCTTCGTCACCGGGGCCGCCCTGCTCACCCTGCGCCTGCCCGGCCTTGCCGCACGGCACGCCCGGCGTGCGATCGTCGCAAACGGCGCGGCGACCTGCTTCCTCGCCGGCCTCGCGATCCAGACCAAATACACCCCGGCGGTGGAGGGCGCGTTCTTCGGTCTCGCCCACCTCTGGTATCTCCGTCGCGCCGGCGGAACGCTTCCCATGATCGCCTTGTCCGCCCTGCTCTGGATCGCGCTCGCCATCGCTCCCACCGCCGCCGTGATGGTCGACTATTGGCGACGCGGCCCGGCGGTGTTCGACGCCTTCTGGTTCTCCAACTTCGCCTCGATCACGCTGCGCAAGGGCTATCCCGCCGGCAAGATCGTCGGTCGCCTCGCCGGCAACAGCGCGGTCCTGTCCCCCTTCATCCTCTGCACGATCCTCGCCTGGCGCACCCGCCCGTGGAGCCCGGAAAAGACCCTGATGTTGGGGTGGCTTGCGGCGGCTCTCATAGCCTTCGCGATCATCGGCGCATTCTTCGATCACTACGCCCTGCCGCTGCTTGCCCCGCTCGCGATCCTCTCGGCGCCGGTCCTCGGACGCCATCGCATCGCAATCCCGGCCATGTTCGCGCTCGGCCTCGCCTTGTTCGTCGGAAAGGTGCTCGTCTGGCCCACCGATGCCGAAGGCGCCCGCGCCCTCGCCCGCGTCGTGAAGGCCAATGGCGGCCAGGAATGCCCCTATGTCTTCGCCGGCGATTCTATCACCTATTTGCTCGCCGACGCCTGCCTGCCGACGCCGCACATCTTCCCCTCGACACTCGCCTACGAACCGGAACGCGGTGCCAGCGGCGTCGATGAGGTCGCAGAGGTCCGCCGCATCCTCGCCCACCACCCCCCGGTGATTGTCACGATGGACGCGCCGATGGCCGAATGGAACCTCGCCACGCTCGCGCTGGTGGAGACCGCACTGAAGACCGACTACCGCCCCGTGTTCCGCACGGTGAGAGATCACGGCCACTCGGTCGTTTACTTAAGACGGGATCGCTCGTTCATTTCGCCGGATCAGTAACCAACCGAATTTGCATCTGTCCCCGATATTCCTTAAATCGAGGACGGAAAGGTAATCGTGTGTCGAGATCGATGACCCTGAATGTGCGTGTGAACGGGGCGCTCGGCGAATTCGTAGCGGCCAACGTCAGCGAAGACGGTACCTATGAGAACGTCAGCGAATATGTTCGCGATCTTATTCGCCGGGACAAGGGCCGCGTCGATGCGGAGCGGTTCGCGATCCTTCAGGCCGAATTGACGATGGCCTTCAGTGCCCCGGAAACGGCCTACGGCGCGCTTGATGCCGAAACCGTGATAGCGCGTAACGCCCGTCGCTAATTCCTCATGACGATATGGCGCATACAGGAAGCCGCCGGGCGACGGCTGGACGATATATACGTCTACACGCGCGATACCTGGGGCGATGCGCAGGCCAAACGATATGTTCAGGGCTTCTTCGACAAATTCGAGGATATCGCCCACCGCCGCATCGCATGGCGGGCAGTTCCGGGCGAGATTGGAGTCGACGGCTTCTATTGCCGCTATGAGCGACACTACATCTATTGGCGTATCTTGTCCGACGGCGCTGTCGGCATAGTCACGATCCTGCACGAACGCATGCATCAGATCGATCGGTTTCGCGAAGATAACCCCGCCTGAACCTGCGAAACTCCGTGATCCTCCCGGATATCTGGCTGGGGCGGCAGGGTTCGAACCTGCGAATGGCGGCATCAAAAGCCGCTGCCTTACCACTTGGCGACGCCCCAACAGCGAGGCGGCCTTATAGCGGCGCGCCTCGCTTAGAAAAGCCCCGAAACGCACACCGCCGAAATCACCCCATATCGAGGGGATGCAGCCAGCCATTGGCATCCGGCGCGCTGCCACGCTGGATTGCGACCAGCGCATCGCGCATGCGCATCGTCAATTGCCCCGGCCCGCCGCTGCCGATCTCGAACTTGCCTTGTGGTGCGGCGACACTGCCGATCGGCGTCACCACCGCTGCCGTGCCACAGGCGAACGCTTCAGTCAGCTTGCCGCTGGCAGCGTCGGCGCGCCACTGATCGATCGCATAGGGTTCCTCACGTACCGTGATGCCCTGCTCACGCGCCAGCGTCAGGATCGAATCGCGCGTGATGCCGGGCAGGATCGTGCCGGTCAGCGGCGGGGTCGACAGGCTGCCGTCCGCGAACACGAAGAACACGTTCATGCCGCCCAGTTCCTCGACATAGCGGCGTTCGACCGCATCGAGGAACACCACCTGGTCGCACCCGTTGCGGATCGCCTCGGCCTGCGCGACCAGACTGGTGGCGTAATTGCCGCCGCATTTCGCCGCACCGGTGCCACCGGGCGCGGCGCGGGTATAATCCTGGCTCACCCAGATCGAGACGGTCGGCGCACCGCCCTTGAAATAGGCCCCCACCGACGATGCCAGCACCATGTAGAGATATTCCGCGCTCGGCTTCACGCCCAGGAACACCTCGCTCGCGATCATGAACGGGCGCAGGTACAACGAGCCACCGTCGCTCTCCGGAATCCAGTCGCGATCGACCTTCACCAGCCGCTCGATCGATTCCAGAAACAACGTCTCGGGCAGTTCGGGCATTGCGAGCCGCCGCGCCGAATCCTGGAAGCGGCGCGCATTGGCCTCGGGACGGAACAGGGCCGTACCGCCATCGGCGAGGCGATACGCCTTCATGCCCTCGAAAATCTCCTGCGCGTAATGCAGCACGGAAGACGCCGGATCCATCGACAGTGGCGCCCGCGCGGTGATCTTCGCATCGTGCCAGCCCCGCTCGTCACTGAAGCGGATCACCGCCATATGATCGGTGAAGACGCGCCCGAAGCCGGGATCGACCAGCCGCGCCGCCCGCTCGTTCGCCGCGACCGGGGTCGCGTTCGGCTCATAGGCGAATGTCGGGTTGGTCTCGGCGGCCATCGCGTCCTCTTGTCAATCATGCCGCGATGCAGGATTTGCACGTCCAAAGCGGGTTGCGGACGCCTAAGGCGGATGGCAAACCGGGTCAACATGGCCTCCCCCACTCCCTCCGCATCGCCACTGTTCCTCCGCGAAACCGAACTGCGCCGCGGCCTGGAATTGCTCTATTTCGGCAACAGCCACCTGACCCGCTCGATCGATCGCGGGCTGGCCGCGCAGGGCCTCGGTCGTGCGCACCACCGCGCGCTCTATTTCGTCGCGCGTCAGCCCGATCTCACCGTCAGCGAATTGCTCGGCCTGCTCTCGATCACCAAGCAATCGCTCGGCCGCGTCCTGAACGAACTGACCGATCGCGGCCTGATCCAGGTCCGCCCCGGCGAACGCGACCGCCGCCAGCGCCTGCTGCGCCTATCGGCGGAAGGCACCGCACTGGAAAACCAATTGTTCGACGCCCTGCGCGAACGCCTCTCTGCCGCTTACGCCAGCGCAGGCCAGGCGGCGGTTGGCGGCTTCTGGGCCGTTCTGGAGGGGCTGATCCCGGAATCGGAGCGGCCGAGGGTGGAGGGTTTGCGAGACTAAACTGGTCCCCCTGCACCCGTTCGTGCTTATCCTGCCGAAGGACGAGTTCCGAACACGTCCTTCGACAGGCTGACAGGCGGAGCAAGCAACTCAACCCGAACTGATTGAACTCCAAATTGCCAAAAGCCGGCAAGGCTCGTTTTAGCCGGAAAGAGCCGCCTCTCGCAGAACAGCAACCACCAAGCGTTGCGTGAGCGATGCATAAGGCTCAGGCTGAATTCCACAACGCATGGGCTGCTCTGCTGCCACGCATTCCTCGTAACTGTTATGATAGATATCGAGGCGCGGACGCCCCTGCACGTTGTAGCCCTGACAACGGATGCTCACTTCCTGTTCACAGGTCGGCATAGCGAACGCAGGTTGCGGTGCGGAGGCTATCGCTGCAGCCAGGACAATTGCGGGCATCGTGTAGCGCAGTTTCTTCATCCGTTGTCTCCCGGTTGTGCCGAATTAGGCAACAACATCATAAAATTAGCTTTATCGGGGACAACGCAAATCACGTTCTGAATGGATGTATCAGGTGAGGCAAAACACCCCCTTTTCTGCGACGATGGAGTTTCCGATTTTCTACATCGCACTCTAACGCGCCGCAGTAGCCATCTCGCCATTGCGCCGCTCCGCCGCCGCCAGCGTCTCGCGTAGCAAAACCTTCAGCGCATCGCCCGCGTCCAGCACATTCAACCCGGCTCGCGTCGATCCGCCCTTGCTCGCCACCTTGTCGGCCAGCGCCGCAGGGCTATCGCTCGCAGCCGCCGCCATCAGCCCCGCGCCTTCGACCGTCGCCACCGCCAGCCGCTGCGCCTGATCCGCCGGCAATCCGAGCGCAGCCCCGGCATCGGCCAACGCATCGATGAAGCGATACAGAAAGCCCGGCCCGCTCCCGGCCAGCGCCGTAACCGCGTCGAATAACCCGGCCTCCGCCACCCATTCGACCAGCCCGAGCGGGGCCATCAGCGCCGCCACCGCGTCACGTACCGCCGCAGAAGCATTATCGGAATGCAGCCCGACCACGCCTTTGCCGATCCCAACCGGAAGATTGGGCATGGCCCGCACGATCGCCTTTGCGTCGAAACGCGCGGCCAGCGCGGCCTCCTCGACGCCCGCCAGGATCGATACCAGCACCGGCACACCCGCGATCCTCGCCGCATGATCGCGCGCGATCTCGTCGATCTGCTGCGGCTTCATCGCCAGCATCACCATGCCGGGCAGCGGCCCTTCGGGCAGGTCTCGCGCCTGTCTCACGCCCTCGGGCAGATCACGATCCGTGCGATTGACCACATCGACGTCCGTCGCCGCGATCGCGCCGGTCTCGATCCAGCGCCGCAACATCGCGCCGCCCATATTCCCGCAGCCGACCAGCCACAGACGCCTGATGGTCACGCCTCGCCCTGCGTATCGGTCATCGCCGCCGCCAGCGCTTCCTTCGGGCTCTTGCCGCCCCACATCACGAACTGGAACACGGGGTAGAAGCGCTCGCATTCGTCGATCGCGGATTCGACCAGCAGTTCGGCCGAGGCGAGCGACAACATGTCGCCATCCCCCTCGATCATCGCCGCGTGGCGATACAGCAGGATGCCGCTGGAGGACCACAATTCGAAATGCCCGACCCAGAGCTGCTCGTTGATCAGCCCGATCGCCTCGTACACCGCATTGCGCCGCTCGTCGGTCACGCGGATATCGGGAAAGGCGAGGAACTGCAGCACGCTGTCCTCGTCGCGCCACAAGGCCCGCAGTTCGTACGTCGTCCAACTGCCCTTGACCTTGGCGATCACCTCGTCGTCGAGACGCTCATGCTCCCAGCCATGCGCCGCGAAATAGCTTTCCAGCATATCGATCGGCGCGGCATCGTCGCCATGATCGTCCGCTTCGTCGAGCATCACTTCGCCCCTCCCAACTTGAGGGAAGGCGTGGCGCGAGCAACCGTACCGCGCAAGACGGGCACGGCCGGCGACCAGGAGAAAGTTGTGGAAAAGATCGCGTCAAGCCTCCGTCTTGGGTGCCTTGGCCGGCTTGCCAGCCTTGGCTTCCAGCGCATCGAGCCGCGCGCGCAGCACATCGGCCTCGTCGCGTGCCGCCGCCGCCATCGCCTTCACCGCGTCGAATTCGTCACGCGAGACGAAGTCCAGTCCGCCGATCCATTCCTTCGCCTTGGAGCGCGCGCCGGCCTCGGCTTCGCGGCCCACGCCGGCCAGCGTGCCCGCCGCGCCGTTCACGAACTTGACGAAATCGTCGAACATCTTGTTGTCGGCTTGCATGATCTGTCCTTTTTAAGTCTTCAATTCGTCATCTGGGTGGTGGCGGAAGACGGCACAAGGGTCGCCGCATTCGGGTTGAGCCGGTCGATCTCGAAATTCAGCGCGCCCGCCAGCACCAGCCAGACCAGATACGGCACCATCAGCCACGCCGCACCGCTCCGGATCCGCCCGAACAACAATGTCGCGCCGAGTGCCAACGCGAACATCAACACGATCGCGATGAAAGCGGTAGAAACCTGATGCGCACCGAAGAATAACGGGCTCCAGATCAGATTGACGATCAATTGCATCACGAACAGCAAGATGGCCGGTCCGCGCAATCGCGATCCGCGCGCATTGATGATCATCGCCAATGCGAGACCCATCAGGATATAGATCGTCGTCCACGCCACGGGGAACAGCCAGTCGGGGGGCGTGAAAGCCGGCTTTATCAGCATCGCATACCAGCGATTGTCCGATCCGGCGGGGAACATCCGGCTCGAGGCGAAACCGAGCAGCAGGATCAGCGGCACCGTCACCACCGCCCAGCGTGCGAATGCCAGTCGCAATTGTTGCTTCGACGCGATTTCCCTCAAGCCTCAAGCTCCCGTCCGTGATGTTCCTATATAGAAGCAGACGCCGCGTCGCGCCGCGACAGAATTCTGCACCTGCGAAGGAAATCGGCCGTCACTCGGGCCGCACCGCCCCGATCAGGAACTCGACATTGCCTTCAGGCCCGGTGATCGGGCTCTCCACCACACCCGCAACCGTCCACCCCTTGCCGACCAACCAGTCCGACACCTCGCGGCACACCCGAGCATGAACCAGAGGATCGCGGACGACTCCGCCTTTTCCCACTTCCTCGCGCCCCGCCTCGAATTGCGGCTTGATCAGCGCCAGCAGCCGACCACCGGGCCGCACGAAGCCCAACGGCACTTCCAGCACCTTGGCGAGCCCGATGAAGCTCGCGTCGCACACCACCAGATCGATCGCTTCCGGAATATGCGCCGCCTTCAGGATCCGCGCGCTGGTCTGTTCGTGTACCACCACGCGCGCGTCGTGCCGGAGCTTCCACGCTAGCTGGTTGGTCCCGCTATCCACTGCATAGACCCGCGTCGCGCCTTTACTCAGCAGCACGTCGGTGAAGCCACCGGTCGACGATCCGACGTCGATCGCCACCACACCGCTCACGTCCCAGCCGAAATGCTCAAGACCGTGCGCCAGCTTGATCCCGCCGCGCGACACCCAAGGGTGATCCCGCCCGCGCACGTCCAGCACCACGTCGTCGGCCACCGCCTGTCCCGGCTTGTCGATCTTGCGCGTCCCGGCGAATACCAGCCCGGCCATGATCAGCGCCTGCGCCCGCGTGCGGCTTTCCACCAGCCCGCGATCCACCAGCAATTGATCGACACGGATTTTGGGCACGGCACTTCCTTCGAGTCGCGAAACCCCTAACCGCTCCCGGCCGATTTCGCACCCCGCAGCCCTCGTCCGGCACAGCCTTATTTGCGACAAATTGAGAGGAACTTTTTGCCATATTCCGACTGGCGCATTCGGCCCTCATTTTGGCGCAACCGCTATTGCCTATCAAATGACTGGGAATACGTTCGGTGGCGGAAGGCGTGGCCCTACGGCGTCCCCTAGAGCACGGATGGCCACGCCTTCGCCCCGACCGAAGGAGACGAAACGATGGGAAGCTTTTCACCGTTCGACCCGGCTCAACCGACGATTCTGACCGTTCCCGGGTTGGGCGGCTCGGGTCCATCGCACTGGCAATCCCTGTGGGAAAGCGCGCGGCCCGATACGGTGCGCGTCGAACTCGGCATGTGGAACACGCCACACCGCAATGCCTGGGTGACGAAACTGGATCAGGCAATACGCCAGTCGCAGGCTCCGGTGATCCTCGCGGCGCATAGCCTCGGCTGTCTCGCCGTCGCCTGGTGGGCGGAACTGACGCGCCAGCCTTATGGCTGGCCGGTCGCGGGCGCCCTGCTCGTCGCTCCGGCGGATGTAGACCGTCCCCAGACGCAGAATGAACTCAAGGCGTTCGGCCCGACGCCGACCACGCCCCTGCCCTTCCCTTCGATCGTCGTTGCCAGCCAGGACGATCCCTGGATCGACATCGATCGTGCGCACAGCCTCGCGGTAGGCTGGGGAAGTCATTTCATCGACGCCGGCGCGCAGGGACATCTTAACGCCGCCAGCGGAATCGGGTGGTGGAGTGAGGGGCAGGAATTGCTCGAACGCGTCATCGCCGCCGCGAGCGACGGCAAGGGCCGCGCCCGTCATCCGACCGACGCCCGCTCGATCCTTGCCATCAACGGCACCGATGCCGCGCAGGAACATTATCTGGGCAGATAAGACCCAGGACGGGCGCGGCAAGCTCCCAATGCCGCGCCCGTCGATTTTGAAATCCGACTACCGTGGGCGAGACGATTAAGCCCGCGCGCCCTCCACGACGCCAGTAGCATTGTGTCGGAGTGCGGTGAGGACGGTATCGATGATGGCGTCGGCGTCGAGTTTGGCGGCGGCATATTGCAGTTCGGGCTTGTCCTGATCCTGGAACGCATCGGGCAGGCGCATCGTGCGCAGCTTCAGGCCGCCGTCGATCAATCCCTCGTCCGAGGCCAGCGTCAGCACGTGCGCGCCGAGGCCCCCGACC
>NZ_JAXOJL010000006.1:0-264982 GCF_036663755.1 Parasphingomonas caseinilytica
TGAAGGACTGGCGCCGTGTCGCCACACGCTATGATCGATGCCCAACCGTCTTCTTCTCAGCCATCGCGCTCGCCGCAACCGTCATCTTCTGGCTCTGATCAACGAGTCCTGAGCCTAGGCGGATCGAGGACGAAGGCGAAGAAGCTGACGCGAAGTTCCGCAAGCGAAGCTACGCGGGCGACTTATCGGCCGTTTCGCTGTACCGCGTTTTCAAATATAATTGGCAGACCGGGGGCCGAATTTATGGAGGCTGGTGGATGAGCCTTCCACGTGTCTTGCGGCCTTTTCTCACCATCAACGGCGAGTCGATCGTCGAACTGGACTACAAAGCGCTGCACCCGCTGCTGCTCTATCGCCGAGCAGGAGCTATTATGCCGAGTGATCCATATCTCGTAGAACCATGGAAATCGCAAGCGATGCGAAATCTGGGGAAGCGTACATTCAACAGGTTATTAAATAGACGGGAAACCGATTCGACAAAACGCCTCATGCTCCGGGCGGCAGCGGGCGATAAAGAGATCCTCGGTCGCGTCGGCTTCAAACAGTATCTATCTGCGCTGACTCGTAATCTTGTTGGTATCGAAAAGTGGTTTGGAACTGGGGAGGGTATTCGGCTTCAATACGAAGATAGCATTTTAGCCCTTCACGTCATAAAAAGCATGGAGGAACAAGATATTGTGGTGTTGCCCATTCACGATAGCTTCATTGTTGAATTGCAATACGAACGACTGCTACGCCTTGCGATGGAAAAAGCATTCAAAGATCTCTACGATATTTTTCCTGCGATCGATCGGAAGGCTGAACCTTCATTGAAGCACAAGCGGGGCGCACAATGACGGTTTCAGCCGGGTCCATAACTAAGTCGCGTAAGCCCGCGCATCCCCGAGGCGGTGACATGGGGCGAGAAATGCCAGTCTCCTTCCGCATTCAACGGCTTCGCAATGGACGATAGCCCCCGACGCCCTCGATACGACCCGCGCTTCGCCCTCCATCAACGTCAGCCACGAGCCAATAAACTTGATCAAAGGCAGCGGCTTCTATGCCGGGCCGATCCGGCGTTTGCAGAGGCACTTAAAGCACGTGTTGCGAGTTCGGCAAGGTTCTCAGCCTTCCTCGGCGGTGCCTCCCTCTACATTGATTTTGATAGGGCGTGCGGCAATTGCGGGAGCTTCAAAAAGCGAACGCGCGATCGTTCCTGCTACGGTTGCCACTTGGCCAGAAGCGCTTCGAACTTTACTCGGATGAAGGAAGGTTTGGCACCCGTCGTGATCAGAAGTCGCGATAGTGTCGCTGATCTACAGCGACGAGAACGAGCGGAGCGAGCTGGCGGATGTGAAGAGCAAACTTTCTTCGGGCTCGTCGCCAAGCGCTGGGCCATGGGTCGGTTAGAGATTACCTTTCCCGATGGATACACCGAGCCAGACCTGTCCAAGCTTGATTTTGAGGGATTGAAGCAGGCGATTCACGAGTTCCCGTCGCTTATCGACGCGCTCCGATGGGCGGGCTGGACAATTCCGGCGTGCGATTAGTTTGAGCTTCAGTGTTAATCGGGCAGACTTCTCTCGAGCAGAAGGTGGTTGGCTACGCTTCGTCTCGCACCCCGTAGTGTAACGTTTCTAGCCTCCCAATACCCAGCCCCTCGCATTTGCATACGCGACTCTATATCCTTGATTTCTTTAAGTTCTGCCGTGAGAACAGCGATTTGTTCGGACGACAATTCCTCGCGAGCTTGGCATAAGAGCAAAGCTAAATCGTTCTCCAATGCCGCAATTTCGTCCGCTTTGGCTTGATGGTATCGTGAGCGACCCAGCCGAACCCAACCCCACCCGATCCAGATTGCAAGCGCCAAAATTGCCATAGATTGAAAACTAAGCACGTGCTGCTCCCACTCTGCGGCCAAACGATAGCCTTTGCGCGATGGGTCGTAAATACCGTAGCGATATAAACTAAGGCAGCCGACCGCTGATGTGTGCCAAGGGTCGCCGGTCATCAGGATGAAAATGGGCTATTGAAACGCCTAGGTGACGCCGTGAGGGTGGCACGGAAGGCGCGCGGTCTCTCCCAAGAATCGCTAGCTGACGCCGCAGGGATTGATCGTAGTCACTTGGGAAAAATTGAGCGGGGAGAGCGCAACGTAACACTTTTAAACGTGCTTAAGATCGCCGCTGCACTCGAAGGTTCCGCTGCGGACTTATTGCGCGCGGCTGAGCTTTGAAGCGATGTCGCGCGACGGCAAGTCAGCTACCTAGCCTTAGACGACGCACTAGCAGCACTGGCAGCGCGTATGGCAATTATGTACTTTGCTGAGTATGTTTGAGTGATACAAGATTTGGAGCAGGCTGGCGATATAGTTGACGGTTTCACCACGCGAGATAGAATAATTGTGGCGGAGTGGCGCCGTCGTGGGTTTCTAATTCCCGGCCGCGAACTTCACGATGAAGAGCTCCAAGATTTCAGAAACAGTCTTAGCAACATTTTCCAGTGTTTCAAGGACAGGCTTTCCGGCAAAAGGGAAGTCTGCGTCGGGGAACACCAAAGGCATGATGCCCGGTAACGGCCGCATGAAGTTCAATGGATCAGTATCATCTCCGAAGAAAACAAATTCTCCGTGTTTGATAGTAACTTCGCGAGGCATGTCCCCTAAGATTGGTGAGTAGTTTACAACGCCATCAATCTCAATGGTAGTTCCATGGGTGTCCCCGTAAAGCACCGGGACGCATTTTCCGATAGACTTGGCTCTCGGTATGCCGTGCTGCTCAATGAGCTGATTTAAAGTCTGCGCATATCCCGCAGCAACATACGCCCCCGGTTGCATCAGCGCGGCAGACTTGAAAAATACTGGGACAAGCAATTCATGCTTATCTTGTATATCAAGATCATGGAGATCGCGTAGTGATTTGTTTCCAGACGGGAATGGCTCAAGAGACTGAACTATTTCAGTCATAACACTATCTATCTTTGAGAAACCAGTATCACGTAATCTACCATCGAAATGAACTTTATCCGTTCCGAAGGGAAATCGTACATTTTTTGTAGAGCGACCTTTCATCCGCGCAACATCACAAACCATAATATCTAAAGAAGAACGCAAATTGTGAGCCGCATCGCCTACGATGCACCCGATGTCCGCAGGTGGTGGCGGTACAAAGTTGACCTGGCGGTCGCGCCCCGCAGAAAGCGTCCCGAACTCAACTTTCGCTTCTAAGCCGTATTCGTAGGTCTGTGTCGCAAGGCTCTCGATGTGATAGTATGCTCGCTCGATTTTGAATTTCGCCCCTGAGAACGGATTGGTAACGGCGATGAAATCGGACGACATAGACACCTACCCTGATGATCAAACCACGGCCCGGCGTGAGGCAGCGCTAAAGCGCATGCTCGCGACCCCTCCTAAGCCACACAAGACTAGCAAGGTGAAGGTCCGCGAGTCTCAATCAAAGTTGCGTTTGCGTGGCGTCCCGAACGTGCGCGGGATCACCGCCGTTTCAGGCAGCGAGCTTGTCAGACCGCCGAGAGGTCAGGCGATGCCCCTCACCGCCCTTTAGGATACCCACCCGCACCCTGTCCGCGTCTCACGGGGCTGGCTAGGGCGTTCTTGGGTATCTGTATGTTCGGCCTTCAAGGCTTTGCGATTTCAATGCCAGGAATTCGGTAGGACGCAATTGCTGCAACCAGCACCCGCATTGATGGCGCTGCCCCGTACTTATCGGCAGCGTCCTTGCCCTCATGCCCCTGAAACTGTCGGCACACCCGTTCGGGAATACCGGCGTCTACGGCATGAGTTTTCCACGTATGGCGGAAAGAGTGAAAGACCTTGGCCTTGTCCTCAATACCGCACTCCTGCTTGTACCGACTGAACCACTGGCCCACCTTGTCAGTAAGCTTTTTGCCAATTCCAACGGGCTTTAAGCCGGGGAATGCGCGGCCCGCTTGATCTGGCAGCTTGGTCACATAATCGATGAAACCTAATTCGATCAGTTTTGGATGCAGCGGGACAAGGCGATTGCTCGCTTCATTCTTGATCTGGTTCGGCAGCACATCGTCATCCGGCGTATCCGTAATGTCGATACACCAAACCTCCTTCCGCTGATCGTCATCGTCCACGTAGGCGACGGGCTTGATATCCTGCACCCGAAGCTGGCCGAGCTCTTCCCGTCGCGCTCCCATGAACAGGGCAATGAGAGGCAGCCAATAGACAGCCTCATCATATCCGCCCTTGGGTCGATAGCCGGTGGCATGAACCGGGCCAGCAAACAGGGCATTCAGATCATCGGTGGAGAAATCTTTGCGCTTCTCGCCCCGCTCAGAAACGGCCATCTTCACGTCGCGGGCCACGTTGACGGGAACTATATCCTCTTGGGCAGCCCATTCGAGCAGGGTCCGCAGATAGGCCAGCCGGTCCCTCACGTTAACCTGCGAGCGAGCCGGGTCCGCGATCAGCTTGCGCTTGTAGGCCATCACATCGGACTTGGTGATAAGCTCGACGGACTTACGGCCCATCATGGAATTGAACAGCTTGGCGTCCCGCCAATAGGCATCCTTGCCACGAGGCGACGGTTTACGCTCAGCAGCCCACCCGTTCAGGATATCCGTGTCGAGATAAATGCCCTCCCCGTTCTCGGTGTCAGCATCGTCGCTGCACTCAACAGCCTGATTTTGGTTTTCCGATGCGCGGCTATTCTTACCATAGCGCTTCACCACGCTCGCTAAGAGGGCCTTGCGATCAAGCTCGGCGTTCTCTCGTTCGTCTAGGATTTGGAGCCGGGCGGCCCTTGCTATGTCAGCCGGGGCGGCATCTGGCTCGCGACCCTCCGCAAGCGCATCCATTACCGGGGCAAGCTTCTCGGCTTCCATATCAGCGGCGAACAACTCCTCAGCGACAAAAGCGGCCTGCTCTTGCTCCCGCTCCCACCAATCACGCTCCCGGTCGATCTGGCGGGGCGACTTGGGCGGCATCGGCGATGGGGCAGACGTTGCAGCGGCTCTATCGCGCTCCGCTTGTTTCAGCAGGCCGTAAGCCGTTTTTGTCATATCGGGAATGAGGCTTTTGGCCGCTTCCCTTTCTTTCAGACCGAGCGAACGCTTTATCTCTCGCTTGCCAGCCATGAAGGGGCGCAGGTCCGCAGGTATCCCCATGCGGAAATAATAGACCCCATTCGGAGCGCGGTGGAGATAGGAACACATAGGCTGCCGTCCTCGTACCTTTGTACTAGACGCTTGTAAAAAGCCTTGGTTTTCCGCCAATTCCTAGGCTTTTCAAGGCCTAGGACAAAATGGTGCCAGAAGAGGACTGGGAGGTATCAATTAAATATTTGATTTAATGAATTAATATTTGGATCGTTCGATGCGATACCAACATCAGTGCCAACAGACCGTTGGGATTTTTTTATCCGGCCTCGGCCAACTTGGTACTCTCAAGTTGAACGGCGCCCGAAAATTTCTGTCGCTGCCTAAAAGCCAAAATGTTGTCTATGCCATATGAGCTTCCGCCGATGCGCCTCCGTTAGCATCAGCGAGCCCACACGCTCCGGCGCTAGCGCGGTAAGCGTCGCGGCATCAAGGCTGGAGCGCACCAGTACCGCTCCCGCATCATCGAAGCTCACAAGACCGGCGTCGAATGCCGCATCCCAGTGGGCGGCAAGCAACAGACCATTGTGAACGTCAAGGCGCTCGGCATCGCTCGTACATTTCGCCCAAGGTACGATGTGGCTCGCCCGTAGCAGGGCGGGTTCGGCGATGCCGGTCACCACGCAACGCCCCTCCCAATAGACCATAAGCGCAGCCCGGAAGACGTCCTGGCCGACCCGTTGCCGGACGATGCGGTCTACCTCGGAATCACCCAGGCCAGCGATCCCTTCCTCGAATTGGCTGAGCGGCAGGGTCGGCAGGCTTGTTGCGAGATCAAACACGCGTGAGAGCGCGCGACGTAGTTCGACCTGCGTGGCAAAACCGAAGGCGGCGCATCCGTTGCCTGCGGGAGGTGCCGCGTGGGGCGCATTGAGTTCGGCGGCGACACCCGGATGCTCCACCGATAGGAACCACGCCGATCCGCTATCCGCCACTGCCAACGCGATCTCGCCCGGCACACCCTCCGCCGAGGCGAAAAACAACCATCCGTCCGCCTCACCCCGCTGAGCGCGATAGCCGTGATTCCATGCCGCTTCGACGAGTTCGGAGCGTGCGGCGAACGGTATCGAGCGTAGACGGGCAGCGGTACTCGCCGCCACAGCGGCGGCACCCATCATAGATCGCGCCGAAAGAGGCGATGTTCCTGCGGCGCGCTTCTTAGCTCCAGTCGCAACCAAGGCTCTTCCTGTAATTCGTCAGGCGGCTCCGTTGTAGTCGTCACGATGTACTGGAACAGCGGCGTATCGCTGAGCCGCTCCAGCATGAGCGCAAGTTCGAACAGCCGGTGATAGAGGTGCAGGCCAAGGTCAGCCTCCCGAGGGCTGTCATGCAGCCAGAAGCCCGGCAGTTGTGTATTATCCTCTATCGTCAGGATGAGGGCGGCAAGGTCAAACGCTACGACCTTGAGTGAATCCACCGCTGCCGTCGTCAGGTTGCCATGTTGAATCACCCGCGGATGAATGCCGCTATCGTCGAGCGAGACTGTCCCCCGCGCGCCATCTGGAATCAGAAACCGGATGACAGCGTCGAAATGTTCGGAAACGCGAGCTATCACGGCTTGCGACGCCCGCCGCAGCTCAGTCACCTGACGCAGCGCCGTCGCGTACGCCTCCTGCTCCTTCGCAATCTCCTTATCGATGCGGGCGATCTCCCCCTCGTACATGCCATAGCGGGCCGTCATGGTTACATATCCTTTGGCGGCGGAAACGCGTTGCGATTGATCGCCAGCCGTACGCTGTAGAATCGTTGCGGCGGCTTCACGACGCGCGAACTCCTGACGATCAGCGGCAACGCTGTACTTCAAGCCGTCCCGCTCCGCCCGAAGGCCAACCTGCTTAGCCTCGGCAGCCTCTCTTTCCTTCACCAGTTCGTCTTTAATCGCGATCTGCTGATCGATATATTCCTGCGCCTCGGCCGGAATTAACTGCCCACATGCCAGGCATCGGGGATTTTCAGCATCACGCACGCTTGTCTCGGCGCGAGCAAGTTGATTGCCCAACACCCGTTGTATTTCGCTGAGCCCGGCCAGTTCGGCATCGATGACTTCCAACCGCGTCTCTGCCTTCGCGACGACCGTCCGCTTCTCGGCAACCGCGTCCAGGGCAAGCTTGAGCTTGGCTTCTATGTCAGGGTCGAGCTTGGTCTCTGCGGCTTCTAGAACGGCCTTGGCATTCAGCGACCATAGATCCGCGACGTTCTCTTCTGTGGGGTCGCCTCCGAAAGTTTCGGCCAAGCCACGCCCGACATCATCCCTGACCCATTCAGTCCGTTCTCGACGCTTCACAGCTAGCCCGGCCGCGCGCTCATGTCCTTGCGCAATGCGCGCGGCCTCGATTTCGGCTGGTTGCAGAGCATTCAATAGCAGCCGAACCACCGTGAGACGTTCCGCTCGCGAAAGGTTTCGCGACGGGGATCGTGACTGCGTGTCTGGCGAGCGCCAGGTCAATGGGTCGAGCAGACGACATTCCTGATCGCGGCTAATCCACGCGAGCGCCGCTTCCCAGCCTTCATCGGCTGCGCTACCGACCGGCATATGTGGCACAGCAACGGGCATGATTGCCTGCGTGATCGCTTGGCGCAGGGGGGATATGCCGGTGTTTGGCATCTCTCCTTGAAAGGCGGTATCGAGCACGCCGCCGATCTGCGCGAGATGTCGGCCGCGAGGATTGCCGATGGGGCGAACGACGACCCAGAGCTTGCCGTCCAGGATCACCTCGGCGCCCACATTGGCGTTCGGCAGCGCCGCTGCGATGAGTTGGCGTTGATCGTGCGAACCGAAACTGTCCTCGCCAAGGCAGTATCGGATCAACCGGCATAGGCTGGTCTTCCCGCCGCCATGACCCATGCGGTTCCCGTCAGCATCGGCATCGGGCGACCAAATGATGTTGAGGCCAGGTCGTAAGCTGATGTCCCGGACCACCTCTCCCGGTTCGCTCCAGATAATCAGCCGCTTCACCCATAGTCGCGGGCCATCGCGCCCTACTGTTGGGGTGATCGCGCTAAGTGACGCGGTGAACAGGTCAGGCAGCGATCGCGCGGGCAAGGAAGGTCTGCTCCTCCTGTGGCAGCGCATTGGCCGCTGCATCTAGCGATATGGCACGCATGGCATGCCAGACGAAATCAGCCCGGCCTTCTACCCAAGGCGGGAGCGCAAGGTCATAGATCGCGGCGCCTCGATCCCAAGTCGCGGTCGCCGCATCGTACCTTAAGGCCCGATCTGCAGTGAGCCTGGTACGGGCTTCGGTGAAACGGCCCAGCTGGGCCGACGCGATGCCGACCACGTTAGCGGCAATCGGAAGATCGGCGTCCGCGCCGACAAGCCGCCGCCATTCGGCTTGCCGTGTCGGATCGAGGTGCCTCATTAGAAGATGTGGGCGGGCAGCAAACACGAAGGCTTGAACCATCTCGCGCACTGGACGAGGTTGACGCATACGCCGCGCCAAGCCCGCTATCAGATGACGCACGTCCAACTCATCGGTGATTTGATATTGCCATTGTCCGTCAGGCACGGCGGCGGTGTCCGGCATTGCAGTAACCAGCGTGTCATAGGCGCCCAGCACGAGACGCCGGGTACGGTATTCGCTGTATTTTGACTGTTCGTTCTTCTGGAGAACGCGGAAGGTTTCGCTCGGATAATCAGCGCCCATCACATCCTTGGGATCAAGCACGTAGCGCAGTTCGTCGCGGGTGAGGCCATAGGCTAACGCGTACCAGCCATCGAGCTCGGCGCGAAGCTGCGCGCGGCGATCCTCATCCCAGTCGAACGGCGCGCCTTCATAACCGAGATCGCGCGCGAAAGGGGTCAGCGCACGGCTGGTATAGGTGAGTTCGAGCACTCGCGGAACGATGAAGGTGAGATCGGCTTCGTTATAAGCGGCCGGGGGCAGGATGGGGAGTTGCTTAAAAACGAAATACTTAAAACTCGTTCCACCAAGCTTTTGTCTGGCAAGATAATCACAGGCCAAGCTATTTAGGCACGCGTAGAAACAAACGACAAGATTCGCGTCGCCGTGCGGCATGGCCAAGAGGAACTTATCATTGCAACCGAAATTCGGTATTATTCCGGAAATAAGCGTCCTCTCATCTATACCACTCGTTATGTCTCTCCAGCCAATCAACCAGTTATATTTCCACGCAGCGCCGGATAATCGGTTGTCGACACTCGAACTCGGCAACCAATATCGCGGCGTAACGTCGTAATTTTTCCTATTCTCCAGTGAAAGATTGGCTTGCGGAATTTGCCTTGGGTCCTTCCCGGGAACAATCGTTGCGAGAGCGTAATCCCCATGGCGATGATTGTACTGATGAATCATCTTTGCTTCGTATAATGGGACGTATCGCTCGCCGGCAACACTATCGACCGAGAGATCTTGATGCTGTGCGTCCCGGCTTCCTAAGAGATCGATCGCCGCTTGGCGCGATTGAATGCCGTCGCGCACCCAATCGCCGCGGTCGCGCGACCAGCCATCTGCCGATAATTGCTCAGCGGTGCGGAACAAGCCGCTATCGGTTGCCATGTCAAACATGCGCATGAACTGAACACTCCAGCGGTTTCCCACACCATCCCGGCTGTCATCAATCAGAACGGGAACGCGTTGCTGGATCGAGGCGCTCAGCTTTGCGTCCATTTTTGATCTAAAGATCGGCAAATTTCCGGTATTCGGGTTTATATTCCGAATGCTGTCTGGAGATAAGGTGAAGTGCCGGCGATGATCCTCTAACTGGCCAATCGCTTCCAGCTTAAAGGCAAATTGTGGGTCTGACTGGTCATTGTCCTTGCCCAACGTGACCAAAGCAAATCTGACGCCTTGTGACTGCGCAACTCCTTCAAAAAATCCGATGTTTCGAAAATCAAACAACGATCGAACGAAGCGCTTGTCGACGAGGTACCCGAAGAACGGCGCGGTCGTGGCGTCGGTGGCGATGCCGGTCGGCACGATCACCCCAGCTCGACCGCCCTCGCGCATCAGATTCAGAAAATGTTCCGTGAACAGCGCATAGGTGTTGACGTCGCCCGTGCCGGTATAGCGATAGCGGCCGCCGCTATCGCCGGGCACGCGAGCGAACAGGCTCATCGCCTCTGCGACGCGCTTAGCCATGCCGAAGGCCGCATGCAGCGCGCGCTGCGCTGCATCGGGCTCGCCGTTCGGCAGCGTCGCGGTGGCGAGCGTGTTGATCATCCGCGTCCGTGCCGCAGCGTTGGGCGCGTCGGCGATCTCGGTCCCAGCGAAGAACTCTTGCTCCTGAAGCTTGATCCGCTCCCA
Source organism: Parasphingomonas caseinilytica (assembly GCF_036663755.1). Lineage (NCBI taxonomy): Bacteria > Pseudomonadati > Pseudomonadota > Alphaproteobacteria > Sphingomonadales > Sphingomonadaceae > Parasphingomonas > Parasphingomonas caseinilytica. The sequence goes on from NZ_JAXOJL010000006.1 coordinate 10,389, forward strand.
TGGGGGATTGCCCAGCACCACATCGAACCCGCCGCGCTCGACCATCACATCGGGAAATGCCAATGGCCAGTGCAACACGCGCGCAAAGCCGGCCGCATCAACCGCTGTCGCCTCAAGCGGACCATAGACCTGCCCGCCACCTAGTTTCGTGAGCACGTCGGCCGTGGTCGGCACCATGTTGCGGCCGTGGTGGATCGGTATCTCGGTCTTTGGCAGCAAAAATGCAGCAGTGTAAAGATCACAGGCGACGCGCGTCGCATAGCGTGCCGGGTCATGTCGCCACGCTTCGTAACGGCGCTTTTTCTCCTCAACCTGACGCACTGTCTCTTCGGGCATCGCCTTGATGTTCGACAGGTTAGCAGCCAACCGCTTCGGCGGCATCGCTCCGCCGCCGCCCGACCAATCGAACTGGCCCTGGCCCTTCTTCGCGGCCTTGTTCTGTTGAAGATAGTATTTGGCCGCCGCTTTGTCGTCGCCGGTCAGCGGCTTGAACGCTTCGTCAGGCACACCCTCCTCAAGCGCCTTCAGCGAAAACACGCCAAGCAGCGCATCACCGCATCGGATATTGGCGTCAAGAAAGCCCAAAGGCTGCCCTGGGGAGACACTCTCGATCCACAGCGCCACCTTCGCGAGTTCGACCGCCATCGGGTTGCGATCAACGCCGTGAATGCAGCGGCTTACGACATCGCGTAGGGCCATCTGCCGGTCAGGCGCGTCCGGGTCACGCAGCTCGGCCACTTTGTCCGCCATCCGCCGTGCGGCACCGAGGAGGAAATGGCCGGAACCGCAGGCGGGGTCGATGACCCGCAGATCCAGGATCGCATCAACCCCACCCTCGGCCTCCGCCTTCGCCAGCACCGGATCAAGCGCGCTATCAAGCAACGTCTCGACCAAGCTGTCCGGAGTGTAGTAGCTGCCGGACGTCTTCCGATCGTTGCCCTTGGCTCCGCTATCGAGCGTGAAGTCTCCGTTCGGGGCGAGAAACGGACGTATCTCCAGTAGGCTTTCGTAAACGCTGCCCAGCTCCTCGGTCTTCATGTCGCGCCAGTTGATTCGGGTGCGCATGGAATCGACTGTGATGAAGCCGAGATTGTAGATCGCGGTCAGGAAGCGCCGGTTTGGAATGCGCGCCGCGTTCAGAGTGGGGGCGCCGGCCCGGGCGAATAGTCCGCCGAGCGCGGGCAGGCCGAGTAGAGGCTGGCCTTGCTCAAGCGCGGCGAGCGTGACCTTCATCCCCTCCCACGCATCGTTGTGCGCATCGTAAGCGGCCCGCCGTGCTGACCGCTCACGCCAGAAGGAGAAGGCGTAACTATCGGCGTAAAGCGCGCGCGTTTTCTGCGGGACGTTGCGCGGGTGGAGCAAGTCGCGATCCTCGGCGACCGCGAGAAAAATTAAACGATAAACCGTACGCAGCAGTTCCTCGAACAGTGCGGGGAGCGTCAGCGTTCCGTCCTCGATCCTTGCCTTCACCTCCGGATTCGCTTCAACCAACCCCTGGCCGAGTACCTTCAGCGCTGTCTCAACTCCTTCGCGGAGCCGGTTTCGGACTGCGGTGCCCTGCTTCTGCCCCTCTTCACGCCATTTTTCGAGTGGTGCGCTGGAAGGGGGTGTGTCCGAAATCCCAAAGCGGCTGGCATGCATCAGCAGCCACCAAGCGGTGAAGTCCGCGAACATCTCGTCTCGGAACATGGCGCCCAGGTCCGCTTCGATCCACGCTGCGCGAGTGAGGCTCGCATTGTCACGCATGAGGCGGACACGATCACCCGCGAAGACAAGGCCCCAGAGGGCGCGGTCGGTGTGGTTAAGCCAGTCTTGAAGCAGCACGACCGGGTTGCGCTTCGCTCGGCCGTCCGGGCCATCGCCGAATTCGGGCAGTGCCTTGGCAAATCCGTCGCCTTCCGGCACGGCAGCAGCAACGATGACGGGCACGCGCCCGCTCTGTGCCTCCCACGCGATGCGATAACGCCGGGTGCCCTGCCGATGATCGATCGGCCCGGTGAGATCGGTGAAACCGAACGCCTCGGCAAGCAGGTCGTGCGCGAACTTTGCCGTTTGCGTGAGGGTCGGCGCGTCAATCCGGTTATACGCCTGCCAGTGTGCCTGACCGATGCGAAAGTAGCGCGCGATCTCGTCACCCAAGCTGGTGCCTTTGGGGCAATCATAATCGGCGGCGGTCTTCGCATTGCGCTCCGTTGCGGCAATCTTCGCCACCTGTTCCGGGGCGATCAGGCCACCTTCAATCTGGATCGCGTCGAGACCGAGTTCAGCGGGGCGACGATTCTGACGGGCCATCAACTGGCCTCCGGGATGAGCACATAGAGGCCAATAATATCGGCCGGCAGCACTGGCGACACTTCGGTGGTGAGACCGCCGCGCGCCGCCTCGGTCACGCGCTGATGGTCCTCGCTCAGTGCGCGTGCTCGGTCATGCGCATAACCGCGGATCGCTGCATCATAACCGCCGAGCCGATCCAACGCCTCGCCGATGCGCCGCGCGATCACCACGCGCTCGACATTGCCGCTAGCCTCGGGTTCGAGCAACGCAAGTGCTTCGGGACCGCACGCGACCGCATCAGTTCCTGGTCCCTCGAAGGCTAAAGCGGTCGCCTCCTCGGCCAATAGTGTGCGGTTGGCACGTCCGCTCGTCACCATCGTGAACCGGAGGCGCATCAGCAGCACCGTAGTCACGCGACTAACAGCACGTGTCCGCCAGGCTCCGGCACGGCCCAGCGGTGCGTCGTCCGGCCGACCGCGTGGATCGAGCGCGCCCTCGGCCATGTTCTCCGCTAACATCGCGACCAGTGGATGGACGCGCCCGACATACGCCACCTCGGGTGGCGCCATGTCGGCGAAGCTGATCGCTCGCGTCCCGGTGAACCCTCGCGCCGCCAACCGCTCTGCCAGCTGCGGAGGCAAGCGATCGTAGTGAACGCGCCAATGCTCGCCCACTTCGCCCAGTGGGGCATTCAAGCGCGCGACGGCGCGACGGGTAAAGCGTTCGACCTCCTGCGGGCCGCCGGTCAGCGCCCGCATTCCTTGCCATTCAGGCAGGACCTCCTCGGGCCTGAGCGAAGCCTGGGAATAGCGGGTTTGGCTCTTGCGCGCGTTCACCTCCGCATCGCGCCACTCGGTTTCGAGCTGCGCATCGACGCCGCCGAAGTCGAACGTCCCCTGCGCGCGGGGTCGGTTCGAATGAAGGAGCATCGCCTTCATCAGAGCGCTGGTGACACTCGCCGAATCCTCGGGCACTGGGACAACAACGCCGGTCTCCCGCGCGATGCGTTGGGCCTTCTTCGTGATGACATCGATCACTGCGCCGTCGATCGCGGAATTGGCGCCAAACATCATCACCGAAAACACGTTCTCCGCGCGCTGCCCAAATCGGTCGACCCGTCCCTCGCGCTGCTGGTGGCGGGTCGGATTCCAGTTAAGGTCATAGTGGACCACGGCGTTGAACAGGTTCTGAAGGTTGATGCCTTCCGACAGGCAGTCGGTCGCGACCAGGATCCGTTCGGGATGGTCCTCCATCGCGTCGATCCGTGCGCGCCGCTCGTCGGGAGTTAGGCGGCCGGTGACAACGTCTACCGTGTGTTTTCTAAATGTGACGGACAGTGCGGCGCCCACCGCCTCGGCGGTTTTGATGAAGCGGCAGAACACGACCGGCCGCGCGCCCCTGTCGATCAGCACCTTCAGCTGGCGGATCAGCTCGCGCACCTTTGGGTCCTCGCTGGCGCGCTCGGCCAGCCTATCGGCGGCGGCAATCAGCGATCCGAGAGCGGCCAGTTCCTCGCCGTCAACTGCCGTTGCCGGTTCGACGTCGCTATCCGACAGCATGCCTTCGGCCGCATCAAACAGGATTGGCTCCAGCGCTTCTTCCTCCGCCATCCCGTCCAGCCGGTTGCGAAGTGCGCTGGCAGCGGCGGCTGGTGATGATCCGACGCAGCGCATTAAGGCGAGCGTCCCCCAGAAAGCGAGACGCCGCGCGCGCTCTCCATCGGCTCGGATCGCGATGTCGACGCAGTAGTCGAGCACGTCTTCCTGAAACGTCAGGAAATCGCCGGTAAGCGTATACGGTGCGTCGGCCGCCAAGGGCTTGGCGAAGGCGCGGACGTCACCCCACAATCCCTCGATATCGGGTCGACGACGCTGGACGAAATGCTGGACCAGACGACGACGATAGCGCTCAACGGCGTTGCGATCCGGTGAATCTGGACCACTCGCCAAGTCTGGATGAAGCAAGCTGAGAAGCCGGGCATAGGCGTCCTGGTTCCCGCTGTGGGGTGTCGCGGTGAGCAACAGTAGGTGCCGTCCCTCGTTTTCTGCCAACCGTTCAAGCAGCGCGTAGCGCTGCTGTGTACCCTTCTCACTGCCGCCGACGCACGCATGTGCTTCGTCGACGATAACGAAATCCGGACAGGCACGCGCAAATTCATCGCGGCGGCCTTCCGCCTTGATGTAGTCGAGGCTGACGACGGTATAAGGATAGGCGGTGAAGATACTGTCGGACAGCGCGAGGCCGCGCTCAAGCGACCGCGCGCGCGCGGAAGTGACGGCGACCGCGTCGATATCAAACTTCTCAGCGAGCTCCCCGATCCACTGGTCGACGAGATGCGGAGGACACAGCACTGCGAAGCGATCTACCTCGGCGCGATCGAGCAACTCGCGCAGGATTATCCCCGCCTCGATCGTCTTCCCAATGCCGACGTCGTCGGCGATCAGCAATCGCTTTACCTCCAACCTCAAGGCCATCAGTAGCGGCACGAGCTGATAGGCGCGTGGTTCAACGCCGAGATGCGCGGCGCTGCGGAACGGCCCCGCGCCTCGCCTGAGCGATAAGCGCAATGCATCAGCGAGCAGCCGAGCGGCGTCCTGCGTGTCGAGCTGTTCGGCGGTTGGTCGGCCGAATGACGCGGTTGTAACCGGTGTCGCCTCCAACGCCGGGGCGATCACTATCGCGTCCTCCTCCGATCCCGACAGCGGACGCACGCGGAGGAGACTATCATCCGGTTTGCCGAGCACGATCCATTCACGCCCCCGCGCGGCGATTAAATCGCCGGTCTGCAACTGAGAAGGATTCACGCGGATACTCCAAGTACTCGCGCCAGCGCGGGCGGCATAGTCGCGCCGGCCTTTTCGGGCAGTTCAATCAGATCGCGATCAAGCTCCGAACAACGCGCGACCAGCGCAGGGTTGGCCGTTCCGGTAACGGCCATCGCCATCAAATTGGGCCAGCACAAAGGATAACTGGCGCCGGCAATCGTCTCCGTTACGGGCGCTGGCGCATCCCATTCCACCAGTGCGGCGAGCCACGAATCTTCTCTACGCGCATCTCCGTTTCCAGTCTCAGTGCACCGGGAGAGGGCGTCCAGGAGAGAACGAACGCCTTCGTCGCGACGCGCGATCAATTCGTGGTCAGGCTGATTGTAATATGAGAGCAGGCAGCGATAGCAACCGTCGACACAGGCGTCAGTGCGATCGACCAGCGCCTTACAGCCTTCGTCTTTGGTTCTTTCCATGTGCATAAGGTCAAGCGCAGTTGTCGCCAGAGTCCGCCAGCGATCGGCGCCATCCATCAATCGCTTGAGCACGCCGGCCCCGCCTTCGGATGCTTCGTAGAGCAGTATCGCATTCCGTGTGTCGCGCGTCGGCAGCGGTTCACCGAGCATTTCGCCCGCTTCCAGTACGTGCTCGGTCTCGATCGCTCGAACCAGCGCATGCTGCACTGTCGCCATCTGTCGATCATCGAGGGCAAGCGCTGACGCAAATTGCACTAGCAGCGCGTTCTTCGTGTCCTCAACAACCGGCACGATCGTCTGGCGCCTGGCACCTTTCGGGTCGGCGCCTTCGTCCTCTCCTTTGGCTTCGTTCTTCAGCCAGCGCCCGGTGATGGTATCGATGTCGAAGCCATGAACCTCCTTGGCTGCGCGCCTCCGCAAGCCAAGGTTTACCCGTGACAGCGCTGTGCGCGGGCCATAACGAAGCGTCAGCAACTCAGCGCCCTCCGCTGCCAACGTCAGCGTCTGTTGCCCATTGCCTTGCCACTGGAAGATTGTGCGTATCTCGAAGCCACGACGCTGGCGATCCTCGTCATTGGCGGTGATCCGCGCACCCGGTACTGCATCAACATTGTCGATCCGGAAGAGATCGGCGATCCGCCCTTCGGTCGTCAGTCCAGCGCCGCAGACGACGCAACGCTCCTGCGTATCCTCATCGTGTGCCGCACCACACGATTGGCAGCAAGTCAGCGTCCGAGTGCCCAGCAGCCCGCTCTCGCCGCGCGACCCGGCTGGTAGCTTGGCGCGGTTACAGCGATATGCCTTGCCCTCATGATAGACGAGGCTGTTCGGTCCGAACTCGGCAATTGCCAAGAAACGTGGGCGCTGAAGAACGGTTGAGGATCTCTCAGCGTCGATGAAGGCGTAGAGCGGCAGCCTGGGGAAATTGTATCCGGGTAGGAAGCCTTCGGTTGCGAGATAGCGATAGGAGTAGAAATCGGAACCCGACGACGACGTGCCAGTTTCCAACAACTGCACCTGCCGATCGGCCGCATCATATCGCCGGCGCGCGTCGGCCCGATCAACTGCGGAAAGGCCGGTCCGCCGGCCGATCAAAGCGGCGGCCTCACGTTCCTGATGTGCCGAATTGTACAACGTTCGCCAGCGCCCGAACGCCGCGCCAAACCGGCTCTCCGCGTCGCGCCAGCGGTCGGCGACAAACATCTCCGGGTCACCGACATCGTTCGGCCCGGCAGTCGGTAAAGCCGATCGTATGATACGAAGCGCTCGGGTCTGCGCCACGATGTCGCCGCTGGCGCGCGCGAAGGCAGCACGCAGCCTGTCACAGACAGGCAGACCGTCTGCTTCCATGTCCAGATTGTCGGGAATGGATTTGCCTAAACCCTGTTCCGCCGCCGCCAGCCACTCGGCATGGATATGCGCTGCCAGTAGATCGGGATTTGCAAGGTCGATTGCTGGCGCGCGGACGATGCCAGCGACCAGCTCGACCCGTCGTTCGAAATAATACTGATCGTGCGGGCTCTGCGCCGCGCAATATGTAATGACCAGGGCCGCTTGGCCGCTACGCCCGGCACGCCCAGCTCGTTGGGCATAATTGGCCGGCGTCGGCGGCGCATTTCGTAGATAGACCAGATTGAGCTGGGAGATATCGACCCCCAGTTCCATCGTCGGCGAACAGAACATCAACGGCAAAAAGTCAGTTCGCTCACGACCCTGCATCTCTGCTGCCGCCGCGACAAGGCGTTCTTTGTCGGCTCCCTCGTAGCGGAACCGATCCTCGCGCCACTGTCGGACAGTGCTGTCCACTTGTGCGGTATGCTCGCGCGCCTCGAATGCGAAGGGGAGCCGGCCCGGCTCTCCCAATCGCTCCGCGACATCGGCGTAGAGACCGGCAAAGAATCGATTGTCTTGTCCTGGCCGAGCGCTCCCGGTCCCCGCGTGCAGCCGGATGGCGTTGGGTGCGAGGCGCCAGCCTGTTATCCCGCCCGCTGTGAAACGCCTGACGATTTGGTGCTGCTCGGCCGAAGTCAGTAGGGCCTCAATCAACGGCTCGCGATCCTTCATGGGAACATCACGGGCCAATGCCTTTACCAGCGCACGGGCGAGCCCGCTGCGCGCCGTCGCGCGGATCGTTGCAGCATCATCGACAGCGCGCGATTGATTCCGGGCGGGCGGCGCAATCACCAACAGACCCTGACGAGCGAGATCGCGATCTTGCTCTTCGCGACCAATTGACCAAGGCGACTTCAGCACGGTGCGAGAGCGCTCTGCGATCTGCTCAAGCCCGACGGCGTCGAGCGCATCGACGCTGATAGCCAGTCCCTGTCGCATCGTATCCAGCAAGCACCGCAGCAGCGCGCTGCGCGTCTCGGCAGGGGCTGCTGCCAGCAGGGGATTCTCCGCAAATAGAGCGTCGTCGGCGGCCAGCATCGGTACACCGGGGTAGCGCACCTCAATCAACGCGAGCTGATCGAGATTCGGATTGGTATAACGCCATCCCCGCCTAAGATCGTTCCACAGACGATGTGCAAGTACTTGGTTGACTGCGCGTTTTGCGTCGTCGAGCGCTTGGAACCCGCGCGGCTCGGCGTCTAGCATCCATTCCTGCCGTCGACTCCGATTCTCGGGTTCGAACCCTAAGGACTGACGCAACGCGTCGCCGAACTGCTCATGGCTAAGCCCTTCGTCTCCAGCCCGGCGCACAGCGCGTAGCATCGCGGCGCGAAGCAACGTCACGAAGATGAAATCGTTGAAATGCCCCGCCTGTAGCGCTGCATCCTGCCGATTGTCGGTGAAGCCGAGCAATTTGCGACGATGATGTGCGGCCGGCGTGCCCGAACGTTCCATCCAATCGAGCGCTGTGGTGGTGATTAGTGTTGTTGCCGAACTTCTGCCTTCGGCCGACAAGCTGGCAAGCTTGTTGATATCGCGAGCCTGAGGCGCTGGTTGATGCCGACAATGCGGGCAAAACCGAAACTTGCCCGGGAAGAACCACGCTTCGACTCCCGTCGAAGCTTCGGTGCCATCCGGTGCCAAGACCATGTGGCGGCCCTCATGTTTGTTACGATGACTGCTCTTGAGCCGCCGGCCGGATTTGGTTTCCTCGATCCAGTCGTCTGGATAGCCGTCCACATCGCCCGCGAACGCCAAATCACCTGCCGCATCAGGCACCAGGAAGCCATGGCATGTGCCGGCGTCGTCTGGCTCGTCGCGCGGGGTAAGGTCGATCGATCGCGCAATCACCGTGCCGGCGCGCTCGATCGACACGCCATGGACTTCCTGTCCACATTCGCGACAGAAGAATAACGGATAGAGCCGCGCCTCTGGCTTTTCGCGATCGAACTTCTCGGCAGCGAGTTGAACGTTGCGTGTCCCGGCGGGTTCGAGTGTAGCGTGCGCGTGGCCCGCACCCGACAGGAATCGGTGCAGCTTGAAGGCCATGAACGCCTGACCACGCGCGTCCACGCATTCATTCATGGCGACAAGCCGCCGAGAGAGCGCCTCCCGGCAAGCCTCGACCGGCGCGCCTGTTTGTTCAGCCAGCTTTTCCGCCGCCGCTGTAAGCGTCATCGGGGTTCGCCGACGCAACGTCTCGCCAGCGTCCAGCCCAATTTCGAGTTCGATCCAGACGGCCAGCGGGTCCTGGCGGAACGCCTCGAACATCATAGGTTGCTCGGGCTGCACGATCGCTGCGGCAAGCTTGCCGGCGAAGGCCGCGTCTCCGCCTGCAATGGTAGTGCACCGCTCAAGGCTTTCAGTGATCACGTCGTCCGGCGATACTGCGCTACCAAACAGCGTTGTGCCTACCGCAGCCACCGCACGGCGACCGGCATCTTCATCACCTGAGGCCATCGTCGCCGAGGTGCCGATGCACAACATTGCGGGCGATCCGACGCGCTCACGCACGCGGCGCACCAACATCGCCACGTCCGCCCCCTGCCGGCCACGATAGGTATGCAACTCGTCGAGGACCAGGAATTCGAGGCCTTCCATGTTGCCGATCACTTGCCGGTCGAGCGCGTCCTGCCGTGTCATCAGCAATTCGAGCATCATGAAGTTTGTTAGGATGATGTCAGGCGGATTGGCCGCAATCCGCTGCCGCTCGACGTCATTTTCCTGCCCCGTGTAACGGGCATAGCTCGGCAGATGATGGGCCGAAAGCCCGCTTCCTTCGATGAATTTGTCCAGTTCCTCGCGCTGTGAATTAGCGAGGGCGTTCATTGGATAGATAATTATCGCGCGTGTCCGGGGTGCCTCTCCTGCGCGCTTCGCTTTAAGGATACGGTCCACGATGGGGACAAAAAAGCACAGCGACTTACCAGAGCCCGTGCCTGTGGTAACGATGTAGTTTCTACCCTGCTGCGCCTTCGCCAGCGCCTGTTCCTGGTGTCGGTGCAGATCAATCGGCGCGCGCAGCTCTCCAACCGCAAACACTTGGGGGAGAGCGGGATCAACCGTCCCCGCCTCTGCCAGCGCCGAGATGGTGTCGCCCCGCTTGTAGTGGGGATTAAGCCCGATCAAGGGCTCCGGCCAGAATTGCCCCCTATCGTAGATTGTGTCGATCTGGGCCTTGAGATCAGGAGCACGGACATCGGTGAATGATCGAGCAAAGGATTCGTAGCGGGCGATTAAATCGGCATCGAGGTCGAAAACATTCATTTGTTAGCCGCCGCTCCCGATCGTACTGATCTCAAGACGACGACGGTAACAGGAGCGAGGGCACTCGGACAATGGGATCGGCTTGTTCCCTAGAAAGGGCGCCGGGGCTTTTCCTCTAATGCACGCAGTACATTGCGCGCTCGCCGCCATCTGGTAAGGCCGCAAACCGATCCTAGATCTTCAATGGACCCATACGACGGGGCGTGTCGTTGGTAGGTCCTTATCGACCCTTATTCGCCTTGGGATCGACGCGTTGATGGTGCAGTCGCAACCATGCGCTTGCCTGCTTCCAGTTGATCTAGGCCAATCGTCCGCGCCGCCATCCACTCTGGCACACGCCAGCTAGCGGGAAGGGACCGTGCAACCGCACCCGGCAGGATCGACATCAGCAACATCCCGCCGATCGCGCTACCCGCGCTCGCCCAAATGACCCATTGCCATTGACGATCTGCCGCCTGTCCGCGCTCGACAATGCCATCAATCCGTCCGATCGACCGCGACAAAGCGTCGCGCGCCTCCTGCAACAGCGCGTGATCCTCGGCACGGGCATCAACGCTCGCTTTGCTGATCGCCGCAGTAAGGCTGGCCGGCGATAGCCGGGCTGCCGGACTCCGTTCGATCCGATCGATGCCTTCGGCCGCTTCCTTCAACGCTTTGGCCATCTGGCCGAGCGTTGTGCTGTAGTCCGGTATACGCTCTCGGGCTGCCGTCAGCCCTTCAACCGCAGCGCGGATAAGGCTCGCCTCGCCGCGCAGCGCTTCGAACGCCTGGGTGAAGTCTTCAATCGGGCTGGTTTGGGTCGGATCGTCGGTCATGATTCGCGCTTACAGGCCCAGCCCGCGACCACGCGAGAGGGCGGGTACTTGCTGGAGGTCATGGGACAAAGATGCGCCGCTCAGCTTGCCGATTCCAAGCTCTTTCACACGATTTCGAAGCAGCGACTCGAGCTGGGGATCGCGATGAAGACTCTTGGCCATGTCGGTCATGCGTTCCTTCACCCGGTGGATGGCATCATAGTCACCAGTGCGATCGAGCCTTTGCAGCGTGCGCGTATTTTTCTGCCAATCAGCTACGAACTGATCGGCACGTTGTGTCGTGTCGATCCGAAACTCGGCCTCAAGCGTCATCGCGCGGATCGCCGCAGCGGTCTTGCCGCCGGCGGCCTGGTCGACCAGTCCAAGATCAGCATTCATGGCGCTACGTAGATCGCGTGCAGCGTCCGGCCGCACGGCGTTGAGCGCCCTGCCGGCTTCGGCAAAGGCGATCTTCTGGTGCGGCAGTTCCGGCAGATTAGCCTTGCGCATGCGCAGGACATCCGCAGCGGCGCGAGCATAGCGCTCGACAGCCTTGTCGAGCGGAGTTGGCTGAGGCTCGATTGCTGGCGCGGGGTTGATCCTAAGCCCGGCGAACGGATTGCGCGGCGGCGACGGTTGCGGCGAGCGCGTCGGCTCTGGCGCTTGCCGATAATCCGACGCCATATCCTTGCCGCGCTCGCGCGACAGCGCCCGGACCAGCTTGCCCTGGTCGGCGAAGTCGTCGCGGCCATAATGAAGATCGACGCTGTCGCGGTGCCGCGACAGCGCGACATAGGCAGCGTGTCGATCGAGACCGGGCGTTGCCAGCACATGCACGCGATCAACCGTCATGCCCTGCGACTTGTGCACCGTCGCGGCATAGCCGTGATCGATATTGGCATAGTCCTCCACGTCGAAAGCGACCGATCGACCGTCATCAAGCATCACCGCCATCCGGCCTTGCGTGACCGACTGCACCTGCCCGAGCGTGCCATTCTTCACGCCAAGGCTGTGCTCGTTCTTCAGGAACATGACTCGGTCACCGGTCGCGAACTGGCGCTCGCCGCGCTCGGCGCGCACAGCGACATCCTCACCAAGCGCACCGCCTGCACGATGCCGCTCGCGCGCCGCGATGTTGAGCGCGCGGACCTCGTCATTGGTGTGGGTGAGGATGATCCGCGTAGCACTTGGTGCAGCGCTGCGATCTCGATCCCAGCGATCGATCAGCTCGCCCCTCGCCTGATCGCGCGTTTCGGCGGCGTGGACGCGCCCGCGCTCGTCGTAAGGAGCGATTGCCTCGGCCGTCCGCCCGGTAGCGAGTTGCCGGGTCGCGTCGCGCTGCCAGTCGTTGCGCTGACGGCGAATCTGCGTGATCTCGACGCCGCCGTGGCGCTCGGCGGTCGCGCGGAATGCGCCGCCCGCCTCGATCGCCTGAAGCTGCTCGGGGTCGCCGACCAGGACGACCTTCGCGCCGCGCTTTTCGGCTTCGCTGATAACGCGTTCCATTTGGCGCGTGCCGATCATCCCGGCTTCATCGATCACCAGCACGTCGCGGTTGGTCAGCAGTTCGTGGCCCTGCGCCCATTGATGCTCCATGCTCGAGATCGTGCGTGACGCGATACCAGAGCCGCTTTCGAGATTCTCGGCGGCAATCCCGGACAGCGCGATGCCATGGACGGAATAGCCCGCCCCCTCCCATGCCTCGCGCGCGACACCGAGCATCGCCGACTTGCCAGTGCCGGCATAGCCAATGACGACACCGAGGCCCTTTGCATCTGTCACATGCTCATACGCGCTGCGCTGCTCGGGCGAGAGCAACATGCCCCGCGCCGCCGCCCGCGCCAGCGCGGTGTCGCGGTGGCAGTCGGCGACGGCGTGATGATCTCGGTTCGCCATTGCCCCAGTCGCGCGTTCGAGCCGCTGTTCGGTCTCGATCATCGCACGACTGGTGAAGCGCTGTTCGCCGCGTCCGTCCTTGCCGAGCGCTACCAGCTCGGGCGCGGCCTTCACCGCCGCGATCACTCGGTCGAACTGCTCTTTCCCGTCGCTGTGCCGATGGACGAACATCGCGAGGTCGCGGTTGGTGAACGTGGATTGCTGGTGCGTAATCGCGTCGAGTGCGAGCGCCGGGTTCGCCAGCAGCTTCTCGCCGTTCGCGCGGGCAATGGCCTGGTGCTCTTCAAGCCGTTCGGACTCCAACCCCTGCGCCGCCATGCGCGACGCCGCCGGCCCGACCTTGTGCTGTGGCTCAAGCTCGATCCCCTGAGCCTCAAGCGAGCGGTGGTCGATCCACGCATCGATATCGAGTTCGGCAAGCCGCTGGTTGACGTGTTCGCACCAGCGCTCCCGCCATTTCTCCAGAAGGTCGGTGCGGTTCCAGTCGCGGTTCTTCTTGGCGAATCCGTCCTCGCCCACCTCGCGCATCGTTAGCATCACATGCGCGTGCGGCTTCGGCATTCCGTCGGCGCCCACGTCCCAATGCACATTGAGATCGGCGATCATCCCGCGATCGACAAACTCGTCGCGGACGAAGTCGCGCGCGAGCGCAATACCAAGTTCTGGGGATAGCTCGCGCGGGATCGCGAACTCGATCTCGCGGGCAAGCTGCGCGTCGATCCGCTTCTCGGCCGCCTCGACTTCGTTCCACAGCTTTTCGCGATCGGAGAGATGCTCGGACGCGCCGTCCGGCAGCATCACCTCGGAATGGACCACGCCCGCCTTGTTCGAAAAGTCGTGGCACCGGTTGAGCCTCTCGTCGTGCAGTCGGGAGGCGGAGCGGTAGGCAGCTGATGCGACGGCGCTCGAACCGGCAGTGCGCGAGATGACCTTGGCCGAGAAATGATAGATCGCCATGACAGCAAACCACTTACACTTCAAAAGCGACGTCGGCACGACGTATAAGCGCGCCCTCAAAAGATTTCATCATTTTCGGGACAGGGTCGTCCCACAATATTCCACGCTGTTTACGCTGATCGATTGCTTCTCTAACTGGTGCGTTCTTACATCTCAATTGAGGGCACTTCTATGCACAAACTCCGTGATTTTGATTCGAAGCTGCAAGCGCTGACCGATAAGGCGAAGTTGCTCCAAATGCGCAAGCTGCATCAGCTCGGCCAACTCGTCGTTGCCACCGGTGCCGACGCCCTCTCGATTGAGCATCTTGCCGGGCTACTGCTCGCCGGGGTTGAGAGCAAGGATGCGAGCGCTGAGGAGAGCTGGCGCACGCGCGGCGCGGCGTTCTTTCAGCGTAAGAGCCGGGCTGGTCGGTCAGATCAGCGCGACAATGGCGTCGCTGCGGCGGACAACCGCGGCACGTCACCGGCTTGAAGCTGATCGTGCGCGCAGCGATACGCGAGCTTGGGTCGTGAAGCGTCGGGAACGAACGCGTCAGTTGATCGAGCTCGGCGGACTGGTCGTGAAGTCTGGGATCGTCGACCTGGTCGATGACGATCGTGCCGTCATTTACGGTGCGTTGCTCGAAATGACCATGATGCTGCGCGACGAGAGCCGCAGAGACTTAGGCCTCCTATGGCAGAGACGAGGTCGCCGTGGTTTGAGCACATAATTCATCGATGAGGCACGTGGGCGCCTACGTTATGCTGTAGAGAGTACCGCCGCTGCACCGAGTCATATTTCTCGACTTGTGGTCCCGTGATATTCTTGCTGTTGGTTTGTAATCGGCGTAAGCTTCGCCGTCCTTAGGGACCGGATGGCGGTACTTCGAAACTTCGTTTTAGGCGGGTCGTCGTGAGGCGCCGGACCTAGCGCCCAAATTGAAGCTCGCCAACGCAGCATTGTCTTGGAGCATCGCGATGCGAAAGCTTTGGGTCGGACTGGACGTGGGCGAGAAAATTACGAACGTCTGCGTACTGGACGAAAGCGTTGATCCAATTCTCGAATTTTCGACTGGGTCATCGCCATCCGAGATTGCGATTGGACTTTCAACTCTCTGCAAGCCCGACATCGTGGCAGTCGCGATGGAGACGGGATCGGTCGGTTTACCGAAAAGACTGATCGCGATGGGTTTCCCCGTGCGGGTCCTAGATGCGAGAAGTGTTCATCGCTTTCTTTCCATTCGTCATCATAAAACCGACGTGAACGACGCGAGAGGTTTGGCAGAGGTTGCCCAACTCGGCAATTTGCGCTCGTTGGAAATTTTCATCCGAGGCTCCGAAGCGCAGCGCGTGCGCAACCTGCTCATCACCCGAAACAGCATGGTAACGATGCACGTCGGCGCGAGGAATTCGCTTCGATCGAGCTTGCGCAATCACGGTAGTGAGCTGACGACTTTGAGAGTCGGCAAAGCACTACGTTTGCAAGTGGAAGCGGAGCTCAAGAGCATCACGTCGTTGAACGGAATGACCGCATCCAATCAGATCCGACCTATGCTCGACGCCTGCGAAATGCTGGCCAGCTACATATCGACTCTCGATCTCCAGGTCAGGCAGACCGCCTTCTCGAACGTCGTCACCAAACGGTTCATGGAAATTCCGGGTGTCGGCCCGATCTGCGCGGTCTCTTTTTTCTCCGCGATCGATGAGCCGCATCGTTTCGATCACACCACCGACGTCGGCGCATATCTTGGCCTGATACCGAAGATCAGCCAGTCCGGAACAGCAACCTATCGGTCTCGGATAACGAAGTCGGGAGACAGGATGACGCGGACACACCTCGTCATGGCGGCGGGGGTGATGATGTCTGTCGCGAAGAAGCGCTGTGCCATTAGCGACTGGGGCGTGACGCTTGCAAAGAGGATAGGTTATCCGAAAGCACGAATGGCCGTGGCGCGGAAGCTCGCGGTGGCAATGCTGAGCATGTGGAAAGCCGATAAATCATTCGATCCCTATCCGACTTAATTACAGCGCTCCGCCGAGGGCGGCGGGCCCGGACTCCGCACCAAGGAATGGAGCGAAAATCTCCGTCCCCATTTTGGAGCCGAGCTTGAATGATCGATATGATCGGAAATGGCCGGGTGACCGATGCGTATGTCCAGATCGCAAGATTAAAGGTGTCGGTGCGTTGTCCCAACTGCGTTCTCAACTCCCGGCTTAATCGGCCTACCGATTGATGGTGACTCAAGGTTATTCGGCAAGCAGCAGAGTTAGGCAACGGCGCTCTGCTGCAGCGCGGCAATATGCTCCTCACAGATCACCTCCACGACGTTGCCGAGCGCTTCGACTCGCTCGCTTAGCCAGGCGAGTTCGTCGTCGCTGATCCGGTAATGCTTTGAGTATCGAGCCTTCACATAGGCTTCCTTGAGCTTTTCAAACCGCGAACGATCGGGCTTCGTCTCGCGCGGCCAGACGTCGATCAGCCGCGGATCGATCCGCTCGGCCTGAGTGCGCAGGAAGCCGAGGTTGTGCACGTGCGGCGAATAGAATGAACAGACTAGGAGAACGCAGTGAAAATATCGCTCTGCTGCTTGATGAAGTTCGAAAGCGGCTTTGTTCTGCCAACCCCGTGCCGAAGCCTCTCGACCCTGAATTAGGAACTGCTCAGCGCTGGGCAGCCACTCCTCAAAATACTCCCGCGCCATCGCCAGCGCTTGGTCGGGCGTCTTGGGTTTCGGCTCGGGAAGATCGGTATCGTCGCTCTGATAGATGGCGATGCCGTCGCGGGCGATGTCGGTGAAGAAATAACGCCCGTCGGACAGTCCGGCGGTCACTTCGCGCCATGTGTGAACGATGAAATTGACCGGCGTGCGCAACGTACCGGTGATCGCCAGTTCGCGGTTGAGCGTGTCCTCGGCGCTCGACCAGAATTCGATGCGGTCGGTGAGCTTCTCATAATTGACGATGACCAGCAGATCGAAGTCGGACTGGTAGCCCTTGGCGGTGTGCGGTTCGTCGACCCAGCCGCCGCGCGCAAGCTGCCGTACAGGATGACCTTCAGGATGCGCGCCTGCTTCTTCCAGTCCGACGTGGCGATCGCGGTCGCATCGGCAAACTGCTCGAACAGGATCTGCACGACGCGTTCGAGTTCGCGCTGCTTCGCCGGGGGCAAGTGGTCGAGACTGGTCTGCATCGCCTCTCATCCTAACGCGGGGCGGACGGTTGGGACAGCCTCGCCGGCATGGCCGACGAGGCTTGGCGGATTATTGTTGGAGCCACGCCCGAAAGCGTTGCCAGCGGCGTTGCCATAGTGTGCGTTCGTCGCCGTCCATGAACCGCGACAGATGAACCATAGTCCTAGTCACATGTCGTTCGACCTGCCGCGGCGTGAGACCGACGATCCGCCCGATCTTGGCATAACCGAGACCGTCAAGCCGGTGGGCGAGGAATATCTCCTGCGTGAGACGCGGCAACGCCAGCATAGCGCGCTCCATTGTCGCGAGGTCTGCTGCGTCCTGAGCGCCAGAGCCGGGCGCTAGCGAACGCTCAGACCCGCTCGGCTGACCGGCTCGCGAGTCGTGTTGATTGTTGGTCATGCCTCCACCTCCCGCTCGGTCGCATCGCCGTGCTCGGGACAGAAACCGAGCAGATAATCGGCCGCTTTGCTGGCGGCGCTCGCCGCGCGAAAGATAGCTTTCTCATCGTTTCGCAGCACGGCAAGCCAGCTGCCGATATAGTCGGCATGACGCACGATCGGCTGGATCGACAGCGACGCACAATTAAAAGCGCTAGCCATCTCCGCGATTAGCTCCTCGCGGGCATAATCGGGATTGCCGAATCCGCCCCGCTGGTCACGGTCCAGGCGAGTGCGATGACCGGTCCAATGGCCAAGCTCGTGCAACGCGGTGCGATACCAGTTCATCGGCTCGCCGAACGCCGCCTGCGGCGGCACCGCCACGAAGTCGCCGCCCGGCGAATAATAGGCTTCCCCGCCCCCGATCCGAAAGTCCGCCCCGATGGCGGCGATCAGACACTTCACCTGGGGCAGGATGTCGACCGCGATCGATGCGTCCGGAACATCCACAAATGCGTCGGACAGCCCCTCGCACTGATCGACGTTGAACACCGTAAAGCGCTTGAGGAACGCGACCTGCCGCGCGTCGCGATCCTCGTCCTGCGCCCGTCCCTCTTCGCCTTTGGGCGTGAAGCGATCGGCGTAACAAACGACGGTCCCTTTCTCACCGCGCCGGACATTGCCGCCCGCCGCCTGCGCTTGCCGATAGGTCAGCCAGCGCTGCGACGCGTAGCCGCCCTCGATCACCGCCGCCCACAGGATCAACACGTTGATACCTGAATAGCGTCGCCCGTCGCCCGCATTATGCGGCATGGTGCAGCCGCATGCCGCACCGTCCCAAGGTTGAACCCATGGCAGCCGCCCCGCTTCCAGCTCGGCAATTACTCGCGATGTCACCTCGGCATAAAGGCTCTGCCGATGGTTTCCGGTCCTTTCTTCCATCTTCCTCACTCCAAACACCGCAACCGGCGCCGGAATGGCGGGGTGGGCGGCAGGAGCGGACCGGCAGTCCCGCTGGAGCGGCGGGTTGCACCCGAAGGGGCCAACGTGTGCCGCACCCGAGGCTTGCCTCGGGTTGCTGCCCGCCGCGGCGGGACTAGAGGGAAGCGACGCCCACCCCGCCAGTTCGAGTGCCGGAGGCACAACGCCATCGCGCCTGCGCGATGCCAGCATACCGGAGCGAAGCACCGGCACACGTCATGCGATCGTCATCCGAACGGACCGAGGCGCCGAAGAGCGACTCGGCGACGCGCAAGCGGCGTAGAGCGCGGTCACGCCTAAAGGCGTGAGACGCCCTGGGATTCCAACCGCAAAATCGGCCCCTACGCCAGCGCAAGTTTTTGGGCGCTGTAGGGCGATCTTCGGCCAGCTTTGGACATGCCCCCTTGCGCCTTCCAAGATCCTAATCCTGTTCGCGGGGAGCCAAAGCGAAGCAGACAGGATTATGCCATGACCGACGCTCCCGACCGTATCCTTCGCCTGAAGGCGGTTCTCCAACGGACCGGGCTCAGCCGCTCGACGATGTACCGGAAGATCCAGAATGGCACATTCCCGAAGAACGTGCAGATCAGCACGCGCTGCACCGGCTGGCGAGAAACGGCGGTGAACGATTGGATGCGCAATCCGATGTTTTACAGCGCATACGAGCACGACCAATAGGGTTCGGCGTAGCCGCGAGTATCGGGTGCTCGATTGTCTCGGTCGGTTTGCGAGAATTCTCAGCTATATGTGCTGGAGCTAAATTTAGGATGCGAAAGCGTTGAGCGATTTCAAGAGTTTCATGGCGAGCGACGCCGGTGCATCGGCCCGCTATCAACAGCGGCGCGGACGGCGCGTCCACGTCAGCATCGATAATATTGAACCGCAGTCGAAGAAGATGTCGCCCGTTGATCGGGCCGCCTTCCAGACTGCGGTCGCCGAACAACTGACCTCGTTCAAGCGCAGCACCTTCACTGGCAACGTTGCGCTCAAGCTCGATCTGGCGACAGCCAGCAAGTCGCCGCCGCACGCGCATACGATCGCTAAGAACCTTCTCGACCTGCTTGGCGAGCGAATGGCGGTAGTGGATTGGCCAAAGAAGAGCCTGTTATACGCCGATGATCGCCAGATTCAGGCCCTTTCGGTGTTGTGCCGTCACGGCGAAGGCCATCCCAGCATCCGCATCGAGGCCAGACCGTTCAGAGCCATGCTCGATGACCTTGAGCTCGCGGCCGAGGCTCTTCGAGCTGCCGAGAGTATGAAAACCTACCAGGAGCAAGAGCGCGAAGGTGAGTGGATCGACACGCTTCGCGATCTTGTTCAGGACGAAAGGTGCCAACGCCAAGCACTCGGCGACGAGATGTACGAAGCCTACTGCAAGATCGTCCGTTGGAACGCGCAGCGCGCGCTCCTCGGCCGCAGCGGCGTCGATATACCGGTCCTGAGCTGGATGTACGGCCTGCCGAGGGGAATTCCGACCGGGTTCGACAAGACCATGTGGGCGCAGTTGGTCGGCGATTCGAGGTTTCGGCTCCAGGTTGGCGAACTGCCGATCGCGACCGGTGGCTCATCCGCCTTCAAGCAGAGGGTGTCGGACGAAGTCGCCGCGTTCAAGAAGCGCTGGGACTGGATCATCAATCCGCTGGTGATCGCAGTCGCACTGGAGGTCGTTGTTCGACCGAACCCCAAGACGCCACCAGCGGTCCTCCACGATCTCGACAATATCGTCCGGGACTATCTCATTCCCGGCATCGTTCCGGCTTTCGGCACCGTCTCTGACCAACGCTGGACGATCGATTTCGACGAGTTGCGCGAACGCGACCCCACCCTCGCGAAATCATGGGGACCTAACCCGACCCCGCCAGCGGGAACGAGGAATGGCGTGACGCGCTACGAGGTCTGGCGCCTGCCGGCCGTAGAGGGCAAGCCCGGCTTTGTTAGCGTAGCCCTTGTCTCCGATATGGACGCCAAGGGCGACCTGATGGATCAGATGGACGAGCACATCAGCGAATGGCGGGACAACCTCTCAGGTGATAGCCGCAATCCTTGGCGCCGCCGCCGGTAAGAGCCCGTCGGCGTCATCGACGCGATTTCGTCCTAATACCTGCGCACATGAAAACCGAAATCGTCGGTCTCGCCAAACAGGCGCTCGCCAGTGAAACGCTCTTCCAGCAATGGAGCCGAAAGCCGACCCTCTCGCATTGTCAGATGATCAGCGGCCCAAGCAAGAAAGCTGGCCACGCGTGGCGTCGGATCGACGGGCGCTTGTTTTGCAAGCAGCGCCATCAGATCGCGAAGCCGGTCGAGTTCCTGGAGTTCTCCGAGGATCGCGCCAAGGGCTGAAGCGCGACGCTCTTCGATATGCTTGGCGCGCGCCTCAAGCTCGTGGAGACGAAGCACTTCCTCCACGCGCTGCTGCTCCGCCGCACGCCTGAGCCTGTCCTCGGTCTTGGCAGCCGCGAGCACGGCGAGGCCAACTGCGATGTCCACCGTCATGTTTTCGAGCCGCTGGATCTTGGCATCGCGATAGCTGCGACGCGGTGAGGTGCTGCCCCAAAGATAGACCTGTTCGAATTCGAACGAGAGTTGCCCGGTTGGCCGATAATCCCATTCGGGAAAGCGCGGTCGGTCAAAGGCGTAGGTGCGCCAAGAATCAGTCTTCGATGCCCGCTCCCGCTTCAGGAGCCACGCATCTTCCTTCGCCTGTTCGGCCTGCGTCAGGACGTGCTTCTCGCGCTTGGTCAACTCCGAGATCGTAAACCCGACACTCTCGGCCTCATTGCTGAATCGCGCGGAGGGCTCGCCATCGATCAGGCGAAACCCTTGCATCGCTGCTGCCTGCACGATCTGGCCCAAGATCGCACCGAGACGATCGATCGTCTCGGGCGCGACTTCGCATTTGATGAGCC
The DNA here is from genome assembly GCF_036663755.1 of Parasphingomonas caseinilytica. NCBI lineage: Bacteria > Pseudomonadati > Pseudomonadota > Alphaproteobacteria > Sphingomonadales > Sphingomonadaceae > Parasphingomonas > Parasphingomonas caseinilytica. Next base: position 31,649 of record NZ_JAXOJL010000006.1, read on the forward strand.
CAGGTCCAGCAACCGAGACGATGCCGATGGGCGAAGGCTTGCCCTTCCTCAACTTCGCGAGCGTGCGCTCGACAATCGGATGCGGCGCCGCGTCGGGCTTCTCCCCAGAGGCCAGGATACGCGCCTGTTCGCGCACCGCCGCAATCGAAGGCTGCTCCTGAGATAGTTCTCCACCGGCAATGGTGATCTTGTCGCCTGACCCGGCTTTTGTCTTGGGAAGTGGCGTTAGCTTGACGTTTTTCCCAGCCGCCTTCTTCGCCCACCATCCGGGTGGGGGAGTGGGAACGTCATGTTTCCTGCTAATCTTGTGGAGCGCGACATCCGAGATCGCGAAGTCCTTCGCCAAGTGAGTCATCGGCTTCGACCAGACGAGGTCGTAGAATTCGCTGCGGGTGAAAACTCTGGCCAAGGTTCATCCTCCCAAACGCAATCGTGTCAGCGGCCGTTCGGTGTCGAACGACGGGGTGCGATCACGCCGCCTTCCTGTTCATCGAGCGCGCGAGTGCTTCGGCACGAAGGCGGTCCAGCTCGTCGGACCATGCCTGCATCATGCGGACGCGCTCGTCCCAATACTCGCCTCGGGCATAGACCCGCCGCACTGAGTTCGCGTCGACATGGGCAAGCTGCCGTTCGATTGCGTCCGGGGTCCAGTTCCCGGATTCATTGAGCAGCGTGCTCGCCATCGCGCGGAAACCGTGCGTGGTCATGCGGCCTCCGCCATAGCCAAGGCGCTGAAGTGCCAAGTTCAGGGTGTTCTCGCACATCGGGCGATCGCGCTTCCCCTGACACGGGAATAGATAGCGATGCTTGCCGCTTACGGGGCGGATGTCAGCGATGATCGCGAGTGCCTGCTTCGACAGCGAGACATGGTGCGGCCGACGCATCTTCATCTTCTCCGCCGGGATCGCCCAGACGCCTTCCTCGAAATCGAACTCCGACCACTCTGCCTGGCGCAGCTCGCCTGGGCGTACAAACAGGTGTGGCGCCAGCCTTAGGGCGACGTGGGTCACGCGGTATCCGTCGAACCCATCGATCGCGCACATCAGCTCGCCGACTTCTGCCGGCTTGGTAAGCGCGGCGAGGTGCTTCACCTTTGGGGCGGTCAGCGCGCCGCGCAGATCAGCGCTCACATCACGTTCGGCGCGGGCCGTAGCGACCGCATAGCGGAACACTTGGCTGCAAGTGCCGCGCAGGCGGCGTGCCGTTTCATAATGGCCCTTGGCTTCGATACCGCGCAGGACCTCATACACCTCATGGGCGGAGATGCGATTAATCGGACGGGTTCCAAGCTTGGGATAGGCGAAGTCGAGCAGCCAGCGCTGCTTCTGCAACGTGATTTCCGCGCGGCCCTCGCGCTCGCATTTGCTGTACCATTCCTCGGCCACGACCTGGAACGTGATCTGCTCGGCAAGCTTTGCGGCTAGCTCTTCCTCACGAGCAGCGGAAACCGGATTCTTCCCGTCGGCGAGAATCTTCCTAACTGAATCGCGCTTAGCCCGCGCGTCGGCAAGGCTGACATCTGGAAATACGCCAAGAGCCATCGTTTGCTGCTTGCCGCCCCACCGATAGGCCAGTCGCCAGTAGCGCTGCCCAGAGGGCTGAACGAACAGATAGAGGCCGCCTGAGTCACTGACCTTGTACGGACGCTCCCTGCCCTTGAAGGAGCGGACTTCCAATGCGGTGAGAGCCATGTTGGTATCTCCCATTGTTGGCACCCGGAAATACCAACAATGATGCCAACATCGGATCGGGATGCAGTGGCACGTCGCGGGTCTTCCCGAGCCAGTTTATGGCAGAAAACCGTGGTTTTTTCAAGCTTTCGGGATCGTCTGGGACCCCCTGAAAAGGGGGCCCTGGTGCCCAGAAGAGGACTCGAACCTCCACGGCCTTACGACCGCCAGCACCTGAAGCTGGTGCGTCTACCAATTCCGCCATCTGGGCACGGGGTAGGGGGCGGCCTTTAGGGGTGGGGTGACGGCCTTGTCAACACAGCAGGTGCTGGGGCAAGGGGATCGGCGGAAATAGTTGAGGCAGGCGGTGTGATGAAGGACAGGCTGGTTACGCTGATCGGGGGCGGCGGATTCCTCGGGCGCTATGTCGCGCAGGATCTGCTGAAGGCGGGTGCGCGGGTGCGGATCGCGCAGCGCGACCCCAAGGCCGCGTTCCACCTGAAGACGCAAGGCGGATTGGGGCAGACGCAGTTCGCCGCCGTCGACGTGACCAAATACGATTCGGTCGCACGGGCGGTGCACGGATCGGACGCCGTGGTGAATCTGGTCGGCATCCTTTCGGGCGACTTCCACGGGATCCAGGTCGAAGGCGCGGGCAATGTCGCGAAGGCCGCAGCCGCGGCCGGCGCATCGGCGCTGGTGCAGATCTCCGCAATCGGCGCGGATGCCGAATCGTCATCTGCTTATGGCCGGTCCAAGGCCGAGGGCGAGGCCGCGGTGCGTGCGGCCTTCCCAAGCGCCACGATCCTGCGGCCCTCGATCGTGTTCGGGCGCGAGGACCAGTTCGTCAATCGCTTCGCCGCGATGATCTCCGCCGCGCCGGTCGTGCCGGTGTTGCGGGCGGGCGCGAAGTTTCAGCCGGTGTATGTGGCGGATGTTGCCAAAGTTGTCGCACTTTCGCTTTCGGAGCCGGATCGTTTCGGTGGCAAAACGTATGAGCTGGGCGGAGCGGATGTGTTGACGATGGGGCAGTTGATCCGCTGGATCGCCACTGCGATCGGGCGCGATCCGACGATCGTGGAGCTGCCGGATTTCGCGGGTTCGGCCCTGTCCAATCTCGGTTTCCTGCCGGGTGCGCCGATCACACGGGACCAGTGGAAGATGCTGCAGAGCGACAATGTCGTAACCGGCACCGACGGGCTCGCCGCGTTCGGCATCACACCCACGCCACTCGACGCCGTCGCGCCGGGCTGGCTGGTGCGCTATCGCCGCGAAGGGCGCTTCGGCACGCTCGGCCAGGCCGCCTGAGGCCTTGAGAGGGGAAGTTTCGTGGACCTGTTGATCATCGTCCTGCTCGGCATCGTCGAGGGGGTGACCGAATTCCTGCCCGTATCCTCGACCGGCCACCTCATCCTGGCCGGCGCGCTGCTCGGCCTGCCGCAGGCGGATGCGACGTTCGACATCGTCATCCAGCTGGGCGCGATCCTGGCAGTGATCGTGTTGTTCTGGGGGCGGTTCATGAAGGTCGGCCACGGATTGCTCGCGCGCGATCCTGCGGCGATCCGCTTCACGCGCAACGTGCTGCTCGGCTTCCTGCCCTCCGCCTTGGTCGGCGCGCTCGCCTACAAGGCAATCAAGGCGGTACTGGAGGCGCCGACCGTCGGGCCATTGGTGGTGGCGATCGCCCTGATCGTCGGCGGCGTTCTGATCCTGATCATCGAGCGGCTGTCCAAGACGATCGTCACTCGCTCGGTCGAGGATATGCCGTGGCGCACGGCCCTCACCATCGGCGTGGTGCAGTGCCTGGCGATGATCCCGGGCGTCAGCCGATCGGGCGCGACGATCATGGGCGCTCTTACGCTGGGCGTGGATCGCGAGACGGCGGCGGAATACAGCTTCTTCCTCGCCATTCCGACGATGATGGGCGCGACCGCACTGGCCTTGTTCAACAGCCGTCACGAATTGGGTGACGCGCACCTGACCGCGATCGCGATCGGCTTCGTCGTGTCGTTCCTGGTCGCACTGGTGGTGATTCGCTGGTTCGTATCCTTCGTCGGGCGGCACGGGTTCGCGCCATTCGCCTGGTATCGGATCGTCGCCGGCATCGTGGCCCTGATCGCGCTCGCCTACAGATAAGACCGGTTCGGCCATATTATCTACTGGCCGCTGGCTGATTTAGAAGCATTTCTTGATCGACGGCGTATATAGGTAAGCTTAGCTTACCTAAAAGTCGTTTCTGTCGTGACTCCAGTGTAAATTTGTAATATTGGGTCCGCGATCAAGCGAGCGAGACCCATGACCGAAACCATGCTGAAATTCGTGGAGACGCCCCAGGCATTCCCCGGCAAACGCGCACCAGAATTGCGCGCGGAAGATTTCCGCGAGATCGCCGACCGCTACGCAACCCCCACCGCCGAGGATCAGGCCGGACGCTGCTCGCAATGCGGCGTGCCCTATTGTTCGGTGCATTGCCCGCTGCACAACCACATTCCGGACTGGCTTCGCCTGACCGCCGAGGGGCGGCTGCGCGAGGCCTATGAGCTGAGCAATTCGACCTCGACCATGCCCGAGATCTGCGGCCGCATCTGTCCGCAGGACCGGTTGTGCGAGGGCAATTGCGTGATCGAATTCTCCGGCCATGGCGCGGTGACGATCGGATCGGTGGAGAAGTTCATCACCGATACGGCGTGGGAGGAAGGCTGGGTCGAGCCGCTCGCCGCCGGCCGCCCACGCGGGCAATCGGTCGGCGTGGTCGGCGCAGGCCCGGCGGGGCTGGCGGCGGCGGAATATCTGCGCGGTTACGGTTATGAGGTGCACGTCTACGATCGCTACGATCGCGCCGGCGGGCTGCTGACCTACGGCATTCCCGGTTTCAAGCTGGAAAAGCATGTGGTGATGCGCCGCGTCGAACGGCTCAAAGAGGGTGGCATCGTGTTCCACGAAGGTTTCGAGGTCGGCCGCGATGCGAGCCTCGACGAACTGCGCCAGCGCCATGACGGCGTGCTGATCGCCACCGGCGTGTACAAGCCGCGCGCGATCCGGGCACCCGGCGTCGGCAGCCATGGCGTGGTCGATGCGCTCGATTTCCTCACCGCCTCCAACCGCAAGGGCTTCGGCGATGCGGTGCCGGCGTTCGACGATGGCTCGCTGAACGCCGAGGGCAAGCATGTCGTGGTGATCGGCGGCGGCGATACGGCGATGGATTGCGTGCGCACCTCGATCCGCCAGGGCGCGGCATCGGTGAAGTGCCTGTATCGCCGCGACCGGGCGAACATGCCGGGATCGCAGCGCGAGGTCGCTAATGCCGAGGAAGAGGGCGTCGAGTTCGTCTGGCTCTCCGCCCCGGAAGCGTTCGCCGCCGCGAGCGCCGCCGACAACAAGATAACGAGCGTGAAGGCCAGCCGCATGCGCCTCGGCGCACCCGATGCGAGCGGCCGGCGTGCGCCGGAAGTCGATCCGGCGGGCGGCTTCGATGTGCCGGCCGATCTGGTGATCAAGGCTTTGGGCTTCGATGCCGAGGATCTGCCGACGATGTTCGGCGCCCCCGAATTGGGCGTGACGCGCTGGGGCACATTGCTGGTCGGCAAGACGCTGATGACCAGCCTCGACGGCGTATTCGCGGCGGGCGATATCGTGCGCGGGGCCTCGCTGGTGGTGTGGGCGATCCGGGACGGGCGCGATGTCTCGGCAGCGATGCACAAATATCTGAGGGCCAAGGCGGCAGCGGCGAAGGTGGCGGCATGAAGAGCTTGATCCTCGCCGCCTTGTTGGCACCGATCTCGGTCACGGCGCAGGCGACGGCACCGCAAACCGCCGTCACGAGCGCACCCGACCCCGTGCGCGTGGCCGTCGCCCGCCGGCTGATGGATCAGATCATGCCGCCCGCGACGCGTGATCAGATGATGCGATCGATGATGGGTGCCATGTCGCAGAACATGGTCGGGGCGCTGCGCCAGAACCCCGAGCTCAAGACCGCGATGGAAAAGCTGCCGGGTGCGCAGGGTGTGTTCGATCGCTTCATTCAGCGCCAGATGGAGGCCGGGACCAAGGACCTGATCGCCAGTCTTCCCGGAATGCTTGATGCGATGGCCAATGCCTATGCCCGTCGCTTCACGCTGGCACAGCTGAACGAGATGGCGGCGTTTTTCGCGACGCCGACCGGACAAGCCTATCTTACGCAGGCCCCGACGATCATGGCCGATCCGGATGTCGGGGCGTGGATGAACCAACTCATGACGCGATCAATGCAACGGCTGCCCGACCAGATGGCGACGCTAAAGGCTGAAATCGAGGCGTTGAACAAGAAGAAGAGCGGATCATGAGCATGGAATCCGAACGCGAACGCCTCGCCGTCGAAGGCATGTACCGCCCCGAATTCGAGGGCGACGCTTGCGGCGTGGGTCTCGTCGCGGCGACCGACGGTTCGCCGTCGCGCCGCGTGGTGCAATCGGCGATCGATGCGCTGAAGGCGGTGTGGCATCGCGGCGCGGTGGATGCCGATGGCAAGACCGGTGACGGCGCCGGGCTGCATGTCGATCTGCCGCTGAAATTCTTCGACGATGCGGTCGCCGCATCGGGCCACAAGGCAATGCCGAACCGGCTGGCAGTGGGCATGATCTTCCTGCCGCGCACCGATCTCGGCGCGCAGGAGGATTGCCGGACGATCGTGGAGGCCGCGATCATCGAGGAAGGCTATACCATCTATGGCTGGCGTCAGGTGCCGGTCGACGTCTCGGTGATCGGGCAGAAGGCGCAGGCGACGCGCCCTGAGATCGAGCAGATCATGATCGCCGGGCCGTTGCCCGACGAACAGTCCGCCGCCGAGTTCGAGAAGAACCTGTATCTCGTCCGCCGCCGGATCGAGAAGCGCGTGATCGCGGCGCAGATCCAGGGCTTCTACATCTGCAGCCTGTCATGCCGGTCGATCATCTACAAGGGCCTGTTCCTCGCGGAATCCCTGTCGGTCTTCTATCCCGATCTGCAGGACCAGCGCTTCGAAAGCCGCGTGGCGATCTTCCATCAGCGCTATTCGACCAACACCTTCCCGCAATGGTGGCTGGCGCAGCCGTTCCGCTGCCTGGCGCACAATGGCGAGATCAACACGATCCGCGGCAACAAGAACTGGATGCTCAGCCACGAGATCAAGATGGCGAGCCTAGCGTTCGGCGAGCATAGCGAGGACATCAAGCCGGTGATCCCGGCCGGCGCGTCCGACACCGCGGCGCTGGATGCGACGTTCGAGGCGATCTGCCGCTCGGGCCGCGATGCGCCGACCGCCAAGCTGATGCTGGTGCCCGAAGCCTGGGGCCCGAAGGGCGAGATGCCGCGCGCGCATCTCGACATGTACAAATACCTCGCCTCCGTCATGGAGCCGTGGGACGGGCCGGCGGCGCTGGCGATGACCGATGGCCGCTGGGCGGTCGCGGGCATGGACCGCAATGCGTTGCGCCCCTTGCGCTATACGCTGACCGGCGACGGGCTGCTGATCGTCGGCTCCGAAAGCGGCATGGTCGTGGTGCCCGAATCGACCATCGTCGAGAAGGGGCGATTGGGGCCGGGCCAGATGATCGCGGTCGACCTGGAAGAAGGCCGATTGTTCAAGGATGTGGAGATCAAGGACAAGATCGCCGGCGAGGCGGACTATGCCGCGATGATCGGCAAGTTCCTGAGCGTGGACGACCTGACGGCACCCCCGGGCGACGCCTGCACCCGCTTCCCCCGCGGCGAGCTGACGCGCCGCCAGATCGCCGCCGGCCAGACGCTGGAGGATATGGAGCTGATCCTGTCGCCGATGGTCGAGGGCGCGAAGGAGGCGATCGGATCGATGGGCGACGATACGCCGCTCGCCGTCGTATCGGACAAGCCGCGCCTGATCAGCCAGTTCTTCCGGCAGAATTTCAGCCAGGTCACCAATCCGCCGATCGACCCGTTGCGCGAACGGCACGTGATGTCGCTGAAGACGCGCTTCGGCAACCTCGCCAACATCCTCGACACCGGGGCACGGCAGGACGGCGTGCTGGTGCTCGAAAGCCCGGTGCTGACCGGTGCCGATTGGGCGCGGCTGAAGGGATTCTTCGGAGCGCAGGTGGCGGAGATCGACTGCACGTTCGAAACCGGCGGCACGCCCGAAACGCTGCGCGGCGCGATCACGCGGATCCGGCAGGAGGCCGAACAGGCGGTGCGCGAGGGCAAGAGCGAATTGTTCCTGAGCGACATGGCGATCGGGCCGGATCGCGTGGGGATTGCCGGGGTCCTCGCGGCGGCGGCGGTGCATACGCATCTCGTGCGCAAGGGCCTGCGGTCCTATGCCAGCATCAACATCCAGACCGCCGAATGCCTCGATACGCATTATTACGCCGTGCTGATCGGCGTCGGCGCGACCACGGTGCATGCTTATCTTACCGAGGCGTCGATCGCCGACCGGCACGAACGCGGCCTGTTCGGCGATCTATCGCTCGACGAGTGCCTGAAGCGGCATCGCAAGGCGATCGACGAAGGGCTGCTGAAGATCATGTCGAAGATGGGGATCGCGGTGATCTCCTCCTATCGCGGCGGCTATAATTTCGAGGCGGTCGGTTTGAGCCGCGCTTTGGTCAACGATTTCTTCCCCGGCATGCCGGCGAAGATTTCGGGCGAGGGCTATGCGTCCCTGTTCGTCAACGCGACCGACCGGCATGAGGCGGCGTACGATTCGGTCGTCACGCACCTGCCGATCGGTGGCTTCTATCGCCAGCGCCACACCGGCGAAACGCATGCTTATTCCGCGCAACTGATGCACCTGCTGCAAAGCGCGGTCGCGACCGACAGCTATTCGACCTATCTGCAATTCTCGCGCGGGGTGGAGGCGTTGCCGCCAGTCTATCTGCGCGATCTGCTGCAGTTCAACTTCCCCGACGAAGGCGTTGCGGTCGATCAGGTCGAGGCGATCACCGCGATCCGCAAGCGCTTCGTGACGCCGGGCATGTCCTTGGGCGCGCTCTCGCCAGAAGCGCACGAAACGCTGGCGATCGCGATGAACCGGATCGGCGCGAAGGCGGTGTCGGGCGAAGGCGGCGAGGACCGCGCGAGATATACGCCCTATGCCAACGGCGACAATGCGAACTCGGGCGTCAAGCAGATCGCCAGCGGGCGCTTCGGCGTCACGGCGGAATATCTCGGCGCGTGCGAGGAGATCGAAGTCAAGGTCGCGCAGGGCGCCAAGCCCGGCGAGGGTGGGCAATTGCCCGGCTTCAAGGTGACCGAATTTATCGCGAAGTTGCGCCACGCAACTCCGGGCGTGACGCTCATCTCGCCGCCGCCGCACCACGACATCTATTCGATCGAGGATCTGGCCCAGCTGATCTACGATCTGAAGCAGATCAATCCGCGCGCGCGGGTGTGCGTGAAGCTTGTTTCGTCGGCGGGCATCGGCACGGTCGCGGCGGGTGTCGCCAAGGCGCATGCCGATGTCATCCTTGTCGCGGGCCATGTCGGCGGCACGGGTGCCTCCCCGCAGACCAGCATCAAATATGCCGGAACGCCGTGGGAAATGGGCCTGTCGGAAGTCAATCAGACGTTGACCCTCAACGGCCTGCGCGGGCGCATCAAGCTGCGCACCGACGGGGGTCTGAAGACCGGGCGCGACATCGTCATCGCGGCAATCCTGGGCGCGGAGGAATTCGGCATCGGCACGCTCAGCCTGGTGGCGATGGGCTGCATCATGGTGCGGCAATGCCATTCGAACACCTGCCCGGTCGGCGTCTGCACGCAGAACGAGGCGCTCAGGCAGAAATTCACCGGCACGCCGGAAAAGGTCATCAACCTGATGACCTTCATCGCCGAGGAAGTGCGCGACATCCTCGCGCGGCTGGGCTTCCGCAGCCTGGACGAGGTGATCGGGCGCACCGAATTGCTGCGCCAGGTCAGCCGCGGGGCGGAGCATCTCGACGATCTCGATCTCAACCCGATCCTCGCCAAGGTCGATGCGCCGGACGACCAGCGCCGTTTCAGCCTGACGACGTGGCGCAATGAGGTGCCCGACAGTCTCGACGCGCAGATGATCAGCGACGCCGCCGCCGTGTTCAGCCGGGGCGAGAAGATGCAGCTGACCTATTCGGTGCGCAACACGCACCGCGCGGTCGGCACGCGCCTGTCGAGCGAGATCACGTCGAAGTTCGGCATGTCCACGCTCGCCGACGGCCACGTTCATGTCCGCCTGCGCGGCTCGGCGGGGCAAAGCCTCGGCGCGTTCCTGTGCAAGGGCATCACGCTGGAAGTGTTCGGCGACGCCAACGATTATGTCGGCAAGGGCCTGTCCGGCGGCAAGATCGTCGTGCGCCCGATGGTCAGCTCGACGCTGGCGAGCCAGGACAATACGATCATCGGCAACACCGTGCTGTACGGCGCGACCTCGGGCAGCCTGCTCGCGGCGGGCCAGGCGGGCGAACGCTTCGCGGTGCGCAATTCCGGCGCGACCGTGGTGGTCGAGGGCTGCGGCGCCAACGGGTGCGAGTACATGACCGGCGGCATCGCGGTGGTGCTGGGCAGCGTGGGCACGAACTTCGGTGCGGGGATGACCGGCGGCATGGCCTTCGTCTACGATGCCGACGACAGTTTCGAACGCCGCGCCAATCCGGAGAACATCACCTGGAATCGCCTGTCCTCGATGCATTGGGAGGCGGTGCTGCTCAACCTCGTCCGCGCGCATCATGCCGCGACCGACAGCAAATGGTCCGGCGCGTTGCTCGACGATTGGGGTCGTGCGGTGGAGCGCTTCTGGCAGGTGGTGCCGAAGGAAATGCTCGGCCGCCTGGCGCACCCGCTGGACGACAGCCTGGAGGTGATCGCGGCGGAGTGAAGGCTCAGGCCCGCGCGGAGCGGATGTCGGTCTGGGCGAAGTCGTTGCCTTTATAGAGCAAAGGCACGTCCAGCGACTTCGCCAGCGCATAGGCCATGCAATCACCGAAATTGAGCTTGGCGGGGTGGTTGCCCTTGCCGTATTTGACGAATGCGAGTCCGGCGATAATTGCCATCTCGGCATCGAACGCGATCACGGTCGATTTCGTCTCGGTCAGAATATTGTCAAGCTGATCAAACCCTTCCAGAACCTTGCGGCGCGTAACGACGGTCCGCATTTCAACCAGCGTAGGCGCGGCAATGACCGTTTCGTTGTCGAGCAGCGTATCGATAAAATCGTTCGCGTCGGATTCACGGAACAAGATTGCCAGGATTGCCGAGCTATCGACCGAAATCACGACAGGTATGGCTGCTCAGGCACGCCGAACTCGTCATAACCGAGAATCTCGTCATCTGTTTCGGACCAGTCGATTCCACCAGCCGCCACCTCGTCTTGAATTTTTCGGATCGCCGCCATCCGGCGCGCGCGCTCCTCATCGGTCATCGGGACGGAACCGCTTCGTTCCAACTCGTTGCGCACCGCGATGCCAATTGCCTGAACCATGCTGCTTTGCCGCTGGCTGGCGAGTTGGCGGATCAGCCGCTCGATTTCTTCGTGCTTGATGCTGATGCCCATGCGACACGCTTTCTAGAAAATACTCGATAATCATATAATGCGGGCCAAGACGTCGCAACCCCTTCCGACGGCCTCCGGCTTGGCTTAACAAGCGTCTCATGTGGCAACTCCATCAATTCGCGCTGTGTCCCTTCTCGCGCAAGGTGCGCCTGCTTCTGGGCGAGAAGGGCGTCGGCTATGAACTCGTGCGCGAACGGCCGTGGGAACGGCGCGACGAGTTTCTCGACATGAACCCGGCGGGACAAGTGCCGGTGATGACCGACGAGACTCGCAAGATCCTGTTGATGGATTCAATGGCGATCTGCGAATATCTCGAGGAAACGGTCGACAAGGCGGCGATGATCAACGGCACGGCGACCAACCGCGCCGAGATCCGCCGGCTGGTCGCGTGGTTCGACACGCAATTCTTCGCCGACGTCACCGCGCCGTTGCTGCACGAGCGCATGATGAAGCGGCTGGTGACTAAGGAATCGCCGGATTCGAAGACGCTGCGCGAATCGATGAAGGCGGCGGTGCGGCATCTGGATTATACCGATTACCTGCTCGGCCATCACAACTGGATCGCCGGCACGACCATGAGCCTTGCCGATCTGGCGGCGGCGGCACAGATTTCAGTGGCCGATTATCTCGGCGGGATCGACTGGAAGAATCACGAGGAAACCGCGCGCTGGTATGCCGGCATGAAGAGCCGGCCCAGTTTCCGCCCTTTATTGTCCGAGCGGATGGAGGGCATTTCCCCACCCTCGCACTATGACGACGTCAATTTCTGATGCACGTATCGCACGAGGCTGAGGCGGGCGCGGCGGAGATGATCGCGTTCGACGATTTCCTGAAGGTCGACATCCGCGTCGGCACGATCCTGGAGGCGCTGCCATTCCCGGAGGCGCGCAAGCCGGCGTATAAATTGGTGATCGATTTCGGGCCGGCGATCGGCGTGAAGCGCTCCTCGGCGCAGATCACCGAACATTATGCACTGGCGGATTTGCCCGGGCGGCAGGTGGCGGCGGTGGTGAACTTCCCGCCACGCCAGATCGGCCCGGTGATGTCCGAAGTGCTGACGCTCGGCTTTCCCGATGCGGAAGGGAAAGTCGTCCTGGTGACGCCGAGCGAGGGCGTGCCGAACGGAGGACGGCTCTTTTAACTCCCCTCCCTGGAAGGGAGGGGTCGGGGGTGGGTTGCCATCCACATGCTCTACGGTCAGATTTGGCGAATGCCGCGCATCTCACCCGTGATGAAACAGCGCGCTCGCGATTTACGCAAGCATCGCACCGACGCAGAAGCGCTGATCTGGCGACGGCTCCACGACTACCGGCCACGGTTCACGACGCAATTGTCGATCGGAAGCTATATCATCGATCTGGCGTGCCGCCGGGTAAAACTGGCGGTAGAGTTCGACGGCAGTCAGCACGTGGATTCCGAATATGATCTGGAACGCACAACTTGGCTGGAGGGTCTCGGCTGGACCGTGCTGCGGTTCTGGAATTTGGATGCGATGACTAACCCGGACGGCGTGGCGGAAGCCATCATCGCCAAGGTCGGAGAATTGGTCGGGCCGACCCAACCCCTCCCTTCCAGGGAGGGGAGACGAGCGCGGGTGCCTCGTACTCGCTCGACCTAACCCGCCAAACTCTTCGATGCCTGTTCGAACATATCCTTCGACAGGCCCGGCGTCGCCACGATCCGCTCCAGCTCACCGCGCATCAACGCCGCGCGTGCCTCGCCGAAGCGGCGCCAGCGGCCGAGCGGCGGGATCAGTTTCGCCGCGGTCTGCGGGTTGAGCTTGTCGAGCGCGATTAGCTGATCCGCGACGAAACGATAGCCCGCCCCGCTGGCAGCGTTGAACGCGCGCTGGTTGACGCTGAATGCGCCGATCAGCGCGCGTGCGCGGTTGGGGTTGGCCAGCGTGAAATCGCGGTGGCGCGACAGCGCCTCGACCTGCGCCAGCGTGTCGTCGCGCGCGGACAGCGCCTGGGTCTGGAACCATTTGTCGAGCACCAGCGCATTGTCCGAATAGCGATTGTAGAAGATGTCGAGCGCGGCGATCCGCTCCGGCGAGTCCCCGGCGACCAACGTCGCCAGCGCGCCCTGCCGGTCGGTCATATTGTCCGCCGCCTCGAACTGCTTGAACGCCAGGGCCGCCGCATCCGCCGCGCCGCTCGCCGCGATGTAGCCGAGCGCCACCGTCTTCAGGCGGCGCAGGCCCTTGGCGGCGGGGGAATAGACGAACCGGTCCGCCCGCGCGCCTTCATACACCGCGCGCCACCGCGCATCGAGTGCCTTGCCGAGATCGCGGCGCAGCGCCTCGCGCGCGCGGAAGATCGCTTCGGGATCGACCAAAGTCATCTGATCGCCGATGAAGCTGTCCGACGGCAGCAGCACCGCCTCGGCGATGAACGCGGGATCGAGCGCGGCATCGCCCAGCGTGTTGGCGACTGCGGCGATCACCGCCTTATGGTCGGCCTGACCGTTCGTCGCGCCGTCCACCAAAGTGTCGAGCATCAATTGCTGCATCGCCTCGTAGCGCGCGAACGGATCATCGTCATGCGCGCTGAGAAAGGCGAGATCGGCGGCGGTACGATCGGTTTCCAGCACCACGGGTGCGGAGAAACCACGGTTGATCGACAGGACCGGACGTTCGGTGACGCCTTCGAACACGATCCGCTCGCTCGCGCCGTCGAGCAGCACCAGGTGTTCGGGCACCAGCGTGCCCGCAGTGTCCGCGCCGAACAGCTTGAGCCTGAGCGGCAGCACCATCGGCCGCTTGTCCGGTTGGCCCGGCGTCGGCGGCACGCGTTGCGTGAGCGTCAGCGTGGAGCGCGCATTGTCCGCATCGTACGACAGCGCAGCGGTGACGCGCGGCGTGCCGGCCTGCGAATACCACAGCCGGAATTGCGACAGGTCCGCCCCGCTGCCCGCCTCCATCGCCGCGACGAAATCCTCGCACGTCGCCGCCGTGCCGTCGAAGCGATCGAAATACAGGTCCGACCCCGCGCGAAAGCGCTCCGCCCCCAGGATCGTGGCGATCATGCGGATCACCTCGGCCCCCTTGTTATAGATCGTGGCGGTGTAGAAGTTCGAGATCTCCTGATATTCGTCCGGGCGGATCGGGTGCGCGAGCGGCCCCGAATCCTCCGGGAATTGCGCCGCGCGCAGGCCGCGCACATCTTCGATCCGCTTAACCGCCGCACTGCCCTGATCGGCGGAAAATCCCTGGTCGCGGAAGACGGTGAAGCCTTCCTTCAGCGACAATTGGAACCAGTCGCGGCAGGTGACGCGATTGCCCGACCAATTGTGGAAATATTCGTGCGCCACGACGGCGGCGATCGCATCGAAATCGTAATCCGTCGCGGTATCCGCATCGGCCAGGATGTAGCGGCTGTTGAAGATGTTCAGCCCCTTATTCTCCATCGCGCCGAAGTTGAAATCGTCCACCGCAACGATGTTGAACACATCGAGATCGTATTCGCGGCCATAGACGTCCTCGTCCCACTTCATCGCGGTCTGCAGCGCGGCCAGCGCATGTTCGGTCTTGGCCAGATCGGCGGCGCGCACCCAGATGCCGAGCGCCACGTCGCGGCCCGAACGCGTGGTGAAGGTCGCCGTGTTGGCGACGAGATCGCCGGCGACCAGTGCGAACAGATAGGACGGCTTGGGGAACGGATCGTGCCATTCCGCCCAATGCCGCCCGTCCGCCTCATCACCCGCCGCGACCGGATCGCCATTGGCGAGCAGCACCGGATAACGCTGTTTGTCCGCCGCCATGCGCACCCTGTAGGTGCTCAGCACATCGGGCCGATCGGGGAAGAAGGTGATGCGGCGGAACCCTTCCGCCTCGCATTGCGTGCAGAGATTGCCGCCCGAGGCATACAGGCCCATCAGCTGCGTGTTGCGATCGGGTGCGATCTCGACCTCGGTCTCGATCACATGGTCCGAACCGGTGAGCGGAATCACCAGCGCGCCGCCCTCCAGCCGCCAGTCGTTGACCGCGACCCCGTCGACCTTGACCGACAGCGGCGTCTGCCCGCCGCCATCCAGCACCAGCGGCCGATCATGCACGCCATTGCGCACCACCCGCATCGTCGCGCGGACCTGCGTCGCCGACGCATCCAGCGCGAAGTCGAGCGCGATCTCGGGCACCTGCCAGTCGGGCGGCATATAGTCCGCGCGGCGGGTGACGTGAGGAATGGCGGTGGCGGTCTGTATGTCGAGCATGAGCCCGACTTACAGGAGGCCGCGGCGGCTATGCCATAGAAATCGCCACACTTGCGCGCCGCAATGCGCGTGCTACCCCGATGATGCGGGGCATGTAAAAGGCAGACACGAATGGTTCGGACGATCGGCGCAGGCATTCTGCTGGCCATGGCAGCGGCGGCGAGCGCCCAGAAGAAGCCCCCGGTACCGCCCGCCCCGCCCACCGCGCCAGTAGTCAAACCGCGCGATATGAAGGCGATCAACGCCGAACTGACCAGAATATTGCCCGACGATCAGGCAGCGATGAAGGCGCATGTCGTGTTCCTCGCCTCCGATGCGATGCGCGGGCGCGAGGCGGGCAGCCCGGAATACGATATCGCCGCGCAATATGTCGCGTCGCAATTCTATGCCGCGGGGCTGCGACCGGCCGGCGACGACGGCGGCTATTTGCAGAAGGTGCCGCTGACCACCTATCGTGCCGCCGATCGCGGCGACCTGATCCTGACGCGCAAGGGCACCTCGCCGCAGAAGCTGGTGTTCGGGGAGGATTATGCGACCGGTGTCGATCCCGGCGCACGCGCCACGGTGATCGATGCGCCGGTGGTGTTCGTCGGCTACGGCCTGATTGCGCCGGACAGCAAGCGCGACGATTATGCCGGGGTCGACGTGAAGGGCAGGATCGTCGCCTATTTCGCCGGCGCGCCGGCCAGCCTGCAAAGCGAGGAGCGCGCGCATTTCTCGTCGCCCGCCACCAAGGCGGCGATCGCCGAGGCGCAGGGTGCGGTCGGCGCGATCGTGCTCGCGCGCGACGGCGGCGCGGCCTTCGCCCGGACGACGCAGCGTTGGGACGGCACGCGCACCACCTGGGCCAAGCCCGACGGCACGGGGAATCGCAACGGCGTACCCGTGCTGGCCACGCTGAGCCCGGCCGGCGCGGCGAAACTGTTCGCCGGCACCAAAACCCCCTGGGCCGAACTGCTGAAGCGCGCCGCCGACAGCGAGGCGAGTTTCGTCGCCGAACCGCTGCCGGGCAGTCTCGCGGTATCGATCAGGACGAGTTTCGAGAGCGGCCTGAGCAGCAATGTCGTCGGCATCATCCCCGGCAGCGATCCGAAGCTGGGCAAGGAAGTCGTCGTCCTCTCCGCGCATCTCGACCATCTCGGCGTCGGCCGCGCGGACGAGACCGGCGACACGATCTACAATGGCGCGGAGGACAATGCCGTCGGCATCGCCAGCCTGATCGAGGAGGCCAAGCGCTTCAAGACCAGCGGCAAGCCGCCGCGTCGCACCGTGATGTTCCTGGCCGTGACGGCGGAGGAGAAGGGGCTGGTCGGCGCGGATTATTTCGCCAACCACCCGACCGTGCCGATCTCCACGATCGTCGCCGACGTCAATCTCGACATGCCGATCCTGACCTTCGCGTTCGAGGACATGACGGTCTACGGCGCGGATCGTTCGACGCTGGGGCCGATCGTATCGAAAGCGGTCGAGGCGCTGGGCGTGCATATGGGGCCGGACCCGGACCCGTCGCAGGGGTTCTTCGTCCGCTCCGATCACTACCGCTTCGTGCAGCAGGGCGTGCCCTCGGTGTTCCTGTGGCCGGGACAGGCCGGGCCGGGCAAGGCCGCCTATGCCGATTTTTTCGCGCGTCATTATCACAAACCCTCGGACGAGGCGTGGCAGCCGCTGGATTGGGCACAGGGCGTGCGCTTCGTCAGCGTGAACTATGCGATCGCGCGCGAGATCGCCGATGGGGACGAGCGGCCGCGCTGGAACAAGGGCGATTTCTTCGGGCTGCTGTATAAGGGCTATGGGGCGAAATAACCGCCATCCTCCCCTCCACGCTTCCCCGGCGAAGGCCGGGGTCCAGGAGTAGAGCGTTGCATAGGTTGGCGGTGCGCCCTCCACCTCGACCTTTCCGACTGGGCCCCGGCCTTCGCCGGGGAAGTGCCTTAGGTTAGGAAAGAGCATGCCCCGCCTGTTGATCTTCGGCCTCGGCTATACCGCCGAGCGCATCGCCTCCGCGCTCGGCGCGAAGGGCTGGCAAATCGTCGGCACCACGCAAAACGGGCGCGACGACACGCTGCGCTTCGGCGACACCGCCGCCATCACCCGTGAACTCGCGCTGGCGACGCACATCCTGTCCTCCGTCCCGCCCGCCGACGACACGGACCCAGTACTCGCCAAATATGGCGATGCACTCGCCCGATCGAATGCGTGGCTCGGTTATCTCTCCTCCACCGGCGTCTATGGCGATGCGGGTGGCGCGTGGGTCGATGAAGGCGCGCCGATCCGCGGCCGGCGCGGCGCACGGTCGGCGGCGGATGCGGCGTGGCTGGCGCGCGGCGCGCGGGTGTTCCGCCTGCCGGGCATCTACGGCCCGGGCCGATCGGCGCTGGACCGCGTGCGGCAAGGCAAGGCACATCGCATCGACCTGCCGGATCAGGTCTTCAGCCGCGTGCATGTCGATGACATCGTCTCGGGCGTGATCGCCGCGCTCGACGCACCGGCGGGCGCGTACAATTTGTCTGACGATGTGCCGTGCGGACAGAATGACGTCATCGCGCTGGCCGCCCGCCTGCTGGGCCGGGATGCGCCGCCCTTCGTCACGCTCGATACGCTGTCGCCGATGGCGCGCGCTTTCTATGCCGAGAATCGCCGCGTCGCGAACCTCAAGGCGAAGCGCGTATTGGGCTGGCGCCCGCTCTATCCGGATTACCGGTTGGGCCTGCGCGCCCTGAGCGCGATGATCAGCCCGGCTCCCGCCAACACCGCGCCGGACACCGCCAGCGGCGACCAAAGATAACCTTCGAAGACGGTGGACAGCAGCATCGCGATCACCGGCACCATCACGCCCGAATAGGCCGCCTTGGCCGGCCCGATCTGCCGGATGACGTGGAAATAGAGCGGGAAGCTGAGCGCCGATCCGAACAGGGCGAGATACAATATGCCCCCGGCATAATTGGCGCGCCATTCGAACACCGGCGGGCCCGACAGCGACAGCGCGACCACGGCATCGATCGCCGCGCCGATCAGCATCGCCACCGCCAGCGTCGGCACCATCGGATAGCGTTTCGCGGTTTCGGTCGCCTGCAGGATGTTCGCGCTCGATGCGCACAGGATCGCGGTCAGGGTGAAGCCGATGCCGAGCATCGTCTCGCCCACGCCATTCGGCGACAGCCGCGCCTCGTGCAGGAACAGCAGAACGATCCCGGCCATCGCCACCGCCGATCCGGCGATCAGCTGGCCGCCCATGCGCTGCCCGAGCAGGATGCGCGCCAGCACGGCATTGGGCACCAGCATCAGCGCGAAGACCACCGCGACGATGCCGGACGTGATGTGCCGCTCGGCACGATAGACGAAGTTGAAGTTGAGCACGAACTGGCTGAGCCCGAGCGCCGCGGCAAACGCCCAGCCGCGCGCATCGAGCGCGAACCGCTCGCGCCTGAGCTTCGCGACCACGATCATCGCGAGGCCAGCGACGAGGAAGCGGTAACAGACCGACCAGCTCGGCGGGACGCTCGACAATTGGTCGCGGATCACCAGCCAGGTCGAACCCCAGATCAGCGTGACGATGCCGAACGGGATCAGCACCGCCGCCCGCGTCGATCGCGGTGCCGGAGCGCCCGTCACTGAATCGCCCGTCACTGAATCCTCCGTCACTGGCGTTCGGAAAGGGCGCGCTCCCACGCCACCGCATCCGCCACGATCAGGTCGAGATCGGCCCGCTTCGGCGTCCAGTCGAGCGTGGCGAGGATCGCGCGATTGTCGGCGATCAGTTCGCCGGCATCGCCCGCGCGACGCCCCTCGATCTTGCGATCGAGCTTGATATTGGTCACCCGGTCCACCGCGTCGAGCACTTCGAGCACGGAAAAGCCCCGGCCATAGCCGGCGTTCAGCGTGTGGCTCTTGGCCGGCTCGGCGATCAGCACCGCGAGGGCTGCGACATGCGCGGCGGCGAGATCGCTGACATGGATGTAGTCGCGCACGCCGGTGCCGTCCGGTGTGTCGTAATTGGTGCCATACACGCCGACGCTGGCGCGCTTGCCCAAAGCCGCCTCTACCGCGATCTTAATCAGGTGCGTCGCGCCGACGGTCGATTGCCCCGAACGCTGTTGCGGATCGGCACCGGCCACGTTGAAATAGCGCAGCGCGCAATAATTGATCGGGTGCGCCGCCGCGACATCGCGCAGCATCGCCTCGGTCATCAATTTGGACGTGCCATAGGGGTTGATCGGGATCGTCGGATCGGCCTCGGCCACCGGCACCTTCTCCGGCGTGCCATAGGTCGCGGCGGTGGAGGAGAAGATGAAATGCTTCACCCCGCACATGACGGCGCTTTCCAGCACGGCGCGGCTGGCGACGGTGTTGTTGCGATAATATTTGAGCGGGTCGCTGACCGATTCGGGCACGATGATCGATCCCGCGAAATGCATGATCGCGCCGACCCGATGATCGCGGATCGTGCCGCGCACCAGATCGTCGTCCTCGATATCGCCCTGCACCAACGTGGCGCGGGGATCGACCAGCCAGTCGAATCCGGTGGTCAAATTATCGACCACGACGACGCGATATCCCGCATCGAGCAGCGCCAGCACCGCATGGCTGCCGATATAGCCCGCACCGCCCGTCACCAGCACCGTCATATCGTGCATTCTGCCACCCCTGTCTTCGGTCCAGTCCGGCGCTGCCTATCAGCGCCGATTGCGCCGCGCCACCGGCTTCCTATCTTGAGTCTACATTGAAGGAGTTTCCAAAATGGCAAATGAAGTCGCCACCCTCGCGGGGGGATGTTTCTGGTGCACCGAGGCCGTGTTCAACGACGTGATCGGCGTGACCAAGGTCGAGAGCGGCTATATCGGCGGCCATATCGCCAATCCGACCTACAAGCAGGTGTGCGGCGGCGACACCGGCCATGCCGAGGCGATCCGCATCACCTTCGATCCCGCGCAGCTGCATTATGGCGACCTGCTCGACATCTTCTTCGCTACGCACGATCCGACGCAGCTCAACCGCCAGGGCAACGATGTCGGCACGCAATACCGCTCGGCGATCTTCCCCCATTCGGACGAGCAGGAAACCGAAGCCCGCGCCGCGATGGCGCGCGCCGGCGCGACCTCGTCCGGCCCGATCGTGACGACGATCGAACCGCTGGCCGAATGGTATCCGGCGGAGGATTACCATCAGGAATATTGGGAAACGTCCGGCTCCAGCAATCCGTATTGCATGGCGGTGATCCCCCCCAAGCTGCAGAAACTGCGCAAGAGCTTCGCCGCAAGATCGAAGGCGGCGGTTTCGGCCTGAAGAAGATCGGGTTCACGCAGAAGCGCGGAGGACGCTGAGAAGAGGTGCGCGGCAGCACTCCTTTTCATTCTTCTCCGCGCTCTTTGCGGCTCTGCGCGATACGCCAAACCTTTTATCGATGCGCCGCCCGCGCCAGGCGATCGTTTATAGCTGCGCCGATACCGTCACGCGGGATCGGCGCAACTGCGATCATCTTCCGGTCGCTGGCGTCGGCGCGGTGCAGGGCGTCGAACAGGTTTGCCGCGGCTTCCGTGAGATTGCCTGTCGCTGACAGTGTGGCGTCACCTTCTACCTCTCCGAAGCCGATCAGCCATTCGCCCTGCCCCGCCTCCGTCACATTCAGCCGTAAAGCCTTGCCCGGCGCATAGTGGCTAGCAAGCTGTCCCGGCGCGATGATCTTCCTCGGTCCCCTCGACGGTTTTCCGCCGTCAGGGGGCTCGAGGCCAAGCTGTTCCAGTGTAATCGGCCCCTCCCGCAGGATCCGCACACCGCCAGACGTAGCCACGATCGTGGACTCCAGCCCCGCCTCGGTCGCCCCGTCGTCGATCACCAGCGGTATCCGCCCGCCCAAAGTGGCCAGCACATGCGCCGCCCGCGTTGGGCTGATCGCGTTGCTGGCATTGGCGGACGGCGCGGCAAGCGGCATGCCGCTTGCCTCCAGCAGCGCACGCATGGCGCGGTGCGCCGACACCCGCACCGCCACCGTCTCCAGCCCCGCCGTCACCAGTGACGCCAGCCCCGAATCCCCGCGCACCGGCAGCACCAGCGTCAACGGCCCCGGCCAGAACGCCGCCGCCAATGCGCGCGCGTCCGCGTCGAACACCGCCAACGCCTCCGCCGCCGCCAGATCCAGCACGTGCACGATCAGCGGGTTGAAGCTCGGCCGCCCCTTCGCGGCATAGATTCCCGCCACCGCACGCGAATCGGTCGCATCCGCCGCCAGGCCGTAGACCGTCTCGGTCGGCACCGCGACGCACCCGCCACCGGCGATCACTCGCGCCGCCGCGAGGATCGCGGCCTCGCCGTACGGTAACACGCGAGTCTCGACGGGGGGATTTGGATCGGCCATGGCCCGACGCTATAGCCCGTGCAAAGCAACAGGATAAGAGAGCGATGCCCTTCACCCCCGCCATTGCCGACCAGCGTTTCGTGCTGGACCATATCACGCGCATCGCGGACCTCGCCGCGAGCGAACGCTTCGCCGCCGCCAGCGACGATGTGGTGGATGCGGTGCTGGAGGGCGTAGGCCAATTGGCAGAGGGCGAATGGGCACCGCTCGCCCGCGCCGGCGATACGGTCGGCGCGAAATGGACGCCCGACGGCGTGGTGATGCCGGACGGCTTCGTGCAGGCCTATCACGATTATGTCGAAGGCGGCTGGGGCACGATCGGCGTGCCGGAGGAATTCGGCGGCCAGGGCCTGCCCTTCGCGATCCAGACCGCGGTGCTCGATACGCTGGGCAGCGCGAACATGGGCTTCGCGCTCGCCCCCACGCTGACGGTCGGCGCGATCGAGGCGCTGGCGCATCACGGCTCGCCCGAACAACAGGCGCTCTACTTGCCGCACCTCGCTACCGGCGAATGGACCGGCACGATGAACCTGACCGAACCGCAGGCCGGATCCGACGTCGGCGCGCTGCGTACCCAGGCCAAGCCGCTGGGGGATGGCAAATGGTCGATCAAGGGCACCAAGATCTACATCTCGTTCGGCGATCACGACATGGCGCCGAACATCGTCCACCTCGTCCTCGCGCGTACCCCCGATGCGCCGGCCGGGACCAAGGGCATCTCGCTGTTCCTCGTCCCGAAATATCGCCTCAAGGAGGACGATGGCACGCCGGGCGAGTTCAACGACGTCCGCGTCGTCTCGATCGAACACAAGATGGGCCTGCACGCCTCGCCCACCTGCGTGCTGAGCTTCGGCGATCATGACGATTGCATCGGCGAGCTGATCGGCCACGAATATGGCGGCATCCGCGCGATGTTCACGATGATGAACAATGCGCGCCTCAATGTCGGGCTGCAGGGAGTTCAGGTCGCCGAAGGCGCGACGCAGATGGCGGTCGCCTATGCGCTGGAGCGCGTGCAATCGGCCCGCGCCGGTTCCACCAGCCGCGATTCGGTGAAGATCGTCGAACATCCCGACGTGCGCCGCATGCTAATGCGGATGAAGGCGCAGACACAGGCCGCGCGCGCTTTGGTCTATCTCGCCGCCGCGCAGGTCGATCGCGCGACGTTGGGCGAGGCAGGCGCGCAGAACCGGCTGGAGATACTGACGCCGCTCGCCAAGGCGCACGGTACCGATATCGGCTGCGAAGTGTCCTCGATCGGCGTGCAAGTGTTCGGCGGCATGGGCTACATCGAGGAAACGGGCGCGGCGCAGTTCTTCCGCGATGCCCGCATCACCCCGATCTACGAGGGCACCAACGGCATCCAGGCCGCCGATCTGGTCGGGCGCAAGCTGGGTCTCGACAATGGCGGCGCGTTCAATGCCCTGATCGCCGACATGAAGGCCGAGGCGCAGGATCGCACGCTGATCACGCTGATCGACACCTGCGACGAGATCGGCCGCGCGATGATGGCACTCGATGCCGACGACAAGCTTGCGGGATCTTATCCGTTTCTCACGATGCTGTCGGTCGCGGTGTGTGGCTGGCTGATGGAACGGCAGGGGCGCATCGCCGCCGAAACCGCGCCGTCCGATTTTCTGGCGATGAAGATCGCAGCGTCGCGTTTCTACGTCGAACAGATCGTGCCCGAGGCGCTCGGGCTGAAGGCGGCGGCGACGGCCAAGGCGGATGTGCTCTATTCGATCGCGGCGGACGTGTTCGCGGCATGAGCTTCGATCTCGACGCCTATCTCACGCGCATCGCTCTCGGCGCGCGGCCTTCGCCCGATGCGGCGGGGCTGGAACGGCTGCAACGCGCGCACCGCATGGCGATCCCATTCGAGAATCTCGACGTGATCCTCGGGCGCGCCATCCGCATCGACAGCGAATCGGTGTTCGCCAAGCTCGTCACCGCGCGGCGCGGCGGATATTGTTTCGAACATAACCGGCTGTTCGGCGATGCGCTGGCGGCGTTGGGCTTCGCCGCGCGACCATTGCTCGGCCGCGTATGGCTGGTGCCGGTCGACACCGCCGATGAGGTGCCGGGGCAGACCCATACGCTGAGTCTGGTGCAGGTGGATGGGCAGTACTGGATCGCCGACACCGGTTTCGGCGGCAGCTATACCCCGCCGATGCCGCTGGCTGACGGCACCACCGCAACCGCGCCTGACGGATCGGTCTTCCGGCTCGAAGCGGACGACACGTTCGGCTGGATGCTCCTGCGCGATGGCGGCGACGGGTTCCAGCGCCAGTATAGCTTCACGCTGAACCCGGTATGGGAATCGGACCTGCTGATGGGCAACCATTGGTGCGCCACCTCGCCCGCAAGCCGTTTCACCCGATCGCAGATCGTCAGCTCCGTCCTGCCCAAGGGCTTCGCGAGCCTGAACGACAATGTCTATCGCCGCCGCGCCGGCGACGAGGAGACTGTCGCCGAGATCACCGATCCGCGCGTCTACCGGCTGCGATTGAGCATGATGTTCGGGATCGATCTGAGCGTGGAAGAGGTCGAGGCGTTGTGCGTGTTTCCGGTCGCCTGACACGGCAACACCGTCATCCCGGCGTAGGCCGGGATCGCTGGGAGGAAAGTACAGCACCCGCCACACGACGATCCCGGCCTTCGCCGGGATGACGATGAGGAGCGGCAGGCGTCAGACCCGCTCGCGCTCCAGCAGATCCGCCGCGTCCAGCCCGAGCAAATCGATATGGCTGCGAATCCGCGGCCAGCTCGTCTTCAGGAACAGCTCCCGCTCGGCGACCTTCAGTTTCTCCGCCGCACCCGGCAGCACGAACATGCCGACGCCGCGCCGCACCTCGACATAGCCGTCGTCCTGGAAGCTTTGATAGGCCTTGGCGACGGTCAGGGGGTTCGCGCCATGTTCGGCGGCGAGCGCGCGGACCGACGGCAATTGATCCCCGGCGCGGAAATCGCCGCGCAGGATCGCGGCCGAGATCGTCGCACGCAGCTTCAGATATACCGGGCTGTCTTCGCTGTTGAGCGCTGTCATGCTGCCTTAATACACCAATGAACCGTTTCGTCCAGTGCCATTTAGGACCATATCGACACGATCCTGTTCATATCGGGACGCGGGCGTTCGTCCAGCGCCCGGCCCGGCGTGCCGAGGAACATGAAGCCGGCAATCCGCTCCGGGGCCGCGCCGAATGCATCGCGCACGGTATCGCTGAAACTCGGCCAGCCGGTCAGCCAGCCGCCGGCAAACCCGCTGGCATGCACCGCGTGCAACAGGTTCATGCACACCGCGCCGGCCGACAATTCCTGCTCCCACAACGGGATATGACTCTCCGTTTTCGGCGAGAACATCACCACCACCAATGCCGGTGCCTGATGCGCGAATTGCTCGAGCGATTCGATCTCCAGCCGCGCCGCCTGCGGCCGCTCGGCGCGATACGCATCGGTGATGATCTGTGCCAGCGCGGCGCGCCGATCGTCCGGTACGATCACGAAGCGCCACGGGGCCAGCTTGCCGTGATCGGGCGTGCGCGCGGCGATCGTCAGGATGTCGGCCATCTGCGCCGCATCCGGCCCGGGCAGGGTCAAGTCGCGCGGCTTGCCCGATCGGCGCGTGGCGAGAAGCGAGAGCGGCGTGGAGAGGTCGTTGAACATTCCCGCCATCTAGTCGCGACGCTCGCGTATTTACACCCCGGCGATTGGCGTTAGTCTCTGCCGCCATCAAGGCACCGCGCCAGACGGTGCCTCAAGTGTTTCAGGGAGCTTAGAAAAGATGGTCGACACCCCCACCGCGGATTCCCGCGGCGAGCCGGATATCAGCCACGTCAATCCGGCCGAGACCAAGACCTGGTTCGGCCATCCACCACAACTCGCGCGCCTGTTCACCACCGAGATGTGGGAGCGGTTCGGCTATTACGGCATGCGCGCGCTGCTGACGCTGTATCTCACCAAGCATTTCGTGTTCGGCGATCGGCAGGCGACCGGCCTGTATGGCGGGTTCACGGCGCTGGTCTATCTCACGCCGTTGATCGGCGGCTATCTCGCCGATCAGTATCTCGGATCGAAGCGCGCGGTGAAGTTCGGCGCGATCCTGATGTCGCTCGGTTATTTCGTATTGTGTTTCGGCGGCCAGACCGCGACGCCATTCGCGACGATCGACGGCCAGCGCTACGCGGTCGAGGTCCGGCAGGAGGGCGGCGCGGAGACGCGCTACGTCACCAATTCCGCCCCCGGCGTAACCGCCGAGCCGCTCAAGGTGAAGGGCAATGACGACGGCACCGTCACGCTGACCCGCGCCGATGGCCAGGTCGCGCAGACCGTCGCCAAGGGCGGTTTCGTTTCCGATGCGGACCGCAGCCCCTTCTATGTCGCGCTGATGCTGCTGGCACTGTCGATGGTCTCGGTCGGCAACGGCTTCTTCAAACCGAACATCTCGACCATGGTCGGTGAACTCTATGCTCAGGGGGATCGCCGACGCGATTCCGGCTTCACGATCTTCTATATGGGTATCAACCTCGGTTCGCTCGGTTCGCAGATCCTCTGCCCATTCCTCGCCGATGCGGTCGGCTGGTGGGCCGGGTTCGGGCTGGCCGCGATCGGCATGCTGTTCTCATTCGCTTTGATCCAGTTCGATGGCGGCAAGCTGGCCGGTTACGGTGAATCGCCGATCGTCTCCGGGCAGAAGGACCCTGCGTTCGGCATCTTCGTGCTCGCCTTGCTGGGCGTGCCGGCCTTCTATCTGCTGTTCGTCAATCTGATGAACATGGCGCCGCAAGTGCCGGGTTCGGGCATCATCGGTTACATCGCGTCGCTCTCGCTGATGGGCAAATTGTTGTTCGGCACTTTCCTCATCGCGGTACCGGGCATCCTGATCTGGTCGTTCCTGAAGGGATCACGCAAGGAATTCCAGATGATGCTGGCGGCGATGGTGCTGGTGGTGTTCAACGTCGTGTTCTGGACGTTGTTCGAACAGGCCGGCTCGTCGCTCACCCTGTTTGCCGATCGCAACACCGAGCTCTCGCTGCTCGGCATCCCGATCTCCGCCGGGCAGACGCAGTTCTTCAACGCGTTCTTCATCGTCGCTTTGGCACCGGTGATGAGCTTCCTGTGGACCAGCCTCGCCAAACGCGGCCTGGAACCGTCGATCCCGGTGAAGTTCGGCATCGCGCTGATCGGCGTGGGCTTGGGCTTCTTCTTCCTGGTCTGGGGCACGACGTTCGCAGGCCCCGATTTCAAGGTCGCAATGTGGTGGCTCGCGGGGCTCTACTTCATCCACAGCTTTGCCGAATTGTGCATCTCGCCCGTGGGCCTGAGCATGATCACCAAGCTGTCGATCGCGCGGATCGTCGGGCTGATGATGGGCGTGTGGTTCCTGTCGATCTCGGTCGCGCAATATGTCGCCGGCGTCGTCGCGCAAGTGGCGAGCGTCGAGACGGTCGGTGGCGAGGTGACCAATCTCAAGGTCAGCCTCGACACCTATAGCGGCGTGTTCACGACGATCTCGGAGATCGCGATCGGCCTCGGCCTGCTCTTGTTGCTGCTGTCCTGGCCACTCAAGAAGTGGATGCACGGCGTGAAGTAAGCGCCGGCGGTGGGGCCGGGGTCAGACCCGCTCCACCGCATTCACCGCATCGGCGGCGCGCAACGCGCCGATCACGCGCATCAGGTGTTGCGCGTCGTGGACCTCGACGTCGATCGTGTTGGTATGGAAACCGGTATCCCGATTATCGAGCCGCAGATTGACGATATTCGCCATCTGCGCGCCGATGATCGTCGCGATCGTGCCCAACGCCCCGGGTTCGTTCTT
Source organism: Parasphingomonas caseinilytica (assembly GCF_036663755.1). Taxonomy (NCBI): domain Bacteria; kingdom Pseudomonadati; phylum Pseudomonadota; class Alphaproteobacteria; order Sphingomonadales; family Sphingomonadaceae; genus Parasphingomonas; species Parasphingomonas caseinilytica. The sequence goes on from NZ_JAXOJL010000006.1 coordinate 59,209, forward strand.
CACCTCGACCAGGATACGGCCGGTCGCGCCCTCGGTCTTGTCGCCCCAGGCGAGATCGACCCAATCCGCATCGTCCGCCGCCGCCAGCACCGGGCAATCGATCGTATGTACCTCGATCCCCGCATCGGGCCGGCGCAAACCGACGATGCGATCGCCCGGCACCGGGTGGCAGCATTCGGCGAGATCGAATGCGACGCCCGGCGTCAGCCCACGGATCGAAATCGCACTGGATTGGGGCGGCAGGTCGCGCAGTGCATCCGCGCCGGCGGATCCCGGCATCAGCGCCTCCATCACCTGCGCATCAGTCACGCGCCGCCGCGCGATCGCCTCCATGAGCGCGGCTTCGTCGGCGAGTTTCAGCCGGGTGAGCGCCGCCTTCTGCGCGCCTGCCGCCATCGTTGCGGGCAGGCGCCCGACCAGTTCGTCATAGATCTTGCGCCCCAGCGCTTGGGTCTCCTCGCGCTCCTTCAGGCGCAGATGGCGGCGGATGCCGGCCAGCGCCTTGCCGGTGATCGCGAAGTTCAGCCAGGCCGGTTGCGGCTCCTGCGCCTTGGATCGCAGAATCTGTACCTGATCGCCATTGTCGATCGGTGTGCGCAATTGCACCACGCGCCCGTTGATCTTCGCGCCGACCGCCTGATCGCCAAGATCGGTGTGGACGGCATAAGCGAAATCGACCGGCGTCGCGCCCTTGGGCAACTGGATCAGCTCGCCCTTCGGCGTGAACGCGAAGATGCGATCCTGATACATCGCCATCTTGGTATGTTCGAGCAGCTCCTCCGGGCTTTCCGCCGTATCGAGGATCTCGACCAGATCGCGAATCCAGCTGACCTGCGTTTCGGGCTTCACCTTATCCTGTTTGTACGCCCAGTGCGCGGCGAGGCCGAGTTCCGCCTCCTCGTGCATCGCTTCGGTGCGGATCTGGATTTCGACGCGGGTATTGTCGGCATGGATCACCGAAGTGTGCAGCGACCGGTATCCGTTGCGCTTCGGCGTCGAGATGTAATCCTTGAACCGCCCCGGCACCATCGGCCAGCGGCGGTGGATCTGGCCCAGAGCGGCGTAGCAATCCTCTTCCGTCGGCACGATCGCGCGGAATGCCATGATGTCGCTGAGCTGTTCGAAGCTGATGTGCCGCTCCTGCATCTTCTTCCAGATGCTGAACGGATGCTTCTCGCGTCCCGAGATATCGGCATCGATGCCGTGCCGGCCGAGCAGCAGCTTCAGCCCCGATCCGATCTTGGCGATCCGGTCCCCACCGCCTCCGGTCTTTAGCGATTCCAGCCGCCGCGCGATCGATTCATACGCTTCCGGCTCGAGTTGCGCGAAGGCGAGCGTTTGCATCTCCTTCATGAACTCGTACATGCCGATCCGCTCGGCGAGCGGGGCGTAGATATCCATCGTCTCGCGCGCGATGCGGCGGCGCTTCTCGGGCTTGGCGATGTGATGCAGCGTGCGCATGTTGTGCAGCCGGTCGGCCAGCTTCACCAGCAACACGCGAATATCGCCCGACATGGCGAGCAGGAACTTGCGCAGATTTTCCGCGGCGCGCTCGTTCTCGGTCTGCGCCTCGATCCTGGACAGCTTGGTCACGCCATCGACGAGGCGCGCGACATCGGGGCCGAACAGCGACGTGATCTGTTCGATCGTCGCCACCGTATCCTCGACCGTGTCGTGCAGGATCGCGGTGGCGATGGTCTGATCGTCGAGGTGCAGCTCGGTCAGAATACCGGCGACTTCGATCGGATGGCTGAAATAGGGATCGCCGGAGGCACGCTTCTGTGTGCCGTGCGCGTTGACCGAAAACACGTAAGCGCGGTTGAGCAACGCCTCGTCGGCGTCCGGATCGTAGCTCAACACCCGATCGATCAGTTCATATTGCCGCAGCACGCGCCCACAATGTGGCCGCGTGCCGCTGCTTTGCAACACAAGTTTCAGTTATTTAGCGCGCGAGTTGCACTTGGCGAGCGCGGCTTCGTCGAATGCTTTGCCGTCGGCCGAGAAGCTGGTCAGCGCGCCATAGCGCTTGGCGACCAATTCGCACACGATCGGCGCGCGCGTCGAGGAGGATGGCGCGGTGCACACGCCGTCGGCGCATTTCCACATCACGCCGCCGGTGATCGAGCTGGCCTTGGCCGGTGCCGCGACCGGCTTGGCATCGTAAAAGCCCGCACTTGCAGCAGAAGCTGCGAACAGGGTGGAAGCGGCCAGGGTGGCGGCGAACGAAGCGAATCGGATCATGATGTCCTCCTGAATATATTGCGCAGCACAATAGGTTGCTAAAGGCCACTTATGCCTATAGGTTGCCGCTTGCAACTGAAAATCGATAAATCGTTGCGACCCTTTTCGGAAATGCGATAGGCTGCGGGAATTATGGGCGAAAAATTACGCGAACCGCTGCGCGACCTGGCCGAATGCAGCCTGCCCGCCGCGCTGGAGGCGATGGGCGAACGCTGGTCGTTCCTGATCCTGCGCGGGTCCTTCAACGGGCTGCGCCATTTCGAGGAATTCCAGTCCGAACTCGGCATCGCGCGCAACATCCTCGCCAATCGCCTGTCGCGGCTGGTCGAACACGGCATCTTGAAGCGCGATGCGCTGCCCGAGGATCGTCGCAAGATCGAATATCGCCTGACCGACAAGGGCGAGGCGTTGCTGCCGACGATGCTGGCGCTGCGCCAATGGGGCGAACGCTGGGAAACCGGCTATGCCGCGTCGCCCGTCCTGGTCGACAAGCGCGACATGCGCCCGATCGCGCCGATCCTCGTGCGGGCCTGGGACGGCCGCGCGCTGATCAAGGGAGAGTTGGTCTGGGCCTTGCCCGAGGATGTGGCGACCGGGGAGCCTCACGCCGAGGCGGCTGAGTAAGGTTGAGGTAGCGTAACCCCGCGCGCCCTCCCTCGTCATCCCCGCGAAGGCGGGGATCCCGCTTCTGCTTCTTCCTTACTTCAGATATTGGCTTCAGCCTCGGGCAGGCAGATAGGAGGAGCGTCATCCCCGCCTGCGCGAGGATGACCGGGTGGTAACCTAACTCCCCGCCAATCGCTCCAGAAATGCCCGCACCGGCGCGCCGTGCGATACCGGCCGGCCGGTCGCCAGATCGACGTTCACGATCACCATGTTCACCACGCAATGCAGGTCGCCGGTGACCGCGTGGCACAGGTCAAACCGTTGCGCGAGGCTGCTGTTGCCGATCCGGTCGATCGCCACGAACGCCTCGATCTCGTCGCCCAGCCGGAAGGGTTTGAGATAATCGATCTCCGTACGGCGGACGTTGAATTCGGTGTCCTGCCATTCCGGCAAGGCCTCGATCCCGGTCCATGGCCAGAATTCGGTGACGGCGACGTCGACATATTCGAGATAGCGCGAGTTGAAGACGATCTTCTGCCCGTCGATCTCGGCATAACGCACCTTGAAGCGCGTCGAGAAGACGAACCCGTCCCTCATGCCACCGCATCCGCCGGCAGCCCGGCGACGAAGCGCTCCATGATCCACACCTCCGCGTCGTTCCAGTCGTCGATCCGGGCATGAGCGGCGGGTGCCTTGGCGACGTGCGGCGCCATCGCCGGTTCGGAGATCATGTGGAGACGATGCACCTCGGGCGCATGGCGCGCGACCGATTCGTGATGCACCGCCAGATCGTCGACGAACACCGTGACGCTCGGATCGTATTCCGCGATCAGCCGCGCGACCGGCGTGCCCTTGCCGCCCTGATTGCATTCGACGCGATGCTTGATGCCGAACTTCGCCAGTTGCTCGATCCGCGGCTGGCGGCAGACATCCTGCAAATTGGTCAGCACGACGATATCGGCGATCTCAGACAAGGCCGCCAGCGCCTCGCGGGCGTGCGGCACAAGCGTCTGGCGATCCATCTCGGCCGGAAAGAAGCCGTCGAGCATGCCCCACATATCCTCGCGCGTCACCGCCGGGCCATCGCCGCGCCGCTTGATCGCGGTCGAGAAATCGCCGCCGCCGAGCGCGAAATCCATGTCGTGCGTCTCGCCCAGCCACACGCCGAAATGGCGCACCATGTGCAACAGCACCTCGTCGCAATCGGTGATCAGCAGCGGCTTCATGCGTCCAGCTCCGCGCGCGCCGCGACCAGAGCCGCCGGGGTCACGCTCAGCCCTTCGGCACAGGCGATCAGGTCGGGCTCGTGATTCTCCAGGAAGCCCAGCGTCGCGGCGAGCACCGCCGGATCGCTCGCCCGCGTGCGTAGATCGGCGGGCGTCAGGCCGGTCACGTCGAGCAGGCGGATCGCGCGCTCCGGCTCCACCAATGTCCATACCAAAGCGCGCAATGCCAATGCGGCTGCGTCTTCATTTGTCTCGGACGCACGCATTGCCTATCACTCTCGCATTATCGGCTGGAAGGATCGTGCGGGCGTGGCAAAAAGGGTGCTCGTTGTCGAGGACAATGAACTCAATTTGAAGCTGTTCTGCGATCTCCTGCGCGCGCACGAATATCTGCCCGAGGGGGTCCGCGATGGCCGCGAGGCGGTCGAACGCGCACGCGATTTCCGGCCCGATCTGGTCATCATGGACATCCAGTTGCCGCATGTCAGCGGTTACGAACTGATCGTGCAGTTGAAGGCGGACGAGACGTTGCGCTCGATCCCGATCATGGCCGTCACCGCTTATGCCGGGCGCGACGACGAGGACCGGATTCGCGCGGCGGGGGCGGATGCCTATGTGTCCAAGCCGATTTCGCTGGCGCGGTTCGTGGACGAGGTGAGCGGGCTGCTGCCTTAAAGCTTTCCATCTTCTCTTCCCCGGCGCAGGCCGGGGCCCAGTCGGGAGACAGAAATAATCGGGCGCTGCGAGACGTAATCTCGACCATCGCGACTGGGCCCCGGCCTGCGCCAGGGAAGCATAGGAAAGGGAGCAGGCAGGCAAAAGCAAAAAGCCGCAAGGCTTGCGCCCGCGGCTCCGCATTCCCGTCGAGGAAACGATCGCTGGTGGCTCACGCCACCGGCGCGATCACTTGATCTTGGTTTCCTTGAACTCGACATGCTTGCGCACGACGGGATCGTACTTCGAGAAGCTCAGCTTCTCGGTCTTGGTGCGCGGATTCTTCTTCGTGACGTAGAAGAAGCCCGTGTCTGCCGTGCTCAGCAGCTTGATCTTGACGGTGGTCGGCTTTGCCATGACCCGAATTCCTGAATCTGTAAAAAAGCAAAAGCGGCAGACGTGCTGCCGCTCACAAGCCGCGTCCGTTGGGGCAAGCACGCCGCCAAGTCAAGTCCGGCGTGCGCCCGAAGCGCCATTTACCGCCTGTTTACCACGGCGGGTGCACGTTCGGGGGCGTAGCGGGAGCATGGGGCATGGGACAGAGCGAGACATCCGGAACCGTCCGGGAGGAACTGGCGGCGCGAATCGGTATGCTCGATGCATGCATCGGCCTGAAACGCCCCGACGATCTGGCGCGCGAGATCGATGCGATCCGCGATCTTGCCCATCGGCACGGCATGCGCCCCGCCGTCACCGTCGCCCAAGCGCTGGAAATGGCGCTGGCCCGAGGCGAACGCGGGCCGCTGATCCATGGCTGGCTCGCCATCCTGCGCGACGCGATCGGCAGCGAACGGCATGACGACGCCGCCTGCGATACGTTCCGCGCCGCCTGCGCCGTGCGCATGTTCGGATAATGTCTTGGACGCATTGATGGCGGCTCTGGTCGCGGCGCTGCTGGCGCAGGCGACCGACCGCACCCCCTGGCTGACCGCGATCCTCGCCACCCGATTCGGTCGGCCCGGCGCGGTGATCCTCGGCACCGCGCTCGCGCTGGCGATCGGCAATGCGGTCGCCGCAGTCTGCGGCATCCTGATCGCCGCGCATATGTCGCCCAATGCGCGCGACCTGTTTCTCGCCATTGCGCTGATCTTCGCGGGCGGATCGTGTCTGGTGGCGATCAAGCCGCCCGAGCGGCTCGATACGTGGACAATCGGAGCGTTCGCCACCAGCCTGTTCGGCGTGGGCGTTCTGGCGCTGGGCGATCGCAGCCAGTTCATCACGCTGGCGATCACGGCACGCAGCCCATCCCCCGCGCTCGCCGCGATCGGCGCGACGATCGGCGCGCTGGCGATCAACGTGCCCGCCATCGTGCTCGGCGAACCGGCACGCCGCAAGCTGCCGATCGCCGCCGCACGTTTCGTGGTCGCCGCCATCTTCCTGATCGCCGGCATCGTGCTGGCTTTGGGCGCTATTCGGTTGATCTGATCGGTCGATCACACAGATCGGGCAATTTCGCATGGGGCGGGCGGAGCGATTCCGCTATCGGATCGTTATCGCAACGACCCCACGCCATCACAGGAAACCCGACCCATGGCCGATCCCGCCGCCCCGCTGAAGACCCCGACCGACATCAAGAGCAACGCGGCAAAATCCGTCGCCGAGGCGCTGAACGGCATCCTCGCCGACAGCTTCGCTTTGTATCTCAAGACCAAGAATTTCCACTGGCACGTCTCCGGCCCGCATTTCCGCGATTATCATCTGATGCTCGACGATCAGGCGACGCAGATCCTGGGCACCACCGATGCGATCGCCGAGCGCGTGCGCAAGACCGGCAACACCACCCTGCGCTCGATCGGCGACATCGCCCGCCATCAGACGATCAAGGACAATGACGAGAGCTTCGTCAGCCCCACCGACATGCTGGTCGAGCTGCGCGAGGACAATCTGAAGCTGGTCGAGGCCCTGCGCGAGGCCAAGCATATCGTCGACGACGCCAAGGACAATGCGACCAGCGGCATCCTCGACGAATGGACCGACCTGGCCGAGGAACGCGCCTGGTTCCTGTTCGAGGCCAGCCGCAACGGCTGAGGTTCAGTTCGCTTTTGCCGCCGCCGGGCCGAGGGTCAGCACCCAGAGGTCCGGCGGTGCGTCGATCCGGATCGGCGCGATGCTGGTGCCGATGCCGCTGGTGACGATCACCTTGTCCCGCCCGGCCGAAGATACGCCGCACAGGAAGATCGCCCGGTAATCGATCAGGGTCAGCACCGGGCCCAGTCCGGGCACCGCGATCTGCCCGCAATGCGTGTGCCCGGCCAGGATCAACCGCGGACCGTCATCGGGCAACAGAAGCTTGAGGTCCCGTCCCTGCATCGCTCGGGCGGCATCGGGATCGTGGACCATCACGATTCGGGCACCCGGCAGCGCCGACAGAGCGCGCATCGTTTTCGGGATATTGCCGTAACGATGGCCGAGATCGTCGATCCCGCCGATCGCCAGTGGCCCGCGCCGGATCGCCTCGTTTCTCAACACCGTGACGTTCGCGTTGGCGAGCGCGGCCCTGACCACGCCGACATCCGTGCCGTAATCGTGATTGCCGAGCACCGCGACGACGCCCAGCGGCGCGCGCAATCGCGCCAGGCCGGCGGCGAGATCGGCTGCCGAGCCTCGTGCCATGTCGGGCGTGTGGCCGGCAATGAAATCGCCTGCGATCAGGATGATGTCGGGCCGCAGCGCGTTGATCTGATCGACGATCCGCGTCAGCCGCTGCCGCCCCATCGCCAGATTGCCGAAATGCACGTCGCTGATCAAAACCGCGCTTACCGGCTTGGCGCCGGCCGGCCAGTCGGCAAGCGGCAGGGTGATGAGCCTTGCCACAGGATCGCGCCGAGCTTCGAACAGGCCGTAAAGCGCGAGGGCCAGCGCGATCAGTACGCCCGCGCCGAGAATTTTGAAGATCGTCCGCACATCCGCCCTCTAGCCGGAGCACGAACGGTGCGCCATGCGTTGTCCCGCCATGCGCGCCTTTGCCGACCTGCTCGATGCCCTGATCTACACGCGTTCCCGCAACGCCAAGCTGAAGCTGATCGGCGATTATCTTCGCGTCACGCCCGATCCCGATCGCGGCTGGGGACTCGCTGCGCTGACCGGCGATCTTGACCTGCCCGGCGTCAAGCCGGCCGTGATCCGCGCACTGATCGAGGCGCGCGTCGATCCCATATTGTACCGCATGAGCCGGGACTATGTCGGCGACAGTGCCGAGACGATCGCCTTGCTGTGGCCCACGCCCCCAATTCCACCGGCCGAGGCGGAACCGCTGACCATCACGCAGGCGGTGGAGACGCTCAATTCGCTGTCGCGCTCGGACGCCCCCACCGCGCTGGCCGGGATGCTCGACCGGTTGGATGCCGAGGAGCGTTTCGCGTTACTTAAAATGGCGACCGGCGCGCTGCGCATCGGGGTCAGCGCACGTCTCGCCAAGACCGCGCTCGCCACCGCGTTCGGCATCGATGTCGAGGCGGTCGAGGAAGTGTGGCACGGCATCGACCCGCCTTATGCAAGCCTGTTCGCTTGGGCGGAAGGGACCGGCGAACAACCGACCGCCGCCGACGTGCCCGTATTCCGCCCGTTCATGCTCGCACATCCGCTGGAGGATCTGCGCGTCGATCTCGCCGATTATGCCGCCGAATGGAAATGGGACGGCATTCGCGTGCAGATCGTCCATGTCGCGGGCGAAACGCGGCTGTTCAGCCGCACCGGCGACGATGTGACCGGCAGTTTCCCCGACGTGGCGCGCGCCTTCACCACGCCGGGCGTGATCGACGGCGAATTGCTGGTGAAGGGCGAGCATCAGGGCGGTACGCTGGAGGATGGCGGGGGTGCTGCGAGCTTCAACGCGCTCCAGCAGCGGCTCGGCCGCAAGATCGTCTCGGCGAAGATGCTGGCCGATTACCCTGCCTTTGCTCGCGTCTACGATATCCTGTTCGACGGCAACGAAGACCTGCGCGAATTGCCGTGGACCGAGCGGCGCGTCCGGCTCGAAGCGTTCGTCGCTCGGCTCGATCCCGACCGGTTCGATCTCAGCCAGGTGATCGAGGCGGAGGATTTCACCGCGCTGGAAGGCATCCGCGCCGGTGCGCGCGACGCCGCGATCGAGGGCGTGATGCTCAAGCGGCGCACTTCGCCCTATGTCACCGGGCGTCGCGTCGGCCTGTGGTACAAATGGAAGCGGGATCCGCTGACCGCCGATTGCGTGATGATGTACGCGCAGCGCGGTTCGGGCCGTCGCTCATCCTTTTATAGCGACTATACGTTCGGCTGCTGGACCGAAGACGGCGAGTTGCTTCCCGTCGGCAAGGCCTATTCGGGCATCACCGACGAGGAACTGAAGATGCTCGACAAATTCGTCCGCGGCCACACGCTCAATCGGTTTGGCCCCGTGCGCGAGGTCGAGAAGACGCTCGTGCTGGAGATCGCGTTCGATTCGATCCATGAGTCGAAACGCCACAAATCCGGCGTCGCGATGCGCTTCCCCCGGATTGCGCGGATCAGGACCGACAAGCCTGCAGCCGAAGCGGACACGGTGGCGGGGCTGAGACGGCTGATCGTCTAGCGGCCCGGCTTTACTTCACCCATTGCGCCAGCCAGTCGGCCAGCCCCTGCGGGCTCATGCTGCGCGCATCGGCCAGTGCGGCGGTGCGGCCGGCATTGATCAGCTTGTCGGTGCGCGGATCGACGATCAGCAGGCTGGGTACGCCTTCCAGCCGCTTGGTGATGCCGTAATGCGCGGGCACCTGAAGGTTCTTGTCGAAGCGGCCGATATCGACCGTGACGACCTCGTAATGCCTGTCGACGAACGCCTTTAGCGCGCCGGTATCCATCGTGCCGGCGAGCAGGCGACAATCGAGGCACCAGTTTCCGCCGAGATCGATCAGCAGCAGCTTACGCTTCGCCTTGGCCCGCGCCTTGGCGGCGGCGACCTGGGCATCGGCATTGGCCTGTTCGTCGTAGGGCAGCGGCAGGGGCTTGGCGAGTTGCTCGAAACTCGTGATGCCGACGCGTGGCGGCGTCGCGGCGGTTGCGGGCGCGATCATCGCGAGCGTGGCTACGGTGGCAACGGTGGCAGCAATGGGGGCGAGGATGTGGCGCATCGGGAAACTCCTTGGGGGACGCGCAACACCTATCACGGCATTTTGCGAAATTCCGAGCAACAAAGCCTTCGTGGCGTGAAGAAAAGGCCATCACCCGAGCCAGAAACCGCGTTGGGCTGTTCCATTTCGGGCTGTTCGCGCCGACATCGTCGCTGCTAGGTGGAAACCATGATCACACTCTCCTGCCTCTGCGGCCAGGTCGTCGCGAACGTCGGCCAACGTCCGGATTTCATTCATGAATGCAATTGCGATTTGTGCAGCAAGACCGGCGCGCGCTGGGGCTATTTCGACCCATCGGGGGTGAGCATCGCGGGCGCGACGAAAGGCTATTGCCGGCAGGACAAGGACGATCCCTCGGCGGAAACCCGGTTCTGCGAAACCTGTGGATCGACGACGCATTTCGTGCTGACCGAAAGCGCGGTGGCGAAGTTCGGGAACACGATGATGGGCGTCAACATGGGATTGGCGAACGAACGCGATCTGGCGGGGATAGAATTGCGTTTCCCGGATGGACGAGCCTGGGCGGGCGCGGGCGAGTTCGGCTATGTTCGGGAGGCGCGCGTCATTGGGGAAACGACCGTCCTGGAATGATGTCGGAACCAAATTCTGTCCGCTTCGATACGCTTTTTTCCAGCGCTTGCTGCCGGTGATTTGGCCGAAAGTCACACAAGGTCACACAGTATCGAGGGTTCTTCGCGCCTGAGATGCGGGATAACGGGCCAGTGCTGAGAAAGAGTGAGGGGAGTCTGGCAGAGTCGAGGCTTGTAGGACAGCAATAATGCGCCGGTTCGATGGCCAGACAGCTGGTCGCTTTCGGCCCTCAACAAGTTCGGAAAGGCGCTAACGGCTTATACGCGTTCGCCCTCGGCGTCGTTCGTACGCAATCTCGCGTTGTGGTGGAAACGCGGACAGACGGGCGTCCTGCAATTCGATGGCGGGCAGTGGCCTCGAAGTCGCCGCAATTGATGGCGTAGAAAATGCCCGACGCTATTGGAGATGTGTGCATGATTGCTGCGGCGTTGTTGCTATCGGCCATAGCGGGCGCACCGCCCACCTGCGCTCACCCTGCGGCCACGCAACAGTCGGATGCTCCGATGCCTGGCGTCCGGCACGTGTTCCAGAACGGCGAGCGCTACCCGCTAAGGCTTTTCTGGATCGATCCGCAGGGCCGGAAAATCGATCAGGGCTCGATAGCGCCAGGCGCTTATCTTTCAGTGCAGACATTCGTCGGCCACGCCTTCGAATTGACCGACCCCGCCGGTCGTTGCCGATCATCGGTTCGGATCGGCGACGCTTTCACCGGCACCTATCTTGGCACGAGCCGCTACCGATCCGTTGCCGTCAGCGCAGGATGGCATGTTTTCATCGATCAAGCTCTTCGCCCCGACGCCGAACCGGCGCGGGCAGCGCTCGACACTATCGCGCGCATGCTTCAGCAGGTTGATGCTACCCTGCCGGCAGCGTCGCTTCTCCAGGTGCGCGCAACGCCGATCTTTCTGCTGGACCATTCCGGTTCGAGCCAGATGTTCCACCGCGACCCGGACTGGCTGACCGCGCATGGCCGGACGGTCGAAATGCTCGATGGTATCGAAGTGTCCGATGCAGGTCTTTTCGTCGAATCGGCCAAGGTCCAGCCGGGGAGCCTGCTGCACGAACTCGCGCACGCATATTACTCACGCCTTGCGGACAAGGACCGCGCCGAAATCGAGCACGTATACCGAACGGCGATGGAGAGCGGTCGCTACCGAAGCGTCAAGCGTCATGACGGCACGGTGGGCGAAGCCTATGCACGGTCTAATGCGGCGGAATATTTTGCCGAACTCAGCGAGGCCCATTTTGGCCGCAACGATTTCTTCCCGTTCACACGAGCCGAACTCATTGCCTATGATCCTGCCGGTGAACGCATGATCGCAGCGCTCTGGCGGTGAGCGACTCCAGACCTCCGCAACCCGATATCATGCGCTCGGCATCATCCGGTATCGACTGCCTCTAACATGCGGCGGACGTCCGGTTTCGGGCGTTGGCAACCGCGCCGTTCGGTTTTCGCAAAGGATCAAAGCACGCAAAGAAAAACCCGGCGAACCATGTGGTCCGCCGGGTCTATCTCTTGGAACTGATCCGAAGCGCTTACGCGATCGAGGTCAGGTTCACCGCTGCGTGCTTGCCGCGACGATCGACTTCCAGTTCGAATTCGAGCCGGTCGCCTTCGTTCAGGCTGGTCATGCCGCCGCGTTCCACGGCCGAGATGTGCACGAACGCATCGGGCTGTCCGTCGTCGCGCTGGATGAAGCCGAAGCCCTTCATCGCGTTGAAGAACTTGACCGTGCCGGTCGCCTTCTCGCCGGTCAGCTGACGCTGCGGTGCCGCGCCGAAGCCGCCGGCTGCGCCGCCGCGCGGTGCACCGCCGGGAGCCGCATCACGCTCGCGCGGCGGGCCGCGGTCGGTGACGGCCATCGGCTCGCCGTCGATCTTGAGGTCGGTCGCCGAGATACGGCCGCCGCGATCGACCAGGGTGAAGCCCAAAGGCTGACCCTCGGCCAGACCGGTCAGGCCGGCCTGCTCGACTGCGCTGATATGCACGAACACGTCCTCGCCGCCATCATCGCGAACGACGAAGCCGAAGCCTTTCTGGCCGTTGAAGAACTTGACCACGCCGGTGCCTTCGCCGACGACCTGAGGGGGCATGCCACGGCCACCGCCGCCGCCGGCACCACCGCCGAAGCCACCACCGCCGCCGCTGCGGAAACCGCCGCCGCCGCCGCCGCCGCCGAACCGGTCGCCACCACCGCCGCCACCGCCGAAGCGATCACCGCCGCCGCCGAAACGATCGCCGCCGCCACCGAAGCGGTCACCACCGCCGAAGCTGCTGCCGCCGCCGAAATCATCGCCGCCGAAACCGTCGCGCTTGTCGCGGCCACGCCCACCGCGGTCACCGCGGCGTCCTTTATCGAAACTCATGCCCTGTTCGTCTTCCCGGTTCGCCCAACTTGCCTATGACACCTGGACGCCGGACGAAAAGCGCAGGTCTCCGGGCACCAAACCAATCGTGCCACCGATTCGGTCTAGCCTAAAAACGTCAACGCTGCGAACGAATTCGTCCAAATTGCGGCACGCCCCGCATCATATGCTTGCAGGAGTGTGGCGTGGACGGCACAGCTGGTGCCATGTCGATCATCGCGCTCCTGTCCGATCCCGCCACCTGGGCCGCCCTCGCCGCGCTGATCGTGCTGGAAGTGGTGCTCGGCATCGACAACCTCATCTTCATCTCGATCCTGTCGAACAAGCTGCCGCCGGAGCAGCAGGTGAAGGCGCGGCGCCTCGGCATCGGGCTGGCTTTGGTCTTGCGGCTCCTGCTGCTGTCGATGATCGCGTGGATCGCGGGGCTTACCGCGCCGGTGTTCGATCTGGGCATCCAGGGTGCGCCCGGCGCGACCGGGCTGCCATCGTTCGAGACGGCGTTTTCGTGGCGCGACCTGATCCTGATCGCCGGCGGCCTGTTCCTGTTGTGGAAGGCGACCAAGGAAATCCATCACAGCATGGACCCGCACGAATCGGGCGAGCAGCTCGACAAGAAGGGTAGGACCGCGCTCAGCTTCGGTTCGGCGATCGCGCAGATCTTGGCGCTCGACATGGTCTTTTCGATCGATTCGATCCTCACCGCGATCGGCATGACCGACGATCTGCCGGTGATGGTGATCGCGGTGATCTTCGCCGTCACGGTGATGCTGCTGGCGGCGACGCCGCTCGCCAATTTCATCGAGGAAAACCCGACGGTGGTGATGCTGGCGCTCGGGTTTCTGCTGATGATCGGCGCGGTGCTGATCGCCGACGGCTTCGGCGTGCATGTGCCCAAGGGCTATATCTATGCCGCGATGGCCTTCTCGGCCGGGGTCGAGACGCTCAACATCCTGTCGCGCAAACGGCGCGAGCGGCGTGAGGCGGCCACCGCCACACGCCATTGAGCGTTCGGCATTTCGCGGCTAGGCGGAATGCATGACCGTTTATTTGCATGAAGAAGACCTGCCCGCCGGCCTGTTCGCCGATGGTGCCGACATTGCTGTTGATACCGAGACGATGGGGCTGCTGACCCCGCGCGACCGGTTGTGCGTGGTGCAATTGTCGGATGGCGGGACAGACGAGCATCTCGTCCGCTTTTCGCCCGGCAGCGATTATGCCGCGCCGAACCTGCGCGCGCTGCTGGCCGACCCCGGCCGCGTGAAACTCTATCATTTCGGGCGGTTCGATCTTGCCGCGATCAAACATTATCTCGGCGTCGATGCGACGCCGGTCTATTGCACCAAGATCGCCTCGCGGCTGGTGCGCACCTATACCGATCGCCACGGGCTGAAGGAGCTGGTGCGCGAATTGTTGCAGACCGATATCTCCAAGGCGCAGCAATCGTCCGACTGGGGCGGGCCGGTGCTGAGCGAGGCGCAGAAGGATTATGCCGCGTCGGACGTGCGCTATCTCCACCGCCTGCGCGAAGAACTCGACCGGCGGCTGGCGCGCGAAGGCCGCGCGGACCTGGCGAAAGCGTGCTTCGATTTCCTGCCGCACCGTGCCGAGCTCGACCTGGCCGGCTGGCCCGAGACCGACATCTTCGCGCATGTCTGACATCGCCGCACGGACCCGATCCGAGCGGCAGATCTGGGCCGCGCCGGGCAGCAGCCACGACCGGCTCGTGCGGCTGTCGAGCGTCGTGCTGCCGGTGGCGATCGGGGTGCTGGCCGCATTCCTCGTCATGGCGCCGCTGACGATGCGCGGCGACGTGTCGTTCCTCCTCGACAAGAACAAGGTGGAGGTGGCCAAGGAACGGCTGCGCATCCAGCAGGCGCTGTACCGCGGCGAGGATGGCAAGGGCCAGCCGTTCGCGCTGACCGCAGGTTCGGCGATCCAGAAGAGTTCGGCCGAACCGATCGTGCGGCTGACGACCTTGTCCGCCGCGATCCGCCTGACCGACGGGCCGGCAAGCCTGATCGCGAACAATGGCCGCTATAACATGAACACCGAACAGGTGATGATGGACGGGCCGATCCTGTTCCGCGCCGCCAACGGATACCGGCTCGACACGCAGGATTCGATCGTCGACCTGAAGACCCGCAAGCTGCAGAGCGGCGGCGCGGTGACCGGCACCGTGCCGCAAGGCAAGTTCAGCGCGGATGCGATGAAGGCCGATCTCGAAACGCATGTCGTGACGCTGGACGGCAACGCACGCTTGCGGATCTTACCGGGAAGGGCGAAATAGCCGCGATGTCCAATCCTATTCGTTTCGTGGCGCTGGCCGCCTTGGTGTTCGCCGGTGCCGCCTCGGCGCAGTCGAAGCATAATTCGAACGCGCCGATCGATTTCGGCGCGGACCATATCGAATTGCAGGACAAGGCGAACCGCGCCGTCC
The DNA here is from genome assembly GCF_036663755.1 of Parasphingomonas caseinilytica. Taxonomy (NCBI): domain Bacteria; kingdom Pseudomonadati; phylum Pseudomonadota; class Alphaproteobacteria; order Sphingomonadales; family Sphingomonadaceae; genus Parasphingomonas; species Parasphingomonas caseinilytica. The sequence continues at coordinate 74,478 of NZ_JAXOJL010000006.1, forward strand.
TGTCTGGAAACGTATCGGTCAAGCAGGCCGAGATGACGCTGAAATCGGCCCGCATGACCGTGTCCTATACCGGGCAGGTGATCGACGGCAGCCCGCAAGTGTCGCGGCTCGACGCGTCCGGCAACGTCGTCGTCACGCGGCCGGACCAGACGGCGCGCGGCAATTTCGCGGTCTACGATCTCAATCGCCGCGTCGTGACGATGCTCGGCGCGGTGACGCTGACGCAGGGCGGCAATACGGTGAATGGCGGGCGGCTGACGATGAACCTCGACAGCGGGCGCGCGGTGATCGACGGATCGTCGGTCGGCGGCACGCGCGCCAATGGCGACGGTACGACGACCGCGGCGCCGGGCGGGCGCGTCACCGGCCGCTTCTCCGTACCCAAGCGCGACCAGCCTGCGACCAACTGAGTTCGCGCGCCGTTCGAGGCGGCACATCGCGCAAATCGCCGGGTTTCACCGCTTCGCCCTTCCAACCGGCGCGCGTCTGCGGCATGAGCCATGCAGGAAGCTTGCCAATTTGCATTCGGTAAGCTTTTTCTAACCCTAAGCTGCGAGCAGGGATGCGATGACCGACACTGCGATCCTCGAAAAGATGCCGCCGATTCACGAAAAGCCCGTCGCACAGGGTCTGGCCGTGGTGTCGATCGCGAAATCGTACGACAAGCGCGTCGTGCTGACCGACGTATCGGTCAGCGTCGGGCGCGGCGAGGTGATCGGCCTGCTCGGGCCAAATGGTGCCGGCAAGACGACCTGCTTTTATTCGGTGATGGGCCTGGTGAAGCCGGATTCGGGCCGCATCATGCTCGACGGCGACGATATCACCGGCCTGCCGATGTATCGCCGCGCGATCCTGGGGCTCGGCTATCTGCCGCAGGAAACCAGCATCTTTCGCGGCCTGTCGGTCGAGAAGAACATCCTCACCGTCCTCGAGCTGGCCGAGCCGGACAAGGACGCGCGGGCCGAAAAACTCGAAAAGCTGCTCGGCGAATTCGGCCTGACCCGGCTGCGCGACGCGCCGGCGATGGCGCTGTCGGGCGGCGAACGCCGCCGCGCCGAAATCGCCCGCGCGCTGGCCGCCGAACCCTCAATCATGCTGCTCGACGAGCCCTTCGCGGGCATCGATCCGATCTCGATCTCCGACATTCGCGATCTCGTCTGCCAGTTGAAGGATCGCGGCATCGGCGTGCTGATCACCGATCACAACGTGCGCGAGACGCTCGACATCGTCGATCGCGCCTACATCATCTATGACGGCCGCGTGCTGTTCACCGGATCGCCGGCCGAACTCGTCGCTGACGCCAATGTTCGCCGGCTGTACCTCGGCGAGAGTTTCTCGCTTTAGTCATGTCCCGCGCCCCCCTTTCCCGTCACCCCGGCGCAGGCCGGGGCCGCCGCGTTCGGGGCACCTGTTGCGCGTCGTCATCCAGCGGCCCCGGCCTGCGCCGGGGTGACGAAATAGCATGAGCCTCGCGCCGCGCCTCGACCTGCGCCAGTCGCAATCCCTGGTGATGACGCCGCAATTGCAGCAGGCGATCCGCCTGCTCGCGCTGTCGAATCTCGAAGTCGAGGGATTCATCGCCGAGGAGATCGAGCGCAACCCCCTGCTCGAATCTTCCGCGCCCGACGATGACGGCCCGACCCAAGAGCGCGAGGCCCCACCCGAGGCACGCGAGCCGGCCACCGCCGACCAGCTCGTGATGGGCGGCGACACCACCGGCGAAGCCTCGCTCGACGTGGATTTCACCGCCGAAAGCTTCCATCACGACAGTCCGTCCGACGGCGGCGGCGGCGACGGCGCGGGCATGGATGGATCGCTCGGGATGAGCGGCACGGGTAGCGGCGGGATCGGGGAGGACGGGCCGGACTTCGATTCGTTCGCCGCCAGCGACATGACTTTGGCCGAATTCCTGATGGCGCAGGCCGGGCCGGTGATCGACGGCGCGGACGCGTTCATCGCCGCGCACCTGATCGACCAGATCGACGATTGCGGATACCTGACCGTGCCGCTGCTGGAGATCGCCAACCGGCTGGGCGTGGCGCTGGCGCGCGTCGAATATGTCCTGGCGCTGATTCAGACGTTCGAACCGACCGGCGTGGGCGCGCGCGATCTGGCCGAATGCCTGAAATTACAGGCGATCGAGGCCGATCGCTACGATCCGTGCATGGCGCGCCTGCTCGACCATCTCGATCTGCTCGCGCGCGGTGAACTCGGCCGGCTGAAGCGCATCTGCGACGTCGACGACGAGGATATGGCGGACATGATCCGCGAATTGCGCAATTACGATCCCAAGCCCGGTTGCCGGTTCGGCGGCGAACCGGCGCAGGCGGTGACGCCCGACGTGTTCGTCGCGCGTCGTAAGGATGGCTGGGGGATCGAGATCAACGCCGCCACACTGCCGCGCCTGCTGGTCAATCGCGGCTATTATGTCGAACTCTCGGGCGGCGAGCAGGACAAGGCGAGCAAGGCGTGGCTCGGCGAGATGCTGGCCAGCGCCAATTGGCTGGTCAAGGCGCTCGACCAGCGCCAGCGCACGATCGTCAAGGTCGCGACCGAGATCGTGAAGCAACAAGAGGCGTTCTTCCTGCACGGCGTCGCGCATCTGAAGCCGATGACGCTGCGCCAGGTCGCCGATGCGATCGAGATGCACGAATCGACCGTCAGCCGCGTGACGAGCAACAAATATCTCTATTGCGCGCGCGGCCTGTTCGAACTGAAATACTTCTTCACCAGCGCGATCCAATCGTCCGAGGGCGGCGATGCGGTGTCGGCACAGGCGGTGAAGGCGGCGATCCGCACGCTGATCGCGGCCGAGGGTAGCGCGATCCTGTCCGACGATACGTTGGTCGAACTGCTCAACGCCAAGGGGTTCGACATCGCGCGCCGCACGGTGGCGAAATATCGCGAGGCGCTGGGCATCGGCAGTTCGGTACAGCGCCGCCGCGCGCGGGCGCTGGAGGGTGCGGGCTGAAGCGGCCCTGCTTCGTCATGCCTGCGAAGGCTGGCATCTCATAGGGCTCCGGCACCGCACATCGCCTGAGATCCCAGCCTGCGCTGGGATGACGATCGAGGAGAGATCCTCTTATGGAGGAGAGAGTATGATCATCGTCACCGGCAGCGTCACCGCAAAGCCCGAAACCTTCGACGCGCTGCGCCAGGCCAGCCTCGATCACGTCCACCGCTCACGCACCGAGGACGGGTGCTTGCTCCATTCGGTGCAACAGGATTGCGAGAATCCCCTGCGATTGTTCTTCTACGAACAGTGGCGCGATCTGCCGTCTTTGCAGGTGCACGGGCGGGTGGCCGGATCGCGGGAATTCATCACAGCGGTGCGCGAACTGGCTGCGTCCAGCGAACCGATCAGCGTTTACGACGCGACCGAGGTTACGCTCTGACGCTCAATCGTCCTCGTCCTCATACCCCACCAGCGCCAGCGCGCGCGCCTTGATCTGGCGGGTCATGCACCAATGGACCAGCGCATCCTCGCGGCCATGTGTTACCCACACTTCCTTCGGGGCGATTTCGGCCAGCGTGTCGGTCAGTTCATCCCAATCGGCGTGGTCGCTCAGGATCAGCGGCAGTTCGACGTTGCGCTGCACCGCGCGCTGGCGGACGCGCATCCACCCCGAGGCCATCGCGGTGATCGGATCGGGCAGGCGGCGCGACCAGCGATCGTTGAGCGCGCCCGGCGGCGCGATGACGACCTTGCCCATCAGCTCCGCCTTGGGAGTATCCGCCACCAGCCGCAGATCGCCGAGATCGACGCCGAGTTCCACGTAGAGATCGCACAAGCGCTGCACCGCCCCGTGCAGGTAGATCGGATCGTCATGCCCGCGATCGCGCAGTTCGCGGATCACTCGTTGCGCCTTGCCCAGCGCATAAGCCCCGACCAGCACGCACCGCGTCGGGTTGGCGCGCAAGGCGGCGGTCAGCTTGTCGATCTCGTCGCCTGATTCGGGATGGCGGAACACCGGCAGACCGAACGTCGCCTCGGTGATGAACACGTCGCATTTCACCGGCTCGAAGGCGGCACAGGTCGGATCGGCGCGGCGCTTGTAATCGCCCGAGACGACGATGCGCTCGCCGCGATGATCGAGGATGATCTGCGCCGATCCCAGCACATGACCGGCGGGCACGAACGTCGCCTCGACATCGCCGGCCAGTTTCAGCGTCTCGCCATACGCCACCGGGTGGCCGTTTTGCGGGCCGTAGCGCGTATTCATGATCGCCAGCGTCTCCGGCGTCGCCCACACCGCATCATGCCCGCCGCGCGCATGATCGGCATGGCCGTGCGTGACGAGCGCCTTGGGGCTGGGCCGCGAGGGATCGACCCAGATGTCGGCGGGTTTCACATAGATGCCGTGCGGATGCGGTTCGATCCAGTCGCCGAGCTTTGCCATCGTCCCTATATGGTTGGAATGAGCGCAAGTTCCCACTTTCTTCAAGCCCCTCCCCTTCAGGGGAGGGGTTGGGGTGGGGCCGTGCCATCTCATAGAGACAATCGCCGGTACCTGCGGCACGGCCCCACCCCCAACCCCTCCCCTGAAGGGGAGGGGCTTTGAAAATCCCAATTCTCCCCGCCCCGATCACCGACTGGTTCGCCGCCAAGGGCTGGTCGCCGCGCCGGCACCAGCTCGAGATGCTCGACGTCGCGCGGGCCGGGCGGCACGGGCTGCTCGTCGCTACTACGGGTGCGGGCAAGACGCTGGCCGGGTTCCTGCCGACGCTCGCCGAACTCATCGAGCGTCCGACGGAGGGCCTGCACACGCTCTACGTCTCGCCGCTCAAGGCGCTGGCGGTGGACGTGCAGCGCAATTTGATCACGCCGATCGAGGAGATGGGTCTCGACATCCGCGTCGAGACCCGCACCGGCGATACGCCCAGCGACCGCAAGGCCCGCCAGCGCATCCGGCCGCCGCAGATCCTGCTGACCACGCCCGAATCGCTCAGCCTGCTGCTCAGCTATCCCGACAGCATGCTGATGTTCGCCGGCCTGAAGACGATCGTGGTGGACGAGGTCCATGCCTTCGCCACCGGCAAGCGCGGCGACCTGCTGTCCCTGTGCATGTCGCGGTTGCAGACGCTGGCCCCCGGCCTGCGTCGCGTCGCTTTGTCCGCCACCGTCGCCGATGCCGACGGCTATCGCGCGTGGATCGCGCCCGATGGCGATATCGATCAGGTCACGCTCGTGAAGGGCGAGAACGGCGCCGATCCGAACATCGCGATCCTGTTGCCGCAGGGCCGCGTGCCGTGGTCGGGCCATTCGGGTCGCTATGCCGCCGAACAGGTGATGGCCGAGATCGAGACGCACAAGACCGCGATCGTGTTCTGCAACACGCGCAGCCTGGCCGAACTGATCTTTCAGGACCTGTGGAAGGCGAACGCGATGGGGCTGCCGATCGGCATCCATCACGGATCGCTCAGTCTCGAGGCGCGGCGCAAGGTGGAGGGCGCGATGGCCGACGGCAAATTGCGCGGGCTGGTCGCCACCGCCAGCCTCGATCTGGGCGTCGATTGGGGCGATGTCGATCTGGTGATCCAGATGGGCGCGCCCAAGGGATCGTCGCGCCTGTTGCAACGCATCGGCCGCTCCAACCACCGGCTCGACGAACCGTCCGAAGCGGTGATCGTGCCGGGCAATCGCTTCGAATATCTGGAGGCGCGCGCGGCCTTGGACGCGGTGCATGCGGGCGAACTGGACCCGGATATCTTTCGCCCCGGCGGGCTGGACGTGCTCGCCCAGCACATCATGGCCTGCGCCTGCGCCGGGCCGTTCAGGGAGGCGGAGATGCTGGACGAGATCCGCTCGGCGCTGCCCTATTCCGCGCTGACCGACGACACGTTCACCCGCGTGCTCGGCTTCATCCGCGACGGCGGTTATGCGCTGAAGGCCTACGACAAGTTCCGCCGCCTGACGCAGGATGCGGATGGCACCTGGCGGATCAGCCATCCGAAGTTCATAGCGCAGCACCGCCTGAACGCCGGGATCATCGTCGAGGCGACGATGCTGACGGTGCGCTTCAAGAACGGCCGGTCGCTCGGCAAGGTCGAGGAAGGGTTCGCCGCCACGCTGACGCCCGGTGACACATTCTTCTTCGCCGGGATGAGTGTCGAGGTGATGGGGATCAGCACCGAGGACCTGCTGGTCCGCGCGACTGCCCGCCCGGCGCGCATCCCGACCTATGGCGGCGCGCGCATGGCGCTGTCGACCAACCTTGCCCAGCGCGTGCGCGGCTTCCTGGCCGCGCCGGAGGAATGGCACCGCTTCCCGAACGACGTGCGCGAATGGCTGGAGGTGCAGGCGGTCCGCTCCACCCTGCCAAGTTCCGGCCAGTTGCTGGTCGAGACCTTCCCGCACGACAACCGGCATTACATGGTCGCCTATAGTTTCGAGGGCTGGAACGCGCACCAGTCGCTCGGCATGCTGGTCACGCGACGGATGGAGACGATGGGGCTGAAGCCGTTGGGGTTCGTCGCCAACGATTATGCGCTGGCCTGTTACGGGCTGGATCCGATCACCGATCCGCAGGCCTTGTTCTCGCCCGACATCCTGGAAGACGAATTCGTCGACTGGGTGCAGCAATCGCACTTGCTGAAACGCGCCTTTCGCGAGGTCGCGGTGATCGGCGGGCTGGTCGAGCGCCAGCATCCCGGCAAGCGCAAGACCGGCAAGCAGGTGACCTTCTCGACCGACCTGATCTACGACGTGCTGCGCAAATACGAGCCTGGCCATCTGCTGCTCCAGGCCGCGTGGGAAGATGCCCGCGCGCGAATGACCGATGTCGGCCGCCTCGCCGGCCTGCTCGATCGCGCCGCCGACACGATGCTGCACGTCGATCTGCCGCGCGTCTCGCCGCTCGCGGTGCCGGTGCTGACGCTGATCGGGCGCGAAAAGGTTGCCACCGGCACCGCCGACGACGCGCTGCTGATCGAGGCCGAGGCGCTGGCCGAAGTGGCGATGCGGATCGACTGAAGACGCCCTTGCAAAGGGTCCGATTCGGGCGCACCCTCCACTCATGCCGATCGCGTCCGCCCTGATCGCCCTCCTGCTCGCCGCCCCCGACATCGCTGCGCCCGCGCCACAGCAGCCGATCGATCCGGCGACGACCGAGACCGCGCCGACGCTGAATTTCGGCGACGAGGAAGATCGCATGACCCTGCCGGTGACGATCTCCGGGGCCGGGCCGTACCGCTTCATCGTCGATACCGGCGCGCAGCGCACGGTGATCTCCCGCGAACTGGCCGGCCTGTTGAAGCTCAGCCCCGGTCGCAATGTCCGCATGACGACGATGACCGGGTCGAGCAGCGCCAATACCGTCATCATCCCGCTGATCTCGGTCGGTGCTTTCGGCGGCAGCCGGATCGAGGCACCGGCACTCGAAGGTGCCAATCTCGGCGCGGCCGGCCTGCTCGGCATCGACACGCTGCAGGATCGCGCACTGTCGATCGATTTCGACCTGCAGCGCATGACCGTGCGGCCCGCCGTGCGACGCACCAAAACCGAACGCGCCGGGCCGGACGAGATTATCGTCCATGCCAAGAGCATCTACGGCCAATTGGTCGTCACCGATGCCTATTATGGCGACGTCAAGGTGCGCGTGGTGCTGGATACCGGGACCGCGGTGACGATGGGTAATCTGGCGCTCAAGAAACGCGTACGGCACGGCAAGATGAAATCGATCGACGTGACGAGCGTCACCGGATCGGTGCTGCAGGCCGATTATACCAGCATCAGCGCACTCAGGATCGGCAGCGTCAGCTTCAACGATCTGCCGATCGCCTTTGCCGATGCCGCGCCATTCGCGCATTTCGGTTTGGACAAGCGACCGGCACTGTTGCTCGGGATGGACGCGCTGCGCCTGTTCCGACGCATCGACATCGATTTCCCCAATCGCGAACTGCGCCTGGCTTTGCCGCGGCGGTTCTAAGGACGATCGTTTGCCATCGCGCGGGCGTTGCTGTGATCGCCCCGTTGCTTTGATCACGCAGTGCGTTACGCTGATGCCCTGAGACGATCAAAGGGGCAGAAGATGCGGAAATTCACACGGGTCATGACCGGCGCGATGCTGGCGGGGATCGCGCTGCAGCCGGTCGCGGCGCAAACCGCGCTCACGCCCGATCAGCAGACTTTCTTCGGTCTCTACAAGGAACTGGTCGAAACCAACACGACGCTGTCGGCGGGCAGCTGCACGCAGGCTGCGGCTCAAATCGCCACGCGGCTGAAGGCGGCAGGCTATAAGGATGCCGACCTCACGTCCTTCTCTGTGCCGGATCACCCGAAGGAGGGCGGCCTCGTCGCGGTCCTGCCCGGCAGCGACCGGAAGGCCAAGGCCGTGCTGCTGCTCGCGCATCTCGACGTGGTCGAGGCCAAGCGCGAGGATTGGGTGCGCGACCCCTTCACGCTGATCGAGGAGGGCGGATATTATTATGCGCGCGGCACGGTCGACGACAAGGCGATGGCCGCGGTCTGGGCCGACAGCATGATCCGCTTCAAGCAGGCGGGCTACAAGCCCAAACGCACGATCAAGTTGGCGCTGACCTGCGGCGAGGAAACGACCTTCGCGTGGAACGGCGCGCAATATCTGACCAAGACCCGGCCCGATCTGGTCGCGGCGGAGTTCGTGCTCAACGAAGGCGGCGGCGGGCGGCTCGATGCGGCCGGCAAGCAGCAGACGCTGGCGATGCAGGTCGGCGAGAAAGCGGCACAGAACTATACGCTGACCGCGACCAACCCCGGCGGGCACAGCTCGCAACCGGTGCCGGACAATGCGATCTACGAACTGGCCGATGCGCTGGAGGCGATCCGGGCCTATGAATTCCCGATCAAGTTCAGCGATACGACCCGCGCCTTCTTCACTGCCACGGCGCAGGGGACGCCCGGGCCGATGGGCGATGCGATCCGCAAATTGCTCGCCGATCCAACCGATGCCGCCGCCGACAAAATCGTCAGCGCCGACAAGACGTTCCACTCCACGCTGCGTACCTCCTGCGTCGCGACATTGCTGAACGCCGGCCATGCCGAGAACGCGCTACCGCAACGCGCCACCGCCAACATCAATTGCCGCATCTTCCCGGGCGAAACAGTAGAGGCGACCGCCGCCAAGTTGCAGGAACTGGCCGGCGCGAAGGTGAAGCTGACGATCAACCAGCCGATCCGCCCGACCGCGATCCCCACCCCGCTCGATCCCAAGATCATGGGCCCGGCCAAGGCGGTGGCGGCAAAGCATTTCCCCGGCCTGCCACTGGTGCCGCTGATGTCGACCGGCGCGACCGACGGCATCTTCTTCCAGGCGATCGGCATCCCGGTCTACGGTGTGCCGGGCATCTTCATCGACAGTGATTTCAACGGCATCCACGGCCTGAACGAACGCATTCGGGTGAAGTCCTTGTATGACGGGCGGAATTATCTGTTCGATCTGGTCAAGGCATATGCGGGGTAAGGTGCGCGCCACCCCCGCCTAACCACGATCGTCACCCCAGCGCAGGCTGGGGTCTCTACGGGGCTAGCGTACCGCGCGCCTCGCTGAGATCCCGGCCTGCGCCGGGATGACGGCATTGGGGGGCGCGCATTCTCCCCTCCCTGGAAGGGAGGGGTAGGGGGTGGGTCGGTATGGGGCGGGCGTCATGCCAGCCAATCGGCCCACCCACCCCTAATCCGCGTCCACTCTTCCGTCATCCTACGAAGGTCAGGATCCAACGTGCCGCAAACTTGCCGGCGGTTGCTTATGCGGCGCGATGGATCCTGACCTTCGTCAGGATGACGGCGATTGTATGGTGAGCGCGCCGCGCGCCTCGCTGAGATCCCGGCCTGCGCCGGGATGACGGTTGTGGTTAGGTAGCCGCCGTCACACCGCCACCTGTTCACCCAGTTCCAGCACCTTGCCCGGCGGGATGCGCAGGAAATCGGTCGGGTCGCTCGCGTTGCGCTGCAGGAACATGAAGATATGGTCCTGCCATAACGGCATGCCCTCCTTCGCGGCGGGCTTCAGCGTGTTGCGGCCGATGAAATAGCTCGTCTTGGCCGGGTTGAGCGGCTTCTTCGCCGCCGCCGCGCCGAAGCCGAGATCGGCCGGCACGTCGGGCGTCTCCATGAAGCCGTAGGTCAGCACGATGATGACGAAATTATCGTCGACCAGCTCGCGCTTCACCCGGTCCTCATCCGCCGCGATCGGGCGATCGGTGGTGCGGATGCTGACGATCAGATTGCGTTCGTGCAGCACCTTGTTGTGCTTCAGATTGTGCAGCAGCGCGCCCGGCGCATTGTGCGGATTGCCGGTCAGGAAGATCGCCGTGCCCTCGACCCGTTCCGGCGGGCGGCGCGCCAGCGCGGCGGCGAGATCGGCGAGTGGAACGCTCTGTCGCTCCTCGAACGCGCGCACGATGCCGCGCCCGCGCACCCAGGTGTAGATCAGCAGCCCGATCGCGGCGGCGATCACCAGCGGCACCCAGCCACCCTCCACCACGCGCAGGATGTTCGCACCGAAGAACACCAGATCGAGCGCGAGGAACGGCACGATCACCGCCAGCGCCAGCGGCCGGCCCCAATTCCAGCGATGCCGCACGACGATATACGCCAGGCAGGTGGTGACGACCATCGTGCCGGTTACCGCGATGCCGTAGGCCGCGGCCATCGCCGAGGACGTCTTGAACTGTATCACCAGCACCAGCACGCCGGCCAGCAACAGCCAGTTGATCGCCGGCAGATAGATCTGTCCGGCATGATGCGCCGAGGTCTGGCGGATGCGCAGGCGCGGCAGCAGGCCCAGCTGGATCGCCTGCTGCGTCAACGAATAGGCACCGGTGATCACCGCCTGGCTGGCGATGACCGTCGCGAGCAGCGACAGGCCGACCAGCCACGGCCGGAAGCGATCCGGCGCCATCAGGAAGAACCAGTCCTGATTGACGAAATCCTTGCCCGTCGCCAGCGCGCTTTCCTGTGCGGCGAGCGCGAAGGCGCCCTGCCCCAGATAGTTCATGCACAAGGCCGGGAAGACCAGAAAGAACCAGCCGATCCGGATCGGCCTGATCCCGAAATGCCCCATATCGGCGGTCAGCGCCTCGGCCCCGGTCACGGTCAGGAACACCGCGCCCAGCACGAACAGGCCGGGCACGCCGTGGCTGGCGAGGAACAGCACGCCGTAATGCGGCGAGAAGACGCGCAGGATCGAAGGCTCGTCGGCGATGTGCCACAGGCCGAGCCCGCCGATCGCCAGAAACCACAGGATGCAAACCGGCCCGAACAGCGCCGACACCCGCGCCGTACCGCGCGCCTGGATCAGGAACAGGCCGACCAGAATAACGATCGTCAGCAGCAGGATGAGGTTGCCGTCCACGAAGGTGAGGCCGGGAATCGTCTTGATCCCCTCCACCGCCGACAGCACCGACAGCGCCGGCGTGATGATCGCATCGCCGTAGAACAGCGACGCGCCGGCCGCGCCGAGCACGATCGCGATCAGCGAGCGCTTGCCGAGCGCGCGGCGCGCCAGCGCGGTCAGCGCCAGCACGCCGCCCTCGCCCTGATTGTCCGCGCGCATCAGGAACAGCACGTATTTCAGCGTAACGACCAGGATCAGCGCCCACAAAGCCAGGCTCAACACGCCGAGGATCTCGCTCGGGTCGATCCCGCCCTCCGCCGTCTGGGCCAGCGCCTCCCGGAACGCGTAGAGCGGGCTGGTGCCGATATCGCCGAACACCACGCCGATCGCGCCGATCGTCAGCGCGATCATCGCCGGGTGGGGGGCCGGGTGCGGCGTGGAATGGGGGGAGAGTTGCGCCGATCCGGGCGATTCAGCAGCAGATGACATGCATTTTCGACCGATGGTGGAACACGGCGCGCTCTACGCCTGTTGCGGTGCGGCGCAAGAGGATTCGTCGGTGCTATGGCGGCAAGCCGTTGATCGGGCCGCGCAAACGCGTCATAGCCGGGCGATGGTTCCCTTTTCGTTCGCCGGGCACGATCTGTGCGCACTGCCGGAAGGCGCGTTGTTCTGGCCGTCGCGCCGCGCGCTGCTGGTCGCCGATCTGCACTTCGAGAAGGCGAGCTGGTTCGCGAAACGCGGGCAGATGCTGCCGCCCTACGATTCGATCGCGACGCTGACCGATCTCACCATATTGGCCGAGGCGACCGACGCGCGGGAAATCTGGTGCCTGGGGGATAGCTTCCACGATTCCGCCGGCTGCGACCGGTTGCCGGAACGCGCACAGGCGCTGCTCCGCGCGCTGACGACCACGCGGCGGTGGATGTGGATCACCGGCAACCACGATCCCAGAATCGAACGGAGCATCGATCGTTGCGGCGGCGAGGTGCTGGACGAGGCGATCGTCGATGGGCTGGTGCTGCGGCACGAGGCCGATCCGGCGGAGACACGGCCGGAATTGTCGGGCCATTTCCACCCAAAACTGCGGTTGCGCGTGCGCGGCAAGCTGGTGTCGCGGCGCTGCTTCGTGACGACGCCAGCCAAGATCATCCTGCCCGCGTTCGGATCGCTGACCGGCGGTCTGGACGCGACCCACCCGGAGATCGTGCGCGCGATCGGCGGCGGCGCACAGGCGCTGATCGCGGTGGAGGATAGGTTGCTGCGGTTTCCGCTGGCGGCTTGATTCCTCTTAAGCCCCTCCCCTTCAGGGAGGGGTTGGGGTGGGGCAGTGCCGCAAATTCTGGCGCTGGTCTCTTCGAGACGGGACCGCCCCACCCCCAACCCCTCCCCTAAAGGAGAGGGGCTTAAGGAACATCACCGCGCCAGCGTCGGGAACCCGGCCTTGAACGCCGCGACCTTCGGCTTGTCCCACGTCACGATGTACGGATGCGTCGGGTTCCGGTCGAAGAAGTTCTGGTGATACGCCTCGGCCGGGAAGAATTGCCCGCCCTCCAGCTTGGTCACGATCGGCTTGCCGAACGCCTTGGTCTTGCCGAGTTGCGCGATATAGGCCGCAGCCACCGCCTTTTGCTGGGCATTCTGCGGGAAGATCGCGCTGCGATAGCTCGGGCCGCTGTCCGGCCCCTGCCGGTTCAATTCGGTCGGGTTGTGCGCGATCGAGAAATAGACGCGCAGGAGCGTGCCGTAACTGACCTGCGCCGGATCGTAGATCACCTTGATCGCCTCGGCATGGCCGGTGCTCTCGGTGCTGACCTGATCATAGCTCGCGGTCGCTTTCGTGCCACCGGCATAGCCCGCCGTTACGGTCTTCACGCCCTTCACATTTTCGAACACCGCCTCCATGCCCCAGAAGCAGCCACCGCCCAGCACCGCCGTCTGCAAACCGGGCGTCCTGGGCACGTCCTGCGCAGCGGCGGGGATCGGCACGGCGCGCTCGGCATTGGCGCTGCCGGAGAACAGGGCGACCGCGCCCAATCCGGCAATGACAGCGATCGGCAGGATGGTTTTCAACATCGGGAACTCCTTGGCATCGATCCATATTCGCGCCAGCAACTCAGATAGTTACGCGCATGGCCGATCCCAAGGGCAGGAGGCATCAACGATCGGCGTGAACCGCCGGCGCGAACGGGCTGCGGATCTCGCCCTGCGGCTGCAACGTAACCATGCCGACGGCACCCAGCAGGAAACCGGCGGCAAACTGCCAAAGGAAAGCGGATTTCAGGAAACTGCGCATAACCTACCTTTACGGTTCTTGCGTCTCACCTTCATTGCACGGCGGACATAATCGCAAAACATCTCGCGACCGCAGATCGTCCTTCGAACCGCCGCCGACAATGCCGTTTTGCGAAACCTAATGTTAACGGTCGCTGGCGGGCGCGTTCATCCCGCGCCCATGTTATCGTACGTTCGCGCAGGCCGTCTGGATGCGCTCGCACGCCTCGCGCAACAGTTCGTCCGAAGTCGCGTACGAAATACGCATCGCCGGCGACAACCCGAACGCCGCCCCCTGCACCGCCGCCACCTTGGCGTCATCAAGCAGATATGCCACGAAATCCTCGTCGGTGGCGATAACCTTGCCCTTGGGCGTGGTCTTGCCGATCAGCGCGGAGAATTCGGGATAGACGTAGAACGCACCCTCGGGCCGCGGGCACGTCATGCCATTGGCCTGGTTCAGCATCGACACGACCAGATCGCGACGCGACTGAAACAAGGCGGCATGGTCCTTCAGAAAATTCTGATCCCCGTTCAGCGCCGCGACGCTCGCCGCCTGCGCGATAGAGCACGGATTGCTGGTCGATTGCGACTGCAGCTTCGACATCGCCTTGATCAGCCACGGCGCACCGCCGGCAAAACCGATCCGCCACCCGGTCATCGCATAGGCCTTCGAACAGCCATTGGCGGTCAGCGTGCGATCGTACAGCGACGGGCAGACCTGAGCGATGGTGGTGAATTCGAAATCGTCGAACACGATATGTTCGTACATGTCGTCGGCGAAGATCCAGACGTGCGGATGCCGTTCCAGCACCTCGCCCAGCGCCTTCAGCTCGGCGCGCGAATAGGCCGCACCGGTCGGGTTGGACGGCGAATTGAGGATCACCCACTTGGTGCGCGGGGTGATCGCGGCCTCGAGCTGCTCCGGACGCAATTTGTAGCCCTGGTCCGCGCCGGCCGCGACGAACACCGGCGTGCCGTTGGCGAACAGCACGACGTCCGGGTAGCTGACCCAATAGGGCGCGGGAATGACGACCTCGTCGCCTGCGTCCAGCGTCGCGACCATCGCATTGAACAAAGTGTGCTTGCCGCCGGCGTTGATCGTGATCTGGTTGCGGGCATAGGTCAGGCCGTTGTCGCGCTTGAACTTGGCGACCACCGCGTCCTTCAGTTCGGGCGTGCCATCGACATTGGTATATTTCGTCTGGCCGTCGCGGATCGCCTTGATCCCGGCTTCCTTGATGAAATCGGGCGTGTCGAAATCGGGTTCGCCGGCGCCCAGGCCGATCACGTCGACGCCTTCCGCTTTCAGCTCGGCGACGCGCGTGGTGATCGCCAGCGTCGGCGAGGGCTTGATGCGGTTCAGCGCGGCGGAGGGCTGCATGAGGCTGGTTCCTGAATTTAGGGAAGCGCGGGCGCTATAGACTCGGGCGAGTCCAGTTCGCAACCGCAACAACCGCAGGAAACAGCCCGCGCAGTGCATTTCCCAGCAGAAAGCCGTGCGCGAGGTCGTCGGGCGTCAGATCGGCCTCGATCGCCCGCCCGCTTTCGATCAGCTCGCCGCGTAGCACGCCGGGCAGCAACCCCCGCGCCAATGGCGGCGTGATCAGCACGCCGTCGCGCTCGACGAAGACATTGGTGAAGCTGCCTTCGGTCACAAAGCCCTGGGAATCGACGAACACCACCTCATCCGTGCCCGCGGCGCGGCGCGCATCGTCGTAGAAAGCCCGGTCGCTGGTCTTGTGGCGCAAGCGGAAATCAGCGGACGCGACCGGCAGCGGCACCACCGCCGCCCGTGCCGGGCCATCGAACGGCGCGGGGACCGGGGCGACCTCGATCGCGATCGCCCCGCCCTTCGCCAGCAACAGACGCACCCGCCGGGCAACACGCAGGCGGAAGGTCGCGGCCTGCAATTCGTTGCGCGTATCGTGCCGGTCGAAAGTGAAGCCGAACGCATCCGCGCCGGCCTTCAGCCGCGCGAGGTGCCGTTCCAGCAACATCAGTCCGGCCATGGGATCGAACGCCATCGTCTCGATCAGGTCGAAACCGCGCTGTCCGGCGGTGAGGAAATCGCCCTTGGCCAAGCTTTCGTCCCATTCTTCTCCGCCACGGGAATCCGCGACGATACCGCCCCCGGCACCGAACATGGCGCGATCGCCGCCAATGGGAATCGATAATGTGCGGATCGCGACGTTGAACATGGCGTCGCCGGCCCCGCCGTCTGCCGCCGGCCCGATTCTGCCGATCGCCCCGGTGTAGAGTTCGCGCGGTGCGGTCTCGATTCCCGCGATCGCCTGCATCGCGCGGATCTTCGGCGCGCCGGTGATCGATCCGCACGGGAACAGAGCGGCGATCACGTCGATCGCATCCCTGGCCGGCGCAAGATCGGCGGTGATCGTCGAGACCATCTGGTGCACCGTCGGATAGGTCTCCACCGCGAACAATTGCGGCACCGCGACGCTGCCGGGGCGGGCGACGCGCGACAGATCGTTGCGCATCAGATCGACGATCATCAGGTTTTCCGCACGCTGCTTCTCGTCGCTACCCAGGCGGGCCTTGCGTACGGCGTCGTCAGCCGCCGTCTCCCCCCGCCGCATCGTGCCCTTCATCGGGCGACAGGTGAGCTTGCCCCGGTCGAGCGCGAAGAACAGTTCGGGCGACAGCGACAGGATGATGTCGTCGCCCGTCGAGACCAAGGCCCCATAACCGGCCCGCGCCCGCGCCCGGAGCGCGGCATAGAGCGCCAGCGGATCGCCGGCGAAACGGCAGGTCGCGCGATAGGTGAGATTGGCCTGATACAGATCGCCCGCCGCGATCAGATCGTGCACCGCGGCGAAGTGCGCATCGTATTCGGCGCGCGCTACGTCGGGCTCCGGCGCGCCGATCCACGCGCCAGCCGGATCGGGCAGCAATGCCGCCACGTCTTCGGGCGCGATCTCGTCATAGCTCTCGAACAGACCGACCCACAGCAAAGGAGTTGGTCCCCGAGCAGGCACCCCCAGCACCGGTTCGAACGCCGCTCCCGCATCGTAGGACAGGAACCCCGCCGCATGCTGCCCGGCCGCACCGGCCGCCCGCACCTGCTCCAGCGCGGGCAGAACTTCCGCCACATCATATGCCGCGATGACCCGGACCGGCGCACGGTACAGCCGCGCCATCGCGCCATCGGCACGGGCGTCGTCGAGCAACACGAAAGGCGGGGCGTCGAGCGCGAGCATGGCGGCCACCGCATGCAATGCGCCATGGGCCACCGCAAGCGCCAAGGTTGCCGCCCGGCCCCCGCCCGCCTATTTCATCGCGCTATGACCATCCCTCCCCTGCGCGCCGCGATCGTGCCCGTCACCCCGCTCCAGCAGAATTGCACCTTGCTGTGGTGCACCGAAACGATGCGTGGTGCTTTCGTCGATCCCGGCGGCGACCTGCCCAAGCTGAAGGCGGCGGCGGCGCAGCACAATGTTACGATCGAGAAGATCATCCTGACCCACGGCCATTTCGACCATTGCGGCGAGGCCAAGCCGTTAGCCGAGCAATTGGGCGTGCCGATCGAGGGGCCGCACGAGGCCGATCTGTTCCTGCTCGAAACGCTGGCCGAGGACGGGATGAAATACGGCATCATGGGCGGCAAGGCGTTCGTGCCCGACCGCTGGCTGGTCGAGGGCGATACCGTCACGGTCGGCAATCTGACGCTGCACGTCTACGAAACGCCCGGCCACACGCCGGGGCATGTGATCTTCCACCACCCCGAATCGAAGCTCGCGCTGGTCGGCGATGTGCTGTTCCAGGGGTCCGTCGGCCGCACCGATTTTCCGCGCAGCAACCATCAGGACCTGATCGATTCGATCGTCGCCAAGCTCTGGCCGCTGGGCGACGACACCGCCTTCATCCCCGGCCACGGCCCGATGAGCAATTTCGGCCATGAGCGGCAGTATAATCCGTTCGTCGGCGCGGGCGCGACCGGGTGATGCCCGTCTCTCCCCTCCCTGGAAGGGAGGGGTTGGGGGTGGGTCGGCATGAGGAGATAACCGCGCTCCTTCGAGAGGAACCCACCCCCGGCCCCTCCCTTCCAGGGAGGGGAGAAGGTCGTTCACCCAGTCGCCGGCACCACCTCCACCGCCGCCTTGGGCGCGCCGTAATGCGCGATCAGCGGTAGCGCGATGGCGTAACCGCCCAAAGCCAGCAGCAGCAGGAAGGTGATCAGGATGCCGATCATGCGGCCGCCTTTCATGCCGTCCATGCCGAAGGCGTGCAGCACGCGCGCGATCAGGAACAGGATCGCCGCCACCCATAGCCAACTCGATGTGCCACAGGTGAATTCCAGCGCCGCGATCAGCATCACGATGAACGGCGCATATTCGACATAGTTCGCCTGCGCGCGCATCCGGGCGATCAACGCCGCGTTGCCGCCATCGCCGATATCGATCTTCGCACCCGACCGGACCTTGCCGGCGCGCAAGCCCAGCCATAAGGCGATGATCCCCGCGCCGCCGGTTGCGACCAATGTCACCGGCATCGTGATGCTTTGCATGTCCGTCCCCCCATCATTATCGTGTGCGTCGCAGCCTGCCACCCGGCGCGGCGGGTTGCAACGTCCGCAGGAATCGCTATAGGCGCATCGCTTCGCGTGTGTGTCCGGCCGCTGGTGCCACTGCGGCCGACTTCATGTCGGTTGCGTGGGGCCTTCGATTCGGGCTTGCCGCAAAATCAGGTCCGATCAAACACAAGGTTTCGCCGAAATGGCCGTCCCCAAGAGAAAAACCACGCCGTCCAAGCGCGGCATGCGTCGTAGCCACGATTCGCTCAGCATCGACGCGTTCCAGGAATGCCCAAACTGTGGCGAACTGAAGCGGCCGCACAACATGTGCCCGTCATGCAACCACTATAACGGTCGCGAGATCATCGCGGACAAGGCCTGATACCGGGCCTGATACTGAACCTGATCCAGGTTCCGAACAGGAACGGAGCGACGTGACCGACAGCTCCTTTATTGCCGTTGACGCGATGGGTGGCGACAAGGGGCTGGCCGTGATGCTGGCCGGTGTCGCACGCGCGCGTCATCGCTTTCCCGACATGCGTTTCCTGCTCGTCGGGGACGAGACGGCGATCCATGAGGGATTGCGGTCGCATCCGAACCTGACCGCCAATTCGGAAATCGTCCATGCGCCCGAAGTGGTTGGCTCCAGCGAGAAGGCCGGAGTCGCGCTGCGGCGTGCCAAGAAGACGTCGATGGGCATCGCCATCGATATGGTGAAGCAGGGTCGCGCCGGTGCCGCCGTATCGTCGGGCAATACCGGCGCGCTGATGGCGATGGCCAAGATCAGCCTGCGCATGTTGCCGGGCATCGACCGGCCGGCGCTGGCCGCGATGCTGCCCACGCTGGGCGACAACGACGTCGTCGTGCTCGATCTCGGCGCCAATACCGAATGCGATGCGCGCAACCTGATCCAGTTCGCGGTGATGGGCGCGGCCTATGCCCGTACCAACATGGACCTAGCCTCCCCCCGGGTCGCGTTGCTCAACATCGGCAGCGAGGATCAGAAGGGCACCGACGAGATTCGCGACGCCGCCAGCGCATTGCGCGCCGCGACGCATCTGCCGCTGACCTTCACCGGCTTCATCGAGGGCGACCGGCTGTCGCGCGGCGAAGTCGATGTGATCGTGTGCGACGGTTTCTCGGGCAACATCGCGCTGAAGACCGCCGAGGGTACCGCGCGCTTCGTGGCCGATCTGCTCAAGCGCGCGTTCAGCTCGTCATTGCGCTCCAAGGTCGGCTTCCTGATCTCGCGCCCGGCGACCGAATTGCTGCGCCATCATCTCGACCCCAACGTGCATAACGGCGCGGTTTTCCTCGGCCTCAACGGCATCGTCGTGAAGAGCCATGGCGGGGCTACCGAACTCGGCGTCGCCACCGCGATCGCCGCCGCGGCCAAGATGGTGCGCGACGATCTCACCCGCCGGATCAGCGAAGACCTCGGCAATTTCGAGGCCAAGGCAGCATGATTCGTTCGGTTATCACCGGCACCGGTTCCGCGCTCCCGGCGCGCCGCGTTTCGAACGCCGAATTGGCCGAGACCGTCGATACGACCGACGAATGGATCGTCGAGCGCACCGGCATCCGCTTTCGCCACATCGCCGGCCCGGACGAGACCACCGCGACTCTGGCCGCCGACGCCTGCAAGGCGGCCTTATCCGCCGCTGGCATTTCCGCGCAGGAGATCGACCTGATCGTGCTGGCCACCGCCACGCCGGACCAGACCTTCCCCGCCAGCGCCACCAAGGTGCAGGCGATGCTGGGCATCGACGATTGCGTCGCGTTCGACGTGGCGGCGGTCTGCTCGGGCTTCCTCTATGCCGTGCAGGTCGCCGATGCGATGCTGCGTTCCGGCACCGCGCGTCGCGCGCTGGTGATCGGTGCCGAGACGTTCAGCCGCATCCTCGACTGGGAGGATCGCACCACCTGCGTCTTGTTCGGCGATGGTGCCGGCGCGATCGTGCTGGAGGCGCAGGAAAGCGACGGGGCGCCTGAATCGCGCGGGATTCTCGCGACCAAGCTGCATGCCGATGGGCGTCACAATCAATTGCTCTATGTCGATGGCGGCCCATCCACCACCGGCACGGTCGGCAAGGTGCGCATGAAGGGCCGCGAGGTGTTCCGCCACGCCGTCACCAATCTGGCCAGCGTGATGAGCGAATCGCTGGCGCTCGCAGGTCTCGACTCCGCGGACGTGGATTGGGTTGTGCCGCACCAGGCCAATGCGCGCATCCTCGATGCCACCGCGCGCAAGCTCGGCCTTCCGGCGGAAAAGGTCGTCATGACGGTCGATCAGCACGCGAACACGTCCGCCGCGTCGGTCCCGCTCGCACTCGATGTCGCGGTGCGCGACGGGCGCATCAAGCCAGGACAACTACTCGTGCTCGAAGCGATGGGCGGAGGATTCACCTGGGGTGCCGCGGTGGTTCGATTCTAGAACCGGATCGGCGATCGAAACGGATGCGTCACAAAGACCTTTCCGCCTGCTTCGTCATTGTGCTAGACTATTGTCCTGCCACGCTGTGGAGAAGGGGAGCGCATGGCGCCTGCTGGAACATTGACCAGGGCCGATCTGGCCGAAGCACTCCACCACCAGGTGGGGCTGTCGCGCGCGGATTCGGCTAAGCTCGTCGAAGATATTCTCACGCACATGTGCGAATCCCTGTCCAAGGGCGAGAACGTCAAGATTTCCGGTTTCGGCACCTTCGTGCTGCGCGACAAGGGCGAGCGGGTCGGGCGCAATCCCAAGACCGGCATCGAAGTGCCGATCGCCCCGCGCCGCGTCCTCACCTTCCGCGCCAGCCAGATGATGCGCGATCGCATCGTGAGCGGGGGCTGATGTGTCCCGGAACGACCCACCGCATCCCGGGTCGCGGCTGACATGACCGTGTCCGGCGCTCCCGACAAGGCGGCGGGCGCGTTCCGGACGATCGGTGAACTGTCGCGTGAGACGGGACTGCCGCAACATATCCTGCGCTATTGGGAAACGCGCTTTCCTCAGTTGAGGCCGCTGCAACGCGCCGGCAACCGCCGCTATTATCGCCCCGCCGACATCGCCTTGGTGCTGCGCATCCAGAGCCTGCTCGAACAGGAAGGCTATACGATTCGCGGCGTGCAGAAACTGCTCATGACCGAACGCAAGCGCGGTGCCGGTAAGGTCGATCTCGAGGCGGTGCAGGACATCCGCGATTCGCTCGCCGACGGGCTGGAGCAGGACGAGAGTTGAGAGGCTGGCGCTCTGAGGCTGCCTCAGTCACACATCCCAAGTCGTCACCCCGGACTTGATCCGGGGTCCAACCAGCGGCTTTCGATGAGCTTGATAACAAAGTGTGCGCTTGCGGCACGTTGGATCCCGGATCAAGTCCGGGATGACGGCGCTGTTGGAGCGTTCGGCGCACACCAAATAGCCGCACCGAAAAATGGGGAAAGTCTCGAAACCCTAATCCTTGTCCGGCCCCAAGGCTGGATCCAGGTCGCGCGGGCGAATGAACCGCGTCAGCGTCGCCATGTTCTGCGCGACATCGGCCCAGGCCCCTTCGAAGGTCAGTTCCGCCGTGCTGGCGGTAGGGAATTTCTCCTCCACCGTATCGCGCAGGGCGTCGCTGGCCTTGTCCGGTACCAGCATCAGCACGAGATCCTCCAATCCCGGATTGTGCCCGATCATCAGCACACGGTCCGCCCCCTCGGGCAATTCGTGAATCACGTCGATCAATGTCACCGCCGACGCAAGATAGATCCGGCGATCCACCACCGGCACGATCGTCTCGCCATATCCGACCGCCAATTCCGCGATCGTCTCATGAACGCGGACCGCCGGCGAGGCGACGACATGATCGAAACCGAGGCGAAGATCGCGCCAATGCTGCCCCACGCAGGCCGCGGCGCGCTTGCCCTTGCCGTTGAGCGGTCGATCGACATCGCGCACGACCTTGTCGTCCCAGCCGGATTTGGCATGGCGAAGCAGGGTCAGCGTCTTCATGGGCTCTCCGTCAGGCGTCCTGCCGCGATTCATGCACGAGGCGCGTGACGGAAGGAAGACGCGATGCGCGCAATACCGCTTCATCGAGCGTGACGCGCTCGATTCGCACGCCCGGCGGGAAGGCGGTGAGCAGGCGGGACGGCATCGCGGCCGAGAGCAGGACGAACATGCCCTTGTCGTCGGCGCGGCGGATCAGCCGCCCGAACGCTTGCGCCAGGCGCGCGCGGACGATGCGGTCGTCATAGGCGCTGCCCCCGCCGGCCAGCCGCCGCGCGGCGTGCAGCACGGTCGGCTTCGACCACGGCACGCCCTCCATCACCACCAGCCGCAGCGATTCGCCCGGCACATCGACCCCATCGCGCAGCGCATCGGTGCCAAGCAACGATGCACTGGCGTCGTCGCGGAAGATATCGATCAGCGTGCCGGTGTCGATCGGATCGACATGCTGGGCATAGAGCGGCAGGCCATCACGCGCGAGCCGATCGGCGATTCGCGCATGCACGCCGCGCAGCCGCCGGATCGCGGTGAACAGGCCGAGCATCCCGCCATGGCTAGCACACCCCAGCCGCGCATAGGCGTTGGCCAGCGCGCCCATATCGCCGCGCTTCACATCCGTGACGATCAGCACCTCGGCCTGGGTTGCGTAATCGAACGGCGACGGTGCCTCGAAACGACTGGCCCCGCGCAGCAGGTGCGTGGCCCCGGTACGCGCCTCGGCCACTTCCCATTCCCCGCCGCCGCGCAACGTCGCCGAGGTGACGAGCGCGCCGTGCGCCGGTTTCAGGACCGTTTCGGCGAACGGCTTGCTGGGATCGAGCCAGTGGCGATGCAGGCCGATATCGTATTCGCGTCCCTCGATCCGGTCGACCGCCATCCAGTCGACGAAATCGGGCGTCGCCGGCCCGCCGATCCGGGCCAGCAGCGACACCCAGGCAGCGACCGTTTCGGCGCGCCAGCCGATCGAGGCGATCGCGCCTTCGATCCGCGCCCGCGCCTGCCCGTCCATCCAGTCCGGCCCTTCCTGCAACACCGCTTCGAGCCGGCGGCCCAGCCCTACCAACGGGCGCACCAGAGCGTCGAGCGCATGCGCCGCCGGCCCCGCCGCCTCGACCAGCGCCGCATCCGGCTCGGCCAATTCGGTTTCCAGCCCGTAACCGGCATCGCCTTCCGCCTCGGCGCGCGCATAGGTCAGGCCGCGTACCGCAGCAAGTAAGGTCTCGATCGGCCCAAACGGCGCGCCCTCGCCCAGACGCTGCAACCAGCCCTCGCTCGCCAGCGCACCGGCCGCCGCGACCGCATCGGAGATCGCCCGCGCACCGCCCTCGTCATAGCTCGCCACTTCGGACAGGCGCGCCTGAAGCCCGCGCCGCCGCCCGCGCCCGCCGGATTCGGGGCCGAGGATCCAGCGCCGGATCTCGATCGTCTCGCCACCGGTCAGTGCGGTCGAGAACATCGAATCCGCCGCATCGAAGATATGATGCCCCTCGTCGAACACATAGCGCGTCGGGCGCGTGGTCAGTTCGCGGCCGCGCGCGGCGTTGACCATCACCAGTGCATGGTTGGCGATGACGATATCCGCCTCGGCACTCGCCCGCGCCGCGCGTTCGATGAAGCATTTGCGGTAATGCGGGCAGCCGGCATAGACGCACTCGCCGCGCCGGTCGGTCAGCGCGGTCGATCCGTTGCGCCGGAACAAAGTGGGCAGCCAACCAGGCAAATCGCCGCCGACCATGTCGCCATCGGCGCTATACGCCGCCCAGCGTGCGACCAGATGTGCGAGGATCGCGGCCCGCCCGGCGAAACCGCCCTGCAACGCGTCCTCCAGATTGAGCAGGCACAGGTAATTCTCCCGCCCCTTGCGCGTCACCACCTTCACCTTGCGCACCGCCGGATCGGGGAACAGCCGCGCGCTTTCCTGCCCCAATTGGCGCTGCAACGCCTTGGTGAAGGTGGACACCCATACCGCGCCGCCCGCCTTCTCCGCCCAGAGCGAGGCGGGAGCGAGATAACCCAAAGTCTTGCCGATCCCCGTACCCGCCTCGGCCAGCACCATATTGGGCGATTCACGCACCATGCGCGGGCCGAACGCCTCCATCGCCGCTTGCGCGAAGGCGCGCTGGCCGGGGCGTTGCTCGGCCGCGCTCCCGGTAAGTTGCGCGAGACGACTTTGCGTCTCGTGCGCCTCCAGCGTGATCGTGCGCGGGGCCGGACGCGGCGCGCCTTCGGACCATTCGGGCAGTTTCGAGAACAGCCAGCGTTCCGCCTCGGTCGGTTTGGTCAGATGATCGCCGACCAGAGGCGCCCAGGGCCAGCGCAACCGGAACAAAGATTGCGCCGATGTCCATGCGCCCTCCTGTTCCGGCCAATTGCTTTTGGGCAAGGCGAGCAAGGCCTCGGTCGCCTTCAGCAGGAACGCCGCCACCTCCTCGTCGCGCGCCGGCGCGTCCAGCCCCGTCACGCGCGCCAAGCCGCGCGGCGTCGGCACCATGAAACGGGCCGGGCACATGAAGGCGAACAGTTCGAGCACGTCGAGACCCGACAGATCGGCATAACCCAGCCGCTGCCCGACCAGAGCGGCGTTGAGCACGATCACCGGCGTATCGGCGGCGATGCGAATCGCCTCGCCGCGCCCGATCGGGCGCGTGCCATCCATGGTGG
Source organism: Parasphingomonas caseinilytica (assembly GCF_036663755.1). Taxonomy (NCBI): domain Bacteria; kingdom Pseudomonadati; phylum Pseudomonadota; class Alphaproteobacteria; order Sphingomonadales; family Sphingomonadaceae; genus Parasphingomonas; species Parasphingomonas caseinilytica. The sequence goes on from NZ_JAXOJL010000006.1 coordinate 99,232, forward strand.
CGATCCAGATGCCGCTATGGCTGGCGTGGATCGCGGGATAGGGGAACGGCTTCACGCTGGCGTTGTCGCGCAGCCGGAACAGAATGGCAACGTGAGATTGACGGATTCAGCGCCTCGGGCGTTCCACCAGCCGCGCAAAGACATGGCGGTACCGCCACGCCAGCAATGCCCACCAGATCGGCCAGATACTGCCCCACACATACTGGTGCGACAAAAACCAGTGGAAGCCAGTGATGACGAGAATCGGCGGAGCGAGCAGGATCAAACCGACCGGCGCAGTGCGGTGAAACAGCATCAGCACGCCGCCGATCAGCAGATCCACGATCAGTGCCGGGTTGATGAACCCGGTGTCGTTCAGCGCCTGCGCGAAATGCTGGGCCGCCGGCACGGTTTCCGGCGGGTTCTGGCCGCCGAATTCGATCAGGATCATGATCGGCGCGTAAATGAAGAAGGCCCCGAACAGTATGCGGGCGATCGTCCAGCCGAGATTGCGGTAGCGCATGGGCCAAAGCTGGCGAACTTGTGGCGGGAGAGCAACCCGATTTCTCCGTCATCGTCACCCCAGCGGAGGCTGGGGTCTCTGTGAGGCGAGTGCGCGCATGCCCCTTGAGATCCCAGCCTTCGCCGGGATGACAGGGCTTAGGGTTGCATGGGCGGCATCTCCTATGCACTAAGCCGGGCATCATGACCGACGCCCTCCGCACCGCCGCCCTCGAGTCCAAAGCCTGGCCGTATGAAGAGGCGCGGAAAATACTGAAGCGTTATCCGAACGGGAAACCGGGCGGCGCGCCGATCCTGTTCGAAACCGGCTATGGCCCCTCGGGGCTGCCGCATATCGGCACGTTCAACGAAGTGTTGCGCACGACGATGGTGCGCAACGCCTTCCATGCGCTCTCCGATCAACCAACCCGTCTGCTGGCGTTCAGCGACGATATGGACGGCCTGCGCAAGGTGCCGGACAATGTGCCGAACAAGGCGATGTTGACCGACCATCTCGGCAAGCCGCTTAGCCGCATTCCCGATCCGTTTGGCACGCACGAGAGTTTCGCCGCGCACAACAATGCGACGTTGCGCGCATTCCTCGACCAATATGGCTTCGACTATGAATTCGCGTCCTCGACCGAATATTATGCGAGCGGGCGCTTCGACGAGAAGCTGAAGGACGTGCTGCGCAACTATGCGGCGATCATGGCGATCATGCTGCCCACGCTGCGCGGCGAGCGGCAGGAGACTTATTCGCCCGTCCTGCCGATCAGCCCGAAGTCGGGTATCGTGCTCCAGGTGCCGGTCGAGGTGGTCGATGCCGATGCGGGCATCATCGCCTTCATGGATGAGGGCGAGCGGATCGAGCAATCGATCCTAGGCGGGCAGGCCAAGCTGCAATGGAAGCCCGATTGGGGCATGCGCTGGGCTGCCTTGGGCGTCGATTACGAGATGCACGGCAAGGACCTGATCGACTCCGCGCAACTTGGCGGCCGCATCGCGCAGGTGCTGGGCGGGCGCAAGCCGGAGGGGCTGATTTACGAACTGTTCCTCGACGAGAAGGGTGAGAAGATCAGCAAGTCGAAGGGCAACGGCCTCAGCCTGGAGCAATGGCTGACCTATGGCCCCGAGGAATCGGTCGCCTTCTACGCGTATCGCGAGCCAAAGAAGGCCAAGCAGTTGCACATGGGCGTGATCCCGCGCGCGGTGGACGAATATTGGCAGTTCCGCGGCAATTATGCCGGGCAGGAGTTGAAGGAACGACTCGGCAATCCGGTGCATCACATCCATGACGGTGCGTTGCCGACGGGCGAGATGCCGGTGACGTTCGGGCTGCTGCTCAATCTGGTCAGCGTGATGGGCGATGCGACCAAGGCGCAAGTGTGGGGCTATCTCGGCAATTACGTGGCCGATGCCACGCCGGAAAAGTATCCCGAACTCGATCGGCTGATCGATCGCGCGCTGGCTTATGGGCGTGATTTCGTGACGCCGACGTTGAAGCGGCGGGTGCCGGAAGGTGTCGAAGTTGGCGCGCTCGAGCGGTTGGATCGGGACCTTGCGGACCTGCCGGACGGCGCGAATGCCGAGGATATTCAAAACCTTGTCTATGAAATCGGCAAGACCGGCGGGTTCGAGAATCTGCGCGATTGGTTCAAGGCGTTGTACGAGACGCTGCTGGGTGCCGAGCAAGGCCCGCGGATGGGCAGCTTCATCGCGCTGTACGGCATCGCCAATTCGCGCAAGCTGATCGCGGAAGCCTTGGCGAGATAAGCAATGGGATTCGACTCCGGATTACGGAACATATAAGGAACATGTTTGCCGAGTCGGAGGGTGAGTACATGTTCGAGAAACGGATCAAGGCGGCGCATCGCTTCTTCTTCGCGCTGTTCCCGCCGCCGGTTCTGGCGCGGCAGACGATCGAGGCGATGACGCCGTTCGCCGATGGCGCGCGGATGATGCGGCACGAACGGTTGCACGTAACGCTCGATATCCTGGACGATTTTGCCGAATGGCCGGACGAGATCGTGCCGGCCCTCGTCGCGGCGGGATCGACCGTGGCGGCCGCACCGTTCGAGGTCATGTTCAATCGCGTGTCCGGCGGCGAAAGCACGATCGCGCTGCGTCCACGCCTGAAGAATGCGCCGCTGAATGCTTTGCACCAAGCGATCGCGGCAGGACGCGCCGGGCTGAGCGTCGAGGGGCGCTATGGTTACGCATTCTCGCCGCACATGACCTTGGTGTATCGCAAGGGCGCGCCGTTCAGCCATTCGGTCGCGCCGATCAGCTGGATGGCGGAGGAATTCGTGCTGGTGCACAGCCTGATCGGCCAGACCCGGCACGAGGTGATCGCGCGCTGGCCGCTGAACGCGACCGCCGAGATAGTCGATAGCGACCAGCTCGCTTTGTTCTGATTGCCTGCCCAGCCCCGCGCACTAAGAATAGTCGCGTGGCCCGCACTTCCCCCATTTCAGCTCTGCGCGCCTTCCTGAACGACGAGGCGGCGGGCGGGATCGTGCTGATCGCCGCCGCGATGCTGGCGATGATCGCTGCCAATTCCCCATGGTCGGCGGGCTATTTCCATCTGCTCCATGCCGAGACCGGCCCGACGATCGCGCCCGCTTTGGGGCCGATGACGGTGCATCTGTGGATCAACGACGGGGTGATGGCGATCTTCTTCCTGCTCGTCGGGCTGGAGATCAAGCGCGAGTTGCTGGACGGCGGCCTATCCGACGCACGCAAGCGCCGCCTGCCCGTGATCGCCGCCGCCGCCGGGATGATCGTGCCGGCATCGATCTATCTTGCCGTCGCGGGGAGCGATCCGGCGCTGGTGCGTGGCTGGGCGATCCCGGCGGCGACCGACATCGCGTTTGCGATCGGGGTGATGGCGCTGCTCGGCAAACGCGTGCCGGCCTCGCTCAAGCTGTTCCTCACCACCGTGGCGATCGTCGATGACATGGGCGCGGTGGCGATCATCGCCATCGCCTATAGCCACGGCCTCGATCTCGGCGCGCTGGCGGCGGCGGCGGGGGTGCTGGCGATCATGGCCGCGCTGAACCGCCATGGCGTGCGCGCTCTGACGCCCTATCTGATCGCCGCCGCCTTGTTGTGGTGGCTGGTGCTGCTGTCGGGCGTGCATGCGACGGTGGCGGGCGTGCTCGCCGCCGCGATCATCCCGATCGACCGCGACGAACGCCGATCGCCGCTGCACCGTCTGGAACATGTGCTCAGCCCATGGGTCGCCTTCGCGATCGTGCCGCTGTTCGGGTTCGCCAATGCCGGGGTCGCGATCGGCGGCATGTCGGCATCGGTGCTGGTCGAGCCGCTGGTGATCGCGGTGGCCGCCGGTCTGTTCCTGGGCAAGCAGGCCGGCATTCTCGGCAGCATCGCGCTGGCGGAGACACTGGGCATCGCGCGCCGCCCGGAACAGGCCAGCTGGGCGCAGGTCTATGGCGTTGCCTTGCTGGCGGGAATCGGATTCACGATGAGCCTGTTCATCGGCGGCCTCGCCTTTCCCGGCGATGCGGCGTTGATGGACGAGGTGAAGATCGGCGTGCTGGGCGGATCGATCCTGTCGGCGCTGGCCGGTTTCGCGGTACTGCGTTTCGCCCGGCCGATACGGAGATGATGTAATGCGCTGTTTCTTCGACCCCCGGCAATTGGCCCATGCCCCGGCCAAGGAACTGCACAATGGCGGCTTCGTCGATTATGCCGAGACGCCACCCCGCGCCAAGGCGATTCTGGCGGCGATTGGCGCGATCGAGGCACCGCGCGATCATGGCGAGGCTCCAATCCTGGCGATCCACGATGCCGGATACGTGGATTTCCTGAAGACCGCGCCGGCACGCTGGGCGGCGGCGGGGCGACCGGGCGACGTGATGGGCTATATCTGGCCGATCGCGCGGCGGCGGCCGCTGAAGCTCGACCGGATCGATGCGCTGGCCGGGCGCTACAGCCTCGACGCCTCCACGCCGCTGACCGCCGATAGCTGGGGTGCCGCCTATTGGAGCGCGCAATCCGTGCTGTCGGCCACCCACGCCGTATTGGGCGGCGAACGCGCCGCCTTCGCACTGTGCCGCCCGCCGGGCCATCATGCCGGGGCGGATTATCTCGGCGGTTATTGCTACCTCAACACCGCCGCGATCGCCGCCCAATACGCACTGACGTCGGCGCGCGATGCCGGGGCACAGCGGGTCGCGATCCTCGATATCGATTATCACCACGGCAACGGCACGCAGGATATCTTCTGGACGCGCGGCGATGTGTTCTACGCTTCGCTGCACGCCGATCCGGCGACCGATTATCCGTTCTTCTGGGGCCATGCCGACGAGACCGGCGAGGCCGAGGGCGCAGGCACGACGCTGAACCTGCCGCTGCCGCAGGGCGCGACGCTGGACGCGTTCCGCCGTGCGCAGGCGAGCGCATTGGCGGCAATCGCCCGATTCGCGCCCGATCTGCTGGTGCTGAGCTTCGGCGCGGATACTTGGGAGGGCGATCCGATCTCGCATCTGAAGCTGACCACCGCCGATTATGCCGTGCTGGCGCGCGACATCGCCGCATGCGGATGGCCGACGGTGATCGCGATGGAAGGCGGCTATGCGATCGATGCGCTGGGCGCGAACGTGGCGAGCTTGCTGGACGGGTTCGCGCAGGGATGACCGCACTCGCCAAGGGCAGCGCAGGCTATCGTCGGCTGACGCTGGCGATGCTGTTCGCCGGTTTCTCGACCTTCTCGCTGCTCTACGCCGCGCAACCGTTGCTGCCGGTGTTCGCGACCGATTTCGGCCTGAGCGCGGAAGGGGCGAGCCTGGCGATCGGGCTGGCGACGGGGCCGCTGGCGATCGGCATCCTGTTCGCCGGCGCGCTGTCGGATCGCTGGGGACGCAGGCCGATGATGGTGGCGGCGATGTTCGTGGCCGGCCTGCTTGGCCTCGCCACCGCTGTCGCGCCCAACTGGCCGATGCTGCTTGCGATCCGCTTTGCCACGGGCGTGGCGCTGGCCGGGGTGCCGGCGGTGGCGATGGCCTATGTCAGCGAGGAGGTGGACCACGCGTCGGTTGGTTCGGCGATGGGCCTGTATATCGCCGGCAGTGCGATCGGCGGGATGGTCGGGCGATTGGGGGTGAGCCTGCTGACCGATCTCGCCGGGTGGCGCTGGGCGATGGCGGCGGTCGGGCTGGCCAGCCTGGTGATGGCGGAGGCGTTCCGGCGGCTGGCGCCCGAATCGCGCGGGTTCGTCGCATCCGCGCCGTCGCCGGCGCACGTCGCGCGCGGCATGATCGCGCTGTTCCGGGACCGGGCGATGCTATTGTTGTTCGCCGAGGCGTTCCTGCTGATGGGTGTGTTCGTCAGCATCTACAATTATGCCGGGTTCCGCCTGATGGGGGCGCCGTACGGGCTGGGCCATGCCGCGGTCGGCGCGATCTTTCTGTTATACGTGCTCGGCTCGGTCAGTTCGGCCTGGTTCGGCGGGCTGGCGGGTACGATGGGGCGGCGCAAGATATTCTGGGTGCCGGTCGTGTTGCTGATCGCGGGTGTGGCGTTGACCGCCGCGAGGCCGCTGGCGGTGGTGATCGCCGGGATCGGCATCGTCACGATCGGCTTTTTCGGTGCGCATTCGATCGCCAGCGCGTGGGTCGGCCGTCGCGCTTCGAGCAGGCGCGGACAGGCGGCGGCGGTGTATCTGTTCTTCTATTATGGCGGATCGAGCGTGCTGGGATCGCTCGGCGGCATGGCGTGGACGCGCAGCGGATGGAGCGCGGTGGCGTGGTATTGCGGGGTTCTGGGCGTGATCGCACTGGTGCTGGGGCTGGTGTTGCGGACGATCCCGCCTTTGCCGGAGAATGAGGTGCCGCCGGTGAAGCCGTTGGGGACCGATTGAACGATCGGCGTGGTGGGCGGTTTCGGTTCCTCGAGTTGGAGACAAGGCCATGCAGATCACCCGCAGCGGAACGACCCCTTCCGGCAAGGGCCCGGAGGACTGGTTTACCGGCACCGTCCGGATCGACCCGCTATTTTCCGCGCCCGATCCGGCGCGCACCGCAGGCAATACGGTGACGTTCGAACCCGGCGCGCGGACGGCGTGGCACACCCATCCGCTCGGCCAGACGCTGATCGTGACGTTCGGTCTGGGCTGGGTACAGCGCGAGGGCGGGCCGGTGGAGGAAATCCGCCCCGGCGATGTCGTGTGGTTCGAGGGCGGCGAAAAGCACTGGCACGGCGCGACCGCGACGAACGCGATGACGCATATCGCGATTCAGGAAGCGCTGGACGGCAAGGCGGTGGAATGGATGGAGCAGATGTCGGACGCGGAGTATTCTGGCGAGCGACGGCAATAGCAGCCCCCTTCTACGCGCCGATCAATCGCCACCAATCCTGCGCTGCGTGAATTACCCGCACAATTGTGATGCCGGTTGCGCGGGGTTCGTAGAAGATGATCACGTTCGGAAAGCCATCGACCTTCCACTTCCGTAATCGGGCGATCCGCTCGTTCGCCGAAGCGACCGCCGGTCCCATGCCGGGATGCTCGGCCAGCATCCAGAAGGCCTTGTTGGTAGCGGTCAGGAAACGGTCGGCCACATCGACGCCTGCCTCTTTAGACAGCCAGCGATAATGATCTTCGATGTCCTGCCGCGCGAGCGCGCGAACCCCGACATTTGCCGGGTTCACCGGGGCGATTGGCCAATCTCGCGAATGGTTTCTATGTCCTGCCCGGTCCATGGCGTCTCGGGACTGGCAAGTCCTTCCAGAAGCATCGTTTCCAGCCGATCCTGCGCCGTCCGCTTCTCGTCTGCACGGATCAGTTCACGGACATATTCACTCGCGCTGCTGTATCGCCCGCCCGCGACCTGTCCGTCGATGAACGCCTTGAGCGGCGTCGGTAGCGAGATGTTCATGCTGTCCATCGGTATCGAAAATACGCCAGTGGCAGGAAATGACAAGATTTGGCGATCGATCGAAATGAAAAAGGGCGGTGCGATTACATCGCACCGCCCCTTCCTTTTCGAGCGTTAGCGACGCGGGAGTAAATCCCGCGTCGTCGGCCGCGGCTTTGGCCGCGCCGGCCGGTCGAAGTGTTGCGGGTTCGCTTCGCTCACCCGCACCGGCGCGCAGCATGCGCGCCTTACAACTTCGACGTCAGTTCCGGCACGATCTTGAACAGATCGCCGACCAGGCCGATGTCCGCGACCTGGAAGATCGGGGCGTCCTCGTCCTTGTTGATCGCGATGATCGTCTTGCTGTCCTTCATGCCGGCGAGATGCTGGATCGCGCCGGAGATGCCGACCGCGACATACACTTCGGGAGCGACGATCTTGCCGGTCTGGCCGACCTGATAGTCGTTCGGGGCGTAGCCTGCGTCCACCGCCGCGCGGCTCGCGCCGACGCCGGCACCGAGCTTGTCGGCGAGCGGATCGATCAGCGCGTGGAACTGTTCGCCCGAACCCAATGCTCGACCACCCGAGACGATGATCTTGGCGCTGGTCAGTTCGGGGCGTTCCGACTTGGCGATCTCGCTACCGACATAGGTCGATACGCCGGTATCACCCGTCGTCGCGACCGCCTCGACCGTGCCCGAACCGCCTTCGGTCGCGGCCTTGGCAAACGCGGTGCCGCGCACGGTGATGACCTTCTTGGCATCCTTGGTCTGGACGGTGGCGATGGCGTTGCCGGCGTAGATGGGGCGGGTGAACGTATCTTCGCTTTCGACCGACAGGATGTCGCTGATCTGCATCACGTCGAGCAAAGCGGCGACGCGCGGCGCGATGTTCTTGCCGCCCGAGGTGGCGGGGAACAGCACGGCGTCGTGATCGCCCATCAACTGGACGATCAGCGGCGCGACGTTCTCGGCCAGCGCATGGGCATAGGCCGCGTCGTCGGCGACATGGACCTTGCCGACGCCGGCGATCTTCGCGGCTTCGGCGGCGACCGCATCCACGCCCTGGCCGGCGACGAGCAGATGGATTTCACCCAGTTGCGAAGCGGCGGTGACCACGGCGAGCGTGGCATCCTTGACGGTGGCGCCGTCATGTTCGACCCAGACCAACGTCTTCATTTCGCGACTCCCATCGCCTTGAGCTTGCCGACCAGTTCATCCACATCGGCGACCTTGATGCCGGCGACCCGCTTAGCCGGCTCGACCACCTTCAACGTGGTCAGGCGCGGCGAGACGTCGACGCCGTAATCGACGGCGGTCTTCTGCGCCATCGGCTTGGATTTCGCCTTCATGATGTTGGGCAGCGAGGCGTAACGCGGCTCGTTGAGCCGCAGATCGGTGGTGATGATCGCGGGAAGCTTGAGCGTTTCCGTCTCCGATCCGCCATCCACTTCGCGCGTTACGGTGACGCTGTCGGCGGTGAGGTCCACCTTCGACGCAAAGGTCGCCTGGCCGACGCCGAGCAGGCCCGCCAGCATCTGGCCGGTCTGGTTGTTGTCGTCGTCGATCGCCTGCTTGCCGAGGATCACCAGATCGGGCTTTTCCTCGTCCACGATCGCTTTCAGCAGCTTGGCGACGCCCAGCGGCTCGACCTTCTCTTCCGACACGATCAGGATCGCGCGATCGGCCCCCATGGCGAGCGCGGTGCGCAGCGTTTCCTGCGCCTTCTGCTCGCCGATCGAAACGACCACGATCTCGGTGATGCCCTTGTCCTTCAGACGAATGGCTTCCTCGACCGCGATCTCGTCGAACGGGTTCATGCTCATCTTGACGTTCGCCAGATCGACGCCCGTCCCGTCCGCCTTCACGCGGGGCTTCACGTTGTAATCAAGCACGCGCTTGACCGGCACCAATACCTTCATCGCAAACTCTCCGTCTGTCCTAATGCGCTCCTGGGGAGAAAACGCTCAGGCCGCTTTTTGCACTTCCGCGACGATCTTCTTCGCCGCATCGCCTAGATCGTTAGCAGCAACGATCGCCAGGCCGGAATTGGACAAAATGTCCTTGCCCTGCTGCACGTTGGTGCCTTCCAGGCGAACGACCAGCGGCACGGAAAGGTTCACTTCCTTCGCCGCGGCGACGATGCCCTCGGCGATGATGTCGCAGCGCATGATGCCTCCGAAGATGTTGACCAGGATGCCCTTCACCGCCGGATCGCCGAGGATGATCTTGAACGCCGCCGTCACCTTCTCGGTCGTGGCACCGCCGCCGACGTCGAGGAAGTTGGCCGGGAACATGCCGTTCAGCTTGATGATGTCCATCGTCGCCATGGCGAGGCCGGCGCCGTTGACCATGCAGCCGATGTCGCCGTCGAGCTTGATGTAAGCGAGGTCGTACTTCGAGGCTTCCAGCTCGGCCGGATCCTCCTCGGTCTCGTCGCGCAACTCCATCAGATCCTTGTGGCGGAACATGGCGTTGCCATCGAACGCGACCTTGGCGTCGAGCACCAACAACTGGCCCTGCTTGGTGACGGCGAGCGGGTTGATCTCGATCTGCTCGGCATCGGTGCCGAGGAACGCGTCGTATACGTTCGACGCGGTCGATGCGGCCTGCTTGGCGAGATCACCGGTCAGGCCGAGGGCTGCGGCGACGGCACGGCCGTGATGCGGCTGGAACCCGGTGGCGCAATCGATATCGATCGACTGGATCTTCTCCGGCGTGTCATGCGCGACCGCCTCAATATCCATGCCGCCTTCGGTCGAGACGACCATCGAGACCCGGCCGGTGGCGCGGTTGACGAGGAATGCGAGGTAGAATTCCTTGTCGATATCGGCACCGTCGGTGACGTACAGGCGATTGACCTGCTTGCCATGCTCGCCGGTCTGGATCGTCACCAGCGTGTTGCCGAGCATGTCGGTCGCGGCCGCGCGAACCTCATCCTCGTTCCAGGCGAGACGGACGCCGCCCTTGGCGTCGGGCCCGAGTTCCTTGAACTTGCCCTTGCCGCGACCACCGGCATGGATCTGCGATTTCACGACGTAGAGCGGCCCGGGCAGCTTCTTCGAAGCCTCCACGGCCTCCTCGACGGTCAGCGCGGCGAAGCCGGCGGGGACGGGGACACCGAACTTGGCCAGCAATTCCTTGGCCTGATATTCGTGGATGTTCATGAGAAGCGTTCGCACCTTTCGCTGAAACGGAGGTTTGCATGGGCCTTAAGCACAGTGGCCGACGCGAATCCACCCTTCGCTGTTCTCCCGCCCCGCTCAATCCAGCCCGAGCGAACACAAGGCGGCCGCAGTGGTGGTGACGGATATGATCTGCGGATCGTCGAGGGCGCGAATCCGCTTGAGCAGGTGCTTGCGGCCATGGGATTCGCCGGACTCGCCCAGCGATGCGAGTTTGCGCAGTTGCGCGACCGAAAGCTGTTCGGACATCGGCTTGGCCATGCAGGTGGCGAGCTTCGGCGACAGGCCGGCGCGGATCAGGCCGTCGCGGGTGCGACTCTCGATCGGCGAGCAGGCGGCGAGCGCCAGCAGACCCGCGGCAATGCCCAAACGGATGACGGATCGGGAAAAGGACACAGGTTCACCTCGCAACACCGGACGTGGGCCGCTATATCGCAGCGCATGCACTGGGCAACCGGACTCCTTCTCGCGCTCGCGACGATCGTCTTCATGGAAGGCTTCGCTTATGTCGCGCATCGCTGGGTGATGCACGGCTTCGGGTGGTTCCTGCACGAGAGCCACCACCGCGTGCGCCACGGCAATTGGGAGTTGAACGATCTGTATGCGGTGATCTTCGCGGTCCCGTCGTTCGTGCTGTTGCTGGGCGGGGTGCAACTCGGCTGGTGGCCGGGCTTCGCGTGGATCGGCGGTGGCATCGCGGCCTATGGCGCGATCTATTTCGGCTTTCATGACGTCATCGTCCATAAACGCCTGAACCACCGCTATCTGCCCAAGTCAGCATACATGAAGCGCATCATCCAGGCGCACCGGCTGCACCATGTGGTCGAGACCAAGCACGGCACGGTCAGCTTCGGTTTCCTGTGGGCGCCGAAGCCCGAGGCGCTGAAGGCCGAACTCAAGCGCCGCGACCACGCCGGGGTGCGTGCGCCGGCCGAGCGTTCCGAAACGCCCGCCGCTTGAACGACACCGCATTGTTGTTCGCGCTGGCGGTGCCGGCGGTGATGATGACCGGGCTTGCCAAAGGCGGGTTTGCCGGTGTCGGCGGGCTGGCGCTGCCGATGATGGCGCTGGCGATCTCGCCGGTGCGCGCGGCGGCGATCCTGCTGCCGATCCTGGTCGTGCAGGACGTGGTCGGCGTGTGGGCGTTCCGCAAGGATTGGGACGGCTACGTACTTGGCTGGACCCTGCCCGGCGCGGCGATCGGCATCGCACTCGGCTATATCTTCGCGGCGCGCGTGTCGGCGGATGCGGTGCTCGGTCTGGTCGGCGTGATCAGCCTGGCGTTCGGCGCATACCGCTTGTGGCGCGAGCGCGGGCATGTCGTCGCCACCTCCGCCAATGCGCCCGGCTGGGTCGGCGCGCTGTGCGGCATGGCGTCGGGCTTCACCAGCCAGGTCGCGCATGCCGGGCAGCCGCCGTTCCAGATCTGGGTCCTGCCGCGCCGCCCGCCGCGCGACGTGCTGGTCGGCACGACGGCGATCTTCTTCGCGATCGTCAACTGGGCCAAGGTGCCGGCCTATTGGGCGCTGGGCCAGTTCAGCCGCGACAATCTGATCATCGCCGGACTGCTGCTGCCGGTGGCGATCCTCTCCACGTTCGGCGGCGTGTGGATGGTGCGCCGGATCGCGCCGGAGCGCTTCTACACCGCGATCTATGTGCTGATGATGCTGGTGGGGGTTAAGCTGATCTGGGACGCGGTGGCCTAGCTTCGGCCAATCGAAGCGGTCCTCACTCCCCCGTTCGTGCCGAGCTTGTCTAAGCATGTGCCCCGGACACGCTCTTCGACGGGCTCAGGGCGAACGGAATTGGGGGAGTCGAGGTGATTCAAACGCGTTAGTCAAAGAGGCTCGACACCGAGCTTTCGTCCGCGATACGACGGATCGCCTCGGCCAGCAGTGGCGCGATGGTCAGATGACGGATGCGCTTGGCGGTGGCGACGATATCGTGGCTGCCGATCGAATCTGTGATCACCAGTTCTTCCAGCGCCGATCCCTCGACCCGCGCCACTGCGCCGCCCGAGAGCACGCCGTGCGTGATATAGGCCGCGACGCCGGCCGCGCCCGCTTCCTTCAGCGCAGCGGCGGCGTTGCACAAGGTGCCGCCCGAATCGACGATGTCGTCGATCAGGATGCAGAACCGCCCCTCGACATCGCCGATGATGTTCATCACCTCGGATTCGCCGGCGCGCTCGCGACGCTTGTCGACGATCGCGAGCGGGGCGTTGTCGAGTCGCTTGGCCAGGGCGCGTGCGCGCACCACGCCGCCGACGTCGGGCGAGACGACCATCAGATTGCGCCCGCCGTAACGCGTCAGGATATCCGCCGACATCACCGGTGCCGCGAACAGATTGTCGGTCGGGATATCGAAGAAGCCTTGGATCTGCCCGGCGTGGAGATCGACCGACAGCACGCGGTCCGCGCCCGCCACGGTGATCAGATTGGCGACCAGCTTGGCCGAGATCGGCGTGCGCGGCCCCGGTTTGCGATCCTGCCGGGCATAGCCGAAATAGGGCACGACGGCGGTGATGCGCTTGGCCGATGCGCGCTTCAGCGCATCGATGCAGATCAGCAATTCCATCAGATTGTCGTTGGCCGGATAGCCGGTCGACTGGATCACGAACACGTCCTCGCCGCGCACATTCTCCTGGATCTCGACGAAGATCTCCTCGTCGGCGAAGCGGCGCACGCTCGCCTGGGTCAGCGGCATCTCGAGATAGCGCGCCACATCGCGCGCCAGCGGCAGGTTCGCATTGCCGGTTAGAAGTTTCATGAAAGCCCCTTTGAGCGCCGATTGATGCCTCCTTAGAAGCGACATAAGCATCGGGAAAGAGCGGAAGGGGCGAAGATGGTCGGCAATGTGACGTTCGAGGCGACCGAAGCCGATTATGTCACCGCGAATTTGCTGTGGACGAGCAGGGCATCACAAACCCGAATGCTCGGGTGGCTGGTGGTCGCCGGTGCAGCATTGGCCGTCATCGGCATAGCGCTCGATATATGGTTGGGCCGGACCGTATTGGCAGCGATCAAAGATATTGTTTGGGTTCTGTTGTTCCTTGCGATCCTGATCGGAATTCGGTTCGCGACGCCAATGATGATACGACGCCAGGTAAGAAAAATGATGGCGCAGAATCACGCTTTGAAGGAACCCGTCAAATGCTGGTGGGACGAACAGGCGATAAATTTCTCCGGTAGCAACGGGACGGGAAATCTTGCGTGGGGTCGCCTGCATCGCTGGCTCGACAACGATGCTACCTTCGTTTTTCTGCAATCGGATCGGTTGATGTTTGTTCTTCCCAAGCGCGCCCTTACAAAGAGCCAGGCGGACGATCTGTACGCGACGCTCGTCGCAGCCGGCGTCCGACGATTCTGAAGCGGTGGCTTGCCGGTCGCCCCTCGTCCTCCTAGTTCGCGTTTATGACTGTCATCACCCGTTTCGCGCCCAGCCCCACCGGGCGGCTGCACGTCGGCAACATCCGCGCCGCGCTTCACAACTGGCTCTGGGCGTGCAGGAATGGCGGGCAATTCTGGCTGCGCATCGACGATACCGATGCCGAGCGCAGCGAGGAACATTATGTCGATGCGATCCGCACCGATCTCGCTTGGCTGGGGCTGCTACCCGATGGCGAGGAACGGCAATCGGCGCGCTTTGCCTTGTACGAAACGAAGTTCGAGGCGCTGCGCGCGGCGGGCCGGGTCTATCCGGCATACGAAACGGCGCAGGAACTCGACCTGAAGCGCAAGATCGCCGCCGGGCGTGGCCTGCCGCCGGTGTACGATCGCGCGGCGCTCACGCTGAGCGATGCGGATCGCGCCAAGCTGGAGGCGGACGGTGTAAACCCGCACTGGCGCTTCAAGCTGGATCACAACGCGCCGATCGAATGGGACGATCTGATCCGCGGCCATCAGAAGTTCGATGCCGCGACGATGAGCGATCCGGTGATCCGCCGCGCCGACGGATCGTGGCTGTATATGTTGCCCAGCGCGATCGACGATGCCGAGATGGGCATCACGCATGTCGTACGCGGCGAGGATCATGTGTCGAATGCCGCGCTGCAATTGCAGATGTTCGACGCGATGGGCGCGGCCCGCCCGGCCTTTGCCCATGAGGCGTTGCTGGTCGGGAGCGAGGGCAAACTTTCCAAACGGCTGGGCTCGCTCGGCGTCGATGCGTTTCGCGAGGCGGGGATCGAACCGGGCGCGGTGCGGGCGCTGCTGGCGCGGATCGGGACGAGCGATCCGGTGGAGCCGATCGCCGAGGTCGCGCCGCTGATCGCGACGTTCGATTTCGCGCGCTTCGGGCGGGCGCCGGCGCGGTTCGACGATGCCGAACTGGCCGGGCTGAACGCGAAGATCGTCCACAGCCTCGATTTCGATGCGGTCTCGACGCGCCTGCCCGAGGGCATGACTCGGGCGGAATGGGATGCGGTGCGGCCGAATTTGAAGACCGTGGCCGAGGCGGGGGACTGGTGGACCGTCATCGAGGGCGACGTGACGGCCGATCGCGACCCCGCCGACGCGGATTTCCTGGCCGAGGCGGCGCGCGTCGCAGGCACGATCGACTGGTCGGCCGACCCGTGGCACGCGCTGACCGGTGCCCTGAAGGCATCGAGCGGGCGCAGCGGCAAGGCGCTGTTCCTGCCATTGCGCCGCGCGCTCACCGGGCTGGATCATGGGCCGGACATGGCGGCGTTGCTGCCGCTGATCGGGCGCGAGCGCGCGGTGGCGCGGCTCGGGTAGCGGTTTGCCGTTCCCCGGCGGAGGCCGGGGTCCAGTCGCGAAGGTCGAGGTTACTAAGCGCAGCACCCGATCATTTCTGCTTCCCGACTGGGCCCCGGCCTCCGCCGGGGAACAACTCTATGCAAAACCTCGCCAGGCCCACGCCATCATGTAACAAAGTATCACTTGCCATTGTAATGTTATGTTGTATCGTTTCTCGATCAAGTCCGGCGATCGACCGGATCCCTCGAGGAGAGATGGAGACGGAGACATGTACGCGGATCGATATGGCAAGACAGGCATCAAGCCCGGCGCGCTCAGCGTCGCGATCGGACTGAATGGCGCGGTATTGGCGGCACTGATCTTTTCGGCACCCGAGCTGATCAAGCGACCGGACCCAACGCCTTTCAAGATAATCAACATCCCGATCCCCGTTCCGCCACCGCCCAAGCCGGTCGAAAAACAGATCACGCCCAAGATCGAACGGCAGATCGTCGATCCGCCGCCGCTCGAACGGCCCGTCACGACCGATCCGATCGCGCCGACGCGGACGGAATACACCCCAACCGGGCCGACAGGCCTGGAAGGCGGCGTGACCGGCGGCACCGGCTCTGTGACGCCACCCTACGTTCCGCCGCACCAGCCCGTGACGATCGGCGCGAAGGTCGATCCACGCTATGCCCGTTTCCTGCAGCCGGATTATCCGCCCGGCGAGCGCCGCATGGGCCGCGAGGGTCAGGTGATGGTGCGCGTGCTGGTCGGGATCGACGGGCGGGTGAAGCAGGTCGAGCAGTTTAGCGCGGCCAGCGCGGCGTTCTTCGACGTCACGAAACGGCAGGCGCTGGAGAAATGGCGTTTCAAGCCCGCGACGCGCGATGGCGTGCCGCAGGAGGATTGGCGGACGATGACCGTGACGTTCGTGCTGAACGAAAGCGATTGAATGAACGGCGCGCGGGGCTGGCATGATCGGCCCCGCGCGCTTATCTTGGGCGCAGGATGCAGATTCTCCGTCACTTCAACATATTGCGCGCGATCAACGACCTGCGCAGCTTCCTCGCGCAGGAGGCGCCGCACAAGCTGGCATTCCTGCTGCTGTCGGTCGTCCTGTTCGGCGCGCTGCTGATCGGTTTCACGATCGATAGCCATGAAGAGCCGGTCTATCACCGCGAAATTACCTATGTCGAACAATGGCCGGCCAACCGCACCGACGCGGAGATCATCGCGCAGCAGAAGATCGATGGCCCTATCGAGGCGAAGCGCGCGGCCGAGGCGGCGGCGCGCGAGAAGGAAACCCAGGCCGGGTTCAAGCGCCTCGACGACAAGTTGAAGAAGTTGGGGATCTGAGCGACGCTCGCTGGATGGCGGCGGCGCTGGCGCTCGCCGAGCGCGGGCGTGGCCGCACCGCGCCCAATCCCAATGTCGGCTGCGTTCTCGTCAAGGACGGCCTGGTGGTCGGGCGCGGCTGGACGCAACCGGGCGGACGTCCGCATGCCGAGGCGATGGCCTTGGCCGAGGCGGGCGAAAAGTCGCGCGGCGCGACCGCCTTCGTCACGCTCGAACCCTGCGCGCATCGCTCCGCGCGCGGCCCCGCTTGCTCGGATCTGCTGATCGCCGCCGGCGTTGCGCGGGTCGTGGTCGCGCTGGGCGATCCGGACGCGCGCACCGATGGCGAAGGGATCGCGCGGCTGCGAGCGGCGGGGATCGCGGTGGATGTGGGGATCGGTGCGGACGATGCGCGGCGATCGATGGCGGGGTTCCTGACCCGCAAGGCGCTCGGGCGGCCATTCGTGACGTTGAAGCTGGCACTGTCGCTGGATGGAGCGGCGGCGATGTCGGACGGATCGAGCCAGTGGATCACGGGGCCGGAGGCGCGGGCGCATGCGCATCTCGAACGGGCGCGGCACGAGGCGATTCTGGTTGGGCGCGGAACGCTGGAGGCGGACGCGCCCCGGCTGGATGTGCGATTGGCGGGGCTGGAAAGCCTTTCGCCCCGGCGTTTCCTGCTGTCGTCCGCACCCGCATCGAATGGCTGGAATTGCATTGCCCGCCCCGAAGACATCATCACGCTGGACGGCGTGGATCATTTGCTGGTCGAAGGCGGCGCGCGGACCGCGGCCGCGTTTATGGCCGCCGATCTGGTCGATCGGCTGCTGCTGTACCGTGCGCCGATCCTGATCGGCGGCGGGCGTACCCTGCCCGATATCGGACTGACCGACCTGCCGGAAGCGCATGGCCGCTGGCGATTGCACGACGCGCGGCAGCTTGGCAGCGACCGGCTCGAAGTCTACGAGCGCGTCAGGAGCTAGGCACATGTTTACCGGAATCATCACCGATGTCGGCACGATCGACCGGGTCGAGGCGCTCGCCGACACGCGCGTGGTGGTGCGGAGTAGCTACGATCCCGCGACGATTGATCTCGGCGCGTCCATCTCCTGTTCGGGCGTGTGCCTTACGGTGATCGATAAAGGCAGTTTCGGGGGCACCGGTGCCAAAGGCCATTGGTTCGCGGTCGACGTTTCCGGCGAGACGATCAGCCGCACCGCGCAGGGCCAGTGGAGCGCGGGCCGCCGCCTCAACCTGGAACGCGCGATGAAGCTGGGCGACGAACTGGGCGGTCATATCGTCACCGGGCATGTCGACGGCATCGGCGAGATCGCATCGGTGTTGGAAGAGGGCGGATCGAAGCGCATCCGCATCACCGCCGGACCCGACATCGCACCGTTCGTCGCGGCCAAAGGCTCGATCACGCTCGACGGGGTTTCGTTGACGGTCAACGAGGTGGAGGACGGTGCCGACACGGTGACGATCGGCGTCAACATCATCCCCCACACCGCCGCCGTGACGACGATCGGGGCGTTGAGCGTGGGCGATCCGATCAACATCGAGATCGATGTTCTGGCGCGGTATCTGGGGCGGATGCGGTCGTTTTTGCCAGGCTGATCCAGCCGATGACGCACACCCGTCCGTGCTGAGCCTGTCGAAGCACTGCTTTTCTTTACGGCGGTCGAAATAAGGACAGTCCTTCGCCAGGCTCAGGACGGATGCAGCTGTTTAATGAGTGGTCTCGATGTGATCGTCGGGATTGACGATCACATCGTGATGTGATTTATATCCACTCATGAGCACATTGTTGATCCAGAAGCTGCGCAACCTTGTCACCGATGGTGGCATGTCGCGCTCCGGCCTTGCCCGCGCGGCGGGGCTTCATGCCAATACGCTGCGCGATCTCGACCAGCCCGACTGGAACCCGACCGCCGACACGCTGCGCAAGCTGGAGACGTTCATCTTCTCCAACGACGATACGCCGGCTTTGGTGTCGATCGAGGAGATCATCGACGAGGCGCGCAATGGGCGCATGTTCATCCTGGTCGACGACGAGGACCGTGAGAATGAGGGCGATTTGATCATCCCGGCGCAGATGGCCACGCCCGACGCGATCAACTTCATGGCAACGCATGGACGCGGGCTGATCTGCCTGGCGATGGGCAAGGCGCGGATCGATTCGCTCGGGCTAGAATTGATGAGCCGCGCCAACGGCACGCGCCACGAAACCGCCTTCACCACCTCGATCGAGGCGCGCGAGGGGGTGACGACCGGCATCTCCGCCGCCGATCGCGCGCGCACCATCTCGGTCGCGATCGATGCGTCGAAGGGCAAGGGCGATATCGTGACGCCGGGCCATGTCTTCCCGCTGGTCGCGCGCGACGGCGGCGTACTGGTGCGCGCGGGCCATACCGAAGCGGCGGTGGACGTGGCACGGCTCGCCGGGCTGAACCCGTCGGGCGTGATCTGCGAGATCATGCGCGACGACGGCACGATGGCGCGGATGGACGATCTGGTCGCCTTTGCCCGGCTGCACAATCTGAAGATGGGCACGATCCGCGATCTGATCGCCTATCGCCGCCGCCACGATCATCTGGTCGAGAAGCGCGCGGAAATGGCGTTCGAGAGCCGGTGGGGCGGCGACTGGAAGGCGATGACCTTCTTCAACAAGGCCAGCGGCGACGAGACGATCGCGCTGGTGAAGGGCTATATCGACCCGGGCAAGCCCACGCTGGTGCGGATGCACACGATGTCGATGTTCGTCGATGCGTTCGGCGAGGAATCGGAGCGATCCGGCCTATTGTCGGGATCGATGCAGATGATCGCGGACGAAGGCGCGGGTGTGATCGTGGTGATCAACCGGCGCATGGCCGACGGCATCACCCGCTTCATCAAGCTGCGCGGCGAGGGCAAGGGTGCCGGCGCGCCGGAGGTCGAGGAATTGCGCGATTACGGCGTGGGCGCACAGATCCTGGCCGAACTGGGCGTGGAAGAGATGGTGTTGCTGACCAACACGCACCATACGCTGGTCGGATTGGAAGGGTATGGCCTGTCGATCGTCGGCGAGCGGCCGATTCCCGGCACCGGAGGCGAGTGAACATGGCCAAATTGCTTATCGTCGAGGCGCGCTTCTACGATCACCTCAACGACCTGCTGTTGGACGGCGCGCGCTCGGCGATCGAAGCCGCCGGCCACACGCATGAGACCATCACCGTGCCCGGCGCGCTGGAAGTGCCGGGCGCGATCGCGCTGGCGGCGGACAGCGGACAATATAGCGCGTTCGTGGCGTTGGGCGTGGTGATCCGCGGCGAGACCTATCATTTCGAGATCGTCGCGGGCGAAAGCGCGCGCGGCCTGATGGCGCTGTCGATGGACGGCCTTGCGATCGGCAACGGCATTCTGACCACGGAGAACGAGGCGCAGGCGCTGACCCGTGCGAAGAAGAGCGAGAAGGACAAAGGCGGCGAAGCGGCCAAGGCGGCGCTCGCCATGCTGGAACTGAAGGGCCGCTTCGGCTGATGCCGCTGTTCGTCGACGCACCGGCGCTGCAGACCGAGCGCCTGACGCTACGGGTTCCGGAAGCCGCCGACTTCGATGCCTTCGCTGATTTCTGTGCCGATGCGACGACGATGCGCTTTCTGGGCGGTACGAAGTCGCGTGGCGAGGCGTGGCGCATCTTCACGATGATCGCCGGCGCATGGTCTATCAACGGCTATTCCTACTGGTCGGTGATCGAGCGGGAAACCGGAGCCTGGGTCGGGCGAATCGGGCCATGGCAGCCGGAGGGATGGCCGGGCACCGAGATCGCATGGGGCTTGGCCCCGGCGTTTACCGGGCGAGGCTATGCGTATGAAGCGGCCGCCGCCGCGATGGACTATGCGGTCGACGTTCTGGGCTGGACCCGGATCATCCACACGATCCATCCCGACAATACGCCCTCGATCCGCCTAGCGCAGCGACTGGGATCGAGCAATGGCGGGCTGGTGACCCTGCCCGATCCGCTGTCCGATTTTCGCGTCGACGCTTGGGGCCAGAGCGCGGCGGAATGGCGCGCGCGCCGGACACCAGAGTAAAGCGCAGGTTGCATTGTCGCGCGCCTTACTGATATCAATGTCAGTAAGGGAGAGACGGCATGGCGCTCGCGCACACCTTCAAGGCGAATCCGCATTGGCTACCGCGTCAGGAAAAGGGCGCGCTGGGGGCCATTCCGGGCGAGGATGGGCTGCCGTTCATCGGCAATACGCTGCGGCTGTTGAAGGACCCGGTGGGGTTCGGACGGCGGATGGCGGCGACGTACGGCCATGTCTATCGCAACAACAGTTTCGGCGGCCCGAACGTCGTGCTGCTCGGGCCGGAGGCGAACGAACTGGTCTTGTTCGACCGCGAGAAGATCTTCTCGTCGGAACAAGGCTGGGGGCCGATGCTCAACCTGCTGTTCCCGCGCGGGCTGATGCTGATGGATTTCGACCATCACCGTGCCGATCGCAAGGTGCTCTCGGTGGCGTTCAAGCCCGAGCCGATGCGCCATTATGCCGCGGCGATGACCGCCGGGATCGCCGCGCAGGTCTCGACCTGGGGCAATCGCCCGATCAAATTCTACGACGCGATCAAGTCGCTCACGCTGGATCTGGCGGCGGACAGCTTCTTCGGCATGCCGCTGGGGCCGGAGGCCGACCGGATCAATCAGGCGTTCGTCGATGAGGTGCAGGCGTCGATCGACCCGATTCGCATGCCGTTGCCCGGCACCAAGATGCGGCGGGGGGTCAAGGCGCGGGACTATCTGGTCGGCGTTTTCGCGCGGGAGATCCCCAAGCGGCGCGCCGGCGACGGGCAGGATTTCTTCTCGCAATTCTGTCGCGCGACGGACGACGAGGGCAAACCGCTGCCCGATGCCGCGATCATCGACCATATGAACTTCCTGATGATGGCCGCACACGACACGATCACGTCGTCGGCGACGAGCCTGATCATGCTGCTCGGGCGCAACATGGAATGGCAGGAGAAATTACGCGAAGAAGTGCGGTCGCTGGAGCTTGGCGAAGACGGTTCCGTGGCGCACGGCCAGCTCGATCGACTGGTGCTGACCGAATATGCATTCAAGGAGGCACTGAGGCTGATCCCGCCGGTGCCGTCGCTGCCGCGGCGCGCGCTGAAGGCGTTCAGCTTCGGCGGCTACGACATTCCCGCCGGAACGCCGGTCGGCATCAATGTCGCCCATACGCATCGGATGCCGGAACACTGGCCCGATCCGGAGACGTTCGATCCGCTGCGCTTCATCCCCGAAGCGGTGCGGGCGCGGCATAAATATGCCTGGGTGCCGTTCGGCGGCGGCGCGCATATGTGCCTGGGGCTGCACTTCGCAACGATGCAGATGAAGCTGCTGATCGCCGGACTGCTCAGCCGATATCGCATCGAACTGGACGAAGGATCGGGCGCGGAATGGCAGGCATGGCCGATCCCCAAGCCCAAGGACGGTTTGCCGCTGCGGTTCGTGCCGCTTTAACAAGCGCCTTTCCCGTTATCCTCGCGGAGGAGTGCGCAGTCGGATCGTCCCCCGGACGATCCTTGAACATGCGGGGCATGTTCAACTGCGCACTGATCCCGCTTCTTCTACTTCGTGCAGGGCAAGGCAGCGGGATCCCGGATCAAGTCCGGGATGACGGTGGCGGTATCCCGCTCAACCCTTCGGCGTCACCCATACCGTAACCGGCACGGCGAACTTGCCGGGCGCAGGCTTGCCGACATCGACGCGGTCGGCCGTCACCAGTTCGCCGGTTTCGAGATTGAACGACACCCACGGCTTGGGCATGCGCCCGAAGACGAATTTCTGGATCGGCTGGCCCGTGGCCGTATTCATGATCGTAGCGGAAACACCCATGAGCGCGGCGATAGCGGCGATGCCGGGCCTGTCCACCCGGCAACGCGGCACGGCCGGGATTTCCTGTGGGAAACCCCGGCGGCCGACATCGGATCAGGCGTTCACCGTCTCCAGCGCGGGATAATCGGTATAGCCTTCCGCACCCTGGCTATACATCGTCTTCGGGTTCATCGCGTTGAGCGGCGCGCCGGTACGCAGGCGTTCCGGCAGATCGGGATTGGCCAGGAACGTGCGGCCGAACGACACCGCGTCGGCGGTGCCGGCATCGATCACCGCCTGCGCTTCCTCCACCGTCGTGTAATCCGAATTGAGCACCAAAGGCCCCGTGAAGACCTTGCGGATTTCCGGGGACAGCTTCGGCACGTCGGTGCGGCCGAACGTCCCCTCGGGGCCGGGTTCGCGCAGTTCGAGGAACGAGATGCCGATCTCGTCCAACACCGCGGCGGCGGCGGTGAACAAGGGCTGCGGATTGCTGTCGTCCACGCCCTGCGAATCACCGTTGGGCGACAGCCGGACCGAGGTGCGATCCTTGCCGGCGACCGATACGACGCGTTCGACCACTTGCCTAAGCAAGCGGGTACGGTTCTCGACGCTGCCGCCATATTGATCGTCGCGGAAATTGGCGTTGTCGCGCAGGAATTCGTCGATCAGATAGCCGTTCGCGGCATGCACCTGCACACCGTCGAACCCGGCGGCGAGCGCGTTCTTCGTCGCGCGCTCGTAATCGTCGAGCAGGCCGGGGATCTCGCTCACCGCCAATGGCCGCGCGGTTTCGAACGGCTTCTTGCCCTCATAGCTGTGCGCCTCACCCGCCGTCGCGGTGGCGGAGGACGAGACGGGCTGTTCGCCGGTGACGGAGGAATGGACCTGCCGGCCCATATGCCACAATTGCGCGACGATCAGCCCGCCGGCATCGTGCACCGCCTGGGTGATCGGCTTCCAGGCTTCGACCTGCTCGTCGCTCCACAGGCCCGGCGCGAAAGGCCAGCCGAGACCCTGGCGGCTGATGCCGGTCGCTTCGGAGATGATCAGGCCGGCGGAGGCGCGCTGGCGATAATATTCGATCATGATCTCGGTCGGCACATGTTCCTTGGTGCCGCGACCGCGCGTCAGGGGTGCCATGAGGATACGGTTCGGCGCGGAAATCGCACCCAGCTGGATAGGATCGAACAGACTCGGCATTACGTTTCCTTTTGCTACCTGACTGCGCACAGATAGGGCGCTACAGGGCGGCATGCATCCCGCCGCTCCCAAGAAAATCTAACATGACGCAAACGGACACCTTGCCGCGCCACGGGCCGGATCGGCTCGCATTCCTCGCGCTGATCGGCGCGAACGTCGCGCTGGCGTTCGGGCCGTGGTTCGTGCGGCTGGCCGATACCGGGCCGGTGGCGGCGGGGTTCTGGCGCGTGACGCTGGCCGTGCCGTTGCTGCTGGCGATGTCGCTGGCGAGCGGATGGCGGCCGGCGCGGCAGTTGAGCGGGGTGGGTGCGGGATTGTGGCTGATGATCGGCATTGCCGGCGTCAGCTTCGCCGCCGATCTGGCGAGCTGGCATCTCGGCATCCTGCGCACCACGCTGGCCAACGCGACCCTGTTCGGCAATTCGGCGACGTTGATCTTTCCGCTCTACGGCTTCCTGATCGCGCGCGCCTGGCCGAGCCGGACGCAGGGCATCGCGCTGGTGCTGGCAGGGATCGGCGCGGCATTGCTGATGGGGCAATCGTACAGCCTGAACCCGCGCAATCTGGCGGGCGATCTGCTGTGCCTGTTCGCGGGTGTGCTCTACACGCTCTACTTCATCGGCATGGCGCGGGTGCGGGATACGATGGCACCGCTGCCCGCGCTGCTGCTGTCGAGCATCGCCGGGATCGTGCCGTTACTGGTGTTCGCGCTGGCGCTCGGCGAGAAGGTGTTGCCCGATCACTGGACCCCGCTGATCGGTCTGGCGTTGTGCAGTCAGGTGATCGGTCAGGGCCTGATGATCTATGCGCTGGGCCAATTCTCGCCTCTGGTGGTCGGACTGGCGCTGCTGACGCAACCGGTGGTCGCGGCGGTGATCGGCTGGAGCGTGTATGGCGAACGGCTGGGCGTGGCGGATGCGACCGGCGCGGTGCTGGTCGCGGTGGCCTTGGTACTGGTGCGCAGGCCGGCTAAGACGGATGTGGAGGAACGCGCGCGATGAACACTCTGCCGGAAGACCCGACGCTGGACGAAATCCGCGCCGCGATGGCGCCCGTATTGGCGAGCAACGCCGCGTTCGACGGCTGGGGCGAGGCGGCACGCGATGCCGCCGCCGATGCGCTGGGCGTGGACCGCGACGTGGCCCTGCTCGCCTTTCCGGGCGGCGCGGTGGAGATGATCGCGGCGTGGTTCGCGCATATCGATGCGGCGATGCTGGCGGCCCTGCCGCCGGAGCGGCTTGCGACGATGAAGATTCGCGAGAAGATCGCCGCTCTGGTCGAGGCGCGGCTGGATGCCGTCGCCGCCGATCGCGAGGCGCTGCGCCGAGCGCTGGCGATCCTGGCCATGCCGCAGAACCTTGCGCGCGCGGCGAAGCTCGGCTGGCATGCGGCGGACGTGATGTGGCACGCCGCCGGAGATACCGCGACGGATTACAATCACTATACCAAGCGGACGATCCTGGCCGGCGTGTACGGTGCGACGGTCGCCGTGTTCCTGGACGACGAGAGCGACCGGTTCGCCGATACGCGCGCGTTTCTGGCGCGGCGGATCGAGGGGATCATGCGGTTCGAGAAAGCCAAGGCCGGGTTTCTGGGGCGTACGCAGCATCGGCCGAGCCTGTCGCGGTTCATCGGGCGGCTGCGCTACCCGGCGGTGTAGCCCGACGGATAATTTGTCACTGGCGCACCCCGCGAGTTATTGATAATCAGTCGCATCATGAACGCGACCGTCGCCCGTGCGATTCCCCTCAGCCTCGAAAAGCTCCCGCGCCGTCAGCATGCGACCGTGGCGGCGATCGACTGGCAGGGGTTGAGCGCGCCCGAAGCGCGGCGGTTGCGCGAATTGGGGTTCGACGAGGGTGTCGATATCGAGGTGTTGCACAAGTCGCTGTTCGGCACCGGCCCGATCGCCTGCCGGATCGGCCGCATGACGGTGGCGTTGCGCCGCACCGTCGCTGCGGCGATCGCCGTCTCGCCCGTCTGAAGACCCTCACGTTGATCACATCATGAGCATTCTGCCGCTGGTCGCATTGGTCGGCAATCCCAATGCCGGCAAGAGTGCCCTGTTCAACGCACTGACCGGCGCGCGGCAGAAGGTGGGCAATTATCCCGGCGTGACGGTGGAGCGGCATTCAGGCCGGCTCGCGCTGGACGATGGGCGGCCGATCGAACTGGTCGACCTGCCCGGTGCCTATAGCCTCGACCCCTCCAGCCCCGACGAGCGCGTGACGCGCGATGTCGTGATGGGGCGGCAACAGGGCGAGCGACTGCCCGATGCGATCGTCGTCGTCGTCGATGCCTCGAACCTCGACAATCATCTTCGCTTCACCTTGCAGCTGATCGCTTTGGGCCTGCCGGTGGTGGTGGCGCTGAACATGATCGATCTCGCCGAGCGTGACGGGCTGACGCTGGATGCAGCCGTACTGGAACGCGAACTGGGCGTGCCGGTGGTGCCGACGGTCGCGGTGCGCAAGCGCGGACTGGACGAATTGAAGGCGCGCATGTCGGGCATGATCGGCAGCGGCGGCGCGGTGCGCCTGCGCCCGAACGAAGGCCATGTGGCAGAGGATATCGTCACGCTGCAACGCCGGGCGCGCGCGCTGTCGGTGAAGGCGACGGTGTCGGAGACGAGCGGGCGGCGCTGGACGCATATGCTGGACGCGGTCGCGCTGCATCCGATCAGCGGGCCAGTGCTGTTGCTGGGGCTGCTGTTCGTGATGTTCCAGGCGGTGTTCGCCTGGTCGCAGGCACCGGTCGGCTGGATCGAGCAACTGTTCGCGTGGATCTCGACTGGCGTCACCGCGGCACTGCCCGCCGGGTTCGTGCGCGACTTCCTGACCGATGGCGTCATCGCGGGCGTGGGCGCGGTGATCGTGTTCCTGCCGCAGATCCTGATCCTGTTTGCCTTCATCCTGGTGCTGGAGGCAACCGGATACATGGTGCGCGCGGCGTTCATGATGGACCGGCTGATGGCCGGCGTCGGCTTGTCGGGACGCGCGTTCATTCCTTTGCTGTCGAGCTTCGCCTGCGCGGTGCCGGGGATCATGGCGACGCGCACGATCGACGACGAGAAGGACCGGCTGACCACGATCCTGATCGCGCCCTTGATGACCTGTTCTGCGCGGCTGCCGGTCTACACGCTCATCATCGGCGCGCTGATCCCCAACACCAGCGTGCTGCCGTTCGTGGGATTGCAGGGGCTGGTGATGTTCGCGCTCTACGTGCTGGGCATCGTGTCGGCCTATGTCGCCGCTCTGGTGCTGCGCAATACGGTGACGGCGGGGCCGTCCTCCGGCTTCATGATGGAGATGCCGAAATACCAATGGCCGCGCCTGTCGGACGTGGGAATCGGGCTGTGGAGCCGTGCGCTGATCTTCCTGAAGCGCGCCGGCACGACGATCGCGGTGACGGTGGCGATCCTGTGGGTGCTGGCGAGCTACCCCCAAGCGCCCGCCGGCGTGCGGCAGAGCGAATATTCGATCGCCGGGCGCATCGCGAGCGGGATCGAAATAGTCGTCAAGCCGATCGGGTTCAACCACGACATCGCGCTGTCGCTGCTGCCCGCGATGGCGGCGCGCGAGGCGGCGGTGGGCGCGATGGCGACGGTCTATGCGATCGACAACCCGGAAGAGCCGGCGGGCGAAGGCAAATTGGCCGAGAATCTGCGCGGCCGCTGGAGCCTGCCGACCGCTTTGGCCTTCCTGATGTGGTTCGTGTTCGCGCCGCAATGCATCTCGACCATCGCCGTTACGCGGCGCGAGACCAATGGGTGGAAATGGCCGATGTTCATGATCGGATACTTGTTCGCACTGGCATATATCGCCGCCGGGGCTACATACTGGGCCGCAATAGGACTCGGTTTGTAGGAACGTAGAATATGGCGGGCAGCGTCAACAAGGTGATCATCGTCGGCAATCTCGGCCGCGATCCCGAAAGCAAGAGCTTCCAGAACGGCGGCAAGGTGGTGAACCTGCGCATCGCCACGTCCGATTCGTGGAAGGACAAGAACACCGGCGAGCGCAAGGAAGCGACCGAATGGCATTCGGTGGCGATCTTCAACGAAGGCCTCGCCAATGTCGCCGAGCGTTATCTGCGCAAGGGCAGCAAGGTGTATATCGAAGGCGCGCTGAAGACCCGGAAGTGGCAGGATGCGCAGGGCCAGGACAAATATTCGACCGAGATCGTGCTGCAGGGCTTCAATTCCGTGCTGACGATGCTGGACGGCGCACCGGGTGCCGGTGGCGGCAGCGGCGGTGGTTCGGGTGGCGGCGGCAGCTATGGCGGCGGCGGGCGTGACGATTTCGGCGGCGGTAACGAATTCGGCGGCGGCGGTGGTGGTTACGGCGGCGGCGGTGGCGGCGGAAGCCGTGGCGGCGCGTCGTCCGGCGGTGGTGCGTCCGGCGGCGGGCGTCAAAGCTTCGCCGACGATCTCGACGACGACGTGCCGTTTTGAATACACCGGTCCTTTCCTGTTCGAGCGCATTGACCGATACCGACCTGCCGGCGACACGTGGCTGGCAGGTCGATGAGGCGGCGCGTGCCAAGGTGCTGGCCGACTACGATTTCGAGACGATCCGCGACGACAAGGCGCTTGGAAAGCTGACCGATTTCGCGGCGGCTTTGTGCGAAACGCCGGTCGCCCTGATCAATATCGTCGAGCAGCATCGCCAGCATTTCCTGGTGCGCACGGGATATGACGGTATCGAAACGCCACCGGAGACATCGTTCTGCGGCGTGTCGATGCATGGCGGCGATACGATGGTGGTGACGGACGCGACGCGCGATCCGCGCTTTGCCGACAATCCGCAGGTGATCGGGGAACCGTTCATCCGCTTCTATGCCGGCGTGCCGTTGAAAACCGAAGAGGGCGTGCCGCTGGGCTCGCTGTGCGTGATCGATACGGTGCCGCACCCCGATGGCCTGACCGCGTTGCAACATCAGGGTCTGGTGACGCTGGCCGAATCGGTGATGGCGCGGTTGCGCGACAGCCGCGATGCCGCCGCATGGCGGGCATCGGACAATGCCAACCACCGCGCGCTGACCGAGAGCCACAACCGTTTCCGCGTGCTGGCGGATTCGATGCCGCAGATGGTGTGGTCCACCCTGCCCGACGGCTATCACGATTATTACAATGCGCGCTGGTACGAATTCACCGGCATGCCCGAAGGATCGACCGACGGCGAGGAATGGAACGGCATGTTCCATCCCGACGATCAGGAGCGTGCCTGGGCGTTGTGGCGTCATTCGCTAGCGACCGGCGAGCCCTATCAGGTCGATTATCGCCTGCGCCGCGCGGACGGGGAATATCGCTGGACGCTGGGCCGGGCGCTCCCCCTGCGCGACGAAACGGGCAAGATCGTGCGCTGGTTCGGCACCTGCACCGAGGTGCACGAGCAGAAGCAGGCGAGCGAGGAGCGCGAGGTGATCGCGCAGGAGTTGAGCCACCGGATCAAGAACATCTTCGCGGTGATCTCCGGCCTGATCGGTTTCGCCGCGCGCGCCAATCCGGGCTTTCGCGGCATTTCGGACGATCTGCGCGAGCGCGTGACCGCACTCGGCCGCGCGCATGATTTCGTGCGCCCGCACAGCGCCCAATCCCGCCCGGCCGCGGCGCAATCCAGCCTGCATGGCCTGCTCGACGAGCTGTTCCGCCCCTATCAGCAGGGCGAAGGCACGCGGATTTCGGTGATCGGCGGCGACGTTAATATCGACGATCGCTCCGCCACGCCGCTCGCTTTGCTGTTCCACGAATTGGCGACCAACGCGACGAAATATGGCGCCCTGGCCAATGACGAAGGGCGCATCACGGTCGAGATTGCGCCGCAGGACGACAAGGTGTGCCTGACCTGGAGCGAGACCGGTGGTCCCGAGGTGGTCGGCACGCCCGATCCGTCGGGCTTCGGATCGCAGCTGATCGAGATGAGCGCCGTGCGCCAGCTTGGCGGCACGGTGGAACGCGACTGGCGACGGGAGGGCCTTGTGGTCACGACCTGCGTGCCGCTGAAGGCATTCAGCCGAACCTAGAATATTTCGTTTTTCCGTGCTCGCCCTACCGGCGTAACGTCGGCATCAGCCTATCTTGGCGTTGCCGATCAATACGACATCATCATTCGCCGGGTGATCGGCCGAAGCGCTCGCGAAAGCGGCGGCGGCCAAGATAGCTGCTTCGCTGAACGGCTTGCGGACATACGCCAGCGCATTGCCGGGATCCCCGATCTGCGCGGGGTTGGCGGTGACGAACACCACCTTCAGACCGTAATCCTGCGCCAGCGTACGGGCGAGATCGGGCCCAGTCGGGCCGTCACGCAGATTGATGTCCACCAGAGCGAAATTGCACTCACCGGCTTCTTCCAAAGCGGTCGAGCGATCGGCGGCGATGGCCTTCACCTTGTAACCGGCATCCGTCAGGATCCGTTCGAGGTCGAGTGCGACGAAAATCTCGTCTTCGACAATCAGGGCGGTGGCGGTCATTTCATTCTCGTCGGCGATGGTCCGTTACAAACCGTCGATAGAGTGCTTGGTTCCTTGATTCAGATCAACCAAAATAGGAACGGTCAACTTTTTAATAGGAATACGGCGTGTTCGGCGCGGAAGTTGGCCGCGGCCGAGCTGGTCTGCCGATCGCCGGACAGGAACCACGCCGCCTCCACCACCAGCCCGCGATCGGCAACGAAGGCGCGGAAATCGTCCACGGTGACGTGGTGGATATTGGGCGTATCGTACCAGCGTTCGGGCAGCAGCCGCGTGACCGGCATGCGCCCGCCCCACAACAAAGAGGCGCGCACCCGCCAATGCGCGAAGTTCGGGAAGGAGACGAACGCGCGCTGGCCGATGCGGAGCAGATGATCGAGCACGACATCGGGCCGCCGCGCGGTCTGCAACGTCTGGCTGAGGATCGCATAATCGAAGCTGGCGTCGGGATAGGCGGCGAGATCGGTATCGGCATCGCCTTGGATTACCGACAGTCCGCGCGACACCGCGGCGGCGACGTTGCCAGCGGCGATCTCCAGCCCGCGCGCGTCCACGCCCTTCGTATCGCGCAATGCCGCCATCAACTGGCCGTCGCCGCAGCCGACATCGAGGATGCGCGATCCGGCGGCGACATGATCGGCGATGATCGCGAGATCGGGACGCAGCGTCATGGCGTTCCCCGCGCAAAGGCTTCGGCCTCGGGCGATAGGCGTTCCATGTAGCGATCGGCGCGGATCAGGGCGTGGAAGCCGATCTTCTCGTACACGCCGTGCGCGTCACGCGTGACCAGACCGATACGGCGGATGCCGGCAAAGTCCGGGTGATCGATGAACCACTGCACCAGCCGTCGGCCCAGCCCCTGCCCGCGCCCGGCCTTGTCCACCCAGACGTCCGCGATCCAGGCGAAGGTGGCGTGATCGGTGATCGCGCGGGCGAAACCGATCTGTTCGCCGTCGCGGTATGCGCCGAGGGCGTGCGATCCGGCGATCGCGCGCTCGACGAGGCTGCGCTCGATTCCCGGCGACCAATAGCTGCTCGCCAGCCAGCGGTGGATTTGTTCCACGTGTAACAATGCTTTGTCGTCGGATAATAAGATGTCGCTCATGCCCCTGCCCTCAGGAAGCCATCGACCACACGATTGAGTTCGGGCGCGTCCAGCAGGAACGCGTCGTGGCCAAACGGGCTCGACAATTCCACGAAGCTGACCGGCGCGCCGGCGGCGTTGAGGGCATGGACGATCGCGCGGGATTCGGCGGTGGGATAGAGCCAGTCGGTATCGAAGCTGACCAGGCAGAAACGCGCCTTGCTGGCCTTGAAGGCGCTGGCGAGGCGGCCGCCATGCTCCTCGGCGAGGTCGAAATAGTCCATCGCGCGGGTGATATAGAGGTAGGAATTGGCATCGAAGCGATCGACGAAGGCGATGCCCTGATGGCGCAGATAGGATTCGATCTGGAAATCGGCATCGAAGCCGAACGTCTTCGTTTCACGCGCCTGCAGCTTGCGGCCGAACTTTTCGGTCAGCCCCGCCTCGGACAGATAGGTGATGTGCGCGGCCATGCGCGCGACCGCGAGGCCGGCCGCCGGTGGGTCGGCATCCGTATAATAATCGCCGCCACGCCATTTCGGATCGGCCATCACCGCTTGCCGCCCGACCTCGTGAAACGCGATATTCTGGGCGGTGTGGCGCGCGGTCGAGGCGATGACGACCACCGCTTTCACCCGCTCCGGGAAGGTCGCGGGCCAGCTCAGAGCCTGCATCCCGCCCATCGATCCGCCGACCACCGCCTTGAGCACGCCGACGCCAAGATGATCGAGCAGCATCGCCTGCGCGCGCACCATGTCGCGAATCGTGATGACGGGGAACGCCATGCCCCAAGGCGCGCCCGTCGCGGGATTGACGCTCGCCGGGCCGGACGACCCCATGCAACTGCCCAGCACGTTGGCGCAGACGATGAAATGGCGCGCGGGATCGATCGGCTTGCCCGGCCCGACCATCCGCGTCCACCAGCCGGGCTTGCCGGTGACGGGGTGGTTGCTCGCGACATGCTGATCGCCGGTCAGCGCGTGACAGATCAGGATTGCGTTACCGCCGTCCGCGTCGAGCGTGCCGTACGTCTCATAGGCGATATCGACCGGCGACAGCAGCACGCCACCGTCGAGGCGCAGCGGCCCCGGCAGCGTGACGGTGCGGGTCAGCCCGAAGCGCTGGTCCGCATCGGGATCGCTATTGGGTTCGATGAAGGTCACGCTCCGGGCGCTAGGGCGCGCGGCCTCGCCTTGTCAATTTCCGTGGTGCCGCTATGCCGCGCGACCATGAGCGCATCCCAAAACAAGCCCGTGGCCAAACCGTGGATCATGGCGATCGCCCCCTATGTTCCGGGCCGGTCCACCACCGATGACGGCCGCAAGGTCATCAAGCTGTCGTCGAACGAAAATCCGCTCGGCACCAGTCCGGCTGCGCGCGAGGCTTTCGCAGCCGCCGCGCACCGGCTGGAGCGTTATCCCGATGCCAGCGCGACCGAATTGCGCGACGTGCTGGGCGCCAAGCATGGCCTGGATCCCGCGCGGATCATCTATGGCAACGGATCGGACGAGGTGCTGCATCTGGCCGCCGGGGCCTTTGCCGGGCCGGGCGACGAGGTGATCTACGTCCGTTACGGTTTCGCGGTGTACGAGATTGCGGCGCGGCGCGTGGGCGCGACGCCGGTGATCGCGCCGGACACGGACTATGCGACCGATGTCGATGCGATCCTGGCCTGCGTCACCGACAAAACGAAGCTGATCTACGTCGCCAACCCAAACAACCCGACCGGCACCTATTCGACCAAGGCCGAGATTGCGCGATTGCATGCCGGGCTGCGCCCCGACATCCTGCTCGTGCTCGATCATGCCTATGCCGAATATATCGAGGGCGACGCGGAAGATGGCGGCATGGCGCTGGCCGAAAGCGCATCCAACGTGCTGGTCACGCGCACCTTTTCCAAGATGTACGGCCTCGCCGCCGAACGGATCGGCTGGGGTTACGGTTCGGCGGAGATCATCGATGCGATGCACCGCATCCGCCTGCCCTTCTCGATCACGATCGCCGGAACGGCGGCGGCGGTCGCCGCGGTCGGGGATACCGAATTCGTAGAATCGACGCGGGCGCACAATGCCGAATGGCGGCGCTGGTTCGCGGACGAGATCGGCAAATTGGGCAATGCCGGCCTGCGGGCCGTGCCGAGCCAGGCGAATTTCGTGCTGGTGCTGTTCGAGGGCAAGCTAAGCGCCGAGGTGGCGTATAAGGGCCTGATGGATGCGGGCTATATCGTCCGTTGGTTGCCCGGACAGGGCCTGCCCCACGGGTTGCGCATCACGATCGGTACGGGGGAGGAAACGCAGGGCGTGATGGCGGCGCTGCGCGATCTGGTCGAAGCCGCCGGCTGATGTTGCCTTTTGCCCGTGTCACGATCATCGGATTGGGCCTGATCGGCTCCTCGATCGCGCGCGCGGTGCGTATCGCCATGCCGACGGTGCGGCTGACCGGGTATGATGCAGATCCCGAGGTTCGCGCGGTCGCCGACCGGCTGCAGCTCTGCGACGATATCACGGAATCGAGCGGCGCGGCGGTGATCGATGCCGATCTGGTGATCCTGTGCGTGCCGGTCGGCGCGATGGGCGCGGCGGCGGCTGAATTCGCGGCCGATCTGCCGGCGGAGGCGATCGTCAGCGATGTCGGTTCGTCCAAGGCCGAAGTGTTGCGCGTGCTGACCGAGGCCTTGCCCGGTGCCACCGTGATCCCGGCGCATCCGGTGGCGGGCACCGAGCGCAGCGGGCCGGAAGCGGGCTTCGCTTCGCTGTTCCACAAGCGCTGGTGCATCGTGACGCCACCCGAGGGCGCGGATGCGGCGGCGGTGACGCGCGTCGCGGAATTCTGGCGGCGGCTGGGCGCGGATATCGAGATGATGGCGCCGGAGCATCACGATCGCGTGCTCGCCGTGACCAGCCATCTGCCGCATCTGATCGCCTATACGATCGTCGGCACCGCTTCCGATCTGGAGGAAGTGACGCAATCCGAGGTGATCAAATATTCCGCCGGCGGTTTCCGCGATTTCACGCGCATCGCCGCCTCCGATCCGACGATGTGGCGCGACGTGTTCCTGACCAACAAGGACGCGGTGCTGGATATGCTGCAACGCTTCTCCGAAGATCTGACCGCGCTGCAACGCGCGATCCGGCTGGGCAAGGGCGAGGAATTGTTCGAGCATTTCAGCCGTACGCGCGCGATCCGGCGCGGGATCATCGAACAGGGGCAGGACGATCCTGCGCCCGATTTTGGGCGTTCGCACGAATAGAGCGTCGTCGCCCCGGCGCAGGCCGGGGCCGCCAGATTGTTTTGCGCTGGTGGCACCCTTAACCCAGCGGCCCCGGCCTTCCGCCGGGGCGACGGTCAGCTTGTCACATCCAAAGCGTTGATCGCGGCGTGCACCCTTGCCTCGGCTTCCTCGCGCGGCAGGCCCGCCGGGATCGCCTCGCCGAAGCGGAACGTGACCGTACCGGCCTGTTTCAGCCCCTTTTTCGGCCAAACGATTCCGGAATCGATCGCGATCGGGATCACAGGGATTTTCAGCATCTGATACAGGCCGGCGAACCCGGCGCGTAACGGCGGCTGATCGCCGGGGGCGACGCGCGTGCCCTCCGGGAAGATCAGGATCGAGCGGCCCTCGGCCAAAGCGGCCTTGGCCTCCTTCACCATCCGCCGGAGTGCGCCGGCCGACGCTTCGCGATCGACCACGATGCAGCCATAGATCCGCGCCGCCCAGCCCCAGACCGGAATGCTGGCCAGCTCCTGCTTCATCACGATCGCCGGCGTGTCCAGCATGCGGCCGAGTTCCAGCGTCTCGTACATCGCCTGATGCTTGGCGGCGTAAATCACCGGGCCATCCAGGAACTGCGTACCCTCGATATGCTGGTGGATGCCGAGAAAGGTCTTCGTCGCCCAATGGTGGAATTTCGTCCAGATGTGCGTGTTGACGATGATCGCGCGTCGCCCGAACAGCGCGCTGATCGGCGTGGCCAGCACGATCGGCACCGAAATCGTGTAGAACACGATCCGGAACAACAGGTTGCGCAAGCCGATCATCGTCCGATCCCCGTCCATAACGCGATCTGGCGCAGCAGCAATTTGTTATATTCCGCGATCAGGGTGGCGAAGCGCGGATGGCTCGGCACGCCGTCGCCCACCACCGTCACGTCGCGGTCCAGCGCATAGGCCAGTTCGAGCCGCGCGCGCGCCATGTGCCAGTCCGACGTGACGAGCCGCACCGTCTTGTAGCGATGATCGCGCACCCAGCGCGCGGTCTCGATCGCGTTGGAGCGGGTGTCGACCGCCTCCTGCCCGAGATCAATGCAGCAGTCGAACAGCGCCAGCGGAGCCTTGTACTCAGCGGCCAGTTCGTCCGCCTCCACCTCGGGTGCGACGCCGGTGATCAGCATGCGCTCTGCGGCATGGGCCTGAAGCAGCTCCAGCCCGCGCTGGATGCGGCCCGCGCCGCCGGTCGGCACTACGATGGCGTCGGTCTTCGTGTCCTCCAGCGGGCGCGGCAGCAGCAGCATGAACACCGCGAAGCCGAGCAGCCATACGATCAACGCGAGGGCGAGCAGCCGCCGGATCACAGGATCTTGCTCAAGGCGGCCGTGACCGCGACGCGCGCGGCCAGCGTGGCGAGCAGCGAGAAGATCACCGGCAGCAGCAGCAACAGGATCCAGTCGCGCGGACCCAGCGCCACGCCGCTCAGCAGATCCGATCCGATCGCGCCGATCCGGACGCCGATCAGCAGCACCAAAGCGCAGGCGATGAGCGTGCCGAGCAGCCCGCCGACCAACGTATCGAGCGCGATGCGCCGCTGGAACAGGCGCGAAACCTGGATGTCGGTGGAGCCGAGCATGTGCAGCACCTGGATCGTGTCGCGATGCGTATCGAGGCCAGCGCGCGCGGCGAGGATCACCACTGCCGCGGTCGCCGCCGCCATCAACAGGACGAGCGCACCCGCCAGACTGGTGATCATCGCCATGAAACTGCTGACCGGTGCCATCCAGCTTTCCTGCCGGTCGATCCGCGCGGTGGGCGCGACCGCCTGCACCGCTGCCGTCGCCCGCGCGACCGCCGCGTCGCTGGCGGTGGCGAGATCGACGTCGATCATCGCCGGGATCGGCAGATCGGGATCGGCCCCGTCGCTGCCCAACCATGGACGCAGCAAAGCGGTGAGTTCGGCGCGATCGACCGCGCCCGCGCGCTTCACCTCTGGCAGGGCCTTCAGCGCGCGGAGTGCCGCCGCCGCCTGCCCTTCCCGCACCGCCGCTTCCGGCGCGACGATCTGCACCGTCAGCCGCCCGGCCAATTGCCGGTCGAGCGACACCGCCGCGGAACGCGTGCCCAGCCCCAGCGCGCCGGCCAGTACCGTCAGGAACAGCATGATCGCCATGATCCACGTCATCGCGCGCGTGCCCCGACTTTCGTCGAGCAGGCGGCGATCGGCGGCGGACGGGATCAGCTTGACCGGCATCAGTCTTCGCCGTCCTGGCTGGGCGGTGGAAAACGCAGCGATCCGGTGGGGTCGAGCAGGCGGCCACCATCGAGCCGCATCATGTGCGCCCCCGGGATGCGACCGAGCAGGTGGAAGTCGTGCGTCGCGACGACGACGGTGGTGCCGAGCCGGTTGAGCGAATCGAACAGGTGCAACAAGCGCTCCGCCATGTCGGGGTCGACGTTGCCGGTCGGCTCGTCGGCGACGAGGATCTCGGGCCGGCCGATCACCGCGCGGGCGATGGCGACGCGCTGCTGTTCGCCGCCCGACAGCGTCGGCGGCTTGGCGTCGGCGCGGTCGCTGAGGCCGACCCAGGCCAGCATCTCGCGCACCGGAGCGGCGATATCGCTCTCCGGCACGCCCGAGACGCGCAAGGGCAGTGCGATATTATCATAGGCCGACAGATGCGGCACGAGCCGGAAATCCTGGAACACCACGCCGATGCGGCGACGGAAGCCGGGCAGTCGCTTTCGCGGCAGCGTCACCGCATCCTCGCCGAACAGCCGGATCAGCCCGCGCGTCGGGCGTTGCGCGAGGTAGAGCAGCTTGAGCAGCGACGTCTTGCCCGCGCCGCTTGCCCCGGTGAGGAAGTAGAACGCACCGCTGGCCAGCGTGAACGAGACGTCGGACAGCGTTTCCTGGCCGGTGCCGTAGCGCAACCCAACATTCTCGAACTGCACGATATTGGCCATTACCGGCGTGTGCCCGCTTCGCTACCTGACTATGCCCCTGCGCCCAGCCTTCGCACGTTCCACGCCTGCGCGGCAAGCCGGGCCGCGTGTCCGCCGGGCGCACGATATCGTGCGCTCTTGCCAGTTGGCGTCATCGCGTGTTTAGTTTTGAAACATCCATGACCGTGGGTGCTCAGCCGCGAAGTCCTTTCATGATCCTCGAATGTACCGAATGCCGGACCCGCTATATCGTCCCCGATAATGCGATCGGGACCGAGGGCCGAACCGTGCGTTGCGCCAATTGCCGCCATAGCTGGTTCCAGGCCCCGGCTCCGGCGGACGAACCCGATCTGGTCGATCGCGCCGAAGCTCAGCCGGTCGAGACGCCAGCGCCGGAGCCCGCGCCCCAGACGCAAGCCCAGACCCAGGCACAGACCCAGCCCGAAGTTGCGCCGGCGGTGCGCGACACGCCGCCGCCCCCTCCGCCGCCGGTTCGCGATGTCTATCCCGACGACGAGCAGGCGGATTATGACGCGTTCGCCCATCGCGCGCCGTTCCGCCCGCGCCGCAATCGCGCGAAACAATGGACGATCATCGCCTTCGTCGCCGGCTTCGCGATGCTCGTCGCGCTGATTGCGCTGATCTATGCCGGGGACAGCAGCTTCATCCAGCGGCTCGGCCTGCCGATCGCGCCGCAGGAGACCCCCCTGCGCCTGATCGACAATCCGATCGAGCGGCGTGAGCTGAGCAACGGCAGCGAGATGTTCGCGGTCAGCGGCAAGGTGACCAACCCGACCGACACGCACCAGAGCGTGCCCGATATCCGCGCCGAACTGCGCGATGCGCAGGGGCGGCTGGTGTATAGCTGGACGATTCGGCCCGAAGTGACGGCATTGCCGCCGCGCGGATCGGTCGATTTCAACAGCGCCAAGCTGGACGTGCCGGTCAATTCCGAGAAACTGGTGCTGAGCTTCTCCGGCGCGCAGCACTGATCGACAGACGCCGCGCTTGCCAAGGGGTCGGGCGCTTGCTAGGGGCGCTCGCCTACCAGCTGCCGGGTCTGCCCGGCGAGTGTTACGTGCGGCCGTGGCGGAACTGGTAGACGCGCAACGTTGAGGTCGTTGTGGGCGAAAGCCCGTGGAAGTTCGAGTCTTCTCGGCCGCACCACTTTTCCCGTAGAATCTTTGGTATAATCGGTGCCTTACCGAGGCGATGGCCACGGCTCGCGATTGACTTGTTGGAAAATGTTGCTGAAATGTTCTCACCTCAATGACGGGTGAGGCGGCATGAGTCAGACATCTGGCAACAGGCAACGAAGTGCGTTTTCGGGGTGGCTGCGGACTGGCAAGCTGCCCCCGAGGCCGAATCCCGATGGCCTCGAATTCAAGTTCAATCCCTGGCACGATCCGGCGGACGGCAAATTCACCTTCGCCGGATCCGGACGCCATTATGGCGCGGGCGGGGCAAATGCGGCCAACCGCGCCAGCGGTCGCATTGCGGGTGGCTCCAATCGCGCGCCGAGTGTCGGCCATCGCAACCCCGCGCCGATCGCGGCCGCGCCAAAGGCGCAAACGCCGCGCACGGGGCAATCGGCGGGTAGTAACGCGAGGTCGACAGATCGTGGGTCCGTGAAGGTTCCGCGCAGGCAGATTCAGGAACCTCCGCTCAATAATCAGACAAACCGGGTCACCGAATTGGTCGGCGGGTTCGGTGAAAAACTCTACGATGTCGCGGAGGGAACGGCAAAGTCGATATATTCTGTGATGACGACGCCTCCGACTACCACCGGTTACAATGTCGTTCGCGGCCTCGCAGGTATGATCGACTCCGGCATAGCTGCCGAAGACGTACCGGCACGCCGTCAGGTCGCGCGCGCGGCCGATGCCGTCGCCAATGCTTCGGCACGTGATGTCGGTCGCGCCCTAGGATCTGTCGTCGGCAACGTTGCGGTGACCGTGGCGACGGGGGCGACGGGGGCGGGTGTAGCCAGGGTTTCCAACTTGAGCCGCCTCCGCGCCGTACGGCCTCGTGCAACCTACGATCCGCCGCAAATCGGCTGGGCGAAGGAGAATGTCAAAAGCGACAAGCTCTGGAAAGCGTACAATGACTCGGCCCCCGGTGCGCGGTCCGGTCAAGCGCCGACGTTGATGCGCACGATGCCGAACGGCTCGAAACGGCCGGTGAAGTTCGATGGCGTGCAGGGTGATTACGTGATCGATCGGAAATGGGGCGTACGGGATGCGCCGCGCGCGCTAGCCCAGCTTAAGCGGCAGTCTGAGGTGCTGGCGCAACATCGCGTCATTGGGATTTGGGAGGTTCCTACGCCCGCTCTGAAAGTCAAAGCACTGAAGATTCTCAAAAAACACAACGTCACCAACATCAAGGTCAAGGTGGTCAAGCCATGATAGCAACGCAGGTCGCACGTATCATCGCCAGTTTCGTCATGTTTCTGGAGCTGACCGACGACGACAAGCTCGATCCCGACGAGGCCGTGGAAATGATGGAATATATCGGGAGCCAGCTTGATGCGCTGGACAAGCCGTTTCTACGCGAACTGGTCGATGCCTTTCCGGTCATTGCCTTGGAATATGTCGGCGAGGCGCAACAGCTGGTGCGCGATATCCCGCACAGCTTCTATCTAGAGGAGACGCTGGCGGCCGACGATCCGGTGCGATTGGCCGAACTGGAAGCATTGCGCGACGCTAGAGATTGAAGAACGTTCCGCGGCGGCAGACAGCCGCAGGCATCGAGGCTGAATCTCGACACCGGGTTGTAAGCGGTAGCAAATGTCGTTCTCCGATAGCTCGTTTTGCAGCAAACGTTCAGAAGAGGTGCAAATCCACAGGCGGGGTGGCGGGAAAAACCGTGGCGAGGCGATCGCCACTTAGGCCGTATTGCCGGGCGACGAGGCCCCCGATCATCGCGCGGTAATCGGTCAGCACCGGCAGGTCGCGCCCCTGATTGAGCGTCGCTTGCGACAGCCCGACCTGCGGGCCAGCCATGCGCCCTCCGTTCACGCCGCCGCCCAGCACCCAATAGATGCTGCCATGGCCATGATCGGTACCCTTGTCGCCATTCTCGTGAAAGGTGCGGCCGAATTCGGACACGACGATCACCGTCGTGGTCAGCCAGGCTGTGGGGCCGATCTCGTCGACGAAGCCCGCCAGGCCACGCCCCAATTCTCCGACATGCGTTGCCAGATACCCTTGTGCCCCACCTTGGTTCACATGCGTATCCCAGCCGCCGACATCGACGAAGGCGAGGTTGAACTGATCGCGCATCAGGCGACCGATCCGCCGCGCCGACAGCTCGAAACCCTTGGGGCTGACCGCACCGCGACTCGCCTGCTTCATTTCCTCGTCGACCGTTCTGAACACGGTATCGCGGACCTGAAACCCCTCGGCAACCGAACTGCCCAGATCGTTGGTGCCGCTGTGCTGGCCCTTGTACATGGCAGCGATTAGCGCGGCATCCCGCGCGGGGACGGCCGGCTTCGATCCCACGGCATTGAGCGCGACGTTGGGGATGACCGGACCGCCCCGAAAGCACAAAGGCAGTTGATCGGTGAACGCGATCGGCTTGTCCTGACCCAAAGCGGCGGCGAGCCGGGCCATGAAGCCCGAATTATAGTCGCGATGGCCGGTGATCGGCTGGCCCATCTCGATCGTATCCTGAGTCTCGAAATGGCTGCGGCTCATATCGTCCGTGCCGACGAAAGGGATGAAGGCGATCTGCTTCTTCTGCCACAGCGGGTAGATCGAATCCCGGAGCGCGGGATGCAGGCTCCAGTCGCCATCGAGCGCGATCGGCGCGTTGGGATCGGCCGGATCGGGCTTGCCCAGCGCGATCGTCGGGCGGGAGGTGTGGTAGAAATCGCTTCCCGTCGGCGCGATGACGTTGGCGGCATCATACGCACCGCGCAGGAACACGACGAGCGTCCGGCTCCCGGCTTGCGGCGCGGCGAACGCGCGGCCGGCGATGACGAGCGGGGCCAGTGCCGCGGCACCGGCCAGAAGTTCACGGCGGTCGAGCAACATGTCCGTTCTCCGTTCGAGTCAGCGGCGCATGAATTCGGGCGAGGACAGGAACAGGCCGTTCCATTCCTGCGGCGAGGTCGCCTGCGTCAGGGCGCTTCGGGTCGGCGCGCCCAATGCGGGCGCGATCCCCTGATAGTAAGCGGCGGTCTGCAGCCGGGGGAGCGGCGGGGGCGGCGATCCGACCGGCGTCGCGGGGGCAGCCGGCGGTGCCATGTCGGTCATCGGCACAGGCATCATCGGAGCCATCGCGCCGGACGCCCCGGCGATCGGCGCGGGCGACATACCCCCGATCGCGGATGGCACCTGTGGTTTGAACAGCCCGGCGGCGCCGCCGCCGATCTGCCGCGCGATTTCGAAGCGCACCGACATCTGGCCGGGCCCGGTCCAGGCGGCGGTGGCCATCGGAAAGCCATCGGGCGTCTCGTGCGCATACAGGCCCTCGCCCATACGGTTTAGCCAGCCGATGATCGGCTGCGCATTCACGATCACCCGGTCGCCATACGTCAGCCGTACGGCGGATACCGTGTAGTGCACCGGATCCTTGAACGCGGTCCCGAGCGAT
Organism: Parasphingomonas caseinilytica; assembly: GCF_036663755.1. NCBI lineage: Bacteria > Pseudomonadati > Pseudomonadota > Alphaproteobacteria > Sphingomonadales > Sphingomonadaceae > Parasphingomonas > Parasphingomonas caseinilytica. Next base: position 141,176 of record NZ_JAXOJL010000006.1, read on the forward strand.
TGTCTGAACTCGGGCGCCTGGATCATCGTGCGCAGCACGGCCGAGATGGTGCCGTGGCTATGCGACCACGTCCTGGTCATGCGATCGATCAGCGCTTCGGGCGGATCGTCTCCCATGAAATAGATTGCGAGCTGCCGGGACACGTGGCGCGCCGTTGCCGGGGAAGCGGCGATGAGATCGAGTGCGTCCTCGACCTCCCCGAACCCCCGGCCCTTGATCGCATGACCGAGAAACTGCTTGTCGCCGAAATCGTGACGGTTGGGATTGAACTCGAACAGCCCGGCACGGAGGTAGAGCGGCCGGCGCGCCGCGCTGAGTTTCGGATCGGCGGCGTTCAGATCGACGCCCACGCCGGTCAGGATGCGCGCCAGTTCCTGCACGTCCTTCTGCGTATAGTCCGATCCCACGCCCATGGAATGTAGCTCCATGATCTCACGCGCATAGTTTTCGTTGATGTGGTTGGCGGCATTCTGGTCGTTGTCGAGATAGCGCAGCATCGCCGGATGCCGGAGCGTCGCCTCGAGCAGATCTCGGAAGGTGCCCAGCGCATGGGCCCGGATCGTGTCCTCGTAATCGGCGATCATCGGGCGGATGTCGCGTTTCTGCGCCTGGACATTGAAATGGTTGAACCAGAACCACGTCAATTGCTCGCGCAGCTGGTCCGGCGCGTAGATGTCGCGCAGCAGCGACCGCGTCGCCGCTTCGGTCGCGAGTGCGTTCATATCCTGCTGATAGGCCTTGCGTGCCGCGTCCCGCTGGGCCGGATCGGCGAGTTTGTTGGCGTAGCGACTGGCGGCATCCTCGTCGACGACCAGAGCCGCCATGGATTGACGGCTGATCCGCATGGCCGCCACCTGCGCCGAGATTTCGGGTGGCAACGTGTCGTCGGGGGTTTTGAGCTGCGCGTTCAGCCAGCGATCCGTGCCGGGCTTAGCGCCTGTGGCAGGGGCGGCGGACACGCCCCAGGTCAGCCGGTTAGTCCACGCCGCATCGCTCGGCGTCGCCGGCGCCGCGTTGGCACGCGGCACCATCGTCGCGGCCAGCAGCAAGGATAGGGAAGATGCACGCATATCGGCTTTCCTTCGCGACGATCTTACGCACGAAAGCCTGAACTGCTCCTGTCGCATCCGAAGATGACACCGATTTCATCCGATCGTCATGCGGCGCGGGATGCGCGCGATCCGCCGATCATCCGGCGTCGGCGCGATCCGGATCGACACCGCACCAGCCCGGCATGAAGCGCGCCTCGGACGTTCGAGCCAGCAGGAGCGCCTTGTCCACCGCCTTGTCGAACTTCTTTTCGACGAGCGCATGCTTGATGTTTCGTCGGAAATAGTCCGCCCAGATGAACTCGCTGAACGGCGTGGTGTCCTTGGCGTAGCCCCCGGCCTCGCGCACTGCGCCGGCCAGCGATCGGAACGGATCGTCGGCAAGGTCGCGCATGCGTTTCGGTATGTCGTCATACGAGCAACGGCGGCCCTCGGCGTCGAACGGATGCAACCAGCCGCGATTGTCGAGGAACACCCAAAAGGCCGCTTGGCCGAGCAAACGCAGATCGGCGACGATCGTCGTCAGTACCTCGCTCTGGCCTTCGTCGATCAACGCCCGGGCAAGATGGTGATGGTCGATGACATAGGATTTGCCCTTCGGACCCAGCACGACGGGGATCATGTGGCGGCCGAGATACAGGCCGGCATCGTCGCCCCGCGCGCGCCATTGCTGGCGCTTGCGCTCCACCTCGCGCAGGCCGACCGTCATCTGGGTCGGGCGCAGCGCGTCCAATCGAACGGGAACGAGTATGGGTTCACGGGTCGATCTCACGATCCTGGCTCCTTGTGATGAGGGCGCGATGCCGCATCCACGGCGTCGGCCACGCTGCGCACGCTGCGATTGGCGAGATCGATCAATACGGGGCCGCTTGCGTTCAACAGATCGCGCACCGGATCCTTCAGTCGCGCCAGAACGAGCGCCCGCCCCCCGGCGGTCAGGCGGATCGACGATTCGCCCAGAACGTCGAGCGCGGTACTGTCCAGATCGCTGCTTTCCTCGAGACTGAGCACCACCGTCCGCGCGCTCGCCGCCGCGGCGCGCCGTTCGACCTCCGCCATGATCCGTTCGGCATTGGCGAAGAACAAGGGTTCGCCGGGCCGCAGGACCAGAATATCCGGCCGGACCACGGATTCGGGATGCCGCGCGCGATCGACGAAATCCCGCCCATCGCCCAGCCGCCCCAGTTCGACGATCTCGGGCGACGATATCTTTCGCACGATGGCCAGCACCGACAGGCCGACGGCGAGCAGCATCCCGTTCAGCACCCCGAGCAGCAGAACGCCGAGCGCGGCGGCCAATGCCACATATTGATCGCGATCGATGCGCCACAACCGTCGCAGCGGCGACGGGTCGAGGGCATGCAACAATGCCGCGACGACCACGGCGGCCAGCACCGGCACCGGAACGCGCGCGACCAGCGGCAGCGCCAGCCACATCAGTAGCGCCAGTCCGACGAGCGCGACCATACTGGCACACCGGCTGCGCGCACCGGCACTGTCGTTCGCCGACGATGCGGAAAACCCCGCCCCCACCGCCTGCCCGCCGACGAGCGCGGAGCCGATATTGGCGAAGCCGATCGCGACAAGCTCCCTGTTCGGATCGATACTGTCCCCGCGATTCAATGCCAGCGACCGCATCGTCCCCCAGGATTCGACGAACACGATCAGCGCGAGCGGCAAGGCGGCGGTGGCGAGCATCCTCCAATGTATTGGATCGAGCGCGGGCAATCGGGGTGAGGAAAAGCCGGGTACGATCGCGCCGACGACCGGCACGTGCAGCGCCGGCAGGTCGACCACCCACGACAGCAGGACACCGAACACGAGCAGCACGAGCGCGATCGGAACGCCGTGCCAGCGCCGCAAAACCAGCGCCATGGCCAAAGCCGCCCCGGCGATGGCGATGGCGTATCCGTTCCATCCTCCCACTTCGCCGATCGCCGAAACAAGTTGCGTGACGGCATTGCCGCCGCTGACGGACACGCCCGTCGTGCCGACGAACTGGCGGATAACGATGCTCGCGGCCAGCCCGATCGCAAAGCCGCGCAGCACCGGCCGCGACACGAACGCGGCGATGAAACCAAGCCGAAACACCCCCGCCAGCACGAACAGGATACCCGCGAACCCGACCATCGCGACCGCCGCGAGCAACCGCTGGGCGGGATCGGCAATGGCGAGCGTCGCCATGGCAGCGGCGAGCGTGGCGGCGGACGCCGACGTCGGAGCCACGATCGCTACGCGGCTCCGGCCGGCCACGGCGTAAACCGCCATTCCGGCGAGGGCCGCGATCAGCGCATGACCCGGCGGGAAGCCCGCAATGCTGCCATAGGCAATCGCTTCCGGCAGCAACAGTGCCGCCACGGAAAGGCCCGCAACCGCGTCGCTGGTGATGGCCCGTCGATCCATATCCGTTAACGTCGCACGCGGATGCTCCAAGGTCGAGCGCACGGATTTGTTCGACGCTTCAGAGCCACGCCGCCCCGCTCAGCACGACGCCCAAAAGCGCCGACGCGCCGGCACCCCAGAGCAACCAGCGGCGCTGGGTCAGCGCGCTGATCGAGGCCAAAGCGATCGCGACCTGGATGAACGTCATCGCGATCGCCAGCTTGGTGTGCGGCGACAATGCCCGCCGCGATTCGGCATCGGCCTCCTCCGATTTGCGATCATAATCCTCCGCCGTCGCGCGCAATTTTTCGGCGCGTGCGGCATATTTCTTCGAATCGGCACCCGCGTTCGCGGACGCCGGTGCCAGTGCCGCGACCGTATCAGCCAGATGGCGCTTGATGTCCTCGGACTGGTAATAGGCCCAACTGTCCGACGCCCGCGCCTTCATCAGCACGGCCTCGTTCTTGTAATACAGCGCGTCGTTCTGCGTGTGCCCGCCAAGGAAGCTGACGATCGCGCCGAGCGTCGCCAGCACCGCCGAGAACAAGGCGATCTTCTGGCTCAGCGGCTCATGATGGTGCGCCCGTTCCTCGATCGCATCTTCATGCGCGCCGCGAATCTCATAGGCTTCTTCCGGCATATGCCTGCTCCCATCATCTGGATGTAGTCCGGTTCGGTTGCCGTTCAGCGCCGAACCCAGATACGATCACGTCCAAGGTCGAAAATCACGCGGAGGTGGCGGAAGGCGTAGAGCCCCACGATCGGGCTTAGACCATCCGTCGGATCGACATTCGCCAACGCGACGCCGCCGACCGTCACCACGCTTCCCGCCTTCAAACCGGGCGCTGCCACACTGGTCGCCTGGGCCAGATCGAGAACCGCCCGCACCGCATCATGGCCCTGTTCGGCAAGCTCGACCGAGAGCGTTCCGTCGGCTTCGTGGCGGATCGCGATCGGTCGGGATTTGCGCTCCAGGCTGCGCGCCTCGCCGCTCGACAATGGGCGCAGGCTGCGATGGCCGAAGTCGATCTCGATCGGGTTGTCGTCGAGCACATCCTGCCCGATCCGCACCTCAGCGTTCGAGCCGGGATCGGGCTCGACCGCGTCGATCCTGGCCCGGAACGATTCGGCGCGAAGATGGATCTTCACCTCGTGATCGCCGCCATGGGCTTTCACGCGATCGGCCATTTCAGGGCTGATCGCGGAGGTCGGCGCGCCCGGCACGATCGCGATGCGGACCTTCTTGTCCTCTACCCCGCCGTGAAGCAGCAATGCCGTTCCCATCAGGACGAACTTGCCGCTGATGGCTCCGATCGGACCTCCCATAATTCAATCCCCTACGACGCCGCCGCCGGCGGCTTGGAACATTGCGACCGTATCGGTGAGGCGCGCGGCGCGGGCCTGAACGAGTTGCGCGCGGGCCTGCGCATCGGCGGCGGTGGCGTTCAGCAAGGCGAGCGTCCCGACATCGCCCAGACTGAGTTGCCGGCGGACGAAGCCCAATGCGCGACCGGAGGCGTCGCTGGCGCGCGTGGCGGCATCGAGCGCGTCGGCATCGGCATGCAGCCCGGTCAGCGCGTCCGACACATCGCCGAACGCCTGCAGCACCGCCGCGCGATATTGCGCCTTGGCCCCGTCCAGCGCCGCTTCCGCAGCGTGCTGCTGGTGGCGCAACGCTCCGCCATGGAAGATCGGCTGCGTGATTCCGCCGAGCAGCGACCAGAAGGGATTGCCGTTCTGGAACAGGTCGAACAGATGCTGCGCCGAGCCACCCCCGGTCGCGCCAAGCTGGATGCTCGGCAGACGTGCCGCGATCGCCACGCCCACATCGGCACCCGCGCCCTCCAATTGTGCCCGCGCCGCCCGCACATCCGGACGGCGTGCTACGAGTTCGGACGGGAGCAACAGCGGCACGTCGTGCGGCAGGGACAATGCGGCGAGCCCCGGCAGCGGCGGCAGATCGGTTCCCGCCGCACGACCGAGCAGCGTGCCGATCAAAACCCGCTGATGCGCCTCCGCCCGCACCAGCGCGGGAAGCGCGGCCTCGGCCGAGGCCAATGCGGTCTGCTGCGTCGCGACATCCGCCGCGCCGACAGCGCCGAGTTGCTGGCGGCGCTGCTGATTGCGCAGGATATCGCGGTTGACCGATATGCTGGCCTGCGCGGCATCGATCTGGTCGGCGAGCGCGGCCCGCTGGATCACCGCGAGGACGAGATTGGCGGCCACGGTCGCGCGCGCGGCATCGAACCGGTCGCGCGCGACATCGGCGGCGGCCCGCACCGACCGGATTCTGGCATGGGTGCCGCCGAACAGGTCCGGAGCATAGCTGATCGTCACCTGCGCCGTGTGCAGCGTGTACAGATATTGCGAGGCATCCGTCACCGCGGGGGCAAGCGCATTCGAAACGCGCGCGCGTTGCACCTGATAGCCGGCATCCACTTGCGGCAGAGCGGAACCGGCAACTGCTCCGGCTTGCTCGCGTGCCTGGCGCAGGGCGGCGTCGGCAATTTCGATATCGGTCGCGTGATGCAACGACTCGCCGACCAGCGTGTCGAGTTCGGGCGACCCGAATGCGCGCCACCAGTCGGCGGTCACGGCATCGTTCGTCACCTGCTCCGGCCCGGCCCCCGGGGCAAAACGCTGCGGCAGCGTCGGCGGTGGCGACGCTGCATGGGGATCGAGATCGCGCGGGCCCGCCGCGCAGCCGGAGACCGCCAGCAGGAGGAACGGGACCAGGTGACGCTTCATGCCGGCACCTCCCCATGATCCGTCGCGGGCGGCGGGTGGTGCCCGACATCGCGACCATGCGCGCCGCGATCCTCCGGCGGCACGCGTCTGGAGAAACGGTCGATCAGAACCGGCAGGACGAGCAGGATGAGGATCGGCGCGAGCGTCATCCCGCCAACCACCACCAACGCCAGCGGCTTCTGCACCTGGCTGCCGATGCCGTTGGACAAGGCCGCCGGCAACAGGCCGATCGCCGCGACGAGGCAGGTCATCACCACCGGACGCAGGCTGTGCCGCACCGTCGTCGCCAGCCCGATCTCGCGCGATGCGCCTTCGTCGATCGCGTGATTGTACGTCGTGACGACGAGGATACCGTCCATCACCGCGATGCCGAACAGCGCGACGAAGCCGATCGCCGAGGAAATGCTGAACGCGGTTCCGGTGAGCGCGAGCGCCAGCACGCCGCCGACGATCGCCATCGGGATCGCCGCGAACGCCAGCAGACTATCCCGGACGGACCCGAAATTGGCGTAGAGCAACAGCAGGATGAGTAGCAGGCTGATCGGCACCACGACTTCCAGCCGCGCGACGGCATTGTTCAGATTGTCGAGTTCGCCCGCCCATTCGAGGTGATAGCCCGAAGGCAGATGCACGCCCCGCGTGATCCGCGCCCGCGCCTCCTCCACCGCGCCGCCAAGATCGCGCCCGCGCACCGAGAATTTGATCGGGATGTAACGTTCCTGATGCTCGCGATAGATGAAGGATGCGCCCGACGTGAGCTTGATGTCGGCCACTTCGGACAGGGGCACCTGGATCGTCCCGGTGCCGTTCGGCGATGGGGCGCCGACAGTGATGCGGCGGATCGCGTCGATCCCGTCGCGCTGTTCCGGGCGCAGCCGCACGACGATCGGGAAATGCCGGTCGGTGCCTTTTTCATACAATTCGGCCGAAGATTGGCCGCCGATCGCCGCCGCGACGGTCGCATTGATATCGTCCGGCGTCAGGCCGTAGCGCGAGGCGCGGGCGCGATCCACGTCGATGCGCACGGTCGGCTGGCCCAGCGACTGGAACACGCCGAGATCCTCGATCCCGCGCACCTTCGCCATTTCGGCCTTGATCGCATCGGCATATCTTTCGAGCGTGGCGAGATCGGGACCGAACAGCTTGATCGAATTCGCGCCCTTCACGCCGGACGCCGCTTCTTCGACATTGTCCTCGATGATCTGCGAGAAGGAGAAATCCACCCCCGGATAGCGGGCGGACAATTTCTTCGACAATTCCTCGGTCAACGTCTCCTTGGTCACGCCGGTGGGCCAGGTGTCGGCGGGTTTGAGGGGGACGAAATATTCGGCGTTGAAGAAGCCGGTCGAATCCGTGCCGTCATCCGGCCGGCCATGTGCGGACAGCACCGCCTCGACCTCGGGATAGTGCATTAGGATGCGCCGCACCCCGTTCACCACCGGCTGCCCCGCCTCCAGACTGATCGACGCGGGCAGGCTCGCGCGGATATACATATTGCCTTCTTCGAGGTGCGGCAGGAATTCGATGCCGAGCGAGCGAACCCCGATCATCGCCGCCACGAGCAGCAGCAGGGTGCCGCCGATCGCCAGCACGCGATTGCCGAGCGCGAAGGCGGCGGCCGGCTCGTACCAGCCACGCAACCGGGCCACGACGCGCGTCTCCACATCGGACAGTTTGTCGGGCAGCAGCATCGTCGCCAGCACCGGCGCGACGGTGAAGGTCGCGATCAGGCCGCCGGTGATGGCATAGGCATAGGTCTTGGCCATCGGCCCGAAGATATGGCCCTCGACCCCGGTCAGCGTGAACAGCGGCAGGAAGCTGGCGATGATGATCGCGGCGGCGAAGAAGATGCCCCGGCTCACCTCGTGGCTGGCACCCAGCACCGCCGAGAACCGGCTCGCCAGCGTGTAATGCCCCCCACGCCCATCCACACGCCCCGCTTCGACATGCGCCGAGCGTTCGACCATGTGGCGGAAGATATTCTCGACCATGATGACGCTGGCATCGACCACCAGCCCGAAATCGAGCGCGCCAACGGACAGCAGGTTCGCGCTTTCGCCCTGCAGCACCAGGATCAGGATCGCGAAGGCCAAGGCGAACGGGATCGTCGCCGCGACGATGATCGCGCTGCGCAGATTGCCGAGAAACACCCATTGCAGGACGAAGATCAACGCGATGCCGGCGAGCAGGTTTTCCAGCACGGTATGGATCGTCAGGTGGATCAGATCCGACCGGTCGTAGATCCGCTGGAGCTGCACGCCGGGCGGCAGGATGCCCGAGGCATTGATGTCGGCGACTTCCTTCTGCACCGCCTGGATCGTCGGCATCGATTGTGCGCCGCGCTGCATCAGCACGATGCCCTGAACGATATCGTCCTGATCGTCGTATCCTGCGATGCCCAGGCGCGGTGCGTTGCCGACGCGCACGTGCGCAACGTCCTTCAGCAGGATCGGCTGGCCGTTCGCGGTGCCGACCAGCACGTTCTCGATTCCCGACACCGACTGGATCAGCCCGACGCCGCGCACGATCGCGGCCTGGCTGCCGAAGTTGATCGTCTGGCCGCCGACATTGCCGTCGCTCTTGCCCAGCGCGGCCAGCACCTGCCCGACCGAAACGCCGTGCGCGGCGAGGCGATCATTGTCGATCACCACGTCATAGGCGCGGAGCTTGCCACCCCAGCCGGTGACGTCGATCACGCCGGGAATCCGCTTGAAGCGGCGTTGCAGAACCCAATCCTGTAACGTCTTCAGGTCCATCACCGAATAGCCCGGCGGCGCGGTGATCCGGTAGCGATAGATCTCACCGACGGGGCTGGTCGGCGACAATGTCGGTTGCGCGCCACCCGCGAGCGGCGGCAGTTGCGACAGGCGGTTGATCACCTGCTGCTTGGCGTCGTCATTGGTCAGATCGTAGCTGAACTGGATTTTGACGTCGGACAGGCCGAACAGCGAAATCGCGCGGATCGCGGTCAGGTGCGGGATGCCCGCCATGCCCACCTCGATCGGGATGGTGACGTTGCGCTCCATCTCCTCGGCGGACAGCCCCTGCGTTTGCGTGATGATCTCGACCATCGGTGGCACGGGATCGGGATAGGCCTCGATGTTGAGCTTCCAGAAGCCCACGCCGCCAGCCACCAGCATGGCGGCGAAGATGCCGACGATCAGCAGACGCTGGCGCAGCGCGAACTCGACGATGCGGTTCATTCGCCCAGGCCTGCCTCGTTCACGAACAGCGCACCGGCGGTGACGATCCGCTCGCCCGGTCGCAGGCCCGTCAGCACCACGACCATGCCGTCCTGCTCATCGCCGACGGTGATCGCGCGCGCCTGCAACAGGCCGTCGGTACGCACGATCCAGATGCGCGCGACATCGCCCTCATGGATCACGGCGGCGGCGGGGATGCGAAGCGCCGCGCCGCGCAAGGGGCGCTGGATCGAGAAGCTGGCGAACATCTGCGGCTTCAGCGCACCGTCGGGATTGGCGATCGTCGCCCGCACCGGCAGGCGATGCGTCTGCGCGTCCAGCGCCGCGCCGACGAGGTCGATCGTCGCATGGAACGTCCGCCCGGGCAGCGCCGGCGTGGTCACCGCGACCGTGTCGCCGACATGCACCGCGCTCGCATCGCCCTCGGCGATCTGCGCGATCAGCCAGACGTGCGACGGATCGGTGATCGTCATCACCGGCTTGTCGCCGCCCTGCGATACATATTGCCCGGCGGAGACATCGCGGGACGCGATCAGCCCGGCGATCGGGGCGTGCAACGTCGTGCGGTCGTGAATGCCGGACACTTCGTTCGCGGCTTCGAGCCGCCCGATCTCTCCTGGCGATTTTCCGAGAATCGCGAGTTTGTCGCGCGCGGCGCCCAGCGCCGCCGCGGTGGTCCGCGCCGTGGCCTGCGCCGCGACCAGGTCGGTCTGCGCTTGCAGATAGTCCTTCTGCGCGCCGCCCGCCGTTTCGAAGATCTGGCGCTGGCGCTCGGCGGTGCGGGTTGCCGTCGCCAGTTGCGCCTGCGCGTTTTGAAATGCCGCGCGCGTCGCGAACAACCCGCTGCGCGCATCGACGAAATCGCTCGTCTTGACGAGCAACAGCGGCTGCCCGGCGCGAACATATTGACCGGCATCGGCCAGCACGCGGACGACCTGGCCGGCATAAGGCATCAGCACCGGCGTGCTGTGATCGCCATCCACGGTGATCGCGCCGCTCGCCAGCGTGCGATCGGCGGAGGCCCCGTAGCCGACGCGCACGGTCTTGAGCGCGGCCATCTGATCCGCCGTCAACCGCAAGGTGCCGGGCGGCGTGACCGCTGGCGCGGGGGCTTCGTGATGCGTCAGCCCGGCGATCGCCAGCCATAGCAGCACGAGGCCGATCGTCACCCCGGCGGCAATGACGAGCCAGCGCAGCTGATCACGGCGTGGCAAGGCACGCGTCGGCGGCAACGGATGTTGAGGGGAAGAAGCGTGCATTTTAGGCCCTGTCTCGGCGAGACTGGCACCCCTAGGCAGCCTAGCTTACAGCGGGCTTACAAACGCTGCAGTGCGGAAAAAGTCGGACGATGCGGATTCTGCTGATCGAAGATGAGGACATGGTGGCGATGCCGCTCATCGATGCCTTGTCCCGGCGCGGGCTGTCGCTGGATCGCGCGCGGAACGTGGAGGAGGCCGAGGCCTATCTCGCCGCGATCGATTATGCCGCCGTCCTGCTCGATCTCGGCCTGCCCGATGACGACGGCATCGATCTCCTCATCCGCATGCGCGCGCGCGGCGACACGCGCCCGGTGCTGGTGCTGACCGCGCGCGGTTCGATCGACGCGCGGATCCTCGGCCTGAACGAAGGGGCCGACGAATATATGGTCAAGCCCTTCGACGTCGACGAACTGAACGCACGACTGTTGGCCATCCTGCGCCGCCGGGATGGTTATGCAGGGAAATCGCTGCGCTGCGCTGCGCTGGAATTCGTCGTGGAGAGTCGCATGGCGTTCATCGGATCGCAGGTGCTGTCTCTTTCGGTGCGCGAGACGGAGTTGCTCGAACTGCTCCTGCGCCGCGTCGGCAAGGTCGTTCCCAAGCGCGTGGTCGAGGATCAGCTGTTCGGGCTGGACGGTGATCTCGGATCCAACGCTGTCGAGGTCTATGTCCACCGGCTCCGCAAACGGCTTGAGGATGGTGCGACCGGCGCCCGGATCGATACCGTGCGCGGCGTCGGCTATATGATCGTCGCCGCAGCGTGAAGATCGGTGCGCCCCGCTCGCTCCTCGGGCAATTCGTCGCACTGCACATCGTCATCGCGATCGCCGCCGCAACGATCCTGTTATGGAGCGCGACCGCGCTGCTGCACCAGACCGCCGATCATTTTCAGCGCAACCTGCTACGCCGTCAGGCCGCCGTCTCGGCGGAATCCCTGACGTCGGCCGCGCAGGCATCCGAGCCGATCGTCCTGTCGAACGGCATGGCGGTCGGCGTGATCGGATCGGACCGCCGCGTGTTGAAATCCTATGGTCCGGCCCGGCCCGAAATCCTGGCCGCCGCGCCGCTGGAACGCGCGGCCCGGTTTTTCCGCATCCGCGCGATCGAGGGATTGAGCGTGCCGCACGGGAGCGGCTGGATCGTCGTATCGCAGGACGATGCCGATCCGGCCGTCGTCACCGACGATATCGTGCGCAGCTTTCTGCTGCGATTCGCGCTGATCAGCTTGCCCATCGCCGCGCTCGTGCCGCTGGTGGGTGCCTTTCTCGCCCGGCGTCTGACGCTGCGCATGCGCGCGGTATCGCAGGTCGCGGCGCGGATCGGCCCGCAATCGCTCGATACCCGCCTGCCGCGCGGCCTCCTTCCGCTGGAGGCGGAGCCGCTGGCCGAGGCGACCAACGCCGCGCTGGACCGGCTGGCCGCTGCCATCCATGTGCAAACCGCCTTCGCCGCCGACGTGGCGCACGAACTGCGTACGCCACTGGCGGTCGTTCGTTTGCGGGCCGATGCCGTCGTCGATCCCGACATCCGCCAGGCGCTGATGGCCGCCGTCGATCGGGCCGGCCGTGTCATCGCCCAGCTTCTCGCGCTTGCGGAACTCGAAAGGCCGATCGAGGCCGGTGGGACGATGGTGGATCTCCACACGCTGGCCGAAAAGGTCGTCGCCGATCGCGCACCGGCCATTCTTGCCTCCGGTCGCACGATCGCGCTCGAGCGGAACGACGAACCGGCTAGCGCCTTCGGTTATCCTGAAGCTCTCGTACTGGCGCTGGAAAACCTGATCGACAATGCGACGCGCCATACGCCGCCCGGAACAGCGATCGAGGTGCGCAGCGGCCCCGGATCGCGGCTCACCGTGAGCGACGACGCTTCTGCCATTTCCGAACCCGATTTCGCGCGCTTCAAGAACAGATTGTGGCGTGGCACAGGATCGAAGGTCGAAGGGTCCGGCATAGGCCTTTCGATCGTCGAGCGCGTGGCACGGGCACATGGCGGACGACTGATCATGGGCCAGGGCCCCGACGGAAAAGGCCTTGTTGTCGTGATCGTAATCGCTCCGGATAAGTAAATGCGCTGGAGGTAGCGATCAGTGGTCGGCAAGCCTCCCGGCATCGGTGACGGCCTAGATTACATTATCCCAATCATCGTTTTGACGCATTGCTGCAACGAAACCGTCACGGGCCAACCATAGCTCCCGCTCAGCCAATCGAGGGCTGGGGAACATCACATGACGACGTCTACGGGAATGCGCGTGCGGCGCGCGGCGATGGGTTCTGCGGCGTTGATCCTCGCGCCTTTGTCCGGCGTGGCATATGCGGCCGATGGGCCACCGCTGACGGCGATCGCGGCGGATAGCGCGGTCGGCGATCCTCAGACGAAGACCGGTGGTATCGCGGAAGGGTCCGACATCGTCGTCACCGCGACGCGGCCGAACGAGATCGCTCCGGTCACCGCATCGCTGAACACGACGCAGCCGCAATCGGTAATCTCGCGCAGCTTCATCGAGGATTCGCTGCCCGCGACCGCCGATTTCAACCAGATCGCGTTGATCAGCCCCAGCGTATCGAACACCGGCAACGCCAACGGCGCCGGCCTGTCCGAAAGCAAGGCGCAGATCCGCGGCTTTCAGGACGGCGAGTATAACGTGACCTATGACGGCGTGCCGTTCGGCGACACGAACGATCCGACGCACCATTCGAACACCTTCTTCCCGTCCAATACGATCGAGACGCTGGTGGTCGATCGCGGCCCCGGCAATGCCAGTCAGCTCGGCCAGGCCACGTTCGGCGGCAACATGAACCTGTTCAGCCGAGCGACCCGCGAGGATGCGAGCGTCGAGGCGAAGACCACCTATGGCTCCTTCAACACCTATCTGCTGCGCGGCCTCATCCAGTCGGGCGCGATCGAGAAGCTGGGCGGGGCGGAGATCGTGCTGAGCGGGCAGCACGTGAAATCGGACGGCGCACGCACGTACAGCCCATTCAAGTCGAACAACATCTTCGGCAAGATCATGATCCCGATCGGCCCCGATGCACGCCTGACATTGTTGGCGACCTATAACGAGAACACGTTCAACCAGCCCGACAATGACGGCGCGACCCAGTCGCAGATCGCGCAATACGGCAAGTATTTCAGCCTCAACAACGATCCGACGTCGCAAACCTATTACGGCTATAATCACACTCACAAAACGACCGATTTCGAGCTGGTGAAGTTTGAGGCGAACCTGTCGCCCAATGCGACGTTCGAGAACCGCGCCTATACCTACAGCTATGACAACGAGACGCTGAGCGGCAACGACGTGACGCTGTTCGCGACCGCCACGGCCGCGCAGATCGCCGCCGCCAATGTCGTGACGCTGACGCCCGGCGCGAAGGCGGTGACGGGCGTGCCGGGTTATACCAAGACCAACAAATACCGCATGTTCGGCGATATCGCGAAGGCGAGGATCGATTTCGGGTTCGGTGCGATCACCGCCGGCGCATGGCTCGAATGGTCGAACACGTACCGCCAGCAACGCGACGTCGATCTGGTCACGGGCGGGCGCAACTATATCGAAAAGACGGTCGTCAATCCGGTCAACCAGGTCGCGACGCCGCAGGACATCAAGTTCGACCAGAAGAGCCACACCAACCACACCGAAGAATTCGTCGAGCTCGAACTTCGCCCGATCGACGGACTGAAGATCACGCCCGGATTCAAGCATGTCGATTTCAACCGCCGGATCGACGCTCAATACAATCAGACGACGCGCTACGCGCAACAGCTAAGCAACACCTATACCGCCAACCTGCCCTTTGCGACGGTCAACTATGTGGTGACGCCACAGGTGTCGGTCTACGCACAATATGCCCGCGGTTTCCTCGCCCCGCCGCTCAGCGTGCTGTACGTCGCCAATCCTGGCCTCTCGACCGTGCAGCCCGAACGCTCGACCAACTACCAGGCCGGTGCGGTCTATCACGGGCACAATCTCAGCCTCGATGCCGATGTCTACAAGATCGATTTCACCAACAAGTTCGCGTCCGTCGTGTCGACGGTGCCAGGCGAGGGTACGGTATTCTTCAATCAGGGCGCGGTGCAGTATAAGGGTGTCGAAGGGCAGGCGACCTATGCGCTGCCGATGGGGTTTGCCGTGTTCGCCAACGGTTCGCGCAACTATGCCAAGACCGACAATCCCGGGGTGATCCGGCAACAGGTGGCCAAGGCACCGGAATGGACCGCCGCCGGCGGCATTCTCTACAAGCATGGCCCGATCCGCTTCTCGCTGATCGACAAATGGGTCGGCAAGCAGTTCTTCATCGCGCCGGCCGGATCGACTGTCGTGGGCAATTCCTACGACAATCCGGTGTATCAGAGCCGTGGGTATAACAGCGCGATCCTGTCGGCGCGCTACGATATCGGCCCGGTTCGGATCGGCGTCGAGGTCAACAATCTGCTGGATTCGAAGCGGGTGGCCAATATCAGCGCCGGCAAGACCGCCCCGTTCGATCAATATTTCTATCAGGTCGGTCGTGCCTTCACCGGCGATGTGACCGTCACCTTCTGATGCGCGGCACGATCGTTATCGCGCTGACGCTGGTCGTGGCGGCACCAGCGCTGGCCAAGAGCGATGTCGCGCCGATGTTGAGCGGCGCGGATCTCGATCCCGCATCTGTCCTGCCCCCGCCGCCCGCGCTGGGTAGCGTCCAGGCCAGAGCCGAATTCGCCGAACTGCATGCGATCGAGGCGGTGCGGACGGCGGCGGACGAGGCCGATGCGCGCGCCGATGGCGATACGAAGAACGCGACGATCTTCGCCGTCGTTCTGGGGCCGCGTTTCGACCTCACCGCTCTGCCCGCGACGGCGCGCCTGATGAACATCGTCCGCGCGAGCGAACAGGACGTGGTCGGTCGCGGCAAGGCGCATTTCCAGCGCCCCCGCCCCTATGCGCTCGAACCTGCGCTCAAAAGTTGCAACTCGACTGGCGATCCCGGCACCAGCTATCCCAGCGGCCATACGACGATGGCCTTTTCGATGGCGGAGACGTTGGGGCGGCTGATTCCGGACAAGGCCGAGGCGCTGCTCGCCCGTGCGGCGCGATACGGCCAGAGCCGGATCGTATGCGAACAGCATTTCCGCAGCGACGTGACCGCCGGCCAGACGCTCGGCACGCTGGTCGCCGAACGGCTGATGGCGAAACCCGCGTTCCGCGTGGCGTTCGACGAGGCCGGGCGCGAACTGGCCGGTGCCGGTATCGCCGCCCCGGTCAGGTAACGCGTTCGCGCCGTCCGAGCGCCACGATCGCGGCAGGCAGGAACAGCAGAACCAGCGGCACCGCGGCGATCAACCCGAAGATGATCGCGGTCGCCAGCGGCTGTTGCAGCCCAGCACCGCGACTGAGGCCCAGCGCCAGCGGGCTGAGCGTCAGGATCGCGATCAGCGCCGACATCAGGATCGGGCGCAGCCTTTTGCTCCCGGCCACGCGCAATGCGGCGATGTCCGGCGTCGGCGTATCGATCTCGGCGAGGAAGAACACGACCAGTTCGGTGACCATGCCGACGACCATCGTCAGCCCCATCAGCGCCGAAATGTCGAGTTCGATACCCGTCAGCCACAGCCCGCCCAGCACCGCCGTCACCGACAGCAAAACCGTCGCGATCGCCGCCAGCGTCCAGGCGATCCGTTCGAACAGGAACGTCAGCAACAATGCGGACAGCAACAGGGCCGCGGCGAACACCAGCGACAGATCGGCAAAGCTGCGCTGCTGCTGCGCATAGAGCCCGCCATAATCCACGCGGACGGATGGCGGCAGCGACAGGCCGGCGACGGTAGCGCGCACGTCGCGCATCGCGGAGCCCAGGTCGCGACCCTCCAACCGCGCGGTCACGCCCACGAACGGCGCGAGATCCTCCCGCGTCAACTGCGTCTGTCCGGCGGCGATATCGACGCTCGCGATCTGCGCCACGCGGACGAGATGCCCATCCGGCGCGACCAGCGGCAGCCGCGCGAGATCGGCGGCGCGGGTCCGCAGATCGGCCGGCGCACGTACGCGCACCGCCACCAGTTGCGCGCCGATCCGCACATTGGTCGCCTGCGTTCCGCCGATCAGCGCGCTCAATTGCGTGGCGACCGCGCTTGGGTCGAACCCCTGCTGGATCGCGCGCGCAGGATCGATCCGGATGCTCACCGCATCGCCCGCGACGCGCAGGCCATCGACCACTTCGACCACGCCGTCGATCTTGCCGATCGCATCGCCGACGCGCTTGGCCGATGCTGCGAGCGTGGCGGGATCGTCGGCGAACAGCTTGACCTCGATCGGCTGCGGCACCGCGGTCAAATCGCCGATCAGGTCCTCCATCAACTGCGCGGTCTCGATCTCCAGTCCGGGCACCTGCGCCGCCACCTTCTGGCGGATATCGGCCATCACCGCCTCGATATCGCGGCGCGACCCACCCTTCAGGCGGATGAAATAATCGCCCTCGTCGGCCTCGGTCAGGCCGCCGCCGAGCTGGACGCCGGTCCGCCTCGAATAGCTCGCCACTTCCGGCGTCGCGGTAACGATTTCCTCGACTTGGCGGAGCAGCCGATCGGTGTCCGACAGGGCCGCGCCCGGCTGCGCCTTGTAATCGAGGATGAAGCCGCCCTCGTCCATCTTCGGCATGAAACCCGAAGGCACATGGGTCCAAGCCGCCCAGCCGATCAGCGCCATACCGCCGGCGAGCAGCACAGCGAACAACCGGGGCCGGGCGAAAGCGCGCACGGAGGCGCGACCGTAACTCCGGTCCAGCCGCGCCATGAAGCCGCCGGCGCGCTCCGCCGCCGCGGCGTCCGCGTCGCGCAGCCAGTAGGCCGCCGCGAGCGGGATCACGAATCGCGCGTACAGCAGCGATAGCCCCAGCGCCGCGACCATCGTCAACGCCAGCGCCTTGAAGAAGCCGCCGGTCACGCCGCTGATGAAGGCGAGCGGCAGGAACACGACGATCGTCGCGGCGGTCGACCCGAACAATGGCTTGCCCATCTCGGCAGCGGCGGCGAGCACGCCGGCCACCCCCTTCCTCGTCCCCTCCTGCATCCGGCGCATGATGTGTTCGAGCATCACCACCGCATCGTCGACGACCAGCCCGACCGCCGCCGCCATGCCGCCCAGCGTCATCATGTTGAAGCTCATGCCCAGCGCGAACAGGATCAGGCAGGTGCCCGCCAGCACCGCCGGCAGCATCAGCCCGGTGATCAACATCAGCCGCCCGCTGCGCAGGAAGACGAACAATACGATCCCGGCCAGCACCGCGCCGAGCAGGATCGCGTCGCGCACGGCATTGGCCGCCCCCGTCACCAGTTCGGACTGGTCGTAGAACGGCGTGACCTTCACCGAGGGCGGCAGGCCGAGCGCTTGCAGCCTGGCATCGACATCGGCGACGATGCGCACGCTGTCGCCATCGGGCGACTGGCGGATATTGACGAGCACCGCATTCTGCCCGTCCGACGTGACGCGCGTATAGGTCGGTTCGGCGGCGGGGGCGATCGTCGCAATCTGGCCGAGCGTGACGATGCCGCCGCCCGCGCTCGCCGCCGCCTTGACCGGCAGCGCGGCGATATCGGCGACCGAGGCGATGCGGCTCTGCGCGAGGACCAGATAGAGCCGGTGGCGGTCCTCGATCCGCCCCACGCCCTGCACGTCGTTGCCCTTGCCCAGGGCGGCGGCGATATCGGCCAGGCTGAGGCCCAAAGCCTGCGCGCGGGCCGGATCGACCTCGGCAGCGAATTCGCGCGGGGCACCGCCCAGCACGTCCACGCCGGCGACCCCGCCGACCGCGCTCAGCGCCGGCCGCACACGCAGTTCGGCGATCTGGCGCAACGCCTGGCTGTCGAGCGAGCGCGAGGTAAGCGCGAGGCCAAGCACCGGGAAGATCGTCGGGTCGGACCGGCGGACGCTGAAGCGCGTACCCGCCGGCAGATCCGGCAGCGTCGCGGCAAGAGCGCCCTGCGTCGCCAGCGTGGCCGCCACCATGTCCTGCCCCCAGGGGAAATTCAGCGACACCTCCGCCGTGCCGCGGCTGGTGGTCGAGCGGATCGAATCGACCCCCGGCACGGCGCGCAGGGCGACCTCGATCGGGCGCGTGATCCCGGCGGCCATCTCGCCGGCGTCGCGTTCGCCGGCATCGACCGAGACGACGACGCGGGGATAATCGATATGCGGGAACAGGCTGACCGGCAGGCCGGTCGCCGCGAAGATCCCGCCCAGCGTCAGCAGCAGCGCGGCAAGCCAGAGCGCGCGGGCATGCGTGGCGAGTGCGCGTCTCACCGGGTACGGACCTTCATTCCATCCTGCACCGCGGTGCCGCCGGCCGTGACGACCGCGTCGCCCGCGCTCAGGCCCTTGGTCACGGCGACCCGGTCGCGCTCGGTCGCGCCGATCGCGACATCGCGGCGATGCGCCACGCCGTTCGCGACGACGAACACATAAGGCTGCCCGCCATCGTCGAGCAAGGCGGCATAGGGGATGGTCAGCGCATTGCCGGTGGCACCGATCAGGATCGATCCGGTGAGCGCCTCGCCCACCCCGATCCCGGCCTGCGCGGGCAATTTCGCAAACACCGCCGCCAGCTTCGTGACGGGATCGACCACCGGTTCGACCGACTGGACGGGGACGGTGAAGCCGGCCCGACCCGCGCTCCCGGCGATCGCTAGCGGCGTGCCGGCGCGGACGGTGCGCGCGGTCGCCGGGTCCACGCCGAAGCGCGCCCGCAGATTGCCGCCGCGCGCGATCGTCGCGACGACCGCGCCGGATTGGATCGTATCACCGGGATTGGTGGCGACCGATTCAACGAAGCCGGCGGCCGGCGCGCGCAGCGTGAGCGCACCGGCACGCCCGGACAGGCTGGCGCGGGTCGCGTCCGCCGCGGCGGCGGCGGCGCGCGCGGTTTCGACCTCGGCATCGCTGGTCAGGCCATCGGCGCGTAATCGCTGGACGCGGGCAAGAGCGGCGTCGGCGGCCCGCGCGTCGCTGGCGGCCTTGGCGATGTCGAGCCGGGTGGCGGGCGTCGCGCTCAACTGGGCGATCACCTCGCCTGCCGTCACGCGCGTACCGGCGGGCGCGACGATGCGCGTGACGATCGCCTCGGCGGGTGCGGTCAGCACGGCCTTGCTCGCCGGGCCGCCCTCCGCGATGCCATAGACGCTGGCGTGCTGGCCGAGCGTGCCGCTCTCGACCCGGGCGAGCGACACCAGAGCAACCGGCGCGGGCGCGGCCTCGTCGGTGGCGCCGCCGGAGCAGGCGGTGCAAGTCAGCAGCACCAAGAGCGGGATCGCCTTCATCGGGGCCAGTCTTCCTTCAGCCAATCTTGTTGGGGGGTTCCGGTGAGCAGTTCGAGTGCGATCGTCCGTTCGGCCATGTCCTGATCGATCTGCGCGGCCAGGCTCTGCTTGTCGCGCACCGCCTGTTCGGCGGTGTCGGCGGTGGCGAGCGCGAGGTCGCCGCGCGTCGCCGCACGCCGGCTGGCGGCGGCGAACGTTTCCAGCGCGGGCAGATCGCGGGTGATCGCCGCGCGCTGGGCGGTGGCGACCTGGATCCCGCCGATGGCGGCGGCGATGTCCGCGCGGGTCTGGAACAGGCGGGCGTCATATTCGGCCTTCAGCGCCGCGCGCGTCGCGCGCTCGATCGCGATGCCGCCGCGATTGCGGTTCCACAGCGGCAGTGTGAGATCGACAGCGGGACCGAGCAGTGCGTTTCCGGCCGAATCCCGCACGCCGTTGATCGTCAGCCCGAGGGTCGGGAACTGGTCGAGGATCGCCTTGTGGACGATCGCCTCCTGCGCATCATATCCCGCCGCCAGCGCCTGAAGATCGGCCCGCTTCAGGCCGGCGAGCGCGAACAGGCTGGCAGCGGACGGCGGCGGTGGCGGGATGGGTATGAGAGCCAGTCGCACGGGGTAACCGGGCGGCATGCCGAGCAGCTTGACCAGTTCGAAGCGCGCGACGGCCAGATCGCGTTCGGTGACGCGCACCCGTTCCTGCGCGTCATAGGCGCCGATCCGTGCCGCCTGCAGCTGATCGGGCGGCAGATCGCCCCGCCCGGCGGCGCGCAGGGTGCGGTCGAGCAGCGATTGCGTCACCGCGCGGCTGGCGGTGACAAGCGACAGCGAGCGCTCAAGCCCGGCGATACGCACCGCCTGGATCCGGGCCTGGCCGGCGACCTGCCATTCCGACCAGGCGAGATCGAGCCGCACCTGCCGCGCGGCCGCACGCGTCTGCGCCAGCCGGACCCCGCGACTGCGCAGCGCGGCAAGATCGAAGCCGAGCGAACTGGCAAGATCGACGAACGGATCGGGTCCGGTGACGACCCGGCTCGCGCCCAGACTGAAGGTCGGATCGGGCAGCAGTCGCGCTGCGAACGCCTGCGCATCGGTGACACCGGCGCGGACGCGCTGCGCCTTCAGATCGGGATTGTTGACGACGGCGAGCGTCGCGATCGCATTCATGTCGAGGGGTTGCGCCAGATCGATCGTGGCGGGGGCGAGATATGGCCGTCCGGTCGCCGCCGCATCATGCAGCAGCACTGCCGCGACTGGGGTGGCGAGTACGGCGGGATCCGCCTCGAGCGGAGCCGGCGCGTAATGCGCACAGCCTGACAGCAGCAGCAGCGGCATCAACCAGACATTCCTCATGCCGCCAGCCTCGGCAGAAGGATCGTTGCACACAAACCGGGCATGTTATCGGTGATCTCCAGCGTGCCGGCATGCGCCCGTGCAATCGCCGCGACGAGGTTTAGCCCGAGGCCGTTGCCCGGCGTGGTCCGACTGCGCTCCAGCCGCACGAAGCGTTGGACAATACGATCGCGATCGGCGGCGAGAACACCGGGGCCGTTATCGGCGACGCTGAGCGCGACCATCTTGTCCACCGCCCGCACCGTCACGGCAATCGTGGATCCCGGCGGCGTGTGCAGCTGCGCGTTATCGAGCAGGTTGATCATCGCCTGCGCGATCAGCTCGTAATCGCCCAGCACACGAGCCGCCGCGCCGGTATCGCACATCAGGATTCGGCCACCGTCCGCGACTGCCGGGGCATAGGTTTCGCAAAGGTCGGCCATCAGCGCGCCGACATCGACGGGCGCGAAACCGCGCGTCAATGCACCGCCCTCGACCTCCGATATGCGCAGGATCGCCGCGAACAAAGACAGCAATGCGTCGCTCTGCTTCAACGCCTGTTTCAACGCGAGCCGATCGGGCGGTCCATCGAGCATCGCCTCCAGCGCGCCGCGCAACCGCGCGAGCGGCGTGCGCAGATCGTGCGCGACATCGCTCGACACCTGCCGCAGATTATCGAGCAGTTGCGCGATCCGGTCGAGCATCGCATTCAACGATTCGCCCAGCGCATCGAACTCGTCCCCCCGCTGGCCGACCGACACGCGCCGCGACAGGTCGCCCGCGACGATCGCCTGCGCGGTCTCGCTGATCCGTTCGAGCCGTCGCCGCAAATACCCGCCGAGCAGCACCGCACCGCCGCCGCACAACAATACGAAGATCGCCAGCGCAAACCCGAACATCGTCAGGATGGTGGCATCGATCCGTTCCAGCGCCGCCGGATCGACCGCGACGACGAGCGTTCGCCCATCCGCCAGCGACGTAACCAGCGCCCGCGCCCGGTTTTGCCCGCCATCTGGATCGCCAACGACGATGTCGCGCAGCCCCGCCTCCGGCCGTGCGGTATCCAGTGATCCGGTCTCGCGACGTCCCGCCGCGTCGAACAGGGCGTAGCCGAACTGCGCCACGCTGCCCGTCTGGCGCAGGCCGACACGCGCGCGCAATTCGGCCAGTCCGGTGCTCCGATAGGCGTCGACCAGCTCGCCGGTTTCCTCGACCAGGCTGGCATCCTGCTGGCGGCGGAATTCGGCATTGGCGGCAAAATAGACGGCGGCACCGAGCAGTACGATCGCCAGCAGGAACGCGGCGGAATAGGTAAAGGCGATCCGGTATGCCGCACTCGCACGAACCTGGCGCAGCTTACCCATCGTCGCGCATCCGGTAGCCGATGCCGCGCAACGTCTCGATCGGATCCTGCTCGAAGCCTTCGTTGAGCTTGGCGCGCATCCGACTTAGATGGCTCTCTACGATGTTGGTCTGCGGATCGAAATGGAAACCCCAGACGCTTTCGAGGAACATCGTTCGGGTAACGATGCGTCCGGCATTGCGCATCAGCTGTTCGAGCAACGCGAATTCGCGCGGCTGCAGACGGATGATGCGCCCGCTGCGATGCACGTCGCGGCGCAGCAGATCGAGCGTGATATCCCCGACCGTGAAGCGCGTCGGGGCGTTATCGGTGATCGGCGGACGGCGCATCAATGCGCCAATGCGCGCGGCGAGTTCGGCTAAAGCGAACGGCTTGACCAGATAATCGTCGGCGCCCGCCTCCAGCCCGGTCACCCGATCGGCGATGCCCCCCAGCGCGGTCAGCATCAGTACCGGGGTGGTCACGCCACTCGCGCGCCATTGCCGCACGACATCGACCCCGTCGATACCGGGCAGCATGCGATCGAGGATTGCCACGTCGAACCGCTCGTCCAGCCCGAGCCGAGCCGCCGCCTCGCCACTCGTGACGCGCGCCACCTCGTAGCCGAGCTCGCCCAATCCGCGCGCGACCAGCGCCGCGGTCGCATCGTCATCCTCGGCGATCAGGATCCGCATCAGGCGGCGCGGGCAGGCCGGACCACCAGGATATGGAATGTCCCAGGCAGTGCGGGCGCCCGCTTCGCACCCGGCATTAGCGGACCGAACCGTGCCGTCGGCAGATAGATCGCGCCGGTTTTGGGATCGAGTGCCCCGGTACGTGCGCCGACCTCGGTACGGATACTCGCGATCCGCGCGACACCGCCCGGCGCATCCAGCGACAGCATCTCCAGCACGCCGTCCTTGCCGCAAGGGATGAACGCCAGGCGGCGATCGGCATCGAGGATCACCGCGTCCGGCCCGCCGCCGATCGCGACCAGCGACACGAGCCGCCGCCTGGTCGCATCGACGATCGCGGCCTTGCCGTTGGCGCAGGCGGCGATCAGCCGATCGGTGCGCGCATCATAAGCAAGCCCCGTCGGTGCCTCGCAGCCGGGCAGCGCGATCGGCGCGCGCATCCGTCCGGCGGCAAGATCCACCGTGTCGATCTCGTTCGAATCCTCATTGTTGACGAACAGAATGCGCCCCCGCCCGATCGCGGCGAATTCCAGCGCGGGCTTCACCTTGATCGTACGGACGACCGCCGCCTTGGCCGCATCGATCTCGGATATCGTGCCGGCCTTGGCATTCATCACCAGCACATGGCCCGTGACGGGATCGAGGATCGCCGCATCGGGATCCTCGCCCACCGACAGCCGCGCGCGTTCGGCACCGCTCGCCGTATCGATCAACCGCACGGTCGAATCGCGCCCGCTGGTGACGAGCAGCACGTGCGAGTGCGGGATTGGCACGACGGCATGGCCGTGGTTTATCGCCCCGATCGATGTCGCCTCGACCGAGCCATCGAACGCCACCGTCGTCACGGCATCGCCGTGCGCGACATACAATTGCCGCGCATCTGCATCGACGCTGGCATAGTCCCAGCCGGCACCGTCCGGTCCCGCGATCGTCGTGGCAACCCGATATGTCGGCAATGGCGCGGGCGCGGCGGCGAGCAGCGCGAGCATGACTAAGGATCGACCAGGCATCGCGATTCTCCCTGCGGTGACCCACGTCATGCGATCCGAATGCGCCGACGGCCAGAGCGAAGGATCGAAATTGGGAAATCACAATGTCACCAGCGGCCAAGAGCGTACAAAACTAATCCATGTGTCGGCACAATGTTTTGGTCGTCTGAGGTGACGTCGATGATCGCGGGCCGTGCGTCCGGATCGAGATCGGCGAGCGCTCACGATAAGGGTGGACAAGGCCGGCCCCGGATGAAACTGAACAAGCCGACTGCAATACAGAAGAAGTACGTTCCGTGAATTTGAAGTTAGCCGCATTATGTCTTGCCTCCGCCGTCCTTCCCGGCGGTGCCGACGCCCGAAGCAGGCAAGCGGAAATCGCCATCACCTTCGATGATCTGCCCGCGCTGACCATTTTGCGCGATCAGCCATATGTCACCTATTTGAACACGACGATCCTCCGCGGCCTGAAACGGCACCGGATACCCGCCACCGGTTTCGTGAACGAATCCAAGCTGGACGAGCTCGACCGTGCGCAGCAGATCGCGATTCTTCAACAATGGCTCGATGCGTCGATGGATCTCGGCAACCACACGTTTTCGCACGGATCTCCCAACACGCTCGGCGCGGCAGGCTATATCGCGGACATCATCAAGGGAGAGCCGGTGACCCGGGCTTTGCTGGTGGCACGGCACCGCCGCATAGCGTGGTTTCGTCACCCCTATCTGGAGACCGGCACACCACTTGCCGTGAAGCGCGAGATCGATGGCTGGCTCCGGGCGCATGGCTATCGGATAGCGCCGGTGACGATAGACGGTGACGATTGGGAATTCGCGGAACCTTATGACGATGCCATCGCGCGGCACGACGAACTCCGTCGCCAGAGCATTCGGCGCGAATATCTCAAGCACAGCGCCAAGACCGTTCGCTGGTATCGCGCCGCAGCCCACGCCTTGTTCGGCCGGGACATCGCCTATGTCATGCTGCTGCACGCGACACGCCTCAACGCCGATTGCATCGACGACATCGCTGCTTTGCTCAAGCGCGAGAAGTTGCGGCCGGTGTCGCTCACCAGGGCGATGGCCGACCCCGCCTATCGAACACGGGACCCCTATGTCGGGAAAGACGGTATAGAATGGCTCGAGCGCTGGTCGATAGCGCTGCACAAGGAACTGCCGTGGGACAGCTACAACGACGTCCCCAAGGATATCTCCGACGAATATGACCGGGTCGATGCCGATCGGCACTGACGGCGACGATATCAGGATCTATGGCCGACCAGCCGTCTGCCGAGGCATCGGCCAGAGTTAGAACAGTTCGTCCAGCAACAGATGAAATTGAATTTTTCGGTCATCGGGTTCGGCGATCCCGTAGGAGTCGAACAGCCGTTGTTGCAGGGCAGTGCCAAACTCGCCGAGGCAATTCCAAAGGATGGCGAGATCCTGATAACGGTCGGCGATCCCTGCCCTGCCGACATCGATGCAGCATGCTTCATCGCCATTCGTCAGCAGGATGTTGTCCAGCGAGAAGTCGCCATGGGTCACCACCGAATCTTGCGCCATCGGCAACAATACCGTCATACCAGCCCACACTGCTTCTGCCGACCAGCCGGCGCGTTCCTCGTCGAAGTCGTCGACATCCACCAGTCCGCGATCGATCCGCCAACGGGCTTCGCCGAGCCGCAGATGGTGATCGCTGTTGAACGGACAGCTTTCGACCGGAATTGCGTGGAGACGCCGCAATAGATGAGCAAGCCGATCGACGATCGCCAGCCGCTTATCGGGATATGCCTCGAGCAATTGATACGCCGTCTTGCCCGGCAATGCGGTGATCAGCAGCCACGCCTCGTCCGGCGTGCCGAAGAAAGCACGAACGTCCGGAACGGCGATGTGATCGCCCAACCACTGCAACCGCACCGATTCACCTGCCAGGTCGCGTGCTGTCGATCGTCGGGCGTGTTTGATAAACATGTCGGGCCCGGCATCGTTCTTCCGCAATCGATAAACGGCATCTCCGGATTCACCGACCGTGTTCTGCGACCAATCATAGCCGTTCAGCAGAGCCGCCAGGGCGATCGGCGTCTCCACCGGTCGGACAGGATGCTCTCTCGTCTCACTTTCCATGGCCAGGGGGCGTCCGATTCCCGAATATTCAAGATGGTTTCAAGCGGGAATTCGCACGTCCGGATATTCCAGACAACGGCTGCGGCGCGCGATTGTAGACACTGCGGATCTCGTTGCCGACAATCCCGCAGAACATGCCCCGTGGGCTGTAAACTTCCGATTTGGTCCATCTCGGCGCTTATGGCTTCGATACTGTGGAGGGCCTGTTCGGCTGTGCCACGAGCACCACTTTTCCCACCAGTCCGGCGTGCGGACACGCGAGCGATATTCACGCTGGCGGATCGACTGCAAAGGAGTAGCGTTGTGAGGATCGACGCAGGGGCCGAACCCTCGCGCGCCCGAAAGCCGCTTCTTGCCCCTTACGTCCCAGACTGAAACCTATCTCAACGCGATCGGCACCGCCGTGCCAGGGCACGACATCCACCACGCTTTCATCGGCTGGGCACGGGCGCGGCTGAGCGATCCACGCGAGGCGAAGGTGTTCGACCGGATGGCGGCGCGGGCGGGAATCGCGCATCGCTGGTCGATCCTGCCGGTGGGCGCGGATGGCGGATCGCCGGTCGACCCGGGCGGTTTCTATGCCGATGCGATCCTGCCCGGCACGGCGGAGCGGATGCAGCTCTATGCCTCGGCGGCGCCCGATCTCGCCGTCACCGCGATCGAGGCGTTGCGCGCGCAGACTTCGCTGGGCGAGATCACCCATCTGGTCGTCGCTAGCTGCACCGGCTTCGTCGCGCCGGGCGTGGACCAGATCGTGGCGAAGCGGATCGGCCTGTCACCTTCGGTCGAGCGGCTGCTGATCGGCTTCATGGGCTGCTACGCCGCCGTCGCGGCGCTGCGCAGCGCACGGCATATCGTGCGCTCCGAACCCACCGCGCGCGTTCTGGTGGTGTGCGTCGAGCTGTCGACGCTGCATCTGCAGGACACACCTTCGATCGAACCTTTGCTCGCAATGTTGCAGTTCGGGGATGGGGCGGCGGCGGCGCTGGTGACGGCGGACGCCACCGGCTTCGCGCTCGGCCAGCCGTTCGCGACCACGCTGCCCGATTCGGAGGCGCTGATCCGCTGGGACATCACCGATCGCGGCTTCGCGATGCATCTGTCGGGCGAGGTGCCGGCGCGGATCGCCGCTGGGCTGGCCGACCCCGACTTCGCGCGTGCTGCCACGGGTGGGCGG
The DNA here is from genome assembly GCF_036663755.1 of Parasphingomonas caseinilytica. Classification (NCBI taxonomy): domain Bacteria; kingdom Pseudomonadati; phylum Pseudomonadota; class Alphaproteobacteria; order Sphingomonadales; family Sphingomonadaceae; genus Parasphingomonas; species Parasphingomonas caseinilytica. Next base: position 168,765 of record NZ_JAXOJL010000006.1, read on the forward strand.
ACGCCATCCGAGATCGACGGCTGGGCGGTGCATGCCGGCGGGCGATCGATCCTCGATGCGGTCGAACACAGCCTGCATCTGCCGCCCGAAGCCCTGGCTGCATCGCGCGCGGTGCTGGCGGAGAATGGCAATATGTCGTCGGCGACGTTGATGTTCGCGCTCGCCCGGCTGCTGGATGGGCCGCCGATCCGCGACGGCGTCGCTCTCGCGTTCGGCCCCGGCCTTGCCGCGGAGGGCTTCGCCTTCCGGAGCGCCCAAGGATCGGTATCGTGAACCTCGCGCGGCGCGCCATCGCCGAGGAACTGATGGACGCCGACGACCTCGATGCTGAGACCTATGCCGCCGTGGTCGGGGATCTGGCGCAGGTGAATGTCGTAACGATGGCGGGGAGGCCGACACTCGATTTCCTCGAACGCGGCACCAAGGGCATGACCCGGTTCCGCCTGATCGATGTCGGGTTCGGCGATGGCGACATGCTGCGGCGCATCGCACGCTGGGCGGCGAAGCGCGGGCTGGAGGCCGATCTGGTCGGCGTCGATCTCAACCCGAGAAGCGAACTTGCCGCGCGCGCGCATACCCCGCCGGGTCTGCCGATCCGCTGGGTGACCGGCGACTATGCCGATCAGGCGGGGCCGTTCGATTTCGTCGTCAGCAGTCTGGTCGCCCATCACATGACGCATGACCAGCTCGTCGCCTTCCTGCGCTTCATGAAGGCGAATTCGGCCAAGGGCTGGCTGGTCAACGATCTGCATCGGCACGGCTTCGCGCATTGGGGCTTTCCGATCCTCGCTCGGATATTCGGGTGGCATCCGATCGTCCGGCATGACGGCCAGCTCTCGATCGCACGCTCCTATCGCCCGGGCGAATGGCCGGCGATCCTCGCCGAGGCCGGGATATCCGGTGCCCGGATCACCCGCGTCTTCCCGTTCCGGTTATGCGTCGAACACCTGCGCTGATACCCGCTCTCATTCTGGGCGGCGGCCCGGCGGGGGCGAGCGCGGCGATCCGCCTCGCCAGCGCGGGCACGCCGCATCTGCTGATCGAGCGCAGCCGCGAGACCGGCGATGCGATCTGCGGCGGCTTCCTCAGTTGGCGCACGCTCGAATCGCTTGCCAGTCTCGGGATCGAACCCGATGCGCTGGGGCCGGCGCGCGTCACCAGCGTCCGCCTGTTCGCGGGAAATCGGGTGGCGGAGGCGCGCCTGCCCCGACCGGCGCACGGCGTGTCGCGCCGCCATCTCGATACGCTGATGCTCGCCCGCGCGGCCGAAGCCGGGGCGGCGATCGAACGCGGCGTGACCGTCAAGGAGACGACAAGTCGCGCGGCGCGACTTCAGGACGGGACGATGCTGGAGGCGGACGCGCTGTTCCTTGCCAGCGGCAAGCACGACGTGCGCGGCCTCGCCCGGCCCGAGGCGGCGCGCGGGGACGATCCGACGCTGGGCCTGCGCGTCCGGCTCGGCCCCGCCCCGGCGCTCGACCGGTTGATCGGCGAGGGGATCGAACTGCATCTGTTCGATCGCGGCTATGCCGGGATCGTCCTGCAGGAGGACGGCACCGCCAATCTCTGCATGGCCGTCCACCGATCGCGCCTGACCGAAGCGGGCGACCCCGAAAAGCTGCTGGCAGCGCTCGGCACGGAAAGCCCACGTCTCGCCGAACGCCTTGCATTTCGTGGCGGCGGAGCGATCGATGCCATCGCCAACGTCCCCTATGGCTGGCGCGTTCGGCAGGGCGAAAGCGGGCTGTTCCGGCTCGGCGATCAGGCCGGCGTGATCCCTTCGCTCGCTGGAGAGGGCATGGGCATCGCCATCGCCAGCGGGATTCGCGCGGCCGACGCTTATATCAGGGGTGGCCCGGCGGCGGCGGCACCGTTCCAGCACCGCCTGGCGCGCGATCTCGCCTGGCCGATCGGGCTGGCCGGATGGATTCGCACCGCCGCCGAACGGCCCGGCCTCGCCCACGCCCTGCTTCCGCTGGCGCGTACCAGCCCGATACTGGTCGACATCATCGCCCGTGCCACCCGCATCGGGCATGATCGCGCCGCGCAATGACGCCAAAAAATCAGCCGCGTTCTGACGCTTGTTCACCTCACGTATAACGCCTATCCGTATCGGCGCTTCATATGGCTCGCACACCCTCCCCCAAATCCCGTCTCAAGACCCGTTCGCCCTGGCGTCGCCGTTTCGTGCGTACGCTTCAGGTGCTGATCGGTCTCGGCGTGCTCGCACTCATCGGGGTCGTCGTCGCGGTGTATGTCGCGCGTGCGCAATTGCCGAGCTTCGACGAGATGAAATCCTCGCCGAACGGGCAGATGATCCGCGTCCATGCCGCCGACGGCACGGTGATCGTTTCGCTCGGGCCGAGTTATGGCGAATGGCTGCCGTATGACCGGATTCCGGCGGTGATGCGCGATGCGATGGTCTCGGTCGAGGATCGCCGTTTCCGTTCGCACTTGGGGGTCGATCCGATCGGGCTCGCGCGTTCCGCCAAGCTGGCATTCCAGTATCGCGGCACCGGGCGGCGCTTGCAGGGCGCATCGACGATTACGCAGCAGGTGGCGCGCACGATCTTCCTGTCGAACAAATACGATGTCAGCCGCAAGGTGCGCGAGGCGATCCTGGCGCTGGCAATGGAGCGCAAGTTCAGCAAGGATCAGATCCTCGAACTGTACCTCAACAAAGTGTATTTCGGCGGCGGCGCGTACGGGATCGACGCCGCATCGCGCAAATTCTTCGGGCATGGCGCGGATTCGCTGTCGCTGAACGAGGCGGCGGTGATCGCCGGCCTGGTCAAGGCGCCGTCGCGCTATTCGCCCACCGCCGATGCCGAAGCGGCGATCGGTCGCGCCGGCGTGGTCATCCAGTTGATGCAGGAAACCGGCAGCATCACCCCTGCGCAAGCCGCCGCCGCCGATCCCAAGAGCGTGACGCTGGCACCCGAGCCGAAACAGAACAGCGTGCGCTACTTCACCGACTGGGCATTGCCGCAGTTGGAAGTGCTGATCGACGAGACGGCCCGTCCGCTCGAAGTGTGGACGACGCTCGACCTGAACATGCAGCGCGCCGCCGATACCGCGGTCCAGGCCAACGCGCCCAAGGGCGCGCAGGGCGCGCTCGTGTCGATCGACCGCGACGGCGCGGTGCGCGCGATGGTCGGCGGCACGGATTATGTCAGCTCGATCTACAATCGAGCGACGCAGGCCGTGCGTCAGCCGGGATCGGCTTGGAAACTGTTCGTCTATCTCGCCGCATTGGAGGCGGGCCATAAGGTCGAAGACAATATCGTCGACGAACCGGTGACGATCAACGGCTGGAGCCCACGCAATTCATCCGGCACCAATCGTGGGGCGATGACGTTGCGCACGGCCTTCGCCTATTCGGTCAATACGGTCGCGGCGAAGCTGGGGCAGGAAGTCGGCTTCGGTACCGTCGCCGCGATGGCGCAGCGCTTCGGCATTTCGACTCCGATCGACACGCATCCGGCAATGGTGCTGGGCACCAGCGACGTGCGCCTGATCGACATGACGCGCGCCTTCGCCAGCGTCGCCAACAAGGGCGTGGCGGTGACGCCCTACGGCATCACCAAGGTGACGGCGCAGGGCGAGACGATCTATCAGCAGCAGGTCGATCGCAGCCATGTGCTGGTCGCGCCTTATGTGGCGGCGCAGATGACCGACCTGTTGCAGACCGCGGTCAACACCGGCACCGGCAAGGCCGCGCAGATCGGCAGGCCCGTGGCTGGCAAGACCGGCACGACGACGTCGAACAGGGACGGCTGGTTCGTCGGCTTCTCCTCGGGCCTCACCACCGGCGTGTGGATGGGCCGGGACGATGCCAAGGTCGTGCCCGGCCTGCAGGGCGGCACCGCGCCGGCCAAGGCCTTCGCCGCGTTCATGAAGCCCGCCGTCGCCAATCGTCCGGTCGAGGAATTCGACACCAAGGTGACGTTGCCCGAATGGCAGCTGGAACCGGATGAGGAGAGCTATTTCGGCCAGGCCGACAACGGTCTGTTCGTGGATGCCGACGGCAATCCGGTCGATCCGGGCGCGCAACCGCAACAAGGCGACCAGCAGGTGGATGCCGATGGCAATCCGGTGGCACCGCCCGCAAGCGGCACGACGACAACCACGACGACGACCGCACCGCCATCGGAAAAGCTCGACCAGCAATGGATCGACCGCGTGCTCGATCGCAAGAGTCCGCCACGGCCGGCCCCGAGCCCGCGCGTTCCTGCGGGGACACCGCCGCCGGAACAGCCATCAGACCGGAATCAGGACTCGCGCCCGAACCAGTGAAGCGCCGCGCCATTGGCCCGGAGCCAGGCGCGCGATTCGTCCGGGTGGCCCTCGGTCAGCGCATCGGCGAGTGCGTGGAACTCCGGTCCGTGATTCATGTGCACGCGGTGCGCGATTTCGTGCGCGACGGTCGATCGGCGTACGAAGGCGGGGGCGAGGATCAACCGCCAGCTATAGCGGATCGTGCCCGAAGACGAACAACTGCCCCAGCGCCCTTTGGGATCGCCGATCGATACCTTGGCGACGGTGACGTTTGCTTTCATGGCAAACTCCGCCGTCTCGGCGCTCAGCACGCGCAAGGCTTCGCGCTTCAGCCAGGTTTCGATCCGGCGCGACAGGCCATCGAGCGGGCCACCGCAGCGTAATTGCTCGCCATCGCGCACGATCCGGCGCGGCGCGGCCTCGTCCCACAGGATCGCCAACATGATGTCATCGAACGGCAGGGCCGCGCCGGGTGCGAAGGGCCGCGCCTGCGGCAGTCGCGCGCGCTGGCGATCGATCCAGACCTTCTGCTCCTGCGCCCACCGCAATGCAGCCTTGAGCGGTGCACGCGGCGGCAGGGTAAGCCGCACCCGTCCACTCGCCGGATCGACCGACAGCTTGGCCCGGCGCGACCGCGCGTTGCGCACCACCTCGATCTCGCCCGACGACATCGGCGTCACAGCCGCCGATCGACGATGTGATTCTCCAGTTCGCCGGCATCCACTTCCGACACCGTCCAGCCGCGCACCGATTCGCCGACGCGATGCACCGCCTCGCGGTCGCCACAGACGAGATAATGCCAGCGCGGCAACGGTTCGCCTTCGCGGCGCAGGCGATAGGCGCAGGTGCTGGGCAGCCAGTCGATCTCGTGCACATTGTCGCGTGTCAGCCGCACGCATTCCGAGACGAAGGCGAAGCGGTGCTTGTAGTTGGAACATTGCGCGCTGCGGCGATCGAGCAGTTTGCACGACACGTTGGTGGTGAGCAGCTCGCCCGTTTCCTCATCCTCCAGCTTGTGCAGGCAGCATTTGCCACAGCCGTCGCACAAGGCCTCCCATTGCCCGCGATCGAGTTCTTCGAGGCGCCTGGTTTCCCAGAAATTCTCGCTCAATGGACCCAGCGCTTCAGCTCCGTGGCGATCGCCTGCGGGGTGCCTTCGCTCGGCAGCAAAGCGAGCGGCTTGCCTTCGGGGTTCATCAGATAGGCGACGCGGCTGTGATCCATCATATATCCGCCGTCAGGCGATACATCGCCTTTCTTGTAATAGACGGCATAGGCCTTGGCGATGGCGGCGGTCGCGTCCGCGCTGCCGGTCAGGCCGACCATGCGCGGATGGAAATTGCCGACGAACTGCTTGAGCACGGCCGGCGTATCGCGCGCCGGATCGACGCTGACGAACACCGGCACAACCTTCGCGGCCAGCCCCGGATCGCTCTTTTCGAACGTGCGCAGGCCCGAGGCGATGTTCTGCATGTCGACCGGGCACACATCCGGGCAGAAGGTGTAGCCAAAATACATGATGGCATATTTGCCGGCGAAATTGTGTTCGGTCGCGGGCTTGCCGTCCTGATCGGTTAGGGCGAACGGCCCGCCGATCCGCGCACCTTCCAGCGGCGGGCTGGCGGCGGGCGGAGAGGGACTGGAACAGGCGATGGGCAGACACGCAATCGACAGCGCGGCGGCCAGACGGACGATCTGGTTCATGGCGCGGCCAGCCATGATCTGTTAAGGGCAGGGACGCAAGTTTGAGCGCAAGTTCAGGCCCACATATCCCGTTCCGTAATCTGTCGAGGTTCCCCGTCACGATGGTCGCCAAATCCATTCGCATCGCGCTCGTTGCCGCCCTGGTCGCCACCGCACCGGGCATCGCCTCCGCCCAGCAGCAGTCCGAGGGCTACAAGTTCCTCGACGCTGTGAAGAACGAGAAGGGCAATGATGTCGAGGAGGCGCTGAACAAGCCCGGCACGACGGTGATCAACACGCGTTCGGTGAGCAATGGCGAAACCGCGCTGCACATCGTGATTCAGAACGGCAGCGGCACCTATCTCACCTATCTGCTGTCGCGTGGTGCCAACCCGAATGTGCGGGACAATGCCGGCACCGCGCCGATCGTGCTGGCGGCGAGCCGGGGACGCAACGACCTGATCGAGAAGCTGATCGCGGGCCGGGCCAACGTCAATTACGGCAATTCCAACGGCGAAACCGCGCTGATCGTCGCGGTGCGCCGCCGCGATCTGGCGATGATCCACACCCTGCTCACCGCCGGCGCGGATCCGGACCAGGCCGATCTGCTCTCCGGCCAGTCGGCCCGCGAATATGCCAAGCTGGATGTGCGATCGCCGGCCGTGGCGAAGGAACTGGCCGATGCGCCGAAGACGAAACGCGCGGCGGTGGCTGGGCCGAAGTTTTAAACGCTGCCAGGTTAAACCTATTCCCCGTCCGTGTCGAAGCACTTGCCCCAAACACGCCCTTCGAAAGGCTCAGGGCGAACGGGGTTAGGAATGCTTCAGACGCAAAGCCCTACGGCCAGGCCAGCCCATCCGCATCGGGATCGATCGCCCCGATCAACCGCCGGCCCGCCCGCCGGGCAAAGGCCAATGTACAGCGCTTGCGCGTCGCGGCCGGCAACGGGTCGCTATGCGCCTCGCGCACGATCGCGGCGTCATAGCGATCGGCGACGATGACACCGGTCCGTTCGGGCAGGAACGCCGATCCGTCGAGCGGCGAGGCATCGAAGCCGGCGGGAATCGCCCAGTAGAAACGATCGCAGTGCGCGAGATAATCCGTCCACTTGCCGTCGCCGAGCAGATCGGCCCGCGACACCTTGATCTCGACGATGACGATCTGCCCGCGCGCATCGATCGCCATCAGATCGGCGCGGCGTCCGCCCTCGAGCGGCACCTCTCCCATTGCGACGAGATCGTGGCGCAGCAGCATTCGCGTCGTGCCGCGACACACGTCGATGGCGCACAACGGCGAACCGGGAGCGTCGATACAGGAATCGGGCGGACGCTGGAGCATCCACCCGATCTAGAACATTACACGAACAGGTAAAGCCGAAAGCGCGCGATCAGCGGTAGAACACATGGTTCCCGATCGCCGCGACCTTCTGCATCCGCCAGCTCGGCGAGACGCGGCGGGCGTGGAAATACAGCGCATTCGGCGCGGGGCTTTCCCAATCGTCGCCCATCGCGACCTGCGCGACGGCGATGGCGGTGCGATAATCGCGGTTGTTGGCAACGGCCGGGATCTGCCCACCGCGTACGAACGAGAATTGGCCGCGCTGCTTGACCACACCACAGATCGAGGAGCCGAAGCGGCCCGATTTGGCACGGTTGATGATGACTTCGGCGACGGCGAGCTGGCCCGAAAGCGGCTCGCCCTTCGATTCGAAATAGATCGCGCCGGCGAGGCAGGTGAGATCCTGATTGAGATCGGCTGGGGTGTCCTGATCGGCGACCGCTTCGGAGAGGCTTTCATAGCCGTCATCCTCGCTCTGCGCGATGGCAGGTTCTGCGGTGGGCGTAGTGGGGGAAAGCGTATCGGCTGCGGCAGGAATTTGCGCGGGCATGGGAACGATTGCCGGATCGGCTGCGTTTACCTCATGATTGCCCTGATATGCGAAGCCCGGAGTGCTGGCACCAATCATGGTGACCATTCCAAGCGTCATCGCCGCAAGGGTTGCGGCGCGTTGAAGAAACGACATTCAAACTTCATATTATGCGGTTGGTGCGCGGAAGCGATCGCGATCTCCACCCTGATGGAGCGATCGTCCGGGCGAGCCCCCCGACTGCGTAATCGACCCGGATCGCACCCGCTTCGACACAACGCTTTTGACAACACGGCGCTCCTGCATGGTGCGCCGCAGCACGTCAACCGTCGAGGATCGTTTCAGCGGCGAACCGTTCGGCAAACGGGATGTCCAGTTCGATCACCCACAAATCGGGATCGTTTCGGCGTCGACGCTGCCAATAGTCGGTTACCTGCGCCGGATCATCCACATCTTGCGGTGTCCAGGCGATCAACGTCACTTGTCCGTCCGGCCCGATTCCACGCTCCAGCGCGCGCGGATTAGCGTTGTTTTCCAATGCTATGACAAGGATGCCGCCACCTTGGGCATTGCCCCTGGCGAGCATCATGCCCATACCGCCGGCATCGTTGACCCGCCGCAGCAATGCACTGACCAACATGCCGCTGGGCAGCCGTCCACTCATGGCGCGGCGCGGTATCCCGGCAGACCGGCGAGTGGAATGCGCGATTTCATGAAAGTGCCGGTGCCACGCGCCGCTTCCTCGCCCTCGGCGTCGATCAGCCGCGATTCGGCAACGAATACGCGACGCTGACCGCTGATCCAGCGGCCCTCCGCGATCACGGGGCCCGCCTTTAACGGCTTGGTCAGCAAAAGGTTGAAAGCGGTGGTGAGCAGGAAACGATCGGTCACCAGGCTGTTCGCGGCATAGAAGGCCGCATCGTCGAGCATCTTGAAATAGCTCGTGCCATGCGCGGCACCTGCGGCATGGAAATACCGTTCGTCGATCCGGAAATGGATTCGCGCGATGCCGCGTTCGGGGATTTCCAGCGTGGATTCGAACAAAAGATTGATCGGCGCGGCGGCATAGAGCGATTCGAGCGCGCGGAAATGCGCCTGCTCGCCCTCGACCGCGCCCGTTTCAGGCGGCATCGCGTGCTTCGTCGACGGTCAGCAAAGCATAAAGCGCGTCGCGCGAACCCGCACCACGCAATTTGGCGACGAACGCCCGATCGCGGAGCCGCCGCGATACGCGCGCGAGCGCTTTCAAATGGTCCGGCCCGGCATCGACCGGCGAGAGCAAGACGAACACCAGATCGACCGGCAGATCGTCGATCGCCTGAAAATCGATCCCCTGCGTCAGCCGCGCGAACAGCCCTACCACCTTGGTCAAGCCGGGTAGTTTGCCGTGCGGAATGGCCACACCGCCGCCGAAGCCGGTCGAGCCGAGCTTCTCCCGCGCGATCAGCACGTCGCCCACTGTCTTGGCGTCAAGATCGTGCGCGCCGGCGAGGATCGCGGCGAGTTGCGGCAGCAACGTCTTCTTGCTGGCCGCCGCGACACTCTGAACCACGGTGTCGGGCAGCAATACATCGCTGAAATCGGTCATCATGATATTCCGGCCACGAACCTGCCCCCCGAACCAGCCTCCGGGCCGGTGAGCGCCTTTAACGCCGAACCGGCCCGGAGAATAGCGTCTTGGATCAGCTGGCGCGCTGCGGCTCGACCCAGCCGATCGTCCCGTCACCACGGCGATAGACCATGTTGTACGCGCCCGACCCGCTATTCTTGAACAGCAAGGCCGTGGTGTTGCGCAGATCGAGCATCATCACAGCGTCCGAAACGCTCGATTCGGGAACGTCGACGCGGGTTTCGGCGATGATCAGCGGATGATCCTCGGGCTCTACATCCTGCGCCGCCTCCTGGAACAACGTATACCCCGCATTGTCATACGCGATCTCGTCCTGTGCCGCGACGGCAGTGCCGGCGTTGCGATCCTTCAGGCGGCGCATGTAGCGACGCAACTGCGTCTCGATCTTCGCGGCGGCACCTTCAAACGCGACATGCGCATCGCGCCCCTCATTGCTGCCCTTCAGCACCAAGCCGTGCATCACATGGGCCACGATATCGCAGGTGAAGCTGTCGTGCGGGCCTTTTCCGAAGGTGACGTGCGCGGATATGGCGCGCGCGAAATATTTGGTGGCGATGCCCTGGAGCCGATCCTCGACATGGGTTTTCAGCGCGTCGCCCGTAGCGACCTGATGGCCCGATACCCGGATTTCCATAGCATTCTCCTTATTGGGGCCACCCAGATTGGGCGTCCCCGGCAGTGACGTCAACCGGACGCCCCGGCCCCCCCTTCGCCCATTCCCCAGATCGGATTGGTGAGTTTGGCGATAAACGCGGCATGCCGTGCAAGTTCCGCATCCGATGCTGAAAAAGTCCGCGCCGGCCGCACCTTTGCAGGCGCGGCATCGGGCTGAAAGCTGGTCTGGACCTCGATCGTTTCGCTGACCAAGGTGAGGCCGATCTGCCGCCCGCCGGTTAGTTCGACATAGACCTGGGCGAGCAATTGCGCGTCGAGCAGCGCGCCGTGGACGACGCGGTGGCTGCGATCGATGCCGTAGCGGTTGCACAACGCATCCAGGCTGTGCTTGGCACCGGGATGGCGCGCGCGCGCCAACACGATCGTATCGACCATCCGCGCCAGATCGACCGCGGTGCGGCCGCAGCGCACAAGTTCGCCATTGAGAAATCCGAAATCGAACGTCGCGTTGTGCGCGACGAGCGGCGAATCACCGATGAATTCCAGCAAATCATCGACGCCGGCATGGAATAACGGCTTGTCGGACAGGAACGCGTCGCTCAGCCCATGAACGCGCTGCGCCTCGGCCGGCATGGTGCGTTCTGGATGGAAATAGGCGTGGAAGCTGCGCCCGGTCTCGACTTTGTTGAGCAGTTCGATGCACCCGATCTCGACCAGTCGGTCGCCGTCCTTGAAACTGAATCCGGTGGTCTCGGTGTCGAAGACGATCTCGCGCATTGAGGGAATATCGTCCCTATCCGGCGCTCACGCAAGCGATCACCGCATCGACCGCGCGACGCGTCTCGTCCAGCGAACCGCCGGTCGGAATGACGAAGTCGGCGCGGGCGCGTTTTTCGGCGTCCGGGGCCTGGCGCGCGAGAATCGATTCGAACCGCGCAACGCTCATCCCGGGGCGTGCAAGGACGCGGGCGCGCTGGGTTTCGGGCGCGGCGCTGACCACCGCGACCTTGTCGACGCGCGATTCGCCGCCGGTTTCGAACAGCAAGGGGATGTCGAAGACGATCAGCGGAGCGGCGGCATGGGCGGCAAGAAAAGCCTCGCGCTCTTCGCCCACCGCCGGGTGAACCAGCGCCTCGAGCCACTTCAGCGCCGGCGTATCGTTCAGCACGCGCTCGCCCAGCGCGGCGCGGTCCACGCCGTCCGGCCCGGTCGTACCCGGAAATCGCGCCTCGATCGCCGCGACCAGCCGGCCGCCCTTACCCTGCAGGCGGTGGACGGCGGCATCGGCATCGAACACCGGCACGCCACGATCGGCGAACATCTGTGCGACCGTAGACTTGCCCATGCCGATCGATCCGGTGAGGCCGAGGACGATCATCGCTGTACGATCACGATCACGACGTCAGCAACGCGCGCAACTCCTCGTCGCGATCGCGCGGCGGCGCGGCGCCGAAAAACAGTTCAAACGCCACCGCCGCCTGCCCGACCAGCATCTCCAGCCCATCGACCGTGTCGAGATCACGATCGCGTGCCTGCGCCAGCAATTCGGTTTCGAGCGGGGCATAGACCACGTCGTAGACCAGGGCATCGGCCGGCAGCGGCGACAGATCGATCTCCAGCGGCGGCTGCCCCGCCATGCCGAGCGCGCTGGTATTGACCAGCAAGGCGGCGGCCGGAATCGCATGGCCGAGCGGCAGCGCCTTGCCCTTCAACCCGAACGCGGACAGCAATGCCGCGCCCTTCAGGACATTGCGGTTGAGGATCGTCACCGGGCCGACCCCGATCCGCGACAATGCGAACAGCACCGCCCGCGCCGCGCCGCCGGCTCCGATCACCACCACCGGCTTGCCCGCCAGATCCAGATCGGAAATCGGCGTGTAGAATCCGCCGGCGTCGGTGTTGGTGCCGATGAACCCGCCATCCTCGCCCCGGAACACGGTGTTGATCGCGCCGATCGACGCACGCACGTCGCCCGGATCGGCGACATGATCGAGCGCGGCGAGCTTGTGCGGGATGGTGACGTTGCAGCCGCTCCAGGCCGGATCGGCCTTGCGACGCTCGAAGAAGCCGCCGAGATCTTCCGCCGTCACCTGCGTCGCGCGATATTCGGCATCGATGCCCAACGCATCCAGCCAGAAGGTGTGGATCAGCGGCGATTTGGCATGCTCGATCGGATCGCCGATCACTTCGGCATAGGGCTTCGTCATGACGCCAATATTCCCCGCACCCGCAGATAATCGAGCACCGGCAGCAATGGCAGCCCGAGCACGGTGAACTGGCTGCCGTCGATCCGGGCGAACAATTGCGCGCCCGGCCCCTCGATCCTGTAACAGCCGACACAGCCCGAAATCGCCGGCCATTCGGCATCGAGATAGGTCTGGATGAAGTCATCGGACAGCGGCCGGACATACATCTTGGCGCGATCGACCACGCGCCAGATCGGCTTGCACCCTTCCGCGATCACTGCCGCGCTGACCAGTTCGTGGCGCTTGCCCGACATCAAGCGCAGATGATCGGCGGCCTGTTCGCGAGTCTCCGGTTTGTCGAGCAGGGTGCCGTCTTCCAGTGCGACGACGGAATCGCTGCCCAGCACCAGCGCGTCCGGTTCCCGCCCCGATACGCGCAATGCCTTCAGTTCGGCCAGAGCATCAGCGAGATCGCGCGCATTGAGATCGCGCAGCGACGCCTTCGCCGCCTCTTCGTCCACGCCCGCCGACATCGCCGAGAACGGCACCCCCGCCGCTTCCAGCATCGCCCGACGCGAGGCGCTTTGCGACGCCAGGATCACCCGCAAGCTCATTCGTCGTCCGCCGCCCCGCTGCCTTCATCGCCGCGCCGTTCCTGCACCAGGGCGATGATCGCCGCCGCAGTTTCCTCGATCGAACGCCGCGTCACGTCGATCACCGGCCAGCCATTGTCGGCGAACATCCGCCGCGCGAATGCGACCTCGCGCGTGACGGCATCGTGATCGACATAGGCCGTTTCCGGCGCCTGATTGAGCGACAGCAGGCGATTGCGCCGCACCTGGATCAGCCGTTCCGAACTCGTCGTCAGCCCGACGACCAGAGGATTCTTCAGGCGGTACAGCGTATCGGGCGGCGGCGATTCCACCACGATCGGAATGTTCGCCGTCTTGAACCCGCGATTGGCGAGATAGATCGAGGTCGGCGTCTTGGACGAACGCGAGACGCCGGCCAGCACGATATCGGCCTCTTCCCAATTCTCCCAGCCGATGCCGTCGTCATGCGCCATCGTGAACTGGATCGCATCGACGCGGTCGAAATAGGCCTCGTCCAGCACGTGCTGCCGCCCCGGCCGCGCCTTGGCCTGTTGCCCAAGCATGCCCGACAGCGCATCGTTCACCGCATCGAGCGGCGCGACCGCAGAGAGGCCGAGCTTGCGGCATCGTGCCTCGAGTGTGGCGCGCGCCGTGCTGTTGACGAGCGTGAAGATCACCAGCCCCGGATTCTGCGCGATCTCCTGCAGGATACGCTCCAGATGCGCCTCGGTGCGGACCATCGGCCAGAAGTGGCGGATCGTCTCGACATCGTCATATTGCGCCAGCGCGGCCTTGGCGATGTTCTCCAGCGTCTCGCCAGTCGAATCCGACAGCAGATGGAGGTGCAACCGCACGGGTCAGGACAGGTCTGTGGACAACATCGGCAGAATCGCTAGCGCAAGCGGACGCCCTCGCCAAGCCGGGGATAAAAGCTAACTTGTCCACAATCCCGTCCCCACCCGCCGGTTCCGCCCACAGGCTGTGGATAACGGGGATGACGCGCGGGAATCGCGAGCGGTGCGTGGGCGCGCTCCGGTCAAGCTGTTGGCATTTCGGGGACGAACGCATAAGCCCCGGCACCCACGCGCCAACAACCGCTACAACCTTTTCAAGATTCTAATTCTTTATAGAAGTAAGGGCTCGGCCAGCTTGTCGATAACATCTCAATCCCCCAACCCGACCAAAGCCCTGCTCGGCGTATTGAAGGGTGAACACAGGGCAACTCCCCCGGTCTGGCTGATGCGCCAGGCGGGACGCTATCTTCCCGAATATCGCGCGCTGCGGGCGGACAAGGGCGGCTTCCTCGCGCTCGCCACCGATCCGGAAGCAGCGGCGGAGGTGACGTTGCAGCCGATACGCCGGTTCGGGTTCGATGGCGCGATCCTGTTTTCGGATATCCTGATGGTGCCATGGGCGCTCGGCCAGGATCTGAGCTTCGGTGTGGGCGAAGGGCCGCGTCTGGCCCCGGCGCTCGTGGATACGGCACTGGCGAGCTTGCAGGCAGCGCCGGAGCGGCTGGAGCCGGTCTACGCCACCGTCGCGCGGGTCGCCGCTTCTCTTCCCGCCGAAACCACCTTTCTGGGCTTTGCGGGCAGCCCCTGGACCGTCGCGACCTATATGGTCGCCGGGCAGGGCAGCAAGGATCAGGGCGAGACGCGCCGCGTGGCCTATGGCGACCCGGTGGCCTTCGCCGAGATCATCGATGCGATCACCGCGCTGACGATCGACTATCTCTCCGCGCAGATCGCCGCCGGGGTGGAGGCGGTGCAGTTGTTCGACAGCTGGGCAGGATCGCTCAGCCCGGCGCAGTTCGAACGCTGGGTGATCGCACCCAATGCGGCGATCGTCGCCGGGCTGAAGGCGCGCCATCCGGATACGCCGATCATCGGTTTCCCCAAGGGGGCCGGCGGCAAGCTTCCCGCATATGCGCGCGAAACGGGTGTCGATGCGCTCGGGCTGGACGAGACGGTCGATCCCGTCTGGGCCGACCGGTTCGTGCCGAAGGATATGCCGGTGCAGGGCAATCTGGATCCGCTGGCGCTGATTGCCGGTGGTGCTGCCCTCGAAGATGCCATCGACCATGTGCTTGCGGCGTTCGCCGATCGTCCGCATATCTTCAATCTGGGCCACGGCATCCTTCCCGATACGCCGATCGCCCATGTCGAGCAGCTGTTGGCGCGGGTGCGGATGAGATGATGGAGCGAATGGTCGTGGCGTATAATTGGTATCTCGCGGCCCATATCATCTTCGTCATCTTCTGGATGGCCGGCCTGTTCATGCTGCCGCGCTATCTGGTCTATCATCAGGAAGCGCTGGCGGCGGGCCGGGCCGAGGAGGCCGCCTTGTGGGTGACGCGCGAGGGCAAATTGCGCACGATCATCCTGACGCCGGCGATGATCTTCGTCTGGCTGCTGGGCCTGACGCTGGCGACGATCGGCCAGCATTGGGGCGAGGCGTGGCTGCACGGCAAACTGCTCTTCGTCCTGGCGCTCAGCGGCTATCACGGCTGGGCGGTCGGTTATGCGAAGAAGCTGGCGGCGGGCAAACCGACGCTGACCGGCAAGCAGTTGCGGATGTTGAACGAGGTGCCTGCGGTCGCCGCGGCGATCATTGTGGTGCTGGTGGTGGTGAAGCCGTTCTGATTTCTTCTCCCCTTCCTGGAAGGGAGGGGCCGGGGGTGGGTCGCTCTCGGGGAAATGCAGCGATTGCCCCATACCCACCCACCCCCAGCCCCTCCCTTCCAGGGAGGGGAGCAATTCTAAACCAACAACGCCCGTTGACTTGGGGGCGACCCCCTCTTAGGTCGCATCAATGTCGGCAATGCGGTTCTCGCGGCCCGGCATCCTCCCTCCAGCATCGCCCAGCGAATCCTTCGCGGAACATACCGATGCCAAAATCCCCACGACGAGCCGGACGCTAGACCCATGCATCTCAAAGACCTCAAGAACAAGAAACCGGCCGAACTGGTCAGCATGGCCGAAGAGCTCGGCGTCGAAGGCGCATCGACTCTGCGCAAGCAGGATCTGATGTTCGCCATCCTCAAGGTCCAGGCCGAAGAGGGCGAGATGATCATGGGCGAGGGCACGATCGAAGTGCTGCCCGACGGCTTCGGCTTCCTGCGGTCGCCACAGTCCAACTATCTCGCCGGACCGGACGACATCTATGTCTCGCCCAATCAGGTCCGCAAGTTCGGCCTGCGTACCGGCGACACGGTCGAGGGCGAGATTCGCGGGCCGAAGGACGGCGAACGCTATTTCGCGCTGGTGAAGCCGTCGAAGGTCAATTTCGACGATCCCGATGCGGTGCGCCACCGCGTGAATTTCGACAATCTCACCCCACTCTATCCCGAACAGAAATTGACGCTCGACACGCTCGATCCGACGCAGAAGGACAAGAGCGCGCGCGTCATCGATATCGTCTCGCCGCAGGGCAAGGGCCAGCGCACGCTGATCGTCGCGCCGCCACGCGTTGGCAAGACGGTGATGCTGCAGAACATCGCCCGCGCCATTTCCGAGAACCACCCGGAAGTGTTCCTGATCGTGTTGCTGATCGACGAACGCCCGGAAGAAGTGACGGACATGCAGCGCAGCGTGAAGGGCGAGGTCGTCTCCTCCACCTTCGACGAACCGGCGCAGCGCCACGTGCAGGTCGCCGAAATGGTGATCGAGAAGGCCAAGCGTCTGGTCGAGCACAAGAAGGACGTGGTGATCCTGCTCGATTCGATCACGCGTCTGGGCCGCGCCTACAACACCGTCGTGCCCTCGTCAGGCAAGGTGCTGACCGGCGGTGTCGACGCGAACGCCCTGCAGCGCCCGAAGCGCTTCTTCGGTGCGGCACGCAACATCGAGGAAGGCGGGTCGCTGTCGATCATCGCGACGGCGCTGATCGATACCGGCAGCCGCATGGACGAAGTGATCTTCGAGGAATTCAAGGGCACGGGTAACTCGGAAATCGTGCTCGACCGCAAGGTGGCCGACAAGCGCGTCTTCCCGGCGCTGGACGTGGGCAAGTCCGGCACGCGCAAGGACGAACTGCTGGTCGACAAGGTCAAGCTGTCGAAGATGTGGGTGCTGCGCCGCATCCTCATGCAGATGGGCACGATCGATGCAATGGAGTTCCTGCTCGACAAGATGAAGGATTCGAAGACCAACGAAGACTTCTTCGAAAGCATGAATCAGTAGCGCAGTGCGGTAGCCGGCCACGCCCGGCTGACTCGCACAAGCTCGGCCGGCGGGCTAAAAGCCCGGCCGACGGCGTGGGCTTTGCCCACGCCCGCCCCACACGAGGACCAGCCCGAAATGATCCTCGAACACGCCCTCCTCCACATCCGCCCCGGCCAATCCGCCGCCTTCGAAGCCGCGATGCACAAGGCCCGTCCGCTGATCGCGGCCTCTCCCGGTTTCGTCTCGCTCGACGTCCGCCCGGCCGCCGAGCGCTCTGATCGCTACCTCCTCGTCGTGATGTGGGAGGATATCGCATCCCATCGCGACGGCTTCCGCACATCCGATCGATATGCAAAATGGCGCGATCTGCTGCACGGATTCTACGAACCCATGCCCGACGTCACCTATTTCGCGGAGTCGATCCTTTGAGCCTCATCGCCCTGCTGTCCGCTGCTGCGGTTCCGGTCGTCGAACCGATGTCGTTGAGCTGGCTGTGGAATCACATCGTCAGTGATTTCGCCAACATCGCCACCGCCTCGGCACTGACCGCGTTCGCCACCGTCGTCCTGCTCGATGTGGCGCTGGCCGGGGATAACGCGATCATCGTCGGCGCGCTCGCCGCCGGCCTGCCTGCGGACCAGCGCAAGAAGGTGATCGCGATCGGCATCCTCGCCGCCTTGATCCTGCGCGTCGTCTTCGCGGTCGCGGTGCTCTACGGTCTGGAGAGCTTCAAGCATTACGGTCTCGTGCTCGGCGGCGGCCTGCTGCTACTGTGGGTGGCGTGGAAGATGTACCGCGAACTGCGTCCCAAAAGCGCGCCCGGTGGTTCGCCCGAGGTGGATGGCGACGAAACCAGCGGCATCCGCCCCGCCAAGAGCTTCATCGCCGCCGCCTGGGCCGTCGCGGTGGCGGACGTGTCGATGAGCCTCGACAACGTGCTGGCCGTGGCCGGTGCCGCGCGCGAGCATCCCGGCATCATGGTCATCGGCCTGATCCTGTCGGTCGCGCTGATGGGCATCGCGGCGAACATCATCGCCAAATACATCGAACGCTATCGCTGGATCGCGTGGGTCGGGCTGGTCATCATCCTGTACGTCGCCGGCAAGATGATCTTCGAAGGCTGGCACGACGTGCATCCACTCGTGGGTTCGGTGATCGGCTGACCGCAACGTCTGGACCGTAACCCCATTTCCGTTCGCCTGAGCCTGTCGAAACTTGCTTCGACAAGCTCAGGCGAACGGAGGGTTGGGATCGTACCTGATTGAGGTGGATTCAGCCGAGATGCTCGGCGAAGAACGCCGCCGTCCGTTTGTCCGCCAGCTTGGCCGCAGCCTCAGATCGCCGCGCGCCGATCTCGGTTGCGAAGCCGTGGTCTTCGCCGGGATAATCGTACGACGTGACCTTGGGATGATCGTCCAGCCCGGCATGCATGCGGCT
The DNA here is from genome assembly GCF_036663755.1 of Parasphingomonas caseinilytica. Classification (NCBI taxonomy): domain Bacteria; kingdom Pseudomonadati; phylum Pseudomonadota; class Alphaproteobacteria; order Sphingomonadales; family Sphingomonadaceae; genus Parasphingomonas; species Parasphingomonas caseinilytica. The sequence goes on from NZ_JAXOJL010000006.1 coordinate 187,217, forward strand.
TTGCGCATCCTTGTCGACGAAATGATCCTCGACCGGCACGTGCAGCAGCACCGGACGGGCGATCGCGTGCTTCTCGCCCAGCAATCCGTCGATCCCGACGCCGTAATAGCCCACACTGGCATCAATATCGGTGCGCGCCGCGGTCATGAACGCCAGCCGCCCGCCGAGGCAGTAACCGACCGCGCCGACCTTGCCGCCGTCCACCTTCTCCCGTGCGAAGCGGATCGTCGCCTCGATATCGGCAATGCCCTTATCCTGATCGAACTTGCCCATCAGCGACAGGGCGTTCTGCATCTGCTCGGGAATATCGGGATCCAGGTCGATGCCCGGTTCGATCCGCCAGAACAGGTCCGGCGCGATGGCGAGATAGCCGGCCTCGGCCAGCGTATCGCATTTACGGCGGATGCCGGTGTTCACCCCGAAAATCTCTTGGATCACGATGATCGCGGCCTTGGGCTTGCCGGTCGGCTCGGCGACATAGGCGGCGAAGGCACCTTCATGGTCGAGCGTGGCGATGGAGATCATGGCCGTCATAATAAAGTCCTTCCGGAAAGAAGCCGCTCATGATCGAGCAGCCAGGATTTGGTCGTCGGCCCTGCCCCGGCCGAATATCGGCCGAGCGATCCATTCGCGTCGAGCACCCGGTGGCATGGCACGACGATCGGGAACGGATTGCGCGCGCAAACCTGTCCGATCGCTCGCGCACTGGATCCGACCGATCTTGCGAGTTCACCATAACTCATTGTTTCCCCATAGGGAATTGCGATCATGGCATCGCGCAGCGCCTGTCCACGCACCGTCGCCGCCGGACCAAGTGGCAGATCGAACCGGCGCAGCTCGCCAGCAAACCAAGCGCGTATCTGATCCGCTGCGATCGCTACCGCACCGGTGTGCGGCTGCATCTCGTCGGTCTTGTCCGATCCGATCTCGATCGATTTCACCGCTTTGGCATCGCCGACGATCCGCACCATGCCGATGGGCGTTGCGATTTCGGCGATGTCGCGCGCATACATGGATAAAGCCTATGCGCCGCCGCGCCGTGGCTCAAGCGGAGAAGCGGTCATGAAGTTCAATGTCGAAGTCGAATGTTCGCCCGAGGAAGCGCGCCGCATGATGGGCCTGCCGGATCTCACGCCGGTGCACGACAAATATATCGCCTCGTTGACCGACGCGATGGACGGCGTGATCGCGCCCGAACTGCTCGAGGGCATGATGCGCAACTGGGCACCGATGGGCGATGCGGGGATGAATTTCTGGCGCAAGCTGTTCGACGGTACGAGCAAGACCGGAAGCTGACCGTTTGTCGATCGGAGACACGATCTTCGCCGTATCGAGCGGTGCCCCGCCTGCGGCGATAGCCGTCTTGCGGATCAGTGGTGCGGGCGCGCTGGCGGCTGCGACGACCCTCGCCGGCACCCTGCCCGCAGAACGGCATGCGGCGCTACGCCGTCTGCGCGATCCGGCCGATGACGATATGCTCGATTCGGCGTTGGTGCTGGTGTTTCGCGGACCCGCGACGGCGACCGGCGAGGATCTGGTCGAGCTGCATCTCCACGGTGGTCGCGCGGTCGTGGCTTCTGTCGAACGGGTGTTGGGGGCGATGCCCGGACTGCGCATGGCGGAACCGGGCGAATTCACCCGCCGTGCGCTGATGGCGGGGCGAATCGATCTCACCGAGGCGGAGGGTCTGGGCGATCTTCTCTCCGCCGAAACCGAAACACAGCGGCGTGCAGCCATCACCGCAGCCGATGGCGGCGTGCGGCGCAGGATCGAGGGCTGGTCATCGCGTCTGCTGACTCTCTCTGCACGGGTCGAGGCGGAACTCGATTTCTCGGACGAAGACGATGTCGCTCCCCTCGCCCTGCAGGACATCGTCGCCGAAGCCGCCACACTGGCAAAAGATATCGACGCGGTGCTCGACCAGCCACCGATCGAGCGACTGCGCGATGGCGTGCATATTGTGCTCGCCGGTCCCCCGAACAGTGGCAAGTCCACCCTGTTCAACGCGATGGCGGATCGCGAGGCGGCGATCGTGTCGCCGATCGCGGGGACAACGCGTGATCGCATCGACGTTCCGGTCAGCCGCAACGGCGTGGCGTATCTGCTGACCGACACCGCCGGTTTAGCTGAAGCTACCGATGACCCGATAGAGGCGATCGGCATCGTCCGTGCGCAACGTGCCGTGCAGGATGCGGATATCGTTTTGTGGTTGGGTGACGAGCCAGGTCCGGAAAATGCGCTTTGGCTTCATCCCCGAGCCGATCAGCCGGGACGCGAGAATATGCCACCGGATCGGAAGATCAGCCTGTCCGCCGCGACGGGAATAGGTCTTCCCGAACTTTGGCAGATGGTCGAAGTTCAGGCGCGATCGATGTTGCCTCGGCTCGACGAAATTGCCTTGAACCACCGCCAACGCGATCTCGCGGCGCAATGCTCTCAAATGATCGCAATGGCCGCGGGATATTCCGATGCGCTGATCGTCGCGGAAAATTTGCGCACCGCTCTCGCGATGCTCGACCGGATCACCGGGCACAGTGATACGGAAGCCATGCTCGACACGCTTTTCGGAAATTTTTGCATCGGAAAGTGATGTTCCACGTGGAACGGTTTTGACTCGGTGGCATGAAATACCTAGCTGCTGTTCATGACGAAATTCGATGTCATCGTCGTGGGTGGCGGTCATGCGGGTGTAGAAGCGGCCGCAGCAGCAGCGCGCCGTGGTGCAAGGACGGCCTTGCTCAGCTTCGATCCCGCCAAGATCGGCTTCATGTCTTGCAATCCCGCGATCGGCGGACTGGGTAAAGGTCATCTGGTTCGCGAAGTCGATGCGTTCGATGGCCTGATGGCGCGTGCTACCGATGCCGCCGGCATCCACTATCGCATGCTGAACCGGAGCAAAGGCAGCGCAGTACAAGGCCCGCGTGTTCAGGCGGATCGCAAGCATTACGCTGCCGCAATCCAACGGATGATCGCTGAACAGGTCAATCTGGAGGTCGTCTCCGGTGAGGCGGTAGCATTGGCTTGCGATGCGACGAACACCATCAACGGCCTCCGACTGGCCGATGGTCGCACGCTGGAAAGTCGTGCGATCGTGCTGGCGACCGGGACATTTCTCGGCGCGCGCATGTTTCGCGGCGAGGAACGGTTGACCGGCGGACGGATCGGCGAAGCGGCGGCAACCGAACTCGCGCTGCAATTGCGTGACGCAAAGCTACCGATGACCCGGCTGAAGACCGGCACGCCGCCCCGCTTGGATGGCCGTACGATCGATTGGTCACAGCTGGATCAGCAGTTCAGTGACACCGATCCCTGGACGATGTCGCCGGCATCGCGGGGTCGTAATTTACCGCAACTGTTCTGTGCGATCACACGGACGACCGAGCAGACGCACGATATCATTCGCGCCTCGCTCCACCGGTCGCCTTTGTTCGGTGGAGATATCGCAGGCGTGGGCCCACGTTATTGCCCGTCGATCGAAGACAAGATCCACCGGTTCGGTGATCGTGACGGTCATCAGGTGTTCCTCGAACCCGAGGGACTCGACGATCCGCTGATCTATCCCAACGGTATTTCAACATCGCTGCCGACCGATGTGCAGGAGGCCATGATCCGCTCCATCCCCGGGCTGGAACGCACGCGGATCACGATGCCAGGCTATGCGGTCGAATATGATCATATCGATCCCCGCGCATTGGAGCCCACGTTGGAGATCCGGGCATTGCCGGGCCTGTTCTGTGCTGGCCAGATTAACGGGACGACCGGCTATGAGGAAGCGGCAGGGCAAGGCCTGATCGCGGGCCTGAACGCGGCGGCGCTTGCCCTGGAAATTGCGCCGGTGATTCTCGATCGGACGTCGAGTTATCTTGGGGTTATGATCGACGACCTCGTGCTTCAGGGCGTTACCGAACCGTATCGGATGCTCACCGCTCGCGCGGAATATCGTCTGCGGTTGCGGGCCGATAATGCAGAGACCCGGCTTGGTGCGATTGCGGATGCGGCGGGCTGTGTCGGTCGTGAGCGCCGCCAGCGTTTCTCGGAGCGCCGCCAGGCATTGGCCGAGATTGCATCACGCCTGGACCTTCAGGTTCCCGTCAGCACGATCGGCGATGTGAACCTGAGTGGCAATCGTTCGGGCGCGGAATGGCTCAGGATCGCCACGGTCTCGATCGCGCAGGTCGCGCCGGACTTGGCCGACCGATACGACGCGGCGGTGATCGCTGAGGCTGTCGAAGACGCGCGCTATGCTCCCTATGTCACTCGACAGGCGGAGGATGTGATGCGCCTTCGGTCGAACGATGCCATCGCCCTGCCCCAAGAGCTGGATTACGCCGCCATTCCCGGGCTTTCGAACGAGATGATCGAGCGTCTGGGCACCGCGCGCCCTGCCACCCTCGGTGCGGCTGGGCGCATTCGGGGGATCACGCCGGCTGCGCTCACTGCGATCATGCTTCACGCCAAAAGGATTGCGGCATGACCAAGGACGAAGCCAGGAACTGGATCGAAGAACAGTTCGGCGATGTCGCACTGCATCGGCTCAGCGATTTCGCCCATATGGTGGAAATGGAATCGGCTCGGCAGAATCTGATTGCGGCATCCACCCTGCCGATGATCTGGTCCCGTCACATCGTCGATTCGGCCCAACTCGTGCTTCTGTCGGGAAAGGCGGATGGGCCATGGGTGGACATCGGCACCGGTGCCGGCTTTCCCGGAATGATCGTAGGTATTTTGAGCGGACTACCGACGATTTTGGTCGAACCGCGTCGCCGCAGGGTCGATTTTCTTCAGGATGCTGTGGATCGTCTCGCTCTTACCGACACCATTTCCGTTGTGGGCTCCAAGATAGAAACCGCGAAGGTCAAAGCGGGCATTATATCGGCTCGGGCGGTCGCGCCGGTATCCGCGCTTCTCGAATCGGCGGTCCATACGGCACGAAAAGATACACTTTGGTTGTTGCCAAAGGGTCGCAGCGCGCGCGAAGAGGTGGCGCAGGCGAAACTCTCGTGGCATGGTACGTTCCACGTGGAACAGAGCATAACTGATCCCACATCGCTCATCGTAATTGCCAGCGGGATAGCGCGTCGATGAATGTCATAGCGGTCGCAAATCAAAAGGGTGGCGTCGGCAAGACGACGACCGCGATCAACCTCGGTACGGCCTTGGCCGCGACGGGCATGCGCGTGCTGGTGATCGATATGGACCCGCAGGGTAATGCGTCGACCGGCCTCGGCATCAATCGTGCCGATCGCGAAAAGTCGATTTACGATGTCCTGCTCGGCGAAATGCCGGTTACGGAAGCTGCCGTCCCGACCTGCGTCCCCAAGCTCGATATCGTTCCTGCGACGGCCGATTTGTCCGGCGCCGAGATCGAACTGGTCGAATATCAGGAGCGCACCCACCGCCTGAACCGCGCGCTTGATCGGTGCGAGGATCGCTGGGACGTCGTGCTGATCGATTGCCCGCCATCGCTTGGATTGCTTACGTTGAACGCGATGGTCGCGGCCAATTCGCTGCTCGTGCCGCTGCAATGCGAGTTCTTTGCGCTGGAGGGGTTGAGCCAGCTGTTAGGTACGGTCGAGCGTATTCGGGAGAAGTTCAATCCCGGGCTGTCGATCCTTGGCGTGGCGCTGACGATGTACGATCGTCGCAATCGCCTAACCGATCAGGTGTCTGCGGACGTCCGTGCGGTGCTTGGGCGGGTGGTGTTCGAAACGGTCATCCCGCGCAATGTGCGGCTGTCCGAGGCGCCGAGCCATGGATTGCCCGCCTTGATCTACGATTATCGGTGTTCGGGATCGGAAGCGTATATCGCGCTTGCTCGCGAACTGATCGTTCGCTTGCCGAAATCGACCCCTCCGTCCGCGAAGGCCGCATGACCGATCCTCTCGCTCCCGAATCGTCCCGTCCCAAGCCGCGCTCCGGACTGGGCCGCGGTCTCAATGCTTTGCTCGGCGATATGGCGCGCGAGGAGCCGGTCGGTGGCAGCGAAACCGTTTCGGCGGGTCTCCGCACGCTGCCCGTCGGGTCGCTCAGCCCGCATCCGGGTCAGCCACGCCGTCATTTCGATGAAGCGGCGCTCGAAGAACTCGCGACCTCGATCGCTGCGCGCGGACTGATCCAACCGATCGTCGTACGGCCGCATGGCAAGGGCTATCAGATCGTGGCCGGCGAACGCCGCTGGCGCGCGGCGCAGCGTGCCCGCCTTCACGAAGTGCCGGTGATCGTTCGGGATTTCGATGATGCCGAGACGCTCGAAGTCGCTTTGGTCGAGAATATCCAACGCCAGGATCTCAACGCGATCGAAGAGGCGGAGGCGTATCATCGCCTGATCGACGATTTCGGCCACACGCAGGAAGTGCTGGGCAAGCTCGTCCACAAGTCGCGCAGCCATATCGCCAACCTGCTGCGCCTGCTCGATCTGCCGCGCCCGGTGCAGGAACGCGTCGTGACCGGCGAGCTGACGATGGGCCATGCCCGCGCGCTGATCGGTGCGCCGGATGTCGAGACCCTGGCCGACCAGGTCGTGGCGAAGGGACTGTCGGTGCGCGAAACCGAACGACTCGCGCGGGCGGCCAAGCCGGATCAGCGGGCGCGATCGGGCGGTGATGGCGGACGGGATGCCGATCTCGCGGCGCTCGAACACCAGCTCGGCGATCTGCTCGGCCTGTCGGTGCGCATCGCACACAGCGCCAAGGGTGGCTCCCTCACCCTGAGCTATGCCACGCTCGACCAATTAGACATGGTTTGTCAGAGGCTTACCGGCGAACGGATCTAAGTCTAGCGCTGCCGGGCGGCCATCCGGCCGACGGCGACGATCGCGGCTTTGGCCAGCACCGCGCCTGCGGTCGCTGAGCCCATCATCGCCCGTTCGGCCACACGGACGCGGCCGATCGCCTCGGCCAATTTGTCGCTGCGCCAATGACGCAACGCCCGTGCGGTGATCGCCTTTTCGCGGAAGAACACGCCTTCCGTCACTTGTGCCACCCCTGCCCCGGCATCGACCTGCGCGCGCAGTTCGGCCAGCGACATCAGTCGCCGCGCGAGTTGCCGCAGCACCGGGATGGGCGAGACGCCGGCCTCATCGAGCCGCGCCAGTTCCGCACCGACCAGATCGGGCTGCCCCTCGATCGCAGCGTCGATCGCCCGGCTCATCTCTGCATCGCCCAGATCCGCGCCGATCGCATCCAGCGCCGCGTCGTCGATTTCGCGCGGGCGATCCGGCGCGGCATCGAGAAAGAGCGACAATTTCTCCAGTTCGCGCGTCATCACCGCGCGGTCGCCGCCGCTCGCGCTGGCCAGCCGCGTCGCCGTGTCGCCGGTGGTGCGCATGCCGAGTTCGCGCGCGATGGTCGAAACGATCCGGTCCGCCTCCGCGCCCTCCGGCACGTAGCAGGCAAAGGCCATCGCGCGCGGCGAGCTCTGCGCCAGCTTCACCACCTTGGCCGTGCCCTTGAGCGATGGAGCGATCGCCACCACCGGATTTCCGGCGCGTTCGGTTTCCAGCAGCAAGGTGAACGCTTCGAGGCTCTCCTCACCCGCGCCGGAAATACGGATATGCCGCGCGCCGCCGAACAACGAGAGCGACGCTGCCTCGTCCGCCAGCCGGCCGGGGTTCGATTTCAGCGTCGAAGGCTCGAGATCTACCCGCTCTGCCTCCGGCCCCATCTTGCGTGCCAGCCGGATCGCCAGATCCTGCGCGCCGGCTTCGTCGGGCCCGTGGAGCAGGAACAGGCGGATATCGGGGCTGGCGGCATCGATCGCCGCACGGATCTGGTTGGCGTTGGCTTTCATCGGGGGGCCTTCATCGGAGCGCCTTTACGGCCGGCGCTAAGGCGTCTTGGGCGTGGTTCGCCGATCGTAGAGTGCGATGCGCGAGACGATCTGGTCGGCGACGATGCCTGACAGGCGCTCCAGCATGGTGTTCTCCGCCGCGATCGTGGCATATTCGGACCCGACCACATCGATCCCCGCATCGGAGCCGGCCGTCGCATCGAGCAGCACCGTGCCATTGGCGAGATCGACCAGTTGGTAGCGCGCGCGCAGCGTCCGCCGTTCGCGCGCGACGCTGTTGTCGGCGCGCACGCCGAGGCCGCTGATCTTGTCCTCCAGCTTCACTTCCAGCCGGTAAAGCGGCGTGGTCTTGCCCGCCGCCAGCCGATCGTTCAGCGCATTCGCCATCAGCCAGCCCGATTTGCCCTCGATCGGGGCGACCTCGATCCGGGTCAGCGCCGTCGCCACCGCGCCCGATCCGCCGCCGCTGTACAATGGTTGCAGGCCGCAGCCCGATAGGAGGCCAGTGGCCAACAAAAGCAGCGGAGCAAGGCTGGCGAGACGCTTCATACGACGAGGTTTACCAGACGATCGGGGACGACGACGATCTTTTTCGGCGTCGCGCCGTCCAGAATGCGCTGCACATTGGCATTGGCCAGCGCCAGCGCCTCCATCGCGTCCTTCGGCGTGCCCTTGGCGACCTTCACCGTGTCGCGCAGCTTGCCGTTGACCTGCAGCGCGATCGTCACCTCGTCCTCGACCAAAAGCGCCGCATCGACCTCTGGCCAAGGCGCATCGGCGATCAGCCCGGATTGGCCGGCGACCGACCAGGCTTCCTCCGCCAGATGCGGTGCCATCGGCGCGACCAGCCGCATCAGCGTGGCGATCGCCTCGCTGCGGGAGGCCGAGGGCGTGGACTTCTCGATCATTCCGGTCAGTTCGTAGAGCTTGGCGACCGCTTTGTTGAACGACAGCGCCTCGATATCGGCGGCGATGCCGGCGATCGTCTGGTGCAGCTTGCGATCGAGCGCGGCGTTGCGCCCCTCGGCCGGAGCGGTCGCCTCGGCTTCACCATCGAACAGCCGCCACAGCCGCTGGATGAAGCGCCACGACCCGTCGATGCCGGATTCGCTCCACGGCAGATCGCGCTCTGGCGGCGAATCCGACAGCATGAACCAGCGCACCGCATCCGCGCCGTACTGATCGACGATCGGCTCAGGATCGATCGTATTCTTCTTCGACTTGGACATCTTCTCGACACGGCCGACCGTAACCGTATCGCCGGTCGCCTTGTCGAATACACCGCCATCGCGCCGCTCGATATCGTCGGGGCCGAGCCAGAGCGGCTTGACGATCACGTCCGTCCCGTCCGTGCCGAGTTGCTCGACCGTGCGGCTGTACGTCTCGTGCGTCACCATGCCTTGCGTGAAAAGGCCGGCAAACGGCTCCGCCACGTCGAGCTGCCCGATATGCTTCAACGCCCGCGTCCAGAAGCGTGCATAAAGCAGGTGCAGGATCGCATGCTCCACACCGCCGATATATTGGCCGACCGGCAGCCACTTCTCGGCGACCTCGCGATCGAACGGCCGATCGTCCGGCTGGCTGGCGAAGCGTATGAAATACCAGGAGGAATCGACGAACGTGTCGAGCGTATCGGTCTCGCGCCGCGCCGGTTTCCCGCAGGATGGGCAATCGACCCGGTTCCAGCCGGTATGGCGATCGAGCGGATTGCCCGGCACGTCGAACGTCACATCCTCGGGCAGCACCACCGGCAATTGCTCGCGCGGCACCGGCACTGCGCCGCAGGCGTCGCAATGGATGATCGGGATCGGCGTGCCCCAATACCGCTGGCGGCTGACGCCCCAGTCACGCAGGCGGAACACGGTCGATCCCTTGCCCCAGCCTTCACCTTCGGCGCGCTGGATCACAATGCGCTTGGCATCCTCGATATCCATGCCATCGAGGAAGTGCGAGTTCACCAGGGCGCCCGGCCCGGTATAAGCCTCGTTCCCGACGAACACCGGATCCTCGATCTCGCCTTCGGAGACGACACGCTTGACCGGCAAATTATATTTGCGCGCGAAATCCAGATCGCGCTGGTCGTGCGCCGGCACGCCGAACACGGCACCGGTGCCGTACTCCATCAGCACGAAGTTCGCGATGTAGACCGGCAGACCCCAATTCTTGTCGAACGGATGCGCCGCGCGCAGGCCGGTGTCGAAGCCCAGCTTTTCCTGCGTTTCCAGCTCGGCGGCGGTGGTGCCGCCACGCTTGCACAATTCGATAAAGGCGGCGGCGTCCGGGTTCGTCTCGGCCAGCGTGCGCGCGATCGGATGATCGGCGGCGACCGCGACGAAGCTGGATCCGAAGATCGTGTCGGGGCGGGTGGTGAAGACCTCGACCTTGCCGCCATCCGACAGGTCGAACGAGAACGTCAGCCCCTGGCTCCGGCCGATCCAGTTCTCCTGCATCAGCTTCACCTTGTCCGGCCAATGCTCGAGCGCACCCAGCCCATCGAGCAGTTCGTCGGCGAAATCGGTGATCTTCAGGAACCATTGCGACAGCTTGCGCCGCTCGACCAGTGCGCCGGAGCGCCAGCCTCGCCCGTCGATCACCTGTTCGTTGGCCAGCACGGTCATGTCGACCGGATCCCAATTGACCGCGGATTCCTTGCGATAGACCAGACCGGCCTTGAACAGATCGAGGAACAGCGCCTGTTCCTGCCCGTAATAGTCCGGCTCGCACGTCGCCAGTTCGCGCGTCCAATCGAGCGCGAAGCCCAGCCGTTTTAGCTGCGCCTTCATCGTGGCGATATTGGCACGGGTCCAGGCGCCGGGATGCACGCCCTTTTCCATCGCGGCATTTTCCGCCGGCATGCCGAATGCGTCCCACCCCATCGGGTGCAGCACTTCATGCCCGATCATCCGGCGGTAGCGCGCGAGCACGTCGCCCATCGTGTAATTGCGCACATGGCCCATATGGATCCGCCCCGACGGGTACGGAAACATCTCGAGCACATAGGAGCGGGGCTTGGGCGAATCGTCGCGTGCCGCGAAGGTGGAACGCTCGTCCCAAACCTTCTGCCAGCCTGCGTCCGCCTTCAAGGCATTGAAGCGCGACGCCATATTTCTGTCTTTCTTATCCGGCGACGGCGGCGCGGCGCAGGTCTCGCGCACGCGTCAGGATCGCATCTTCGAGTTTCTGGACCGTCGCGGCTTTCACCGGCGCGGCGACCCATTGGCCGTTCTGGTTCACTTCGCGCAGCGCCGCGACGCGCAGGCCGTCGGCGCGCAGATCCTGGTCGAGGATCGTCACCGTCACCTTGACGCGCTCGGTCGCGATCGCCGGGTTGATGTACCAGTCGGTCACGATCACGCCGCCGTTGGAATCGGTCTGCACCAGCGGCATGAAGCTCAGCGTGTCGAGGCTGGCGCGCCACAGATAGGCGTTCACGCCGATCGTCGTCACCTTGGATGCCGCGAGATCGGTCTTCACCCGGCCTTTATTGCCACCGCCGCAGGCCCCGAGGGCGAGCGGAAGAGCGAGCGCGGCCAGCAGCGCGAGCGCTTTGGCTGGGGCCTTAATCGGGGCCTGAAGGCGGATCATCGGCAGGTTCCTGGGCAAATTACGGATACTAGGGATGCGCATCTATAGATGGTCTCGCGCTTGCCGCAAGCAGCAGGCGTGTCCGGGCGGCACGACCTGCCTGTGGGCGGATTGCAACACTCGTTCAGAAAGTGATTCCACATGGTGGTGACGCGGGATCGAACCGTGATAAGCGCAGTTTGAAGAATGCGGCGCGAATTGTGCCGTGTTGGGGACGTGAACGTGGTCGCTGGTCGCACGATTGCCGGGATTGCTTTGGGGGCGCTGGTCGCCGCCGGCATCGCCGTGGCACCTGCGATCGGTGCGCCAGAGAGCGGGAATCGCACGGAAAAGCGCGTGAATCTGGTGCGCGGTGCCGGATCGTTCACGCCTGCTTCGGCCGATCCGCGGCTGGCGGCGGTGTTCGCGCGGGGCGGCCTCGATTCGACCGGCTTCAGTTTCACGCCGTCCGAGTCGCGCCGCGCCGGCAGCCATGCCGTGACCGTGGCGGTGCGTGCTCGCTCGACTCGTGGCGCGCTGTACGCCGAACGCAACGGCGTCGCGGCCTCGGTTGCGGCACCGCAGGTCAGCTTGGCACCGATCGCCTATAATCTCGGCGTGGCGGTGGGCTGGAAGCAGTTCGCCTTGTCGAGCGATGTGGCGCGCGTCGATATGGCCGGTCTGCCGGGCAGCCGCGAGCGCATGGATCTGGGCCTGAGCTATACCGGCAAGCGGTTCAGCGGGCAGGTGAAGGCGATTTCCGATCGTCCGCTCGCCGGCGCGCCGAAGCTGGTCGAGGAAGCGCCGAACTATGCGCTGGACGTTGGTGGGTCCTATTCGCTCACGCGCAATCTCGCCGTGACGGCGGGCGTACGCTACAAGACCGAGCGCGACCGGCTCGAGCGGTTGAAGGATGACAACCGGGTTGATAGCCAGGCCGTCTATATCGGCACCGCGTTCCGCTTCTAATACTAACGGCGCGGCGTGATCCACGCATCGATCGCCGCCCAGCCGTAGAAGCCACATCGTCGTAACCGCAAGCCGCGTTGTTTCGTCATGCCGCCGAGCGCGATGGCGGGCACCGGCAATCCGCGCATGATCTGCGCCGCGCGGATCGGCCCGAGCGCGGGGGCACCGGGATGCGATGCGGTGGCAAAGACCGGTGATACGAAGATCAGGTCGGCCCCGGCGCGTACCCCTGCCAGCGCCTCGGCCCGGGAATGTGCTGCCCAGGTCCGGATCTGTCCGCGCCTGATCGAGCCCTTGCCGTGCACGCCGCGTTCCCTGCCGAGCCGCACGCCCCCGGCCCGAATCACGATCGCACCCTTGCGCCGTGCAAGCTTCGTAATCTTCGCCAGCAGCGCGCGGCGCTCCGCCAGGGGCGTGGCATAATGGCGTACGATGACTCCCGATCCGCGCGGCAATGCCGCCAGCGCGCGCCACAGCCCGTCGCCCATACGTTCGTCGGTAATCAGCCACAGGCGGGGGAGCTTGAGCGGGGGCTGCTGGGCGGGGTGGCGGCGGGGCACGGCCCTGCCTATAGCAGCGCCGATGTCCGCACACGATCCCGCAACCGCGCTCGAATCCGTTCGCCAGTCGATCGCCCATGCCGCCGCGCTCGCGTCGCGCAAGGCAGACGACGTGACGCTGATCGCCGTCTCCAAGACGCAAACCGCCGAGGCGATCCTGCCACTGCTCGAAGCCGGGCAACGCGATTTCGGCGAGAACCGCGTGCAAGAGGCGGAGGGCAAATGGCCCGCCTTGCGTGAGGCGTATCCGGACGCGGTGCTTCACCTGATCGGGCAACTGCAATCGAACAAGGCCGAGGAGGCGGTGGCGTTGTTCGACGTGATCCATTCCGTCGATCGCCCGTCGCTGGTGACCGCGCTGGCCAAGGCGATGGAGCGCGCGGACAAGCGCCCCGCCTGCTTCGTCCAGGTCAATATCGGTGCCGAGGACCAGAAGGGCGGCTGCGCGATCGCCGACGTGCCGGCGCTGCTGGCGATGGCGCGGGACGCCGGCCTGCCGGTCGCCGGGCTGATGGCGATCCCGCCCGCCGACACCGAAGCCGCATCCTATTTCGCCTTGCTCGCCAAACTGGCGCGCGAAACGGGTCTCGCCGGGCTCAGCATGGGCATGTCGGGCGATTACGAAACGGCGGTGATGATCGGTGCGACTCATGTCCGCGTCGGCACCGCCCTGTTCGGAGCGCGCGCATGAAGTTCGACGCCATCATCTTCGATTTCGACGGCGTGCTGATCGAGAGCGAACTCGTCGGCAATCGCCAGATCGCCGCCTACCTGACCGGTATCGGTCATCCCACCACCGCCGAACAATCCATGGCGAAGTTCATGGGGCTGGCCGGGGCCGACTTTATCGGCGCGGTCGAAGCGTGGATCGGGCGCACGCTGCCGGACGATTTCCACACCGCGCGCAAGGCCGAGGATGCGCGCGTGATGGCCGCCGGGATCGATGCGGTGGCCGGCGCGGTCGGCTTCGTGCGCGGCCTGCCCGCCGATCTGCCGATCGCCATCGCCTCGTCCAGTTCGAGCGCCTGGATCGAACGCCATCTCGACCATATCGGGCTGCGCGACCGCTTTGGCGCGATGATCTTTTCCGGCCGCGAGCATGTGACGCGCGGCAAACCGGCGCCGGACCTGTACCTGCATGCCGCCGCCGCGCTGGGCGTGGATATCGCGACGAGCGCGATCATCGAGGATTCGCCCGTCGGCGCGACCGGTGCGGTGGCGTCGGGCGGGCATGTCATCGGGTTTGTCGGCGGAAGCCATTGCGCGCCCGACCATGCCGACCGGTTGCGCGCGATCGGCGTGCAGGATCTGGCCGGCAGCTTCGACGAGATCGCGCTGCTGATCGCCTAGAATTGATGCCCGGTGCGGTCGCGCTTGGTGGCGAGATACTGCGCGTTGTGCGGGTTGGCCGGCAGGATGTGCGGCACGCGTTCCACCACCGCGATCCCGGCGCTCTCCAGTTGCGCGACCTTTTCGGGATTGTTGGTCAGCAACCGCACCAATCGTTGCCCAAGCAATTCAAGCATCCGTGCCGCGACCCGGAAATTGCGCGAATCGACCGCGAAACCCAGCCGCGTATTGGCATCGACCGTATCGAATCCCTGATCCTGCAGTGCATAAGCGCGCAACTTGTTGATCAGCCCGATCCCGCGCCCCTCCTGCCGCAGATAGAGCAGGATGCCCCAGCCGCTGGCGGAAATCGCCGCGATCGCCGCATCTAGCTGCGGCCCGCAATCGCATTTCAGGCTGCCGAGCACGTCACCGGTCAGGCATTCGCTGTGCAGCCGTACCAATGGTGGCTGCCCGTTGGGCGTGCCGATCAGCAGCGCAATATGCTCGCCCGGCATTTCCGGCGTGCGGAAAGCCACGATCTCCGCATCCTCCGCCCCGCCGACCGGCAGACGCGCGCGCGTGGCGATAGCGAGCCGCGCGGCATCCTCATGCCCGGCAATGTCGTCCACCTGCAACGTCAGGTCCGCGCTGCCGCCGGGAATCGCGAAGAACGCCGGCAACATCCCGCCGATCCGCGCCAGCCGCAAAGCCGCCGCCCCGGCATCGCGCTCGGCCAGGCAGATCGCCCGGAACGGCCCCTTCATCGGCGTCCGCAAGTCGAATTGCGGATCGGCCAGCGCCGTCGCGGTATCGAAATCGAGCCAAGCCGCGCGCTCGACCAGCACTGGCGCGTCCGGCACCGCCGCATCGGCCTGATTGGCGAGCTTCAGCGTCAGCGCGCGACCGGCCGACAGCAGCACCGGGGCGGTGCCGGCGGGGTCGAACGCCGCCATCCGCACCGGATCGGCCGTCTCGATCGGCAGCAGCGCCAGCACGCCGTCCGCACCGCGAATCGCGATCGGCCAGCCACGGCGTAGTGCATCGATCGCGAGCGCGGCCCGACGAGGATCGCTCAAGGCGCGGGGATCGCTCAAAACGCGAACTCGGTCATGATCGGAATATGGTCCGATGGTTTCAGCCACGACCGGCAATCCTCGAACACCGTATGCGACACCGCTTTCGCTGCGACATCGGCGGTCGCCCACATATGGTCGAGCCGCCGCCCGCGATCGTTGGCGGTAAAATCGGGCGAGCGATAGCTCCACCACGTGTGCAGCCGCGCCGGTGCCGGGTGGAAATGCCGCCCGAGATCGACCCAGCTATTCGACTCCTTCAACCCGTTCAGCGCCGCGACCTCTACGGCCGTATGGCTGACCACGTTGAGCAATTGCTTGTGGCTCCACACGTCGGATTCGAGCGGCGCGATGTTGAAATCGCCGGTGACGATCGTCGGCGTCTTCAGATCCTCCGACCAGCGCGTCATGCGCGCGACGAAATCGAGCTTCTGGCCGAATTTCGGGTTCACGTCGCGATCCGGCACGTCGCCGCCCGCCGGCACATAGACATTGTCGAGCCGCACGCCGTTCGGCAACCGCACGCCGACATGCCGCGCCTCCATGTTCGCCTGCCAATCGTAGCGATCATCCTCGATCAGCGGAATGCGCGACAGGATCGCGACGCCGTGATGCATCTTCTGCCCATGCAGGATGATCTGGTCATACCCCAGCGCGCGGAACGGGGCGCTGGGGAAATCGCCGTCGATCACCTTGGTTTCCTGCAGGCACAGCACGTCCGGCTGCACCTCGCGGAGGAAACGTTCGACGATCTCGATGCGGAAACGGACCGAATTGATGTTCCAGGAAACGATCTTGAGCGGCTGTGCCATCGGCCGCATGTAGCCACGCTATGGGGGCAGCACCAGAGTGGTGTGGCGTGCCTTGTGAAAGACTCACGCTATCCGACGCGCTGCCCCTTGAACGTCAGATATCAGTCATTCAGTTTGCAAATTTCAGGCGAAGCGAATTTTCAACCCAGTGCAAAAGCGCGCTCTCGATCAATCTTCGAGTAACCTGCTCCATGTAACTCTTGTCAGCATGAAAGCTTTTTCCGGAAAGACATTTAGATACGTCGGGCAACGGGCATGCCTGATTCTCGTCTTTCCTATTTCCGTTGCTGCGGTTCAACCTCTGGCACCGGCCTGGACTGCCGCTCAAACCAGTCAGTTGGCTGTCGCCAAGACGTGCGTTGGGCAGGAATATTCCCAACCCAGTGGTGAACTGAAAGCCAGAATTCGTGACGCCGCTGAAATCGTGCGGGCGCTGCCGCAAGCAGGAGAGGGTCCCTCCGATATTAGCGACGATCGCGCTGCTGACATCTATTCCGTCGCGAAAGGTCTGCTGCTCACTTCAATGCCAGATCCCGAACGACCATTGGATGGAGGCAAACCGTTTTTGACGTGCCAGTCAGATCCGAAAGCCGCCGTTGCGCTACTGACGTTTCTTGCCGCCGACGGTCCGGCAAACCGGCGTGGACCCGACAATACCTTCAATTGGCTGGGTATGGCCTATCGCCGAGGCGTCGGTGTTCCACAGGACATGTCACGGGCACGGTCCTTGTTCCTGGCGGCCCGTATTCTTGGCCTGACTCAGCTGACGGTGGAAGATTGGGGAGCCCGTCCAGCCGATACGTTGACCGCTGTGTTGTCGCGACCTGACGATCGCGCGATGCTGGAAAAAGCGGCAGCGGCAGGACGTGACGAGGCTCAGCTTCTGCTGGCCAACCTCCTTCTCTCAAGCGACAAGGTGCGCGCGCGTTCCTTGCTTCTCTCGTCTGCTGCGGGATGGAATATCCCAGCTATACGACGGTTTGCCGATCTCGAGATGCAAGGTTCGTTCGGCAAACCGGATTATCTCAACGTGGCGAAACAGCTCGCATCGCTCGCAAATATCAGAATCGACGATTACAATTCCATGCTCGGCGCGGCGCGCTCTTTCAACCAAGGCGAGATCGCCGAACTCGGCCGTGTCGTGACCGTTGCAGATATCGGGGGTGAAAGACTGCTTGCTCAGTTGCGTGCCGCTGAGGTGGACCATATTCGCGGACGCGTAGCGACGCGCGGTTTGGTCGCGCCTGACGGACGCATTATATTTGTCGAGGTGCCGGATTCCGGAACGCGTCAGTTTAAGATGGCCAGACAAACTCTACGTATTTTCCGTCCGGAAAATCTTCGGCCAATCGCGCCTCATCGTGTCGACGGGAAGCCGGTCTTCGCTTGGGTCGATCTGCCCACGGTAAACTGGCGATAGGAAATCGCTCAAAAAATAGGCCGCCGAGCGATGCGCCAAGCCCGAAAAAGGAATGGCCCCCGCTCCGGGGGCATGGAGCGAGGGCCGACCTGGCGTTCGTCACGCAGGCGGGATGAGCGCTATAATTCGAGCAACAGGGGGGAAAATCCCGAACCGCGCCGCATCCGCAAGACCGCCTTTAGGACAGCAAACCTGTCGCCAATATGAATGGATTACTTGCGCGGGCCGGAATTGCGCTGCGGGTCGTTGAAGCGGAACGTTCCGTCGCTCACCGGCGCGTTGAAGTTTTGGCCAGTCAGGCGGATCGTCGTGCGGTTGTTCTGCGCGTCGAGCGCGACCCAGCCCTGCAGCATCAGCCCGCCCGGCGCGGCGGCGTTGCGCACGAACACCAAGGTGATGCGGCCATATTCGGGATGCTTGGGGTCGGCGGCATCGACCGAAATGATGCGCGGATCGTTGCCCGACACGACGCGCGCCACCTTCGTCATGTCGCGCGTGGGATCCAGCAGCACGCCGAGCGGCGAATTGCCGATCGGCCAGCGCTGCTTCTGCCCGACCGAATAATCCAGGAACCACAATGCCTTGCCGTCGCCCACGATCAGGATTGGCACGCCCTTTTCATACTGAAAGCGGATCTTGCCCGGCTTCTTCAGCGTCAGCGTGCCGTTCAGGACCTTGCCGGTGCGATCGGTCTGGGTGAAGCTTGCGGTCATGCTCTGCACCGCTTGCAGGTGCGTCTGGACCAAGCCGAGATCGCCCGGCGCGGTCGCGGCGACCAGCATTGGCGCTACAGCGAGCGCGGAAATGAGGCGGAAATTCACGGAATTCTCCTGAAGACGGATCGCCCTTATCGACGGGCGGCGTTGAACCCGCTCTGAACCGCCCGCGCCTAGAGCGGGTTCCCGTCGCGATCGCGGAGCACCTCGCGGCGCCCTACATGGTCGGGTCGCCCCACGATGCCATCCTTTTCCATCCTCTCGATCAGTCGGGCGGCGCTGTTGTAGCCGATGCGGAGCTGGCGCTGGAGCCAGGAGGTGGACGCCTTTTGGCTTTCCACCACCAGCTGAATGGCATTGCGATATTGCTGGTCCTCGGCCGAATCCTCGCCCTCCGGCGCGCCGTCCAGCGCGAAACCGTCCTCCGGCTCCTCGGTGACCGACTGGATGTAATCCGGCTTGCCCTGCCCGCGCCAGTGATCTGCAACCGCGCGCACTTCATCGTCGCTGACGAACGGCCCGTGCACACGCACAGTGCCCTTGCCGCCGGGCATGTAGAGCATGTCGCCCTTGCCGAGCAGCTGTTCGGCGCCCTGTTCGCCCAGGATGGTGCGCGAATCGATCTTGCTGGTGACGTGGAAGCTGATGCGCGTCGGCAGGTTGGCCTTGATCACGCCGGTGATGACGTCGACCGACGGGCGCTGCGTCGCCATGATCAGGTGGATGCCGGCCGCACGCGCCTTCTGCGCCAGACGCTGGATGAGGAATTCCACCTCCTTGCCCGCGGTCATCATCAGATCGGCGAGTTCGTCCACGATCACCACGATCTGTGGCAACACCTGAAAATCGAGTGTCTCTTCCTCGTAGATCGGCTGGCGCGTGTCGGGATCGTAGCCGGTCTGCACCTTGCGGCCGAGCGGCTGGCCCTTGGCCTTGGCCGCGCGCACCTTGTCGTTGAAGCTCGCCAGGCTGCGCACGCCGACCGACGACATCTGGCGATAGCGGTCCTCCATCTGCTCGACCGCCCATTTCAGCGCGCGCACCGATTTGGCCGGATCGGTGACGACCGGCGACAGCAGATGCGGAATATCGTCGTACATGCTCAGTTCGAGCATCTTGGGATCGATCATGATCATGCGGCACTGGTCCGGCGTCAGCCGGTAGAGCAGCGACAGGATCATGCAGTTCAGGCCGACCGACTTGCCCGAACCGGTGGTGCCGGCGACGAGCAGATGCGGCATCGGCGCCAGATCGGCGATCACCGGATCGCCGGCGATGTTCTTGCCCAGCACCAGTGGCAACGATGCCGATTGGTCCTCGAACGTCTGCGACGCGATCAGTTCGTGCAGGCCGACCGTCTCGCGCCGCGCGTTGGGCAATTCGATGCCGATCACGGTGCGCCCCGGAATGGTCGCGACGCGTGCGGAAATGGCGCTCATGTTGCGCGCGATATCATCGGCGAGCTGGATCACGCGGCTCGCCTTGATGCCGCTCGCCGGCTCCAGTTCGTACATCGTGACGACCGGGCCGGGCCGTACCTCGACGATCGAGCCCTTCACGTGGAAATCGTCCAGCACCGATTCGAGCAGCCGGGCATTGCGTTCCAGCGACGCCTTGTCGATCGCCGCGCCGGGGGCGGGCGGTGCGGGCACCAGCAGGTCGATCGAGGGCAGGCGATAATTATTGTCGCGCAGGTCGAGCCTTTCCTGCGTCGCCTTGGGCTTGGCGACCGAGGGCGCGACGTTGCGGTCGGCGATCACCGGGCCGGGGCGAGCGTCGGGCATCGCCACCGCGCGCGGCGCGGGCGTGGCCTTGCGCGCCGGTTCGGCGACGAACGCCTCGCGCTCGTCGGTCAGGCGGGGTTCGGCGCGGAAACGCGGCAGGCTCGGCAAGCGCGGGGCGGACAGCGCGACCTGCAGGCTGCGCGCCCACACGACCACGCCGATCAATCCGGCGAGCAGCCCGATTCCGCGTCCGGTCCACAACATGGCGACCGGTTCGCCGATGAAACCGATTCCCCAGCGCAGGCCGTCGGCCAGGCCCAGGCCGAGCACGCCACCCCATCCGGCGGGGAGGGTCAGCACCGAGGATGCGGCGAAGAACGATACCGCCGTGCCGATCAGCACCGCGCCCAGTGCGCCGCCCGCCAGCATGCGCAGCCAGCGCCCGGCCGGCTCGTCGCGCCACAGC
This sequence comes from Parasphingomonas caseinilytica, assembly GCF_036663755.1. Lineage (NCBI taxonomy): Bacteria > Pseudomonadati > Pseudomonadota > Alphaproteobacteria > Sphingomonadales > Sphingomonadaceae > Parasphingomonas > Parasphingomonas caseinilytica. Next base: position 207,641 of record NZ_JAXOJL010000006.1, read on the forward strand.
CGGAGCGCGACGATCGGCGCGATCGGCACCAGCAACAGCACCGTCCAGCCGAACAAGGTCAGCGCCAGATCGGCGAACCACGCGCCCGGCAGGCCCAGCCAATTCTCCGCCGGCCCGCCCGACGCGGTGTTGAGCGACGGATCGCCGGAATGATAGCTGGCGAGTGCGGTGACCATCACGATCGTCGCGGCGAACAGCGCCAGCGCGCCGAGCAGCGCGCTGCTGCGCACCGCCCCCGCCTTCACCGTCTCGCGCCACAGCGCTGGTCGAGCCCGGCTCGCCATTGTCTTGTCCCCACTCTGTCCGCTGTTCGTTCCCGAAATCATCCGCTTTCGGGAGTCCGACGTCAAGATGGCGCATGTCGCGGTGCGTCGGCGGATTGGCAGCGGCGGCGCACGGCTCTAGGGTCCGGGCCATGGAAAAAGCAGATGTCATCATTCTCGGCGGCGGACTGGTCGGCAGCGCGCTGGCCGTGGCGCTGGATGCGCATGGGCTGAGCGCTATCGTGGTTGATATCGCCGATCCGGAGGTGATTCTCGCCGCCGGGTTCGACGGGCGGGCGTCGGCGATCGCCAGCGCGCCGTACCGGATGCTGGGCGCGATCGGGGTGCTCGATCGACTCGGCGACAATGGCTGCCCGATCGCGGGAATCCGGGTCAGCGATGGGCTGGAGCCAGGCGCGCTCGATTTCGAACCCGGCGCGGATGATGGTGCGCTCGGCCATATGTTCGAGAATCGCCTGCTCCGGGGGGCGTTGTACGAAGCGGCGGTGGCCGCGCCGCGCGTCGATCTGCGCATGAAAACGCGCGCAATTTCGGTAGACCGCGGCGAACATGGCGTGGTGGCCACGCTGGATTCGGGCGCGACGATCTCCGCGCCGTTGCTGATCGCGGCGGAGGGCCGCAACTCGCCGACGCGCGATTCGGCGGGGATTCGCACCGCGCGCTGGAACTACGATCACGCCGCGATCGTCACCTCGCTGCACCACGAACACAGCCACGAAAACACCGCTTTCGAAATCTTCTACCCCCAAGGCCCCTTTGCGATCCTGCCGCTGAACGACGATGCGGCGGGGCACCGTTCTGCCATCGTCTGGTCGGTTTCGCGGGCCGAGGCGCCGGGCATGCTGAAGCTGTCCGAACGCGGCTTCCTCGCCGAAGCGGAGAAGAAGATGGGCGGGTTCTTGGGGAAGCTCGGTCCACTCGGCGGACGATCGAGCTACCCGCTCGGTTTCCATCACGCGGCGCAGATCGTGTCGAACCGGCTGGCCCTCGTGGGCGATGCCGCGCACGGGATTCACCCGATCGCGGGCCAGGGCGTCAATGTCGGTTTCCGTGACGTGGCGACGTTGGTCGAGGTGCTGGTGGAGGGCAAACGCCTCGGCCTCGATCTTGGCGATCCGGCCTTGCTGGCACGCTATCAGCGCTGGCGCAGTCTTGATACGTTGATGGTGTCGATCGTCACGGATGGCTTGCAGCACCTGTTCGGCATCCCCGGCAAGACCGCCAACGCCGCGCGCCGCTTCGGCCTGTCCGCGGTGCAGAAACTGCCCGCGCTGAAGGATCGCTTCATGGCCGAAGCGCGCGGCGAAAGCGGCGAGGTGCCGAAGCTGTTGCAGGGGATGATGGTTTAGGGTCGCGTCCGCTTGTGGTGACGAGCGGACTGACAGGTTTCGGCACTGCAACGAGCAAAGCCGACATTCGGCTAAGGCACTTTAGGTTTTAGAGGCGCTTTCATGCGTCAACCAGACATCTGAAAGCTAAGAAGCGCGTTGTAGCTAGCGCGAGGAAGGCGGATCGGCTATACCTAGCGCTAGACAGATGTAGGGTGCACTATATTTCAGATCATTTTTGGTGATGATGAACATACCGCAGCGGACGGACCGTATGTTCGTGTGCTCAAGACACGAAAGTGGATGTATATACTCTCTTTCGCTTCTTTCGCTCTATCTTTCGATCTGTACGACGAAAAAGCAGCGAAGGATTTGCTTCACGTCATAAACCTTCCGGCTCATGCACTCTCGGTTTCAGTGGCATTCGGTCTTTCCTATTTAGGTTTACAATACATCCTTTTAGTCTGTCAGTTAATTGTAACATACGATATTACTTTAGATGAACGGTTGGTTTTCCGTCGGGAAGATGAACTTGCGATAGCAAGAGAAAAAGAAACGAAAGCAAAAATCGCGCTGGACGAAGCGAAGGCGAATTTATCGACGCCCGAATTGCGAAAATTGCGAAATGAGATTGCAACTCTAAGTGCAGAAAACGCGAAAGCGATCTTGGATACAAATACGAAACATGAACTAGGCGTCCTCCCGATTAGAATTAAAAGTGTAACACCAACTGACGAAGAAATTCGTCAGGCAAAAATCTCTATTCGAAATCGGACTACGAGACTAAAGAAATTGCGGGACGAGGAAGAATGGTTGACTGCCCAGGTTAAGGAGAATGATGATCCATCATGGGTGGCTGCTTATAAGACGTACAAAGGTGCCTTGCTATATAGATATAGCGTATTTGAAAAAGCCCCGGCGTCTAGGATGGGTTACACGCTGTTGGAGCGCATCATCGATGGCGCGCGGGTAGTCCCGCCGATTGGCGTAGTCATATTTGCCCTTTGTTGCTTAGCCTATCCGCCCGTCTAGGCGCTCATTTCTTAGCTAAATAAGCAGAATGAATGACCATTTTCGGCATACGAAAGCTAATGATCGAGTGACCGCAAATGGGGCGTAAGCGGTCGTCGGTTAGTTATTGCAGCGTCACCGATTCCTCGCCGTCGTGCCGCCCGAAGAATTGCATCAGCTGGATGATCAGTTCGGCCCGGTCCTCGATCGCCGGGGCCTCGAGCAGCGCCTGCTTCGCGGCGACGTCGAACGGCGCGATCTGGGCGATGCCGTTGACCAACGCCTCGTCGTCGAGCCGGTTCACCGCCTCCCAATCCACCGCATAGCCCTGCGCATCGGCGAAGCGGCGCGATTCCATTTCCAGCGAGGAGCGGCGGGAGAGCGACAGTACCTCATCGTCCGCGACGATCGGCAGTAATTCCGCCTCGACCTGACGGAACGCGGTGGTGACGTCCAGTTCGCGCAGGATGCGGAACAGCGACAGCCCTTCGAGCACGAGGTTGTAGCGCCCATCCTCCAGCGCCTCGAATTCGGCGATCTTGCCGACGCAGCCGATGTCGAACAAGGGCGGCGGCTCGTTCGGGGCATAGGCACCGGGGCGCGGCTGGATCATGCCGATGCGCCGGTCGCGCGCCATCGCATCGCTCATCATCGCGCGGTATCTTGGCTCGAAAATGTGCAGCGGCAGGTGCATCCCCGGAAACAGCAACGCGCCGGGCAGCGGGAAGACCGACAGGCGCGTGATGCTGTTCACGGGCGCGCTCACCCGAACAGGATCGCGGAAAGCTTGCGGCGTTGCGCGGAGACCCACGGGTCCTCGAGGCCGACGACCTCGAACAGCTTGAGCAATTGCGCGCGCGCGGCACCATCGTTCCAGTCGCGTTCGGCGGCGACGATCGCAAGCAGCGATTCGGCCGCGGCATCGCGGTCGCCCGCCGCCATCTGGCCACCCGCGAGTTCGAAGCGCTTGGCATGATCGTCCGGATTTGCGGCAACCTCGGCGGCGAGGCCGGACAGATCGTCGACCGGCCGGGCATCGCGCGCCAGGGCCAGCGCGGTGCGCGCGCGTTCAAGCTCGGGCGATTTGGCGGTTTCCTGGTCCAACGCGGCGAGATGCGCATCGGCCTCATCGAGCTGTCCGGCGGCCACCAGCGCGCGGACGAAACCGGAATGTACCGCCGGATGCGCCGGGGCGATGTCGGCGACCTGACGGAAAATGTCGATCGCACGCTCGGCATCGCCATCGGCCAGCACCTGTTCGCCCATTGCGATCAGCGGTTCGATCTCGGCCTCCAGGTCCGCCGCCGGGCTCGGCACCGGCAGCTTGGCGAGAATCTGGTCGAGCATCGTCTTCAGCTGCGATTCGGTGCGCGCCGGGGTCAGGTCGGCGACCAACTGTCCCTGGAACATCGCATAGACGGTGGGGATCGATTTGATCTGGAACTGGCTGGCGATAAACTGATTCTTGTCGGTGTCGACCTTGGCCAGGATCACGCCCTTGTCGGCATAATCGGCCGCGACCTTTTCCAGTACCGGGGTCAGCGCCTTGCACGGGCCGCACCATTCGGCCCAGAAATCGATGACGACCAGGTTCGTCATCGACGGTTCGACGACGTCGCGACGGAAATCATCGACCGCTTCGCGTTCCGCCGCATTCAATCCCAGGGTGGCCAAGACAGACTCCGTTTTTGCTTGAACGCCTTATGTGGGGCGTCGGGGCGGCAAGCCAACCCTTTTCGTATCTGTGAAGACAGGGTGTGAAGAGGGGGCTTGCCGGGTTCGTATGTCGCTGCTAAAGGCCCCCCTCCCCGCCCGGTGTCACCACCGCGGCACGGCGCCAGAGCGGGCGTAGCTCAGGGGTAGAGCACAACCTTGCCAAGGTTGGGGTCGAGGGTTCGAATCCCTTCGCCCGCTCCAGTCTTTCCAGTGAAATCAATAATTTACGGCTTAGGCCGTCGCGATGGCGACACCTCTTTTCGGCTTTGGTCCGCACTTGGTCCACACCGTTTTTCTCCTGTAGCCATTGTTATGGCAATCAACCCGCAACAAAATCGTAAAAGTTTGTTGGCGCTGCTGTCGCTTCGTAACCTTGCCTTGGAACCTTGATCTGGGTCGAAAGTGTAAGGGGGGACCAGGGAATCCTCGTAACGGGCTGAGGGCGGAGAGAGAGAGTCTGCCGGCTGCCTGTCATGGAGATTCCCCTGACCACGACTGGCCTTCCTGCTGCCGCTCCCCCTTTGGCGCGACCGCGTCCGCTTCCTTCGGCCGGCTATAAGATCGACATCAGCCGCGGCGAGCGGATCGGCCGTGTCTCGTCCGAGTGGTTCTCGCGGCCCAACGACGAGCGCTTCCTATCACTGGGGTCACTCAATGCTGCGGTCCGCGCCAGAGCCGAGCGGCGACCGCCCGCATCGTTGAGACACAGGCGCACGCGTGGAAGCAAGTCGCGGCGATGCCGAGTGGTGGTTCTCGCTGATCGTGCCCGGGCAGGACGCGCCGGTCGCGCCCGTCCTTTGGTCGTACGGCCAGCTCTGCAGCTTGGTCAGTGGCCCCGCCGCCTACATGCGCCAGCTGCGCGCACCCCTCGCTGGCATCAACCTCCAGCACAGTTTGTTGCTTAGAATTCGGTTGAGCATTTCATCCTCGGCACAACGGCAATCATCGCCCGGGCATCTGGGCAAAGCATGCCTCTCGCCTGCCTCTTGCGTTGCGAACGAGATTCGCGTCTTGATCGCACAGGATCTTATGCCGCACTCATCCGCACAAACGCTTCCTTGGGGGCACGGTACCTTTGCCCATTTCACGTCCGGGGCGTGCGACACCCTGATCCTTATGGTTCATGGGTTTGGTGGAGGTGCTGCCAATACCTGGACCGGCATGCAGTCTCTGATAGAAGACAGCGAATTCGCAGTCGGTCAGGCCGACGTTGTGTCCTACGGTTACGACAGCACCAACACGCCCGCTGCCAATTCCGCAGTACTGCTCCGCGACTTTATCAATGCAATCGTCGATAACCACCCAGCATGGTCCAGTGCTGCCGCGCGTGCTGGACGCACAGCCGTTCAACGCAACTATGCGCACATATTCGTTGTCGCACATTCACTAGGTGCCCCGGTCGCTCGGCGGGCGCTGTTGGATGCTATCGAAAGTCGCGACAGGTGGCCTGCAAGAACAAGACTGGTTTTGTTTGCACCAGCACATATGGGTACGCGGCTTCTCAATGACCAAAATTTTCTGACTGGCGGTCTGGGCGGTATTGTTTCGACAATTCTGGTCGGCTTCAAACTCGGGCGCCCCGCGTTAGATGATCTCAAACCGGACAGCCCTTTTCTCAATCGCCTCAGCGACGACACGAAACGTTACATTGCCGAGGGATGGGAGGAATCGTTGAAGGCGAAACGCGTGGTGTTTGGGGCGCAAGAGAAAGTGGTCCGGGTGGACCGGTTCTGCAACGATCCGATCCAGGTCGTCTGGCCCAGACATAATCATGTGAGCATCTGCAAAGTTGCCGAAGCTGCAACCTTTGTCCGGGAGGCCTTGGTGTGAGCGCGATCGGAGCGGTGTCGACCTTGTCCGCCCAACGGGCAATCGATGATATCCTGGCGCAGTTCGAGGCAGGCGCTCTGGTGGATTTCGTACTGTCGAGCATGACCGGACCAATCAAGCGAACCTTCGATCTGTATCGACTGCACAGCGACCGTCCTATTACAGCACGCGAATCTGAGCGACGGACCGCATTCGACGAATTGATTGAGATGACTTCCCTGGTCAGCATCATTAGCGGCGACCTTGCGACAGCGCTGGACGCCCGCGGAGTCGCCAGCGCCGATGTTAGCCGTATCTTCGCCCAACCTGCAGCCGAACTCTATATGACCCGGCATTACCCGATGGCGTACGGCTTGCTTGCCCGTGCTGACCTTGAGGGCCGGCTTCCTCCGAATTTTCAGACGATCGACCGTCTGGAAAAAACCAGGTCGGACTGGAATGGCAAGTTGCAGCGCTTTCTCAGTTTGAACGCGCAACTCCTCGCTGATCAACCGCTCCTGAACTTCCTGTTCCTGCTTGACGACCACGAGGTTGCCGGCACTCACATCACCGAGTTGCAGCGCGCCTTCGCCAATCGCGACGCTATGGCAGCGTGGCTGGATCGGCCCGAACGTACCGAGTTGCTCGGGGGTCTGGAACGCATGCTCGATTTCTCCGGTGCACTCCATGATCTGCTCGTGGAACTTAGTGATTTTCCCCTCTTTCGCGGGAGAATCTGGCTGCATTATTCGTACTGGCTGGGGAACGGCGGTGCCCGCGTGCGCGAAACGACCAACTGGCTTGTTCGGGCTTTACGCGAGGCAAGTCTGCCAGAAAGCGATCAGGATCAGGCGGTCAGCGCTCTGGAGACGACCTTCCGCGACCTGACCAATCCGCGATGTTTTGCCGGAACGCTGCTCGATTTGACACGCGAGACTGTTCCACTGCCGTTTCCGGGGATGCCAGCGGCCGGCGGCGCCCGGACTATGATTGCGGCTCCCCCCGCCCCGCAGCATGAAAGCGGTGATAGAGTTTTGTCCGGAAGCACTACGTCGGTCGATACTGGAAAGTCAGCCCGAGCGAACAGGGAATTCCTGGCTCAGGGTCTTGCGGCACAGGGCATTAAGACCCGTGGCACCTTGCACTGGAACCTTGTCACCGCCCGCCTTGTCGATGCGGCGATCTCTCGCGGCGAGGGCAGATTGTCTGCCGATGGTCCGCTCGTTGTCGAGACCGGACCGCACACAGGCCGCTCTGCGCAAGACAGGTTCGTCGTCCGCGATGCCGAAACCGAGTCCGTCGTGTGGTGGGGCAAGAGCAACAAGGGCATGAGCCCCGAACAGTTCGCTGCGCTGAAGACCGACTTCATGGCCGCGCTGAAGGACAAGGAAGACCTATATATCCAGGATCTGTTCGGCGGATCGCAGCCTGAAAATCGGGTGCGCGTTCGGGTCGTGACGGAACTGGCCTGGCACAATCTGTTCATCCGTACGATGCTCGTGCGACCGCAGGAATCCGAACTGCGCGGGTTCGAGGCGGAATACACAATCATCGATCTGCCGAGCTTCCGCGCCGATCCGGCCAAGCACGGCTGCCGCAGCGAGACGGTGATCGCGGTCAATTTTACCGAGAAGCTCATCCTGATCGGCGGCACGAAATATGCCGGCGAGATGAAGAAAGCGGTATTTAGTCTTCTCAACTATCTGCTGCCGGTCGACGGCGTGATGCCGATGCACTGTTCGGCCAATATCGGCCCGAACGGCGACACTGCGGTGTTCTTCGGCCTGTCCGGTACCGGCAAGACGACGCTCAGCGCCGATGCCAGTCGCACGCTGATCGGCGATGACGAACATGGCTGGTCGGACACTGCGGTGTTCAATTTCGAAGGCGGTTGCTATGCCAAGATGATCCGCCTGTCGGCCGATGCCGAGCCCGAGATCTTCGCCACCACCAAGCGCTTCGGCACGGTGCTGGAGAACGTCGTGATGGATCCGGTCACCCGCGCGCTCGATCTGGAGGACAACAGCCTGGCCGAGAACAGCCGTGGCGCCTATCCGATCGACTTCATTCCCAATGCCTCGGAAGAGAATATGGGGCCGGTGCCGCGCAACATCGTGATGCTGACAGCGGATGCTTACGGCATCCTGCCGCCGATCTCGAAACTGACGCCGGATCAGGCGATGTACCACTTCCTCTCGGGCTATACCGCACGCGTTGCGGGCACCGAGATCGGCGTAACCGAGCCGGATGCGACCTTCTCGACCTGCTTCGGCGCGCCGTTCATGCCGCGCCATCCCTCGATCTACGGCAATCTGCTCAAGAGCCGGATCGCCAAGGGCGGGGTGGATTGCTGGCTGGTCAACACCGGCTGGACCGGCGGCAAATACGGCACCGGCAACCGCATGCCCATCAAGGCGACGCGTGCATTGCTCAACGCCGCGCTCGACGGGTCGCTCAACGACGCCGAGTTCCGCACCGATCCGAACTTCGGCTTCAAGGTGCCGGTCAGCGTGCCGGGCGTGGACAGCGCGATCCTCGACCCGCGCGAGACCTGGGCGAACAAGGCGGAATATGACGCCACTGCGGCCAAGCTGGTCGATCTGTTCGTCGAGAACTTCGCCCAATTCGCCGAACATGTGGACGAGGGTGTGCTTCAAGCAGCGCCATCACAGCTAGGAGTTTACGGCCGTGGCCGCGTCGCCTGAGCCCGCCTAAGCATCGATCTGTAGGATTATCCGATCGCGCGGTTCATGCATTCCGGCGGAAGCGCCTTCGCAAGTATCGCCGCGTCCTCTGTTCCAACCGGGAGGGCAAGATACCCAATTACCGCGTCTCGGTCTTTATTCACGGCACACTGTGCATGATCAACACCGAAGACCCGAGATTTTGCGGCCGTGGCATTGCGCCACTGCTCCCTCCCGGACGAGCCAAAAGCTTGCAATAGCGTAACACATACTACGGCAGCGATTGCGACCAGCTTCACTCTGTCCATGCCATGACTTCGCGCCCTCGGATTGCGACATGTTGATCCGGTCATGCGGGCCGATATAGGTAAGGTCAATTTCGCTTCTGGCCGGAATCACGCAGGGTGGAAACGACCGTATTCGGGCCGTTGAGAGGCGCCAGCCGACATTGGCCTGTCAGTACGACGCCTCCTACGGCCCTCTGTCCGACGACCTGTTTCGTCAACGAGGACGCTCGTGATTTTTGCCATTCCGATCCTGATCGCCGTCGCATTGGTCTATGCTGGTGCCTCGTCAAACTCACCGTGCACGCCTTACCGCTCCTCTCTGCGGTAACGACGACGCTATTTCTCGCTCATGCTGGCCTTGGGTTGGGTTCCGTCCTCATCTGCGCCTGCGCGGTCGCACTTACTGTGCTGATCAGTGGCAGGATGATGGCCGCGCAGGCCATTTCGCCAATGGTGCGCTTGGGCATTTTGACCGCGTTTGCAGCACCTGCGTTGGTCGCCGCCTATCATGCCGTCATGGGCCTTACCGCACCGCTCGTTGGCTCTGATGCGGTGCGCACCATCATCGCCATCATGGTCGAAGGTGCAGCGTGGCGGGGCGTTGACAGCGAAGGGATGCCCCATTCTGGAACGTGACGTCGCGCGTGCCCAATGTCACCAGGCGGTCGTTGGGTCACGAACGATCACGGATGGTGGGGTCAGATCAACGTTTGTCGGGAGTTGTCGGGCTAGTAGCGAAGTGGCCTAACACGGGCAACGATCAGGCAAGTGCCGCATGTCGATCTAAAAAGCTGCGTCTTGCCGGGTCTATTCCTTTGGTGATCAAGCCCGCTCCAACGGCCTCTTCAATGGCTGAGCTAGCCGGGTGTCGGCTTCGCCTCGATACGCCTTGACCGCAACCGCGGGCCGGGCAGTTTCTTCCCCTGGGCTGCGCCCATTCCTCGCGAAGCATGAAACCGCCCGTCCCGCAGTCCTCCGCTACGCTGCGGGCTGACGCTGCGGCGGCGATCGCACCCGTCCTTTGCACGCCATCGAGGCCGCATAGGGCGGGCTCGAAATCACGAAGGAATATCATCATGGCAAACATCGGCAGCTTCAAGAAGGTCGGTCAGGACTATCAAGGCGAAATCGTTACCCTCAGCGTTCAGGCCAAGGGCGTCCGCATCGTGGCCGAAACCAACCGCTCGAACGACGCAGCACCGACCCACCGCGTGTTCGTTGGCCGCGCAGAAATCGGGGCCGCCTGGACGAAGACCTCGGCCGAGCAGCGCGAATATCTCTTGGTCAAGCTCGACGATCCCAGCTTCACCGCACCGATCTTCGCCAACCTCTTCGACGACGAAGGCGACGACACCAGCAGCCTGATCTGGTCGCGCCCGCGCCGCGCCAACAACGACTGACGCCGTGAGGAGGCCCCGCCCGGCAATGCCGGGCGGGGCTTTCGCGCGTGAGAGCCGCAGCCGCGAATTCGATAACTCGCTGCAACCGAACATTCTTATTTTCAGCAGGAGTCCATCAATGCAAACCCTGACTTCTCCTCCGGTCTTCGTTTTCGGGTCGAACCTCGCCGGCCGTCACGGTAAGGGTGCGGCTCTCTGGGCTCGCCGGCGTCGCGGTGCGATTTACGGCCGCGGGATCGGTCGGCAAGGAAACGCCTATGCCATTCCGACCAACCACCATGATTTCCGCGTATTACCGCTCGCTGAGATAGCGGGCTATGTCGCAGCATTCCTCGATTACGCTCGCCGATACCCCGACATCGCATTCGAGCTGACGCCGATTGGGTGCGGCTTGGCCGGATATCGCCCCGAGCAGATCGCGCCGATGTTCTCGGACGCACCGCCAAACGTCGCGTTGCCGGACGTCTTCGCAGTCATTCTTTACGCTGCTTGATCCTACCGCCCGGTACGGCCGCGCGCCTGCAAATCTCTCACCGAGTTCAACATAGTGTCGGTTCGACGGCAGTTGTTCGATGCGCGGCATATTTCCTGGAACAGTCTCGATGCTGTTCTCCCCGCTCGGGCGTAATGGCCAGCGTCAGCGCGGATAACCGTGCTGGACGGAATGGCATCAAGTTAGCGAGCTGACCTGTCGCGGCGGCGCTTGCCGCCTGGTGCGCCAGCTTTCGAGGCAGGAGCGGTTGGCCTCGGCGAAGGTCGTCGCCCGCATATCGCGGGGCCTTCTGAGCTTAGCCGAATTCCCTCCAAGGTCTGCGGGAGATGGAGCGCGCTGGCGAACACCGCCAAGCTCACGCTGGAGACGCCGAGATGACCGCAACACCGCCGGATTCCCCAAAACGCTATCTGCGGACGCCTGACGCGGCGTTGATCCTAGGCCTGTCCGCTCGCACACTCGAAAAGCACCGCTGCTATGGCACCGGCCCGGCCTATCACAAGCTCGGCGGGCGCGTGGTTTACGCACTGGATGACATCCAGCGTTGGGCCGACTTAGGGGTCCGCCGCTCAACCTCCGATCCCGGCCATGGGGTCGTGCTGCCGGCGAAACGGCAGCCCGAACACGCCGGATATGCTGGTCCGGTTCGGCGCTGACATGGCTCTCCGACAGGGCTTAATCGCGGCAAGTCTTGGCGATCGGCAGTTGGACTTGTTCCGCGCCGTGCCGGGCAATCTCGCGCCGCGCGACGCGCAGGATTTGATGTCCTGGCCGTTCTTCAGCCTCGCCAAATCGCGCCGCGTGAAGCCGATCGATTTCAAGCTGGGTGACGTTTCGATTAGCGTGGAGGCGACGGCCGAACACGGCATGGCGACCATCTGGGACGCCGATATCCTGATCTGGGCGGCGAGCCAGATCGTGGAAGCGCGTGATCGCGGCCGACCCACTTCCCGGTTGATGGCGACGACCCCCCATGCAATCCTGACGTTCGTCGAGCGGGGGGTGTCGCTGCGCGATTACGAGCGGCTCAAAGCCGCGCTCGACCGGCTGCAATCGACCACGGTGGCAACCACGATCCGCCAGCCGCAACAGCGGCGGCGTCACCGGTTTTCCTGGATCAACGAGTGGAAGGAGCGGCTCGATGCCTCAGGCCGACCGCTCGGAATCGAGATGATCTTGCCCGATTGGTTCTACGAAGGCGTGCTCGATCAGGCGCTCGTGCTGACGATCGACCGCGACTATTTCGCGCTCTCCGGCGGCCTCGAGCGCTGGCTTTACCGCATCGTCCGCAAGCATGGTGGCCGCCAGGTCGGCGGCTGGAGCTTCGATCTCGCGCATCTCTATCTGAAGTCCGGCGTGCTTTCGCCGCGCAAGCAGTTTGCCTTTGCGCTGCGCGATATCGTTCGCCGCCAACCGCTTCCTGGATACCGGCTCAAGCTAGAATTCGCACTCGGTCGGGAGCGTCTCGCCTTCGCAGCACTTCCGCGTGACCCGTTCGATGTTGCGATGCGGCGGGTCGGCAACAAGGCTGTGGACAAGTGATCGCCACGCTCGTGCTATCGTTGACTTGGCCGCTCGTGCTTTCGAAAACCGAAAGCTCGTGCCATCGAAAACCCAAACAGACCTTAACATGCTGTCCTGGCGTCGTTTTCGGCTACGCTAACTGTGCTAACATAGAATCCTACGGATTCTTTCTAACGCTAGGCGATAGTTGCGCGCCGCCGCCGGCAGGCAAGTCGGGAAACTCGTCGTGATTGCCGACGGGAAGCCGCCGATGTCGCCCGGATGTCCGGTGGCGACAGCTCATGCCGACGACACTCGGCAGCAGGCGGGCAACGACATGACGCGCGTCCGTCTGGTGTGGATCGAAGGCAAGATCGAGCACTGGATTCGCTTCGGTCGGATTACGCAGGAGCGCATCGTCGATCGTCGAACGCGCGTGGTCGGCTTCCAACCGAACGCTGTTTTCGCGCTCATCCACTGGGCATCGAACGCGCACGGCACCATCCTGTCGCGCATCCATATCGTTCTCGCGGTAGCCGAGGACGCCGCGTGTTCGACGGTGCCCTGTGTCGACCCAGGTGGCGACATTCTCCTCCACATCGGCGGCTGGCCACGCGTCGAACGCGTCCTTCAAGCGATCGATCAAGTCGAAGCGCTCGGCGTTGACCCCTGCAACGCGGCGCCAGACCATTGGCGCCATCTCCACAATCGCATGACCGCCAGCCATCCGGCACGACCCTATTCCCTTGAACGCCATCGCGCCTGGATGGGGCGCAAGGAGCTCCAGCCATGACCCGTTTCGTCTATGTGATGACGGCCTATTTCGCGATTATGGCGACGGTCGCGACCGGCTTCATCCACCCTGCTGCCCGGTTCGTCTGGAACGCTAGCGCGAGCGTTCCGATCGGCCTCTACCGCGCCCACCCGGGAGCCGTCGTCAAGGTCGGCGATCTGGTCGCGGTTACGCCGCCCAAGGCTCTCGAAACGTTTCTGGCACAGCGCCATTATCTGCCGCTCAGGGTGCCCTTGTTGAAGCCTGTCGCCGCAATGGCAGGCCAGACCGTTTGCCGATTTGGCTCGAGTGTTTCCGTAGACGGGAAGCATCTTGGCAACGCCTTGCCCTTCGATCGGTATGGTCGTCCGCTGCCCAGATGGGCCGGCTGCCGGCGGCTTGGTCCCCATCAAGTATTCCTGATGAGCGCCGCGGTTCCCGACAGCTTTGACGGCCGATATTTCGGCCCGCTCCCTGCTTCCACGGTGCGCGCGATGCTGACGCCGCTCTGGGTTTCCAAGCCGGCGGCGCAGCGCTGAGCCAGCCGGTTTCCCTTTTTCCGCCCTCATCCAAGGAACATGGCATGCCCCAGATTGGACTTTTCACCCGAACGTCGGATGGCTTCACCGGCATCGTCAGTACAATGTCGCTCGAAACAGCGCTCACGCTGCTGCCCGCTGACCATTTCGACGTCGATAACGCACCGGATTTCCGAGTCGGCGCCGCATGGCGCCGAACGGGAGAGCGCGCGGGCGCCTATCTCTCCTTGATGATCGACGACCCGAGCTTTGCTGGGCCGATCCATGCGAATCTTTTCCAATCAAACGAGGGCGATGGCACGCACCATCTCGTCTGGACGCGCCAGTCGCGGCGCGACAGTCGCGTTTGAAGCGCGATGCCAACTTCGCTCCTTCATCGGCTGGGCGTCTGTGTCGCTAGCGTTGCTGCCATGAGCTTACCGATGCCGCTCAGCGCTGCCGAAAACGGCCAATCAGCAGTCTCGATCGACGCTTATGTCACGGAGGCGGCGCAGCGCTTCGCCATCCCCGAAAGCTGGATTTACGCGGTCATGCGCGTAGAAAGTGCGGGCAATCCGCACGCGGTATCGGTCAAAGGCGCTACAGGCCTGATGCAGATCATGCCTGCGACGTGGGCATATTTGCACGCGCGCTACGGTCTTGCCGATGACATCTACGACCCTCGCGCGAACATTCTCGCTGGTGCTGCCTACATGCGCGAACTCTACGATCGCTATGGCGCGCCGGGGTTCCTCGCAGCCTACAATGCAGGCCCTGTTCGTTACGAAGCATATCTCCGCAGCGGGCGACCTCTCCCTGCTGAGACCATTGGCTATGTCGCGAAGCTGACACCGACCACGAGCGGGCCGGTCACCTTTGCCGGCGTCGCGCAACGCCCGGACCCATCTACCTGGACGCGCGCTACGATCTTCGTGAACGGCTCGAAAAGCGTGTCCGCCGCATCCGAAACAAAGCCCGTCGAGCGTGCAGACCTCGCCTCGGGCGCGACTCACTCGTCACGCCCTAGCCTGTTCGTCGCTCTTTTCGGCCAACATCCGCAATGACGCAGCTGGTCGCATTGCCGCTTCTGGCGCAGCATAGCGTAGGAATGGGGGTAGATGCCTTTGAGATCGCAGAAAGTGAGAAGCGATGGCGAGATAAAAGCGCTGCCGTACCGGCTAGCTTATGTGGTTGGTCGGTAAGGGGAATTTTGTCTGGCAGCCGCTATAGGGGGCTGGCGCCTTCTGCGGTTTCCGTCAGTTATTCAGTATCTTATCGGCTGGCACCACCTCAAACGGGTGACGCTGATCGTGGAGCGTGACGATCACGACTTCACGATCCGCCCCGGTAAGGTGGGTGACGGTGGAGCGCGTTCAGGCAGCCGGGCGAAGAGTCTTGCTGCGCAGGTTCGCCGCGCTGCCGCCAAAGCGGGACATGCGCGGCGCTCGGCAAGGCCGGGATGCGGAGGGACAGGGCATCTGGGTCGTGGGCGCAGCGCGGCGTTGAACGCCCGGTTTAGTCGAACCAATCGCCGGGTCGTAATCAAGGCGCGGGTTGTGCGGCACCACGGCGCGCGCTACCGCGCCGCGCCACTCGCGCGGCACGTCGCCTATCTCGAGCGAGACGGCGTCACTCGAGACGGTCGCGACGCCACTCTGTTCGATCGCACCAGCGACGCCGCAGACGGAGATTCGTTCGCCGAACGGTGCGACGGCGACCGTCACCATTTCCGGTTCATCGTCTCGCCCGAGGACGCCTCCCAAATGACCGACCTGCGAGCGTTCACGCGCGAGCTGATGGATGACATGGCGCGCGATCTTGGCAGCGATCTCGACTGGGTCGCCGTCGATCATTGGAATACCGACAATCCGCACATCCATGTGCTGGTCCGCGGTCGTGCTGCCGATGGCTCGGACCTTGTCATCGATCGCGACTATATCCGGGAGGGTATGCGCGCTCGCGCAGAGAGCCGGGCGACGCTCGAACTCGGACAACGGAGCGAGCGTGAGATCGAGGCAGCGCTCGGTCGCGAGGTCGGCGCGCAGCGCTTCACCAATCTCGATCGCCAGCTTGGTCGAATGGCGGATGAGAGTAATGGGATCGTCGATCTGCGCCCCGGAGAACCCGGGCCGGATATGAATCGCCGTATCCTGTTGCTGGGCCGGGCGGCAGAACTGGAGCGACTTGGTCTCGCTAACCGCGTCTCCTCCGCCACCTGGACATTGCGCGCTGACCTCGAACCCACCTTGCGCGATCTGTCGATCCGGACCGATATCATCAAGACCATGCACCGCGCGATGGCGGGCGCCGAGCGTTCGATCGATCCGCAGAGTTTTGCGCTGCAAGGGGATGCGCCGTCCGAACCAATCATCGGGCAGCTGGTCGAGCGCGGACTTCATGACGAACTCACAGGCACTGCCTATGCCGTGATCGACGGTGCTGACGGTCACGTCCACCATGTCCGGTTCGCAGATCTCGAGACGACCGGCGACGCCGCGCCCGGCGCGATCGTCGAAGTGAGACAATGGGTGGGAACAAACGGCGATACGCGTTTGTCGCTCGCCGTCCGTTCCGACCTCTCGCTGGATCAGCAGATCGAGGCCCGTGGCACTACATGGCTCGATCGGCAGCTTGTCAGCCAATCCCCCGTCCCCACAGCTGGAGGGTTTGGCCGGGATATCCGTGACGCGCGGGAACGACGCGAAGCGCATCTCGTGGAAGAGGGCTTGGCGCACCGTGTCGGTAGCGGAGTTTCGATTCAGCGCGGCTTGATCGAAACATTGAAGGCGCGCGAGCTGGATGACGCCGTGTTGCGGAAGGTCGGGCAGACTGGCCTTGTCCATAACCCGTCAGCGCTCGGCGATTATGTCAGCGGCGTCTACCGCGAGCGGGTCACGCTTTCCTCGGGTCGCTTCGCCATGATCGACGACGGTCTCGGCTTTCAGCTCGTTCCCTGGCGACCTGCACTCGATGCGCATCTCGGTCGCCACATCACCGGCACGATGGGTCCCGGCGGTGCGGTCGACTGGTCGCTTGGTCGGTCGCGTGGGCTCGGTCGATGAACCCACCGTCTCCTTTAGCTTCGGAGCCAATCTGATGTCCGCGACCAAAATTCTGTGGGGCCAGGTTACCACGGTGTTGCTGATCGTGCTTCTTACGCTTTGGGGCGCGACCCAGTGGACCGCGCACGCGCTCGGCTATCAGCCGCAGCTGCAGCCAATCTGGTTCACGCTTTGGCGAACGCCGATCTACCCGCCACCCGCCTTCTTCTGGTGGTGGTTCAGCTACGATGCTTATGCGCCGGCGATCTTTCTGCGCGGCGCGGCGATCGCCGCCTCCGGTGGGTTCCTCTCGATCGCCGTCGCCATCTGCATGTCGGTCTGGCGCGCGCGTGAGCAGAAGAATGCGCTGACCTTCGGGTCGGCGCGATGGGCGACTCCAGAAGAGGTGAAGACCGGCGGCATGCTGGGCGATGCCGGCGTCGTGCTGGGCCGAATGAGCGGCTCGTATTTGCGGCACGATGGCCCCGAACACGTCCTCTGCTTTGCCCCGACGAGATCGGGCAAGGGTGTGGGTTTGGTGGTGCCTACACTGCTGACCTGGCCGGGCAGCTGCATCGTCCATGACATCAAGGGCGAGAACTGGACGTTGACCGCGGGCTTTCGCGCTCGGATCGGGCGCGTGCTTTTGTTCGACCCGACCAACGCAGCGTCGTCGCGATACAATCCGTTGCTCGAGGTTCGCAAAGGCGAATGGGAAGTGCGTGACGTCCAGAATGTCGCCGACGTCCTGGTCGATCCCGAGGGTAGTCTCGAGAAGCGCAACCATTGGGAGAAAACCAGCCACTCGCTGCTGGTCGGGGCCATCCTCCACGTCCTGTACGCTGAGCAGAACAAGACCCTCGCCGGTGTGGCTGCCTTTCTTTCTGATCCCAAGCGACCGATCGAGACGGCGCTCAAGGCGATGATCACCACGCCCCATCTGGGTGCGGCTGGCGTGCATCCGGTCATCGCATCGGCCGCTCAGGAATTGCTCAACAAGTCCGAGAACGAAATGTCCGGCGTGCTCTCGACCGCGATGTCGTTCCTTGGCCTGTATCGCGATCCTATCGTTGCCGCGGTGACGGGTGCCTGCGACTGGCGCATCGCCGATCTTGTCGATGGCACGCGGCCTGCCAGCCTCTATCTCGTCGTTCCCCCTTCCGACATCTCCAGAACCAAGCCCCTGATCCGGCTGATCCTCAACCAGATCGGGAGGCGGCTAACCGAGGATCTGAACACCAAGTCCAAGCGCCAACGGGTACTGCTGATGCTCGACGAATTCCCGGCACTCGGGCGGCTCGACTTCTTCGAAAGCGCGCTCGCCTTCATGGCCGGCTACGGCATCAAGGGGTTCCTCATCGCGCAGAGCTTGAACCAGATCGAGAAGGCGTATGGACCCAACAACGCCATTCTCGACAACTGCCATGTCCGCGTCTCGTTCGCGACCAACGACGAGCGAACCGCCAAACGCATTTCGGATGCCCTGGGAACGGCTACAGAGATGCGCGCGATGCGAAACTATGCCGGGCACCGGTTATCGCCTTGGCTGGGTCATCTCATGGTATCGCGCAGCGAGACGGCGCGACCGTTGCTCACCCCTGGAGAGGTGATGCAGCTTCCGCCCGACGATGAGATCGTCATGGCGGCCGGTGTTGCGCCGATCCGCGCCACCAAAGCGCGCTATTTCGCGGACCGCCAGTTCGACCCGAGGCTTCTGCCGCCGCCCGATCCGCTGGCCAGCCGTCCAGTTGAACTGCCTGCTGACGATTGGACGGGCGCACCGCCCGTTGCGGCGCCTGCCATCGCCTCACCGCCGCCGCCGCCGCCGGACATCGTGGAGGAAAAAGCTGTGGAGACGCGACCGGACGAGGGAGAAATGGAGGTTATCCGCGACATCACTCCGACGGCCGATCCCGCGAACGCAGGCATCCGGCGCGAACCCGATTTGCCAGTGCAGGAGGAGATCGTGCCGCGACCTAAGGCGCCACAAAGCGAATTTGAATTCGGTATCCTGGCGAACCCGGAAGAAGAAATCGCGCGACGCCGGTTACAGGACCGGGCCGCCGGCTTGGCGCGTCAGGCGTCGCTCGATCCCGGTGACAGCATCGCGCTATGACGATCAAGCCGCGCGTGAAGCTGACCTTTCGTCTTCCGGTGCAACTCGGGCGTGACCTCGCCGAGCATGCTCGGATGCGGAAGGTGCCGCAGGGAGCGATCATTGAAGCAGCGCTGACCTCGTTCCTGTCGCCCGATGGCGCCGATCGGCTCGAAGCGGCGCTGGCGCGACGTCTGGATCGACTGACTCGTCAAGCCGAGCGGCTCGAGTGGAATGTCGAACTGACCAACGAAACGCTCGCGCTGTTCATTCGGTTCTGGCTGACGAACAATGCGCCGCTCCCCGACACTGCGCTCGCCGCGGCCCAGGCGATGGGGAAAGACCGCTGGGAGCGGTTCGTCGAATCGCTGGCTCGGAAGATGGAAAACGGTCCGCGCCTGAGCCGGGAGGTTTCGCGCGATGTGCCTGGCCGTTGAATGACAGACGGCGCAGGCGGTATCTGGTGCGCTAGCTCGCGTGCTTTGAAGCCCCGGCAAGGGCCACCAGGATGCGTCCGAATGCGGTGCGTTGCTTCCGTATCTTGGCAATTGCCGGTCGGAGAATTTTTTCGCGGTAGCGCGAGTCGATCCGCAGATCGTCCACAAAGGTTTCCATCACTTCCAGCGGATCGCGGTCCACGGCTCGATGTGCCTTTCGGCCTGTCGGGTCCTTGGCAAGAAAGTGAAACAGATCTTGAAGGGTGCGCGTCGCTTCGCGGTGGTCGCCGTCGCGTAGCGCATGATCGACATATTCACGCAACACCACCGGCGCTGCCTCGGCCTGTCTTCTGGCGGTTGCGTCCGGCCGCTTCAAAACGATCAGGTTAGCGATCCTGCTTTGCAAACAGTGGAGCGGATGCATCACCGGAATGGCCAAGCTACCCACGGTATCGCTCCTCTTGTAAGGCACGATGATCTCGACGACCGCTTCCTGCAGTGCCTTCGGTCGGACCCCGAGGACATTCCCCAAAAAGTCTATCCGTAATAACTGTCCCTGCACCTCGGCCTCGACGATGGCTGTTTGCGGCGTCTGGTCATCCATAGCCGGCTCGAGGACACGGCCGCCTAGCGCATCAGCGAGCTTCTGCGCGGCTTGGCGGTAGCCGAAATAGTCGATGTCTTTGGATGTATACGGTCGGTACAGTGCTAACTCGTCGGCTGCGGAATAATATTCCGCCCACAGATTAAGCGCCTGGCCACCAATAACGAAAGCCCCATCCTCGAGCGCGAGGTGCGAGGCAATGTCGAGAACGGCTTCAGGCGCTAAGGGCTCGCTTGTCAGGCTGCCAACCGGCGCCGACGGCGAATTGAAGCATTCGAGAAGTCGATGCCCGAGAAGAAACCGTTTTGCTGGTTAAGCGCTTCAGGCGAAACCAGCCCGGCCTGCAGGTCGCGGTCGTCCTGCTCGCGAGCATGCTGCTTGGCACGCTGGCGCTCGACCGAATCAAAATAGGCGACGTGCTGCATCACAAATGCTCCGATGGCACGATATGCGCGCGAGCGTTTCCAGTCAATGAACGCGCAATAGGGGCTCAGGATCCTATATGGGACGAAACCCGGCGATATGACAGCCGCAGCGTTGACGATCAGGCGGCGCTGCGAGCGCATCTCCACCGCCCATCCTTTACCTGACGAGTCGTTCAACAAGCATTACCGTTGCACGAAATTGAAGCTTCCTAAGTGTGAAGCGAAACCGTCGAAACAGCACGAAGCCGCCCGTGGTTGTGATCTTGGTTCCTCAGTGAACGACCGATTACAAGTTATTCTACGCCACGCCACGACGCTCCAACTTTGCTGTTGAGCCCCGACCATTTCTGTCTCTCTTAATCGACCCCGTCAGCCGAGCAGCAGGTGCTCGGGCAGTTTGCGGGGGTCCACGTGGCCGTTCTTCCAATCCGATCCGAAGCCGGTTTGCGTGGTGCCAGGATGCTGCGCACAGCGCTCGGACCCGCGATCGCGACGTGGCTCGACGACCCCAAGATCATCGAAATCAT
This sequence comes from Parasphingomonas caseinilytica, assembly GCF_036663755.1. Classification (NCBI taxonomy): domain Bacteria; kingdom Pseudomonadati; phylum Pseudomonadota; class Alphaproteobacteria; order Sphingomonadales; family Sphingomonadaceae; genus Parasphingomonas; species Parasphingomonas caseinilytica. Next base: position 228,575 of record NZ_JAXOJL010000006.1, read on the forward strand.
GCTCAACCCCGACGGTCGCCTTTGGATCGATCGGCTCGGCGAAGGCGTCAGCGACAGCGGCGTAATTATGAGCAATGCGGACGGCGAGCGAATTGTTCGCCTCGTCGCGCACCATGTCGGCGTCGATGTCTACGCCGGAAACCCGCGCGTCTCGGCGGAATTGCCGGAAGGGGGAGAGCGCTTTGAGGGGCTGCTGCCGCCCGTCGTCGCAGCACCCACCTTCGCGATCCGCAAGCCCGCCGTCGCAGTCTTCACGCTCGATGACTATGTCGCGGCCGGCATCATGGCGGCGGATCAGGCGGCGGTGTTCCGCGCGGCGGTGCCGGCGCGCCTGAACATCCTCGTCGCAGGCGGCACGGGCACCGGCAAAACCACGCTCACCAACGCATTGCTCGCCGAGATCGCCAAGACCGACGACCGGATCGTGCTGATCGAGGACACGCGCGAGTTGCAATGCGCCAGTCCCAATCTGGTCGCTTTGCGGACCAAGGACGGCGTTGCTTCGCTGTCCGATCTGGTTCGCTCATCGCTGCGGCTTCGGCCCGATCGCATCCCAATCGGTGAGGTGCGCGGTGCAGAGGCGCTCGATCTGCTGAAGGCGTGGGGCACCGGCCACCCAGGCGGCGTTGGCACGATCCACGCCGGCACCGCGCTCGGCGCGATGCGCCGGATGGAGCAGCTCATCCAGGAAGCCGTCGTCACCGTCCCGCGCGCCTTGCTCGCCGAAACGATCGATCTTGTCGCGGTTCTGGTCCGCGATGGTCGTGGCCGACGGCTCGCCGAACTCGCGCGGGTCGAGGGACTCGATGCCGAAGGAAACTACCGAATGTCCCCCGCTGTCCTCGACCAAATTGGAGCACAAGCATGACCTACCGCCTCCCCCTCGCACACCCGCGCAACGTCCCGCCGTTGCTTATCGCAGCCGCCGCTGCGTTTTTGGCACTCCCCGCTTATGCCGCCGGGTCGTCCATGCCGTGGGAAGCACCGCTCCAGTCGATCCTCGAAAGTATCGAGGGACCGGTCGCCAAGATCGTCGCGGTGATCATCATCATCGTGACCGGGCTGACGCTGGCGTTCGGCGACACGTCGGGCGGCTCGCGCAAGCTGATCCAGATCGTGTTTGGCCTGTCGATCGCCTTTGCCGCCAGCTCTTTCTTCCTGAGCTTCTTCAGCTTTGGCGGCGGGGCGTTGATCTGATGGACGCCGATGCACCCATCCAAGGGTTCTATGCGCCCGTCCACCGCGCCCTCACCGAGCAAATCTTGCTCGGCGGGGCACCGCGCGCCGTCGCGATCGCGAACGGCACGCTCGCCGGTGCGCTCGGGCTCGGCCTGCGGCTTTGGCTCGTCGGACTCCTGGTTTGGGGCATCGGTCACACGGCAGCGGTCTGGGCGGCGAAGCGCGATGCGCAGTTCGTCGACGTGGTCCGCCGCCACCTTCGCTACCCCAATTTCCTGCGCGCGTGAGGCCGACCCGATGATGTCTCTGCGCGAATATCGCGGCCGCGCCGCCAACCTCGCCGACTTCCTGCCATGGGCGGCGCTCGTGGCACCCGGCGTCATCCTCAACAAGGATGGCAGCTTCCAGCGTACCGCGCGTTTTCGTGGACCCGACCTAGATTCCGCGACACCCGCCGAGCTGGTCGCGACAACGGGACGCCTCAACAATGCGCTTCGTCGGCTCGGCTCGGGCTGGACGGTGTTCGTTGAAGCGCAGCGGCTCGCAGCCCAGCATTATCCCGCAGGCACCTTTCCCGATGCCGCCTCGGCGCTGGTCGATCGTGAACGGGCCGAGCAGTTCGCCGAGGAAGGCGCGCATTTCGAAAGTCGCTATTTCCTCACGCTCGCCTGGATGCCGCCAGCCGAAGATGCCGCGCGCGCGGAGGGGTGGCTCTATGAAGGCCGGGCTGGGACCGGTGTCGATCCGTGGGAATTGCTGTCCGGCTTCACCGACCGCTGCGACCGCCTCCTGCGCCTGGTCGAGGGCTTCTTCCCCGAAGTTGACTGGCTCGATGACCCCGAGACGTTGACCTATCTGCACAGCACGGTCTCAACCAAAGTGCAGCGCGTCCGCGTGCCCGCGACGCCGATGTATCTCGATGCATTGCTCGCCGACGAGCCCATCACCGGCGGCCTTGAGCCGCGGCTCGGCACACAGCATCTGCGTGTCCTGTCGATCACCGGCTTCCCGACCGCGACCTTCCCTGGTCTGCTCGACGATCTGAATCGGCTGCCCTTTACGTACCGCTGGTCGACCCGCGCGATCATGCTCGACAAGACCGATGCGACCAAGCTGCTGACGCGCATCCGCCGCCAGTGGTTCGCTAAGCGCAAGTCGGTTGCCGCGATCCTCAAAGAGGTAATGACCAACGAGGCCTCGACGCTGCTCGACAGCGATGCGTCGAACAAGGCGGCGGATGCCGACCAGGCACTGCAGGAACTCGGCAGTGACATGATCGGCCAGGCCTATGTGACGGCGACCATCACCGTGTGGGATGCCAATCCCGCCGTCGCTGCCGAGAAATTGCGGCTGGTCGAAAAGGCGATTCAGGGTCGCGATTTCACCGCCATCTCCGAAAGTATGAACGCGCTCGAGGCATGGCTCGGCAGTCTACCGGGGCATCTTTACGCGAACGTCCGGCAACCGCCCATCTCGACGCTCAATCTCGCGCACATGATTCCGCTCTCGGCAGTCTGGGCCGGGCCGGAGCGCGATGAGCATTTCGACGCCGCGCCGCTGTTCTACGCGCGAACCGAAGGCTCGACGCCGTTCCGCTTCTCCCTGCATGTCGGGGATGTCGGTCACACGCTGATCGTCGGGCCGACCGGTGCGGGCAAGTCCGTGTTGCTCGGCCTGATGGCGATGCAGTTCCGGCGCTACGAGCGCGCACAGATCTTCGCCTTCGACTTTGGCGGTTCAATCCGTGCTGCCACGCTCGCCATGGGCGGCGAGTGGCAGGACCTTGGCGGCGGCTTGCACGATGACGGCCCCGGAGGCGTGTCGCTCCAGCCGCTCGCGCGCGTCGATGACCCGGCCGAGCGCAACTGGGCGGCGGAGTGGCTCGCCGCGATCCTCGCGGGCGAAGGGATCACGGTCGATCCACAGGTGAAGGAGCATCTCTGGTCGGCGCTCGGCTCCCTGGGATCAGCACCGGTGCGTGAGCGCACTATCACCGGCCTCACGGTATTGCTGCAATCGCGCGCGCTGAAGCAGGCGCTCGCGCCCTATTGCGTCGGCGGACCCTACGGGAATCTGCTCGATGCCGAGAAGGAGCAGTTCGGTGATGGCCGCGTCCAGGCGTTTGAAACGGAGGGTCTGACCAGCTCGGGCGCCGCGCCTGCGGTCCTGTCCTATCTGTTCCACCGCGTCGAGGGTCGGCTCGATGGCTCGCCGACGCTCATCATCATCGACGAAGGCTGGCTGGTCCTCGACAGCCCCGCTTTTGCCCAGCAGCTGCGCGAATGGCTGAAGACGCTGCGCAAGAAGAATGCGAGCGTCATCTTCGCCACCCAAAGCCTTGCCGATATCGAGACCAGCGCGATCGCGCCCGCGATCGTCGAGAGCTGCCCGACGCGCATCTTCCTGCCCAACGAGCGCGCGGTCGAGCCACAAATCTCGACGATCTACCGCAGGTTCGGTCTGAACGATCGGCAGATCGAGATTCTCGCCCGGGCGACCCCAAAGCGCGACTATTACTGCCAGTCGCGCCGCGGCAATCGTCTGTTCGATCTGGGCCTGGGCGAAGTCGCGCTCGCCTTCGTCGCCGCGTCCTCGAAAACCGACCAGCTCCAGATCGCGCAATTGCTCGAGCTGCACGGGCGCGACGGCTTTGCCGCGGCCTGGCTGCGCGCACGCGGGGCCGGTTGGGCCGCCGACCTTCTTCCCACCGTCCATCAGGAGACTTTGTCGTGAAGCGTTCGATCCTTTCCCGCGTCGCCGTGTCGAGCCTCGCCGTCGCGCTGATAGTCGCGAGCGTGCCAGCCGACGCACAGTTCGGTGGTATCGTCTACGATCCAAGCAACTACGCGCAGAACGTGCTGACCGCCGCTCGCTCGCTGCAGCAGATCAACAACCAGATCCAGCAGCTGCAGGGCCAGGCGACCTCGCTGATCAATCAGGCGCGCAATCTCGCGTCACTGCCTTTCTCGTCGCTCGCGCAGTTGCAGGCACAGGTCCAGCGAACCCAGCAATTGTTGAACAGTGCGCAGCGCATCGCTTACGACGTGCAGTCGATCGATCAGGTGTTCAGCACAAAATATCGCGGGGTCAGCATGTCCGCGAGCGATCAGGCGCTGGTCGCCGGTGCCAAGGACCGCTGGGAAAATTCTGTCGGCGCATTTGAGGACGCCTTGAAGGTGCAGGCCGGCGTCGTTGGCAATATCGACGGCGCCAAGGCGACGATGGACCAATTGGTGACCTCCAGCCAGTCGGCGAGCGGCGCGCTTCAGGCGACCCAGGCCGGCAATCAGCTTCTCGCACTGCAGTCGCAGCAGCTCTCCGACTTGACCGCGCTGCTCGCTGCGCAAGGCCGGGCGCAGTCGCTCGATGCCGCGCAAAGGGCCGCCGCGCAGGACCAGGCGCGCGAACAGCTCAGGCGCTTCCTGACCCCGGGGACCGGCTATCAGCGCGGTGCCGTCTCCATGTTCCATAACTGAGGCGAGCATCATGGACGGCAAGACACTTCCGCGCATTGGCGCGATCGCTTTTGTGGCGATCGCGATCACCGTCGCGGTGATCGACATGCGGCGGGCACCCGGCAGCGAGGCGGTAGCGGCACCGGTCGTAACCGTTGCCTCGAGCGAGCCGTGGCGCGCCGAACTGATGCGCTGCCAGTCGATCGGGCAGGTCGGTGCAAGCGACACGGGCTGTCTGCGTGCCTGGGCTGAGAACCGGCGGCGCTTTCTCGCGCCCGGAACGCGAGCAGCGCTGGCCCCGCCGATCGAGACTGTTGTGGTCCCGGTGTCCGACACGCCGAAATTGATCGTCAACGACGCCGCAGCTGCACTCCCGTCCGACGCGGGAGCGCGTTGACATGGGTGGCACCGGCGTAATCGACCGCTTTCTCGAGGTCTTCACCTCCTACATCGATTCCGGCTTCGGCCTGCTGGGCGGAGAAGTCGCGTTCATCGCGACGACGCTGATCGTCATCGACGTGACGCTCGCAGCCCTCTTCTGGAGCTGGGGGGAAGGTGACGACATCATCGCCAGGCTCGTCAAGAAAACGCTGTTCGTCGGCGTCTTCGCTTACATCATCGGCAATTGGAATGCGCTCGCCAAGATCGTCTTCAACAGTTTTGCCGGGCTTGGCATCAAGGCCTCGGGCGCCGGGTTCAGCGCCGACGATTTGCTCCACCCCGGCAAGGTCGCGCAGGTCGGACTCGATGCGGGGCGGCCGATCCTGGACTCGATCTCGGGGCTGATGGGCTATGTCAGCTTCTTCGAGAATTTCATCCAGATCGCGGTTTTGCTGTTTGCCTGGGTGATCGTCTTGCTCGCCTTCTTCGTGTTGGCGATCCAGCTGTTCATCACGCTGATCGAGTTCAAGCTCGCGACCTTGTGCGGCTTCGTGCTGATCCCATTCGGGCTGTTCGGCAAGACTGCCTTCATGGCCGAGCGCGTGCTTGGCAACGTTATCTCCTCTGGCATCAAGGTGCTCGTGCTCGCCGTGATCATCGGCATCGGCTCGACTTTGTTCAGCCAATTCACGTCGGTGACCAACACCCAGCCGACGATCGAGGATGCGATGGCGATTGTTCTGGCATCCCTCTCCCTGCTGGGCCTTGGCATCTTTGGTCCCGGCATTGCCAACGGCATCGTTGCAGGCGGACCGCAGCTCGGCGCGGGTGCGGCCGCTGGCACCGCACTCGGCGCAGCCGGTGTCGTTGGTGGTGCGGCCGCCGCGACCGCACTTGCGGCTGGAGCCGCGACGGGCGGGATCGGTGCCGCTGCTTCGGCTGGAGCGCGCGCCGCCAGCGGTGCCGCTTCTGCTTACAAGGCGGGCGCAGCCGGTAAGTCCGGTGCGGCAAGCGTGGCCGGCGGTCTGTCCGGCGTCGGCAAGGCCGCTATGAGCGCTGCGACCTCTCCGCTTCGCAAAGCCGCCGAGGCCGCGAAGCAAGGCGGTGCCGGTGCTGGTGACAGCACGTCAGGTGGTGGTGCTGGCACATCCGCGCAGCCTGCTTGGGCAACCGCCATGAAGCGGCGTCAGACGGTCGGCCAAGCCGCCACCGTTGCCGCGCACACCGTGCGCGCCGGAGATGGCGGCGGCGCTGGTTCCTCCCTCGATCTCAACCAGAAGGATTGATCGTCCATGTTTAAGCGCCCCTCGATCCGCTACGGGCAGACGCCCGAGCCGGTCACCCCCTATCAGCGCGCCGGCCAGGCGTGGGATGACCGGATCGGATCGGCCCGCGTGCAGGCCCGCAACTGGCGGCTCGCTTGCTTCGGCGCGCTCGCACTATCGGGCGCACTGACCGGTGGGCTGCTTTGGCAGAACGCACGCGGGACGATCGTTCCCTGGGTGGTCGAGGTCGACAAGCTCGGCGAAGCGAAATCGGTGGCACCCGCCACGGCCGACTACAAGCCGACCGACCCGCAGGTCGCGTTCCATCTGGCCGCCTTTATCGAAGACGTGCGCGGCATCGCCGCCGATCCCGTGGTCGTGCGGCAGAATTGGCTCAAGGCCTATGACTTTACGACCGAGCAGGGCGCGCTGGCGCTCAACGATTATGCGCGGACCAACGACCCGTTCGCGCAGATCGGCAAGGTGCAGGTCGCGGTCGATGTGTCGAGCGTCGTGCGCGCGTCGGCCGACAGCTTCCGCGTCGGCTGGACCGAGCGTCATTATCAGGATGGCAGTCTGGCGCGGACCGAGCGCTGGTCGGCGATCCTCACGATCGTGGTCCAACCGCCCCACACGGCCGACGCGCTGCGCAAGAACCCGCTTGGCCTGTTCGTCAACGCCATCAACTGGTCGAAGGAACTCAGCCAATGACACGCGCGCCTTTTGTCTCTCATCGTCGGCGCATAACGATGGCATCGGCCTCGCTTTTGAGCGGACTCTCCTTCTCTCCGGCCCAGGCGCAGTCCGTGGACCTCGCGACAGGAATGCCGGCGCAGCGGGTGACCGAGCCTGTCGGCCAACGCGATATCGTCGCTATACCGGTCCCGTTGCCGCTTCCCGGTCAATTGAAGCCGCTGCCTGTCCGCGGCGCCAGACTGATTGAGCCGGATCCCAAGGTCCGCGTCGTGGTCGCCAACGCCGCCGCGCGCGTGCAGCCGGCCAGCGGCGGGTTTCTCAACGCGATCCAGCAATATCCCTGGACCGAGGGCGCGCTTTACGAGCTTTACACGGCGCCGGGCCAAGTCACTGATATCGCGTTGCAGGAGGGCGAACAGCTCGTTGGGGCCGGGCCAGTGGCGGCCGGCGACACGGTGCGCTGGATTATCGGCGATACCACCAGCGGTGCCGGCACAACGAACCGGGTCCATATCCTCGTCAAGCCGACGCGCAGCGATCTCACCACCAATCTAGTAATCAACACCGACCGGCGGACCTACCATCTCGAACTGCGCGCCACGCCTGCCACCTATATGGCTTCCGTCTCCTGGACCTATCCGCAGGATCAATTGATCGCGCTACGGCGGCAGAACACGATTGCAGTGGCCGCGGCCCCGATCGCTGCGGGCGTCGATGTCGGCGCGCTTGAATTCGGCTACGCGATCGAGGGCGATAGTCCCGCCTGGCGACCGCTGCGCGCGTTCGATGACGGCCAACAAATCTTCATCGAATTTCCCGCCACCATCGGCCAAGGCGAGATGCCGCCACTGTTCGTGATCGGCGCAAGCGGCGCGGGCGAGCTCGTCAATTACCGGGTGCGCGATCGTTTCATGATCGTCGATCGCCGGTTCGCCACAGCTGAACTGCGCATGGGCGGAAAGAAGGGCGCGGAGACGGTGCGCATCGTCCGCTCAGCCGATACCGGCCGAAAGGGCAGGAAGTGACTGAGCCCGCCGCAGAGGACGCGCTCCCGCCGCCGCCAGACCTCCAGCTTCGCGGCGACCCGCCGCGCGTCATGCGTCTCTCGCGCAAAGCCCTGTCGATCCTCGGGCTTATCGCCAGTACGGCGGTCGGTGGCGCGCTCATCTACGCGCTACAGCCCGTGACGAAGCAGGCGCCGTCCGAACTCTACAAGACCGAAAGCCGCTCGACCGCCGACAGTCTGGCAAGCGCGCCCAAAGACTATGGGCAAATCCCGAAACTCGGGCCGCCTTTGCCGGGCGACCTTGGGCGGCCGATCTTGTCCGCTCAACAGCGCGGTGTCGGCGTACAAGCGCCGCCGATGGGCGCGACGGGCCCGGGATCGCGTTCCACTGGAGCCAATGCATCGCAGGCCGCTCGTCAGCGGGTCGGACAAGAGCGAGACGCGGCGCGGACCAGCAAGTTGTTCCTTGGCTCCAGTGCCGGTAGCGAGAGCGTGGGTGCCGTGGGTTCTGCCGCTCCCAATTCGTTGAGCTTGGTCGCGGGGCTGCCGGGTCAGGCCGCCGCCACCGCGACGGCTTCGGGCGATGACGAACAGGGCCACAAACGCGCGTTCCTTGGCGCGGAGGTGGATCGGCGTACGGGGAGCGTGCAGCGCCTGGAGCCCTTGTCGTCGCCGTACACGCTGCAAGCCGGCAGCGTGATTTCCGCCGCTTTGGTTACTGGTATCCGCTCGGATTTGCCCGGACAGATCACCGCCCAGGTGACGGCCAATGTCTATGACAGCCCGACCGGCCGCCTGCTGCTGATCCCGCAAGGCGCCAAGTTGGTCGGTGAATATGATTCACAAGTGTCGTTCGGACAGAACCGCGTGCTGCTCGCGTGGACTCGGCTGATCTTGCCGGACGGCAGCTCCGTCGTTCTCGACCGCCAACCCGGCGCCGACGTGTCGGGCTACGCAGGGCTTCAGGACAGCACCAATTATCATTTGGGTGGGATCGCCAAGGCGGCCTTGCTGTCGACGATTTTGGGCGTCGGCGCTCAGGCAGGCGGTAGCAGCGACAGCGATCTGGTGCGTGCGGTGCGCCAAGGCACATCCGACACGGTCAGCCAGACTGGCCAGCAAATCGTGCGCCGCCAGTTGAACATTCAGCCGACGCTGACGATCCGCCCGGGTTATCCCGTTCGGGTCATCGTCACGCATGACCTGGTACTGGCACCGCCCCACACCGGAGAGAAATGATGGGTAAGCTGAAACTTGGGGCGTTGGTCGAGGATAAGCCGGTCAAGATTTCCGTCGCGTTGCCGGCGGCCATCTATCGCGATTTAATCGCTTACGCGGCAGTACACGGGGCCGAGAATGAGCAGCCGAACCAACCACCCGAGAAGCTTGTCGCTCCGATCCTGGCAATGTTTATGGCGGCGGACCGGGAGTTCGCCAAAGCGCGCCGAGATGTTCCTGCGTCATGAGATTGGCTTGAGAATCGTGCCGGAAAGCGAGCAGGTGGCGTCGCCGCGTTTGACGCGGCCATGCTCTACGCCGCTTGCGCGTCGCCGAGCCACGTTTCGCGTCTCGGCCCATGCGGGTCGTGATCATTGACGTGGCGTTTCTGGTGCACGTCTCAACTGCAAAGACGCGATGCTTTTCTCGACTGTGCAGAAACGCCGCCATGTTGCTAGACTGCGCTTATGCATGACCTGCTCGACCATTTACCCCAATCGAAACAGCGCGAGTTGGCGCATGTCGTCCGAGTTCTGTTTGAAGAATTTCAGGCCGTGCACGCGCGGGGTAATTCGAAATGGGCTAAGCAGGGGCGGATCTTCAAGATTGTCCTCTACGGCTCCTATGCGCGCGGCGATTGGGTCGATGATCCCATCGGCGGGTACAAGTCCGACTATGACATCCTGATTGTCGTGAGCGACGACAGATTGGGCGATTTCGAATTCTGGTCGCCAGCCGAGGATCGCCTCATGCGCGACCTGACGATCAATAATGCCCTTACAGCTCCGGTAAATTTCATCGTGCATACGCTGAACGACGTTAACGCACAGTTGGAGCGTGGGCGGCCGTTTTTCATTGATATCGTCGAGCAGGGGGTGGCGCTCTACGAAGCCGAAGGGTTCCCGTTTGCACAACCTCGGACTCTTCCGTCAGATAAGGCCTTGGCCGAGGCGAAAATTAATTTTGATCGATGGTATTCGATTGCTCTGCGGTCGCTCACGACCTTTAAATTGCAGCGTGCCGAAGGAGACGACCAATATTGGCGTAACAAGGCTGCTTTCGAGCTACATCAGGCAGTAGAACAATTTTACCATTGCACCTTGCTGACGCTATCACTCTACAGCCCGAAATCGCACCGCCTCAGTTTTCTTCGTTCACACTGCGAGGAGATTGCGCCAGAGTTGATCGTAGCGTGGCCTCGCGATAACAAATTCAGTCGACGTTGTTTTGATCTATTGCGCCAAGCCTACGTAAATGCGCGCTATTCTCCGCATTATGAGATCAGCGCCGAAGAGTTGCGGTGGCTGGGCGAGCGGGTCGGCACGTTGCAAGCCCTTGTGCGCGAGGTTTGCGAACGCCGGATAGCCTCGCCGGAGTGGGAGGGATGATGCGCGATCGTCTCTGCTGCTGGCGATTTTGCCGAACGAATGCCGCGGAGGTTAATGGCAAAACTGGTGGATAGCAGAACGGCTGCTTCCGGACGCTTAGATCGCGTAACCGGACGCTCGTTCAGCCGGCTTCGGAAGAAAGCTAAACGCGCCATACCGCCTGGGTCGACCCGCGTCGCTTGTGAGGTGGCGCGGGGCGTAAAGCCAGGTGACTGGCCCGAGAAGCCCGCCTTGTTCCAATTTGAGTTTCTGGTGGCCGTATCCCTCGTCATCGGCGAGTCGTATCCGCTCCACCGTTGATTACTGACCCCGGATCGCCTTCAGGACGCGCTTGGTTTCGACCAGCAGCAGTAATTCGTCGTCCCGGGTGATGAGGCGGGCGTGCATGGTCGAAATCCGGACAGGGAACAGGCGCTGGAAAGATTCACGCACATCCTCTGCGCGTCCGAACACCGGCTTGAACACCGCGTTCCAGTTGTCCTTACGTTCGATGATTGCCCGATAGTCGGTGAAATCCGCATAGTCGATTAGCGGTTGCTCGGAATATCCGGCCTTCACCGCTTTATCTCGCTTGTCGATCCAAGCGTCGAGCATGTTGGCGGGCAGCTGGCGCTTCATCCAATCGTCGCCAAAAGCGGCCTGCATCACACGCTCGATGAAGCGACGGAGCGCGACTTCGAACCGTTGCAGTTGATCGAACGCCTCCTTGGCACGGACGAAGCCGTCTTCCTGCTCGTCGGGGCCCTCGGTCGCCTCTGGTCCCCGCAGACCAGCGATCCGCAGGCTTTCGTCGAAAGCCATAGGCGTGAAATCGGTAAGATCGGGATCGAAGCCCAGCTCGACATAGAAACCGGAACGCAGCACGGGGTCGATCAACTGCTCGGGTGTCGGCGTGAGCAGATCGCGCCAATCGCCAAGCCCAGGCCGTAGCGCTGAGGCAAAAACATGATCGAACGCGGACCGACTCTCGATGCCGCGGCCCATCGCTACGATCTCGGAGAACGCCTTAGCCGACACCAGGCCTTCTCCGATCTGGAGCCAAGGTGACCGCATGGACGCCATAGCCGCTTGCAGTCGATCCTCGGTCCCGAACACAGTACGCGCCAGGCTGGCCCGCTCCATGGCCTCATGGGCGATCCGGCTGAGTTCCATGGCCTCTGGAAGCCTGAACAAGCGCTCATAGGCCTGCTGCGCTTCCATAGTCGCGCTGATAGATTTACGGATGTCCGAATTGGGATCTAACAAGCCCAGGCGTCTTGCCTCCTCGACCGGCCCTTCAAGCAGCTTGCGCTGTCGCTCGAAGTCTTGGGTGATCTTAGCGACGCCGCCGACATCCGCGAGGTCGGCAAGCATTTTGCGGCGTTCTTCTTCCTGTCGGATGAAGTCCATTGTTGCCGAACCGATTCCTAGCCCTTTGTAGGCATCGTGCAGCGGATCGATATGTCGCCGCAGGTCGCCCAAGGGGTCCATCATTCGCCGCAGCGCTTCTTGTTGCTCCCAAAGACGGCGGAAATCATCGGACATGGCAGACTCGCTTGCTGATTGTGCGCCCAACGTACCTCACGCTGCAATCGCTCTTAGCGCCTTCTCAAGCGAGAAGTTACCAGTCGTCCCATCTTCGAAAGTCACGCCATAGCATCGCGTGGTGTAGCCCAGACCGCGATTATGCGTGGGATAGAAGGACGCCGAAGGCGATGGTAATTCCCAGCCGGTCTTAGCGCAGTAGTCCTCGTAAATGGCGCGGATGTCGGCCAGCTCGTCCCCAGCAAATGCCTGGTTCAGCTCTTGGCCGTTCAGGATGAGCGTAAAGTGCTCTTTGGCGGCTGTGACGGTCCCGAAGACTCGTCCGGTTTTGAGTGACACTGATCTCGCCATGACAAATCTCCGTAAGGTCTCGCTATCCGGCGAGCTGCGTCATCCGCCGACCAGGATCAGACGCGCGGCGTAATGCGTGCGGCCGTCCGGATGTCGGCGATTTGCGTGCCGAGCGCCTGCAGGTTTTGACGCATATCGGTGAACACCGGCTGTTCGGCGTCGGGGTCGCTAATGGTGACGATCGCCGTGAACGGCACGCCCTCCTCGGGCATGACCTCCCCGGCGCGGGTCAAATAATCGACGAACAGGCGCCAGTTCGAGGACGGGCCGACCCCTCTAGGGAACGTCTTGGCCAGAACCTTGACCGGGCTCCACTTCAGATCATGTTCGATGCGCTCCGCTTCGATAGCTGGCCCTTCCCGCTTTGAGGGGAGGTAGAGCGGTTCAAGCTGGCCCTTCCATCCGCCGCCCGCCTGCTCCTGCTGCAAGGTGGCGTTTATGTTCACCCGCACGAACTCCGACCCAAACCGGGCATCGAGAGGCGGCGTGGAGACAAGGGTGATCTTCGCTCGGCCCCGGCACTTGCCACCTGGTCCCACCAGCGACGCCGGCCACGCAAAGCGGAAGTTGATCTGCTGATCGCGCCGGATACGCGAAGCAAAGACGAGCGTGATGGCGTGGTCGCCGGTTTCAAGAATCCGGTCGGCGGACGGCGGCATGCCGAAGCCGACCATATGCCGCGCGATCGGCGCGAGCGCCTTGGACTGCAATGGCGCCGGCATCTCGGCGTGATGGACCAGCAAGCCGATCAGGGTCTCTCGCGAGACCTCTCCCTCGATGGCGTGGTCCAGAACGGCGGCGGTCTTCGCGGCGAGCGGCGAGGCGTAGCTGGTGCCGCAGCCATCGACGATCGTTCCATCGGGCAGGATCGAGAACAGCCCGTGTCCGAGGACGGGATGCTGGGTGCCCGCGCCGCCGATATGCGCCAAATCCGGCTTGACCCCGGCGCGCAGGCCAGGACCGCGCCGGCTGAAGCGCGTGGGCGCGAAGGGCAGGCACCCATCATGCCCCGGCGGGTTCAGCGCGGCGACAGCGACGTTGCGGGCGCTTTCGGCCGGGGTCAGCAAGCCGTCATTGCGAGCGTTGACGAGATTGGCGAGCGCGGTGGTCGCGTCGGCGGGCCATTCGGCGCGGAGATCCTGGGGCTGGATATTGCCCGCCGAAATGAACACGACCGCATTGTTGGTTTCAGCAATCTGATCGAGCCGCGCAGCGTGGGGGCTGTACCGATCCGGCGCCGCCGGTTGCAGGATGTTGAGGCTCATGTTGAACACCCGCACGCCGTGGCGAGCGCGGGCGTCGGAAACGGCAGTTTCCATTTCGTCGAAGAACTGCGGCAAGCCCTCGGGATAGTAAGAGGCGAAGGCACCGGCCTTGCGCTCATTCGGGAAGACGGCGACGTCGACCAGCTCCGCGCCATCGGGCTCAGGGCAGGTTTCCGCGCCGTTCAAAGCGCCGCCGACCGCGGCTAGGCCGCCGATAAAGGTGCCATGCGCGAGGTCGACATCTTCGTCCGCGAGAATGTCCCACCGATCGATCACCCAGTCCGAGAGCGCTTCGCTGATGCCGCCGTCGATGATGCCGAGCCGAGGATGGGTACGGCGGCTGTCCCGAATAGGAATGGTGACGTTGGTCGGGCGCGTGCGCGGCGCTGGCGTCGCCGCACCTGTTGCCCGGACGACGATGCCGGGCAGTTCGATTCGCCGCACGAGTGGATGGCTGTCGAGGAAGGCAAGCAGGCGGGCGTGGCCTTTGACGTCGGGATTGAACACCGCCAATTCGCGACGGCGCTCGCTGAGCGAGGTTTCGTTCAGCCGTAAGACGGGCTGATCGCTGGATTGGTCGAGCCGGACGGAGAGGATCGGCTGCTTGTGGCGGTGATTTGGGAGCCGCTCGACCGCGAGTCCATGATCGAAAGCATTGAAGCCGGCGATGAAACTCTCGGCGAGGCGACGATGGCCTGCGTCGAGGAGATCCCATTCCGAACGGGGCGGCGGGCTATCGAACAGTTCGACCTGGTAGCTGCTGCCGGTCATCGGATTTGAAAGCCATGCGACGGCTTCCTCCACCGAGAAGCTGCGGCGGTCGGCAGGGCCGTAGAGTTCGATCCGATCGATGGCGCCGGTTTCGCTCTTTCGGGCGGACGGGTGAGGCTCATCCTTCTGCTTCTGTTTGTTGAAGCGCATCTCCGTATGGGTCTCGGCCTTGGCGATCTCGGCCGCGACCTGGCGAAGCGTGCCTGGGCGGGCTTCGATGATCATGACGCCGAGATCGCCGCCGCCGACGACCGGGGTGCGATCGCTGCGGAACAGGCTAGCAACCGGTCGGTGACTTTTCGCCCAGGCTTCGCGGCGCAGAATGACCTTCACAAAGCCGACGTCACCTTGCGCCTGCGCGCTGAGAACGCCGGAGATGGTGTCGATCTGGCTCGTAAGGGCCGCGCGATGCTTGGCGAACTCGGCGTCGCGGTGGGCGAAGAAGTCCTTTCGGCCGCCGCCGCCGCCAGCTTCGCGCGCCTCCTCATAGTTTTCCGGATTGAGGACGATCTGGATCGGACTAGCCATTCAGCACCTCGCCTTCGCCGGACTTGGCTGCCCGGCCGAGCTGACGGCTGACCGTCGATTTGTCCTTGCCGGCGATCTCGCCGATGTCGGCCATCGAGAAGCCGAGGATGGGATCATTACGCATGGCCCGAAACAGATTGCTCGAATCGTCGAACAGCAGCGCGCGGCGTTCGCTTTGTACCCGCGCCGCGTTAAGCGTGGCGAACTGGCGGAGCGTGTCGAGCAGCCCGCGCTTGTCCTCCTCCCGAACGGTGGTGGCCTTCTTGTAGGTGCGCACGAGAGACTCGATCTCGGCGCCCGTCGAGCCCTCGGTGAACCATGATATCAGGCGCAGATGGATGTCCGGGGCCTTTACGGGGGGCATGAAATGCGCAGCGATCGCCTTTCGCATCTCGAAGTCCGGCTTCGGAATCTCAAGCTGAACTTCGAAGCGCCGCCAGACGGCCGTGTCCAAGAGCTTCGGGTGATTGGTGATTCCGATCGTGAAGCCGATATCGCGGCGAACATCGAGGTTCTGCAGGAGCGCATTCACGACGCGCTTGATCTCTCCCACCTCCTGCGGGTCGTCTCGGACCTTCGCGATGGCGTCGAACTCGTCGAGCAGCAGGATGCAGCGATGGCGGTTCGCGAACGTGAACAGATTGCCGATGTTGCGCGCGGTGGTGCCCAGGAAGGACGACACGAGACCGTCCAGCTTCACCAGCACGACGGGAAGATCGAGCTGCTGCGCAATCCAGAGCGCCAGGCGGGTCTTGCCCGTTCCGGGCGCCCCGTAGATGAGGCAGGTCTTCGACGGCCGAATGTCGATCTCGGATAAGGCTTCGAAATTCGCCCATTCTTCGATGATGGTCTCGATGGCCTGGCCGACGGTCGCGTTGAACAGTGGTGCTGTCGGTTGAATGTCCGCCGGAAAGATAATGTCTGCTAGCGCCGCCGCCGTTTCGCGATCGACAGGCACCGGCGTGTTGCGCGTCAAAACTTCGCCGGAAATCTGCGCCTTGGAACGCTCGATGCGGCTGGGTGAAAGCTCCTTAGTCCGATCCGCGGTCGTCAGAATGCTGGTCACGGCGGCGGACTGCTTGGTATCTCCATCCTTGGCCAGCGCATCGCGCAGTCGCTCGATCTGCTTCCGCAGGGCCGGCGATGCATCGGCCATTGCCGCGCGACATAGAGCCTGGATGATCGAGAAATGTTCCACAAGCTGTTCCCATTGGGGTGTTGCACTGCTCACGCCCTGTGATGCGTATATGGGCGGTTACATTGCATATCAATAGAGGATCGTTGCGTTTATAAGAATATACGGTGCATAGCGCCGGGCGGTCGTTGCGAGGATGCGTCGATATGGAACCGGCCGAACACCTCAGGATTGGGCGGCCGATCGCTGCTGGGTTGATAAACATCCCGGCGATCGCGCGACGCGCCTGCCGGCTCTATTTTCCGGGGGCGTCGATTGCCGGTCACGGTCCTTGTGGCTGGAGTATGACGGCGCCGTAACTCACCCCTATCTGCGCTGGACCGTGACAAGACTTGGCACGCGGAGTGGTTGCAACGTAGCGCGATGAGATTCCCTTCCTCGCAAGCTCCGTCGCCGTACACCTCGTCGCTAGCCCAACGCCCGATGACTTGCACGATTACACGAATCGCGCCGCGTTGCGCCGGGCTTCGCGCCGTCGCGCGAGGATGATGAACTCTAACTCATTAGCATGAGGTCAGACATTTACGCCGAAATGAACGAGTGTCCGCTAATAGGCGGTGCCGAAGATCGCCTGAACGTCCGCTTGTGGATCTCATTACCGAACTTGCGATCGCAACGCTCGTGCGGAGAGCCGTCACTATGGCAGCAAAAGTCGCCGGCGAATTACCGGTCCGATCGCTAGCAGAACGAGCCCTGCGCCCGCGACAATGACGGCGTGGAGCAGCCAGAAGTCGGCCGGCACCCAACGCTCGTATAGCGCCCCCATCCGCCCGCTGATGACACTGCCAGCAAAGGTAGACAGTGTGTTGATGCCAATCAGGGTACCACGAAGCCCTGGCGGTGCCTCCGCCGCGTACAATGCGAGCGCAATCGGCGTGACGTAAAGCCAGCCGATATTGGTAAGCAGGTGAAACGCGACTGCCCACATCAGCGGTGCGCGGCCCGCCGCGTCGCTCACGAGCGGTGCGAGCGACAACCAGGCGGTGCCTCCACCAAAAACGAGGCAACCGATGGCGAGCTTGGCAAGGCTGTCAGGCTCTCGCCCCGCCGCCGCTTGGCGCCGCCACAATGCGAGGAATAGCGGCATGACGAGCACTGGTGCTAGCCCGTCCAGTGCCTGCAGCCAGGGGACGGGAATGACGATACCGCCGACCTGCCGGTCGAGATGGTCGCGCACCCACAGGTTGTAGACGTTCCACACTTGGCTCTGCGCGATCCAGAAGCAGGTGATAAGCGGCCAGATCGCGAGCAGTGCCGCGAGGCGCGTCCGCTCGGAAGGAGTGAGCTGGTCGCGCTTTATCGCCTCGACGCGAATGCGATCTGCCGGCAAGTGCCGCTGCCCCGCAAGGTATACGAGCAACCCGACGAGCATACCGAAGCCAGCGAAGGCAAAGCCAGCATGCCACCCGTAGACGACCGCCAGTGCGCCGGTGACGATCGGTGCAATAAATGCTCCAAGGTTGATTCCGACGTAATAGAGTTGGAACGCGTCCGCCTCGCGCCGATCGCCGTCGGCATAGAGCGCTTTGATCTGTGCCGAAAGATTACCACGCAGCAGGCCCGCACCGACGATCAGCAGTAGCAGCGCGAGCAGGAACGATGCATCGAAAGCGAGGGAGAAATGACCAGCGGTCATCAACAAGGCGCCGGCCGTCACTGCCGCACGCCGGCCGGTCACGCGGTCGCCGAGCCACCCGCCTATGACCGGAGTGAAATAGATGAGACCAACGTAAAGGCCGAATGTCTGTGTCGCGAGCGCGGTGACAGACAGCGGCCCGGTGATGCCCTGGACGATAGCTCGAAAGGTTGCGAAGCCAATCACGTGTTCGATGTGACCAGGCAGCAGCAATTGCTCAGCCATGTAAAGCGTGAGGAGCGCCTGCATGCCGTGGAACGAGATGCGCTCCCACAACTCGGTCCCAGTCAGCACCCACAATCCGTGGGGATGATCTAGCAGCTTTCGCCAGCGGCCGCGTGGGTATGCTGGCCTCGTAAGCGTCCGATCGATCATACCCGCCTCCGGGCGGAATTGTCGCAGCGTGTTTTCGTCTCTGCAAGCCCCAGTCGATCTGGCAGGCGTGGCGCTCGGGCGATGGACATCAAGCTTACACAGCTTCCGGCCCGCAATGAACGAATGGCAGATTTTGAGCAGCGGCGGGAATGTCGACTACTGAGTCGACGCTGCTAACAGCTAACACCATGTTTTGTTCCAAGCGCCACAGAATAAGAGAGCAAAGAACCGGGGCCGCGAGCGACATTCATATCAAAGCCCACCACTGAGGATAGAGAAATAATTATCACCGCGGACCTTGCAACGAAGTGGCATTGGGCCCGCTTGAAATATTGCTTGTCTGACGCAGGGCCTCTATGTGATCAATCGATTTGGATTCGACGCCCGCAACTTCGTTTCGGGCGCCATCCAGGGCAATAACAATCTCGTCCATCTTCAAATGTAAGGCTTTCTCGCTGCGGCGTTGCCCATTTAGCACCATCTGGGTCAACGTGATCGACGCTACCGACAAGATCAGCGTCAGGGTATTCTCACCCGCCGGCCCAGCTCGAAAGAACCAGGCCGCACAGAAGACTGCAACGAGCAATATCGATAGCGGCGATCCTGACAAATCCGCCGTTCGTCCAGCCAGCCGGCTACCGAATTCATTGAGACGTCTTAGCATGTCGTCTGAGGTTCCATCGTAACATATGTCCGACCGGACTATTGTCGGCGAGACGTTCGCTCGGTCGCGATCGACCGGTTGTTTGCGGGGGCTGGGGTGGCAGGCGGGCGCAAGGCCATCTGCCTGACGGCTCCGACCACGAAGAATCCTGCACTCGTCAAAATCACGCTCACGACTGCCAGCATCGGAATGTCCTGCAGATACGGCTCTTCATTGAAAAAGCCGCCAGCCTTTCGACCGGCGGCTTTCCATCTGGTCGACGATACGAACGCTTATGCGAAGCGGACGGTCGTCTTTACCTTGCGGCTGCGCGCTGCGCTGCCGATCATGCCGAATCCGACGACCATCAGGCCCCAGGTTGCAGGTTCAGGAACTGCTGCAGTTACCGTGGCGAACGACAGGTTGCCCGAGAACGATGCGTCCGCGGGGACGTTGGATCCAGCGCCACCAACATTGCCCGAAACGAACAGCGTGTTGACACCGCCGGCCACCAGCGTTTGGTTCAGCAAATTACGGAACTCTTGGACACCACTCGACAGGTTATTGAAGTTGACGCCGTTCAGCGTAACCGTCGTGAAGTCGATGTTGGTCGCCATGTTGTTTCCGGTCAGCAGCGACGAGATGTCGGAGCTGGCAAGATTGTAACCCACTGGCGTCGTGAAAGTGAACGTGCGCGTGAACGAGCAGAACACGCCGCTGTTCGCGCAGGTCACAGCGTCGTCGCCATAGGTGCCGCTGGGACCGGTGATCGTCAGGAACTGGGCCGCCTGGGCAGACGGAGTGGCCGCGAACGCGACCGTGGATGCAACTGCTGCCAACAAAAACTTATTCATAAAAAAACCTCATTTTAATCAAGATTAACCAAGTCCGGAATCGGATCTTTTCGACGTAGAATGAGCTGGAAACGCATCGCCAACTGTAGCGGCTGAAAGGCATGTTTCGTGCCAATCCCGGATTCAACCCGATGTGAGAGACCTGCTGTCGGAAGGTGTAAGCGGCAGCGACATGTCATTGAAATACAACGGAATTTATGACTATACCTCCGGCCAATCACTCAACATCACGAGGTCTGTTTTCGTTCCGCAGTTGTTACATTGTGTTTTGCCAATGTTGCCCATTACGCCGTCCGATTGCTTGACCAGGCATATCGAAAAGTGGCTCACGGTGCTGTCAATACGACCGTGGCGACGAGTCATCCTGAGCTTCATCTCACATGGGGATGTCGGCCGTTGGGAGATTATCAGGCTTGTCCGTTAGCAAACCTCACGGTCAGTTTGTCGAGGGTGAGAATGGCGAACAGAAAATGGTCCGACGAAGATTATGCGGAACTCCGCAGACGCGTGGCAGCCGGCCAGACGGTACGCGAAATAGCGGCGGAACTCGCACGCACGCAGGAAGCCACACGCACAAGAATGCAATCGATCGGACTGACTACGCCGCGCAGAGCCGTCCAAAGACTATGATTGAAAACTCGAACCACGCTATTCGGCAAAATTAGCCTTAGTGGCTAGCCGTGCCGGCGGGTCGCGGTCGTCGGCCCAATCAATTCGGCGCTTCAATCGCGGCGTTAGGAATAGCGCGGGAAGCTTCAGGAACAGCAGCTCGGAATGAATGAAAGTGTCGATGGCCCGTTCCCACCATAAGGGCTCGCGCTTGCCGTTCTCTTTCAGCCAGGCGTCGTAGGGAAGCCAATGGCTGGGTTCGTCGCACTCGATGATGCGAAAGATCTTCATCAGCATGCGGTCGTGACGCACCAGCGGGTGGCGTAGCAGAATTTCGACCTGCCGGTGCCCGCGCTGCTCGGTCAGCGAGATCACGCGGCACAGTTTTTCGAACTGAATGTTGCTGGCGATGATCGCCTGGGTATCCAGATCGTCGATCCGGGTGCCGAACATGATCTCGACGAACCGGTCGATATGGCCGCAGGTGCGATCAACCATGATCGGCATGATGCCGCGCAGCTCGAACCAGCGCCTAAACATCAGATAGTGTTTGCGCTCGTCAGCGCGATGCTTTTCGATCGCGGCGATGAAGCGTTGGTCGTACGGCGCATGCGCCCGCGCGGCGTCGAGGACGCGATCGATGGCCGTGTAGCCGCGATACTCATTGTTAAATGTAGATCGACCCGAGCAGATCGAGATATCGGCCACGTAACCAGTTCATCATTTTGAATTTGCTTTTTCTGGTCGGGCAAGAAGCAGGGACGACCCCTTCCAGCACCCGCTTTAATTGCTTTTACGGGTGATTGTCTCATCAAGTCGCGCGACCGGCAGGCCGAGCTTGCTGACGATCATGACATTGCGCGCGACGGCGCCGCCACGTTCGAGGTAGAGCCATTGCCTGGCTTCTAGGCCGCCTTTCATCGCGAACGCGAGCTGCAGACGATTGCCGCTCACCATGCCGACCACCGGCCCGACAGCGTCGCTCAGCGTGCCGACATAACGGTCGGGACCGTTCGGATGAAGTACCCATTGTCGGCAAGTCGCGGCGTGATTGCCGCGGCGGACGGTCTGGTCCAGTACGATCGTTCGATCCGTTCGCATTGAGCCAACGCCTACGACGAGGGTGCGTTCCGCCCTTCGCAGCACCACCTTGAGCGTGCCTTTGCCTTCGGTACGCCCGGTGAAGAACGCCGCCGCATCGAATTGCGCGCCGTGGGTTTGCTCGCGCGCAAGATTATCCGCAGAAACGCAGCCGGAAAGGCCGACAAGCGCAACAAAACCCCAAGCTCGCTTCACGAGAATGAGTGCCGTTCTGAGTGGTCGTAGGCTATCAAGGTTTGTCGAAATCTTTCACCGGGCCAGAGAACGCTTGGCGCGGTCCCGCTGCACTACCGCAAGTGATAACGAACTTCTCATCATCGCGTTGTCTAAATTCGAGTTCAGTCTTTAATCCGTGGGCAAACGAGCGACACCGCGCTGCCGACGTCGGCGAAACGCAACGAGAATCCGTGTAGATCGGCGATCGCCTTGACGAGGCTCAGGCCCAACCCCGCGCCACTGCAATCGTGCCGTCCGCGATAAAAGCGCTGGGTGACCAGCGAACGCTCCGTCGCGGCAACGCCGGGCCCTTCGTCTGCGACCGTTATGATGACCGTGTCGCCTTCGTTCGTCAGCGACACCGCGACCATCCCGTCCGCCGGGCCGAACTTCATGGCGTTATCGATCAGATTGGAAATGGCTTCGATCAGCAAGCTGGCATCGCCCTCGACGGTAGCGACGCTCGCGATATCGCATCTCAGGTCGATGCCACGATCCTCGGCGGTTGGCTGGTGAAGCTCGCAGGCGTCTTCGACTAGACGAGTTAGATCTACGGGGGCGAAGCGGCTGCGGCGAGCATGATCCTCGAGCTCGCGGATGCGCAGAAGCGCCGCGACGATGCCTAGGAGCTTGTCGATCTCCGCCAATGCAGCTTCGCCGGCCGCAACGAACGCGACCTTATCCCCGGCATCGCGCAACTCGCGTTCGACCCGCGCCCGCAGCCGCGTCAGCGGGGTGCGCAGTTGGTGGGCGATATCGTCACCCACACCTCGGACGTCGCCGACGAGAACCTGAAGCCGATCGAGCATGGCGTTGATGTGCGCGCACAACAGCCCAAAGCTGTCCGGATTTAGGCCGATGGTTAGCCTTTGGTCCAGCTCGCCCGCGACGATCCGCTCGGTCAGCACGCGGACCGCATCGACCTGTTTCGCCGCCCTGCGTCCGGCAAATAGCCCCACGCCGATTGCCAGCAGCAGGCCCGGGATCAATCCGAAGATCAGCGATCGCTCGACGACGCGCAGCGCATCTTCGGCATCGTCGAGATCGACACCAGTAAGCAATTGGGTGCCATCCGGCATCGGGCAGACGGCGAGCCGCGCGACGTCGCTGGTCTTGCCCGGCAATTCCGTCGGCACGACCTCCGAGACGATCGATTTGGTGGAGGTGACCTTTACCGGAAGGCGCGCAATGTTGCCCTCGATCGGCCTGCCCTCGGCTGAAAACAGCGTGAGGAAGCGATCCCGGTGAATGTCGCGCGTCAACAGTTCGCGGATTTCCCGGCGACGCACCGGAAGCGTCATCGTCGCAAACGTCCGGCAATCGAGCGCAAAGCCGTCTTCGACCTCCCGCCGGTGGCTGCCATTTGCCAGCAGCCAGAACACCCCTGCGAGGACGATCGACTGGACGACCAGCAGCGCCGCGATCGCGCTGCCCCATCGCCATGTCGCCCGCGCGTGCGGATCAGCCGGCAATATCGAAGACATAGCCTTGCCCCCGCACGTTGCGGATCAGTTGCGGCTCGCCCTCCGCGTCCACCTTGCGACGCAACCGGCCCATATGGACGTCGACGACATTGCTGTTCGGCTCAAACGTGTATCCCCAGACATCGCGCAACAGCATCGATCGCGTGACGATCCGATCCGGCCGGCGCACGAGATAATCGAGCAGCTTCAACTCCCGGGGCAGAAGTTCGAGCGCCCGGCCCGAGCGCGTCGCGGTGCAAGCGAGCAGGTCGAGATCGAGCGGCCCGACGATCAGCCGCGTATCGCGCGTCTCGTTCGGTCGCCGCAGCAGGGCTTCGACCCGCGCCACAAGTTCGACTAAGGCGAATGGTTTGGGGAGATAATCGTCGCCACCGGCGCGCAGCCCGCGGACACGATCGTCGAGGCTGCCGAGCGCGCTCAGCACCAGCGCCGGCGTGCGGCGGCCTTCGGCGCGCAGCCGGGCGATCAGATCGAGGCCCTCACCATCGGGCAGCTGACGATCGACAATCAGAAGATCGACCGCGTCGTCCTGTGCCGCGTCGAAACCGGCGGCCGCGAGGGTCCGATGCGTCACGCGATACCCGTTCGCGGCCAGCTCGAGGGTGATCTCGTGCGCGGTCCCGGCGTCGTCCTCAATAAGCAGGATGTTGGTCACGCCACCCTGTTCGCAGTTGGTGTCGTGGGGCGTCAACTGAATAGCAGTTTAGAGTCTGAACCCGGATTTAGTCGACGCGAACCCGTCACGATAGGTAGCGGCGTCCTGAATTGAACAGGAAAGAAGCAATGCGGTATTTCGTACTCGCACTGTCGATCGCGGCGATCCCGACGATCGCTTCGGCCCAGGCCACCGGGATATCGCTCGATCGGCTGGCGCAGGATGTCGTCTCCAACAATCCCGAACGGCAGTTCTACCAGCGCCAGATCGAGACCGCTGGAGTGGAACGCGCGGCGGCGGGACGTTGGGCGGATCCCGAAGCCGTTGTGGAGTTCGGACAGCGCAGCGCCAACGATCGCACGACTGGAGGGCTGCTGGGCGAAGGCGTCACCTACGCAGTATCGATCGTTCAGTCGATCGAGTTTGGTGGCCGCATTGCGTTGCGTCGGGCGATTGCTGAGCGACAGGTGGCGCTGGCCAAGATCGGCCTGCAGCAGTTCGATGCGACCCTAGCGGCCCGGGCACGCTCGCTCGGCTACGGCCTTTTCGCTGCCGACGAGAAGGCTGCTGCCGCGCGGACTGTGGCGCAAAGGATGCGCGACCTTGCCCACATCATCGTGTCGCGCGATCCGGCGGGACCGGCACCGCGGCTCGAGGCGGCATCGCTACAGGCCGGTGCGATCGGTGCGGAGCGCACAGCGGCCATAGCCGACGCCGAAGCGAATTCCGCGCTGTACGAACTCAATCAGCTGCGCGGTGCCCCGTTCGCAGCGCGCATCCGGATCATCCGGCCCGATATGACCTTGCCCGACCTCGGATCCGGCCAGACCCTCGCCGAGAGTGCCAATGCCAGCAATTTCGAGCTGAAGGCCCTGCGCGCGCAGTTCGAGCAACAGGGGCTGCGCGTGGATCTTGCGCGCAAGGCCCGTATCCCGACGCTCGGCGTCGGCCCATATTACGATCGCGCGCGTTCCGACATCCGCGAGACGAACTACGGCGTGCGCCTTTCGACGACGATCCCGCTGTGGAACCGCCAGGCGGGTGAAGTGGCGGTCGAACAGGGGCGGCAGGCGCAAGCCAACGCCACCTTGCTCAACGCCGAACGGCGCATCGCGCGCGACGTCTTCGACCAGGCGGCGAAATACGAGGCGAAGCGTAAAGCCCTTTCAAGCTGGGAGGGCGCATCGCCGCAGAGCTTCGCCAGCGCAGCGCAGGACGCAGACCGCAACTACCGGCTCGGCGCGATCCCGCTGACAACGTACATGCAGATGCAGCAGTCGTATGTCGAGGCGACCAACGCAGTGCTCGATACCAGGCGCGAGGCGTTGGAATCGCTGCTTCAGTTGCGCGCGCTCAATGGCGGCAATGCGCTGGTCCGATGATCGCTAGCCTGCTCGATCTCGTGACGCGTCGCCGGCTGGCGGTGGCGGCCATCACCGCGCTGATCGCGGCGGTCGGATTCTGGTCGTTCGCGACGCTTCAAATCGACGCGATTCCCGACATCACCGGCGTGCAGGTTCAGGTCAACACGATGGTGCCGTCGCTGGCGCCTGAGGAGATCGAGCGGCTCGCGACACTGCCGATCGAGCGTGCGATGGCGGGGCAGCCGGGGCTGACCGAAACGCGCGCTCTGACCAAGACAGGACTCAGCCAGGTCACCCTCATCTACCAAGACGGCACCGACCAGATGCGCGCGCGGCAATTGGTGACCGAGCGGCTAAATTCGGTACGCGATCAACTGCCGCCGGGAGCCTCGCCGCAGCTTGCGCCGATCACCACGGGCCTGGGCGAGATCTATTACTATACGATAGAATGGAAGCGCCCTCCGCCCGACATGGATGCGCAGCGCCAGCTGATGGAGTTGTACGAAGCGCAGGAATATACCGTCCGCCCGCTGCTGCGCGCCGTCACCGGCGTCGCCGACGTCAACACCAATGGCGGGCTGGAGCAGCAGTTCGTCGTCGCGCCCGATCCGATACGGCTGACGATGCACGGCGTCACCGCGGCGGAGCTGGCAGAGGCGGTGGGCAAGAATGTCGAGAATGCCGGCGGCGGGATCGTCGCGCGCGGATCCGAACGGTTCACAGTGCTCACCAACGGCCGCGTGACGAACGCGACCGAGATCGGCGCGATACCCGTGAAATTCGCCGCCGGCGTGCTCCCGCTGCAGGTGCGCGACCTGGCTGACGTCGTCATCGGGGCCGCCCCACGACAGGGGGCCGCCACGCAGAATGGTCGCGAAACCGTACTTGGCACGGTGATGATGCTGGTTGGGCAGAACAGCCGCGAGGTCGCGCTGCGGGTCCAAGAGGCACTGCCTGATGTCCAGGCGGCGCTGCCGAAAGGCATGGTGATTCACCAGCAATATAGCCGCGCCGAACTGGTCGACCGGACGATCGCAACCGTCGAACACAATCTCGGCGAAGGCGCTTTGCTCGTCGCGCTGGTGCTGTTGGTCGTGATGGGAAACTGGCGCGCGGCGCTGATTGTGACGCTGGTGATCCCGCTCGCGTTCCTGGTCACGGTGGCGGGCATGAATGCGATCGGCCTATCCGGCAATCTGATGAGCCTCGGGGCGCTCGATTTCGGGTTGATCGTGGATGGATCGATCGTGGTGGTGGAGAACAGCCTGAGGCTGCTCGCGGATCGACGGCGCGAAAAGGGCGAGGACGAGGATCTGACGCCGGAGGAACGTCGTGCAACGGTAGCGGACGCCGCCCGCATGGTGGCTCGGCCGACGATGTTCGGCATCGCGATCATTGCTCTTGTCTATGCGCCCGTGCTCAGCCTTGGGGGCGTGGAGGGCAAGCTGTTCCAGCCGATGGCGCAGGCCGTGATGCTGGCGATCGTCGCCGGACTGGTCTGGACATTCACGATCGTGCCGGCGCTGTCCGCCTGGCTGCTTCGCGCTCCGGCAAGCGAGAAGGAGGACAGCCGGAACAAGGGGCTAATCGGATATGCAGAGCGTGGCTACGCGCCGACGCTCGAGCGGGCGATCGCGCATCCGTGGCTGCTGGTGATCGGTGCGCTGGTGCTGCTCGCCGTCACCTTCGGCGTGTTCAAGACGCTCGGTTCGCAGTTCACGCCACAACTCGACGAAGGCGCGATCACCGCGATGGTTTATCGGCCGGTCGGCATGTCGCTCGAACGCAGCCTCGCGATCGAACGGGAAACCGAACGCCAGATTCGTCGCCAGTTCCCGCAGGTGACACACACGTTCTCGCGCATCGGCACGAGCGAGGTCGCGACCGATCCGATGCCGCCCAACGAGAACGATCTTTACATCTTCTATGCGCCGGAAAAGGACTGGGCGACCGGCAACGGCAAGCCCAAGACGAAGGACGAACTGGTCGCCGGGATCCAGAAGATTGGACAGCAGGTCTATCGCGGCCAGACGTTCGAATTCGCGCAGCCGATCGAGATGCGTTTCAACGAGATGCTGGAAGGCGTACGTGCCGACGTGTCGGTCAAGATCTTCGGCGAGGATTACGACGTGCTCGAACGCGCCGCGAAGCAGGCCAAGGCGATCCTCGAAAAACAGGATGGTACGGAGAGCGTCGAGTTTGAAACGGCGGGCCGGCCTAAGAGCATCGTCGTCGAACTGGACCATGACGCCATGCTGCGGCTCGGTCTGAGCACGGCCGAGGTCAACAAGGCGATAACCGATGCGGTCGCGGGTGCCGAGGTTGGCTTCATTCCGGAGGGCGAAGCGCGCCACATGATCGTCGTCCGAATGCCCGAAAGCCTGCGTGCTGACCCCGCAGCGATCCTCGCGCTGCCGCTGCGGGTCGGCGAATACGGCATAGTGCCCCTATCGCGCGTCGCGCGGCTGCGAGAAATGCGCAAGGTCGAGCCGATCCTGCACGACAGCGGCAAGCGCCGGGCCGCACTGATGGTCAATCTCAAAACCAGCGATCTTGCCGGCTACGTCCAGAAAGCGCGCGCGGCTGTGACGAGCCAGGTCAAGCTGCCGCCGGGATACCGCATCGAATTCGGTGGGCAGTTCCATCAGTTGGAAGCGGCGCAAAAGCGGCTTTCGATCGTCGTCCCGGCGGCGCTGCTGCTGATCTTTCTGCTCGTCTATGCCGCACTGGGCAGCGTGAAGGAGGCATCGATCGTCTATACCGGCATTCCCTTCGCCGTGACCGGCGGAGTGCTGGCGCTGTGGCTGCGTGGCATGCCCTTTTCGATTACCGCCGCGATCGGGTTCATCGCGCTGTCCGGGATCGCAATGCTCAACGGGCTGGTGTTGATCGACCATATAAATTCCCTGCGCGACGGCCGGGAGGGCGATGCGCTGTCGATCGATGATGCGGTGCGACAGGGGGCGCGCGATCGCCTGCGCCCGGTATTGTCCACAGCACTTGTCGCTGCGATCGGCTTCGTGCCGATGGCGCTCGCCAGCGGCGCGGGTGCCGAAGTACAACGTCCGCTGGCGACCGTGGTGATCGGTGGCATCGTAACTTCGACGCTACTAACATTGCTCTTGCTGCCTAGCCTTTATCGCTTGGTCGCGGGGCGCGACAAAACTGCAGAAAAGGAGACAGCGAAATGAAGCGATATTCAATGGCGCTGGTGGTCGCCGGGGTCGTCGGCGCCGCGCCGGTGCCTGCGATGGCTGGGCCGAACGGATGGGCAAAGGCCAGCGACGTTGGCCGCGATCTGCTGGTCGGCGCGGCGCTCGGCGTCTCTGCGGTGCAGGGAGACTGGCGCGGCGATCTGGAAGCGGCGGGTAGCATGCTGGCCGCAGGCGGCACGACGTTCGTGTTGAAGAAATTGGTTCATGAGCGCCGACCCGATGGCAGCGACGATCAGAGTTTCCCTTCCGGTCACACGTCCATCTCGTTTGCCGCCGCGGCCAGTCTCGAAAAGCGCTATGGTTGGAAAGCCGGTTTACCGGCGCTGGCGGTCGCCGGTTTCGTCGGGCTGGCGCGCGTCGAGGCAGACAAGCATTATATGCACGACGTGGTGGCCGGGGCCGCGATCGGGCTCGTCGGCGGCTTTCTATTGACCTCCCGACACGACGACCGCGTCCGCTTGACGCCATGGTCAACGCGTGGCGGCGGGGGCATCGATGTGGCGCTGCGATTTTGATGTGAGGGAGGGTGAAGGTTGGTCCGTGGAATTCCGGCGTTTAAGAGCCTAGTCAAACCCTTAACCCGTCGAATGTCAGTGCGATGCAGCCGGGGAGACGAGCGGGGCCAAGCGGGGCGAGGCCAACCGTATCGCCCGAGAAACCGATAAATCGTGATCGCGCCTCCAAAGCTGATAGACGACAAGTAGATGGACATTGGTGACGGTCAAGGATTGGAAGCGGTCTATCGAGGCCTTCGCGCCGAGTTGCTGCGTTTCCTGATCGTGCGGTCCGGTGACGCCGGCGAGGCGGAGGATCTGATGCAGGAGCTGTGGATTAAGATCCAGCAGATGCCGAGCGGCCCGATCGCTCACGGTCGCGCTTACCTTTTCCGGATGGCGCAGAATCTGATGATCGATCGGCTTCGCGAACGCCAGCGTCGCGAGCGCCGCGAAAGGGCGTGGCAAAGCGATATCATCGCTTCCTCGACGCCCGGATCGGAGCCTAAAGACCCTGAGCGCAATGCCGAAGACGCGATGCTCGATCGCGAGGAAAGGGCTGTGCTGGCCTCTGCGCTTGCCAATCTACCGCCGGGTGCCCGACGCGCTTTCGAACTGCACAAGCTGCGGGGGCTTAGTCACTCTCAGGTGGCCGCGGAGCTTGGTATATCACGCAGCGGAGTCGAAAAACATATGTCGGTCGCGATGAAATTCCTCCGTCGCGCGTTGCTCGACTGAGGTGATAGGTCATCGATGACGTCCCAGCCCTGCAACCATATTACGAAGGACCCTGCTCCCCGTGACCGCGCCGCCCGACATGGATGAAAGGCTGATCGACGAAGCGCTCGCGTGGCACCAGGCGCTGGAGACGGACGATGCCGACTGGGATGGGTACACCCTCTGGCTGGAGGCGGATCCACGCCACCGTGCGGCGTTCAACGAGATCGCACTGACCAATCGCATCGTCGACGTCCACAGGCTGCATTTGCGCGCTACCTTGCCCGAAGCGGCAGTCGCGGCCGTTCCTTCGCGATCGCCGCAGCGTTGGTGGCTGGCGGGAGCGGCTGCTGCAGCGGCCGCCGTTGCAGCGGTCGCGCTGCCATTGGCGATGCGGCCGGCAGACGACGTCACCTATGCGACGGCGGCACGGTCGCGCCATATCGCTCTGCCTAGCGGGATCACGATCGACCTCGCCCCCGCCAGCACGCTGATCGTGAAAGGCGGCGATACAAGCCGACTCGAATTGGCCGGTGGCGAGGCTTTTTTCGACGTGGCTCATGATCCCAGGCGGTCGCTTTCGATCAAGGCGGGCAATTCTTCGGTCAGTGATATCGGAACCCGTTTCGCAATCAATCTGACAGCCGAAACGATGCTGGTCGGCGTGGCTGACGGGCAGGTGCGGGTGGATCCGGCGGGATCGAACCCTCCGATCCATGTCGCGGCGGGCGAGCAATTGAGCGTGGCGCAAAGTAGCGGAAAACCGAGCGTCGGTGCCGTCGACAGCGCTGATATCGGCAGCTGGCGGCGTGGCCGGCTGAGCTATAGCAATGCTCCGCTCGAGGTCGTAGCAGCGGATATCTCGCGCTATCTCGGGAAAACCGTTACTATGGAGGCGGGGATCGGCGATCGGAGATTTTCGGGGGTGTTGACGATTGGCGACGGGTCAAAACTGCTGCCTACGCTCAGCCAGATCATGGCGTTGTCCTACACGGTGGACGGCGATCATATCCGTATCGGTGCTGCTACCGCTCGCTGATGTCGCCTTGGTCGCCACGTCGGTTAAGGCACGAGAGGCAGGCTATGCGATCGACATTCCGGCAGGCTCGATCGGCTCCAGCCTAAATGCGCTGTCGACGGCGACAGGGATATCAATCGGCTATGACGGTGATCTGCCACCAATCCGCACGCGGGCCGTTCGTGGGCGAATGGATCTTGGCGAGGTCCTGTCGCGAATGCTGGCCGGTACGGGGCTGATTGCGGTTCGCATCGGCCCATCGGCATTTCGGCTTCAGCGCGTGCCGAAGCACGCACAGCCGCGCATCGCCATGGTGCCTCCCAGATCGATGGCCTCGGCATCCGCGCCGCCGATACCGGTTGCCGAGGCGGACATCATCGTCACGGGCCAGAAGCGACCCCAGGCGCTAAGAGAGGTGCCGATGTCGGTCTCCGTCGTGGCGCTGGCCGACGTCACCGACCGGGTCTCGCCCGGCAGTCGCGATCTGGCCCTATCGGTCGATGGCCTAGCGCTCACCAATCTCGGCCCGGGGCGTAACCGGCAGTTCATTCGCGGTGTCGCGGACAGTCCGTTCATCGGCCCCAGTCAGTCGACGGTCGCGGTGCAGATCGACAATGCCCGCATCACGTTCGACGCGCCTGATCCGGATTTGCGGTTGATCGACGTGTACCGCGTCGAAATCCTCAAAGGGCCGCAGGGTCCGCTTTACGGTTCGGGGGCGCTTGGCGGCATCTACCATATCGTGACGCGAAAGCCGGTACTCGACGAAACGAGCGCCAGTGCTCGCCTGCTCGGCGAAACTGTCGCGCACGGGAGTGCGGGCTTCGGTGGGGAGGCCGTGCTCAACCTGCCGATCGTCACCGACAAGCTGGCCGTCCGCGCCGCCGGTTACGTCTCGCGCTCGGGTGGCTGGATCGACGACATCGGGCGAAAGGCCAACGCCAATGTCGCGACTATCTATGGCGGACGCCTTGCGTTGCGCTGGCAACCTACCGAGGCTTGGTCGGTCAATCTTGGTGGCATCGTCCAGAACATCAATGTCGCCGATAGCCAGTATGTGACAGTATCCGACGACACCCTGCGCCGCGTCTCGCCGGTTGCCGAGCCGGTGGACAACGATTTCCGGGCGGTAACGGCAACGATCGAAGGTGATGCCGGGCCACTGAAGCTGGTTTCCGCAACCAGCTACGTCGATCATCGGGTCGACTTCACGTTGGATGCCAGTACTTCTGCGGCGGCGCTCGGGGTGCTCACGCCAGCCGTCTTTCGCGACAATCGCGCCTATACAATATTCAATCAGGAACTGCGCTTCTCTCCTGTCGATAGTGGCATCTGGCTGGCCGGCATATCGTTCCTGCGCGCCACGAGCCGGAGCGATGCACGTCTGAGCGATGCCAACGGCACGGCGCCGGTAGAGTCGCTCAATCGCATCGTGGCCGAATATGCGCTGTTCGGCGAAATGAAACTGCCGCTTGGCCGCCGCATCGATGCCACGGCGGGGCTGCGCCTATTCAGGACGATGGCCGAGAACGAGGCAGTCGAGCGCAGTGATGGGGCGTCGCGCTCGGTCGGGAAGACAGTGCTGTCGCCGAGCATCGCCTTGTCCTGGGCGCCCGACACCCAGACCATCGTCTTCCTGCGTTACGCCCGCGCGGTTCGTCCGGGCGGACTGTCATCGAGCGAGCAAAACGTTGCCACCCGTTTCCAAGACGATGCGCTCGGAACGATCGATCTCGGCATCCGTCATCAGCCGCCGGGTGCGCGTTTTTCGTATAGCGCCAGCGTCTTCTACACCCAGTGGGATCACATCCAGTCGGACTATCTGCTCGCAAATGGCCTCGTGTCGACGCGAAACGCGGGGTGCGCGCGTATCATTGGAGCGGAAGCGAGCGTCGATTGGGCGGTGTTGCCTGCAACGAGAATTTCTGCCGGGGTGGCGCTGCAAGATGGTCGGCTGACCCGCAACGAGGCCGGAATCGCGATCGACGACCGCCGGTTGCCGGTCACGCCGGACCTCACTGCCCGGCTGTCGATCGCGCAGGATTTCGAACTCGGCAGTTGGCACTCCACCATCAACGCGCAGGGCAATTATATCGGCCGCGCGCGACTGACCTTTGATCCGGACATCGACCAGGCGATGGGGCGCTACGCCACGGTATCGACCGCGGTGTCAGTCGCAAGACGGCGGCTGACCCTTGGTGCCAGAATCGACAATTTGTTCGACGTGCGGGGCGATAGTTTTGCGTTCGGCAACCCGTTCTCGATCCGCACGACCGACCAATACGTCCCGTTGAGGCCGCGTACGATTACGCTGTCGATCGGCCGGGCGTTCTGACGATGGAAAAACGGTAACGGGCTACATAGCCGATATGATCGGATAGCATCGCCCCGGCACGATCGTGACCGAATGGCACCGCGATCCCGATCAGATCCAGCTTGGCCGCGCTGCCCGAGGCGAAAATCTGTAGATCCTTGGCATGGCGCCATGATGCGATGGCATCGGGGTCCATCGGTAAGCCGCGTCGGCGCGCTTCGCCGAGCGCGTCGGTAACAGCGCCTGCGCTCGACCATCGCTGCGCGATGGCCCGAAACAAACTGCGGCGCCGGGCCTGGGCATGGCCCACGTTGAAGTCTCCCGCGACGATCAGCGGATATCGCGGGTCGCGGGCGTACTGAACGAAGCGCGTCATGAGATCCGCCTGCGCGGCATAGGCGGCGTCGGATCGTTCGTCCGCAACGCCGGAGGCCTTCCGGCAATTCAGATGCGTTGTGACGATTTCGATCGGCGTCGCGCCACCAGGTATCGTGATCCGCACGATCACCGCGCCCTTGTTCGCGAGGCAATCATAGCCGGCGCATGTTTCGGGCGGGAAGGCCATGCGACGGACATCAGTTATCGGGTAATCCGACAACACCTGGAGCCCGCTGCCGACGACCTTGCCTTCCGTTTCACCTTTCCACCACCGCGCACCGGCGGACAGAGCATCGTGGCGGTTCGACCTGCCGGACGTTCGAGCGGCTGGACCATCGACAATGTAACGATATCCCGCCGCCCGCCCAATGGCCTGAGCATCCGCCGTAAACGCTTCCTGCAGCACAACGATTTGCGGCGCTTCATGGCGAACGCGCATTGCACGCAACCGATCAGCGATCGCGGCCAGATCTGCTGGCCGCCCGACAGCAACCGGCCATGGAAGACCCTTCACATTATAGGTCAGGACCGAGAAAACCGCATCGCCGTCGGGCCGGCCGGGCGCAAGCGGTACACGCGCCAATCCGCCAGCCGGGATCGACATCATTGTCGCGAGTGCGATCAATGCGACGGTTCGCATCCGTGTTCCTGTCTTTCGATCGCGAGATTGCCGATCGGCGTTGAGACGGCAGGCTGTGCCGACCACCACAGTCGAACCGAAGTCACGGATCACTTCATCCGGCGCGATCAGCCAACCGGATGCGGGAAAGCGCTCAGGACCGGTGAACTGACAAGAAATTCGTCCTCAACTGCGGTGGAAGAACCTGTGTGCCGTCACAACGACTTGGCGCGGTTGAGGAAAGAATTTTTGTCATCACAACGCGGAGGCGCAATCGCGTCTGAGACGGGATGCGCGATTGACTCGCTCCCGCTGCTCCATGCGACCAGGCGCTGGAGACAGTTTGTCGGGCCATCTTTTTCGTTGCTGCTACTGATCGCCGTCGCCTGGCAATTCCGCCGCCTGGATTTCCCAAACCTGCGGGCGTTGCTACCCACCGGGGCTGGCTTCTGGCTTGTCTTCACGATCTACTATTTTATGTGCCCGGCGACGGAATGGATCATCTTTCGCCGGCTGTGGCATATTCCGGCCGGCGGATTCGTGGCCCTCGTCCGGAAGCTCGTCAGCAACGAGATCGTGATGGGCTATGCCGGGGAACTCTATTTCTACACTTGGGCGCGGCGCAACACGCGCATCACGACAGCTCCGTTCGGCGCGATCAAGGATGTCTCGATCCTGTCCGGGCTGGTCGGCAATGTCGTCACGCTGGCAATGGTCCTGATCGTGGCGCCCATGCTCGGGACATTGCACCTGAGTATGGGAAGGGAACCTATCGTGGGATCGGCGATCGTCGTGCTCGGTGCATCGCTTGCCGTGCTCCTGATGCGGAGGCGAAACTTCACCCTGCCGCGTCGCGATTTGTGGGTCATCGCGGGGCTTCATTTCGGTCGCGTGGCGACGACGACGATCGTCGCTGCGGTGATGTGGCACCTGCTGTTGCCGGAAGTCGCGCTCCGCTGGTGGCTGCTGCTCGGCACGGCGCGATTGCTGGTGTCGCGCCTGCCGCTGCTCCCGAATAAGGATGTGGTGTTCGCCGGATTGGCATCCTTTTTGGTCCGCAACGATGCGCATATCGCCGGTGCCATGGCGTTGATCGCGGCGCTGATTCTGGCCACCCATCTCGGCTTGGGTGCAATCCTCGGTGCCGGAGAACTGTCGTATCGGACACTCGGCAAGGATCGCGGGCGCAACGAACCTTTTCAGACCGGCACTGAACGGCCTGCCTCGCGTACAATGCGGGCAAGGCTGCGGACCGAAACGCTGCCGCCCAATATCCGTGCTGGCTTGGCGGACGGAAACCGACGATCATGCCGCCTCGCACCGTCAACCAGCGTCATGAGCGGAAAACTATGATGAAGCCCCAGACCATGAAGCAGGTCCGCCGCGTTCACCACTACATCGGGGTCTTCTTCACGCCCGCGATCCTGCTGTTCGCACTGAGCGGGGCGTTGCAGACGTTCCGGCTGCAGGAGGAGAAAGGCTATGGCGGCACGCCGCCGGGTTGGATCGTCTGGATGGCCAGCATCCACAAGGATTCCTCGCTCCCGCGCGAACGCGTGAAGCATGAGGACGAGAAGCCGGCTGTGGAAAAGACTGCCGAGCGTAAGGAAATCGCGGCACCGGTCCAACCTAGTAGCTCGAAACTGCCACTTCAGATTTTCGTCGCGTTGCTGTCGATCGGACTGATCATCTCTTCGCTGCTCGGCATGGCCATCGCGCTGAACAACATGACGACGCGACGCACGTCGATCGTGATGCTCGCAGCAGGAACGGCCTTACCGTTGCTGCTACTGCTGCTCTAGCTGTCGAGGCAGGCGATCGGTCCGGTGACGCCAAAGCCCGCGTCCACTCGACTGATCGTCGCCCGGGAACCGAGCATAGCGGCCAGATCGGCTTGTTCGAACAAGCGGTGCGTACCGCTGCACGCCAGCCCGGCGCGACGAAGCGCAGGCGCAACCGTGACATAAAGCACGATCCGACCTCCGGGGCGCAGGACACGGGCTTCGATAAGCACCTTCGCCTCGGTGAGGCTGTAGAATATCTCGCGATTCAGCAATTCGTCGCGCAGCGACCCGTTGAAGCTCTCATCAAAGCCATTCTACCATGGTGATCCAGATGCAATAGAGCGTCTTCACGCCGATCTGGCCGATGCCCCCTGCGCCAATACGATCTCAACCTCACGCAGCTTGCCGATAATTTCTTCCGGCTCATGGTTCTTGAATGGCATCTGTCGTTCCTTTCGTGTTCCAGGCTATCACGGTCTCTGGGCCACTCAGCGGAGGCAGATCAGTACAAGACCGACGATATTCATGATGCCGTGCTAATGAACGAATGACCGAAAGTGGGAGGCGGGCAAGGGCCCTCGAATGTCCACTCGTGGGTCATTGGATCCTATTTGCGTTATCCGATGAGCCTCGACTGCAACGCCACGGAGAAAATGCGTTCGAGCTTCGAGGCGCCTTGCTCGGTAAGCTGGAAAAGGGCTCTATCGGTG
>NZ_JAXOJL010000007.1:0-57500 GCF_036663755.1 Parasphingomonas caseinilytica
CACCGATAGAGCCCTTTTCCAGCTTACCGAGCAAGGCGCCTCGAAGCTCGAACGCATTTTCTCCGTGGCGTTGCAGTCGAGGCTCATCGGATAACGCAAATAGGATCCAATGACCCATAATTAGTAGTTCCGGATCGATTTACCGCCGGCCGAAAGCAGTCGCTTGTTCATCACCTAATTAATTATTCTAACGCAACAATTCAAGGCGATATAGCGCTCTCTAAAGCCGAAGCTACCGACCGTGGCGGCCATCTCGTCTACTTCCAGACTGCTCACTTCACCGTTATCATGCTAGCTGCGACCACCGTTTCCTAGCGATGATCAACAAATACTTATATTTACGGGAGGGGGTTTCATCCGGGGCAGTCCGTTGACGCTATTTGCCTCGTCACTTCCAGATCGAAAGGATCTTTTTTGACGGCTACCGTAAAGTTTTTTTTCGGTGTAGTCGACTTTAAACGGTCAAAATGCTTGAGCAACGCCGTGCGCTGAATTTTTGGTCATCGCAGCCGTGACCTGCCCCCGTCAAGTGAACGGGTTTAATTGTAATTGGATTACGCTCGCCGCCGCCATATCAGCCGCCAGGTCCGGTCCTCGCTGGTCGAGACGAAGAGGTAGAGGCCGCCGGTGTCGGCGAGCTTGTAGTGCGCTCGTCAGGCTTGGCGTGCTTAACCTTTTTGGAGTCCAGGGGAACGCGCGGCTTCTTGGCCGTAGCATCCGACATCAGTGCCCCCTCCCGACCCAATCACGTGCCCCCGCAATGCCCCCGGGTGCCCGGGTGGTTGCGATTACGTGAAGCCGGAGGAGACGGCGTGCGACGCCTAAGGCGCTGATTTGCTTCGTGAGAAGGTGCCGTTGAGACGGCAAGAGGCAGGATGAGAAACCTGCCTGGCGGTGCTGTCAGTCCAAAGCGAACCGCTCTCTGCATAATGGATACCGGCTTTTGGACCAATTGGTTGGCTTTAGGTTCAGAAACTTACCGGCCCCACTACTGCCAATCCCGAGGCTGACGGGTCGGAAGTCAGCACAGCGACTTCCCCGCGGTCGCCGCCCTCCTTGATGCAGCGGCACAGCATGTGCTCGGTCTGGCCGGGGATCTTCTCGAGCCAATACAGGTATTTTTGAGTTATCGTCCAAGCCGTCAATCCGGTATCCAGCGTTAACGACATGATCGACGTATCGAAGTTAACGAGATTGCCGCACCTCTCGAAGCTGACATCTTGGCCATTGCTGTTAAAAGTATTACAATAAATTGAGTAACCATCCGTTGTCGCAGTTACGGAATAATATGATTCAGATACAGGGCCGCCGGCGACGTCGACAATAGGGCTCATATTACTGGTCGTGGTCGAGTATTGCGAAGAGCCACACGGGGCCACAATCATGCCGATAGCAATATCGGCAAAAGCCCAAAAACTGTCGCCTAACGGGCCAATGCCCAGCTCACCATTAATAAATGGGAGATGACGAATCCTGGCTAAAGGCAGCCGCGACGAGATATTGAGCGGCGTCAAAGGGAGTCCGGCACCCGCAAACGAAATCGCCGCGGGTTGTTGCGGTGTCTGGTATAATAGAACCGGATTAAAGCTTAGGTCGAAGACGACAGAACATAAGATTTTACCCGCTTGGGCGTATGATACGCTGGTAGAAGGGACGCTGCTCGATCCCATCCCAGCGTAGATACCGTTGACCTGTCCTGCCGCAGTCGACCAGTTGATCATGAGTTGTTCGAACGTGAAGCCGGCTGGTCCCACCTGACATATGTTCGTCGTAATATCGGTGACCAGCGACGAATCGCCGGGTGAAGGTTGCTTGGCTGGATTGTTGCCGGGTAACCATAAGGCGATACCGCCTGGCACGGGGTACGCCACGCTGGTGATGTCGGTGATCGCGACCACAGGCCCCGAACATGTCATGGTCTCCGGCGGATTGAATCCGTCGTCGCAGGTCAGCGTGAAGCTGTAATTCCCGCCGGGGTAGCCGGTCGTGGTCGGCGGCAGATAGCAGCCGCTCAACAGTTGGTCGACGCCGCCACTGGCGACGGTCCGGGCGGTGACGTCGATCGGCGCGTCGATGCCGGTGCCGCTCAGCGTGATCTTCATCGTCACCCCGCGCACGGACCAGTTCATTTGGATCACCGGCGATCCGGCCGTGTGCGGCGCGCCGGTGAAAGCGTGGATCTCGGGCGGTTTGGTAGCCAGTGTCACCTGCTTCATGTATGCACCAGCTGCCCCTTTACCCTCGCAGATCAAGGTCATTTGCTGTTGATGACTGGAAGCCGGGTTCCAACTCCAGTCGTCCTGGGCCGCGCCAGCGTGCAGCGTGGTCGTTCCGAGCAACAACGAACAGGGTGTCGTGGCTTTGGGATCACTGCCGCAGGTCTGCCAGGAAATGTCGACGGTATCGCCCGCGAAAAAGCTGCAGTTGCCGACGCCGGTGCACACCTCGTGCTTGTTGTTGTCGCCTTCGTATTTGGATTCCAGCACGAAGGTCGCGATCGTGGCATAATAGCCCTTGGTCAGTGCCAGCCGAACACCGCCGTCGGTATAGCCAGCGATGGCTCGGTTGGCCACGGTCAGGTAACAGATGTTGCCCTCCTGCGCCGGATCGAGCTCGGTCAGCAGGCCGGTGAGGAGGAACCGGTATTCGGCATTGGCGGCCAGGAACGTTCCCGGCGGCGGCCGAAGCACCCAACTGGTGTTGGTGGTCTTCGCGCAGGTCCAAGTGGCATCCTCGGGCGCTATCGCAACATGATCGAACAGGCTTTCGGGTGCGATGTCGTCGCTCCAGGGACCATAGGAAAAAGTGAGATTGAACGCGGCATCTGCGTTCGCTGTCAGCGCGGAGGGGCCATTGATCAGCGTCAGCTGCAGACGGTTCGCCGCGACGATGTTCGTGATGTTGAGGAGCGCCCCCGCAGTTGCCGCATCGGTCAGTTCCAGCACATAGAATCCGTCCGGCACCGGCGTGCCCGCGCTTGTGTAGGTGATGCCTTGGTCGGACTGAAGCCAGCCCAGCGCTGCGGGACAATTGGCGTCGTTCAGGTTTAGGGTGCCGGCCGCATGGCCATTCGCGACCGCGATATGCGTCAGGTGGACGACATAGGGGTTGGTCGCATCGTGCGCCTTGCCCAGCACGAACGGTTTGGTCGGACACAGGCCGATCAATTCGTCGAAGCCCGCGATCGCCCAGTCGCCGCTCCTGGCCGCCACCAGTTTGATGGCGTTGTTCTCGGCCGGAGTCTGTTCCACGATCTGCAAATAGATCGTCGATGCGGAGCCCGTACCCGGGGCCGATGGTGCCACGGCGGGAACGAAGATCTGGTCTTTGCCCGTGGCGTTGACCAGCATCAGCTTCAGGTCATTTTGCGTCGGATCGGCGTTGCTCAGCGTGATCGTCGGGCTGGCATCCGCGCCCTGGATCGGCGCGGCTTCGTTCAGGACGTAAAAGAGCGAAATGCCATTCAACATTAGCGCAAACCCCCGTCGTCTTCGTGGAAACCGGGATCTAGCACCAGCCATCCCTCGCGCAGCGTCCGCTTATGTGCGCTCGGCATAGCGGTCTCGCCGGGCCGTCCGATCGCGTTCGTCGACTGCCAGCCATGCGCGTCGCGATACACCCAGCGCCACTTGCCCGCACCCTGCGCGGGCAGCGGCATTGCGAGCTGATCCGGATCGGTCAGCACAGGCGCAGTGAAGAATGCGACCCGGATCGCCTCCACCGCGTCCGCGAAATGCGCGGGGTCCAGGGCGAGCGCGTCTGCGGGATGCAACGCGCTTTCGACCGGGGCTGGCGCGCGCGGATCGACGAGAACGGTAAAGCTATGCGCTAATGCCGCCGGATCAGCACAGATCTCGAGCGGGAACGCGCCAGGCGACGCTACTGGCCCGTCGAGGCCATCGGCGAACGACGAGAAGAACAGGTCATATGAGGGCTTGCCCGCGCGCTCGGCGAAATATCCGACCACACCATCGTCCGCAGTCCCGGTTCCCCCCAGCTGGGTCGGCACCGCGACCTGCGCAAAACCCGCGGTCCAGCGCGGTGGCGGCTGGTCGGGGTCGAACCTTGATCGCGCGAAATAGGCGGCTTCCTCTCCGCACGCTGGTTCGCCGTACAGGTCGAGCTTGATCGCCAACCGCGCCAACGCGAGCGGTCGACCGACGAGCAGGGCGTTACCGCGGGTCTGAAGAAAGCTTTCGGGTAGTATGATATCGGTGGCGCGGCCGAGCGCGGCCAGCAGGGGTTTCAGCATGACCGCCGGGGTCGGTGCCGATGCAGACGGCCAGTGCCATAATCCGTTGATGGCGAGATCGGCAAGCCGGGGGTCTTGATCGGCGAAGGCGACAACGGGATCGTCGCTCTTGCCCGATCCCGGAAATGCCTGCCACGCGACTGTATCGTCAGCCCCGCCCAGGATAAACGACCCAATGCCGTTCCCGGCCGCGTCGTAGATCGCCAGCGCGCGATCGACGTGATTGAACAGCACCCATCCGAACACGGGGGTCGATCCCGGTGCCGCGCTGACGATCCAGTCGTCGTCGCGCGCCGGAAGCCAGCGGCCGGACAAACGGCTGGGCTGAGCGAAGCGCGGGCACAGTTCGGCCAGCGAAGGATCGGCACCGCTCGGCGCGACCATGCTGCGCGCGAAGACGAGCTTGTCGGTAAAGTCGGTGATCACCCGACAGTGGCCGAATGTGTCGATAAGGCGCAGGCTGGTGGGCACCACGAACCCGGCGCGGATCGGGTTGAAGGTGCCGGTGACCCAGGGCGACGTCGACGTCATACCCACGACATGGGCGGCGACCCTTTCGACCAGCGCCCGGGTCATTGCGTCGCCCACGGGGTCCAGTACGGGAAGCTGGCTGCCGCTACGGCGCATTCGTAGCGCGTCGTCGAAGCCGCTTAGGCTCTGGGTGAGGATTGGAATGTCCTGCAAAGCGCCAATGATCTCCTGCACCGCGGGATCGACGGGATCGTCCGGATGATCCAGGACATACAGCGCGAGCGCGTCGGCGATCGTCTGGCGCGGCCGCGGCGTCATGAACGCGTGGCCGTGATAGTCCTGATACTCCCCTGGCCCGGTCGCCCCGGCGAAATGCAGTTCGCCCTCGACCGGCGCGGCGTAGCGTTCTGTCAGGAAATCGGACGCGTAGCTGTTGATCGACGCGAATTCGCTCGACAGCCATTGGACGGGCGCGAACTGAACGCTCCATCCCAGCATGAAGGGATTCCAGTCCGGCCGCCACGACGCCTCCCGCCCGTCGCCGCAGGATGCGAGCAGCGCGGCAATCAACGAGTGATGGCGGCATCCGAGCAGGATGGGTGTTTCGCCGGTCGGCGCCGGCCCCGCCTCGGCGATGATCGCGCTGGCGAGAGTACAAACTGCACGGCGCTCCGCGTGCAACTCTCCCGGCAAGGCCCCGTCGCCGAACAGCAACACCGTAGGCGGATTCGGTTGCCAGAACGGAGCGTCGGGCACGGCAATGACGTCCCAGCTCGTGCCGGACACGGAATGCGCGAGGCGCTCGCGCAGCAGCGGCAGGTGGACCGTGCGGGCAGTCTGGATGTCTGCCAGCGCGCTGGGGAGCGGGGCGGCCGGGTCGGTGAGCGACCGGAACAGATAATTGCCGACATTCGTCGCCGCTGCCGCGTCCGGTGCCCCGCCGTAATTGAGTTCCAAGAACTTACCCCAATCGACGAACACCTGCCAGCGCATCGTGTCGATCCGACGGGCAAGCGCATTTGTCGTTCGTTCCAGCCGGACCACTTGCGACAGTTGCGCGGCGATGTCGTCGTTGAGCGGCGTGGCCGGCTCACCATCCGAAGCCGGGCGCTGCTTCAGGCAAGAGATCGATCCTCCCGGCATCGACCGAAACCGCGCGCGTTTGAGTGTACCCGCGATCGCGGCCTCGATATCGGCAGCCCGATCGATTTCTGGCAGTTTGCCCAGCATCAGCGCGTTGATGAGATCCTCTACTGCGGGCGGCGCATTGTTGGCAAGATGCGCGAGCAGCGCCGCGGTCGCTTCGCCCGGCGAATTGCCGATCGCGACCTTTTTTAGATCCAGATCGCCGGGATCGCCGCCCAGATAGGATTTGCCCGGATCCCAGGAGATGCCGGTCAGTCGCCCGTGATAAACGCTGTCGACGGGCCGCACCTGCGCGTCAGCCCGATCATGCATTTCGTCCGGCAGGGTCCAGCCCAGCTCGCGCACAACCTGTTCGCGCCAGCCGGTCTGCTCGAGCCGCTCGGGCAAGCTATGCAGGATATCGGTTTGCTGGCCACCATACCAGCCGATGATGTCGTAGCTGAGCGTCGTGCCGGCCAGCAGCGCATTGTCGTCGGTAATCGGATCGTGGAAGCCGAAGACGCCCGCGCATTCCGAATAGAGCGACGCGAAATGGACCGAGCCGCCAACGATCGCGGTCAGTCGGCTCCCGCGATCGCCCAGATAGCGCGCCGTCTGATCGCCGCCTTCGTGCCACGGGGTGGATTGGGCATGGCC
The DNA here is from genome assembly GCF_036663755.1 of Parasphingomonas caseinilytica. Lineage (NCBI taxonomy): Bacteria > Pseudomonadati > Pseudomonadota > Alphaproteobacteria > Sphingomonadales > Sphingomonadaceae > Parasphingomonas > Parasphingomonas caseinilytica. The sequence goes on from NZ_JAXOJL010000007.1 coordinate 6,506, forward strand.
GAGATACGCGTAGGGGAGCTGATCCTCGGCGGTCGGGTGTGCGGGCTTGGCCGGCAGCGAGGGAACCAGCGCGCAAGCGTGAGCGCCGGGCTCGGTGGCGACCCGGTCGCTCTCGACCACCCATGATGCCTGCGGCAGGGGCCCGTTCGCGGCCGTCGTTCCCGATCGCACGATCAGCCAGCGGTTGGGCACGGACGGCATGCTGGCCATCACGGCGGTCGGGACGCCCCCGGTGCCGCTAACGCGTCCGCGGGTAAGCGCCTCGGGCAGCATCCAGTGGAGATGGACGCCGCGTGCGCGGACCACCAGCGGGACGGTCGCGGGGTCGAGCGCGCCATATTCGCTGACGCAACGATCGGTATACGGCCCGGAATTGTGCAACTCGTGCCCGGCGTCGCGATAGGGCAGGTTCGTGTATTTGGCCGCCGGCGGGACGAAAACCTTGCGCTGTGCGTCCTTGTCACCGATGCACTGCGCGTTCACGCCGATGGTCACGACCAAGGCCTCCGGACTGGTCGTCGGCGTCATGCGTCCGCTCCTGGCGCGGATGGTCCGCTCCTGAACAACACTTGCGCCACGCCCTCGGTCATCTGCAGCGCGAATTCCGCGCTGGTGAACGGGGTGGCCTCAAGCGCGTTGCCGATCACGCCGAACAGATTGGCGATGTCGATCCGGCCATCGGCGGGAAGCGACGCGGTGACACTTTTGCTGGTTAGTAATCCCGTGTCCGGATCGCGCAGTATCTTGCTGATCTTTTCCTCCCCTTGCTGGCCGACCAGATCGACGCCGAAGTGCATGCCTTCCGATGGTTCGCGCAATTCTAGCTCGGCGATGACCCGGTCGCCTTCCAATAGGCAGAACAGCAGGTCCGGTGCGAGCCGGTCGAGCCGCAACACGGTCAGCGCGTCACCCTGGCCGGCCTTGCCAAACGCCCGTACCTCGAGTGCCGGCCAACCTTTGACCACCGTCGATCGCAGCAGGAACCCGCTGATGACGGACGCAGCGGCGGGGTTGCCCGGCCGAGCGGCGGCGATCGCAGCGCGGATCGAGGGCATCGCGGCGGCGTCGTGCCGCTGCCGCGCCGCGCTGGTCCGGCCGATCCCCAATGCGCCATCCAGCAGGTTTGCGATCCAGTTCGCGTCGAGCTGGAAGAAGCGCAGTGATTCCGGTGGCAGCATCGTAGCGTCGGGAACGAGATAGTCGAACGGCACGGCCTTCAGCGTCGCAAGCGCTCCGAGCCAACGCGTCATCGCGGAGGGCAGCGGGTCAGGCAATGCCGGCGCGGACCGACCCGCTGCAGCAGGGGCGAAGCCGAGCGCGCGGCGCAGCGTAGTCGAAAGCACATTTCGCAGCGCATTGCGCGGGCGGTCGTCGGCGCAATGCGCTGTGCCCGAATGCGCGGTACCGAATGCCGCGCGATGCGCCATCCGCGCCGACGCGGCGACCGCCTTGCGCAACTCACCCTCCCGCCAGGCATAGACCGTCGTCGAGAAGTCCCGGCTCTGCAGCGCGAGCAAGCGGCCGAGTTGCCATGCCGCCGCGTAGGAGGCATCGAACAATCCGGTCTCCGCGTCATAGTGAAGCAGCGTATCCGAAGTGCTGGCCGTACTCGGCGACAGGATCCGGTCGGGTTCCAGCCGGTAGGGAAGCAGTGGCCCGCGGTACCAGGAGACAGTGCCATCGCCGGTTCGCAGCGTATGCTGGAGCGGGACATGGCCGTCGGCCAGGATCGGCTTGATCCGGGTGCTGACCGGACCCGGCACGGGCAGTTGCAGCGTGTTCGGCGTCGCCAGCCTGACGTGCTCAAGCAGTGCGGCGAACCGACCGGCATCTTCGGCGCTCGCCATGAACGTCCATTCGGCAAGCAACGTCAGCCTGACCTTTTCGGTGTGCACGGGAAACGGGACCGATTTGGGGCTACGCAGATACGGCCCATAGCCTTCCAGCGACACCAAATGGACCCGGCTGCGCACCCCCTCGATCGGCAACCGGTTCCCGATGACGACCGCGAAACAGCCATTCTCGACGCCGTCCTGCCCGACGAGATCGGGCCGCGTCCGGTCGGGTCGGGCATCGCGCCGCGCCTTGCGCGCCATCGCCGCACCGGTGACGGTGCGGACGTGGGTCAGGCACGCAAGATCCTCACGCGAGGGGGCGACTTTGTTGAACAGCGCGAACTCCAGGTCCACTGCCTGGCAAATGGCATCATCGTCGTCGGTGACTTCCTGGTCCAGGTTTGGAAAAAACGTGTCAGCCGCGGGGTGGCGGAGCTGCCGCTGCGTCAGGTTAAGAATTGGCACCGCTTGGTCGAGCGGATGCGGCGCGACGTCGCCTTCGTGGACCAGGATGAGCGCGAGCCAGGGATCGCTCGCGTTCTCGCCTCGCAACGACGCGCCGACCTGCGCGTCCGGATCGCGTTGCCACGGCAGGGTTGGCTCCGTCAGCACCACGTGCGGCAATGCGTGGGCGAAGTCTCCACACGCATTGGCGGGCGGGAACATCGCGGAGACGGTTGGCGGCGGCAGAGTAAACCGGACGCCCTTGACGTGAAACACGCGATCGGGCGCGCAAAATTGCGCGGTCACCGGTCCCGACAGATCCTGTCGCGCCTTGATCGTATAGTCGCCCGATTCCAGCGGCGGCCGCTGATCCTGGCTGAAGATGATGGTCGCGTGGTCGGGATCAGGTGGCATGTCGGGTCTCCGCGATGGCGAGTAGAAGCGGCGCGTCGAGCAACTCCGCATGGATGTTCCGACCGAACCCGCCCAGGTCGATATGGGTCGGCAGGTCGAGGCCCGCCACGTGCAGGTCGGCCAGGATCGCGTCGCGCGCCGGCGCGGCCGCGACGATATTCTCCACGGCGTGCCAGCGGGTCGCGGGCCGCTGGTCCGGTGCAGGCGCGGGGACGGCATCCGCGCTCCACGAGATCGCTGTGATGCTAGACGCGGGGCTCTGTACCAACAGATTCGTGACCGGGATGCCCTTGGTCTTATCGGGTGAAACGCTCGCGACCTTGGCGGTAATCGTCACCCCGGTAAGCACGCCCGGTAGCAGCTGGTCTTGGTCCGGACCCCCGGTCGCTGGGTCGCCCCACAGTGCCTTGGGGACGCTCTCTACCACCGGTAAGATGTCGAACCAGTTGGTGCGCTGCTTCGTGCCGCGAAAGATTTCGACGACGTGGATGGAGCGGAGGTCGTCGCTGGCGGCAATTCCGACCGGACGGATCCCGAACGCCGCGCCAGTCGCGCCACCGGCCGCCTCGCTTGATGCGGGGACTAGGCAGTGGGTGCGCAGGACCAAGCGGTTCGCGTCGACCACCCAGGCCCCCGATGCGCTCCCGCTAGCGGGCAAAGTGCGCAGTCCGCCGTCGACCAGACGTACGGAGCAGACCGGTCGCGCGGTATCGGCAAGGAACGACGACTTAAACTCGTCCCAGTCGATGAAGGGCGGTTTGGTCTGGCCTTCGCCAAAACCGATCGTGAACGACACAAACGCCACCTTGACGTGGACGTCGCCGGTGAAATCCGGTCCCCAGATGTGGACCCCGGCACCGATGTCGGCATACAGCGTCACGGTGACGGTCGAGAAAAGCAGGTCCACGTCGAACGACAGCGACACGCCGATGTCGATCTCGGCGACCAAGTCGTAGCTGTACGGCTTCCAACCCATGTAAAAGCTGATCGCCGCGTCGAACCAAGCTTTCAAGCAACCTGCCTCGAACCGGATCGCGTAACTGCCGCCCGCCATGACGCATGAGGGCGTTAACGCGGCGTAACCCTGTCCCGAGGCGGTGATCTCGTCGGAGATGTGCCAGTTGAGCGCGAGCGGCGCGACCGAGGGATAGCCCGGTGGCGGGCTGTAACCGGGCGCGAAGCCGCCGACCGAGACTACGAAGTCACCGGCATTCGGCCCACCGGGCTGATCCTTAAACCAGACATAGACCGCAAACCCGCCCGACAGCGCGCAGTCGGGCGAGATCACGTAGGAATCGGGCGTGAGCATCCCGTTTGCGCGGAGCACGCCTTCGTCGGGCGAATAAGCGGCGGACAGGACGATCGCGGCATGAAGCAGCGGAGAATCGCTCGGCACCGCGGCGGTCGACTTGCCGAGCAGGGCCACCTCGACACTCGGGCCAAAGCTAACCGTCAGCAACGCGAACGACCGAACCAGTTCGAACGAGGTAAAGCGCAAGCCCGCGGCCAGCCAATTCTCGCCGACTGCTGCGGGCATGACGTTGGCCAAGTCGGCCGCCATATCGCTGAACGACTTTTGCGCTTCGGGATCGTCCGGATCGGCGGCCGCTACCAGCGGGAAACTGGCGACGTCGGGCAAGGCGGGGACGTTGAGCTGCCGATTGTATCCGAACCCAGCGGCGACACCGGTCACGTAGCAGAAGGCCGGCCCGCCGAGCGGCGGATTGTCGAGCATCCCATAAACGAACATCGCCATGTGCCCATCGACCGCTCGATAACCGCCCAGCGCGGTCAGGCTAATGCTGGGCGTCTGGATCACCGCATCGCCGTCATATTCGCCGCCCGGCATCGCCAAGAAACCGCCACCGATAGAGATCGGCGGTGCGGAATAATCGATGCCCAAACCGCCCAGTGTGAAGCCTACGTGGGTGGGATGGTCGAGCGGGATCGTCAGGCCGCATTCCTGGAACGATATTGCAATGCCGCCCGCGGTGATGGAGCAATCGAGTACCAGCGCCACTCCCGTACTCGCCCAGCCGATCCTGACGCGATGCAGGAGGATTGGACCGAGCGCCCGATCGACATCCTCCCATAGCACTGCTGCGGGTACCGCCGTCCGCGCGGTCGGCTCGGCGGCAGCGTGGGGTGCCTCGCCAAGTGTAATCGTGATCGGCGCGTTCACGCCCGCAAGCTGGATCGAGAGATGCACCCCCTCCTGCAGTGCGTCGGGGTCGAGAAGAACGGTGCTGCCCATCGCAGCCAGCGCAGTATTCACCTCTTCGACGTCGCCGGACAGGTCGGTCGATGTTCCGACCAATTGCAGCAGGCTAACTGGGTTGGGCAAGTCGCCGACCACCGGTAGTCCGGTTAGAGTATCCGGGATTGGCACGTCGATGATCAGCGCGCGGCGCGACGCGCCATCCCCATCGGGAGACAAGGAGAGCGCCTGGACAGTGGCGGCGATCCCGTCGAGCGTCACCTCGGCCTCCAGCGTCAGGACACGCGTTCCGGTGGCGGCATCAAATACGTAGCAGAACTTTGCCGACGTGAGTGCGAAATCGAGCCCGGCGGGCAAGGCGATGCCGAACCCGATCTCCGTTAGCAGCATGTTCAGCGTGAGCTTCTCGCCCATCGCGTCGCCGCTCGGCGGCCAGGCGATTGTCAGCACCTTGTCGCCCTGCTTGTCGAGCACCCCGGAAATCTCGAAAAGTACCGATGCGATGTCGATGACACCACCGAACTGGGCTGCCCAGTCGTCTTGGGCCGCGCTTCGAACCGCGCGGATCGCGAGACCGGAAAAACCGATACCCATCAGCTCCGCGGAGAAATAAGCGTCGCAGGCAAAGGACCGGTCCCGGTATGCGACCAGTGCGTCTATCCGGTCGATGGCGATCGTTGCGAGTTCGTCAGGCACCAGCGCCGCGGTCGCTTCGCCCGCGATCTCGCCGATGATGGCGTGCAGGCTCAGCGCATCGGACGTGCCCGCGTCCGGGTCGAAATAACTGCCACCGATCAGGATCTCCTGCTCGGTGAAGGTAAGCGAAAGATCAAACTCGCGCTGGTTGCCAAGGATCAGGGCCGCGCCGAACGAAAGTTCGTGATCGTGCGCGGTCTGAAACGTCCCGACTGTCATGCTGAGCCATTCCAGCGACAATGTCGCGTCGCCGATCTCGAACAGCTTGATCGTGTCACTCATCACGACATCGACCGCCGCTTCGTAGAGCTGTTGTTCGTCCGCAGTGACGCCGGTTGCGATTCGCAGCTGCTGGATATTTACATGGGCGAGCCAGCCTTGGATCTCGCTCGGCAGCGCGGCCAGCCACGCCCCGGAGAGCAGCAGGTCGGCGACATCGGTCAGCGCCATTACCGGCAACGTGTTGTCGCCGACCGCCGCGAGATACAAGTCGGGAGTATCGCCACCCCCCGACGGTATCCAAAGTACCGTGACGGGTATCGTCTGTGGCAGCGTGCGTTCGCGTCCAAGCGCCGCAGGATCGCGCTGGAGCGAGCCGTCGACGTAGCAGCCGCTGCTCGGCAGCGTGTCGTCTTCCAGCCACGCCCCGGCCGCAGCGGCGAGGCCGTTGTAGACTGCCCAGAGCTGACCACTCATCCGGTAATGCGGCAGCGCGATCGGCGGCGAGGGCGGCAGGTCCGCGCGCAGGTCGACCGACAGGAACTGGACACCGTCCACTGTGTTGTTCGCGATTGGGCCGGTCATCGCTACCGAGCCCGGCAGGTTGCTTCCCCAGATGGTTTTTAGCCAACCGGCAGGTCCGTCCAGATCGAGTGGGAAGTTGCCAGAAAAGATCAGGCCGGTCGGCACGCCAGGCGCCGGCTTTGGAACGAAGCTGAATGCGAAACCCGCGTGCGCGAACTGGATTTCGCCCAACGGATCGTCAGCCATCTCCGTGAATGTGGTACCGAGCATCAACGGCCCGTTCGGACCGGTGTCTAGGCCGACTGCCAGCCCGTCGCTGACCAGTTCAAACGTCGCAGACGCCGCCAGTGCGTTGAATCCGGGGATCGGCCAATTGAGCTTCGGGACGATCAACTTGGTGCCGGTCGGGACGAGCCGCGGTCCCGAGTATATGACAGTAATCGTTGACGTGCCGGGATCCGCCACGACGAGCCCCGATGCCTTAATCAGCGCATCAAAGCCCTGTGTGCCCAAGGTACGGTCGCATAAAGCCACCGTCCCGCCTGCATTGAACATGGCGGCGATCCGATGGAGGTCGGGAGTGACGGAGGCTATCGCAAGGGGCAGTTTGCCGACCCGATCGGGTTTTCCCCGCCGGTTCGCAGTAGCGATCGGCCCCGGTGGCGGAGCCGCGGGGAACGATACTTTCGCGCCGATCGGGATATGGTCGGTGACACGATAGTATAGCGGGTTCGTGTCGTAGGTCGGCTCGACCGTAATCTGCGCGTCGCGATTGACCAGCACGCGGTCCAGTGGATTGGATGTCCGTCGCTTGGTTCGCACCCCCCGCTTCTTGCGAAATGTCGTGCCGAGCCGCTTGCCGGTCCACACGAACTTTTCCGTGCGGGATTTCAAAGCCACGCCGGGATGGAATTTCGGGATGGGTTCGCCGCCGCCGTAGCAGTTGAAATCGCCAAGGATGAACGCGGTTTCGAGCGCCGGACTGGCCAGCACGTTCAGGGCTTGGTTAGTGATGGTCGGAGCCATTTGCGTGCCCGGACCGGGTGCGTGGAACGCTGCCATCCGGACGGAGTCCCCACCGACCGCGAGGTCGAACACGCACGGGACGCGATAGCTGCTCTCGATGACGTTGTGGGCGTTCATGCTGATCTGGAAGAAATGGTCCATGCGCGTATTCGTCTGGATCGCATTGACCAATAGATCGGTCTGCACCGTCAGCGTCACCGCCTTCCCGTCCACCTCGGTCCGATAGAGGATCTGGTAGAATTCGGCGGTGCTGGCACTCTTGATGCCGCCGGCCGAAATCTTAACGACCGCCCATTTTATGCCGGTCCGGTTTCTATTGAGGTGATCGCAGAACACTTGGCCGACCTCGTCGGAGAGGTTCTTGTTCTCTAACAGGATCGTGATGTCCGCTTTGGCGATCTCGGCGCAGATGCCGGCCTTGTCCGTCTGGGCGATCTTCATGTTCAGGTGCTCGATATTCCAGCACTTTACATTCAGCGGCATCGCATTCCCCCCAGGCCTACCGGTCGCTCCAACCTAGAGAACGCCCCGAGCGCTCCGCAAGCGCGAACTAGCCTCAGGACTCATCGATCGGGCCAGAAGATGACGGTTGCGGCAAGAGCGATGGCGGACATGAAGGTGTGGGCGCAACGATCGTAGCGGGTGTGAATGCGTCGCCAGGGTGCTGTCAGTCTAATGCGAACCGCTCTCCACCCGATGCAGTTTGGTCTTTGAGCGCGTCGGCTTAGCCCGCAAGTTTGCTCCACTCAACCAGTGCGGCTGAGCGGCGTTCCTTATAGGTTTGGCGGTCTACGAGATGGCGTTCGAGGCTGAAGTGATTATGGACGTTGGCGTGCACGCTGGCGAATTTCTGTAGCGTCTTCATTCTCCGGATACGAAGCATCGCTCTCTCCCGCCTTCGGAACGAAAGATGGCTGTTTTCTACCCGGTTATTGGCCCAGCGCCCAACCTCGCGTTTTTCGGAATTGCCGAGTTCGTTCATCGCGGCCCCGTAACTTCGCAAGCCATCGGTCGTCACCTTTTCCGGCGCCCCGTGGCGCTTCAGCGCCTTCTTCATAAAACGAAGCGCAGCGTCCTTGTCGCGGGTTTTGGTGATATAGCTTTCGAGGATTTCACCCTTGTGATCGACCGCTCGCCAGAGGTAGACCATCTCCCCGTTGAGTTTCACGTACATCTCGTCGAGATGCCACCGCCAATGCCGAAAACCGCGCATCGCGCTGACGCGCTGCCGTCTGATATCGCCCGCGAACATAGGGCCGAACCTGTTCCACCAATGCCGAACCGTCTCGTGACAGATGTCAATTCCTCGCTCGAAAAGCAGATCCTCTACATTCCGCAACGACAGCGGAAATCGGACGTACATCATCACCACCAGGCGGATCACCTTCGGCGACGAATTGAAGTAGCGGAATGGGCTAGCAGGTTTGCGGAGGCGGGGCATCGCCGCAGCTTATACGCCCGACACTAACAACCGGTGCATTTGCTTTGACAGGGCCCCATGACGAGCTACGGACGCACCTCGCTGACTTCAGGCCTGCCTATAACTTCGCCCGCCGGCTCAGGACGCTCAGCGGCCGCACGTCTTACGAATACATCGCCAAAATCCGGACTTCAGAGCCTGAGCGGTTCATCGTCGATCCGATCCACCACATGCTGGGACTAAACACCTAGAATAATCAACACCTACCCTTACTCAGCAAAAACTCTTCTCCTGTCGCAGATATAGCCGCTATTACGCTCCTCTGAACTTTTAATATAGTACCAGGCTCATTGAGCTTAAACATTAAATTATCACCGTTTTTTTCTGCAACAAACCCAGGGGAAGTTACTATCTGATTCCATACGTTAGTGCGCTTAAATTTGGTATTTACTTCCTGCAGGGTCCCATTTCTGAATTTCAAACTACTTTGTCCGATCGTTAACGAGATACGTTTATTATATAAGTAGCAACCTTGGACATCACTCGGAGTCAAATAGCTTTTTGGAAAAAGAAATGATGCTATAATCATACCAAAAGCGGCCACGAAAAAAAATGCGCCGACTAACTTTATCTTTTCATACGCACTATTGAGCATAGCTACATCCAAAAATCGTTGTTCGCGAAGCTGTTATGGATAATGCTTTCCCAGGGGTGCCGACCGAAGCAGATCCGCCAGCAAAATCCATAGTTTGGTTAAAAGAAAAGGTCAGTGACGCGACGCTAATCTGACCAGAAAAATTAAAGCTTTGACCCACAAAATTTTGGATATCACCGTAGTACTGAAACAGAGTTCCTCCAGCGCCGATGTCCATACCTACCCCAGCCCCAATAGTGCTGAAGCTACCCTTCACCATTCCATCGGCAGAATTAAATGTGCCCCGCGAATATTGAACGCCGCCACCTGGGATAGCCGACCCATTAAATGATTGGGCTACAACCGGACCACCCAAATCCATAGCTCGCTTACACGAATTATCATACGGAATACTTCTTGGCTTTGGCTTAGCCTTTTTGGGAAGCTCATTGGCTGTAACAACAATAGGACTTTCAGTATAATCAATCAGTGGGCCGCCGCCAAAATTTCCAGTTGGCCTCACGTTGAAGAACACGGCACCCGCCATGTTGCCGCCGAAAAAGCTAGCTTCATTTCCTTTTTTTGGACCGGTAACAACAACTTCACCCGCGTCTTCCGGCTTGTCTCCGTCCAACCCGCTGGAATCAGTCCGGTTAAGCGGGTCATTTCCAACATAGTTATACCAATTCATGCCGTCGCCGTATCCGATCGGATCAGTCTGCATAAAGCGGCCAAGGGTGGGCGAGTACATACGCGCCTTGTAATCGTACATGCCCAGCTCGGCGATCCATTTCTGGCCAGTATACTGGAACCGCCCGACATTCCCGCTGCCCGGGATGCCGTATTCGTCATACGTGTTGATTGCCGTAACGTTGCCCGCATCGTTGCTGACCGCGACGACCGAGCCACGCTCGTCGGCGTGCAGCCAGCGGCGGTCGCTCGTGCCCGATCCTTCGTACCATACCAACGGCTCGTCCGCGCCGGGGCCATAGACGTAGCGGCGGACGACAGCGCCGGTGTCGCTGCGCATCTCCGTCGTCAGATATGGTCCGACATAGTCGAGGTTGAGCCCTGGGCTACCCCCCAATATCTGCCCCAACACGCCTGTGGGATTACGATAGAACAACTGCCCCGCCACGCCAGTGTTAAACAGCTGGTTGCGCGTATTGTAGACGTAGCTCTGTCCAGCCGCGCTGGTCAGGTTGCCGCGCGCATCATAGGCCGGCGACACGGCTCCGGAGGCGGTGTACTGGTTCAGCCCATTCGTCGTGTAGCCGCGATTGACATTGGTCGCGCCTGTCCAACTGAAGGCGTCGTTGCTCTGCGTTCGACTTACGATCTGACCGGTCGCGTTGTAAGCAAAGCCGAAGTCGGTCCCTGCTCCGCCGTTCAAGTGCAAACCAAGCCCTGTCAGCCGCGATGCCGCATCATATCCGTAGCTGCTACTCGTCCCATTGCCACGTACCAACGCAACTCGCTGTCCCAGATCGTTGTACCCGATGCTTGCCAACACAAAACCGCCACTTTCGCGGATCGCGCTCATTTCTCCCGTCACCAGATATTCGTTGGTGACGTAGAATCCGTCATCCCACGTCTGCCGCGTCATCCGTCCCGCAGCATCATACTGGAATCTGTTACCATAAACATTGCTGTACTGGCGCGTCGCGCGCCCCAAGGCGTCATACTCATAGGCGGCGAACCAGCTGTTTCCATCCTGCGCCCGCAACAGGCGGCCAAGCAGATCGTAAGTGTAGGTTACGTCCACCTCGGCGACATTCGTGCCGGGATTGTCATCATAGGTCCGCCTGCCCAGCGCATCGTAGCCGTAGTAAAGCGTCTGGCCATCGCGCAAACGCCGGCTTGTCACATTGCCACCCGCATCATAGCCCAGTTGCTCGTAGTCGCTGGTCGAACTCGTCGCCGCGCCCACGCTCGTCACCGGATAGCGCGTCTGCGACAGTCGATCGAACCCGTCATAGACGTAGCTCGTCCTGTTCCCCACAGCATCGGTCTGCGTCGAAGTGGTGCCATTGGGATTGTACGTACTGATCGCATCGTCCGACTGATCCGCGGTGCCGTAAGCCGAGGTCACCTTCGCTACCTGGCCCGCCGCATCGTACGTCGTCCGCGTGATCCGGTCCGGCCCCGCACTGCCCGCCGTTCCGCCGGTGCAGGCGGTGGCAAGCGGCGTTGCCCATACCGACGGGTTCATGCGCTGCGCGGTGCACTCCACCCGCCCGAGCGCGTCGTACGCGTATTCGCCGACCTGATAGGCGCTGCCGCCAGCCGTCACCACGCTGCGCACCGGACGGGCATTCGTATCATAGTCGATACCACGCTGCTGCAGGCTCGAGAACGCCGCCCAGTCACTGTCGCCAGCACCGGTAACCGTCCCTGTTTCCGTTTGCGTTACCTGACCCGCAGCATTGTAGGTCGTGCGCACCGCCCGACGCTTGAGCGGCCCAGAACCATCTGGATCAGGCGAGATCGTGCCCACCGGGAGACGATCGGCGTCGTAGCGCGTGGTCAAGACGTCCACCGCACCGCCAAGCGGACCATCGACCGTGCTTATATTGCCAATAGCATCGTAGCTCGTCGTGACCGTCGCGGTCAGGCTGCCATCGCCCGCACCGCTGCTGGCGCTGATCGGCAGCAGGTTGATGTTGTAGCTCGTACTGGTACGCGTTTCGTCCGACGTGCCGACGCACGAGGGAGCGGCACCCGTTCGGCATACGGACACTTCGCTTACCAAGGACACGCCTGAGACCGTGGTATAAGCATAGCGAGTCTCTGGTCGCGTCGCGCCCGATGTCGCTGCCGGAGCCTTGACGCTGGTCAGCAGGCCGGTCGTGGCATCGTAGGAATAATCGGTCTGATTGCCGCGCGCGTCGCGTGTCCAGATCGGACTGTTGCACGATGGATCGACGCAAGACCCCGCAAAACCCGCGCTCGTCGAGATATCCGCCAGCCCCGAACCAGGCTTGGCCTTGAGCGTCGTCGCGGTGACGTTCCCCCGGCCGTCATATCCGTACTGGACCTTGTTGCCTTCCGGCGCGGTAACCTCGGTCGGGCGACCTACGCCATCATATGCGAAGCTTGTCGTACGGCTGAGGGGGTCGGTGATCGATGTCGTACGGAAATTTGCAAGGCTCGAGGTGATCGTAGTTGCGTGACTTTGGGCATCGGTCACGGTCATGGTCACCGTGTTACCCGAGACGGAGCGAGCATACCCTGTCGTCACGCCGTTGCTCGTAACCGAAGTCACGCCGCCCGAACCATAATTCACGGTCGTTGTGTCACTGGAAGCGCCGGGGCGGCGGATGCCGGTGAGGGAACCGGGATTACCGGTGAGACGCCATGTTTTGCCGCCCGGCGTCGTCACCGTCATCACGTTCGAAGACGGATAGGCATACGTCACCGTCGGCCAGCTCGCGGCACCGACGTTGTTATTGACGAGCGTGGCACTCGAACGTCGAAACCACGCGGCAACCGGAGGTCCGGAGTCGTTTACATAAGACCACTGGATCGAATAACCGGCGTCGTTGGTCACGCTTCCCAGCCGCCAATATTCGCTGCAATTGAAAGGCGCGTCAGGATCCTGCGGTGTCGAACAGTTCTGCTCCACGGCCCAGGCGAAGCCGACTGTCATCCCCCCGCGCCGGTCGATCGTGTCGGGCAGCAATCGACAACTTGTCGTATTATAAGAATCGCAGAAGGCCGAGGTACCGCCACTGTCATTGGGCGCTGGATTGTGAAACTCGATGCTCGTCCCATCGAGCGTCGTGTACGTTACCCAGCTATTGTCATGCACGGTCAGCGTCGCGCCGGTGCCAAGTTTCGAAGCAGAATACCCGTTGCTACTGGTGAACTGGTCATATCCGCGAGCGAGGTTTACGGTCATCGTGGTGACACCGCCGTAAGTGGAACGGCTCAACGAAAAGCCCGACCAATTGTCGAACTGGCTATCGTACACCACGAGAGAAAGGGCGCCCTGGCCGGCCCCGATCGAGGCGACTGGGAGCCGCAGATTAAACGTCCCATCGATCAGATCGACGCCATTGGCATCGAGATTCGGGCGCGGCGATTCCGCGAACGCGGGCGCCGCCAGTCCTGAACAAAGAATGGTCGAAATGCCCAGAACGACAAGGCGCGCGCGCAACCGCCCACGCCCGGCTTGTGCCGAGTTTGTCATAATCCCTCCCCTGAAACTTAACGTCCGTCGACGGAACGCCGTACTTACGGCGCGCCGGTAACAGTCTGGTTTTTGCGGTTGTCCGCCTTGTCGTGCGTGTAGGTCACAACGACGTTGTTATTGACGGTGCCGGTATGCTCGACCTTAACAACCCGCCCCTTGGCGTCATACGTATAGGTGATCGTTTCCGAAGCACTCGCAGTGCCGGCCGCAGCCAGCGCCCCGCCCACAATGAGCAGCGACATTCTCATCCCACCCATGAACTTACCCCTGTAGGATCCGACCCGATCCACGAGACGAAACAACTCTAACAATTCCAACATTGCAAGCGTTTTTTGGTTTTTTGTTGCCAATTTCAGTTAATGATTATTTGCCGGAAATAGCGGTGTTGGCTTGCGCTTAATCCTGGCGCATGGTCATGAGCGAACAGATTCGGGTCCGGGGACAATGACCGTTAAATCGAACTACCTTATGGCTGTCGGTGCGATGGCGTCGACATTCCAAGCTGGCGTCGCCCAGGCGCAGGACACGCTGGCCGATCCTGCCGGCTCCGGCGTGCTGGTATCGGCGGTTGGCTGGCTGCAGGGCACATTGCTCGGCACGATCGCAACGGTCGTCGCGGTAATCGCGATTGCGTCGGTCGGGTTTATGATGCTGACCGGGCGGATTAACTGGCGCTACGGCGTAACGGTTATCATCGGCTGCTTCATCGTGTTCGGTGCCGCCAGCATCGTGGCCGGCATCCAGTCCACCGCAACACTCGGCAACTGACCCTGTGAACGGACTGGACCGCGATCCCTGCTTCGTGGCGCTGACGCGGCCGCAGATGTTCGCCGGCGTGACCTACAGCTATTTCGTGATCAACGCGGTGATCGCGACCGAACTGTTCCTGATCTTCCACTCACTCTGGGTGCTGGCGTTCGCCGTCCTCGTACACGTCATCGGCGTGCTCGCCTGTCTGCGCGAGCCGCGCATCTTTGATCTCTGGATGATCCGCGTCTCCCGTTGCCCGCGCGTGCGCAACCATGCGATCTGGCGATGCAACTCCTACCGCCCCTGAGCAGCGACCCCAAAGCGGTCGGACGGGAGAAGGCGGCAGGGCATCACCTGCCCTATGCGCGTCATCTCGACGATCACACGATCGAGACGCATGACGGCATGCTCATGCAGTTCATCCACCTGCGCGGCCTGCTGTTCGAGACCGCCGACACCGACGAGCTGAACTATCGCAAGGCGCTCCGCGATGCGATGCTGCAGGCGATCGGATCGTCGCGTTTCGCGCTCTATCATCACGTCGTGCGAAGGCGCGCCGATGTCGCGTTGGCAGCAACGTTTCCGGACGCCTTTTCCGGGTCGCTGGATACAGCCTGGCGCGAGCGGCTGGCGGGCAAGCAACTCTACGTCAACGATCTGTTCCTGACGTTGATCCGACGACCGTTGCAGGGGCGGGTCGGGGTCGCGGACCGGATCCGCGAAATGTTCGGTCGCGCAGGCGAAGCGCCCGAAGAAACGTCGCGCCAGGAGCTTCGCGCGCTCAATCAGGCGCGCGACGCGGTAATGGCGCAGCTCGGCAGCTATGGCCCGCGCCTGCTCGGCGTGTACGACACGGCACAAGGCGTGTGTTCGGAACCGCTCGAGTTCCTGTCCTCGCTCTACAATGGCGAACTCCGCCCTGCCCTCATGCCGCTGCAGGATCTGAGTGCCTATCTGCCTTATCGCCGCGTCAGTTTTGGGCAGGAGACGGTTGAGCTTGGGCCGCATGGCACGGCCGGACGTGGGTTTCTCGGCATCGTGTCGATCAAGGATTATCCGGGGCAGACCGCGTCCGGCATGCTGGACGAATTGCTGCGCCTGCCGTTCGAGCTTCAGGTGTCGCAATCGTTCGGCTTCGTCGATCGCGCGGCGGCGCTCGGGCGCATGAACCTCGCGGTGCGTCGCATGCGATCGACAGAGGACGAGGCGCTCAGTTTGCGCGCCGAACTCTCTACCGCCAAAGACGAAGTCGCAGCAGGCCGCGCCGGATACGGCGAGCATCACATGACCGTCGCAGTGCGGGGCAGCACACCGGCCGAGGTCGATGAGGGTGTCGCCGAGGTGCAGGCCTCGCTCGCAGATCTTGGGATCATCGCCGTGCGCGAGGACCTGGCGCTGGAGCCAGCCTTCTGGGCGCAGTTTCCGGGCAACTTCAAATATATCGCGCGCCGCGGGCTGATCTCGACCAGCAATTTCTCAGGGTTTGCCAGCAGCCACAACTTTCCGATCGGGCGGTCCGCAGGCAATCACTGGGGCGAGGCGGTCACATTACTCGAGACGACCGCCGCCGGGCCATATTATTTCAACTTCCATCAGGGCGATCTGGGCAACTTCACCGTCATCGGTCCCTCGGGCTCGGGCAAGACGGTCGTGCTCAACTTCCTGCTCGCCCAGGCGCGCAAGTTCGCGCCCCGGATCATCTTCTTCGACAAGGATCGCGGCGCGGAGCTGTTTATCCGCGCGATCGGCGGGCGCTACGACCTGCTGCGTCCCGGCAATGCATCCGGCCTCAATCCACTGCAAATGGAGGACACTGCCGCCAACCGTCAGTTCCTGATCGACTGGATCGCGCAACTCGTCGGCGGGGCCGATGTCGATGATCTGGGCAAGATCAAGGATGCGGTCGATGCCAGTTTCGACCAGCCGTTCGAACATCGCCGCCTGCGTCATCTCGCAGAACTGTTTCGCGGCGGCCATCGCCCGCATGCCGCTGATCTCTGGGCGCGGCTGCGCCCGTGGTGGGGCGATGGCGAACGCGCCTGGCTGTTCGACAACGAGACCGATCTGACCGACCTTATCGCCGACGCGGTGGGCTTCGACATGACCGCGATCCTCGGCGATCCATCGGTCCGCACGCCGGCCATGATGTACCTGTTCCACCGCGTCGAGGAACGTCTGGACGGGACGGCGGCGATCATCGTCGTCGACGAAGGCTGGAAGGCGCTGGACGACGAGGTGTTCGTGCGGCGGATCAAGGATTGGGAGAAGACGATCCGCAAGCGCAACGGCATCGTCGGGTTCGCCACGCAAAGCGCGCAGGACGCGCTGGAGAGCAAGATCGCCTCGGCGATCATCGAGCAGGCCGCGACGCAGATCTTCATGACCAACCCGAAGGCGCGCGCCTCGGACTATATCGACGGGTTCGGGCTGACGCAGCACGAATACGAACTGGTCCGCACGCTGCCCGACGATGCGCATTGCTTCCTGATCAAGCACGGCGCGGATTCGGTCGTCGCGCGGCTCAACCTGTCGGGCGAGCGCGATATCCTGACCATCCTGTCGGGTCGCGAACGCACCGTGCGGCTGCTCGATGAGATCCGGAGTGAGACCGGCGACGATCCCGCAGCCTGGATCCCGCGCCTGCTGGAGCAGGTGTGATGGCCTGTCCCGCGATCAGCCCGGGCGGTGCGTTCCTGAGCGGCGTCCTCGACTATGTCGATTGCCAGGCGCAGGTCCTCGGGCAGAACGGCTGGCACGCGCTCGCCGCGCCGGGCTCGATCGTCTCGTTGATCCTCGGCGGGCTGTTGACGATCTTCATCGCCCTGTTCGGCTACCGCCTGCTGCTCGGCCATGTACCGGACCTGCGCGACGGTGTGGTGGCGATCGTCAGGATTGGCCTGGTGCTGGTACTCGCAACAAGCTGGCCGGCGTTCCGAACGCTCGCTTATGACGTCACGATGCGCGGTCCCGCCGAGCTGGCGGCAAGCATCGGTGGTGCTGGCGCGCTGCCGGGCGCAGGCGGCGGACTGGTCGCGCGATTGCAACGGATCGACAACGGACTGGTCGAGCTGATCGAACTCGGCACCGGCAATCCCAACAGCGTCGAGCAGACCGTGCAACTCGAACCGGCGGCCTCGACGGCACCTCCGCAGGCGCCGGCGGCACAGCGTCCAGTGCAACGCCTGCGCTGGGATCCCGTCAAGGATGCCGAGATGGTCGCGCAAGGGCGCACGTTTTATCTGACCGGCGCGATCGCCGGCTTTGCCAGCGTACGGATTGTCGCGGGGTTGCTGCTCGCTTTGGGGCCGCTGTTCGCATTGTTTCTGCTGTTTGATGGGACACGCGGACTGTTCGAAGGCTGGGTGCGCGGCGTGGTCGGGGCCGGTCTGGGTGCGCTTGCGACCAGTATCGTGCTTGGGGTCGAAATCGCGTTGCTGGAACCGTGGTTGGCGCAGGTGCTGAGTGCGCGCCGCGTCGACGTGGCAACGCCGACCGCGCCGGTCGAGCTGCTGGTGATGAGCCTGGTGTTCGGCCTGACCCTGATCGCCGCCCTGATCGCGGTGGCGCGGGTGGCCCAAGGGTTCCGCATCCCGGACAGCGTGCGCGCCTGGCCGGCGCAAGTGGCGGGGTCGATCCGGACGAGCGCATCACCGGCCATACCCACAAACCGACAGCCAGACGCTCATGAGCAACGCAGCCGCGCCTACCTAGTCGCCGATGCCGTGACCGCGAACCAGCGGCGCGAACAGGCTATTGCACAACCGGCGACAATCGGGAGTGGCGGCCGCGCCGCGGGCATTGGGCAGGCACTGGCTCGGGATGCTGGCGCGCCGTACTCCATGCCGCTTGGACAGACCAGTCGCCGGCGCACCTCCAGCCGGATATCCGCGGGCGCCACCCGGCGGGACGGGACAGTATGAAAAAACAGCAGAGAGAGGCGCTCGACGCCTATTACCGCGAGGGTGACAGCTGGGCCACTGACCGGGCCGACATCCTGCGCGCCTCGCGGCGCGTGGCCTGGATCGTCGCAAGCTTCGCGGTGGTCGTCGCGCTGTTCGAGGCCATCGCGCTCATCGTGCTGATGCCGCTGAAAACGGTCGTGCCGTATACGCTGATGGTCGACCGCAACACGGGCTTCGTCGAGGCGCTCAAACCCCTTGATGGTGACAGGGTGTCGCCCGACAAGGCGCTGACGCAATCCTTCCTGGTGCAATATGTCATCGCCCGCGAGAGTTTCGACGCCGATGCGCTGCAGGCCAATTTTCGTAAGGCGACGCTCTGGTCCGCCGATCAGGCACGCTCGGAGTATATCGCCAGCGTGCAGGCATCCAACCCGTCGAGCCCGCTTGCTCGCCTGCCGCGCACGACAATCATCGAGACGCGGGTCAAGAGCATCTCGCCGCTCGGCGGGAACAGTGCTCTGGTGCGCTTCGAGACACAGCGCCGCGATAGAGGCGGACAGGCAACTGGCTGGCAACCCTGGGTGTCGGTGATCCGCTATCGCTTCTCCGGCGAACCGATGCAGCGCGAAGACCGCTTCGTGAACCCGCTCGGGTTCCAGGTGCTGCGCTACCGCCGCGACGCCGAGGCGTTACCGCTCCCGGATCCGGCACCAGCGATGTCGGTCAATCCGGAGACCAGCGTTGCTGCGCCCCGCCAAGGGTCAGCGAACGCCCTGCCGCTCCTGGGCACGCCACGACAAAGCATTCCTTTGCGCTCTCCCCAGTTTGCACCCCGGATCGACGGGGCACCGCGTTGAGACAGGCGATGCCTCTTCTCCTGTTGTTCGTCGCGTCCGCGACCGGCGCGCAGATGCGGCCGATGCCCGGCCCCGGCGACCCGCGCATCCAGACGATCGCCTATGACGCCAATCAGGTCGTACAGTTGCAGGCCGCCAGTGGCTATCAACTGACGGTGGAGTTCGGCGGCGAGCGGATCGAAAACGTCGCGATCGGCGATAGTGCTTCTTGGCAGGTCACTCCCAACAAGCGCGGTGATCACCTGTTTATCAAGGCGCTGGCGAACGGTGTTACGACCAACATGACCGTGGTGACGGACGCCCGGACCTACGCATTCGAGCTGTCGCCACTCTACGGTCCGCTGCCCAATATGGCGTACACCGTGCGTTTCACCTACCCGAGCGCGGCGGTGGTGACCCTGGCGAAGCCGGTCATCGGCGAACCGGAGGTCGGGCGCTACCGACTGCACGGCATGCGGGCCATTCGTCCGATCGCGATCGACGACGATGGCGCCAAAACCTATATCGCGTTCGCACCCGATCGGCCGCTGCCGGCGATCTTCGCGATTGACGCGCTGGGCCGCGAGACCCTGGTCGATGGCGCAATGCGCGGCGAACACTATGTGCTCGACAGCGTGCGCGAGCGTCTGATCTTCCGCCTCGATAAGGCGACTGCCAGCGCGACGCGGGTTCGCGCGAAGGCCAGGAAGTAGTGGCGAGTGCGCCTTCAGCCGGCAGCGACCCGCGACACGCACTGCCGGAGGCGGATGTGCGCCCGCTGGTCGCGCGCGCGCCGCGCGCGCTGCCGTGGTGGATCTTTGCCGGTGGCATTGCGATTGCCGCGATCCTGCTGTTCTCGGTGCTCAATGCACGCCGTGCGGCGCTCACCGCACCGGCCCTGAGAACGAACGGCACCGATTCCTATGGCCGGGCCGCGGTCCCGCCGCCTTTCCTGTTCGTCCCTCCCGAACCCGCACCGCCTCCGCTGGAACAGGCTGTCACGTCTGCGCCGAGAATTACGCCCCCGATCTTCCTGCGCGCACCCGCGCAGCCGGGCGTCGCCTACGCGCCGCCGGCAGCGCCGCCCATACTTCAGCAACCGATATTGCCGGCCCCGGCACCGCCGACGCGGAAGGGAAACGGCGACTCCGTCCTGGTCTATGACGCGACCCAGGCCGAGCCCGCCGATGCTCCGGCGCCCGCGAGCGGCGGTTCGGCTCAAGGCGCGACCTCACTCGCTTCGGCCGATCGCGTGCGCTCGACGACGATCCGACATCAGGCGACGACTGTGCCGCAGGGCACGCTGATCCCGGCCGTGCTCGAGACAGCACTGGACTCGACACGGCCCGGTCTCGCCCGCGCGCTGGTGCAGGATGATGTGCGCGGGTTTGACGGATCGCAGATCCTGATCCAGCGCGGCAGCCGACTGATCGGTGAATATCGAGCCGACCTGCAACCGGGCCAGAACCGCGCTGGCGTGATGTGGACTCGCCTCGTGCGTCCGGACGGTGTGACCATCGCGCTGCAATCGCCTGCCGCCGATCAGCTTGGCCGTGGTGGCATCAAGGGCAGCGTCAACAGCCACTTCTTCTCACGTTTCGCGACCGCCTTGCTGCAGACCTCGCTTGATATCGGCGTCGCGCTCGCCAGCCGCGCCGGCGGCAACAGTTCGGGCGTGTATATCGGCGCGGTGCCTGGGCTCGCCAACACCGGCACATCGGCCCTGCTCGGTAATAACCGTGCGCAGCAGCCCACTCTGACCGTCAGGCAGGGCACCGCGATCTCGGTGTTCGTATCACGCGATCTGGATTTTACCGGCGTCGCGGGCAGCCGATGAGCGCTGCCGGTCGCCCGATCTATCTTCATTCCTATCTGGCGCCGCTGGCAGACCTGCTCGGTCGCGCCGATGTCACGGATCTCTACGTCAACCGGCCCGGCGAGGTCTGGGCCGAGACGCTCACCGGCGGGATCGAGCGACACGACGCACCCGCACTGGACGAAGCGACGCTCATCCGTTTGTCGCGCCAGATAGCCGCGCTCTCGCATCAGGGAATCAGCCGCGAACACCCCCTGCTCTCGGCCACGCTGCCGGACGGCGCGCGTGTGCAAATCGTACTGGCTCCCGCAACACGCGGGCCGATCGCACTGGCGGTCCGCAAGCATGTGTCGCCCGATCTGTCGCTTGGCGACTATATCTCCGCCGGCGCTTTCGACGAGACGCAACGCGGGGCCTTGGGCACCGAATCAAGCGTCGATGCGGAACTGGCAATGCTGCTCGATTCCGGCGACATCGCCGGCATGCTGTCGCGCGCGGTAAAGGCGCGAAAGACGATCCTCGTCTCGGGCGGCACGTCGACCGGCAAGACCACGTTTCTGAACGCGCTGATCCGCGAAATCCCCGAACGGGAGCGGCTGATCCTGATCGAGGATACGCCCGAAGTGCATCTGCGCCATGCCAATGCGATAGGGCTACTTGCGGCGCGAGGCCAGTTGGGCGAGGCACAGGTCAGCGCCGACGACCTGCTCGCCGCGTCCTTGAGGATGCGACCCGACCGAATTATCCTGGGTGAGCTGCGCGGCGCCGAGGCCTACACGTTCCTGCGCGCGATCAACACGGGACACCCCGGATCGATGAGCACCGTGCACGCCGACAGCGCGGAGCGCGCGATCGAGCAGATCACGCTGCTCGTGCTGCAAACCGGCACCAAGCTCTCACGCGACGACGTGCATCATTATGTCCGCCAGACGGTCGATGTGTTCGTCCAGCTCACCCGCGACGGCGGCCGACGGCGTGTTGCCGAAGTGGTACTTACTCGCCGTTGACAGCAAAATCAGTCGCGTGTTCCGAGGCGATCATCTCGGTGGAACCGATGCGCCCGCATAGGGATCATAGGGTGGTCGAGGTTTTGGCGCCGGAGGTTGTTGCATTGCGACCGGGACTCCGGGCTGAGGAGAAATGGGAAGATAGTATGATGCGCTCGGCGCGACCGCGGTCTGGATGCCCACTGCAATGCTTGATGCACCGAACAGGACGAAGCAGCCTATCACTATCCCCAAACCTCGACGCACATCGATCCGGCCAAAAAACATCAACATGCCCGCGACAGCCACCGCGATGATCGCGACGGTTGTGGCGACTGTGCCAAGCAGGGTGTCCTGAAGCCAGATGACTGCAGCAGCCAGGGAACTAAGGCCGCCAGGGTCTAGCGGCACATTATGGTCGATCTTAGCATCGTCTCACCGCTTGATCTTTTGTGTTGAGCTGCTGCCGGTCTCATGGACACCGAGTTAGCCTATATGAGCCTGTTTCTCGAAGTCTATGGGGCTGAGATAGCCGAGTGTCGAGTGCCTGCGTGTTAAGTTGAAAAGCACTGGCGCCGCGTCGCTACCCGCTACGATCGATGTCCAAGCGACTTCTTCTCAGCCATCGCGCTCGCCGCAACCGTCATCTTCTGGCTCTGATCGATGAGTCCTGACCTTACCGAGATCACATCGCGGACGAGCTGCCGCCCTTCCTCATCAACGGGGACCTGCTCCATGGCCGGATTATGTAACTGAACAGCGGAAGAACTCAATATCAGGACATCACCAGTATTACCTTTACAAGCCGACGCAGGGTCAAATCTCTTATGCAGACCTTCAATTTACAATATTGATCTGATTCTCATCAGCAGCTCTCCCAAACCATCACGGTCGCCGCTCCTCGATCGATAAAGGCATCGCCCGAGGCGACTGTAATAGTCGCTGTCGAGTTACCACTGCCACAACCGCTTGCTGGAACGGGGAAGTACTTATATTCCTCCGAAGGAATAAAACTCAGTTGACCAGTCCCTCCGAATCCGTTGTTATAATTGATAACGACCGTACCAGTACATGTGCCTACGCGCTGAACCGGAACTTCGAACGTATATTCACCGTTTCCGGCTGCATCCAGCACTCTGAACCCGCAATTTCCGCTAGGAGAGGTTTGCCCTATCGTCGACACGAGCCTTATCCGGTTCGCCATGGCGTCATGTGTGATATCGACAATTGCACCGGATGCGGGACCGCCACTCCGGACGACTTTTGTTAGCCGTCCGAGGTGATCGTATGAATAAGTGACGGTTTCAGCGGCATGTACAGGCGGCAGCGCACCTATCAGAGCGATGAACATAACCAAACCTGATGCTTTTCTCATGGCAGCCCCCGAAACGAGCGATCTCGCAGATCGGCAATTTTTCATTCTTTGATGACGACGATATGACACAGGTATAACATCGCGGCCTCATTTCGATTTCATGATCATGTCACAAACATGAGCAATCCTGATTTCCCTAAAGAACTGGTTCAGATTCGAGGCCAGCAAAGATTCGGGGGAAAAGATGAAAGCGAAGCTTTTGTTCTTGCTTGGTTCGTCGATCATCGCGAGTGGTGTCCTTCTGCCATCTGTAGCTATCGCGCAATCCGCCAGTGATCAGCCCGCGCCACCGGAACGCTATCAACGTGACGAGCGCGGCGTCGATCTTGTCACGGGCAAATTCTATTATTCGTCTTCCGAAATCAGCATCGGAGATGCCGGCAATGATTTCGGATTGTCCTATTCTCGCATCCAGCGCGACCGAGGGTATGACGACGATTATACGACCGGCTTCACGAACGCTGGTGGGTACCTCAACGTCACCATCGGTGTCACGACTGACAAGTTTAGCTTCTCGCACAATGACAGCGTCAACGGCACAGGCGCAACGATCTCGACGAATGCTCAAGGACATGTCTACACGACCGCGGATGGAGTAGTGTATCAGTTTAGCGCCTCGGTCCGGTCCGAGGCGGTTCGCGTTGCCGCAGAGCGCGTAGTCAAGATCACCTACCCCACCGGCAAGATCGTCGACATCACCTACGATCTGGGACAGGTTCCTTTTTGCGCTGGCGGTTGTGGCAACTACCAGATCAGTCGCGTCTCGACAGTATCGAGCAATGATGGATACCGCCTGCTCTTCAGCTATCGATACGGTGGCCAGGAGGGGCTCGATCAGGGCAACGCACCAAATTGGATGGCGATTGGTGGTGTCGTCGCGGCGAACACGGCCGAACAGAACTGCACTATTCAGACCTGTTTTCTCGATAGTCCGACGTGGAACAACGCGCGATACTCGTCCGCCGGCAACGTCGAGTTACGAACGAACGCCGAAGGACGAGAGACCGGCCTTACCTATGATACGGCGGGCCGCATCGTGGCGATCAGACCGGCAGGCTATCCGGAAAACTTCCTTACCCTTGCCTATGACGAGGGCAACCGGGTCATTAGCTACTCCAAGGGTGGCTCGACCTGGCAGTACAGCTACGCGGCATCGGGCAATGACCGGACGACGACAATAACGGCACCTTCGGGCCTGCAGACCATCGTCACCGGCCTTTATGATCAAAAGCTGCTGACCGGCGCTCGGATCGGTAGCGGAGGAACCACTCGGTACGAGTACGACAGCGGCAATAGGCTGAGTTCCATCATCAGCCCTGAAGGCAATCGCACAAACTACACACGCGACGGACGCGGCAATATCGTCACGACTAACACTGTCGCGAAGGGTGGAACCGAGCAAATCTCAACCTCTGCCACGTACGCAGCGTCCTGCCCGACCGGTGCATGCGATAAGCCGGTCACCACGACCGATGTTCGTGGACAGGTCACCGACTATGAATATGGCGCAGCACATGGCCAGGTCACCAAGGTTACCTGGCCATCGTCCGGCAACGGTGCACCTCGTCGTCAGAAGACTTTCGATTATCAGCAGCTGTACGCCTACTATCGCGACGCGGCTGGCACATTGGCACAATCCGGATCGCCGATCTGGAAGCTGACAAAAACGACCGAATGCTCGGTCGCGACGACGTGCGTGGGCACCGCTAACGAGACGGTGACCGAGATCGCTTACGGTACGCCCGGTCAGCCCAACAATCTCCTGCCCACCAGCATCACCGTACGAGCTGGCGACAATTCGGTCGTTACAACGACGACGATAAGTTATGATCGTTACGGTAACCCCGTTGCTGTGGACGGACCGCTCGCTGGCGCTGGTGACACGCTAGCAATACGTTACAATCGCATGCGAGAGATTGTCGGTCAGATCAATGCCGCTCCTGCGGCTGACGGATCAGGCACCAGGCGGGCTACCCGGATTGGACGTGACGGTGCCGGGCGCGTCAGCTCCTTCGAAACTGGCACGGTCGGCGGGCTGGACGATGCCGCTTGGAACGCATTTTCGACCGCGCAATTGGTAACGGCGCAATATGACGCAAAGGGGCGTCCAAGTGCTAGGGTTGCGCTGGGCGGATCCGTTTCGCAAATTACCGACTTTACCTATGACGATGACGACCGGTTGCGCTGCGCCGCAGGGCGTAGTGGCGGGGCCTCGGGTGATGCTTGCACGGTGCTGAACGGCGGCGGCAGTTCAGACGACGTTCGGGAGACCGTCTACGGGGCCGATGGACGGGTCTCGACCCAGAAGCTGAATGGCGTGGCCCTGGCTCGCTATGCGTACAGCGCAAATGGTCAGATCACGAGCGTCACAGACTCCAATTCAAATTTAACGAGCTATCAATATGATGGATACGATCGGCTGCTGCGCACAACTTATGCTGATCAGAGCTATGAATATATCAACCGCAATGGCTACGGCGACGTGACTTCGCTACGCCAGCGCGATGCATCCTCAATTTTCTACGGGCGGGACGCACTGGGGCAGCTTACCGCCGTCAGCTTGCCTGCAGGCGGTTCGAACAGCAATATTTCCCGGGGTTATGATCTGCTGGGTCGCCTTACCTCGGCTTCGAACGGTAATGGTCAGGCACCGTGGACGAACACAATCTCGCTGGCGTATGATGCACTCGGCAATATGATGTCTGAGACCAGTGATCTTGCCGGGATCGGAACCCGCGCTACCTCGTACCAGTACGATTCCTCCGGTAATCGCACGCGGATCACTTGGAACGACGGGTTCTTCGCCGCTTATGAATATCGTACAGATGGGCTATTGCAGCGTGTCCGGGAAAATGGCGGCATGGTGTTGGCTGAGTATGGCTATGACCCGCTAGGCCGGCGGATCGCGATGACGCGCGGCAACGCCACGTCGAGCGGCTATGGCTATGATGGCCTTTCACGTCTGACGAGTCTCTCGCACGACCTCGCCGGCACTGCGGCTGATATCACCTATGGCACCACCTTTGACCGACTGTCGCGTACCACGATCCATACTCTGTCCAACGACAGTTATTCATGGACAGGGCAGATCGCTGCAGATCGCGCCTACACGCCGAATACTCTGAACCAGTATGCCCAGGTCGGAAACAGTGCGTTGGGATATGATGGTCGCGGCAACCTGATTTCGGATGCCAATGCTGGAATCAGCTACGGCTATGACACACTCGGCCATCTGACCGGATCCAGTACGGGTGCGCAACTTGCCTATGATGCGCTGGGGCGATTGTCGTACACTGCCGTCAATGGCGCTGGCGTCACGCGCTTCGGCTATGCCGGTGATCAGATGATCGCCGAGTATGATGTCAGCGGCAACATAGTTCAGCGCCATGTTCCCAGCACCGGCAACGACGATCCGGTTGTCAGCTATGGCCCGCAGGGGCGCAGTTGGTTCTACGCCGACGAGCGTGGTTCCGTAGTCGCGACCGCCGACGATGGCGGCAATGCCAGTCAAATCATGAGCTATGACGAATTCGGCATCCCTGGAGCCAGTTACACATCGCGCTTCCAGTATACCGGTCAGGCTTGGCTTCCGGAACTCGGGATGGCGCATTTCAAGGCGCGCTCATACTCGCCAACCCTTGGGCGCTTCATGCAGCCAGATCCGATTGGCTACACCGACGGGCTGAACCTCTACAACTACGTCGGCGGTGATCCGGTGAACAAGACCGATCCGAGCGGATTGTACGATATCGAGATTGGCGTAACCGCGAGATACCGGTACGAAAACGTATTTCTTACGTGGGATCTTGACAGATATTTTCGAGGTGCGCGTGAAAGTCGTTACGAGCGAGGTGATGGCGCAGGCGATGAGGGAAATGTCATCGTCACGGCAAAAAAGCAGCAGCAAAAACAATGCCCTGCTGTTCCTTCAGGTCCTGGCAAGGCTGCGCTTGATAGAAATATCCGAGAGGGAGCCTTAGATGCCAAAGTTAACTCCTTGGATCCGTTCTCCCCAGAAATCGGAGGGATAAATCTGAGCAACGTTTCTAATTTCACTGCGAAAGTGGCTCCATATGGACCGCAGGATTATAAGATCAGAAATAATAGTTTTGCAGTTTTCGGTAACTTCAATTACGGCGCTGTCGGCGCGGCATACGGATTCTCTCTGAAGACACTTCTGGCCCGTGCAGCTAATGTTCAGACCTTTATGGATGCGGTGACATTAAAAGGGATAAATCTCGGCGACAATCTGGACGACCCGGGACCGATTACCGCTGGCTACAATTACTACGTCAACAACTGTTTTGCCCGATGAGGATAATGTTTAATCTTAACATTGTTGCTGCTTTGGCTGCGGTTGGGCTGGTTATCGGCCTTTGCTCGTGCGGGCAAGGCAAGCGCAATGTAGACGAGCGCATCCCCTTTCCAGGCTCGCAAGCGGTCCTGCTTATAGAGAGCGATGCTTATGGCGGGGGAGCGGGGTCGGTGTATCGCGACGTGTTGATTGTGATTGACGACCAACGCGAGAAGATCGTGGCTAGCCGAAGTCTCTATCGCCTGAAGGTGTCGGTTGAGAATAATGGCAGGGTTGTTGTGATCAGCGCCTGTAAGGGAAGGATATTCAGTTCCAAGCAAACATCGACCATACCCTATGGGGATGCTGCTCCAGTCCAAATTCGAGCTGAGGTGACAAGCTCCTGCGGAAGTTAACAAAGGCGGCGTGCCGCCGACCGAGATCATCTCTGAAACTTCGCCGCAAGAGGAGAAATCGACTTTTGACAAATTCAAAGCCTGCACTGCCGCTCAGTATGGCTTCGGCGATGGCAAGACGGCTACCGGACTTGGTCTCGTCGATCGAGCCGACCTGCGATTCGTCGCGCAAGCCGAGCGCCTCGGTGAGGGAGGCGCGGATGTCGTTGTAGAGGACGGCATGGGCCCGCGCCCTGCTGATGGCGCCATAGGCGGCGCGGGTAGCGACGGTGTTGGCGCGGAACAACTCCAAGTGGGCGATGACGTGGGTTTCTGAAGCCCCCTGGGCCGAATGGATCGTGCGGACACCGGGGCGCGGCTTGCCCTTCGCACCTTTACGAAACATCACGATGTCGCCGGGGGTGTAGCTGCGGGCCTGTGTGGCCTCGGCGCGCGTGAGGCTATGCGGTTCGAGAACGGTCGCGACCATCGCCTCGTCGCCGAGCTGGCCTTCGCGCAGCAGCGTGAGCCGAATTTCGTGGGTGAGGTTCCGGCGTCCTTCTCGGGTCGGGTTGAGGGCGAGCGTCCCGGCGCGGTCCTCGGGTGACAGCTTCGGGCAGGAGACGGTCAGCTCGGGCCGCAGGGCACGGCCGGGCGCGGTTTCGTGGGCATCATCTTTTAGAACACTTGGTGTGGTCCTAGTGATGCTGACAATCACCATTGGTGTTTGCGACGGCGCAGCTTCGGTATTTCCGGCTCAAGCGTTGGAACCGCTGGCGGACTCGAAACTGACGTGGCTTCCTCAATGCCTATCAGGCGGCCTCCTGCCACGTGTCGCTCCATCCGCAAGACGCGCGTCGCCATCCATTCCGGCACCTGCCAACTGGCCGGTAGGGATCGGGCAACCGCACCTGGCAGGATCGCCATCAGCACGGTCGCGGCGAGCGCACCGCCGCATCCGGCCTGGATTACGCGACGCCACTGACGATCAGCCGCCTGCCCCCGCTCGACGATCCCGTCGACCCGGCCGATCGAGTGAAGCAGGACGTCTCGGGTTTCCATGAGCATAGCATGGTCCGCGGCACGGACTTCGGCACCCGCCTCGACGATCTCCGCGGTCCGCGCGCTCTGCGATAACCGGAGGATCGGGAGGGCTTCGATCTTCGCGATGCCGGCTGCTACGCCTTTCAGATCGTGAACGATCTGCCCGAGCGTCAGGCTGTAATCGGGGATGCGCTCGCGCGCGGCGGTCAGCCCCTCGAGTGCAGCGCGCGTGAGACTGACCTCCCCGCGTAGCGTCTCGAACGCCTGGATGATGTCGGTGGGCGGGGCAGTTTGGGTACTATCATCGGTCATGGCCACTGCTTAGCGGCCGAGGCCTCGCCCAAGCGAGAGGACGCGATGTCGCTGGAGCTCCTGGGACAAAGATTGTCCGGTAACCTGCCCGATCCCGAGCTCTTTCGTGCGATTGCGGAGTAGCGACTCGAGCTGCGGGTCGCGATGCAGGCCGTCGGCCATCTCCATGATGCTGTCTTTCGCACGATGGATGACAGCGTAATCGCCGCTCTCGCTGATCTTCTCCAACCCGCGCACCTTCTGTTGCCAGTCGGCGACGAACCGGTCGGCACGCTGCGCCGTGTCGATCCTGATCTCAGCTTCCAGCGCCATCGCCCGGATCGCGGCGTTTGTGCTGCCGGTGGCGGCCTGTTCGATGACGCCGCGGTCGGCCCACATTGCGGCGCGCAGATCGCGCGCGCCATCCGGCCTAACCGCTTCCACCGCTTTGGCAGCATCGGTAAACGCGGCGCTCTGGTGCGGCAGCTCCTCCAGACCGCGATCGCGCATTGCGAGGATGCCGACTGCGGCACGGGCATAACGCTCGACCGCTTTGTCGAGCGGCGTCCTTTCTGGCGCGGCCGGCACTGCTGGCGTGATCCTCAGACCCTCGAACGGATTGCGCGATGGCGGTGGTGATGCGCCCCGCTCCTGATCGACGATGGGGCCATAATCCGACGCCATATCCTTGCCGCGTTCGCGCGACAGCGCGCGCACCAGCTTGCCCTGGTCGGCGAAATCGTCGCGGCCGTAGTGGAGGTCTACGCCGTCGCGGTGCCGCGACAGCGCAACGTAGGCGGCGTGGGCGTCCAGCCCCGGCGTCGCCAACACATGGACCCGGTCGACCGTCACGCCCTGCGATTTGTGCACGGTCGCGGCGTAGCCGTGATCGATCTGGTTATAGTCCTTCACGTCGAACGCGACCGACCGACCATCATCGAGCATCACCGCCATGCGGCTTTGCGTGACCGACTGGAGTTGCCCAAGCGTGCCGTTCTTCACGCCAAGCTCGCGCTCGTTCTTCAGGAACATGACGCGGTCGCCGCTTGCGAACTGCCGCTCACCGCGCTCGGTATGGATGACGACATCGTCGCCAAGCTGCTCGTGCACACGAAGCCGTTCGCGCGCGGCGAGATTGAGCTCGCGAACCTCGTCATTGGTGTGGGTGAGGATGATCCGCGTTGCATCCGGCGCGCCGGCCCGGTCGCGGTCCCAGCGGTCGATCAGCTCCTCGCGCGCCTGCTCGCGCGTGGCGGCGGCGTGCACGCTGCCCCGCTCGTTATAGGCAGCGATTGCGTCGGCCGTCCGCCCCGTCGCCAGCTCGCGCGTTGCGCTGCGCTGCCAGTCCTGGCGCTGGCGGCGGATGTCGGTGATCTCGACGCTGCCGTGACGTTCCGCGGTCGAGCGGAACGCCGCCCCCGCCTCGATCGCCTGCAACTGCTGCGGGTCGCCGACCAGCACGACCTTGGCGCCGCGCTTTTCTGCTTCGGCCACGACGCGCTCCATCTGCCGCGTGCCGATCATCCCGGCCTCGTCGATCACCAGGATCGAGTGCCGGTCGAGCAACTCCCTGCCCTGCCCCCATTGATGCTCCATGCTCGCGATCGTGCGCGACGCGATGCCCGAGCCGCTCTCCAGGTTCTCGGCGGCGATGCCAGATAGGGCAACGCCGTGGACGGAATACCCCGCCCCCTCCCACGCTTCGCGCGCAACGCCGAGCATCGCCGACTTCCCCGTCCCGGCATAGCCGATGACGACGCCCAGATCCTTGGCGGCAGTGACATGCTCCAGCGCGCTGCGCTGCTCCGATGACAGGATCATGCCGCGTGCCGCCGCCCTTGCGAGCGCGATGTCGCGGTCACGGTCAGAGACAGCGTGCCGGTCACGGTTCGCCATGATGTCGGTCGCGCGCGCGAGCCGCTGCTCGGTCTCGATCATGTCGCGGCTGGTGAAGCGAACTTCGCCGCGCCCGTCCTTGCCGAGTTGCACGAGCTCGGGTGCGGTCCTTACCGCCGCCAACACCTGGTCGTACTGATCCTTCCCGTCGCTATGGCGATGCACGAACATCGCCAGGTCGCGCGTCGTGAACGTCGCTTGATGGCGCGTGATCGCGTCGAGCGCGAGCGCTGGGTTGGCGATCAGCTTCTCGCCATTGGCGTGGGCGATCTCAGCGTGGTCGGCGAGGCGCTCGGACTCCAGTCCCTGCCCCGCCATGCGCGACGCCGCGGGACCGATCTTGTGCTGCGGATCGAGGTCGATGCCTTGCGCGTCAAGCGAGCGATGATCGACCCGCGCGTCAATATCCAGCTCGGCCAACCGCGCGTTAACATGCTCGGCCCAGCGCTCGCGCCACTTCTCGAGCAGGTCGGTGCGGTTCCAGTCGCGGTTCTTTGGGCCAAAGCCTTCTTCGCCGACCTCTCGGGTGGTCAGCATCACATGGGCATGCGGCTTGGCGAAACCGTCCGCGCCGATATCCCAATGCACGTTGAGATCGGCGATCATGCCGCGCGATACGAACTCGTCGCGCACGAAGTCGCGCGCCAGCGCGATACCGTCCGCCTGCGACAGCTCACGCGGGATGGCGAACTCGATCTCGCGCGACAGCTGCGCGTCCTTACGCACCTCGACCGCCTCGACCTCGCTCCACAGCCGCTCGCGATCCGACAGATGATCCGGTGCGCCGTCCGGCAACAGCACCTCGGAATGCACGACACCGGCCTTGTTGGAGAAGTCGTGGGTGCGGCCCAGCCGCTGGTCGTGCAGCCGCGACGCCGAACGATACGCAGCCGATGCCAGCGCACTGGACCCAGCGGCCCGCGAGATCACCTTGGCCGAAAAATGGTAGATCGCCATGACGGCCATCCACTTACACTACACAAGCGACGTCGGCACGACGTATAAGCGCGCCCTCGAAAATATTCATTTATCTCGGGACGGCCGCGTCCCACTAAATGTCACGCTGTTTACGCTGATCAACCGCTTCGATAACTGGTGCGTCCTCAAGACGCAATTGAGGAGGATCCGATGCGCAAACCACGTAACTTCGATTCGGAGCTGAAGGCACTTGGCGACAAGGCAAAGCTGCTCAGGGAGCGCCGGCTGCATCAGCTAGGCGAGCTGGTCATCGCAACCGGGGCCGATGCGCTTTCCGTGGAGCAACTCGCCGGACTTCTGCTCGCCGGAATCGAGAGCAGGGACGCGAGCGCGAAGGAGAGCTGGCGCAAGCGCGGCGCGGCCTTCTTTCAGCGGACGGCGCGGGCTGCTGGACCTGCTCGCGACCACGCGGGCGGCGCTGCGCCGGGCGGAGGCGGCACGACATCGGCTGGAGGCTAGACGTGCGCGAACAGACATACGGGCCTGGGTCGTGACGCGCCGCGAGCGCACGGGCCAGTTGATCGAGCTCGGTGGTTTGGTGGCAAAGTCCGGCATCATCGATCTGGTCGATGACGATCGCGCGATTATCCTTGGTGCGTTGCTCGATATTACGGTGCTGTTGCAGGCTGACGATCGCGATGAGATGATGACACTGTGGCGACGGCGCGGAAAACGGGCTTTCGATACTTCCACCGCGTGACCAGTCGCTTTATTGCGCGATCCCCATTAAATGATTTGAGTGCAGGGCATGGTGGGAACTGACACGGTTCAAATCGACAACCTCTGCCACAATAAAGATAAGGGTACGCCAGAATGACCGAAGACTTTTCACCCAACGCTGTCGTGCTTGCCGCCGAACTGACGATCGCCTGGCTTGGCAACGCGACCAATCGCGTCTCGGCTGAAGACGTGCCGGCCTTCGTGCGCGCAATGCATGCCACGGTGAGCGAACTGACCGGTGCAGCGGGCACCGGTGCTGCCGCAACGGATAGCGCCGCCTTGGCCGAAACATTTACGCCTGCAGTGACGGTGCGCAAATCCCTGGCGTCCAGGGATCACATCATCTCGATGATCGACGGCAAGCCGTACCGCACCCTGCGACGTCATCTCACCACCAATGGCATTACGCCCGACCAATATCGCGAGCGCTACAATCTGAAGGCCGACTATCCGATGGTCGCGGAGAGCTATTCGGAAGCGCGCCGCGCGATGGCGATGAAGATCGGCCTCGGGCAAAAAGGCCGCGCGGCAAGATCAACAGCCGCAAAGCCCGCAGCAAAGCCAAAGCGCGCACCACTTGCGGTCAAGTTTGACTGAACGCGCAAGTGCCGGGGGATCAAAGATCGCCCGGCGCGAGCCGCGCCTCGCAGACCTGTTTTACCAGTGCCTGCAGTACGGCGACACGCTCGCCTAGCCAGCGCAGTTCGTCATCGCCGATCTCGTAATGCGGCGAATAGCGCGCGTTGACATAGGCCTGGCGGAGCAGCTCGAAACAGCGCCGGCTGAACCTGTCGTCGCGCGGCCAGGCCGCGATCAATTCCGGCGCGATCTGCTCGGCCTGCGAGCGCAGGAAATTGAGCCGGTGCGACTTTGGGCTGTAGAGCGTCATCACAAGCAAAGCGCAGTGATAGAAACGTTCTGCTGACTGGTGAAAATTGAACGCAGCTTCTTTCGGTCGCCCGATATCTCGATAATATGCTGCGCCCTTTGCAAAGGCGGCAGCGCTTTCAAACCATTCTTGAAAATAGCCCTGCGCTTCGATGCGTGCTTCCTCGGGCGGAAGATCGCGCGGTGCGGCAAAACAGAACCCCTCGGCGTCGTAAAGCGCAACACCCTGTTTAACGATATCGACGAAGAATGGTCGCCCGCGTTCGAGCTGAGCGTTCACGTCATTCAGGCAATGAACGATCAAGCTGACCGGCGCGGTCAGCGCATTGGTAATCGTCGTATCCCGCATCAGCCGATCTTCGGCCGGTGACCAAAACTCGAACTCGGTTAGGCGCTCGTCGCTTACGACGGCGAGGATGTCGTAATCGGATTTGTAGCCGCCAACCGGATCATCGACCCAGTCGCCCCGCGCATAGGATCCGTACAGCACCAGCTTCAGGATGCGCCCTTGTTTGGCCCATTTCTGATTGCCGCGCGCGTGCGCGGCTTCGAACTTCTCGAACAGCACGCGAACGACGTGCGCCAGTTCGCGCTGTTTGGACTTGGGAAGATGGTCGAGGGTATCGCGCATGAGGTGATCCTAGCGAGCCATGACAGGAAAGCACAGGCTCGCCCGGCTGCCATCGGACGAGCCCCGCGCGGGCGTCAGATCGCAACCGGGCTGCCTTGCGCCTGGATTGACCGGCGTGCAGTTCGGGCAGTCAATTCCGAAGTCGCGCAAGGAAGGAATGCCAGCGGCGTTGCCACGGCGTGCGCTCGTCGCCATTCAGGTAACGCGAGAGTTGATGGAAAGCCCTCGCGACGTGCCGCTCGACCTGCCGCGGCGTGATGCCGACGATCCGTCCGATCTCATCGTAACCGAGGCGGTCGAGCCGGTGCGCGAGAAAGATCTCGCGCGTGAGGCGCGGCAACGCGCGCATCGCACGCTCCATCGTCGCAAGTTGTGCCGGGTCGGCCGGGATGTCGTCCGTGGCGGAGTTGGAGATGGTGGATTGCCCGGACGTCCGCTGGGCGCGCGTCAGCGCGTTTCGTGGGTCGATCATGCGCCCGCCTCCCGATCGATCGCATCGCCAGCGTCAGGGCAGAACCCAGGCAGGAGATCCGCCGCCTTGCTGGCAGCGCTCGCGGCGCGGAAAATTCCCTTCTCGCCGCGCCGCACGGTCCCGCCCGCTGCCTCAGCCTGCCACCCGGTCAGCCAGCGTCGCGATCTGAACCGCCCATTGGTTATCGCCGCCCCCAGGATCAGCACGTTGATCCCTGAATGTCGTCGCCCGATCAACGCATTGTGCGGCATGGTGCAACCACCCGCCGCTGCATTTCGCGGCTGAACCCAGGGCACCCGCCCTGCCTCAAGCCCGGCAATCACGCGAGCCGTCACCTCTGTATAGAGGCCCGCTCGATCCCGTGGCGTCCTGTTCTTCATCTTACCTTCTCCAAAACCACCGCAACCGGCGCCGGAATGGCGGGGGTGGGCGGCAGGAGCGGACCGGCAGGCCCGGGCAAGCGGCGGGTTGCACCCTAAGGGCCGGAATGAAATGGAGGAGCCGGGCAAAGCCCGGCTTGCGACCCGCCGTGACGGGCCTACCGGAGAGCGACGCCCCTCCCCGCCAGGTCGCGTGCCGGAGGCACACGCCGATCGCGCAAGCGATCGACCGCATGGCCGGGCGGCACGCACGGCCAATACGTCAGTGATCGCAATCCGGATGGACCGGGACGCATAGCGGCCCGGCGACGCGCCAGCGGCGTAGAGCACGATGTCGCCAAAGCGGCAGACGCTCATCCAATTTTGCCGATGGATGCTTACGCCAAGGCTGGTTTTACATCGCCACCACTCGCCGGCGTCGAGCTACCTCTTGCACCTATAGGGAAGGAGGCATTTTCTGCTCGACGCCTCTTACCGCAGCATCCCCGGGATATTATGGCCGACCAACACGAACGCATCCTGCGCCTCAATGCCGTCCTTGATCGCACGGGGCTTAGCCGGTCCTCGCTCTACCGTAAGGTCCAGAGCGGCACGTTTCCAAAAAGCGTGCAACTCAGCGAGCGATGCGTCGGCTGGCATGCCTCCGCGGTCGATGACTGGGTGCGCAATCCAATTTTCTATGATGCAAACCACCGCCGCGCCTGACCAATTGTGCGCGGTCACCGCCCTGACGTGTCGAAGCTGGTTATTAGAAACTGCTACTTGCCAAGGGCGGGAGAGTAAAGGTCGGGCTGTTCGCATCGATATTGTGCGCGAGGCTGTGAATGTTACTGTCAACGCCGATGACGAGACCGCAATCTGGGCGGCGCGGGTAAAGCTGCGCTCTCGAAACGATGGTGAGCAGCGCGCTTAAGATGTTTGATCGACTGGCCCAGCAGCCGCTTCAACTCGTTTAGTTGGAAGTAACGATCTACGAGTTGAAAACATCGAGTGACAAGTCGAAAATATTTCCCCGTACGTGAGTGATCAGGATATCTGCCCTGCGACCATGCGAGCCGTTGGCCTAGAAGGAATCAAGCGATGACAGCGAAAAAGGCCCTGATAGACTTCGAGGGCCGGGTCGACCGTCATATTGTCGCGCTTCCAATATGCAGCCTGAGCGCTCGAGCCTTTCTCGCCGGTCTCCACCGATACCTATTCCAGTTTCGCAATGCCAATGTACAGGGGCTTACGGAAATCCCGGGGATGGCGGACAGGTTTGTCACGCGTCTCAGCGCGCTCATAGGGATTATCGTCAATCTGCCCAATGCGCCGAGCCGCGAATCCGCGAGCGACATGATCGAGACGTTCCAGGCCGCGGATCCAGACGGTCGTCAGTTCACTCAGTTGCTGAGCTATATGGCCTTTTCGGAGACAATGCCGGAAGTCCACAAGAACTTGTACGATATCACAGACGATGGGGTCACGTTCGAGCTCAAGCACCACACCTCGGCGTCCGCCGACTTCGAGGCGCGCGACATATTGCTCAGCGAGCTCGCACTAGTCTTTCCGCTGGCCGAAACGCGAAAGCTTGATCCGGAGCTAGACACGCTTGCCGCCATGGCGCCCGAGCATGACGCCGTGCTGGTCGAGGCGCTGCTCAAGCGCAAGATGCTACGGCTGCTGGGGGGCATGGCGGAGCCGAACCTCGTCACCGAGGCCGGCATGCGTAATATTTTCGGTTTCAAGTACAGGACGTTCTACCTAATCCGTACGGCTCTTCTGGCCTATGCCGAGTTCTGCGCGGAGATGGGATGGTCGCTTGCCCTACGCGATGGGGTCAAAGGCTCGTCGGAAGAGACGCTCGAGTGGATTTCCGTCAGCTACAATGCGGAAACGTTCATTGATCTGCTCGTGACGCTCTCGCAAACAAAGCGGACACAGGTCGAGCGTATGTTGGAACTGCTTAGCATCGACTTCCGCAGGACGCCCGCCCGGCATCATGGCGGCGATGGGTTCTTTCCCCCGTTTGCCAGGTTCGACGACTTCTTCGTATTCTCACCAGAGCTCGTAATGACGCAGACCCATTTGCGCAATCTCGTCTCCGCCTTCATTATCGAACAGGCCGCCAAGGTCAAAGAGGGGGAGGCCCAGCAGACCGACCGTTCCAACCGGACGCGAAAGGATCGACCCAAGAGCAAGTTCGACACGCACGTCTCAAAGGATCTTGAGCCGGTGCTGATCGGGCAGGCACAGGCGCTCTTCCTGAACAGCGGAGCCTGGAAGGTTAAGCCTAACGTCAAGTTCAGAAACGGCGGCGATGTCGGCGAGCTCGACCTAATCGTCGCAGGACCGAGAGGACCAGTCCTTCTTATCCAAGCCAAGGGCATGCTGCCGCCCCATGGCGCCCGCCTGACCCGCAATCTCGCCGACCAGATGAAGAAAGGCCTCGCCCAGATCCGCAGCTTCCGAGATCTCCCCATCGACGTGCAGGAGCGAATCGCCAGCAGAGCTGTGGGCCGGCCGGTCGCGCACGCGGACATACGTCATAGTCTACTGGCACGGGCGTGCTTCGGCACTCCCGACATCGTGACACCCGGCCTCGACGTGAGCCTAGTCACTCTGCCTATGCTTTCTCTGGCGCTCGGAAAGATGCGCGCGGAGGCCGATCCTATAGATGTGGACACGCTCGTCGCACGCGTCACGGAGGTGGAGCTGGCATTTTTGGAGGCGGCGGCACCAAAGTGGTCGCAGATGCCTTTCACGGTATCGGATCGGCAGATCGTCCAGCCGCGGCTCGACTTCGACGATCGAGCAGTTGATGTTTGGCGTCGAATTTCCTGGGAGGATTCTGTGATCATGCCCGCCGACCCTGTGATGCGACCGAAGCCATCTAAGACCTAGTGGCATCCTTATTTCCAAGCCAGCCACAAGAGACTGCAACTTCCATGGCTCATCGACGAATACTTGAGGTTCTGATACTTGATCAGGGCATATGTCTCGTAAAGATATGCACAAACCCCACGATATGCTTAACCTGTACGCAGACCAGCGTATCGCCGCTCCAGACCATGAGACGCCAGATGCGCCCGGAGGCGATCAATGCCACCGATCGGCTCCGAGCTCCACGGCTGGGACATGGCGAGATCGGTCCCCTGCAGATACTTGATCACGCTAGCGGAACCGAGATTGCCGAGCGCGCCTCTAGCTCCGGCGAAGCCGCAGTTCAGGGCGGCGAGGCTTTGGCCGAGGCGCAGACCGAACAGGATCAAATCGGGGGTCGGTAGCTCACCGGTCCAGTTCTCCAAGATGGTCGCGATCACCCCGCTGGAAACGGCATCCCCCGCACCCGCCGAATCGACTAGAAGTGGCGCGCGGACTGCATCGAGATGGTGATGCTCCGAGTCCTCGTGCCCACCCATCCGCACCTCAAGGCCGCGACGCCCATCGGTGAGGATCTGGATCGGGCTCGAGTACAATAGCCGCCCAACAAACTCGTGTGCCCTTTGGGACGATATTTTGAGAATATCGACGTACGGCTCGACCTCCGCGATCTCGACATCGCAAGACAGGTCGGACGGCTCGAAGAAGGTCAGTGCACCACCCGCCTTTGCCCATTTTGCCACAGCGATGATGGGGGACGAGAGGCGGTCAAAGTAGAACAGGCGGGGCGGGGCCGAGGCAAGGAGCGCCAAAATATCCGCATCTTCCAACGGGCAATATCGGGGGAAACGGGCGCCCGATGCGGGATCGTTCAGAAGGAAGCGGTGATCGGCGTCGCCGGGCATGACTTCATGGACCACTACAGGTGTGGCTATTGACGGATCTCTGCGGACATGGGTCAGACACACGCCCGCATCATCTAGATCCGAAAGTACGAAGGAGGCCTCGGCATCATCGCCAAGGCGCGACACCAAGGAAACGTCGCAACCGAGCGCCGCGAGCGTAGCGCTGACATTTCCACACGAACCGCCCGCAGCGAAGCGGACCTGATCCGCACCATTCTGGCAAACCACGTCTAAGGCGACAAACCCGGTGGTAAGAACATTTGAGTGGCTCAAGTCGTTAAAGCTCCCGCCCAAAACGAGGTGATAGGAACATATATAGAACGTTGGCTGATCGATTCATAGTGTCATTGCGTCAATCGAAAAGCCACTGCCCTTGATGCTCAGGCGTTGGAGATATGCGACCAACCCATCCGGACCCCGGATGCCCGCCGGCAGCAAGTTCCAGCAGCCCTCGCGATCACCACTGACCCGATCCACGCTCAGGCCGAACGGGCTATCGAGCAGCGAGTAGTCGTTCCCGGGAAAGCCGCCCGAGTCGCCGATCCGCAGGATGTTCGGCGATGGCTTGCCACAATGCGCCGCAAGGGCATCGAGAACGTTCCGCTTGTCAGTGCCCGCCTTAAGGACGTCGACCGAGTGGCCGGAGGTCAACACCAAAACACCCTCGATAGACTGGGCCGCGATGATCTCAAGCACCAGCTCCCTGATCGAGCGGACAGGGAAGACGTCACTTGTGATGCACAGCTGGACCGTCTGATCCTTAATCGTCAGCGCGTCCGCGGCGAAGCGCTCGTTGAGCTGCGATTTTATCGCCATCAGCCCGTCACTGATGGGCAAGCCGGCGCGATCGACAGCTTCGTCGAGGCTCATGCACAGCCCACCGTTATAGTAGCCGACTATCACCTTCGGCCACAGGCGCTCCGGGAGGCACGACCTTAACGCTACACCAACTGAATCACCGCGACCCGTGGCAAAGGCGACCGGTATTCCGCTTTCGAGCATGGTTCGAAGCGCCGAGACAATCGCGGAACCGGGAGGCTCCTGCCGCGCGTTCGACCAAACCAGCGTGCCGTCATAATCGAGGACCAGCGCATCAAACCAAGTGGCGGAGAGACGAGCCCTAAAACCGGCTTCGGCGTCGCGCCAAGCTTCGGGGTCCGCCGAAGCAGTGGCGCGACTGGCAACCTTGCGGGCAACGGGCGTGATTGCCGGCGCCGCGCCCGCGACACCGAGCAAAGCCGGTGAATGGTAAATACGTCGTCCGAAATCGGGAACGCCCGGCCTGCCCGGATCGATGCCCCTCACCCACCCCGCCACATTGGTGACGACCATCGCTGTCCAAAGGCCGGAGAGAACCAAGGACGGGTCGGCGCTATCAAAAAAGACGATCGAACGCGGGATCGACGGGGGCAGTTCACGGTCGAGCTCCGCCCACAACGACGCCGTAACGTCCGTGGCAAGCACTAGGATGCTGAGCGACCCTCCTCGCTTCGCTGCCCAAAGATGTCGTCCGTGCGCAAAGTTCCTAAGGTCGACGGCCTCGACGTTCATTACGGCAGCCTCCCACAGGTTAGTCTCCACCAACCGCGCGGCATCGGCGAGCAACGGATCGAATAGCACGAACAGAGTCTCGCGCATGAACAGCGCAGGTCCTTCCCGCGAGAGCGCCCCGGCCGCCGCCGGCAGTTTGCTCAGTGGAATAGCGTCGTCGCCTCCACGACTGGCGCGCAGGATCGCCGCCGTCGAGAGCATCAGTGTGTGCGTGGCGAGGAAACCGTCCTTCTGATCCTCAGTGGGGAAAACGAAAAGCTCGAGGTGGCGGTCGCGGGCGGCCTGAGCAAGAAGCGAGTCGGCTTTGTTGCAGATTACAATGAGCCGGCCAGGTTCTGCGCGGACGACCGCCTCCATTGCCGCGACGATATCGGGATTGCTACCCTCGGCACTCACCAACCAGACGCAGACACCATGGACCGCAAGGGGGTCGGTAATCACTTCTAGGGGCGTCATGGCCCGGGCAGACACCCGGTTGCGACGCACGATCTCGTCAGCCAAAAGGGCGGCAGTAACGAGCGACCCCCCTGATCCGATGGTCACCACCGGAAGGTCGCCGAGCGTGTTGATGGTGGACGTAAGCGCCGACACATCGAGCCGCCGCGCATAGTCGAGCGTCTCCGAAATGGCGTCCAATCGATCCTGATAAAAGGTCATGCGCCCCTCTCGCGCACGACCGACTAAATTGAAAGCTTCAACCGATCGCGGCGCGAACGGCGGCGTCGGACTGTTCCAAAGGCCTCTGCACTTTAAGGCGGCCGGCTGCGAGATCGGCGCGTACTTCCATCAAAAGGACGCCGAGCATATTCCGCCCTTTCCCGTTGACCTCCCCCCATGTTCGATTGACTGCGTTATCGACGGTCGCAGCCTCGATGAGACGCGCCTCTGCCGTGCCGACGAGCAGCTCGGCGAGATCGCGGTGTTGCGTGAACTTCGCGTTGAGGACGTCTCGCATGCGATTGTACTTTATTCTCGACCAATCTGAGACGATGTCCCAGCTGTAAAGTCCATGCGCCGCCATTGCGACAAGTGCCGGCGAGGGCGCGGCAAGAAGCCAAGCGCGAACCTCCGTCTTCCTTGCCTTGCCAGCTTGGTAAGCGTGCTCGGAGGTCGCGAAGATCGTGTCTTCGAACAAAACCGGACGCCGATAAAGGTTGCTGAAGGCCCCATATGGCTTTTCATTGGCGCGGTAGAACCGGATCTCGTCCTGCATGCCGCCCCTTGCGATGATAGCTAATTATCGCATAAGATACTATGCACGAATAAGGCGGAGGTCAACTGGGAATGAGGAGAAAGGGTCGTCCGCCATCTTCCGCCGATGGAGCGCGGGAGGCCGTCGAGCTAATTGTCTCCTTCCGGAAAAATCACCACTGGAGCGAGGCTCGCCTAGCTCGAGCCGCGGGTGTTTCACAGTCCGCAGCACACCGCGCGCTGAGTGAAGGGCAGGCCCGCTGGACACCGGCACTTATCGCATTATCGTATTATGCAAAAAATAATGCGGGTGAGGAGCATTCAATGGCCGAAATTCCACCTGGGCCTTTGTCTGCGCTCGCCCGCCTCTGGGACGGATCGACCGAGGACGCTGAAAGAATCACTCGCTTGCTTACTATGGTTGAAGAGTTCCGGAAACCTTGCGAGAAGGCCGGATCGATCCACTAATGATCGATGTCGCATCGGCGCGGTCCGATTGGTCTGAGAAAGCTGATGCAAAAGGTTCTGGCGGAAAGACTGCTGCGCCGGGTAATGGACTGGGACCAGCAGCGTCTTGCGGAGGAACTGCCGCTCCTCGATCGTATGGCCAACTTCAAGTACGACGAGTATCAGCAGTTCGGCCCAGGTCGTAAATTCGTCGAGACGCTCGGCTTGTGGCTTGAGCAGTTCGACTCGTCGCAGAGGGAGGACGCCTACGAATTCGTCAAGGGTAGGCTCGTTTACATCTCCGAATCTGAAATGCGACATCTGGTCGAGGCGGCGTATGCCGACCACATCAAGCCACTGCTCATACGAGAAGCTGCCGGCGAACTTTTCCTCGCTACCCACCACCTCGGCGCTGTCGCCCAGAGCGACGCCTTCCGCCGGTCGCTCCGGTGCAGCCTGTTCTTCGGCCTCAGCGACGGGGCCCGGATGGACGTGTTCCGCCGCTCTGCTAACCTCGACAACGAGCAGGTGTGGCAAGCCTACGAGCCCAGCTCGGCCAAGACGGAGGGGCTGATCGGCGACCTACGCAAAGTCTACCCTAAAGCGTTCTTTGGTCGCGTCTTCCTCATCGATGACTTCACCGCCAGCGGGATTAGCTACATCCGTAAGGAGCCTGACGGCGAGTGGAAGGGCAAAATCCCAAAGGCGCTTAAGCAGTTTGGGACGGGAGGCGAGGCTTCCGCCCTGTTTTGCGACGCCGGTTACCGGATGACAGTCGTACTATATGTTGCCACCGCTGACGCCGCCGCTCATATCCGCCAGGGACTGACCGAATTCTGTGCGGAACACGTGATCCCGACCGTGCCGGAACTCATCACCGTGTACCAACTGCCCGAGGCAATTAAGGTGACCGACGGCAACCCTACAGACCAACCGTTCCTCCGCCTCGCCGATCAGGACAGGTACTACCGAACTGCCCCGCTGGATAAGCATGAGCTAAAGGGCGGGACGAAGGACGTGAAGAGAGGCTTCGCTGGTTGCGCCCTACCACTAGTCCTTGGACACAACACGCCCAACAACAGCCTCTATTTGCTCTGGGGATCGGGCGACGACGGTGGGCGCGGACTGTTCCCCCGCATCGTACGGCATAAGGCGGCAGGCTGATGGTCCGCAACGCGTTCGCCGTCCGCACGTCCGAGCTTTCCTCAACGGACGAGCTGTTCGCGCGCGATTTTGCGCCGGAGGTCTTAGAAATTATGCCGCGGGATCTGTTCGCGACCAGTGCAATGGTGCTGCGGTCGTCTCCAGGCGGCGGCAAGACCTCGCTTCTGAGGATCTTCACGCCCGGCCCCATGCTGCAAGTTCACCGCAACGCCCAGAGGCAACCGTACGATGAAATCTACCGCCAGCTGCACGCAATCGGTGCGATCGACGGCAACGGGGTCAGGGCAATGGGCATCCTCATACCATGTACTAATGGTTATTCCGAATTACAGCCGCCCGAGCAGGACCCGACTGCTAGGGGCATGTTCCGCGCACTAGTCAATGCTCGCATTGTCCTGCGCACATTGCGTTCAATCTGCATGTTGAACGGCCTTTCGTATCAGACTGATCTGTCGCGCGTCGAGCTCGATTACGATTTAAGCCTGTTGGATGCAGGCATCATACCGCGAGGCTCTGGCACCCAGGGTCTTCGCGCTTGGGCTGAGGCGGTGGAGACGCGCCTGCTGACGGTCCTTGACCAGATAGATATGCCCG
This sequence comes from Parasphingomonas caseinilytica, assembly GCF_036663755.1. Classification (NCBI taxonomy): domain Bacteria; kingdom Pseudomonadati; phylum Pseudomonadota; class Alphaproteobacteria; order Sphingomonadales; family Sphingomonadaceae; genus Parasphingomonas; species Parasphingomonas caseinilytica. Next base: position 50,500 of record NZ_JAXOJL010000007.1, read on the forward strand.
ACCGGGACACCCCCGTGCACCTGAGTTTCGACGCCGTGACTTGGCTGTCTCAAGTCCGCTTTTCTATCGGGGGACGGGTTTGCGACGTGCGTCCGATCGTCATGTTCGACGACGTTCAGCGATTGCGACCGGGTCAGCGTGCAATGCTCTATAGGGAGCTGCTCGATCACCGCTCGTCTGCGCCGGTCTGGCTGGCCGAGCGAACGGCCGTGCTCGAGTCCGCGGAAATCTTCAGCGACGCTATCCAGAGTCGCGACTTCGAGGTCGTACAAATCGAGCGCGGATGGCAGGCGCTGTCTGACCGGCGCTTCATTGCGTTTGTGACGGGAATCGCCGATCGCCGTATGCGCCAAATGCGCGACGATCCGGAAGGTTTCGGCGACCATCTAGGCTCCACCCTTGACCCGCTCGCGTTTGAAGGCCGCCTCGCCACCGCAGTCTCGACACTGCGAGACCGCGCCCATCACTTAGGCAGATCGTCCGACCGCTACGCAACGTGGATCGCTGCTGCCGAACAGACGACGGCCCTCGATCTGCTGGCCCAGGCGCTCGAATGGTCTAAGACCAACATCTTGATCGCTCGCGATCAGAACAGAATCCAAGCGACACTCGACCTCGAGCCCCTCCCCATGGAAGAGCGCGAGAACCGCGAGACAAGCAAGCTCCCGCAAGCCGCCCTTAAATTTATCAGTTCCGAATTCGGCCTGCCCTACTTCTACGGGATCGACCGTGTGGTCCGTCTAAGCTCCTACAACGTCGAAGAATTCTTGCAAATCTGCGCCGTTCTTTACGAGCACCTCCACGCCGCCAGGGTCGCTCGAGGCGAGGGACCAATCACGGTCACTCCGTTCGATCAGGACCGCGCCCTGCGCAAGCTCGCTGAGAAGCGGTTCAGAGAGATCTCAAGGGCGTTCCCAATGGGCGCGAAGGCGCAGCGCGTTATTACGGCTATCGGCAAGCTCGCGCACGAACAGACTTTCGCACCCAACGCCCCTTATGCTCCCGGCGTGACCGGAATTGGCATTACGCCGGTCGACCGCGAGGCGCTCATCCGGGCCTCAGGCGACCCGCGCAATCCCTATCAGGAGACCGCGCGCATCCTTAGTGCCTGCATCGCGCAAAACCTTTTCGAGGTTCGTGAGTTGCGGCAAGACGGCAAGATGTGGACCGTGCTCTATCTTAATCGATTGCTATGCGCTCATTTTGACCTCGTCTACCATACCGGCGGATGGAGGCCGACGTCGATCGCGAGGCTGCGGGCTTGGCACCAGACATCGGCCACGCCGACTATCCTTTAGTTCGGGACAAGCGCATGTGGTGGAGCCAGTACAACCTCTTTCGCGACGACAGCTTTCAAGGCTTCTGGCGCGACCACCTGACGGACAATAGTAAGGTGCTTGTCATAGTAGGGCGCGGGTTTGATCCTCGTGCCCTCTTCTCGCTCAACCTCATCCTGAAGCAGCGGCCACAGGTGGACCGCCACTGCATCGCCATCGAGATGGCGAAATGCTTCGAGACCGACGAAGAGGCGGTGCGCCTCCGCACAATCAATGAGGACGGGCTTCGCGCGCTGTTCCCGGGCGAAAGTATGGAAATTCGCGATCTCAGTCCCACCGACGCGGACGGGATACGGGACATATCGAGGGCCACCGCCCACCTCTTTGCGGACGTCGCGCGTAACGACGGCCGCTACACCGATGTTGTCCTCGACATCAGCACACTTCCGCGTCTCGTCTACCTCACGCTCCTCAACCAACTTCTGGCCGCATTTGTTCGACCAGCGGAGCCGTCCCCGCTGGCGGCCTCGGTAAACCTGCACATAGTCTACGCGGAGAGCTCGCTCATCGACCAGAGCATCTCAAAACGCGAGGTCGACGTAGACCTCGCCCCCTTGCCCAGCCTCGGTATCAGGCTCGAGGAAGAAGCGTCACACGACTGGCCGAAGGTCTGGTTCCCCGTGCTCGCGGAGGACGTCGTGGGCCAGCTTGAGAGGATTTATTCCCGCATAAGTCCCGACGACGTGTGTCCCGTCCTCCCGCTCCAGTCGGTGGATCCCCGTCGTGGCGACAACATCATTCGCGAGCTCGGCGAGCTGGTCTTCGACCGCATGGCTGTCGCACCCCGCGACATGATTTACGCCACTGAATGGAATCCCTTTCAGCTCTACCGCAGCCTGCTCCAAGCGATGGAGCGCTACGAGGAAAGCCTCCACTTGTTCGGCGGTGCGCGCTTCATAATATCGCCACTATCAAGCAAGAGTCTTTCGATCGGCTGCCTCCTAGCCCTCTTTGAGAAGCGGATGCGAGGCGACCGGGCGAGGATGCGGGTCGGCATGGCTCACATCGAGACCCGGCGTTACGAGGCAAACGACCTCGGACACGACTTGCCGATGGTCCCAATCTCGCTGTGGCTCGCCGGCGACTGTTATAAAATCGAGACGGCCCTGGAGGTCATACCGGAACCACCAGCCGAGGCATCCGATAAAGACGCGCGATGACCGGTTCTTTTCCGGATTCGTCATTTTTGATTTTCGTCGCCTTGGTCGCGTATAATTTCCCGTCCAGCGCGAGCTCAATCGTCTTAGGCGGCATTAGCACCTCCCTCACGGTGGCGGTTCTCGTCGCCAATCGCCTGCAGGGTCGCCGACAGTAGACCCGCGAACTCTACGATGAGACGAGCGTCCGCTTGTCTCTCGGATTACGTTAACACAGCCCATTCGGCTTTTGCCACAGTATCGTCTTTGGCTGTAGTGTGGGTGGCACCTGACGCCACCATCCTGTCGATATCCTCAGCCCAGGCCGCCAGCATGCGCCTGCGCGGCGTCAGATACAGCGCGCTGTTATAAGCCCCGCGTACCTCGTCGCGCTCGACATGGGCAAGGGCGAGCTCGATCCAGTCGGGCCGATAGCATTCCGCTTCGTTAGCCCAGGTCGAGGCGATCCCGCGGAACCCGTGCACGGTCTGCCGGCCGCGATAACCCATGCGGTAGCAGCCATAGATCATGGTGTTCTGCGAGATCGGCTGCCCGGGCTTGTCGCCGGCGAACACATAGTCGCCCCGACCGTGCTCGCGGACGCCGGCCAGCAACGCCACGACCTGCGGCGCCAGCGGCACGAGATGCTCGCACTCCATTTTCATCCGCGATGCCGGCACGCGCCAGAGCGGTTCAGGACCGTCCAGCCCCTCGAACTCGTCCCAGCGTGCGAGACGAGTTTCGTTGGTGCGTGCCCAGGTGAGGAGCGTGAACATCAACGCAGCGCGCGTGATCGCGCGGCGCTTCGGCGTCTCGTCGCCATCATAGCGATCGATCGCCCGAACCAGCGCGGGCAGCTCGTCGGCCCCGACCCGTGCCATATGTTTCGTGCGCGGCTTGGGTTTCAACAGATCGGTCAGATGCTCGGCCGGATCGCGCTCGGCCCAGCCTTGCGGGATCGCAAAGCGGTAGATCTGGCTGACATGCTGTTTGAGGCGCCGGCTGACATCGAGCGCGCCGCGCGCCTCGACCCGGCGCACCATCGCCAGCACCTCCGCACTGGTGACCGACCGCAGGTCGGACGACCCAAGCACCGGGAACGCATCGTTCTCCAGTCGGGTCAGCAACCGCGAGGCATGACCGGCATCGAGCGACGCAACTCGGTTGGCGTGCCATGCGCGCGCTGCCTGCTCGAACGTCGTGACGGCGGCTGGCTTGTCCCTGGCACCCGGATCCGTTCCCTGCCCCAGCGCGACCCTGGCCTCGGCGCGGCGCAGCCGCGCATCAGCCAGACTGATCTTCGGGTAGGCCCCGAACGAGAGCAGCTTCTCCTTGCCGGCATAGCGGTACTTGAAGCGCCAGAGCTTCGAGCCGTTGGGCCGGACGAGCAGGTAAAGCCCCTCCCCGTCAGCGAGCTTGTAATCCTTGCCGCGCTTCGTGGCGTATCGCGCTTCGAGTTCTTTCAGGGCCATTGGGGGGTACTCCGTCGGTGTCCGACAGACATACCCCCCAAAATACCCCCGATTGCAAATCGACGTTGTGGCATTTCAGGGGCTAGGATGGGACGTGTTTGGGGGCTCTGGAACAGGCTTAAGCTATGGAAAAAAGACACAAAAAAACCGCCTCGGGATATCCTGAAACGGCTTGGTTGATTGTGGTTTGGTTGCGGGGACAGGATTTGAACCTGTGACCTTCAGGTTATGAGCCTGACGAGCTACCGGGCTGCTCCACCCCGCGACGGTTCCGAGTTGGAACGAGGGTAGGTGACATGTGAATGGGTTCTTTGAAGTGATCTTTGCTGCTCACCGGCTACAATGCCTGGCGACGACCTACTCTTCCATCGCTTGAGCGATAGTACCATCGGCGCAGTCAGGTTTCACGGCCGAGTTCGGGATGGGATCGGGTGGGGCACTGACGCTATAGCCACCAAGCAATGAAGCCGGTGAGCGGCAAGATGTTCTTGTAAAATCGATGCACGTTTATGCAGTGAAGGCATGGTAGTTGTTTATTAGGCGTGAGCTTAATCATCCGCAGCCATCGTCCGATGCACGCTGGTCACCCAGTGCTGTCGTTGATGGTGGGACTCTCAAGCGCAAATAGAGCAATTAGTATCGGTTAGCTCCATGCGTTACCGCACTTCTACATCCGATCTATCAACGTCGTGGTCTCCGACGGCTCTATGAAATCTTATCTCGAGGGAGGCTTCCCGCTTAGATGCTTTCAGCGGTTATCCCGTCCATACATAGCTACCCTGCTGCGCTCTTGGCAGAACGACAGGTACACCAGAGGTATGTTCAACCCGGTCCTCTCGTACTAGGGTCAACTCCTCTCAAATTTCGACGCCCACGGCAGATAGGGACCAAACTGTCTCGCGACGTTCTGAACCCAGCTCACGTACCACTTTAATTGGCGAACAGCCAAACCCTTGGGACCTGCTCCAGCCCCAGGATGTGATGAGCCGACATCGAGGTGCCAAACAACCCCGTCGATATGAGCTCTTGGGGGTTATCAGCCTGTTATCCCCGGCGTACCTTTTATCCGTTGAGCGATGGCCCTTCCACGAGGGACCACCGGATCACTATGACCGACTTTCGTCTCTGCTCGACTTGTCAGTCTCGCAGTCAGGCGGGCTTATGCCATTGCACTCTAACAGACGGTTTCCAACCGTCCTGAGCCCACCATCGCGCGCCTCCGTTACTCTTTAGGAGGCGACCGCCCCAGTCAAACTACCCGCCACAGAGGGTCCCCGATCCAGTTTCATGGATCTGGGTTAGACATCAGAAAACAACAGGGTGGTATTTCACCTATGGCTCCACGTCAGCTGGCGCCAACGCTTCAAAGCCTCCCACCTATGCTACACAGTTCTTTCCTAATGCCACTCTGAAGCTGCAGTAAAGGTGCACGGGGTCTTTCCGTCTAACCGCGGGTACTCCGCATCTTCACGGAGAATTCAATTTCGCTGAGCATGTCCTGGAGACAGTGGGGAAGTCGTTACGCCATTCGTGCAGGTCGGAACTTACCCGACAAGGAATTTCGCTACCTTAGGACCGTTATAGTTACGGCCGCCGTTTACCTGGGCTTCATTTCGCAGCTTGCACCACTCCACTTAACCTTCAGGCACCGGGCAGGCGTCAGGCCCTATACGTCGTCTTGAAGCCGACTTAGCAGAGCCCTGTGTTTTTGCTAAACAGTCGCTACCCCCTGGCCTGTGCCCCCTCAAAAAGCTTGCGCTCAGTGAGGGCCTCCTTCTTCCGAAGGTACGGAGGCAATTTGCCGAGTTCCTTCAGGACACTTCTCTCAAGCGCCTTGGTATACTCTACCTGACCACCTGTGTCGGTTTCGGGTACGGTCTATACGGTGGGGCTATTTCCTGGAACCTCTTCGAAGCCCTCCCAATCCAATAAGGGAGAACAACACACGAGATCCGTCACACACCACCAGGCCCACGAATATTAACGTGGTTCCCATCGACTACCCCCTTCGGGCTCGTCTTAGGGGCCGGCTCACCCTGCGCGGATTAGCCTTGCGCAGGAACCCTTGGTCTTTCGGCGAGAGGGCATCTCACCCTCTTTATCGCTACTCATGTCTGCATTCGCACTTCCGATACCTCCACGACCCATTACCAGATCGCTTCACAGGCTTACGGAACGCTCCGCTACCGCGTGCATTGCTGCACACCCTAAGCTTCGGTGCATCACTTTAGCCCCGTTACATCTTCGCCGCAGAACCTCTTGTTTAGACCAGTGAGCTGTTACGCTTTCTTTAAAGGATGGCTGCTTCTAAGCCAACCTCCTGGTTGTTTTGGAAGTTCCACATGCTTTCCCACTTAGTGATGACTTGGGGACCTTAGCTGTAGGTCAGGGCTGTTTCCCTTTCGACGACGGACCTTAGCACCCGCCGTCTGTCTCCCGGATATCACTCGCAGGTATTCGGAGTTTGGTTAGAGTTGGTAGGTCTCGCGACCCCCGCATCCATCCAGTGCTCTACCCCCTGCGGTGTCCATCCGAGGCACTACCTAAATAGTTTTCGCGGAGAACCAGCTATTTCCCGGCTTGATTGGCCTTTCACCCCTAAACACAACTCATCCGGTAACTTTTCAACGTTAATCGGTTCGGACCTCCAGTGCATGTTACTGCACCTTCATCCTGGTCATGCCTAGATCGCCGGGTTTCGGGTCTAATACATCAAACTCTGGCGCCCTATTCAGACTCGCTTTCGCTGCGCCTACACCTAACGGCTTAAGCTTGCTTGATACATTAAGTCACAGACCCATTATACAAAAGGTACGCAGTCAGGCCACATGAGCCCTCCTACTGCTTGTAGGCAATCCGTTTCAGGTACTGTTTCACTCCCCTCATCGGGGTGCTTTTCACCTTTCCCTCACGGTACTAGTTCACTATCGGTCGCATACGAGTATTTAGGCTTAGAGGGTGGTCCCCCTATGTTCAGACAGAATTACACGTGTTCCGCCCTACTCGAGTCCTGAAGTCTCACTTTCGCATACGGGGCTGTCACCCGCTATGGCGTG
>NZ_JAXOJL010000007.1:62500-227500 GCF_036663755.1 Parasphingomonas caseinilytica
CCGCCCCGTTACAAGGATTCCACCTTTGCGGGCAAAAGCGCAAACGAAAAGGGGTTCCGAACCATTCGGCCCGGAACCCCTTCTAATCTTATGTCGGCCTCGCCTCAGCTGACGGTCGAGGCTTCGCTCGCTGGCGGACGGCCGCGGCGGCGGCGGGGTTTTTCCTCCGCTTCATCGTTCGCGGGCGTGCTGTCGGCTTTGGCCGGAGTCACCGCCGAGATGGTGAGCGACGGCGGCAAGGTGGCGGAATCGAAGGCGGCGGGCGCTTCGGCAACGGGTTCGCGACGCGGGCGGCCACGGCGGCGCGGCGCCTCCTGCGGCTGTTCCTCGGCAACGGGTGCGGCCACTTCGGGGGCTGCGACCTGCGGAGCGGGTGCGCGGTCCTCGGTCTGGTACCGCTCGCTGCGGTTCGGGCGGCTTTCGTTGCGACCTTCGCCGCGTGCTTCGTTACCGCGCGCTTCGTTGCCGCGATTGTCGTTGCGATTGCCGCGATCCTCGCGAACGTAACGCTCGCCTTCGTTGCCATAGCTGTTGCCGTCATTGGCATTCACAGTGCGGCGCGGGCGATCTTCATTCTGCTGGCCGCGATTGGGACGATCGCCCCGGTCGCCGCGATCGTTCGCCTGGCGATCCTGGCGATCCTGCTGCTGGTTGCCGTTATTCTGCTGACGATCGCCATCCTGCTGACGGTCGGCCTGGTAATTCTGGTTGCCGTTCTGCTGGCCACCATTCTGACGCGACTGTTCGGCGACGATCGGCGCGCCGTCATCGTCATATTCCGTCTCGTCGTCCTGGAAGGTGTTCGCGCCGCCCTGCTGCGGCGGGCGGTTGTTTTCCTCGAACCGCGAGCGGGTTTCGGCGAGGACACGGAAATAATGATCCGCGAATTGCAGATAATATTCGGTGTTGACCCGGTCGCCGGACATCTGGGAGTCGCGAGCGAGCGCCTTGTATTTCTCGAGCAACTGGGCGGCATTGCCGCGCGAACGGTTGTCGATGCGATTGCCGTTATCGCGCGCACCGGAATTACCCTGCGGGCGCTGTTGCTGCCCGCCCCGACCGCGACGGCGGCCGGCCTGACGATTGTTGTTGATCAACTGTGCTTATCCCTGATCTTCAATTTTGGGTCCGTAGTAACCAACCGTGCTCCGCAAGCGATGTGGTGCGAATCTTCCCCGGCCCGCTTCCCCCCGACCATCAGGGGGAAAGGCCTGCCACGGTCGCCGGACAACAGCGACTGCATGACTTGAGAAGTAGGCAACTGCCCGTTTTCAGCGCGTTAAGATGAAAACGTATGCCCCTGCCCAGCCAATAGCGGCTGGCGCGGCAATCTCCAAGCGGAATATTGTGTCGCAGTTCCGCCTCTAAAACGTCGCGATGAGCGCGCGCGGCCGCCGCGCAAGATCGCGGGCGAGCGTGACGGCGAAACCTTGCGCTTCGAGCAAAGCGGTGACGGGCACCGCCTGGGTATGGCCGATCTCCAGAATCGCCGCGCCGCCGGGTGCGAGCAGCGGCGGGAGTTGAGGCGCGAGGAGACGATAATCGTCGAGCCCGTCCACCCCGGCGAACAAAGCGGAACCCGGTTCGTGGGCGCGGACTTCGTCGGGCAGGTCTTCGGCGGTGCCGATGTAAGGCGGGTTGCAAAGGATCAGGTCGAACCGGTCTTCCACTCCTCGCGCCCAATCGCCGGGTGCGAAGCGCGCCCGGTCCGCCATGCCGAGATCAGCGGCGTTGCGTCGGGCATAATCGAGCGCGGCATCCGAGGCGTCCACGCCCAGCCCGGTCGCTTCGGGCCATTCGGACAATGCGGCGAGCAGCAGGGTGCCGGGGCCGGTGCCGAGATCGAGGATCGTCGCGGGCGGGCGGTCTTTGAAATGCGCGACCGCCGCCTCGATCAGCGTCTCGCTGTCCGGGCGCGGGATGAGGACGCCGGGGCCGACGTGCAGGTCGATCGTCCAGAACGCGCGGGTGCCGGTGATATAGGCGACCGGCTCGTGCGCGAGGCGGCGGGCGATGAGGGGGGCGAAGGCCGGGGGAACGGGCGCGTCGAGGTGGTTGAGTAGGAGTGTCTCGCGGGAGATGCCGAGGGCGTGGGCCATGAGGAGTTCGGCGTCGAGGCGGGGGGTTTCGGTTACGGGTGCGAGTTGGGCGGCGGCGTTGGCGAGGGCTGTTCTTATTCTTAGCTCCTCCCCTTCAGGGGAGGGGTTGGGGGTGGGGGATGTCTCACCGAGACCGGCATTGCTGGACTGCCCCACCCCAACCCCTCCCCTGAAGGGGAGGGGCTTTTCGGGTAGTTCAGTCATTCAGCGTCGCCAGCCGCTCCGCTTCGTCCTCGGCGATCAGGGCGCCGATCAGGTCGCCCATCTCGCCTTCGAGGATTTCCGGCAGGCGGTGCAGCGTCAGATTGATGCGGTGATCGGTCACACGGCCTTGCGGGTAATTGTAGGTGCGGATGCGTTCGGAGCGATCGCCGCTGCCGACCATCGATTTGCGCGCGCCGGCGCGTTCCTGATGCAGGCGTTCGCGTTCCGCCTCGTACAGGCGGGTGCGCAGGACCTTCAGCGCCTTGGCCTTGTTCTTGTGCTGCGATTTCTCGTCCTGCTGGATCACGGTGAGGCCGGTCGGGATGTGGACGATGCGCACCGCGCTGTCGGTGGTGTTGACCGACTGGCCGCCGGGACCGGACGAGCGATAGACGTCGATGCGCAGATCCTTGTCCTCGATCTTCACATCGACCTCCTCCGCCTCGGGCAGCACCGCGACGGTGGCGGCGGAGGTGTGGATGCGGCCCTGCGTTTCGGTGGCGGGCACGCGCTGCACGCGGTGGACCCCGGCCTCGAACTTCAGCCGCGCGAACACGCCCTGCCCGGTAATGCTGGCGACGACTTCCTTGTAGCCGCCGGCTTCGGAGCTGCTGGCGGAGATCAGTTCGACGCGCCAGCCCTGGCTCTCGGCGAAGCGCTGATACATGCGCAGCAGATCGCCGACGAACAACGCCGCCTCGTCGCCGCCGGTGCCGGGGCGGATTTCGAGCATCGCGGCGCGCTCGTCGGCGGCGTCGCGCGGGAGAAGCGCGAGGGCGAGCGCGCGTTCGGCCTGTGGCAGCGTGCTCTGGATCACCGCGATCTCTTCGCGCGCCATCGTGCGGATCTCGGGATCGTCGTCGGCGTCCATGCCCGACAGGACGTCCAGTTCCGCGCGCAGCCGCCGCACCTCGCCCGCCGCGCGCGCGACGGGTTCGAGTTCGGCATATTCCTTGGACACCGCGACGAAGCGGTCGGAGGGCAGATCGCCGGTCGCCATCTGCGCCTGCAACTCATCCCGCCGCGCCTCGATCTGCGCGATCCGTTCGGGGGAGATGGTGGTCATTTCTTAGTCCGAAGGATCGTTCCGTCAAACTGACTGGCTTGCGGCTTCAGCATGTGGCTGCTGATCGTGAATTTGCCTCTCAACGTATTGAGGATGCTGAGTACCAATTCTTCACCCGCCTCATGGTCTTGATTCGCACGGATCGATAAACCCGCATTCGACGATCCATCGTCGAGGATGCGCCAATCAGTCACAATTACGCGTCCGCGGCTTCGCGCCTTGGATGCTAGCTCAAAACGCTTTTTTGCGTTTCCACGGAAAGCCATTTCGCCAGACAATCCGTCCGCTCTCAGTGCAGTGATGATCGCTAACGCCAATTCATTGGCACCCAAGACTTCAGGAATAACCGTGACTTGGGGAATTTCTGCCTGCTGCTCCTCCAGCAACATCGCCAGCCGCTCGACGCCCGCCGCCCAGCCTACACCTGCCGTCGCGGGTCCACCCAGACTCTCGATCAGCCCATCATAACGTCCGCCGGCCAGCACGGTCCCTTGCGCGCCAAGCCGGTCGGTGACGAATTCGAACGCGGTGTGGCGGTAATAGTCCAGGCCGCGGACCAGGCGGGCGTTGCGGGTCCATGCCACGCCGGCCGCGTCCAGGCCGGCCGTCACCGCGTCGAAGAAGGCGCGGGCTTCGGGGGTGAGGTACGCATCGATATCCGGCGCGCTGTCGGCGATCGGGCGGTCGCGCGGGTCTTTCGAATCGAGGATGCGCAACGGGTTCTTGTCGAGCCGCGCGACGCTGTCTTCGGACAGGTCGGCGCGGTGCGCCTCGAAATGCGCGACCAGAGCCGCGCGCCACGCGTCGCGGGTTTCCGCGTCGCCCAAGGTGTTGAGTTGCAACGTCACGCCGTCGGATATGCCGAGTTCGTGCAGCAGCTGATCGGCCAGCACGAGCAGTTCGACATCCGCCGCCGGTTCGGGCGCACCGATCACTTCGGCGTCGATCTGGTGGAACTGGCGGAAGCGGCCCTTCTGGGGCCGTTCGTAGCGGAACACCGGGCCGTGCGTGGCGAGCTTCAGCGGGGCATATTGCTGCCAGCCTTCGGTCAAATACGCGCGGGCGATGCCGGCGGTGAATTCCGGGCGCAGCGTGATCGAATCGCCGCCGCGATCCTCGAACGTGTACATCTCCTTCGAGACGACGTCGGTGGTTTCGCCGAGCGAGCGGGCGAAGACGGCGGTGCTTTCGAACACCGGAATATCAACGCGCTGGAAGCAATAGAGCCGCCGCACCTTCTCGAACGCCTCCAGCACGCGCGCGAACCTGCGCTGTTCGTCGCCGAAGATATCCTGCGTGCCGCGGATGCGTTTTGGGGTTTCGATACGGGCCATGATCGCGTGCGTCTTATGCGAGAGCCGCGCGAAGGGAAAGCCGCGCGTTATGCGTGCTTGACTTGGACGTTTGTGCGCCGCAGCATTGCCGACAATGGGGGCGGACACAGCCCCCGATCACACCCCGCAGGAACCACCCCGGCCGCGCCGCGACCGAAAGGATGACATGCGCCTGATCCATAGCCCCTGCCCGTCCGTTTTCTCCTCCCGCCACCCGTGCAGTTCATGAACCAGGTTGCCGCCTGGGCGCCCGCCATCCTCGCCATGCTGGCCGCCGGGCTGTTCGCCGGATTCGCCGCCGGATTGTTCGGCATCGGCGGGGGATTCGTCGTCGTGCCGGCGATGATCGCGCTGTTGCCTCTGCTCGGCGGGGACAAGGCGGAATATACCCATGTCGCGATCGGCACGTCGTTCGCGACGATCGTGATCACGTCGCTGCGCTCCACTTTGTCGCACCACAAGCGCGGCGCGGTTGATTTCCAGATCCTGAAAAGCTGGGCACCGTGGATCGTCGGCGGGGTGGGCATCGGCGTGCTGCTGGCGCGGGTGATGACCGGGCAGACGCTGACCTTCATCTTCGCCACCGGCATATTGCTGATGTCGGTCAACTTCCTCGTGCCGCGCTTCGGCAAGATGAAGCTGCGCGATACGATGCCGACAGGCCCGGCGCGCGCCGGGATCGCCGGGGGGCTGGGGCTGTTCAGTTCGCTGCTCGGGATCGGCGGCGGGACGGTGGCGGTGATCGTGATGACATTGTGCGGGCGGACGATCCACAAGGCGATCGCGACGGCGGCGGGCTTCGGCTTCATCATCGCGGTGCCGGGGATGATCGGCTGGGCACTGATCGGGCTGGGCAAGCCGGGCCTGCCGCTGGCATCGCTCGGTTTCGTCAACGTGCTGGGGGCGCTGATCATCACGTCGATGTCGATCCTGACCGCGCCGCTCGGCGTGGCGGCCGCGCATGCTTTACCGGCGGAACCGCTGAAGCGTGTGTTCGGGGTGTATCTGGTGTTCATCGCCTGCGTGATGTTCCGGCATGCGCTGACGATGTAGTGGGCCGCACCCACGTGACGGCGATGTCACGTGACAGGCACGAGGCCGCCGGACTAGCCTTCGGCCATGAAACTCAATCTCGGTCACCGAATCGCGCCGACGCGGTTCGTCGTCTTCGTCCTGCTGTTCGTGGCAGGCCTCCCTGTGTTGATCCCGATCCTCGGGCGCGGGCGCGGGGCAATGGCGGCGTTTGACATCGCCGCTCTGGTGTTCCTCGGCGCGGTGGTGCCGCTGCTGGGCAAGCGCGCGGCGGACATGCGGGCGATCGCCAAGTCGAACGACGCGAACCGCGCGCTGCTGCTGGCGGTGACCGCGATCGTGATGGGGATGATCCTGGTCTCGGTCGCGAGCGAGATGATGGGCGGCAAGAGCACGATGCTCGGCATCGCGCTGATCGTCGCCACCCTGGTGCTGGCGTGGCTGTTCTCGAACACGATCTACGCTTTGCACTATGCCCACATCTTCTATCTCGGCGATGCCAAGGGCAAGGATCGCGGCGGGATCGACATACCGGGCTGCGACGAGCCGGATTATTGGGATTTCGTCTATTTCAGCTTCACATTGGGCATGACGTTCCAGACCTCCGACGTGGAGATCACCGCACCGGCGATCCGCCGCGTGGTGATCGGCCACTGCCTGGCGGCGTTCGTGTTCAACATCGGTGTGCTGGCGTTCACGATCAACGTGCTGGGCGGCGGGGGCTGATAGCGAAAGGCTGGACGCAAGCGACATCAACCGCTTAAGCCCTGTGCATCCGCCCTTTTGCCGAAAGGCCACCATGTCCCGTTTCGCTTCGATCGCCAGTCTGCTCGCCGCCGTTGCCACGCCCGCTTTGGCCGAGAATTCCAAGCCGCAACCCGTTCCGTTCGTCGATACGATCCCGCAGGCGCGCGACATCCCCTATCCCGGCACGATGACGATCGCGGTGGACGCGACCGACGTGACGCGCGGAATCTTCACGGTGAAGCAGACGATCCCGGTCGCCGCCTCGGGTCCGATGACGTTGCTCTACCCGAAATGGCTGCCCGGCGCGCATAGCCCGCGTGGCGAGATCGAGAAGCTGGCCGGTCTGGTGATCACCGCGAACGGCAAGCCGGTGCCGTGGACGCGCGATCCGGTGGACGTGTTCGCGTTCCACATCGAGGTGCCGAAGGGTGCGAAGACGATCGATATCGACCTGAAATTCCTCTCGGCGACCAAGGCGGATCAGGGGCGTATCGTGATGACGCCCAACCTGCTGAGCCTGCAGTTCAATTCGATGAGTCTGTATCCGGCGGGCTATTTCACGCGGCAGATTCCGGTGAAGGCGACGGTGAAATATCCCGACGGCTGGAGCGCCGCGTCCGCCGTGGCGGCCAAGGCCACGGGCGCGACCTTCGTCTACGACAAGACCAATTACGAGGTGCTGGTCGATTCGCCGATCCTGGCCGGGCGCTATTATCGCAAGGTCGCGCTGTCACCGCGCGTGAACCTGAACATCTTCGCCGACACGCCCGAGGAACTGGCCGCGACGCCGGAGCAGATCGACGCGCACAAGAACCTCGTCACGCAGGCGGTGAAGACGTTCGGCGCGCAGCATTACGACACGTACGAATTCCTGTTCTCGATCAGCGATCAGCTGGGCGGGATCGGCCTGGAGCATCATCGGTCGTCCGAGGATGGCGTGACGCCGGGATATTTCACCAAATGGGCCGACGGGCCGGGCCGCCGCAACCTGTTGCCGCACGAATATACCCATAGCTGGGACGGCAAGTTCCGGCGCGGCGCGGATCTGTGGACGCCGGATTATCGCACGCCGATGCGCGGTTCGCTGCTGTGGGTGTATGAAGGGCAGACGCAGTTCTGGGGCTATGTTCTACAGGCGCGCAGCGGCATCGTGTCGAAGCAGGATACGCTCGACATGTACGCCTCGATCCTTGCCAGCCTCGACAATCGCCCGGCGCGCGAGTGGCGCAATCTGGTCGATACGACCAACGATCCGGTGATAGCGCAGCGCAAGCCCAAGGGCTGGGTCAGCTACGAACGCAGCGAGGATTATTACAACGAGGGCTTGCTCGTATGGATGGAGGTCGATTCGATCCTGCGCAAGCAATCGGGTGGCACCAAGTCGATCGACGATTTCGCGCATGCATTCTTCGGCATCAACGATGGCGACTGGGGCCAGGTGACGTACACGTTCGACGATGTCGTCGCGACGCTGAACGGGATCCAGCCCTATGACTGGAACGGCTTCCTGAAGACCCGCCTGACCGAAACGGGCGCGCCCGCGCCGCTGAAGGGGTTCGTCGATAACGGCTACCGACTGGTCTATTCCACCGAGCCGACCAAGGCGTTCAAATCGCAGGAAACGACGGCGAAGCGCACCGACCTGACCTATTCGATCGGCATCACGCTGGACAAGGATGGCGAGATCTTCGGCGTCGGTTGGGACAGTGCCGGGTTCAAGGCCGGGCTGGATGTCGGCACCAAGATCGTCGCGGTGAACGGCACCGCCTATAGCGACACCGCGATCAAGGCGGCGATCGTGGCGGCAAAGGCCACGAAGGATCCGATCCAGCTGCTGATCAAGACCGGCGAGAAGATCAGTCCGGCGGCCATCGACTATCACGGCGGCCTCCGCTATCCGCGCCTCGAAAAGATCGGCACCGGAGAGGGTGGGCTGGATCGGCTGCTCGCACCCCGCTGAAGCGAGGGCGGGCGCAACGAGGTTAATCAGAGGAACATCATGCGCATCGATTTGATTCCGATCGGCGACGATCCCCCCAACAGCCTGAACGTCATCATCGAAGTGCCGGTCGGCGGCGAGCCGGTGAAGTACGAATTCGACAAGGCGAGCGGCGCTCTGTTCGTCGATCGCATCCTGCACACGCCGATGCGCTATCCGGCGAATTACGGCTTCGTGCCGCACACCCTGTCGCCGGACGGCGATCCGCTCGACGCGCTGGTGATCGCGCGCTCGCCGTTCGTGCCGGGCTGCGTCGTGCGGGCGCGCCCGATCGCGGTGCTGAAGCTGGAAGACGAAGCTGGCGGCGACGAGAAGCTGGTCTGCGTGCCGGTCGACACCACCTTCCCGTATTATTCGGACATCGGCGAACGCGGCGATTTGCCGTCGATCGTGCTCGCGCAGATCGAGCATTTCTTCAAACACTATAAGGATCTGGAATCCGAAAAGTGGGTGCGGATCGGCGAATGGGGCGATGCCGAAGAGGCGAAGCGCATCGTGCTGGAAGCGATCGACGCGGCCAAGGCTGCGAAGGCTGCGGCTTAATCAGTTACTATGAGTTGCTTCCCCGGCGGAGGCCGGGGCCCAGTCGCGGGACGGGAGGAAACGGGCGCTGCGCCCGATCAATTCCACCTTCGCGACTGGGCCCCGGCCTTCGCCGGGGAAGCGCTATTTTTTGGTTTTGGGTTTCTTCACCGGCGCGCGTTTCCCCGCCGCCAGGCCGAGCAACGCCCAGCGCCGCAGTTCCTCCGGGTCGTCATAAACGTCATCCGGCGCGCGGCGATAATTCATCGATCCGGTGCGGCCCTCGCCCATTTCGTAGGTGAAGCGCGGGCATCCCGCCGCATCCCATTCGGCGTCGCTGACCGCATCGGCCTTGAACCACAGCGCATCCAGCCCGACGATCGCGAAGATCGTGCCGTCGCAATAGAGCGTCGCGCCGCCCATCATCGCGCGTTTGGTGACGGTGCCGATCGACTCCATCGCTTCGGTCACCCAATCGATCAGGCCCTGGTCCACCGGCATTGACGCCCCTTTCTCCGTTCGTTTCGAGCGCAGTCGAGAAACAAGCCTCGAGCGTTGCGGGCAGTTTCTCGACTGCGCTCGAAACGAACGGATGTCTCTTTTTCAGTGTGCCGTCAGCTTCAAGCCAGCGATGCACAGCACCACGCCCAGGATCAGCAGCAGGCGCGGCAGGCTGGCCGGTTCGCCGAACCACGCGATGCCGACGATCACCGTGCCGAGCGCGCCGATGCCGCCCCACACCGCATAGGCCGTGCCCATCGGGATCGAACGCGACGCGACCTCCAGCAGCGCCATCGAACAGCCGACCGAGGCGAGGAACCCCGCGGTCCAGCCGATATTGCGGAAGCCATCAACGTAGCGCAGGCAGGTGGTGAAGCCGATCTCGAACAGCCCGCCGATCACCAGCAGCAGCCACGCCATCAGGCTCGGCCCGCCAGTTTCAGAAGCGCAGCGCCGGTGACGCGCTGCGTGGTCCATTCGTCCATCGCCTCCGCGCCGACCTTACGGTAGAATTCGATCGCGCGTTCGTTCCAGTCCAGCACCCACCATTCGAAGCGCGCGCAGCCCCGATCGACCGCGATGCCGGCGAGGTGCGACAGCAGCGCCCGCCCCGCGCCCGATCCGCGCGCATCCGGCGTGATATACAGATCGTCGAGCCAGATGCCGCGCAGGCCCGTCCAGGTCGAGAAATTGTGGTAGAATACCGCCATGCCGACGGACGCGCCGTCCATTTCGGCGATGATCGCCTCGGCTGCCGGTCGCGCGCCGAACAGCGCCTCGTGCATGATCGTCTCGGTCGCGGTGACGGCATCGGGTTCCCGCTCGAACGCGGCGAGTTCGCGTACGAAGCCCAGGATCGTCGGCACGTCGGACGGGGTGGCAGGTCGGATGGAAACGGTCATGCAGCGGCCTCGGTTTGCGGTGCGGGGGCAGCCTTGCCGCGAATCGCGAACAGGCACCCGGCGATGATGAGCAGCGCGCCCGCCACCGTCCACGCGGTGACATGCTCGCCGAACACGACATAGCCGAGAATCGCCGACCAGACGAAGGCGGTATATTCGACCGGGGCGAGCACCTGCGCCTCGGCATGGCGATACGCCCAGGCGAGCAGGATCGCGGACACCGAGCCGAGCAGGGCCGCGCCGAAGATGCCGGGCCAAAGGGCGACCGCCGGCATCGACGAAAACCACGGCGCACCGATCAGCAGCAGCCCGGCGAGCACGATGCTGGTGAACAAGGCGACCTCCAGCGGATCGGCGACCTGCGCCTGTCGCCGGAGCAGGATTAGGCTGCCCGCGTAGAGGATCGAGGCGGCGACGATCGCCAGCGATCCCAGCACGATTTCGGTCGAGGCGTGCGCCTGCCACTGGCCCGCCGCGATCGCCAGCACGCCGAGGCTGGCGATGATCGAGCCGCCGATCGCGGTGCGCCGGATCGTCTCGCCCAACGTCGCGGCGGCGAGGAACAGGGCGATCAGCGGCGCGAGGAAGGTCAGCGCCACGCCCTGCGCCATCGGCACGCGCACCAGCCCCCAGAAGAACAACAGCACCGACGCGCCAGCGACAGCACCGCGCGAGACATGCAGCACCAACGCCTCCCGCCCCGGCCAGGGCCGCCGCCGCGCGAAGAAGATCGGCAGCATCAGGACGACGCCTGCGACAGACCGCCACAGCACCGCGCTATACGCGCCGTGCGCGATCGACATGCCCTTCATCACCGCATCCATCACCGAATAACTGGCAATGCCGATCGCGGCGACCGCAAAGGCGGTCGCGGAGGTGGGGGTGCGGCGGTTCAACGGATCTGGATGATATCGACGCCGATATCCAATGCCGACCATTTGCCGTCCGCCGTGAGCAGCGGAAGACCCAGCGTCCCGGCCAAGCCCAGACAGGCGCGATCACCGAAAGATCGCCCGAGATGCCTTGTGAGGGGACGCAATCGGGCCACCTCGATCGCATCGACTTCGCCGAATGCCTGCAGCCGGATGGCCAATGGCGCTATCCGCGCCTGCACGTCCGCAACCGCGCCGCCGCGCTCAACGATCTTGGTCAGCACCTCGCCAAAATTGACCGCCGACATGAGATAGTTGGGTCCAGCCTCGAGCACCCTGTCCGCACCGGATTCTTCCAGAATGACTGCCAACAGCGCCGAAGCGTCGAGAACGACCGTCATTCGCCCCAGTCTGTCGCACGTTCGGCGATGAACTGATCCACGCTGTAACCACGCATGGCCTCGCGCAATCGCGCGCGTGCGTGATCCGGAGATTTTTCCAGCTTCAAGACGACGGATTCGCCATCGCGCTCGACCGAGAGAACATCTCCAAGGCGGAAGCCGATGTCTCGGCTCAATTCCGCCGGCAAGACGATCTGGCCATCGTCAAGAACTCGTGCGTGATAACCCATACCGTCCTCCGGAATGGAAGATAGCATGTGGTTCACTCAGCCGCCACCGCCTGTGCCTCGTCGTGCGCCTCGATCTCCGCCGCCTTCGCCTCGACCAACTGGACGATGTGTTCGAGCATGTCCTCGCTGGAGACCGTGTGGTCGGTGACACCAGAAAGGTAGACCATGTGCTTGCCGTTGCCGCCGCCGGTGAGGCCGATATCGGTTTCGCGCGCTTCGCCCGGACCGTTGACGACGCAGCCGAGAACGGAGAGCGACATCGGGGTGCGGATGTGCTGGAGGCGTTCTTCCAGTGCCTGCACGGTGCGGATCACGTCGAAGCCCTGGCGCGCGCAGCTGGGGCAGGAGACGACGCGGACGCCGCGGTTGCGGATGCCGAGCGCCTTCAGGATCTCGAACCCGACGCGCACTTCCTCTTCCGGTTCGGCGGAGAGCGAGACGCGGATCGTGTCGCCGATGCCGTACCAGAGCAGGCTGCCCATGCCGATCGCCGACTTCACCGTGCCGCCGACGAACCCGCCCGCTTCGGTGATGCCGAGGTGCAGCGGGCAATCGACCGCTTCGGCGAGTTGCTGATAGGCGGCCACCGCCAGGAACAGGTCGCTGGCCTTCACCGCGACCTTGAATTCGTGGAAGTCGTGATCCTGCAACAGCTTGATATGATCGAGCGCGCTTTCGACCAACGCGTCCGGGCATGGCTCGCCATATTTTTCGAGCAGGTCCTTTTCGAGCGAACCCGCGTTTACGCCGATGCGGATCGCGCAGCCATTGGCCTTGGCCGCGTTGACGACCTCCTTCACGCGCGCCGACGAGCCGATATTGCCGGGGTTGATGCGCAGGCACGCCGCACCCGCATCGGCGGCTTCCAGCGCGCGCTTGTAGTGGAAATGGATGTCCGCGACGATCGGCACGCGGCTGGCGCGAACGATCTGCTTCAACGCCGCCGTGCTCTCCACATCCGGGCAGGAAACGCGGATGATGTCGACGCCGGCATCCTCGCAGCGGCGGATCTGCGCGATCGTCGCCTTCGCATCGCTGGTCGGCGTGTTGGTCATCGTCTGCACGGTGACCGGGGCATCGCCGCCGACGGGGACGTTGCCGACCATGATCTGGCGGCTTTGACGACGCGTGATATCACGCCACGGACGAATGGACATGCGAACCCTTATAGTGATGCCGCTGCGCTGCGGCAACGCCGGTGACGCCGCACTGGTCATGCCGCCAGCTTCGTCTAAAGGCTTCGCATCATGGCACGGCATTACGGTCTGGACTGGCTTCGCGTCGGCGCGTTCGCGTTGCTGATCCTCTATCACGTCGCTTTGGTTTTCGTGCCCTGGCCATATCATGTGAAGACGGCCGATCCCGCCGACTGGATCGCGATCCCGATGATGGCGATCAATGCCTGGCGGCTGATCCTGTTGTTCGTCGTCTCGGGTTATGCCAGCCGGACATTGCTCGCCAAGGGCGGGGGCGTCGGTGGGTTCGTCCGGTCGCGGAGCGCGCGGCTGCTGATTCCCTTGCTGTTCGGCATCGTCGTGATCGTGCCGGTGCAACCGTGGATCGAACTGGCGGGGCAGCATGGGTATGCCGGCGGTTTCTGGAACTTCTACCGCCACGATTATTTCGGTTTCTGGTCGATCGACGGGATCATCCTGCCGAACTGGCAGCATCTGTGGTTCGTGATGTATCTGTGGTTGTACACGATGCTGATCGCGATCGTCGGGGCGGTTTTGCGTGGGCGCAGTCTGCAGGGTGTGTTCGACCGAATGTTCGGTGGCGTGTGGCTGTGGATCTGGCCGAGCCTGTGGCTGATCGCCGTATCGGCCTGGCTGTTTCCCGGTGGGCGCGAAACGCATGCGTTGGTCGACGACTGGCTGGCGCATGCGAGCTATTTTCCCGCCTTTCTGTTCGGATTCGCCTTTGCAGGATCGGACAAGGGGTTCGCCAGCGTCGCGCGGATCTGGCCGTGGGCGGCGGGCGTGGCTTTGCTTTCCTATGCGATGGTCGTCGGGATCGAGATGGCATGGCCGGTCGATGTCGTCCCGCCCTACCCGTTCGGGCTGATTTTCTCCGCCGCGCGCGCGGTGCAGGGGTGGAGCGCGATCGTCGCGTTGATCGGAATCGCCGACCGCTACTGGAACCGCGACACGCCGTGGCGCGCGACGCTGACCGAGGCGGTGTTCCCGTTCTACATCATCCACCAGACGATCATCGTCGCGGGCGAGTGGGTCCTGTTGCCCTATCACCTGTCCGCAATCGTCGAATTCGCCATATTGGTGGCGGCAACCGTGATCGGGTGCTGGGCTTTCTATGCGATCGGGCGTGAGGTCGACTGGCTGCGGCCGCTGATCGGCCTGCGCAAACGTGGGCCGGTGCGTCCGCCGCGCACCGCGACACTGGCGACCGAGGAGAGTTGAAATGAGCGATCGCTGGACATTGCTGGTGCATGGCGGCGCGGGGATGATGACGCGCGAGCGGCTCACCCCGGAGCAGGATGCCGGCACGCGCGCGGGGCTGAACGCCGCGCTGGATGCGGGATCGGCGGTGCTTGAGCGCGGCGGCGCGGCGCTCGATGCGGTCGCGGCGGCGGTGCGCGTGCTGGAGGACGATCCGCACTTCAATTCAGGGCGGGGGGCGGCTTTGACCTGGGATGGGGCAGCTGAACTCGATGCGGCGATCATGGATGGGCGCGACCGGCGCGCGGGGGCCGTGGCGGGCGTAGGTGCGACGCGCAACCCGGTCGATCTGGCGCGCGCGGTGATGGAGGATGGCGCGCACGTGCTGTTGTCGGGCGCGGGGGCGGACGATTTCTCCGTGGAGCGCGGACTGGCGCAGGCGGGGGCCGACTGGTTCGTGCTGCCCGAGCGAGCGGCGCAACTGGAGGAATTGAAGGCGCGCGGCGGCACGTTCGATGTCGAGATGAAATACGGCACGGTCGGCGCGGTCGCCTGCGACGCGCATGGCCATGTCGCGGCGGCGACCTCGACCGGCGGCGTGACCGGCAAACGCTGGGGCCGGATCGGCGATTCGCCGCTGATCGGGGCGGGCACGTATGCCGACGATCGTTCGGGCGCGGTTTCCGCCACCGGATCGGGCGAATTCTTCATCCGCGCCGGCGTGGCGCACGAGATTTGCGCGCGGGTGCGCCTCGCTGGTGAGCCATTACAGACGGCGGCGGATGCGGTGATGGCGGACGTGGCGGAGCTGGGCGGCAGCGGCGGGGTGATCGTGACCGGGCCGGAGGGCGATGCGGTGTGGAGCTTCACGACGCTGGGGATGAATCGCGGGCGGGCGACATCCGGCGGCGAGCGGATCGTGGCGATCTATAACGACGAGTGACCTCTGGCTCCCTTCTCCGACAGGGAGGGGAGAAAGAAGGTGCTACCCCGCCGCACTTGGATCGGGCAAAAGGCCTGCATGACCCGTATCCTCTCCGCATTGTTCGCGCTCATCGCCGTCACCCTCGCCTCTCCGGCCTCGGCTTATTGGGAATATGGCCATGAGACGGTCGGCGAGATCGCCTATCGCAACATCAAGCCGGAGACGCGGCATGCGGTCGATGCGTTGCTGCGCCAGTCGAAGCTGCTGGAAACCGAAGCGTGTCCGGCGCGGACGATCGAGCAGGCGTCGATCTGGGCGGATTGCATCAAGACGCTCGGGCCGCGCTTCAGCTATGCCTATATCTGGCACTATCAGAACGTGAACGTGTGCAAGCCGTTCGATCTGAAGGGGCCGTGCAAGGACGGCAATTGCGTGTCGGCGCAGATCGAGCGCGACGTGAAGCTGTTGAAGGACAAAAAGGTGCCGGTGCGCGAACGCGTGCAGGCGCTGGCGTTCCTGATCCATTTCGTCGGCGATCTGCACCAGCCGCTGCATGCCGGCGACCGCGGCGACCTCGGCGGCAATCAGGTGAGCGCTGCCTATGGCGATTATGCGCCCGAGAAACTGAACCTGCATTCGATCTGGGACGGGTATCTGGCGGAGCGCGCGATCTCGACGCCGCCGTCGCCGGTGCGGGTCTATTCGGCGGGCGAGAAGGCCGAGATGCAGGCCGGCAGCGTCGAGGATTGGAGCCGCGAAAGCTGGCAGGTCGCGCACGACGTGGCCTATGCCAGCGCGCTCGGCGGCGATGCGTGCGGGCCGGTGCCGAAGCGGGCGAAGCTGGACCAGGCGACGATCGCGCGGATCCTGCCGGCGGCGCGGCTGGAGGTCGAGCGGGGCGGGTTGCGATTGGCTAAGTTGTTGGACGAGGCTTTGGGGTGAAGGGTGTTCACGCAAAGGCGCGAAGGGAAGGAAGGCGCTAAGAAGGGTTTGAGCGATCGAAGATCGCAAGAGTGCTTTTGGGCACGTCCAACCTTCCGTTCGCCCTGAGCTTGTCGAAGGGCTGCCTTTCCTCCCCCCGCGGGAATTGTGGCACGAAGTAAAGACAGTGCTTCGACAAGCTCAGCACGAACGGGGATGGGGGAAGCGCGATTTACGCGCCTGTTTCTCCCCTTGCTATTCGAGCCTTACTCTTTGCGCCCTTCTCTTCCTCCCTTCGCGCCTTCGCGTGAAACAATTCTACCGACGCCACTTCCACCCACCGCGCGTGTGGCGCGCGGCGATGACCGCCAGCGCGATCGTGACGATCGCGACCACCGCATAATAGGGCACCGGATGCTTCGGCATCAGGGCGAAGCTCAGCCCGGCCACCACGGCGATATACCCGCCGACCAATGCCCACCCCTGCCACGCAACCGGCAATCCCGCGCCGTATCCGACGCGTTTCTGTTCGAACCAGATACCGTCTTCACTGCTCATCTTCGGTCTCCTTTTCCTTGGGTGGCCGTCCGCGTTTCGGGGCCGCGCTTTGCGCTACCTTTACGCCCCGCTTCGCCAGCGCCTCGCGCAGCAGGCATTCCAGTTCGGCGTTGACGCTGCGCAGATCGGCCGCCGCCGCGCGCTCGACCGCCGCGTACAATGCGGGATCGAGGCGCAGCGGAAAGGCCTTCTTCGCCGGCGCGCTCAAGGCAGGGGCCTATTGATACAGCGTGCCCGCATTCACCACCGGCTGCGCATCGCGATCCCCGCAGAGCACGACCATCAGGTTCGAAACCATCGCGGCGCGGCGTTCGTCGTCCAGTTCGACCACGTTCTTTTCGCTGAGCAGGGTCAGCGCCATCTCGACCATGCCGACCGCGCCCTCGACCAGGGTCTGGCGCGCCGCGACCACGGCCTGCGCCTGTTGCCGGCGGAGCATCGCGCCGGCGATCTCCTGCGCATAAGCGAGATGGGTGAAGCCGCATTCGTCCACCGTGAGCCCCGCCGTCACCAGCCGCGCGATCAGTTCCTGGCGGAGTTCCACGCCGACCTGATCGTGATTGCCGCGCAGCGTGACCTCCTGATGCTCGTAATCGTCATAAGGGTAGCGCGCGCCGATCGTGCGCACCGCCGCTTCGATCTGCACGATTACGAACGCCTTGTAATCGTCGATATCGAACAGCGCGTGCGCGGTATCCGTCACGCGCCACACCACTTGCGCGGCGATCTCGATCGGGTTGCCGCGCAGGTCGTTCACCTTGAGGCGTTCGGAGATCATGTTGTTGGCGCGCAGCGATACCTTCTTGCGCCCGAGCCATGGCAGCAGCCAGCGCAGGCCCTCGTTGCGATCGGTGCCCTTATAGGCCCCGAACAGGGTGATCGCGGTCGCCTGATTGGGTTGCTGCATGTAGAAGCCGCTGGAGACGAACAGGAAGACGAGCGCGCAGGCGACGATGATCGTGCCGCCGAGCGCTGGGTTCGAATCGATCAGCGCGCCGCCGCCGAGGCCCCCCAGAATGGTGGCGACCAGTACTGCCAACATCAGATAGCCGCTCGACGTATGCGCCGCCCGCTCCGCCGAACGGGTGATCGCGCGGTCCCCGGATAATCTGTCGGTCATCGATTCCCTCCCGTTAATATGATATCATATTTATATCGGGATTGGTTCGGGTGCAAGGGGTTTGGAGTCTCCGTTGCACCCCATCTTGCCGTTATCCTGACGAAGGTCAGGATCCATCTCTCCGCGAGAAGGGCTGAGCCTGTTGCGCGATGGATGCTGAAACGAGTTCAGCATGACGGCAGTGGGGTGGCGGACGGCAGGACAACAAAAAGGCGGCGCGCACCACCGGTGCACGCCGCCCCTTCACGTCACCAAGAGCGATCGATCAGTTCACGACGATCGTCACCGCGCGGCGGTTCTGTGCCCAGCTGGCTTCGTCGGAACCCAATGCGAGCGGGCGTTCCTTGCCGTAGCTGATCGTCGAGATGCGCGCCGGGTTCACGCCGCGTGCCGCGAGATAATTCTTGGTCGCGTTGGCGCGGCGATCGCCGAGCGCGAGATTGTATTCGCGCGTGCCGCGTTCGTCGGCATGGCCTTCCAGCGTGACGGCGACATTGGGATAGCGCGCCAGCCATTGCGACTGGCTGTCGAGGATCTCACGCGCGCGCGGATCGATGTCATACTGGTCGAGCGCGAAATTGACCGTGTTGCTGGTGACCGAGCGTTCGAAATCGGCGCGCGAGCCGGGGCGCACGGTGTCCCCGGTATTAACCGGGGCGGTGGCTTCCGGGCCCGGCGCGGGCGGAAGCACGGCTGGCCGCTTCTTGGTGCAGGCCGCGGTGGCGAGCAGGGCGCTCGCCAGCAAGAGCGTGGTGGTCAGTTTTGCCATGATGGCATCTCCTTCGCGTTTTGCGCTTGGGGTTGTGCCGCATTGTCCGACCGACAGTGCGACGGGTTGAAACTTAAAGCGGTACAGACTTGAAAAACGATTCAGGGGCGTAACGGTCCCCAGCCCGGATCGGATCCATCGAGCGGGGTGGGAATCTTGCGTTCGTTGACGCCGGTCAGATCGACCGACCACAGATCGGCCTTGCCGCCGCCGCCTTGCCCCTGGCGATAGAAGCTGAGCACGCGGCCGTTGGGCGACCAGCTCGGGCCTTCGTCCTGCCAATCGTTGGTGAGCAATTTCTCACCGCCGCCGCTCGGGCTCATGATGCCGATGCGGAAATTGCCGGACAATTTGGTGAAGGCGATCAGGTCGCCGCGCGGGCTCCATACCGGCGTGGCATAGCGCCCGCCGCCGAACGAGATGCGCTGCTGGTTCGTGCCGTCGGCGTTCATCGTGTAGAGTTGCTGCCCGCCGGACCGGTCGCTTTCGAACACGATGCGGCGGCCATCGGGCGAATAGCTGCCGCCGGTATCGATGCCGGGGGATTCGGTCAGCCGCTGCGGCGACCCGCCCGACATCGGCACGCGGTACAGATCGGTATTGCCGGCCACCGCCATCGAGAACAGCACCCATTTGCCGTCGGGCGAGACTCTTGGCGCAAAAGTGAGGCTGGGATTGTTGACCAGCAGGCGCTGCCCGCCCGAGGCGATGTCGTAGACGTAGATCGCCGGGCGTTCGTTGAGATAGCTCATATAGACGATCGACTGCTGGTTCGGCGCGAACCGCGGCGTCAGCACGATCGACTGGCCGTTGGTGAGGAAGCGGTGGTTGGCACCGTCCTGATCCATGATCGCGAGCCGTTTGATGCGCTTGCCCTTTGGCCCCGTCTCCGAGACATAGACCATGCGGCTGTCGAAATACGGGCCTTCGCCGGTGAGCTTGGCATAGACCATGTCGGCGCATTTGTGGCCCGCGCGGCGCCAGTCGGACGGCTGCACGACGAAGCCCTGCCGCGCCAGTTCGGCGCGCGAGAACACGTCGTAGAGGTAGCAGCCGACGGTCAGCGTGCCGTCACTGTTGCCGCGCACGAAGCCCTGGACCAGCGCCGAAACGCGGGCATTGGCCCAGTAATCGAATACGGGCGCGGTGACCTCGCCGAACTCGACCGCCCGCATCGCCTGCCCGCCGGCGGGATTGAACAGGCCGGAATTCTTCAGGTCGGTGGTGACGATCTGCGCCAGTTGCCGGCCGAGTTCGTCGGTGCGGCCGGCCGCCGTCTCCGTCACGGCGGCGGCGGGCATCGGCGGGATGGCGATGCCGAGCGGGGCGGAGATGCCGCCGACGACATCGACGACGAGTTCGCCGGACTGGTCCGCGCCGGCCGGCGGCGTCTGGCCTTGCGGGGCCGCCGGAGCAGGTGCGGGTGCGGGCGGGGTCTGGGCCTGGGCTGTGGCGGCCAGGCAGAACGCGACGGCCAGTGCCGGGAAGCGGAAATGGTGCATCATGGTCATCCTCAATCGGGCAGCTTGTAGCGCAGGGCGAAGGTTTTCCAGCCCCGTGCGACGTCGTAGAGTTCGGGCGGCAGGCCCCGCAGCGGCGCGCAGCCCATGAAGGTGGCGATGGCGTTGCGATCGACCGCATCGACATAGCGGCTGTTCTCGGCATCCACCCCGCCATGTGCGTCGGCGACGGTCGGGCGGCCGTTGAGCGATCCGTCGCGGTTGAGCTGCAGCCGGATCGTGACGATGATCCGCGACGCGCCCGGGCCCGGATTGACCTGACGATCGGCGCAGGGCTGCACCTGCCGCTTGATCGCGGACCCGATATCCGCGGCGGCGGCGGCGTCCATCGTCGCGGCGGGCGCGGCAGGCGACGGGGCCTTGGCCTTGGTCGGCGTGGCGGTCTTGCCGGAGAGGGTTTCGGGATCGAGCACGAAGCCGCCGGCGCGGGGTTTCTTCGCCGCTGCATTGGTGCCGGTGCCCTTGGCGGTCGCCGGCTGCTTGGTCGGCGCGGTGCTGGCCTTGACCGGCGCGGCCTTGGGCTTGGGCGGCGTCTCCGGTTTCGCGACCGGCGGCTTCTTGGGCGGCGGCGGGGCCTTGGGCGCGGGCTTTGGGGCCGGCGCGGGCGCTGGTTCGGGCGGCTTTGGCGGCGCGGGCTTCGGCTCCGGCTGGGGTTCGGGCGCGGCCTCCGGTGGCGCGGCTTCTTCCGGCGGCGCGGGTTCGGGCGCGCGCGACTGGGTCGGCGGCTCGGCGGCCGGCGGCGCGGTGGCTTCGAGCGCGACCTTGTCGACCAGCGAGATGTCGATCGCCTTGGGTTTCGGCGCTTCCGGGGCCGGCTCCGACAGGAAGCCGACCGTCAGCAGCGCGAAGATCGCCACATGCCCGACGACCGCGACGGCCAGGCCAATCTTTTCCGTCCGCTCCATCAGGTGTCGCGCCCGATCACTTGGGCTCGTCCCCCACCGTCACCAGCGCGACGCGGTTGAGCCCGGCGGCGTTGAGATCGCCCATCACGCGCATCACGCGGCCATAATCGAGCTTCTTGTCGGCGCGCAGGAAGATCTGCGGCGGCTGGCCGTTCTGCGCCTTCTTGGCGACCTGCGCGAAGACGTCGGGCAGGATCGCCTCGGTCACTTCATCCTGATCGACGAAGATCTTGCCGGTCGCGTCGAGCGAGACCTGCACCGGTTTCTGATCCTGATCGAGCGGCTTGGCGCGGCTGTCCGGCAGGTTGACCGGCACGCCCGCCGTCAGCAGCGGCGCGGTGACCATGAAGATGATCAGCAGCACCAGCATCACGTCGACCATCGGCGTCACGTTGATGTCCGCCATCGGCGCGCGCCGCCCGCGACCGCGCTGCGAGGGAAGGTTTATCGACATTGCGGCGCGCTCACCGTTTATGCTCGGATTCGAGCTGACGGCTGAGCGTCGCGTGGAAACCGTCGGCGAAGCGGTTCAGACCGGCCTCGATCCGGTTGATGCCGTGGCTGAAGCGGTTGTACGCGATCACCGCCGGGATGGCGGCGAACAGGCCGATCGCGGTGGCGAACAGGGCCTCGGCGATGCCGGGCGCGACGACCGCGAGCGAGGTGTTCTGCGCCGACGCGATGCGCGTGAAGCTGTCCATGATGCCGATCACCGTGCCGAACAGGCCGACGAACGGCGCGACCGAGCCGACCGTCGCCAGGATATTCAGCCGATCCGATAGCTTATCGATCTCGCCCGCGACCGATGCGCCCATCGCCGTCGCCAGCCGCTCGCGCGTACCGTCGCGATCGACCGTGCCGCCGACGGTGGAGCGCCGCCATTCGGACACGCCGGCGGCGAACACCTTGGCGACCGGCAGATCGCTGTCCTTATGCTCGCGGTAGAAGGCGTCGATATCGTCCGCCTTCCAGAAATCGCGCTCGAACGCCTCGGTCTTGCGCTTGGTGGAGCCGATCTTCATCCAGAAGCTGACGATGATCGCCCAGGTCCACACGCTGGCGAGCAGCAGCCCGACCATCACGATCTTCACCAGGATGTTGGCGTGCAGGAACAGGCCGATCATCGACATGCTGGCAGGGTCTGTGTTCACGATTGCGTCCATCATTCTTCCGTTTTCTCTTGGGCCATCAGCCGCTCGAACGCCGCGACCCATTCGCGCGGTTGCCGCCGTGGCCGCCCCGAAGGCGCGACCAGAGCGGCGGTCACGTCGCCCTCGCTGAGTATCTCGTCACCCAGCATGACCCTTTGATGAATATCGACCGATGCGGCGCGAATCTTCGTCAGGCGGCTGACCACGACCAGCGCATCGTCCAGTTTCGCCGGACGCCGGTAGCGGATCGCGAGCGCGGTGACGGCATAGGCCCCCTCCCCCGCATCGTTGAACGCGCGCTGGTCAATCCCGGCCAAGCGCAGGAAATCGGAGCGGCCGCGCTCCATGTAGCGCAGGTAATTGGCGTGATAGACCACGCCCGACAGATCGGTGTCCTCGAAATAGACCCGCACCGGGAAACGGTGTTCCGATCCCACGAAGCGGCCTTCGGCGGGCTGATCCTGTGACGATGACGGCATCCCATAAGCCCTTAGCGGACGAGTGCCGGAGAAGGAACCCCGTACGCCCAGACGTCGCGACCCGTCTTCAGCTAAAGTCCGCGAGCAGCCGGATATTGGGATGATGAACCCTGGCCTTCGCAACGAACCTTGCGTCACAGGTGACCAAATCAACGCCCAGGTTTATGGCCAATGCGAGATACAGGCAGTCGGCCAATGGATGGCCGAGATCGAGCGCGATATCCGAACCGCGACCGACCAAACCAGTGTCGAGCGCGTACAATCTGAAGCTGCCTTGATCGACCGTCTTCAGCCATTCGGCGATTAACGTCCGCCCCGCCCGCTTGTCGATGCGACCCATATTGGCCGCCGTCACCAGCGCGCGGCAAACCTCGATCGCCAGCAAATCGGGAGCGGCAATCTCCTGTTCGCGGGCATCGAGAAAGGCGAGCGCCGCTTCACTATCATCTTCGGTCAGCAGCCATTTTGTCGCCAAGCTGGCATCGACGACGATCATTCCTCGTCGCGAATGGCGCGGACCAGCGCAACGCTACCTTCATAGTCCGGACCAGGATCGATCATCGTTTTGCGAAAGCGATTTGCCAATCCGCCCGGCACGATCGCGGCGGAACCGCCATGCTCAAGGCGGTATCGCGCTTCCGCCTCGATCGACCTGTGATTGACTTTGGCGTCGCGTTTCAGACTTGCGTAAACGCCGTCGTCGAGTTGCCGGATCGTAAGGGTAGCCATAATCGATCGATAGCAAACTGCTAGCAAAATGCAAGCATCAGGCCGCGCGCTTCTCCAGCGCGTGCGCCGCTTCGGCCATCAGCGTGCCGAGGATGTCTGCGAGCGGCTCCTCCTTCGTCACCATGCCGACCGACTGGCCGGCCATCAGCGATCCGTTCTCGACATCGCCGTCGATCACCGCGCGGCGCAGCGCGCCGGCCCAATAATGTTCGATCTGCAATTGCGCCTCGCCCATCGCGACCGCGCCCTCGTCCAGCGCCTGCGCCACTTCGCGCTGCTTGGCGGTGAAGAGTTCGCTCGATGCGTTCTTCAGCGCGCGCACGGGGATGACCGGCAGGCGCGGATCGATCTGTACGCTGGCGACCGCGTCGCGGGCCGAGGCGCGGATGAACGCCTTCTTGAAATTGGCGTGCGCGATGCTTTCGGTCGCGCAGACGAAGCGCGTGCCGAGCTGTACGCCGGCCGCGCCCATATCGAGATAGCCGGCGATCGCTTCCCCCCGCCCGATCCCGCCAGCGACGAACACCGGCACCTGATCGGCGACTTCGGGCAGGATTTCCTGCGCCAGCACCGAAGTGGACACCGGGCCGATATGTCCACCGGCCTCCATGCCCTCGACCACCAAAGCATCGACGCCGGAGCGGATCAGCTTCTTGGCGAGGCTGAGCGCGGGCGCGAAGCAGATAACCTTGGCTCCCGTCGCCTTGATCGCCTCGAGCGCGCCCTTGGGCGGCAGGCCACCGGCGAGCACGACATGCGTCACCTCATGCTTTGCGCACACCGCGATCAGATCGAACAATTGCGGATGCATGGTAATGAGGTTGACGCCGAACGGCTTGGCGGTGAGCGCCTTGGTCGCCGCGATCTCGGTATCGAGCAGTTCCGGCGTCATCGCACCGCACGCGATCAACCCGAAGCCGCCGGCATTGGACATGGCCGAGACGAGGTTGCGCTCGCTGACCCACGACATCGCACCGCATAGGATCGCGACCTCGCTGCCGAGAAATTCGATGCCGCGCGCCATGCGCCGGGCCAGACGCTCGGCGCCGATGGAGGATGTTTCGTTCATGCGCTGCGCCTTAGAACATTTCGCAGGCGGATAGAAAGGCTCAGGCCGCGTCCTCGGCATCCAGCCCGTACGCCGTGTGCAGCACGCGCACGGCGAGTTCGGTTTCGTCCTCGTGGATCAGCACCGACACCTTGATTTCGGAGGTGGTGATGACCTGGATGTTGATGCCGCGCGCGCCCAGGGTTTCGAACATCGTCGCGGCGACGCCGGCATGGCTGCGCATGCCCACGCCGACGACCGAGATCTTGGCGACGCGGGTATCGTGGAACAGTTCGGCATAGCCGATCTTGCCCTGCGCCTTGCCCAGCACTTCGAGCGACCGCGCCAGATCGGCGGCGGGCACGGTGAAGGTGACGTCGGTCGACCCGGTCGAATGCGCGACGTTCTGCACGATCATGTCGACGTTGATGCTGGCATCGGCCAGTGGCGTGAAGATCGCGCCGACCGCGCCGGGCTTGTCCGGCACGCTCGTCAGGGTGATCTTCGCTTCGTTCTTGTCGTGCGCGATGCCGGTGATCAGCTGCCGTTCCACGTCGGTAATCTCCTCTTCCCCCACGATCATCGTGCCGGGCAATGTATCCGCCATCGGTGCATCGGCGTCGGTGAACGACGACAGCACCTGCACGCGGACCTTTTCCTTCATCGCCAGCCCGACCGAGCGCGTCTGAAGCACTTTCGCCCCCACGCTCGCCAGTTCCAGCATTTCCTCGTACGTCACGCGCTTCAGCTTGCGGGCGCGCGGCACGATGCGCGGATCGGTGGTGTAGACGCCGTCCACATCGGTGTAGATGTCGCAGCGATCGGCCTTCATCGCCGCCGCCATCGCCACCGCCGACGTATCGGAGCCGCCGCGCCCGAGCGTCGTGACGCGCTCGCCCGACGCCACGCCCTGAAAGCCCGGGATCACCGCCACCTCGCCGCGTTCCAGCGAGGCGATCAGGCCGGTCGTGTCGATATCCGCGATCCGCGCCGAGGCATGGCCGTCTGACGTGCGGATCGGCAATTGCCAGCCCATCCAGCTGCGCGCGGTGACGCCCACCGCCTGAAGCGCGATCGCCAGCAGGCCGCTGGTGATCTGTTCGCCGGCCGAGACGACCACGTCATATTCGCGCGGATCGTAGAGCGAGGACGCCTCGCGGCAGAAATTGACCAGCCGGTCGGTCTCGCCCGCCATCGCCGACACGACGATCGCGACCTGGTTGCCGGCCTCGACCTCGCGCTTCACGCGCAGCGCGACGCTGCGAATGCGCTCGATACCGGCCATCGAGGTGCCGCCGAATTTCATCACGATACGGGACATGGATTTGGGTTATGTCCTTTTGGCTTGGAGGGCGTGCTGATAGAAAGCGTCCATGACAATGGCAAGCGCACCCGTAACGACGCCCGAAACTACCATCGACGCCGCCGAAGCCGAGCATTTCGGCAAGATGGCCGCCGATTGGTGGGATCCGAAGGGATCGTCCGCGATGCTGCACAAGCTGAACCCGGTGCGGCTCGGCTATCTGCGGGAGCGGATCGATGCGCACTGGCACGGTGACGATACGAGTTTCACGCCGCTGGCGGGCAGACGCGCGCTGGATGTCGGGTGCGGGGCGGGGTTGCTGTGCGAGCCGCTGGCGCGGATGGGCGCGGCGGTGACCGGGCTGGACGCGGCGCCGGAGAATATCGCGGCGGCGCGGGCGCATTGCATCCGATCGGGGCTGACGATCGATTACCGCACCGGCAGCGTCGAGGGGCTGGGGGCGGAGACGTTCGATCTCGTCACGTCGCTGGAGGTGATCGAGCATGTCAGCGATCCGGGCGCGTTCGTGCGCGGGCTGGCGGGGGCGCTGACCGAAAGCGGGCTGCTGGTGATTTCCACGCCGAACCGCACCGCGCTGTCGCGCCTCGCGATGATCGGCATCGGAGAGACTTTGGGCGGCATCCCCAGGGGCACGCACGACTGGGACAAGTTCCTGACGCCCGAGGAACTGGTGCCGCTGATCGAGGCCGCCGGATTGCGGGTGATCGACACGCGCGGGTTGGGGTTTTCGCTGGCGAAGGGTTTCGTGCTGAGCGACGACACGAAGCTGGATTATTTCCTGACGGCGGTGCGCGCGTAGCTCCTCCCCGGGACGGGGAGGACCGGGTCAGGCCATCACGTTCCGTCCGCGCGACACGACCGCCGTGTGGCCGATCGTCGCGCGCGCCGACTTCGTCTTCACGCTGTCGGTCATCAGCCAGTCGTTGGTGACGCGATCGGGCGTGAGCGTCAGCGCCATATAGCCGCGCTGCGAGACGTCGCACCATTTCAGTTCCGGATTGGCGCGCACCAGGCTGGCTGCGACCGTCTTCGGATCGGCGGTCAGGGCGCCTTCATAGCCCGACGAAGTCACGGCATGGCCGGCGAACTCGACACCCGCCGCATGCCCGTCCTGCGCCAGATCATAGGCCCAGCCATTGTGGCTGTCGCCCGAGATGACGACGAGGTTCGCGCCCGCCGCTTGCGCCCCCTTCAGGAAGCGTGCGCGGGCGGCGGGATAGCCGCCCCAGCTGTCGTAATTGTTCGGCAGGCCCGCTTTTGCCGCCGCCAAACCGCCCAGCACATAGCTCTTGGTGCGCGCCGACGCGTCCGGCGCGATCCAGCCGAGCGCATCGGGCGGCGTCATCGTGTTGCCCATGATCGTGCCGAAGCCCGTCACCTGCCACGTCCGACCCGCCTTGACCGAAGCGCGCATGGCGTGATCGAGCCAATATTCCTGCTGCGACCCCATCATCGTCGCACCCGGATCCATCCACGCGCCGTCGCGGAACGCGGCCAAGGCGGCGGCGGGATCCTTGTCCTTGAGCAGGGCGGCGACATCGGGCTGCTTGGTGCGTGCGAGCAAGCGGGTTTCGGTGCGGAACAATGTCGCCAGGCTGCCGATATCATAGGCCTTCCACGGTTCGTCCGACACCGGCATCCATTCGCGATACGCCTGCATCGAGGCGGCGCGGCGGGCATTCCAGTCGCCTTCGTCGGCGCTGTGATTCTCCGCGCCACCTTCCCAGCTGTCGTTCGCCGATTCGTGATCGTCCCATTGCACGACCATCGGGAATTTCCGGTGCAGCGCCTGAAGATCGGGATCGGCGCGGTAGCTGCCATAGCGCAGGCGGTAATCGGCGAGAATGAGCAGTTCGTTGCGCGGCTCGGGAATGCGCCCGGCGACACTGTCCTTCAGCGTCGGGTAAACATCCGGCTTATAATCGTAGAGATAGTCGCCGAGGTGGATCGTCAGGTCGAGATCGTCGCGCGCGGCGGCATGGGCGTAAGCGTTGAAATAGCCGAAGGCGAGGTTCGAGCAGGAGAAGATCGCGGCTCGGAAACGATCGACCTTGCCCTCGGGCAGCGTCTTCGTCCGTCCGACCGGCGAGCGGGTGCCGTCCGGCGCGATGAAGCGGTAGTGATAGTCGGTGCCGGGCTTCAGGCCCGCGACGGTGATCTTGGCGGTATGATCGCGCCACGGCCCGGTGATCTGCACGCCGCCGCCCGCGACCTTGCCGAAATCGGCCTGCTCCGACAGTTCGACCTTCAGTTCCACCGCACCGCCATCGGCGGGCACATAGCGCGTCCAGAGCAGCATCGAATCGCTCGCCGGCTCGCCGCTGGCCACGGAATGGGTGAAGCCGCGCGCTGCAGCGACGCTCAGCGCCTGCGTGAAGCCGGGCACCGCAAATGCGCCCAGGCCGAGCGTGCCGGTCATCAGCAAGGAACGGCGATCGACGGTGAATGGCATGGGTCTGTCCTCGGGTTGAGGCGCTCCGTTGCGCCGCTTATGTGGCGTCTGCGTGACAATACCCTTGCCGGGGAAACGATGAAACCGCTCGACTCGGCGCAATACCGTGGAGAAAGGGGCGCATGGATCGCGCCCGCCCGACCCCGCTTGCCTGTCTTGCGCTGCTGACACTGGCGCTCGTCGCCCTCGCGCTGATCCGGCCGCTCGATCATGACGAGAGCCAATATGTCGCGGCGGCGGTGCTGACCGCGCACGGGCAATGGCCGTATAGCGATTTCGCCTATCTCCAGACGCCGCTGCAACCGTTCCTGTTCGCGCCGTTTGCCTGGTTGTTCGGCGGCTGGGCGTGGCCGGGACTGCGGATCGTCAACGCGCTGCTCGGGGTGGTTGCGGTGGCGGGCGTGTACCGCGCGGCACGCGAGGGCGGTGCGCGCGACGCGGTGGCGCTGCTGGCCTGTGCGCTGTTCGCGTGTTGCGACATCCTGCTGTTCAGTGTGGGCACGGCGCGTAACGACGCCCTGCCCGTCGCGCTGCTGGCGACCGCGCTGCCGCTGGTGATCCGCGCCGCGAACGGACGGGTTACGAGGTGGAGCGCAGTGCTTGCCGGGCTGCTGCTGGCCGGGGCGGCGGCGGCGAAGATTTCCTACGCCCTGCCGGCGGTCGCGTATGGCCTGTACGCGCTGCACGATCGCCGCCATCGGCCGTTGTGGCTGGCGGCGGGCGCGCTGCCGATCGTGGTGTTCGTGATCGCGATCATGCTGCGCGCGCCGGACGGCTTTTTCTTCGGTGTGGTCGATTTTCCAGCGCGTGCGCCGGACGAATATTATCGCAGCATCGGCAAGGCGTGGAAGCTGAGCTGGTGGGCCAAGCTGCTTGATACGCTTAAATTTCTGGCGCTCGGCCCGGCTTTGTTGTGCCTTGCGCTGGCGAGCCGCTTCCGCTGGCGGGCGAAGGGCGGGCGGGCGATCGACTGGATGATCTGGGCCGGGCTGATCGCCGCCTTGATACCGTCGCCGACCTGGCGGCAATATCTGTTGCCGCTGCTGCCGCCGGTGTTCGTGCGGCTCGCGATCGGCTGGCAATCGGTATGGCCGGGGCGGCAGGCGCGGATGGCGCTGGTGGTGTTCGCGTGCGCCGGTCTCGCGCCCTCGATCGAGGCGGTGATCCAGGCGGTGCCCGGCGTGCCGATGGTCGCGGCGATGCGGCAAAGCTCGGCGATCCGCGCGACGATGGATGCTGCGGGCGTCACCGGCCCGGTCGCGACGCTGTCGCCGCAATTCCTGCCTGCCACGGGGAGGCTGCCCGATGCGCGCTTTGCCACCGGGCCGTTCTATTTCCGCAGCCACCATTTGCTGAACGCCGATCAGGAACAGGCGAACGGCGTGATCGCGCAGAGGACGATCGGAATTCATTTCCGCGATCCGCCCGCCGCGATCCTGACCGGCGGCGAAGGTGCGTGGACAAGTGGCGATGCGGCGCTGGATGGCGTGCTGGCCGATTGGGCGAAGCGCAACGGCTGGCGAGAGGTGCCGGTGCCGGGCGGTCCGTTTCGACTATATGTCAGGCCATCGGCTATCCGCTAATCCAACCGCCGTTCGTTTCGAGCGAAGTCGAGAAACCAGCGTCGGGGGCAGGTTTCTCGACTTCGCTCGAAACGAACGGAATAGTGCCAAGCCTATCCGCGCATGGCCCGGTCAGGCCGCAGCAACGCCCAACCCTGCGCGCTTTTCCGCGACCAGCCCGGCATAATAGGCCATCAGATCCTCGGTATGTTCGCGGTCGCTGCGCACCCGGCCCGCCGCGACATAAGCGGCGCGACGCAGCACCTTCTGATCGCGCGCGAACAGGCGGCGAATCGCGGCGGCGCAGGCACCGGGATCGCGCGCGGCGTAGAGTTCCGATGTCAGCGGATCGGCGACCTCGGCCACGCCGCCGGTGTCGGGCGCGATCAGCGGCAGGCCCGCCGCCATCGCCTCCGATGCGACCAGCCCGAACGGCTCCGCCTCGTTGCCGTGGATCAGCGCATCGCAGCTCGCCATGATCCGCGCGAGGCGTTCGCGATCATAGACCGGCTGGAACATGCGGATGTGCGGCGATCCGGCAATGCGGCGATCGATCTTCTTGCTGGCGACGCCGGTGCCGAGCAGGATCATGCCGACCGGCACATGCTGCCCCGCCTGCACCACCGCATCGGTGACCAGATCCCAGCGCTTTTCCGGGTGGTGCCGCCCGAGGCCCAACAGCAGATGGCCATGCGGCGGCAGATCGCATTGCTTGAGCAAGGCCGCACGCAGCGTCTCGCTGCGGTAATCGGGCGAGAAATGGCCGCGTTCGATGCCCAGCGGCATCGCCTTGTCGATATGCACGCCGCGCAGGCGTAGGCGTTTTTCCAGCGCCGGGCCGTTGGTGACGACGGCATCGTATTTGTCCAGGAAGCGGCTGAGATAGCGGCTGTACCAGGCGAAGGCGCGCTCAATCCGCTGTTGCGGGGCCAGCCCCTCGAACCAGCGCAGTGCATAGGCCGAGACATTGTCGTTATGCATGAAGAACACGCGCACCGGATCATGGCCCGGCTGCGGTTCCCATTTGCCGACGATCCAGGCCGGACGCCACGGCGACGAAGTCTCGACCAGATCGGGCCGCAGTTCGTCGAGCAGCCGCGTGATCGGCGTGGCATCCCAGAACAGGCCGTAATTCTTGTCGAACGGCAGGCGCGATGCCTTGACGTAGATGATCCGGCCGCCGCCGGGCCGTTCCTCGATCTTGTCCTCGCGCCCCGCCGCGATGACGATCAGTTCGTGCCCCAGATCGGCCATGATGCCCATCTTGCGGTCGATATAGGTCCGCACCCCGCCGCCGGTGGGCGAATAGAATTCGTTGACGTCGACGATGCGCATCCGGGTCAATCCGCCTTGATGGGAGAAAAGCCGCCGAGGCCGCGCAGATATTGCGCACGGATCGTGGTGGTGACGACGCCGGCCGGCACGTCGATCACCGCCTGGGCCAGTTTCGGCTTGGCGCGTCCGAGCCGCTGGTTGCTGGGAAAGCCGGCCCCGTCGGACCAGAAGTTGAACTTGTTGCGGCCGTCACGATTGTGCGTGAACAGCAGGGCATAGCGGCCGGGGCGCGGCACCCGGATGCACATCATGATATCGCCCGCCGGCGGCATATCGGCGGTGACGCGGCGGAACACCTTGCCCTGCGCGACCAGATCGTGATCGTCCTTCAGGAAATCCTCCTCCGTCGCGGGATAGAGTTCCAGTTTCAGATCGCCGGTGCGATCCTTCAGCCCGACCACGTTGACGCGGATCGCCGGGCCACCGGTCGAACACGCCGCCGCGTCGCTGCCCAGCACGCGCGGCTGGGCCGACGCGATCGTCGGCAATGCGGCTGCAACGATCGCGGCCACCAGAACAGACTTCATCCCTTCTTCCTCGTCACCAGACCGTGGAGACCGAACATCGCGATCAGCACCACGTGAAACAGCAATTGCATGGCGGCGGTGAGCGCGACCAATTCCGACAATTCCTGATCCTGCCCGATGATCAGGATCGCAAAGTTGGCGAAAAGCAGGTCTTTGTTGGGCACAAGCGGCAGACGCGACACCAAAAGACGCGCCGCGGCGAGGAACAGCCACATGCCGACCGGCACGGTGGGCAGCGCGTAATGCCAGGCGAAGGCGATGAAGGTCGATCCCGCGATCAGGCGCAGGCAGTGGATCGAGAAGATCCACCACAAAGTGCGCCGCGCCAGCGAGAAGACCCGCTTGGAGAAGATCAGGAACGGCAGCGACGTGCACATCACGATCGCAATCGATCCGATCACTTCCTTCAGATACCCGGCCGCACTGAGCAATTGATAGCCGAGCGGAACGACGATCGCGAACATCGCCAGCGTGATCGTGTTGCCGGCGATGGCGGAGAGGATGCTGACATCCTTCACCGCGCCGAACGGGGCGGCGACCATCCGCGCCTTGCTGCGTGCCCAGGCGTAGAAATACGCCTCGCCCGAATAGCCGAACACCACTTCGTTCGCGATGCGCTTCTTGATCAGCGCGATCATCCCGCCGACGAAGGGGATGCCCCACAAACGGCGGAAGATGATCCAGTCGCCGACCGGCGCGGAGAAATAGAGCAAAGTGAACGTAACGTAGAAAGCGGGGCTGGTCGGCACCGCGCGATGCAGGCCGGCAAGGCCCGACCCGAGCAATTCGCGCCCCAGCCCGACGACCATCGCGATCGTCAACAACCCGCCGATGATCATCGGCCACCGGCTGCGCATCTGTTTCAGCGGTTCCAGGCCAG
Source organism: Parasphingomonas caseinilytica (assembly GCF_036663755.1). Taxonomy (NCBI): domain Bacteria; kingdom Pseudomonadati; phylum Pseudomonadota; class Alphaproteobacteria; order Sphingomonadales; family Sphingomonadaceae; genus Parasphingomonas; species Parasphingomonas caseinilytica. Next base: position 95,011 of record NZ_JAXOJL010000007.1, read on the forward strand.
CAATATCGGGGGCGAGCGGAACCGGACCATCGATAATCGTGGTATTCATCGAGCTTCCGGTTTTCGGGGTGTCCACCTGGCGAAAATTGTCCGCTGTTGCCGCGCAGTCCGTTGCGGCTAGGCGCGCCCCATAACCGCAGTGTTGCCGTATCGCAACAAATCTGCGGCCAAGCGATATATTGTACGACCGTTCGAAGACGCTTCCCTCCGCGGCACATCACGGCCTAGGGGCGGGCCGAACGCATGACCAACCCCATCCCTCCAGGTGCCCGGCACATCCTGACCTATGCCGAATCGTGGCGCGGCGGCGGGGTGGAGCGCGTGCAACTGCGACTCGCGCGCGGCTGGATCGCGGCGGGTCGCCGGGTGACGCTAGTGATCGGCACCGGTAGCGGGCCGCTGGCGGACGAGGTGCCGGCCGGCGTGGAGATCGTGGCACTCGGATCGCCAGGACTGATGCGGCTGATGCTCAGGCTGCCGGGCATCGTCGCGGGGCGGCAGCCGGATGTGATCTTCTGCCCCGGCAATCATTATACCGGCGTGGCGGGCTGGCTGCGATTGAGGCTCGGTCGGGCCTGCCCGCCGATCGTCGCGAAAGTCTCGAACGCGCTGGCGCGACCGGACCAGAGCTTTCCGGTGTCCGTTGCCTATCGGCACTGGCTGCGATGGCACCGGCATTTCCTGGCGTGCGTGGTCGCGATGACGCCGGGCATGGCGGACGAAGCGGCCTGCGCCATGGCGGTGCCGCGCGCCTCGGTCGCGGTGATCGCCAATCCGCCGGCGCTGCCGATCCCCGGCGTGGCGTTGCCGGAACTGCCGACGGGGCGCTTTGTGCTCGGGGTCGGGCGGCTGGTGGCGCAGAAACGCTGGGACCGGCTGATCGCCGCGCTGCCGCTGCTGGCGGACCCGGATGTGGCGCTGGTGATTCTGGGCGAGGGGAGCGCGCGCGCCGCGCTGTCGACGCAGATCGCGTCGCTTGGATTGACGGACCGAGTCACTCTCCCCGGCCACGCGCCGGACCCGCTGCCGGCGATCGCGCGTGCGGAGGCGGTGGTGCTGGTGTCCGATTTCGAAGGCGTGCCGGGCGCGCTGCGCGAGGCGCTGGCGCTGGGCACGCCGGTGGTGACGACCGAATCGAGCGTGGCGGTGCGCGAGATCGTGACCGGGCTGGACCTCGGGACGATCGTGGCGGCTGGCGACGAGGCGGCGCTGGTGGCGGCGCTCGATCACTGGCTGACCCCGGGGCAGGCACGACCGGCTGTGGTGGCGCAGATCGGGGAGGAAGCGGCGGACGAGTATCTCGCGCTATTCGATCGGCTGGTCGGGCGATCGCAGCGCACTCCGGCCTAAAGCGGTTCCGGCTTCACCCGATCGGGATGCGCCGCCGCAAAGGCCGGCAGGTCAGCGCACGCCGCATCCGCCGCCGCGAGTTTCGGCCATGCGGACACGTCCAGCCCGAAGCGCCGCGCATTGTAGAGCTGCGGCACCAGACACACGTCGGACAGATCCGGTGCCACCCCGCCGAGGAACGGCCCGCTGCCAGCCGCCATCGCGTCCAGCGCATCGAGCCCGACACCGACCCAGTGCCGATACCAATCGTCCTTCGCCGGCTGGTCGGCCCCGAACTGCTGCTCCAGCCGCTTCAACACGCGCAGATTGTCGATCGGGTGGATATCGGCGACGATCACCAGCGCGCGGGCCAGCACCTGCGCGCGCGCCACGGGATCGCGCGGCACCATCGGCGGATCGGGCCAGGTCGCGTCGAGATAGTCGATGATCGCCAGACTCTGCGTCAGCAGGATCCCGTCCACGTCCAGCGTCGGCACAAGACCCTGCGGGTTGCGGGCGCGGTTCTCCGGGCCGGCCTGCTCCGCCGCGATCAGGTTCACCGCGACGCTATCATACTCCACGCCCTTGAGATTGAGCACGATCCGCACGCGATAGGCGGCGGACGAGCGCCAGTAATCGTAGAGGCGGATCATGCCGGGCGGGTCATGCGACGGCGGTCTCGTCTTCCTCGGCGCGCTCCGAACTGCGTTCCATCGCGACCTTGATCATCGCGGTCATCGGATCGGCCAGCGCCAACCCGAGAATGCCGAACAAGGTGCTCGCCAGAATCTGCGCGCCGAGCGTCAGCGCCGGGGGCAGATCGACGGTCTTCTTGGCGACCATCGGGATTACGACATAACCGTCGAACGTCTGCACGACGAAATAGGTCGCCAGCGCGGCGATGCCGGTATCCGCGCCGGCACTGAAGCCCACCGCCGTCATCAGCACGCCGGTGATGAATGCGCCGACATTGGGGATGAAGGCGAGGATCGCGGCGATGATGCCGAGCACCAGCGCCATCGGCACGCCGAAGAACCACAGGATCAGGAACGTCAGCACGCCCTCGAGCGCCATGCCCAGCAGACGCCCGGCGAGCAGGCGACGCATCGTCACGCCCATGCGCTGCATCGTCAGCGCGAATTCGGCGCGATTGGCTTGCGGGATCATCCATTGCAGCCCGCGATCGTAAAGCCGCGGCTCCATCGCGATGAACAGGCCGAGGACGAGGATCATGAACAGGCTGGTCAACGCTCCGAGCGCGATGCCGAGATAGGAACCGATCTTGCCGACCGAGCCCAACGCCTGCTGCGCGATGCTGCTGAGGTCCGATTTGCCCGGCATGATGCCCATACTGGACAGCCAGCCCGACACCTTGTCGAACTGCCCCTCCAGCGTGGCGCGAAGCTGGGTGAATTGCTGCGCGACCTGCACACCGGTGAGGTAAAAGGTGCCGAGCAGGAAGGCGACCGTCAGCAGGACGACGATCGTCAACCGCCAGCCGCGCCCGATCTTCAGCACCTTGCCGAGCAGGCGCACGCCGCCGTCGAGCATCGCGGCGAAGACCAGGCCGGCGAAGATGATCAGCAACGGCTGGACGAGCAGCACGACCAAAGCGATCGCACAGGCGATGCCGAACCACACGCTGGCCTTCTTGATCTCAGCGCGGACGGCGGGATCGCGAACCTCGTTGGGGCTGGCGCCCGAGATCACTTGCACCTTCTCGTCGGCTGAATTCACTTCGCGGTCTCCTGCGGATGCAGCGAATTGCCCGCGCGCCCGGAGCGCAGAGCGCCCCACCAGGTCAGCGGGTTCCACGATGCGGTGCCGTCCAGCGAGAAGGTGATGAATTCGGCGCGCCCGCCAACATATTCCCACGGCACCGCGCCGCCGAGGCCGAGATCCGGCTCACCGAGCGGGAAGCGGCTGTCGGAGCTGCGATCGCGATTGTCGCCCATCAGGAAGACATGGCCGGCGGGAATGGTGATCGGCCCGTAATTGTCGCCGGGGCTGTAACCGAGCTCGACCGTGTCGTAGCGGCGCCCGTTCGGCAGTGTCTCGGTGACGATCGGCAGGCGGCAATATTGCTGGCCGTCGGCGGCGGTTTCCAGCGCACCGGGATATTCGTTGTCGGTGCACGGCAAGTTGGTATCGACCGGCACCAGCACGTCGTGGATCGGGCCGCGCCGCACCGCCTTGCCGTTGATGTAGAGTACCCCGCCGCGCACCTGCAACCGGTCTCCGGGCAGGCCGATCAGGCGTTTGATGTAATCGGTGTTGCGGCCCGGCGGGGTCACGATCACCACGTCGCCGCGGATCGGCAGGCGGCCGAACAGCCGGCCGTGCACGAACGGCAATTGCACGCCCCAGCTTTCCTCCGGCTGGTGCAGCACGAGGCTACGGAAGATCGCCGCCGGATTGGGAATGGTCGGCGAGATGAACGACCAGCCGTAGGGATATTTCGTCACCACCAGCCGATCGCCGGTTCGCAGGATCGGCATCATCGATTCGGACGGGATGTAGAACGGCTTGGCGATAAAGCTGTGGAAGCCGAGCACGGCGAGGATCAGCCACAGGATGCCCTTCACCTCTTCCCACCACACCGATTTCGTCTGGGCAGGGGTGGGCGCGGGTCCGGTCTTTGTGACCGTTTCGGGTTCGCCCGGCACCGGAGTCTCGGCCGTCATTCGGTATCCTCAGTAACTCGGGATGGCCTCGATGATCACGAAGGCCTGCGCCCAGGGATGATCGTCGGTCATCGTCAGATGTACCCGAGCGGCGTGGCCGTCCGGTATCAGCGCGTCAAGCCTCGCCTTGGCCCCGCCGGTCAGCAGCAAGGTCGGCGCGCCGGACTTCGCATTGATGACGCCGATGTCCTTCATGAACACGCCGGCCTTGAAGCCGGTGCCGACCGCCTTGGAAAACGCCTCCTTGGCGGCGAAGCGCTTGGCCAGCGTGCCCGCCTTGGTGAACGGCCGCCGCGCGGCCTTGGCGCGTTCGGTTTCGGTGAAGACGCGGTTCTCGAACCGCTCGCCGAACCGATCGAGCGACGCCTGAATGCGCTCGATATTGCACAGATCGGAACCGAGACCGATGATCACCGCGCCACATCCATCGCGGCGCGCATCAGCCGCACCGCCTCACCCAGCCCGACGAACATCGCCTCGCCGATCAGGAAATGGCCGATGTTCAATTCGCGCACCTGCGGAATCGCCGCGATCGGCGCAACATTGTCGTACGTCAGGCCGTGCCCCGCATGCACCTCGATGCCGTTCTTCGCCGCCAGCGCGGCGGCATCGGCGAGGCGGCGAAGCTCGTCCGCGCGCGCTGCCCCGTCCAGTTCGGCATAACGCCCGGTGTGCAGTTCGACCACCGGCGCGCCGAGCCGCAGCGCGGCCTCGATCTGCCGCGCGTCCGGTTCGATGAACAGCGAGACGCGGATGTTCGCCGCCTTCAATTCACCGACCAACGGCGCGAGGCGATCGTGCAACCCGGCCGCGTCCAGACCGCCTTCGGTGGTCAGTTCCTCGCGCTTTTCCGGCACGATGCACGCGGCATGCGGGCGGTGGCGCAGCGCGATGGCGAGCATCTCGTCGGTCGCCGCCATCTCCAGGTTAAGCGGGATCGTCAGTTGGTCGGACAGGCGCGCGATATCATCGTCGGTGATGTGCCGCCGATCCTCGCGCAGATGCGCGGTGATCCCGTCCGCCCCCGCCTGCGCCGCCAGCAACGCCGCCCGCACCGGATCGGGATAGCCCGCCCCACGCGCATTGCGCACCGTGGCGACGTGATCGATGTTGACGCCGAGGCGGAGGTGATCGGTCATGAACATGCCGCCGCCGAGAGGAGGTCATAGACGAAACCCTTGGCTTCCCAGACCTCGCCCATCTGGAAATCTTCCGAACTGCGGTTGGTGAAGACGATCACAACCAGATCGTCATCGGGAAAGATGAAGTTGCGTGCTTGAACGCCGTAGATTTCGCCATCGCGCTGAACGATCCGCTTGGGTGCTACGCAACCCTTGAGCTTTCCGGGAAACACCCACTGGCCGAGCGCCTGATAACTACCCTTGCCCTCCGGCGTCCATAACGCGTCGCGCGCAAATGGTGGGAGCAGCCTGCCTGTCATCAAGGACCGGTCGAATGCGAAGACCGCTTGCGCCGTGCCCATCAAACCGCCGGCCGCACCCCAGCTGGCGAGTTCGAATGCCGGATCAAGCTTGCCGCCGACAAAGCCCGGCACGCCCTTTTCGCCAGTGCGCGCCATCGCCATTCCTTTCGGCCAACGCGCCTCGATCGGATGCTGCGCAACGATCCTCGCCAGTTCGCCGAGCAGGATGTAATCGCAATTATTATATTTGAACGGCGCGATGCGTGCACCGACCGAATAACAATAAGAGACGTCTGGAGTGACACCGGCATAGAAGGACGGCACGCCGACGGCGTTCTGAGGCGTGTCATCCGGGTTTGCCACGCCGCTTTGATGAGTCAGCAACATGCGCGGCGTCGCACCAACGAACGGAGCGTCGACCACCCAGGGATAATTCTGGTCCAACGTCAGCTTTCCGCTCGCAACGTCCTGCATGACCAGCGCCGCCGTCACCTGTTTTGTGATCGAAGCCAGCCGCCAGCGTTCGCGCGGCTTGTGGCTCGCGCCGCCGCTCGGCTTGATCGTGCCATAGCCCTTATCGATCAACACCTTGTTACCGCGCGCCACCAGCACTTCGCCGGCCAGCTTGTACCGCACGGCGACCTCATCGACCGTTTCGGCAGCGGCAGGCGTCGCGATCAGAACCAGTCCAGCGAGGAAAAGCCCCTTCACGCCGCCCGACTCCCCGGCTTGATCGCGGGGATCGCCTCGAGTTCGGGCGGCAGCGCATCGGCGGCGTAGGTCGGCACGTCGAGCCGGATCAGCGGGAAGAACGGGACGCCGAGGTCCGCCTTGCCCGACGAGCGATCAACCAATGCGCCGGCCGCGACCGTGTCGCCTCCGGCGCGGGCGATCGCGGCGATCGCCTCGCGCGAGGACAGGCCGGTCGTCACCACGTCCTCCATCATGAACACGCGCGCGCCCGGTTCCAGCCGGAAGCCACGCCGCAGCTCGAACACCCCCTCGGGCCGTTCGAGGAACATCGCCTCGACGCCCAGCGCGCGGCCCATTTCATGCCCGGCGATCACCCCGCCCATCGCGGGCGAGACGACCGCCTGGATCGCACCGCGAACGTCGGCGGGCAGGCGCGCGACGAGCGCCTCGGCCAGGCGTGCGCCCCGCGCCGGATCCATCAGCACGCGCGCGCACTGCAAATATCGGGGGGAGCGCAGCCCGGACGAAAGGATGAAATGCCCCTCCAGCAGCGCCTCGGCCGCGCGGAATTCGTCCAGAACCTCGTCTTCCGTCATCCGCGCACCATGCCTTTCGCGCGCCAAATAGGGCCGCGTGCCCCCCAAGTGCAACGTCCACCACAAAAAACTCCGCGCATGGCGCTTGAGGGATAGAGGCCGCGCGCGTATAGGCGCGGGTCAAACGGGTGGAATCCTGCCCAGTGCTGCGCCGTGCAATGTCGCAGCACCATCGCCAGGGGTGACGACACATATGCGCATGACGGGGTTCAAATCGATCGCACTGGCAGCCGGGCTGCTGGTGGCTGGCGCGGGCTATGCCGCGGCGCCGCCCGCCGCACCCACCGCGCCGGCCGTAACCGCGCCGGCGCCCGCCACGGTCGCTCCGGTGGCGGCGACTCCCGCCGCTGCGCCCGCATCCGCCAGCCTGGCCCTGGCGCAGGACGGTGCCTATGCGATCGCCCCGACCGCCGGCGTCGGCCAGCCGGTGAACGGCCATTACGGCATCCAGCCGCAGGTGACCAAAAACGGCGAACGCGCGCATCATTTCCATGATGCGATCCTCGTGCCCGTCATCACCGTCGTCTCGCTGTTCGTTCTCGGGCTGCTGTTCTGGGTGGTGTATCGCTACCGCGCGGCGAAGAATGCCGTGCCGTCCAAGACCAGCCACAACACCGCGATCGAGATCGTCTGGACGCTGGCCCCGGTGCTGATCCTAGTGCTGCTCGCGGTGCCGTCGATCGGCCTGCTGCAGGCGCAGTTCAAACCCGCGCCGGCCAACGCCATCACGCTGAAGGCGATCGGCAACCAATGGTATTGGTCGTATCAATATCCTGACAATGGCGGCTTCGAGATCACCGCCAATTTGCTGAAGGAAAAGAGCGAAGTGCCGGCCGGCACGCGCTTCCGCACCGATGCGGACGGTCCGCGCCTGCTCGCCGCCGACAACCGCATCGTCCTGCCGGTCGGCGTGCCGATCCGCCTGATCACCACCGCCAACGACGTGATCCACAGCTGGGCGGTCCCCGCCTTCTGGATCAAGCTGGACGCGGTGCCGGGTCGCCTGAACGAGACGAGCTTCACGATCGAGAAGCCGGGCGTCTATTTCGGCCAGTGCAGCGAACTCTGCGGCGCGCGCCACGGCTATATGCCGATCGCGGTCGAGGCCGTTCCGCTCGCGCAGTTCAATGCCTGGGTGCTGGCCAAGGGCGGATCGGTCAAGGGCGCCAAGCCCTCAACCGCACCCGCCGCGCTGACCCCGCAGGCCGCCGGAGCCGCCGCGGCGCCGGCCAGCAACACCACCGACGGCGCGGTCGAGAACGCGACCGCCGTCGCTCCTGCCACCACCCAGGGCGCGACGGGCAACCCCGCCGGCGCCGGCACGGGACAGTAAGCCATGACCGATACCGCCATCCACTCGTCCGCGTTCACGGCCCACGGCCATGACGATCATGCGCACGATACCGAACACAAGCCGGCGTTCTTCGCCCGCTGGTTCATGTCGACCAACCACAAGGACATCGGCACGCTGTACCTGATCTTCGCGATCATCGCGGGGATCATCGGCGGCTCGGTCTCCGGCCTGATGCGCGCCGAACTGGCGCATCCGGGCATCCAGTACCTTCAGGGCTGGGCCTCGATGCTGCACGGTGGCCCGGCCAGCCTCGACGAATCGCTCCACCTCTGGAACGTCCTCGTCACCGCGCACGGCCTGATCATGGTGTTCTTCATGGTCATGCCGGCGATGATCGGCGGCTTCGGCAACTGGTTCGTCCCGATCATGATCGGCGCGCCGGACATGGCCTTCCCGCGCATGAACAACATTTCGTTCTGGCTGCTGGTCCCCGCTTTCTCGCTGCTGCTCGCTTCGCCGTTCTTCGGTGGCGCAGGTAACGGCTGGACGCTCTACGCACCGCTCTCCACTTATGGCGAGCCGGGGCCGTCGACCGACATGGCGATCCTGTCGCTGCATCTGGCCGGCGCATCGTCGATCCTGGGCGCGATCAACTTCATCACCACGATCTTCAACATGCGCGCACCGGGCATGACGCTGCACAAGATGCCGCTGTTCGTCTGGTCGGTGCTGGTCACCGCATTCCTGCTGCTGCTGGCGCTGCCGGTGCTGGCCGCGGCGATCACCATGCTGCTGACCGATCGCAACTTCGGCACCACTTTCTTCGATCCTTCGGGCGGTGGCGATCCGATCCTCTACCAGCATCTGTTCTGGTTCTTCGGCCATCCCGAAGTGTACATCATGATCCTGCCGGGCTTCGGCATCGTCAGCCACATCATCTCGACCTTCTCGAAGAAGCCGGTGTTCGGCTATCTCGGCATGGCCTATGCCATGGTCGCGATCGGCGTGGTCGGGTTCGTCGTGTGGGCACACCACATGTTTACGACCGGTCTGAGCGTGAACACCAAGATGTACTTCACCGCCGCGACGATGGTGATCGCGGTGCCGACCGGCATCAAGATCTTCTCGTGGATCGCGACGATGTGGGGCGGATCGATGAGCTTCAAGACCCCGATGGTCTGGGCGATCGGCTTCATCTTCATGTTCACCGTCGGCGGCGTGACCGGCGTCGTGCTCGCGAACGGTGGCGTCGACGATTACATGCAGGACACGTATTACGTGGTGGCGCATTTCCACTATGTGCTGTCGCTGGGTGCGGTCTTCTCGCTGTTCGCCGGGTTCTATTATTGGTTCCCGAAGATGACGGGCAAGATGTACAACGAGTTCCTCGGCCAGCTGCACTTCTGGGTGTTCTTCATCGGCGTGAACGTGATGTTCTTCCCGATGCACTTCCTGGGGCTGCAGGGCCAGCCGCGCCGCATGCCCGATTACACCGATGGGTTGGCGCACTGGAACTATGTCGCCACGGTCGGCTACATGATCATGGCCGCGGGTATGGTGGTGTTCTTCGTCAACCTGTTCTGGTCGCTGCTTGCGGGCAAGAAGGCCCCCGACAATCCCTGGGGCGAAGGTGCGACGACGCTGGAATGGACCCTGTCCTCCCCGCCGCCGTTCCACCAGTTCGAGACCCTGCCGCGGATCGATTGAGCCGGAGCGAGGCGCGCACGCTGCGCGCCGGTGGCCCCGCCGGGGCCACGCGAACGGCCGGCCAGCCTGACGCAGTCAGGACTGACGATGCGGGGCCGCCCCCGCATCGCGCCAAGCAAAAAAACGCCCCGGTGATGAGCCGGGGCGTTTTTTCGTTGGAAGCGACAATCAACGCTTGCCATCGTTCCGCAATAGACATCGACGCTGAAACGCAGCATCCGGTTGGCCGTCTTCCATTCCTTGGACTTACCCGGCTATCCTGACGGGATGGACCAGCATACCGCGATCACAGCCTTTCCTTTCGAGCATCCGGCCGCGCCCGTCTCGTTATATGAATACGCCCCCGTCTTGCGAATCCGCGATCGGCGCGGCGATTGGGTTCTGAAAAGAACCGGGCTGGCGCATTCAAGCGGTGTGGCTATTGGTCGATGGCTAACCGCGCTTCGCCAACTCGGTGTGCGCATAGTGGCTCCGGCACCACATCTTTCCCCCAATCCGCGCCAACTCGACGATGGCAAGGAATGGGTCGTCTACCCATTCGTCGAGGGCACCGGCTATCACGCATTTGACGACGAAATTGCGTATGCGGGCAGACTGCTTGGTCAGATGCATGCGGCCGACCTGCCGGAAACTAATGATCTTCTGACGTATGATCGGCCGGTAGTTCACGCATTAGAATGGACCGAAAAGCATCTTGCCTCGGCCATGTCGGCAATGCGGGACTACGGCTTCGAGGCTTCCCGACTTGAAGTACTGACCGCTCAAAGGATAGGCGTTGCAACCACGGTGGAGGGCCTTCCGCTGGCGGGATGCAGCTTCGACTTCAAAGCCTCGAATCTCGTTTTCGGGCCGGAGCCAACACTTGTAGATCCCGACCATGCCGCACGAATGCCCCGCCTGTATGACCTTGCGGTGGCCCTGTTGCTATTCCACTGCGATTTACCTTCAGCACCGGATCGCGTCTGGACGGACAGGCAATGGCACATCTTCGTGGAAGCCTATCGTGAGAAGGTGACGCTTGCGCCTATCGAAATCGAAAGCTGGAGCGCGGTTCTTAATCTTGCATGGCTGGATCAGGCTGTCTGGCTTTTGGGAAACTGGCCCGAGGGTTGGGCCAACCAGAAGGAACGCCAATATCTGCTCGATCTCGCGACCCTCGACCTGAACCGTTTCACCATCGCGACAGCCGCATAGCGATGGGTTCTGTCCACCTCCCCGCTTTCCCCGGCCCGCTCAACAGCCTATAGCGCCCGCAATCATGGCCGCGACGACTCTCCCCCTGCCCGCCGACTGGCGCGATTTCCTGGCGCTGACGAAGCCGCGCGTGATGACGCTCGTGGTGTTCACCGGGCTGTGCGGGATGCTTGCGGCCCCCGTCACGATCGATCCCGTTTTGGGCTTCACCGCGATCCTGTGCATCGCATTGGGCGCGGGCGCGGCAGGCGCGCTGAACCAATGGTATGAGGCGGATATCGACGCCAAGATGAAGCGCACGCAAGGCCGCCCGCTGCCCGCCGGGCGGATGGAGCGCGGATCGGCGCTGCATTTCGGGGTCGGGCTGGCGGCGTTCTCGGTCATCCTGCTCGGGCTGGCCACCAATGTGCTCGCCGCCGCCATCCTCACCGTCTCGATCCTGTTCTACGTGCTGGTCTACACCGTGTGGCTGAAGCGCCGCACGCCGCAGAACATCGTCATCGGCGGGGCGGCGGGTGCGTTTCCACCGTTGATCGGCTGGGCCGCGGCGACCGGCGATATCGCGACGTTGCCGGTGCTGCTGTTCGTCCTCGTCTTCCTGTGGACGCCGCCGCATTTCTGGGCGCTCGCGCTGTTCATGAAGACCGATTACGCCGCCGCCGGCGTGCCGATGCTGCCCGTCGTGGCGGGTGAGCGCGCGACGCGGACGCAGATCGGGCTGTACACGATCCCGATGGCCGCCGCGGCGATCGCGCCGTGGGCGCTGGGGCTGACCGGTGCGATCTATGGCTGGGTCGCGATGGTGACGACGGCGCTGTTCGGCCTGATGGCGGCGCAGGTCGCGGCGCGGCGCACGCAGGTGGGCGACACGATGCGCCCGGAGAAGCGCCTGTTCGCCTATTCGATCCTGTACCTCTTCATTCTGTTCGGCGCGCTGGTCGCCGACCATTGGATCTGACGCTCATGCCGAACGACCCCATCCAAAGCGAAACCGACCTGATCCGCGCCCGCCAGCGCAGCCGTGCGATCGTGATGGCGGCGATCCTCGGCGCGTTCGTCATCCTCGTCTTCGCGATCAGCATCGCCAAGATCAAGGCGGGGATGCCGCATTGAGCGCCGCAAGGTTGACTGGCACGAACCGCACCGCCTTGTTCGCGGTGCTGGGCATCTGTTTCATGACCGGGCTCGCCTGGGCCAGCGTGCCGCTGTACCGCTTGTTCTGCCAGGCGACGGGCCTGAACGGCACGACGCAGCGCGGGCTTGCCGCGCCGGGCGCGGTGGACGGCAAGATCCGCATCGATTTCGACACCAATGTCAGCCCGAAGCTGCCGTGGAAGTTCGAGCCGGAGAATCCATCCGAAACCGTCGATATCGGCGCACGCGACATGGTGTTCTTCACCGCGACGAACACCTCTGCCAAACCGATCACCGGCACCGCCACGTTCAACGTGACGCCGGCGCAGGCGGGCAAATATTTCACCAAGATCCAATGCTTCTGCTTCACCCAGCAGACGCTGAAACCGGGCGAGACGGCACGCATGCCGGTGATCTTCTTCGTCGATCCGAAGATCATGGCGGACCCGGATGCGAAGGATATCCGCACGATCACGCTCAGTTACACGTTTTACCCGGTGGATTCCGGCAAAGCAGCAAGCTAGAGCGGGTACAAACAGGCTAAACAGGGGACCGACCATGGCCGGCGCCAAGAACCACGATTACCATATTCTCGCGCCCGATCCGTGGCCGATCATCGGCTCGTTCTCGGCCCTCGCCATGGCGGCGGGTGGCATCATGTGGATGCATGGCGGGCATGTCGGCCATCCCAATGGCGGCGGCGTGGTGTTCTTCCTCGGCCTGCTCGGCGTGCTGACCACCATGTTCTGCTGGTGGGGCAACGTGATCAAGGAAGCGCATGCCGGCGATCATACGCCGGTCGTGCAGCTGCATCTGCGCTACGGCATGATCCTGTTCATCGCCTCCGAGGTTATGTTCTTCGTCGGCTGGTTCTGGGCGTTCTTCGATTTCTCGCTGTTTCCGGCACCGGTCGAACTGGCCGCCGGCGTGCCAGGCCTGATCGCCGATGCCGCCAAGGGTGCGGCGACGTGGCCGCCCAAGGGCCTGGAGGTGATCGACGCCTTCAAGTTCCCGCTGCTCAACACGCTGATCCTGCTGACCAGCGGCACCACCGTCACCTGGGCGCACCACGCCCTGATCCATGGCCAGCGCGGCGGCGAGAAGACCGGCCTCTGGGGCCTGATCGGCGTCGGCAACAAGGATGGCGTGCTGAAGGGCCTGTGGCTGACGATCGTGCTCGGCATCCTGTTCAGCTCGATCCAGGCCTATGAATATTCGGAGGCACCGTTCCCGTTCAAGGGCATCAATTACGGCGCGTCCTTCTTCATGGCGACGGGCTTCCACGGCTTCCACGTGCTGATCGGCACGATCTTCCTGATCGTCTGCCTGGTGCGCGCCTATAAGGGCGATTTCACCCCGAAGCAGCATTTCGGCTTCGAGGCAGCAGCCTGGTACTGGCACTTCGTCGACGTGGTGTGGCTGTTCCTGTTCGTCACGATCTACGTCTGGGGCGGCTGGGGCGCGCCGGTCCACGGCGGTTGACCGATCCCGTGCGGGCCGAGGCGGAAACGCCGCCCCGGCCCGCATCCCCTACCCCCTCACCCACACCGATGCAGGTGGCATTGGGTGCGCTCTGCCCGCGCTGCGGCGCCAAGACCCTGTTCGACGGGTTCGCGACTTTCGCCCCGAAATGTTCGAACTGCGGCCTCGATTTCAACAGCTTCAACGTCGGCGATGGCCCGGCGGCGTTTCTGACGCTGATCCTCGGCGCGATCGTCACCGCGCTGGCGATCGCGCTCGAACTCACGCTGCACCCGCCGCTGTGGCTGCACATGCTGATCTGGATCCCGGTAACGGCGGCAGGCGTGGTCGTGTCGCTACGCGCCGCGAAGGGAGCGCTGATCGCCGCCGAATATCGCAACGCCGCGCGCGAGGGCCGGATCAGCGACGTTCCGGACGAGGGCTGAAGGCATGAAACGTGTACCGGTGATCGCGACGATCGTCGTCGCTCTGGCCATCGCGACGATGATCGCGCTGGGCATCTGGCAATTGCAGCGCAAGGCCGAGAAGGAGGCGTTGCTCGTCCAATATGCCGCCAATATCACGCGCCCGCCGATCGCCTTCCCGTCCATCCCGGTCGACGACGCTTTGCTATTCCGCAAGGCGAGCGGGATGTGCCTGGAGCCGGTGACATGGCGCGAGCGCTCCGGTCGCAACTCCAAGGGCGGCTCGGGCTGGCGTCAGATCGCGCAATGCCGCACTGGCGCCGAGGGGCCTGGGATGACGGTGCAGATCGGCGTCGCGCGCGCGGCGGGTGGCAAGCCGGCGTGGAAGGGCGGCGAGGTGCATGGCTATATCACGCACGCGCCCGACGATCAGCCGCTGATCATGTCCCTCATCGGCGAGGCGCGACCCAAGACGTTGATGCTGGTCAGCGACGCGCCAGCCGCCGGGCTGGACGCCAATCCGGGGCCGGACCTGTCGGCGGTGCCGAACAATCATCTGGCTTATGCGGTGCAATGGTTCATTTTCGCCGCGTTGGCGGGGATCATCTATGTGCTGGCTCTGCGGCGGCGGGTGACATCTCCACCGAAACCGTCATCCTGAACTCGTTTCAGGATCCAGGCGCGATCGGATGCCATATGGATATCGTCTATTCCGGGCAAATGACCGCGCCTGGATGCTGAAACAAGTTCAGCATGACGGGCTTGCAGTTGCCGAGTCGGCCACCGCCCGCTAGTCGCCACAGCCTATGCGCTACGTAAGCACCAGGGGCGATGCGCCCGTTCTCGATTTCCAGCAGGTCACGCTGGCCGGCCTCGCCAGCGATGGCGGGCTTTACCTGCCCGAGGCATGGCCGACGCTGAGCCGCGAGCAGATCGCCGCGCTGCAAGGCCTGTCCTATGTCGATACCGCCGTCGAGGTCATGGCGCCGTTCGTTGCGGGCAGCCTCACCCGTGAAGACCTGAAGGCGCTGTGCACGCAAGCTTATGGCCGGTTCAGCCACGCCGCGGTCACGCCATTGGTCCAGCTCGACGGACAGCATTGGCTGCTCGAACTGTTCCATGGCCCGACCCTGGCGTTCAAGGATGTGGCGCTGCAGTTCCTCGGCCTGCTGTTCGAACGCTTCCTGACCGGCAGCGACAAGCACCTTACCGTCGTCGGCGCGACATCGGGCGACACCGGATCGGCGGCGATCGACGCGTTGGCCGGGCGCGCGGGCGTGGATGTTTTCATGCTCCATCCGAAGGGTCGCGTGTCGGACGTGCAGCGGCGGCAGATGACCACGGTGCTGGCACCCAACATCCACAACATCGCGATCGACGGCAGCTTCGACGATGCGCAGGCGCTGGTGAAGGCGATGTTCAATTCGCCGGAGTTCAGCGGCAAATTCACCCTGTCCGCGGTCAATTCGATCAACTGGGCGCGGCTGATGGCGCAGGTGGTCTATTACTTCTACGCCGCCGTGCGTCTCGGCGCGCCTGAGCGGCCGGTGGCGTTCTCGGTGCCGACGGGCAATTTCGGCGACGTGTTCGCCGGCTATGTCGCGGCGAAGATGGGGTTGCCGATCGCCAAGCTGATCGTGGCGACCAACGTCAACGACATCCTGCACCGTGCGCTGTCCGAGGGCGATTATTCGCAAGGCACGGTGGTGCCGACCCCTTCCCCGTCGATGGACATTCAGGTGTCGAGCAATTTCGAGCGGCTGTTGTTCGATCTCGGCGGGCGGGATGGCGCGGCGCTGGCGGCGCAGATGAAGGGCTTCGAGGCTTCGAAGGCGATGCGGCTGACCAATGCGCAGCGGGCGGGCGCGGAACCCTTGTTCGCCAGCGACCGGATTGATCTCGACGATATGGCGCTCGCCATGCGCTGGGCCTGCGATTCCGCCGGCGAGGTGATCGACCCGCACACCGCGATCGCTCTGGCCGCCGCGCGGCGGATCGACCTCGGAGACGTGCCGATCGTCACGCTGGCGACCGCACATCCGGCCAAGTTCCGCGACGCCGTCGAACGCTCGACCGGCGCGCGTCCCACCCTGCCCGCACGGATCGGCGACCTGTTCGAGCGCGAGGAACGCTATGACAGCCTGCCCGGCACGTTCGAGGCGGTGACGGCCTATATCGGCGAGCGCGCCACCCCATCGGCATGAACCTCGAAACCCTGATCGGCGAACCCTGGGCGGATTATGGCCTGATCGATTCGGGCCATGGCCGGAAGCTGGAACGCTATGGCCGCTTCCGCTTCATTCGCCCCGAGGCGCAGGCACTATGGGCACCCGCCAAACCGGACTGGAAGGCGCATGGCGAATTCGTGCCCGGATCGGACGAGGATGGCGGCGGACGCTGGGAGTTCAGCGAAACGGTGCCGCGCGAAGGTTGGGCGCTGAAATGGGACGATGTGTCGTTCACCGCCAACAACACGCCGTTCCGTCATCTGGGTTTCTTCCCTGACATGGCACCGGTGTGGAGCTGGATGCGCGAACAGGTGGCGGACAAACCCGAGCCGGAATGCATGAACCTGTTCGGCTATACCGGGGTCGGCACCTGCGCGATGGCGGCGCGGGGCGTTAAGATGGTGCATGTCGATGCTTCGAAGAAATCGGTCGAGGCGGCGCGGGCCAACGCCGCGCTCTCGGGCCTGTCCGACAAGCCGATCCGCTGGATGACCGATGACGCGACCAAGTTCGTAGCCCGCGAGGTTCGGCGGGGGCGGCGGTATGACGGCATCCTGCTCGATCCGCCGAAATATGGCCGCGGGCCGGATGGCGAGGTGTGGAAGCTGGAAGACGGCCTGCCCGGCCTGATCCAGGATTGCCGCAAGCTGCTCGACGCCGAATCGCGCTTCCTGTTCCTCACCGTCTATGCCGTACGCATGTCGGCGCTGGCGATCGGCGAATTGCTGCGCCAGACCTTCGCCGATCTGGGCGGTACGGTGGAGGCGGGCGAACTGGCGGTGCGCGAGGAAGCGCGCGGGCTGATTATGCCAACCGCGATCTGGGCCCGCTGGCACCGCTGACCTTTGCAAAGGCGCGTCGCCGGTCCTAAGCCGCTCCGAAACAACGGAGAGGTCTGTTCCATGCGTGAAGCCGCCATCGTCGCCACTGCCCGCACACCGATCGGCAAGGCCTATCGCGGCGCGTTCAACATCACCGAAGCGCCCGTGCTGGCCGGCCATGTGATGAACGCGGCGGTCGAGCGCGCCGGGATCGATCCGGCGCGGATCGACGAGATCTTCTGGGGCGTCGGCGGGCAGTTCGGCACGCAGGGCGGGAACGCCGGGCGGATGGCGGTGTTCGCCGCGAACCTGCCGCAGAGCGTGCCGGCGTTCACGCTCGACCGGAAATGCGGCTCCGGGCTGACGGCGGTGGCGCTCGCCGCGCGCTCGATCATCTGCGACGAGATGGATGTCGCGCTGGCCGGTGGCATGGAATCGATCAGCCTGACGGTGACCAAGGAAACGCCGCGCTACGTCAACCAGTCGGTGATCGCCAACGAGCCGGCGGCCTATATTCCGATGATCGAGACCGCCGAGATCGTTGCGCTCCGCTACGGCATCAGTCGCGAGGCGCAGGACGCGTACGGCGCGCAGAGCCAGCAACGGGCGGTCGCCGGGCTGAAGGCCGGCGCGTTCGCGGAGGAGATCGCGCCGATCACGGTGGAGAAGGCGATCTTCGACAAGGCCGGCACGCAGACCGGCACCGAGATGGTCACGCTCAGCCAGGACGAGGGTATCCGCGACGGGACGACCGCCGAGGGGCTGGCCGGGCTGAAGACGGTATGGCCGGGTGGTGAGTTCACCGGGCCGGGGAGCAACATCACCGCCGGCAATGCCAGCCAGCTGTCGGACGGCGCATCGGCGCAGATCCTGATGGACCGCAAGACGGCGGAGGCCGAGGGCAAGCAGATCCTGGGCATCTATCGCGGCTTCCAGGCCGCCGGGTGCGGGCCGGAGGAAATGGGCATCGGGCCGGTGTTCGCGATTCCCAAGTTGCTCGATCGCGCCGGGCTCTCGGTGGCGGATATCGGGCTGTGGGAATTGAACGAGGCGTTCGCGTCGCAATGCCTGTATTGCCGCGATCACCTTGGCATCGATCCCGAGAAGTACAACGTCAATGGCGGCGCGATCGCGGTCGGGCATCCATTTGGGATGACGGGATCGCGGCTGGTTGGTCATGCGCTGATCGAGGGCAAGAAGCGCGGGGTGCGGTTCGTGGTGGTGTCTATGTGTACGGCTGGTGGGATGGGCGCAGCTGGATTGTTTGAGATCGTTTGAGCGCGGAGCCGGAGCGCATACCTCCATCCCGTTCGTGCTGAGCTCGTCGAAGCACCGTACCGAGCCTCGAGTGCTTCACTTGCGGAACGAAGAACGGCCCTTCGACAAGCTCAGGGCGAACGGATTGAGTGGGTGAGATGAAAAGGGCCGGGGATTGCTCCCCGGCCCTTTCTTTTTGGTCCAGCCTTGAGGGCTAGGTCGGTTCGGATCCTTGGCCTGACGCGGGCAAAGCCCGCGTCTTTCGTCGGACAGGGCTGACAGCATTGCCGCCAGCCCGCCGGCCGGATCGGAACGAGTCCTGATTTAGCTCGCGCTAAATCAGGCCGTTCTCGATCAGAAATCCATACCGCCCATGCCGCCCATGCCGCCGCCGCCGCCCATCGGCATTGCCGGCTTGTCTTCCGGCAGCTCGGACACCGCGGCTTCCGTCGTGATGAGCAGGCCGGCGACCGAAGCCGCGTTCTGGAGTGCGGTGCGGACGACCTTGGTCGGGTCGATCACGCCGGCTGCCACCAGATCCTCGTACACGTCGGTCGAGGCGTTGAAGCCGTACGACGTATTGTCCTGATCGAGCAGCTTGCCCGAAACGACCGCGCCATCATGGCCGGCGTTCTGAGCGATCTGGCGAACGAGCGACGTCAGCGACTTGCGGACGATGTCGATGCCGCGCGTCTGGTCTTCGTTGGCACCGGTCATGCCGTCGAGCGCCTTGGTCGCGTACAGCAAAGCCGTGCCGCCACCGGGGACGATGCCCTCTTCGACCGCTGCGCGGGTTGCGTGCAGCGCGTCGTCGACGCGGTCCTTGCGCTCCTTCACTTCGACTTCCGAAGCACCGCCGACCTTAATCACGGCAACGCCGCCGGCGAGCTTCGCGAGACGCTCCTGGAGCTTCTCCTTGTCATAGTCGCTGGTCGTGTTCTCGATCTGCTGACGGATCGCATCGGTGCGGCCCTTGATCGCATCGGCTTCACCCGCACCGTCGATGATGGTGGTGTTGTCCTTGTCGATCGTGACGCGCTTGGCGGTGCCGAGCATGCCGACGGTCACCGACTCGAGCTTGATGCCGAGGTCTTCCGAGATCATCTCGCCCTTGGTCAGGATCGCGATGTCTTCCAGCATCGCCTTGCGACGATCGCCGAAGCCCGGTGCCTTGACCGCTGCGACCTTCAAGCCGCCGCGCAGCTTGTTGACGACGAGCGTGGCCAGAGCCTCACCCTCGATGTCCTCGGCGATGATCAGGAGCGGACGGCCCGACTGGACGACGGCTTCCAGGATCGGGAGCATCGCTTGCAGGTTCGACAGCTTCTTCTCGTGGATCAGGATGTACGGATCGTTCAGTTCGACCGTCATCTTCTCCGGGTTCGTGATGAAGTACGGCGACAGATAGCCGCGGTCGAACTGCATGCCTTCGACGACGTCCAGCTCGAAATCGAGACCCTTGGCTTCCTCGACGGTGATCACGCCTTCCTTGCCGACGCGCTCCATCGCTTCGGCGATCTTCTCGCCGACGACGGTGTCGCCATTAGCCGAGATGATGCCGACCTGTGCGACTTCGGCGGTGCCGGAGACGGGCTTCGAACGCGACTTCACGTCCTCGATCACCTTGATCACGGCAAGATCGATGCCGCGCTTCAGGTCCATCGGGTTCATGCCGGCGGCAACCGACTTCATGCCTTCGCGGACGATCGCCTGCGCCAGAACGGTCGCGGTGGTCGTGCCGTCGCCGGCCACGTCGTTGGTCTTCGAGGCGACTTCGCGCACCATCTGCGCGCCCATGTTCTCGAACTTGTCCTTGAGCTCGATTTCCTTGGCGACGGTGACGCCGTCCTTGGTGATGCGCGGTGCGCCATAGCTCTTGTCGATCACGACGTTGCGGCCCTTCGGCCCCAAAGTCACCTTCACCGCGTCGGCGAGGATGTCCACGCCGCGCAGAATACGCTCGCGTGCGTCACGCGAAAATTTTACGTCCTTGGCTGCCATGTTGGCTATTCCTTTATCTCGTCACCCCGGCGGAGGCCGGGGGCGCTATGTTTCGTTCGGAACTGCGGTTGCGCACTCGCAACCCAGCGGTCCCGGCCTGCGCCGGGACGACGGATCAATCAGCCGACGATCCCCAGGATGTCGGATTCTTTCATGATCAGCAGGTCTTCACCGTCGATCTTCACTTCGGTGCCGGACCATTTGCCGAACAGGATCTTGTCGCCGGCCTTGACGTCCAGCGGAGTGATCGTGCCGTCTTCGCCCTTGGCGCCGGTGCCGACGGAGACAACTTCGCCTTCCTGCGGCTTTTCCTTGGCGGTTTCCGGAATGATGATCCCGCCTGCCGTCTTCTCTTCCGCCTCTACCCGGCGGACGAGGACGCGGTCATGCAATGGACGAAAGCTCATGCGTGCCAATCCTTCTTAGTTCGTGGTCTTAAAATCGTTGTTAGCACTCAACCAAGTCGAGTGCCAGCACGGCGCATATGTGGTGGCCGTAGCGGTACGTCAACGCCCCTAGCGATCAAAAATGACAGGTGCGCTTCACGATCGGACGGCGGGTGCCGGAAGCAGGCCGAGCCGTGCCCGCATCGACCAGCGCCACACCAATAATGCCGAGACGACCGCCAGCCCGATCGCGAGGCCGATCCAGATGCCGATCCCCTGCCAGTGCAGCCCGAAGCCGAGCCAGAGGCACGCGCCGAAGCCGACCACCCAATAGCCGAACGCGGCGATGACCATCGGCATACGCGTATCCTGCAGCCCGCGCAGCACGCCCGCCGCCACGGTCTGACCGCCATCGAACAGTTGGAAGAGCGCGGCGATGACGAGATATTGCAGCGCCAGCGCGACGAGCGGCGCGTTGGCCGGCGCATCGACATCGATATACAGGCCGAGCGCGAGGCGCGGAAACGCCCAGAGCAGGCTGGCCGTGACGCCCATAAAGCCGATGCCGACGCCCAATGCGACCCACCCTGCCCGCGCGATCCAGCGGCGATCGGCCGCGCCATACGCCATGCCGACCCGGATCGTGGCGGCCTGCGCGACGCCGAACGGCACCTGAAACGCGATCGCCGCGATCTGAAGTGCGAGCGCGTGGGCCCCGACCTGTTCGACGCCGATCAGCCCCATCAGGAAGCCGGCGGTGCTGAACAACGCACCCTCCAGCGTGAAGATCAACGCGATCGGGATGCCGAGCTTCACGATCTCGCGCAGGCGACTCCATTCGCTGCGCCACCAGTTTCCGAACAGGCGGTAACGGCGGATCTTGGGATCGAGGATCAGGATCAGCGCGTAGGCGAGCATCATCGCCACGCTGGTGATGACGCTGGAGATCGCGGAGCCTTCCAGGCCGAGCGCGGGAAAGCCGCCATGGCCGAACACCAGCAGCCAATTGCCGAGCAGATTGACCGCCAGCGCCAGCGCGGTGATCGCCGTCGCCCAGCCGGGCCGGCCCAGCGCCGAGGCGGTGACGCGCATCGCGGCGCTGGCGACGGCGGGGATCATCGCGAACAGCAGGATGTGCAGGAACGCGCCGGCCCGCGCCGCCACAACCGGATCCTGATCGGCGAGCAGCATCAGCCGTTCGCCCTGCGACAGCAAAGCGACGAACGGCAATGTCGCCAGCACCGACAGCCACATCGCCATGCGGAACGAGCGTCGCACCTGCCGCACCGCGTGGCGGCGCGCGCCCAGTTCGGCGGCGATCACCGGCGCGCACGCCCCGACCAGCCCGGACAGCGCCCACATCGCAACCGAATAGAGATAGACGCCGAGCGTGGCGGCGGCGAGTTCGACCGGCCCCAGCCGCGCGACGAAGATCACGTCGATCGCATAGACTGCCATCTGCAACAGATTCGCGGCCGCAAGCGGAACGGCGAGGCGCAACAGCGCGCGCAGTTCGTCGCCTGCCGTGGCCGGGGGCGGGCCAGTGAGGGCCGGAATGGCGATGGGCGCGTCCATGGGTGGCGGGGCTTAGCCGGATGCGGGCGGTTCGTCACGCGGCGGACGAACATCGCCAGACAATTGCCGTCATCCTGAACTCGTTTCAGGATGACGGAGCTTTTGGTACGCCGGTCGCGCTATGCGGCCGGACGCGTATTGCTGAAACGACACACGTCGCGCTAAGGCTGTGCGGGACGGCGGCCGATGGGGCGGCACGCGAGGAGACTGGCCTGTGAAACTCGTTCGGGGCGCGTGGAAGATTCTGGTCGGGATCAAGGACGCGCTGGTGCTTGCCGTGATGCTGCTGTTCTTCGGCCTGCTGTTCGCCGGCCTGAACGCGCGACCCAGCCCGGCGTCGATCAAGGACGGCGCGCTGGTGCTCGACCTGAACGGCCAGATCGTCGAACAGCCGAGCGAGAGCGATCCGTTCGCGGCGCTCGGCGGCAGCGCCCCGGTGCGCGAATACCGGCTGCGCGATGTCGTTCGCCTGCTCGACAAGGCGAAGACCGACGACCGGGTGAAGGTGGTGGTGCTCGATCTGGACTCCTTCGTCGGCGGATACCCGGCGGCGTTGACCGAAGTGGCCGACGCGATCCGCGCGGTACGCGACGGCGTTGGAGGTAAGGGGGGCAAGCCGGTGCTGGCCTATGCCACCGCCTATACCGATTCCGGCTACCGCCTCGCGTCGAGCGCGACCGAGATCTGGATGAATCCGATGGGCGGCACGTTGTTCAGCGGCCCCGGCGGATCGCAGCTTTACTATAAGGGCCTGATCGACAAGCTCGGCGTCAACGCGCACATCTACCGCGTCGGCAAGTACAAGTCGTTCGTCGAACCCTATACCCGCGCCGATCAGTCGCCCGAGGCGAAGGAAGCGAGCCATGCACTGCAAAGCGTGATCTTCGCGCAGTGGAAGGATCAGGTGTCCAAGGCGCGGCCTAAGGCCAAGTTCGAGCCGATGCTGACCACGCCCGACGCCGTGATCACGGCGGCCGGCGGCGACATCGCCAAGGCCAATTTGCAATCCGGCATCGTCGACAAGCTGGCCGAGCGGATCGAGTTCGACAAACGCGTCGGGCAGATCGTGGGCACCGACGCGAAGAAGCCGGCGGGCAATTTCAACACGATCAAATACGACACCTATCTCGCCGCCAATCCGCTGCCCAAGAGCGGCGATGCGATCGGCGTGCTGACGGTGGCGGGCGAGATTGTCGACGGCAAGGCGAAGGCCGGCACGGCAGGCGGCGACACGATCGCCAAGGCGATGCTGGATGGCCTGTCCAAGAACAAGCTGAAGGCGCTGGTGGTGCGGGTCGATTCGCCCGGCGGTTCGGCGCTGGCATCCGAGAAGATCCGTCGCGCGATCTTCGAGGCCAAGCAGCAGGGCCTGCCGGTCGTCATATCGATGGGTTCGGTCGCCGCATCGGGCGGCTATTGGGTTTCGACCGCCGGTGACATGATCTTTGCCGAACCGACCACGATCACCGGTTCGATCGGCATCTTCGGCATCATCCCGACGTTCGAGAACACGCTCGCCAAGATCGGCGTGACCAGCGACGGGGTGAAATCCACGCCGCTGTCGGGCCAGCCGGACATCTATGCCGGCACGAATGCCGAGACCGATCGGCTGCTCCAGTCCGCGATCGAACACGGTTATGCGCAGTTCATCGATCGCGTTTCCAAGGCGCGCAAGATGACGCCCGAGCGCGTCAACGAGATCGCGCAGGGCCGCGTGTGGGACGGCGGGACGGCGCGGCAGATCGGGCTGGTCGATCGCTTCGGCGGTCTGAACGACGCGATCGCCGAGGCGGCGAAGCGCGCCAAACTCGATCCGGCCAAGGTACAGGCGGTGTATCTGGAAAAGGAGCCGGGCTGGCTGGCCAAATTCGCCGCGCAATTCGCCGGCAGCGGTGACGACGATACGACGGGAGGCGACGTGTTCGCGCGCATCTCGGCCGATCACAAGGCGGTGCTGGCCCGCGCGCTGGGCGACATGCAGCGCCTGACCCGCGCCTCCTCGATCCAGGCACGCTGTTTGGAATGCGGCGGCATGGGTCCGGTCGCGGCACCGGCGCAGGGCGATCTGACCCTGCTCGACATGCTGATCGCGAAGTTCGCCGGGACGATCGGCGCGTGATCGCGATCCGCGCGGCGCGGCCCGAGGATGCCGCCGCCATCGCCGCGATCTACGCACCCTATGTGCTGACCGGCACCGTCTCGTTCGAGAGCGACGCGCCGGACGCGCGCCAGATGCGTACGCGCATGGCCGCGTCGGATGGGCTGTATCCGTGGATCGTGGCGACCAACGGCGATGCGGACGGCGGCATACTGGCCTATGCCTATGCAACGAAGTTCCGCGACCGGCCGGCCTATAAATATGTCGTGGAGACATCGATTTACGCCAGCGGCATGGTGCAAGGTCAAGGCACCGGACGGCTGCTGTACGAGGCGCTGATCGATACGCTGCGGCAGCAGGGCTTCACCCAGGCGATCGGCGTGATCTCGTTGCCGAACGAGGCGTCAATCTCGCTGCACGAGGCGGTCGGGTTCCGGCGGCAGGGCGTGTATCGCGAGATCGGCTATAAGAACGGCCGCTGGATCGATGTCGGCTTCTGGCAGTGCGAACTCAACCGATCCACCACCCCGCCGACCGAGCCCAAGCCGTTCAGCGCCGTGGGCGTGATCCGGGCGTGACGACACTTGCCCGCGCAGTAATCGACACGCCGACCATTCCGACAGCTTTACGCGATGGCGCCGACGTGCCGGCTCGGCTACGCAATCATATGGGTGATCTGGATCGATTGGTACCGTCGGGCATAATCGAGCAGTGGGTCTACCATCTGCGCCGCCAGCGGTCGCGCGCCGCCGACGCGATCTGGCTCATGGATCAGGGCTATACGATGCATGACGGCCAGCACGGCGTCCCGACCGAAGACGCGACGGCGCGGTGGCGGGCGGAACAGGAAACCGTGATCGCCGAAGTCAGCGCGCTGCTGGTGCTGTACGACAATATCAATTTGGGCCAGGCCGACGACTGAGATGCTGGCGATCCGGCAGGACGATCCGACCGCGCCATATGTCGCGGACCTGCTGGCTCATCACCTCAACGAGTTGCAGGACGCGATGGGCGATTTCGCCTTCACGCTGGACGCATCGGGCCTGTCGGCGCGCGATGTCACGTTCTGGACGGCGTGGCAGGGCAATATGCTGGCGGGCTTTGCCGCGCTCAAGCAGCTCGAGGCCGATCACGGCGAGGTGAAGTCGATGCGGGCTGCCCCTGCGGCGCGCGGGACCGGGGTGGGACGCGCCCTGCTGGAACATATCGTCGCCGAGGCGCAAGCGCGAAACTATCGCCGGCTGAGCCTGGAGACGGGCACCGCGCCGCTCCACGCCCCGGCGATCGCGCTATATCGCAAGGCTGGTTTCGAAAGCTGCGCGGCGTTCGCCGATTACCCGACCGGCCCGCACAACCAGTTTTTCACGCTGGCATTGTGACCCGGCCCGGGATCAGTCGCTGACGGTCCAGCCGAGCCGCGGTTCGCGACCCTTGACCGGCTGAGCGGCTTTCAGCGCCTGTTGATATCTCGTCTGGGGATCGGACGATTCCACAACGCCGGTGCGCCCGACGATCGCGATCGACGCGTAAGGCGCATCGGGCAAGGCGCGCGACTGGGCCAGGCGGGTTTGGGCGGGAAGCGATACGGGCCGCGCCGGCAGCACCGCGCCGATGCCGGGGCCGGAATAGAAGACCTGCCGGCCATAACGATCGACATGATGCGCGACGGCCACCCCCGGCTGCGCGCCGCCCGTTCCGCCTACCGCGCGCAGCAACTGGCGTACGTCGGCGGTCGAGCAGGTATAGGGGCGTTTTGAAAGGCACGCGGCGGGCGGAGTGGCGCTGCGGCTGGGGCGCGCATAGAGCGTCGCGGAATTGAGGCCGGAGCTGCGCGTTTCCGATCCGCCGAGCAGCTCGACATAGGCGAAGCCCAGTTGATCGGCGAGTTCGGCGGCGCGATAGACCGCCATGTCGATCGCCTCGCCGGAGCGGACGCCCGCGACGATCCGGTACGTGCCGTCCTTCTGCAGGCTATCCTTGAAACCGACGCCGTCCCACGCGTTCATCGGGCCGTAGAATGGCGGCTCGGCGGCGAAGGCGGCGGACGATTGGACGGCGACGAAAAACAGCAGGCAATGCAGCGGACGCATGATCGATTCTCCCTGAACCCGGACGGGCTATCAGCCTGCGGTTAAAGCGGGCTGACGGGGCGCGGTTAACAATTCCGTGCCTTACCGCCGCCCGCGATAGGCCGGCAGCGCGAGGCGGTAGTGGATCGCCGCTGCCCGGAGCGCGAAACCGGCGGTGGCCGCTATGCCGGCCGCCACCGAGACCGGCGCGCCGAGCAGGAACAGGGTGACGTAGAGTGCGGATGCCAGCGCGCCGGCCGTCACGTACAATTCCGGGCGCATCAGGATCGAGGGTTCGCCGGCCAGCACATCGCGGATGATGCCGCCGACGCACGCCGTCACCACGCCCATCAGGAATGCGGGCACGGGCGGGATGCCGTAGCCCAGCGCCTTGGCCGCGCCGAAAACGGCATAGGCGGCGAGGCCGACCGCATCGAACCAGTCGAGCGCCGCACCCTTCCACCAGCGTTCCGGCGTCGCCCAGATCGCGAATGCCACGATTAGGCACACCGCCGCCGGGCGGCTGTCGTGAATCCAGAACACCGGCGCGCCGATCAACAAATCGCGCACCGTTCCGCCGCCGACCCCGGTGATCAGCGCGAAGAAGGCGAGCGTGACCATCGTCTGCCCGCGCTTGGCGGCAGCGAGCCCGCCCGACGCGGCGAACACGGCGAGGCCGGCCATATCGAGCCATGGGGCGAATTCGGGGATGACGTGCGCGACGGGAATCATAGCGGGCGGGTCTAGCGGGTTTGGTGGCGGAGCGACATTCCCAGGCTACCGAAACGCAAAAAGGGGCCGGCATTGCTGCCGACCCCTCTGTCGCCCCGGTTCCGGTTCGCGCTGTCCATCCTTCAGGGGGATGGCCAGCAGGTTCGTTCGCCCGGGCGGCACGCTTTGCCCTCGACCGCGAAGCGGCGTCCGGCAGAGCGGTTCGGTCACCGGAAGCGAGGGCGACGCGCCATGCGACACGTCGGCAACCCCGGATCCCCGGTGGCCTGCAACGGCGCGCGACCAAGATCGCTCACCATTGCCTTTGGCCTGTTTCGGTGCCTGCCAAGCGGTCTTTCCCGAAGGAACGACCGCTTGACCAGCTCATCCGCAAACCGACGCCTTCCTGTCCGCGGGGACACTCCGGGCGCTTGCCTCGACACGGGCGGTTTGCCTTGCGGCCACCAGCCCTTGCCTCAGCATAACCTGCTGATGTTCCTTGCAGTTTTCTGCAATTCCCGTCTGCCGGCTACCCATGGATGGTGTCACCCAATGCGAGTCGCACCAATGGTGAAACGACGTGACGCCGCTGTGGATAACGTGGATATCGTGGAGAAGTTCGGCCGGAAGCCTGCACCTGAAACGGGGCTTTATGAACCAACCGCCCGGCCTCGCGTTACCCGGCCACACCACAGGAGAAACACGATGACGACGCGCAAGGGTTCCGCCCGCTACGAAGGCCTGGGCAAGGACGGCAAGGGCCATGTCTCGACCCAGTCGGGCGTGCTGAACGACAGCCCTTACGGCTTCAACACGCGGTTCGAGGATGAGCCGGGCACCAACCCGGAAGAACTGATCGCGGCGGCGCATGCGAGTTGCTTCACGATGGCGCTGAGCTTCGCGCTGGCCAAAGCAGGCTTCAGCGACGGCACGCTGGAGACGAATGCGAAGATCACGCTCGACCAGAAGGATAACGGATTCGTCATCACCAAATCCGAGCTCGACCTGAAGGCGACGGTGCCGGGGATCGATGCCGACCAGTTCGCCGAGATCGCCGCCGATGCCAAGGCGAATTGCCCGGTATCCAAGGTGCTGAACGCGGAAGTCTCGCTGACGCACACGCTGAACGGCTGACGCGAGCGACCTGTCGGGCGGGTGAATGGGCGGTAGTTTGCGGTTCACGCAACCCCCACCCCCGCCCGATGGTTCTTCCTTCACCTGATCTCAAAGAAGAAGCGAGAAAGACGATGCGTATCACTCTGCTTGCCGCAGCCATCGCGGCCACCGTTCTGCCGACCATTCCGCTAATGGCACCCGCCGCCGCGCAGTCCGTTCAGGGCGCAAACCGCGACTATCGCGACGAAGTCCGCGATGCGAAGCGCGATTATCGCCGCGACGTGCGTCGGGCGGACTCGCCGCGCGACGTGCGCAACGCACGTGAGGATTATCGCGACAATGTGCGTGACGCGCGGCAGGATCGCCGTGGCGATATCCGCAATGCGCGCCAGGACAATCGCGATTGGCGGCAGTACCGCAATTACGATTACAACCGTTTCGAAGGCGGACAGCGGACCTATTACGCCGACCGCTATTATCGCGATGGCCGCTATTACCAGCCGCGCCAACTGGGCCGTAACGACCGCATCTATCGCGGCGGCAACGGACAATATTATTGCCGCCGCAACGACGGCACGACCGGCCTGATCGTCGGCGGTTTGGCGGGCGGCGTGCTCGGCAACGTATTGTCGAACGGCCGTTCGAGCACGCTCGGCACCTTGCTTGGTGCAGGCGCGGGTGCGGCGCTGGGATCGTCGATCGATCGCGGCAACGTGCGCTGCCGCTAAGGGTGTAGCCCTCAAAGGAACCGAGGCCCCGGCGATCGTATCGCCGGGGCCTTTTCATTTGGGATCAGAAGAAACCACCGCCGAGCGACAGGCGGATCGCGGCGACGATCAGCACCGCAATATTGAGGTTGCGGCCCGAATTGTGGCTCGACAGCGCGCCGATCGCGAGACCGATCACGCCGATGAACACGGCCATCCAGTTGAGCCAGCCGAGCAGCGGGATGAGCCCTGGGATCGCGAAGATCAGGGCGACGAGACCGACGAGGATCGAAAGAATGTTAAGCATGTGTGTTACATATGCGCTACACTTTCGGTGCGCAAGGGGCGAAGTGTCGGCGATCTGAGTGTCCCCGTCATCCTCGCGTAGGCGAGGATCCCGCTTCTTCTACTTGGTGCGGGGCAAGGCAGCGGGATCCCCGCCTTCGCGGGGATGACGGGAGGTGGGTGGCGATTGCCAACGCTATCTTAACCGCTCCTACGGCATGGCGTACGCCACGTTCGGGAGTTTTCGATGGTCCGCCTGTTCCCACTGAGCCTTGCTCTGATCCTGCCCGTGGCGCTGGCCGCGTGCGGCGGTGCCGAACCGACACGCAATCTCGATACGCTGGATGCGGAACTGACCGACGGCAATGCCAGCGGCAATACACGCGATCCGGCGATGATGGCGGCGTTGCAGGACCAGATCATGGTCGATCCCGCACTGGCGGCGCAAGCGAACACCGATGCGGTGCGCCCTCCGGCCCGGCCCTATTCGGGCGCATTGCCGGCCGATGGCATCGCCGCATCGGGCAAGACCGCGAGTGCGACGACCGGTGCCGCGACTAGCGAGAAACTGAAATCCACCCCGGCGGCCAAAGGCGATTGCCCCGGCTGCAAGGCGGCGCGCGAATCGTTGACGCTGGGGGCGCTGGCGTCACGACAGAAGGGCGGCGCATCGTGCGCGGGCAACCTGCGATATTCGACGCGCTGGGCGCAGCGCCTGCCGCGCGACCTGCCGCTCTATCCAGATGCGCGCGTCACCGAGGCGGCGGGCAACGATTCCGGGGGCTGTGCGATCCGCGCGGTGAGCTTCGCGAGTTCGGCACCGCTGCAG
The DNA here is from genome assembly GCF_036663755.1 of Parasphingomonas caseinilytica. Lineage (NCBI taxonomy): Bacteria > Pseudomonadati > Pseudomonadota > Alphaproteobacteria > Sphingomonadales > Sphingomonadaceae > Parasphingomonas > Parasphingomonas caseinilytica. The sequence continues at coordinate 125,034 of NZ_JAXOJL010000007.1, forward strand.
AAGGTGCTGGATTATTACTACACCCGCGCATCGAACGCGGGATATTCGGCCGAGCATCAGGCCGATAATGGCGAGCATGTGCTGGGCGGTACGCGCAAGAGCGACGACGGCGCGTTCGCGGTGTTTCTTACTAGCCGCGGCGATGGCGGGACGGATGTGGATATCGTGGCGAACCGGGGGGTTTGAGTCTTCCTTCTGGCCCCAAAAATCATCGCGCTTCCCCGGCGAAGGCCGGGGCCCAGTTGCGAAGGTCCATGTAAAGACGCGCAGCGCCCGATCATTTCTGTGTCCCGACTGGGCCCCGGCCTTCGCCGGGGAGGCAGTGAAATAGGGTAAGCTCCTGTTCCCAATTCACGCGAGGTTCTCTTTCCGCCCTATCCGCGCTAACGCGGGCGGCATGTATTCCCTCTTCCTTGTCATGGCCGGCGGCGCGGTCGGTTCGGGTGCGCGGTATTTGACCGGGCGCGCGATGGTTTCGCTGTTCGGTCCCGATTTCCCCTGGGGCACGCTGACCGTGAATCTGATTGGCGGGCTCCTGATGGGTGCGCTCGTCGGCACGCTGGCCCGCACTGCAGGATCGGGCGAGCAATGGCGGCTGCTGATCGGCGTCGGCGTGCTCGGCGGCTTCACCACCTTTTCGGCCTTTTCGCTCGATACCGTGTCGATGCTTCAGCGTGGCGAGATCGGCACCGCCGGGGCCTATGTGCTGGCCTCGGTCATCGGATCGTGTGCCGCTGTGTTCGCCGGCCTTACCCTTACGAGAATTGCAGCATGAGCGACCAGGACGTCCGCACCTTCAAGGTCGGAGCCGATGACGACGGCATCCGGCTCGATCGCTGGTTCAAGCGCAATTTGCCCGACACCAGCTTCACCAATGTGGCGATGTGGGCGCGCACCGGGCAATTGCGCGTCGATGGCGCGCGCGCGACGCCGGGCGACCGCGTGACCGTCGGCCAGCTGATCCGCGTGCCGCCGGCCGAGGCGGTGCGCGAGGATGCGCCGAAGAAGAAGGAGCGCGTCGAGCTTTCCGACGAGCAGAACACCTACATCCGCGAGATGGTGATCCACCGCGATGCGCAGGCGATCGTCATCAACAAGCCGCCGGGCCTCGCCACGCAGGGCGGGACCAAGACGACCGAGCATGTCGACGGTCTGCTCGACGGGCTGGAATTCGATGGCGAGAGCAGGCCGAAGCTGGTGCACCGGCTCGACAAGGATACGAGCGGCGCGCTGCTGATCGCGCGCACGACGCGCGCGGCGGCGTATTTCGCCAAGACCTTTTCCTCGCGCACCGCGCGCAAGACCTATTGGGCTCTGGTCGTCGGCGTGCCCTCGATCGAGGACGGCACGATCGAACTGCCGATCGCCAAGCAGCCGGGCAGCGGCGGCGAGAAGATGCATGTCGACGAGAAGGAAGGTTCGCCCGCCCGCACGCGATACCGCGTGATCGAGATGGCGGGCACGACCACTGCTTGGCTGGAACTGATCCCCTATACCGGGCGCACGCATCAGTTGCGCGTGCATCTGGCCGCGATCGGCCACCCGATCGTCGGCGATGGCAAATATGGCGGGCAGGCCGCGTTCCTCACCGGCAATATCAGCCGCAAGATGCATCTGCATTCGCGCCGCATCCGGGTCGATCATCCCGATGGGGGCGAGATCGACGTTCAGGCCGAACTGCCGCCGCATTTCGCCGAGAGTTTGAAGCAGCTTGGTTTCGACGAGATGCTTGGCAACACGATGCCGCTCGAAACGCCTCCTCCGCCGAGCAAGGCGGTGAAGAAGCAGCAGGCGAAGCAGCACGCGAAGACCGTGCGCAAGGAGCGCAAGGGCGAACGGCGCAACCGCGGCAGCGAAGCGGCGACCACGCGTCCGGGGGCTGGTGCCAGGAAGCCGGGGGCGAAGACGCTCGGGGCCAAGAAGCCCGGGCCCAAGAAGCACGCGCCCAAGCCGGGGCCGAAGCCCAAGGCCTGATGCATCCGAACGCCGCCTTTCGCTGGGAAGACCGGGCGGCGATGCGCGAGCTCGTCTCCGCGCTCGGCTTCGGGGCCGTGTTCGCCGCCACGCCGGACGGGCCACGGGTCGCGCATGTGCCGGTGGTGTGGCTCGATGACGACACGCTCGGCTGTCACATCGCGCGCGGCAACGGGATCGCGCGGCATCTGGACGGCGCGACCGCCCTGTTCGTGGCGCAGGGGCCGGACGGCTATATCAGCCCGGACTGGTACGGTCTGGGGCCGGATCAAGTGCCGACCTGGAATTACGTCGCGGTAGAACTGGAAGGCACGATGCGGCGGATGGACGACGCGGGATTGATCGATCAGCTCGACCGCCTTTCCGCCGAACATGAGGCCAAGCTTACCCCGAAAGCACCGTGGACGCGCGACAAGATGAACGCGAAGGTGTTCGGGCAGATGACCCGCGCGATCGTCGGTTATCGGCTGGAGATCCAGGGCTGGCGTGGCACGCGCAAGCTGGGGCAGACCAAGCCCGAGGCGGCGCGGCTGGCGGCGGCGGACGGCGCGGAGGCGGCCGGGCGGCGCGCGATCGCGCATCTGATGCGGACATTCACATGAACAAGCTCGCACTATTCGATTGCGACGGCACGCTCGTCGATAGCCAAGCGAACATCTGTGCTGCGGTCGAGGAAGCATTCGCGCTGCACGGCATGGCGATCCCGGAGCGCGCGGCGATCCGGCGCATCGTCGGGCTCAGCCTGGTCGAGGCGATGCGCGGGCTGTTGCCGGACGCCGGCGAGGCGCAACACCGCGCGATGGCCGAGGATTATAAGCTGGCGTTCCAGCGGATGCGGGCGACCGGGGCACTGGCGGACGAACCTTTGTTCGAAGATATGCTCCCCACGCTGGACGCGCTCGAGGCCGATGGCTGGGTGCTGGGCGTGGCGACGGGCAAGTCGGATCGCGGGCTGGCGCATGTGCTGGACCTGCACGGCATCCGGCAGCGCTTCGTCACGTTGCAGACCGCCGATCGCCACCCGTCCAAGCCGCATCCGTCGATGATCGAACTGGCCATGGCCGAAGCGGGTGCCGCGCCGGAGACCACGGTGATGATCGGCGACACCAGTTACGACATGATGATGGGCCGCAATGCTGGCACGCGCGCGCTGGGCGTGGCGTGGGGGTATCATCCGCCAGCGGAATTGCTGGCGTCCGGCGCGCATGCGGTGGCGGAAAGCGTCGCCGATCTGCCGGGGCTGATGGCGCCCCGCGCGACGGCATAGTAAGGGCGAGCCATGACCGACCCCGACACCACCGCCCGCAACCGTTATTTCGCGATCGTCGCCAGCCGGATCGTCGCCGCGGCCGGGGCGGTGTTCGGTCTGGTGATGCTGTCGCGCGGGGTGGCGCTGGAGCAGAAGATCCTGGGCACGGCGATCGTGATTTCGGCAATGGTGGTGATGGCGGTGGTGCCGGCGGCGCTGGCGCGGCGCTGGCGCACGCCGCCACAGGGCTGAGCGCGATGAAGCGATTCTGGACGGACGTGACGGTCGATGCCGGTGGTGTCGTGGCGCTGGACGGCAAGCCGGTGCGCACGCCCGGCCGCGTGCCGCTGGCCCTGCTCTTCCCGGCCTTGGCCGAGGCTGTGGCGGGCGAATGGCGCGCGGTTGAGGGCGAGATCGATCCGCGCGCGATGCCGATGACCGGCCTGTCCAACGCCGCGATCGATCGCATCGCGCCGGACGTGCCCGCCTTCGCCGCCAGCCTGGCGACGTTCGGGGAGAGCGACCTGCTCTGCTACCGCGCGCCCGAACCGCCGGCCCTGGTCGCGCGACAGGCGCAATTGTGGGATCCGCTGATCGCCTGGGCCACCACGCGCTACGATGTCACGTTCGAGATAGTCCATGGCATCATGCATCGCTCGCAACCGGCGGCGACCGTCGCGCGACTGGGCGAGGCGATGGCGGCACGATCGGCGTGGGAGCTGGCCGGACTGTCCCCGATCGTGACGATCGGCGGATCGCTGATCGCCGCGCTGGCGCTGATCGAGGATGCGGCGACGGCGGAAACGGTGTGGCGCGCGGTCGAGGCTGATGAGGATTGGCAGACCGAGCAATGGGGCCGCGACGAAGTGTCGATCGCCGCGCTCGAATCGCGGCGGCGCGATTTCTTCGCCGGTGCGCGTTTTCTCGACCTGCTGGGCTGATCATGGCCGGTCCGAAGCGGGGCAGCCCGCACAGATCGAACGGCTGGGCCGAATCGGCACAGGCGTGGATCGCCGACATGGGCGATGCGGGGGATTTCGGGCGGCGCTTCGTGCTCGATCCGCCGATGCTGGCGCGGGTGCGCGGGGGGGGGTTCGGAAACGCGCTGGACGTCGGGTGCGGCGAGGGGCGATTCTGCCGCATGCTGGCGGCGGCGGGCATCGCGACGACGGGGATCGATCCGGTTCCAGCACTGATCGAGCATGCGCGTGGACGCCATGGTGCCGGCGACTATCGTGTCGGGCGGGCAGAGGCGTTGGATTTTCCCGATGCATCGTTCGATCTGGTCGTCAGTTATCTTTCGCTGATCGACATTCCCGATGTGGCCGTGGCGATTGCGGAAATGACGCGCGTGCTGCGACCGGGCGGCACCCTGCTGATCGCCAACCTCAACAGCTTCAACACCGCCGGGATGCCGGGCGGGTGGGAAACCGACTTTAGCGGGCGGGTGCGCTATTCGATCGACCATTATCTCGACGAGCGGGTCGATTGGGCGAGCTGGCGCGGCATCCGCATCCAGAACTGGCACCGGCCCTTATCGACCTACATGTCGTTGCTGCTGGAGCAGGGCCTGGTGCTGACGCATTTCGCGGAGCCGGTGCCGGTGGGCGGCGACGAGAAGGTCATCGCGCGGTATAAGCGGGTGCCGTGGTTCCTGATCATGGAGTGGCGCAAGGGCGCTGGATAATGCCCCTTCCATTCGCCCTGAGCTTGTCGAAGGGCAGGCGCGGCGCTTGAGCTTCGACAGGCTCAGCTCGAACGGATTTTAGAATGTGAACTGGTGACGGTTCAGCGCAGCAGTTTGCGGATGAACCCGATGATCCCGGTCTGGCGCGAGCGCTTGATGCGTTCCGCCGCGAGGATCGTCTTCACGCTGTCGAAGCATTCTTCCACATCGTCGTTGACCATCACGTAATCGTAGCCGTCCCAATGGCTGACCTCGTTTGCGGCGCGATCCATGCGGGCGTTGATCACGTCCATCGAATCGGTCGCGCGCTTTTCCAGGCGGTCGCGCAGGATCGGCATCGACGGCGGCAGGATGAACACGCGGACCACGTCGCCACCGGCGAGCTGGTGCAATTGCTGCGCGCCCTGCCAATCGATGTCGAACAGGATGTCCTTGCCCTGTTCCAGCACGTTCCACACCTGCGCCTTGGGCGTGCCGTAACGATGATTGAAGACGTGCGCCCATTCGAGGAATTCGTGGTTCGCCACCATCTCGCGGAAGGTTTCGAGATCGACGAAGTGGTAATCCTTGCCCTCGACCTCGCCCGGACGCGGCGGGCGCGTGGTGTAGGACACCGACATGCTGAGTTCGGGCTCGGCCGCGAGCAGCTTGCGCGCTATGGTCGATTTGCCCGCGCCGGAGGGCGAGGACAGGACGAAGAGCACGCCACGGCGTTTGAAACCATGGGGATCTTCGGGGTCGATCGGCTTTGCGGAATCCGGCATGGGCGCTAGTGGCGGCGGGATGGGGCGCACGTCAACCCATACCCGCCCTCGCCCGCCAACAAAACCGCGTTGGCGGGCGCGTCGAATCAGAGCGTCGTCTTGGCGGCGCGGTGGCGATCATAGGCCTTTTTCGCGACATAGGCACCGCCGATCGCCAGACCGAACGGCCCGAGCCGCGGGATCAGCCGGCTGGCGATGATGCCGATCGCCGCACCCTTCAACCCGCCCTTGCCGTCGCGACGATCGATCTCGCCGCCGATCAATGCACCTAGAATACCGCGAATCATGCTTTCTCTCCCTGCAGTCCGCCAAACACCTTGGCCTTGAGTTCCGTCGCGCCGCGCAGCACGGCCCAGCCGACCGCATATGTAACGACCAAAGGCAGCGTGACCTTCAGCACGTTGGCCACGATCGCGCCCTTGATCGCGCCGTCCACCGCGCCATCGTCGCCGCTCATCGAATCGATCGCGCCGCCGATCAGCGCGCCTATGGTCGTTGCACTCATGATATGAATCCCTCCGCTTGCGGTGTGAAAGCGCGCGAGGCGGTTTGGAGTTCCAATCCCACCGCCGGGGGGATCAGGTCATGTCTTCCGGGCGGACCAGGCGATCGAATGTCGCCTCGTCGACCAGTCCGAGAGCGAGGCCGGATTTCTTCAGCGTCAGTCCTTCGGAATGGGCGTGCTTGGCGATCTTGGCGGCATTGTCGTAGCCGATTTCGGGGGCGAGTGCAGTCACCAGCATCAGCGAGCGCGCGACCAGATCGGCTATGCGCGCGCGATCGGGTTCGAGACCATCGATGCAGCGTTCCGCGAAACTCTCCATGCCGACGGTCAGCAGATCGATCGAGCGCAGCACCGCCGCCCCGATCAACGGCTTGAACACGTTGAGTTCGAGATGCCCCTGCATCCCGCCGACGGTGACGGCGGTATGGTTGCCGATCACCTGCGCGGCGACCATCGTCAGCATCTCGCACTGCGTGGGGTTGACCTTGCCGGGCATGATCGAGCTGCCGGGTTCGTTTTCGGGCAGATGAAGTTCGCCGATGCCGGAGCGCGGGCCGCTGCCGAGCAGGCGGATGTCGTTGGCGATCTTGGTGAGCGAGACGGCGAGGCCGTTCAGGCGGCCGGAAAAATCGACCAGAGTGTCATGGCTGGCCAGCGCCTCGAACTTGTTCGGCGCGGTTTCGAACGGGAAGCCGGTGAGGCCTGAGACAGCGGCGGCGAAATCCTCGGCGAACCCGTCCGGCGCGTTTAGGCCGGTGCCGACGGCGGTGCCGCCCTGTGCGAGTTTGCTGAGACCGTGTTCGATCAGCGGCACGAGGCGCGTGCGGGCGAGACGGATCTGCGCGTAATAGCCGGAGAATTCCTGGCCGAGCGTCAGCGGCGTCGCGTCCTGAAGGTGGGTGCGGCCGATCTTCACGATATCGCCCCATGCCTCGACCTTGGCAAGCAGGCTGGCCTCCAGCTTTTGCAGCGCAGGCACGAGACGGTGCGTGGCGGCGAGCGCGGCGGCGATGTGGAGTGCGGTCGGGAAGCTGTCGTTGGACGACTGGCTCATATTGACGTGATCGTTGGGATGGACGGGAGATTTTCCGCCGCGTTTGCCGGTGAGAATTTCGTTGGCGCGGCCGGCGATCACCTCGTTGACGTTCATGTTGCTCTGCGTGCCGCTGCCGGTCTGCCAGATGACCAGCGGGAAATGATCGTCGAGCTTGCCCGACGCGACTTCGGCGGCGGCGGTTTCGATCGCGTCGGCGGGATCAGCGGCGAGGCCGTGGGTACGGTTCACGCGGGCGGCGGCCTGTTTGACGAGCGCCAAGGCGTGGACGATCGCGATCGGCATGCGCTCGTGCGCGCCGAACGGGAAGTTCTCAATCGAGCGTTGGGTTTGTGCGGCCCAATAGGCTTGGGCGGGGACCTCTATCGGGCCGAACGAATCGGTTTCGGTGCGGGTTTCGGTCATATGCACTCCCTCGTCATCCCAGCGCAGGCTGGGATCTCAGGACGACAGCGCGACCATGCGGCACGAGACCCCAGCCTGCGCTGAGGTGACGAATGCTATTTTTTGCGCTTAAAATCCACCGCCACGACGTTCGATCCGTCCTCGACCGGCACCGCAGTCGGGCCGTCATTCTCGGCTTCATCGTGCGGATCGGGACCGTCGGGGCCTTCCTGCGCCTGGAAGCGGAGTTCGAAATTCACGCTCGGATCGTGGAAGCCGGTGACCGACGAATAGGGAATCACCAGCTTCGAGGGCACTTGGTTGAAGCTGAGGCCGATCGAGAAGCGCTCGTTATCGACGACCAGATCCCAGTAGCGATTCTGCATGACGATCGTCATCTCGTCCGGGAAACGCTCGATCAGGCGCTGCGGGATGTCCACGCCGGGGGCCTGCGTCTTGAAGGTGATGTAGAAATGGTGGTCGCCGGGCAAGCCGCCATTCTCCGCGACAGAACCAAGCACGCGGCCGACCACGGCGCGCAACGCCTCCTGGACGATCTCGTCATAGGGAATCAGGCTGTCGGGCATTCCATCGCTCATGGCCCCTTGGGTAGCGGGATTGGCGAGAGGGTCAAGATTGCGCGAACTTCCAGACGCGCTATGGAGGCGCGGACATGCGCATCGCCTCCATCAGCCGCCGCACCAGCGAGACCAGCATCGACGTGACCGTCAATCTGGACGGGACCGGGATTTACGAGGTTTCGACCGGAATCGGCTTCTTCGATCATATGCTGGAGCAACTCTCCCGCCACGGCCTGATCGACCTGAACGTCAAAACGGTGGGCGATCTGCATATCGACCAGCACCACACGGTCGAGGATACCGGCCTGGCGATCGGCGAGTGCATCGCCAAGGCACTGGGCGAGAAGCGCGGGATTCGGCGCTATGCCGACGCGCTGTCGCCGATGGACGAGACGCTGACGCGCGTCGCGATCGACATTTCCGGGCGGCCGTATCTGGTGTGGAAGACCGAATTCTCGCAGAAGAAACTGGGGGAAATGGACACCGAGATGTTCGAGCATTTCTTCCATTCGTTCGCGCAGACCGCCGGGGTGACGCTGCACATCGAGACGCTGTACGGGCAGAACAACCACCATATCGCCGAGGCTGCGTTCAAGGGGCTGGCGCGGGCGCTGCGCGAGGCGGCGGAGATCGATCCGCGCAAGGCCGATGCGGTGCCGAGCACCAAGGGTGTGCTGTAGGATGGAACGGCCCGACGCCCCTTTGTGCGCGATCGTGCTGACCTATGTCGTGCCACTCGACCAGATCGATGCGCGAATGCGCGAGCATGTCGCGTGGCTGGAGCAGGGCTATGATGCCGGGCTGTTCCTCGCCTCCGGCCGGCGGACGCCGCGCACCGGCGGCGTGATCCTGTGTCGTGGGGGCAAGGCCGAAGTCGAGGCGCTGGTCGCGAGCGATCCGTTCGTGGCGAGCGGGGCCGCGACGGCGGAGGTGATCGCCTTCACCGCAAGCATGGCGGCGGACGGATTCTCCGCACTTCTGGCATGAACATCGCGCTGATCGATTACGGCGCGGGCAATCTCCATTCGGTCCACAACGCCCTGCGCGCGGCGGGGGCGAGCGACGTTTCCGTAACCGCCGATGCCGATCTGGTGGCGAAGGCCGACCGGATAGTGCTGCCGGGCGTGGGCGCGTTCGGTGCCTGCGCATCGGCGCTGCGCGCGGTACCGGGGATGATCGAGGCGCTGGAAACGCGGGTACGGGGGGACGGTGCGCCGTTTCTCGGCATCTGCGTGGGCATGCAATTGATGGCCGAGACGGGCGAGGAACATGGCGTTCATGCCGGGCTCGGCTGGATGGCCGGCACCGTGGCGCTGATCGAGCCGCGCGACCCGGCGGCTAAGGTGCCGCACATGGGCTGGAACGACGTGATCCCTGCCCGCCCCCATGCGCTGATCGCACCGGGCGAAGCGTATTTCCTGCATTCCTACGCTTATCGCGGCGCGGACGTGATCGCGACGACCGATCATGACGGCGAAATCACCGCCGCGATCGGGCGCGACACGATGCTCGGCGTGCAGTTCCACCCCGAAAAGAGCCAGCGCTACGGCCTCGCGCTGCTGGAAAGGTTTCTCGCATGGCGTCCCTGATCGTGTTTCCCGCCATCGACCTGAAAGGCGGGCAGGTCGTGCGGCTGGCCGAGGGCGATATGGACCGGGCGACGGTCTATGGCGACGATCCGGCGGCGCAGGCGATGATCTTCGCCGGGCAAGGCGCGGAATATCTGCATGTCGTCGATCTGGACGGCGCGTTCGCGGGCAAATCGGTGAATGGCGAGGCGGTCGCGGCGATCGTCGCACAGTTTCCGGGACATGTGCAATTGGGCGGCGGCATCCGCGACCGGGCGGGGATCGAGCGGTGGTTCGATCTGGGCGTGTCGCGCGTAGTGATCGGCACCGCGGCGCTGGAGAATCCTGAGCTGGTGCGCGAGGCGGCGAAGGATTTTCCCGGCGGCATCGTCGTGGCGGTGGACGCCAAGGATGGCATGGTCGCGACGCGCGGCTGGGCGGATGTCTCGACGGTAGAGGTGATCGACATGGCGCGGCGCTTCGAGGATGCCGGCGTGGCGTCTTTGCTGTTCACCGACGTGGGCCGCGACGGGATGCTGAAGGGGTGCAACGTCGAGGCGACGGTGGATCTGGCGCGATCGGTGCGGATTCCGGTGATCGCGAGCGGCGGCGTGAAGGGGATCGGCGAAATTCATGTGCTGGCGCTGCATGCGAAGGACGGCGTCGAGGGGGTGATCACCGGGCGCGCGCTGTATGACGGGCGGCTGGATCTGGCGGCGGCGTTGAGCGTGGCGGCGGCGGCGTGAGGGGTGCTTCTTTCTCAAGCCCCTCCCCTTCAGGGGAGGGGTTGGGGTGGGGAGGTCCCATCTCAAAAAGACCAGCATTAGTTTCTGCGGCACGGCCCCACCCCAACCCCTCCCCTGAAGAGGAGGGGCTCTCTTCATGACCGTTCGTGCGCGCGTTATTCCCTGTCTCGACGTTGCGAATGGCCGCGTCGTCAAAGGCGTGAACTTCGTCGATCTGAAGGATGCCGGCGATCCGGTGGAGCAGGCGCGGGCCTATGACGCGGCAGGGGCGGATGAATTGTGCTTCCTCGATATCACCGCCAGCCATGAGGCGCGGGGCACGATTCTGGACGTGGTGCGGCGGACGGCGGAGGTGTGCTTCATGCCGGTGACGGTCGGCGGCGGGGTGCGCAGCGCGGCCGATGCGCGCGCTTTGCTGCTGGCGGGCGCGGACAAGGTGGCGGTGAATTCCGCTGCCGTCGCGCGGCCGGAACTGGTGGCGGAGATCGCCGATCGCTTCGGCAGCCAGTGCTGCGTCGCCTCGGTCGATGCGCGGCACTCGGGCGAGCGCTGGGAGGTGTTCACGCATGGCGGACGGCGCGCGACCGGGATCGATGCAATCGAGCATGCGCTGAATCTGGTGCGGCTGGGCGCGGGCGAATTGCTGGTAACGTCGATGGACCGGGACGGGACGCGCGGTGGCTACGATCTGGACCTGATCCGGACGATCGCCGATCAGGTCGCGGTGCCGGTGGTGGCGTCGGGCGGGGTCGGAAGGCTGGACGATCTGGTCGCCGGGGTGATCGAGGGCCATGCGAGCGCAGTGCTGGCGGCGAGCATCTTCCATTTCGGCGAGGCGAGCATCGCCGATGCGCATGCCGCGCTGGCGGCGGCGGGGGTTCCGGTGCGGCGGCCGGTTTCGGTTTAGGGTACTGCTGCGTGGGCGGGGGCCGCTTCTACCACTCGGTGCGGGGCGAGGTAGCGGGATCCCGGATCAAGTCCGGGATGACGGGATGTTAAGGGCAGTGCGCTAATCGCACGACATGCGCGCGCTGCTACTTCCCCTGCTCATCCTCCCCACCGCGCTCGCGGCCACCCCACATAGCGGCGTGATCCACACGCGCAGCATGCCGGAATTGTCGGATATCGCTTTGTTCGTGATGGCGGCAGCGGGGGTGTGGATCGTGCGGCGGGCGATGCGCCGGCGGTTCGAGAAAGCGCGGAAGGATTGACCTTCCCGACCTGTTGCGCCAGCGAAAGCGCATGGCCGACGATATCCTGACCACGCTCGAAGCGACGATCCGCGCCCGGCGCGGGGCCGATCCGGCGACCTCCTACACCGCTAAATTGTTCTCGCGCGGGCGCGCCAAGATCGCGCAGAAACTGGGCGAGGAGGCGGTGGAAACCGTGATCGCCGCCGTCAGCGACGATCACGCGGAATTGACCAAGGAGGCGGCGGACCTCGTGTTCCACCTGCTCGTCTTGCTGGCCGATGCCGACCTGAGCCTAGACGACGTGCGCGCCGAGATCGCGCGCCGCGAGGGTGTTTCGGGAATCGACGAAAAGGCGGGGCGGGCCACATGATCTCTCCCCTCCCGCTTGCGGGAGGGGTCGGGGGAGGGCATGGAATTGATCGTACCGCCGGGATTGTGGACAGGCCCTCCCCCTGCCCCTCCCACAAGTGGGAGGGGAGTTTATGCCGATCGACGCCACCAAGCCGTATGACGACCAGAACATCTTCGCGAAGATCCTGCGCGGCGAGATTCCGTCGCAGCGCGTGTACGAAGACGAGTGGGCGGTCGCGTTCCACGATATCAACGCGCAGGCGCCGATCCACATTCTGGTGATCCCGCGCGGCCCCTATGTTTCGTGGGACGATTTCAGCGGCAAGGCGTCCGACGCGGAGATCGCCGGCTTCATCCGCGCGGTGGGCAAGGTCGCGCGCGACGCCGGGCTGGTCGTGCCGGGATACCGCCTGCTCGCCAATACCGGGCGGCAATCGGGGCAGGAAGTGCCGCACCTCCACGTCCATATCCTGGCCGGGCAGCCATTGGGGCCGATGTTGGTCAAGCGCTAGCGGCCACGCGCTCGGCCCACCGATAAGGGATTGCACGTCCTCGATTTGCCATTAGGCTCCGCGACATAATCAGGATCGTCGTCTCGGGGTCGGGGCGGCAAAGGGGAAGAACGAATGGCGACACAGCCCACGACGGGTATCCTCTCGCGCATGTTGCTCCGCAAGACGGTGGAGCAGGTGCAGCGCGAGACGGAGAAGAGCGAACTCAAACGTACTTTGGGTGCGTGGAACCTGGTTTTCCTGGGGATCGGCTGCATCATCGGCGCGGGCATCTTCGTCCGGACCGGCAGCGCGGCGTCCTTGCACGCCGGCCCGGCCGTGCTGATCTCGTTCGTCATTGCCGGCATCGTCTGCGGGCTGGCCGGCCTGTGCTACGCCGAATTGTCCTCGACCCTGCCGGTTTCCGGTTCGGCCTATACCTATAGCTACACCACGATCGGCGAGTTCGCCGCGTGGATCATGGGCGCGCTGCTGCTGCTCGAATACGGCCTGGCGGCGTCCGTCGTGGCGGTCGGTTGGGCGGGGTACGTCGTCAGCCTGCTTAGGGATTTCGGCCTCGTCATTCCGGTCGAATTGACCGGGCCGAGCGGCCATACCGTTATGCAGGCAGCGGGCAACGACCTGGTGCCGGTGATCGTCAATGGCGCACCGGTGACGTATCTGTTCAACCTGCCCGCCTTCCTGATCTGCATGGCGATGACCGCTTTGCTGGTGGTCGGCGTGTCGGAGAGCGCGAAGGTCAACAACTTCATCGTCGCGGTGAAGCTGACCGTGATCATCGCCTTCATCCTGATCTGCGGCGGTTTCGTGATCGCGCATTTCGATACGCTGAAGTCCAACTGGGATCCGTTCATCCCGGCGGCGACCGGTGAGGACGGCAAGTTCGGCTGGGGCGGCATCCTGCGCGCCGCGTCGATCGTGTTCTTCGCCTATATCGGGTTCGAGGCGGTTTCGACCGCCGGGCAGGAAGCCAAGGATCCGAAGAAGGACATGCCGATCGGCCTGCTCGGCAGCCTCGCGGCCTGCACTGTGATTTACATCCTCGTGTCGATCGTGATGACGTTGATCGTCAACTACAAGACGTTGAACGTGCCCGATCCCGTCGCCGTCGCGGTCGATGCGCTGGGGCCGCAATGGGCATGGTTCGCCAAGCTGGTGAAGGCTGGCGCGATCGTCGGCCTGACCTCCGTCGTATTGGTGCTGATGTACGGCCAGACACGCATCTTCTACACGATGGCGCGCGACGGCTTGTTGCCGCGCGTGTTCGCGACGGTGCACCAGAAGTTCAAGACGCCGTGGGTCAACACGATCCTGGTCGGCCTGATCACGGCGAGCGCGGCGGCATTCTTCGACATCAACACGCTGGGCGACATGACCTCGGTCGGCACGCTGGCGGCGTTCGCGATCGTCTGCTTGTCGGTAATCTGGCTGCGCAAGACGCACCCGGAAATCCCGCGCGGGTTCCGCGTTCCGCTGTTCCCGATCCTGCCGGCGCTGGGCATCGTCGCCTGCATCGCGCTGATCTTCACCGTCGAATACCGCGTGCTGGTATTCTTCGGCTGGTACACTTTGGGCGCGATCATCCTGTATTTCGTCTATGGCATGCGCAACAGCCGGCTTGCCAAGGGGCTGGACGAGGAAGATGGGCCGGAGATGGGCGAATATGTCGCGCCGGTGAAGCCGTAGTTCCGGGCGCGCGTTTCGAATGAATAAGGGGCCGGGAAGCAATTCCCGGCCCCTTTCTTTATGTCGTCACCCCGGCGGAGGGCGGGGCCGCTGCGCAATCGGCAATCGCCTGCCCCACATCCGGCGGCCCCGGCCTTCGCCGGGGCGACGAGGGTTCAGTCGATCTTTGCAGCCAGCGCCTTCAAATCCACCTGTGGGCGGGCACCGACATGGCTGATGATCTCCGCCGCGCACAGAGCGCCCAGTTTCAGCGACTGTTCGATGCTCTTGCCACTCGCCTGGCCCGACAGGAAACCGGCGGCGAACAAGTCGCCGGCACCAGTCGTATCGACGACGCGCTCGACCGGCGCGGCGGGCACGGTAGTCGTCTTGCCGCCGGAGACCGCGATCGCGCCCTTTTCGCTGCGGGTTACGACCAGCATCGGCACTTCCGCCGCCGCTGCTGCAACCGCGGAGTCGAAATCCTCGACCTCCATCAGCGCGAGGATCTCGGCCTCGTTGGCGAACATGATGTCGATCAGGCCGTCGGCCATCAGCTTGCGGAAATCGCCGCCGTGGCGCGAGATGCAGAATACGTCGCTGAGCGTGAAGGCGACCTTGCGGCCGGCCTTGCGCGACACCTCGATAGCGGCGCGCATCGCGGCGCGCGGTTCCTCGGGATCCCAGAGATAGCCTTCGAGATACAGGATCGCGGCATCGGCGATCAGCGCGTGATCGAGTGCCGCCTGGGGCAGGAATTGCGACGCGCCGAGAAAGGTGTTCATCGTGCGCTGCCCATCGGGCGTGACGAAGATCAGGCAGCGGGCGGTGGTCGGCTCGCCGTCGCGAGCGGTGGTGCCGAAGGTGACGCCCATCGCGCGGATGTCATGCGCGAAGACATCGCCGAGCTGGTCCTTGGCGACCTGGCCGATGAAGCCGCATTTGCCGCCCAGAGCCGCGATGCCGGCAACGGTGTTCGCCGCCGAACCGCCCGACGCCTCGATCCCCGGACCCATCTTGGCATAGAGCGCATCGGCATCCTCGGGCGAGAACATCAGCTGCATCGAACCCTTGGCCATGCCTTCGGAGGTGATGAAGGCGTCGTCGCACTGCGACAAGACATCGACGATGGCGTTGCCGATGGCGACGACGTCGTAAGTTGGGGTGGTCAAAATGGGCGCTCCTGAGCGGGAATTGGATGTTTGCGCACTAGGGGGCGGGGGGCGCGGACGCAACTGCCCCCTCCGTTCGGACTTCGGCCAAGCGCTGCGCCCTTGCCCTTCGACAGGCTCAGGGCGAACGAAGGTTGGGAGGTGGTCGCTTCCTGTATCCAAACGCTCTAAACCCCCTCCATGATCCAGGCGCTCTATCTCTCCATCGCGCAGCTCGGCGACCGGCGCTTCATCGCGGTGTTCCTTAAGTCTCTGATGCTGACCGTAGTGCTGCTCGCGGTGCTGGGGGTGGCGGGCTGGTTCGGGATGTTGTGGCTGATCGCATGGTCTGGCGCGGGAGAGGTGGTGTATCAGTTCGCCGGCGTGGTCGCGGCGATCCTCGCGCTGATCGCAGCCGGAGTGCTGTTCCGCGCGGTGGCGATGCTGGTGATCGGGCTGTTCGCCGACGAGATCGTGCTGGCGGTGGAGGCGAGGCATTATCCCGACATGCTCGCCGCCGCCCGGCCCGTGGGCGTCGGGCGATCGATCGCGATGGGGCTGGGATCGGCGGTGCGCTTCCTGATCGTCAACGTCGCCTTGTCGCCGATCTATCTGTTGCTGCTGTTCACCGGGGTGGGGCCGGCGATCCTGTTCTTCGTCGTCAACGGCTGGCTGCTCGGGCGCGATCTGGGTGATATGGTCGCGGTGCGGCATGTCGCGGCAGCGGACCTGAAGGCGTGGCGCGGATCGACCACGATCAGCCGTTTCGTGCTCGGGCTGATCGGCACCGGACTGTTCGTCCTGCCCGTCGTCAATCTGGCGGCACCGGTTATAGTGGCAGCGATGGCCACGCATTGGTTCCATCTTGGATTTCGGGGAAAACGGACGTGAAGCGCGCGATGATCGTATTGCTGCCCGGGCTGGTGCTCGCCGGTTGCGCGTCCGGCGGTTCCGCCCCGCGCCCAGCGCGCGCGGCACCGGTGCCGATCCCGACCGGCACGTTCGGGCTGGAAGGCGTGATCGGGCAGAATGCGCGCGGGCTGGTCGCCCGCTTCGGCACGCCGACCGCGGACATGATGGAGGGCAATGCGCGCAAACTGCAGTTCAGTAGCGCGACCTGCGTGCTGGATGCGTATCTCTACCCCAAGGGATCGGCCGAGCCGGTGGTCACCTATCTCGACACGCGACAGGGGGATGGCAGCCCGGTGGACCGGGCGAGTTGCGTCTCGGCGCTGGCGATGCGGGCGCGCAACGGGAAGTGATTGCTTGAACATTCACCGTCCGTGCTGAGCCTGTCGAAGCACTGCCTTTCTTCTCGACGGTGGAAAAGAAGGGCAGTGCTTCGACAGGCTCAGCACGGACGGGGTTTGAGGTTCGGTTGGTCTAAATCAACCGCGCGAGTGCCCATTCCGCCGCCTCGCGGATCACCGGCGAGGGATCGTCCAGCAAGCTCCTCACCGGCACCACCAACACAGCCGAGTCGCTATTACCCGCCGCGATCAGGCAGTTGCGCACCATCCGGTCGCGGCCGATGCGTTTGATCGGGGAGCCGGCAAAGACTTGGCGGAAGCTGGCATCGTCCAGCGCCAACAGATCGGCGAGTTCCGGTGCCGCGAGTTCGGCGCGGGGCGCGAAGGCGAGGTTGGCGCTGGCCGAGGCGGCGAACTTGTTCCACGGGCATACTGCCAGGCAATCGTCGCAGCCGTAGATGCGGTTGCCGATTTGCTCGCGGAATTCGTGCGGGATGGCCCCCGTATGCTCGATCGTCAGGTACGAGATGCAGCGTCGAGCATCGAGGCGGTATGGCGCGGGGAACGCATCGGTCGGGCAGGCGCGCTGGCAGGCGTCGCAACTGCCGCACGTGTCGCTGCCCGGCACATCCGGCGCGAGATCGAGTGTGGTGTAGATCGCGCCGAGGAACAGCCAGCTGCCATGATCCCGACTGACGAGATTGGTGTGCTTGCCCTGCCAGCCCAAACCCGCCGCCTCGGATAGCGGCTTTTCCATCACCGGCGCGGTATCGACGAACACTTTTAGGTCGGACGGAGACTCTGAGACCAGCCAGCGGGCGAGTGCCTTCAAATTGCGCTTCACCACGTCGTGATAATCGCCGCCCTGGGCATAGACCGAGATGCGCCCGATCTCCCCCTCGCCCGCCAGCGCGAGCGGATCGGTGGCGGGGGCATAACTCATGCCCAAAGCGATGACCGAGCGTACCTCGGGCCACAAAGCGGCGGGGGATTCGCGGTGATGGGCGCGCTCCTCCATCCAGATCATGTCGCCGTGCCGGCCCTCGGACAGCCATTGGCGCAAACGCTGGGCGGTCTGTGGCGCGGCGTCGGCGCGCGCCACGCCGCAGGCGACGAAGCCGAATTCCGCGGCTTTCGCCTTCAGGCGTTCAGTGAGTGGCTTGTCTTGCGGCACATCGCCCCGCTACCACGGACCGTGATTTCAGGGGAATTTTCGTTGACGAGCGAACTGGCGATCAGCGCGAGCGGGCTGATCAAGAATTTCGGCGGGCGGCGCGTGGTCGACGGGGTCGATATCGCGGTGCCGAAGGGGGCGATCTACGGCGTGCTCGGGCCGAACGGCGCGGGCAAGACGACGACGTTGCGCATGCTGCTCGGCATCATCGAGCCGGACGGCGGCAGCCGCACGCTGCTCGGCCATGATCGCCCGCGCGAGGCGAGCGACCGGGTCGGCTATCTGCCCGAGGAGCGCGGCCTGTATCCGGCGATGAAGGCGAAGGATGCGATCGCGTTTCTCGGCGCGCTGCGCGGGCTGGACCTGAAGACCGGGCGCAAGCGCGCGGTGGAATTGCTGGAGGCCGCCGGGCTGGGTCATGCGGTAGATACGAAGATCCGCAAGCTTTCGAAAGGCATGGCGCAACTGGTGCAGTTGCTGGGATCGGTGGTGCACCGGCCCGACCTGCTGGTGCTGGACGAGCCGTTTTCGGGGCTGGACCCGGTCAATCAGGAACGGCTGGAGGCATTGATCCTCGCCGAGCGCGATCGGGGCGCGACGATCCTGTTTTCGACGCACGTGATGGCGCATGCGGAACGCCTGTGCGACCGGCTGGCGATCATCGCCGGGGGCAAGCGCCGCTTCGAGGGCACCGTGGCGGACGCGCGCGGCACGCTGCCGATGCGCGCACATTATGTGCCGCGGCTCGATGGAGAAGGTATCGCCGCCCTGCTACCCGCCGATGCGGCGCGCGGCAGCGACGGCTGGACCTTCACCGTGCCGGACGACGGGGCGGAGGGCATATTGAAGACGCTGATCGACGCCGGGTTCGGCATATCCGGACTATCGATCGAGCGGCCGGGGCTGCATGATGCGTTCGTGCGCATCGTCGGCGCGGATGCGATCGATGACGATGCCAGAACGCTGGAGGGCGCGGCATGACCACCAGCAACACCCGCCGCCTGATCCGCCAGACGCTGACCATCGCGCGGCGCGATTTCATCGCCACGGTATTCACCCCGACCTTCCTGATCTTCCTGTTCGCGCCGCTGATCATGGGATCGTTCGGCGCGATCGGCGGGCTGGGCGCGGCGACGGTCGCGTCCGGTTCGGACGGCAAGGAACGGATCGTCGCGATCGTGTCGCCCGAACAGGCGACGGTGATGAAAGCGGTCGACGATCGCATGCGCCGCGTATTCCGCGGGCGCGACGAACGCCCGCCGGCGCTGACCACCCAAACGCCCGATGCCGATCCGGCGGCCAGGGCGCGCGCCGAATTGCAGGCGAAGGATTATGACGTCGCCTCGGTCCTGTACGGGCCATTGGAGAAGCCGACGATCCTGTACGGCGCGCAAGGATCGCGCACCGCCGACTATCTCGCCGAACTGGCGGAACAGACGTTGCGGGTCGGCCGCATGGGCAACGCCGCGCCGCTGAGCGATGCGACCAAACAGTCGATCGTCCGGGCCAAGGCCTCGATCGGCGGCAAGAACCAGGCGGCGTTCTTCACCGTGTTCGGCATCTTCTTCCTGACCCTGCTGCTCGCCGGACAGGCGGTCGGCACGATGGCGGAGGAACGCAGCAACAAGGTGATCGAGGTGCTGGCCGCCGCCGTGCCGCTCGAATCGGTGTTCCTCGGCAAGCTGCTCGGCATGTTCGGCGTGGCGGTGCTGTTCGTCGCCTTCTGGGGGACGTTGGTCAGCCAGATCAGCACGTTGATGCCGGCGGGCATGGCGGCGGGCCTCGCCAATATCGGGCCGGCGGTGGGGATGCCGACCTATATCGTGCTGTTCTTCGCCTATTTCACGATGGCGTATCTGCTGCTCGGTGCGGTGTTCCTGAGCGTCGGCGCGCAGGCCTCGACGATGCGCGAGATCCAGATGCTGTCGCTGCCGATCACCATCGTGCAGGTGGCGATGTTCGGCCTCGCCTCGGTCGCGGCATCGCGGCCGGGCAGTGCGGTGGCGACGTTCGCCGAATGGTTCCCGCTCTCCTCCCCCTTCGCGATGGCGGCGCGGGCGGCGAACGAACCGGAGGTGTGGCCGCATATGCTGGCGCTGGCGTGGCAATTGCTGTGGGTCGGCATCGTCATCACGATCGGCGCGCGCGCGTTCCGGCGCGGGGTGTTGCAATCGGGATCGGGCAAGCTGAACCTGAAGGCGTTGTTCGGGCGGGGCTAAATTCTTTTTGCTCCCCTCCCTGGAAGGGAGGGGTCGGGGGTGGGTCGCTCTCGAGGGCGCGCCGCCCCCTCCCCACACCGACCCACCCCCTGCCCCTCCCTTCCAGGGAGGGGAGTAGATAAGTCCCCCTCAATTCCATCGGTTACAAGAAGCTATTGACCTTAGTGTCAGTTAGCGCTCCACTCTCCCGAAAATACGGGAGAGGCAGGATGGCGACTTTACTCAAGGACGTGGCCGAAGGGCCGGCGGTCGATCCGCTGGATGTCAGCCGGGCGGAATTGTACCGCGACGACACCTGGCATGCGCCGTTCCGCACCTTGCGCGCCACAGCGCCGGTGCACCGTGTCGAGCATAGCGATTACGGCCCCTATTGGTCGATCTCGTCCTACAAGCCGATCGTAGAGATCGAGTCGCTGCCGGACGTCTATTCCTCGCAAGCCGGGGGCATCACCATCGCCGACTTCATCGAGCGCGACGATGCGGTGAAAATGCCGATGTTCATCGCGATGGACCGGCCCAAGCACACCGGCCAGCGCCGCACCGTCGCCCCCGCCTTCACGCCGAGCGAGATGGTGCGGATGAGCGACGATATCCGCCGCCGGACGGCCGAGATTCTCGATTCGCTGCCTTACGGTGAGGAATTCGACTGGGTCGATACCGTGGCGATCGAACTGACCACGCAGATGCTGGCGATCCTGTTCGATTTTCCGTGGGAGGATCGCCGCAAGCTGACCTTCTGGTCGGACTGGGCGGGCGATATCGAACTGGCCAAGGACGAGACGAAGCGGGCGGAACGGCTCGGTTACATGTACGAATGCGGCGGATATTTCCAGAAACTGTGGGACCAGAAGGTCGGCCAGCCGCCGACGCCGGACCTGATCAGCATGATGCTCCATTCGGATGCGATGCGCGAGATGGATCACATGGAATTCCTCGGCAACCTCATCCTGCTGATCGTCGGCGGCAACGATACGACGCGCAACACGATGAGCGGGCTGGCCTACGGACTCGACAAATTCCCCGAGGCACGCGCGCAGCTAGAGGGCGATCCGTCGCTGATCGGCAACGCCGTGCAGGAACTGATCCGCTGGCAGACGCCGCTGGCGCATATGCGCCGTACCGCGACGCGCGATGCCGAACTGATGGAGCACGACATCGCCGAGGGCGACAAGCTGATCATGTGGTATCTCTCGGCCAATCGCGACGAGAGCGTGTTCGAGGATGCCGACCGGATCATAGTCGATCGCCCCAATGCGCGGCGGCATCTGGCGTTCGGGCACGGCATCCACCGCTGCGTCGGCGCGCGGCTGGCGGAGCTGCAGATCGCGACCCTGCTGGAGGAAATGGCGAAACGGCGCATGCGCGTGAACGTGCTGCGCGAGCCGGAGCGCGTCGCGCAATGCTTCGTCCATGGCTATAAGAAGCTGCCGGTCGAGATCAGCCGCTATTGAGTGCGGCAGCGGGGCGCTTCGGGCGGGCACCGGCGATCCAGCCGGCCCAGCTCAATCCCGCGCCGGCCGCCAGCGTTGCGAACACCACGGCGATCACCGGCACGCGGCCGAGCGCCAGAAACACGCCCTGCCACGCTGGCGTGTAACCAACGCTGTCGAACAGCATCTGTTGGACGACGATGACGCCACCGGCGATCAGGAACGGCCGCCCGTGGCGCGGTGCGGACGCATAGAGGCAGGCGGTGATCGCGACACCGATCAGGCTCGCCCAGCGCACGCCCCAGGCGAAGAGGTGGAAATCCTGCGGGCCATGGATCGCCAGCGGCGGCACCAGATGGTTGATGACGCGCCCGGCGATCGGCATGATCAACGGAAGCGGCGTGGCGAGCAGATAGCGCGCATGCAGTTGTACGCTGCGGCGATGCTTCAACGCCTGATAATAGAGATATCCGAGCAGCACGACCGACGAGCCGTCCATGATGCCGAGCCGCGCGCCGTAGATCTGGTAGAACGGATTGCCCGCCACCGTGGCCATCGCCATGCTGGAGACGACCGCCGCGCCACCGGCGAGGAACAACGGGAATAGCGCGAGGCTCGCGATGCCGAGAGACCGGTGCAACGCGGCGCGGCGATCGTGGATCGTCCAGCTTTGCAGCGCGAGCAGGAACAGCCACATCGTCGCGGTGATGCCGTGGAAGTGGAAGCCCCAAGGCGAACTGGACAGAACCGAGAAATAGGTCGGCCAGAAGGCGAAAATCGTCAATGCGATCAGCGCGAGAATATAATGATGCGCGTGACGAAACGGCATGACCGGCCCCCTCTCTTGTCCGCTTCGACTTGAAGACGACATCAAGGGCCCCCGCCCCGCATTTGCAAAATGCGACGCAGGCCGATCGGAGTCAATCTGAGGACCGGCGTAGCTCCTGCATCTCGAAAACACGTCTTCGCGTAACTATATCGCAGCGGCCAACGAACGGGATTTCATATGACCCACAATCGACGCACCTTCCTCACCCTGGCCGGCTCCGGTGCCGCCGCCTTCGCCCTATTCGGCTGCCGCGATGCGACCGCCGCGCAGGAGAAGTTCGAGGTGACGATGAGCGATGCGCAGTGGAAGGCGAAGTTGTCCCCCGCCGCGTATCAGGTGCTGCGGCATGAAGACACGGAACGGCCGTTCAGCAGCCCGCTGAACGACGAGCATCGCGTGGGTATGTTCTCCTGCGCCGGGTGTGGGTTGCCGGCATTCTCGTCTAAGACCAAGTTCGACAGCGGCACCGGCTGGCCAAGTTTCTGGCAACCCCTGCCCAACGCGGTGCGATCGCGGAACGACGGATCGCTGGGGATGGCGCGAACTGAGGTGCATTGCCGCCGCTGTGGCGGGCATCTGGGGCATGTGTTCGATGATGGCCCCAAGCCGACCGGCAAGCGCTATTGCATGAATGGCGTGGCGATGACGTTCAAGGTGGGGACGGCTTAAGTCTCACTTAAGCCCCTCCCCTTCAGGTGAGGGGAAGGGGAAGGGGTGGGGGATGTCTCGCAGAGACCGGCAGTAGTGTTTGCCGCACTGCCCCACCCCAACCCCTCCCCTGAAGGGGAGGGGCTTTGATGTTAAAACGCGACCCGATCGACCAGCGACAGGATGCCGACGTTCGCGGCATCGTTCGACGCCATCGTCACCGGCGGCAGCGTGTCGGTCTTGGGCGCGGTGCCCGAATAGATGAAACCGTTGGCGGCATAAGCGGTGGTGCCGAGATCGCCGTTTCCGGCGTACCAGACTTTGACCATGCTCCAGTCGCCCTTGGCCGAGACATCGACCGCGCGCACATCATGTTCGATGCCGCCGCGACGCGACCAGTTGGCGTGGGTCAGCAGGACTTCGCGGTCGCTGACCACGCCCGAAACCATCGCGACATGGCCGAGGCGCATGCGACCGCTGGACTGGAAGCTGAGGACCGCGCCGACTTTCGGGGTGTTGCCGCGCTCGTAGCGACCGGCGGCCTGGCTCCACCAGGTGTTGGCATTGCCGTGGATGTCGATGCCGGAGATGCTGCGGGCATAAGGTGCGCACTGCCAGAACTGCGCGGACGCAGGAGTGGCCGTCATCAGGACGCACGATAACACCAGCGCAAAACGCGCTGCCAAAGCCCGAAAATTCATTGAAACCCCCTCAGGTCCCGCTCAACTCGTGAGCGTCTGAAAGCAGGTCGGGGCGGCGATGAAAACCCCACCGCACTGCAATACGGAACCTTTCAGGACGAAGTGAGTTTGCCGCACGATGAACGCCCCCGGAACGCTTGGCGACCGGCGGGCGCGTCGTCAGATGACGTATTCGACCGTCATCATTTGCGTAACGTCGGCGCGTTTCGCGGCGCGCTTAGCCAACATTTCCTGATGCAGTGCGAACACCGTGTCGCTGCCGGCGGTCTTCCACGCGAACGGCAACCAGGCGTGGGTGGCACAGCGTAGGCCGCCCCAGATCATGCGCAGGCCGAAGCTGGACGCAACATGGAAATGCTCGCCGAAGCTCTCGCCGACCGATTCGGGGTGATCGAGGAACAGGCGGCGGAACATGGGCGATATCCTTGGCTGGGGCAGGATCGCGCTATCACGAACGGTGCCTGCTGTCAGCCTTTGGCGGCAACCTGCGCGAGGATATCCGCCGCGAGCGGGCTCAGCGTATCGTCGCGCGCGCCCATCACGACGATGCGGTCGCCGGGCCGGGCGATGGCGGCGAGGTGCGCCGCCGCCGCCGCGCGATCCGGGATGTGCAGCGCATGCGCACCGGCAATGGCGATGCCCGCGACGATATCCGCGCTGGTCACTTCGCGCGACACGGTGCCGCCCTGATAGACCGGATCGGGCATGACCAAAACGTCCTCGACGCCCAGCTCGGTGGCGAACATGACCATCAATTCGCGGCGCATCACCTTTAGCGGGCCGTAACCGTGCGGCTGAAACAGGATCAGCAGGCGACCGGGAAAGGCGTGCAGCGTATCCAGCGTGGCGGCGATCTTGTCCGGGTTGTGGCCGAAATCGTCGATCACCGCGATGCCGCGCGCCTCGCCGACCAGTTCGAAGCGACGCTTGAGGCCGGTGAACCCCGCGATCGCGCGGATCGCATCGACCAGTGGCACGCCAGCGGCGCGGGCAGCACCCAATGCGGCGAGCGCGTTTGAAACGTTGTGCCGGCCCGGCACGGAGAGGCGCACGGGGTGGCGCGCGCCATCTGCGACCAGATCGAAGCTAATCGCGAACGGTTGGGGTGCGAGGTTTTCGGCGCTGAGGTCCGCCGAGGCCTCGACCGCGAAGGTGATGAGACGCTCCGGTGGCAACGTCATGGCGAGCGCGGCGGACTCCACATCGCCGATATTGACGATTACGGTCTCCGCCTTGGCTGCGAAGGTGCCGAACAGGGCGCGCAGTTCCTCCAGCGATTTGTGGTCGAGGCTGACATTGTTGAGCACGGCGATCTTCGGCCAATAGAGCGCGATCGATCCGTCGCTCTCGTCCACCTCGCTGACGAACGCATCACCCTGCCCGACCAGCGCGCTGGCGAACGGTGCGTCCGCCTGCGCGAAGTTCTTCATCACCGCACCGTTCATCACGGTCGGATCGTGGCCCAGCGCATGCAGGATCCAGCCGATCATGCCTGTCACAGTCGATTTGCCGCTGGTGCCCGCCACACCGATCGGCAACGCGCTGGCGTTGAACAGCGTGCTGAGCAGTTCGGCCCGCGACATGCGCTGCGCCCCGACCCGCTCCGCCGCGACGATATCGGCGACCGTGGCTTCGACGGCGGCGGAAGCGACCACGATCTGGTCGGCGGAGGTGATGCCGCTGCCGTCCTGCGGGAATAACGCGACGCCCTTGGCCTTTAGATCATCGAACTTGGCAGGCAGGCGTGCGGCGTCGAGCGTGCGATCGGACCCGGCGACGCTCGCGCCGCGCCCGGCGAGGATCATGGCGAGCGGCATCATGCCGCTGCCGCCGACGCCGACGAAGAAGTAGGATTTGCCGTCCGCCATGGGTGCGCGCTATCGCGAGATTCAGGAAACGGGGCAAGAACCATATCTCCACCGTTCGTCCTGAGCTTGTCGAAGGGCGCGTCCCGAACACGCCCTTCGACAAGCTCAGGACGAATGGTGAGATAGCCCAAGGTCGGGAGCAAGCATGAGAATCGGAATCGTAGCACCGGCCCGCTCCATCACGCAGGCGATCGCAGCGCGCGCCATTGCCGTGACCGCGATTGCCTATCCGGCGGTCGATCTCGTCTTCCACCCGCAATGCTTCCTGAACGAGGGGCATTTCGCCGGGCCGGACGCAACACGTGCCGCCGCGTTTCTGGAATTCGCCAACGATCCGGCGTTCGATGCATTGTGGTTCGCGCGCGGCGGTTATGGCTCGAATCGGATCCTCGACGCGGTGATCCCGAAACTCGGGCCAGCGGCGGCGGCGAAGAGCTGGCTCGGCTATTCCGACATGGGGTTCCTGCTCGGCGCGCTCTATGCCCGGCGGATTGGGCGGCCGGTACATGCGCCGATGGTCGGCGACGTGATGCGCGCGAACGGCGATGCGGTGGTCGCGCGGTCGCTCGGCTGGATGGTGGACAAGGACCGGCGCGGGCTGGAACCCAGCATAGACCGGCAGCCGGTCGCCGCGTTCAACCTGTCGATCCTGACCGCGATGATCGGTACGCAGTGGCTGCCCGATCTGACCGATCATGTGCTGATGATCGAGGAGATTTCCGAACCGATGTACCGCGTCGATCGCATGCTGTTCACGCTGTCGCAGGCGACGCAGTTGAAAGGCATCGCGGGGGTACGGCTGGGGCGGATCGGCGATATCCAGCCGAACGATCCGCCATGGGGCGAGGCGCAGGAGACGATGATCGTGCGCTGGTGCGCGGCGATGAAGGTGCCGTATCTCGGCCCCGCCGATATCGGCCATGACGGCGAAAACAAGGTCGTGCCGTTCGGCCATTTCTGAAGCTTTTCGTAAGGCTTTCGCATTAGGCCAAGGGGTGAAGGGAATACCGCCTTGCGTTTGCTTCAGGATTATCTCGACCGGATCGAAGCCTCGATGGTGGCGGGCGAGGTGATTCTCGCAAAGCGCGATCCCGCACTGGCGGGAACGGTGAAGGCGAAATGCACCGAGGCGGCGTTGCTGATCGGATCGTACCAGATGTTCATCCATCGCGAAGTGTTCGAGCCGTTGATGGGTAGCCCGGACGAACAGGTTCGACGGCAGGTTTGTGCGTTGAAGGCGGAGTGCATCGCGCTGAGCGAAGACCTGCGCGCTGGCGTGAAGACGCTTGCCGCGCGGGAGACACCGATGGATCACGATGCGATCCAGGCGCGGATCGAATGGTTCAACGGCCGGGTGCGCCGGCATATCGCCGGAGTTGTTCTGCTATTGAATTCGCCCGGTAGCGCGCTGCGGCGCGCGGCCTGACATCTGGCGGAGATGTCAAAGATCCGCTATATGAACGTCATGTTCGTTCGCAGCCCCCTGCCGACTACCACCACCCCGGTCTTCCGGGGGGAGTTCGGTACGCGCGTTCACTGATACGTTCGGCCGAAACTCCACCCGCGAAACGGGTGAGAGATACGGCCGCTCCCTCCTGTTTCCTGACCGCTTCACTCCGGCTGCCATCCGGTGCATAGGCGCACGCATTCGACAGGATTTCGACCCATGAATATGTACTCGATCACGCTTCCCGACGGCTCCGTGCGCGAAGTCGCGCCCGGCACCACGCCGGCGGACATTGCGGCGGCGATCGGCCCAGGCCTGGCCAAGGCGGCGATCGCGGCGCGGGTGGACGGCGAACTGCGCGACATCATGCGCCCGTTCGAGGGCGATGCGAACCTCGCGCTGGTAACGGCAAAGGACGAGAAGGACGCGCTGGAACTCGCGCGTCACGATTTCGCGCACGTCATGGCCGAAGCGGTGCAGCACCTGTTCCCCGGCACGCAGATCACGTTCGGCCCGGCGACGGACGACGGCTTCTATTACGATTTCGCGCCTAAAGACCGCCCGTTTACCGACGAGGACCTGCCGGCGATCGAAGCGGAGATGCGCAAGATCATCGCGAAGAACGAGCCGTTCGTGCGCGAAGTGTGGAGCCGCGAGCAATTGATCGCGACGTGGCAGCAGCAGGGCGAGACGTTCAAGGCCGAATGGGCCGCCGAACTGCCGGACGGCGAGGAACTGACGATCTATCGCCAGGGCAAGTGGCTCGACATGTGCCGCGGCCCGCACATGATCTCGACGGGGAAGCTCGATCCCACGGCATTCAAGCTGACGCGCGTATCGGGTGCCTATTGGCGCGGCGACCAGAACAACGCGATGCTCAGCCGCATCTACGGCACGGCGTGGCTGAACAAGAAGCAGCTCGACCAGCATCTGTTCCGCCTGGAGGAAGCGGCCAAGCGCGATCATCGCAAGATCGGGCAGGAAATGGACCTGTTCCACCTGCAATCCGAAGCGCAGGGTTCGGTATTCTGGCACCCCAAGGGCTTCCTGCTCTGGCGTCAGCTTGAGGCGTATATGCGCCGTCGGCTGGATGCCGCCGGCTATGTCGAGGTGAAGACGCCGCAATTGATGGATGCGCGCCAGTGGGAGCAATCCGGGCATTGGGGCAAGTATCGCGAGAACATGTTCGTAGTGCCGGACGAGATTCCGAACACGGACGACGAGGCAGCGATCTTCAGCGGCACGGCCGACCTAATGGCGCTGAAGCCGATGAACTGTCCGGCACACGTGCTGATCTTCCGCCAGGGCATCAAATCCTATCGCGACCTGCCGATGCGCATGGCCGAGTTCGGCTGCTGCCACCGCAACGAGCCGCATGGCGCGCTGCACGGCATCATGCGCGTGCGCCAGTTCACGCAGGACGACGCGCATATCTTCGTGCGTGAGGACCAGTTGATCGAGGAGGTGCAGAAATTCTGCGAACTGCTCGATTCGGTCTACAAGGATCTCGGCTTCGAGGATTACGCCGTGAAGCTGGCGCTGCGCCCCGACAAGCGCTTCGGCGACGATGCGATGTGGGACAAGGCCGAGGACGAACTGCGCCAGGCAGTGCTGCTGTCGAAGCTGAGCGAGCCGATCAAGGCCAAGTTCGAGGAACTGCCCGGCGAAGGTGCCTTCTATGCGCCGAAGCTGGAATTCCACCTGACCGACGCGATCGGGCGGACGTGGCAGGTCGGCACGATCCAGTCGGATCGCGTGCTGCCCGACCGGCTCGACGCGAGCTATGTCGGCGCGGACGGCGAGCGGCATCGCCCGGTGATGCTGCACCGTGCTATTTTGGGCACGTTCGAACGCTTTATCGGCATCCTGATCGAGCATCATGCCGGGCGCTTCCCGCTCTGGCTGTCGCCGGTGCAGGCGGTGGTGGCGACAATCGTCTCCGACGCCGACGATTATGCGAACGAGGTGACGGAAAAGCTGCGCGCGGCGGGGCTGCGCGTCGAGACGGACGTGCGCAACGAGAAGATCAACTACAAGGTGCGCGAACATTCGCTGGCCAAGGTCCCCAACCTGCTGGTCGTCGGCAAGCGCGAGGCCGAGGAAGGCACCGTCGCGCTGCGCCAATTGGGCAGCGACCGGCAGCAGTTCCTGACGCTGGATGCCGCCATCGCCATGCTGGTCGAGGGTGCGAAGGCCCCCGACCAGATATGATCAGCGCGACGGCGCCAGCAGACACATTACCGGCTGCACCGGCGGACCAAGGAACAGGTGCGCGCGGCGCAGCGCAGCGATAGGTGCGGAGTCCGGCGCGGCCATCGAGGCGGCGCGCACCGTTCGCCAGCCGGGCAGGCCGGCACCTCGCATCGCGTTGTCGCAAGTCTCCTGGCCGATCAGCAATACGCGCCCGGCATGGTGGTCGGCATAACGCGGCACTGCCTCGATCTGCGGCACGAGCGCCAGAAAGCGACCGGTGCGCGGCTCGACCGCTACATCCGCCTGCCCCGCGACCCAGGCGGGCGCGGCAAGGGCGGCGGGAGTGAGATCGGCGCGATCACAGGCCGCGATCAGCCCCTTGCCGACCAGCAACAGCACGGCGACGGCGACGAGCAGGCGGGCTTGGGGCAGGCTGCGCGCGGCGAGCACCCCGAAACAGGCACAGGCGACGGCGATGACGGGCAGGAACATCCGCGCCTCGGGGTTGATCGCGAAGCCGTAGGTCAGGCCGGCGAACAGCAAGGCCGCGCCGGCCAGGCTGGCGAGCAGCACGGGTTCGCGCCGTATCTTTTGCCAGTCGCGCGCTATGAAGATCGTCGCACACAGCAACGTCAATGCGATCGCCGGATCGACGATCAGGTTGAGCAGCCCGTCGATCGTCCAATGGACGTGCAAATTGTTGGCACGGTTCCAGCCGGCGATATAGGCAAGGTTGAACAACGGGCTGCGGCTCGTATCGACACCCGGCAGCAAGGCCGAGGACGGCACCGCATTATGCGCCAGCGACAGCCGCCACGGCAGCGACGGGTCGCCCGCCTGCGCCCAGTAATAGAGCGCCTCGAACAGGTTGGGCAGCACGACACCGACAAGCAGCGGTGCGGCCCAACGCGGACGTTTCAGCAGAACCAGTGCGCCGCACAGGATCGGCAACAGCACCAGCGCGGTCGGCCGCGCCTGCACCGCTAGGCCCAGCATCACGCCGCAGCCGATCATCCAGGCCACCCGATTGCCCCGTATCGCCGTCTGCAGGCAGAGCAAGGCCGCGAGAACAAGGGCGAATTCCGGAATATCGATATTGAGTTCGGGCACCCGCACCGAAAAGGCCGGCGTGGTGGCCAGCGCGATGCCGGCGAGCAACGCCTCCGAACGCCCGAACTGGCGTTGCACGAGCGTGGTGAACAGCCCGACCGCCGCCAACCCGTATACCAACGGTGCGAGCATCAGGCTGCCCTGCCCTTCGCCGAACAATCGTAGCGCGCCGGCCACGGGCAGCACGATCGGGTAACGCCGCCACCAATGATCGATGGGCAGGCAGAAGCCGTGTTCGGCGGCGCAGCGCGCGGCGACCAGATAATGATATTCGTCGCCGTCCCCGCCGACATAAGGCGCGCGGACAAGCAGCGCGAGCAGCAGTGTCAGCACCAGCACCGCCAGGAGCGGATACCGCGCCGGCAACCCCGGCCACAATCGGCGATGCCGCTCCGTCGAATGTCCGAACGAGGGGATGGTCGTGGCCGTCATGTCCGCCCGGGCCTTAGCGCCAACACGACTAACATCGCTTTAATCGCCAGCCGTTAGTGGCCATCTTTCGCTGCGACGAGAAAATCACTATATGGGCACGTTGAAACCACAGGAGCTACACCTATCCGACCCCCTATGAACCGGCAGGCGCCGCCGATGAACGGCCCTCGCTTCAATGAATTCATCCAGTCGCCCAAGGTCCGCGTAATCGACGGGGACGGCGAAAATCTTGGCGTGATGTATACCCGCGAAGCGATGGAGCAGGCGCGCGAGGTCGGTCTCGACCTGGTCGAAGTGTCGCCCAACGCCGATCCGCCGGTCGCCAAGTTCCTCGATGTCGGCAAGTTCAAGTACGAGGCGCAGAAGAAGGCCAACCTCGCCCGCAAGAGCCAGAAGACGCAGGAGATCAAGGAGATCAAGATGCGTCCGAACATCGACGATCACGATTACGACACCAAGATGAAGAAGGTGAACGAGTTCATCGGCGAGGGCGATAAGGTGAAGATCACCCTGCGCTTCCGTGGCCGCGAGCTTTCGCACGGCCAGCTCGGCATGGCGCTGCTGCAGCGCGTGCAGGCCGATGTGGTCGAAGTCGCCAAGATCGAAGCCTATCCGCGCATGGAAGGCCGGCAGATGCTGATGGTGCTCGCACCGAAATAAGCTCGGCCACAAAATATTACACGCCGGCTGGCTGCAAATGCGACATGCGCGATTTGCAGCCGGCGGCGGCACAATCCCCCATTCCCTAACGTCATGCGAGCTTACGATTGCGCAGAGCGCAATCGTGTCCGCTGAAACCAGACCGATCCGGCCCGAAATGGCGGTTTTCCGCCATTCCCGGGGGTGGACGTGCGTGTCGATGGCCCTATGAGCCGCGACCCTACCGATAAAAAATTCCAGGAGAGGTTTACCGATGCGTAAAACCGCGTTGCTTTTGTCCGCCGCCACGATGGCGATCGCCGCACCCGCCTTTGCGCAGGATGTCGCCCCCGTTCCCGCCACCCAGACCGCCCCAGAAGCAGCCGCACCCGAAGCGACCACGCCGGTTGCCGACGCCACCCCCGAAGCCAACGAAGCCGGCGAGATCATCGTCACCGCCACGCGCCGCAGCGAGCGCCTGTCGAACGTGCCGATCGCCGTATCCGCCGTATCGCAGGCCGCGTTGCAGAATTCCGGTGCCACCGACATCCGCCAGCTGGCACAGCTCGCCCCGTCGCTGCAGGTCTCCTCGACCGGCAGCGAGGCAAACGCCTCGGCCCGTATCCGCGGCATCGGCACGGTCGGCGACAATCCGGGCCTCGAAAGCTCGGTCGCGACCTTCATCGACGGCGTGTATCGCAGCCGCACCGGTGCCGGCCTGAACGATCTCGGCGAAGTCGATCGGATCGAAGTGTTGCGCGGGCCGCAAGGCACCCTGTCGGGCCGTAACGCTTCGGCCGGCACGATCAGCGTCATCACCAAGCTGCCCGAATTCGAGTTCGGCGGTTATGGCGAAGCGACCTACGGCAATTACAACAATATCCGCATCGCCGGTGCCCTGACCGGCCCGGTCATCGCCGACAAGCTCGCCTTCCGCATCGATGGCGTGTTCGGCAAGCGCGACGGCTTTTATCACGACACCGTCAACAACACCGACTACAACGACCGCAAGCGCTATTTCGTGCGCGGCCAATTGTTGTTCGAGCCTTCGTCGGACATCAAGGTCCGCCTGATCGGCGATTACACCTATCGTGACGAGAAGTGCTGCGGCGCGGTGTATATCGACACGCGCGAGAAGACCGCCGTGGCGGGCGGCGGCTATGCGATCGCCAACAGCAACCGCATCGTCGATGTGATGACCAGCCTGGGCGCGGTATTCCCCAGCGCGGGCGACCCGTACAACCGCCGCATCGCCAACACGCGCGGCCAGGCGTACGGCAACGTCACCAAGGATTATGGCGGGTCGGCGCAGATCGACTGGAACCTGGGCGGCGCAGCGCTCACCTCGATCACCGCCTACCGCGAATACAAATCGGCCGGCGCGTCGGACATCGATTATGGCAATTTGGACATCGGCTCGCGCCCGGCGGACGGCAACAATTACCGCCAGTTCCACACCTTCAGCCAGGAAGTGCGGCTGAACGGCGAAGCGTTCGGCGGCAAGCTCGACTGGCTGATCGGCGGATATTATTCGCGTGAAGACCTGGTGGTCGTCGATAACCTCAAGTTCGGCAGCCAGTATGGCGCGTTTGCCGCGTGCCGCACGGTCGCGACGATCAACCCGACTGCGGCGCTGCGCAACCCGACCGCACCGGGCTGCCTCAGCGCCGGCGGTCGCGCCACCCTGGCCGGCCTGCTGCCGGGCACGACGCCTGCCTTTGGTGCCGCGACGGGTACGATCCTGGCCGGGCTCGATCGCCTGTCCACGCTCAACAATCTGGGCGACACGCGCTCGGCTTATTACCAGAACAGCCGGAACTTCGCCTTCTTCACGCACAACATCTTCAAGCTCACCGACCGGCTGAGCCTGACCGGCGGCCTGCGCTACACGCGTGAGGTCAAGGATTTCCACGCCGACATCGCCAACAACAACACGATCTGCCCGGCGCAGCAGGCAGCACTCGGCCCGCTCCTCGCCAGCCCGGCGTTGCAGCAGATCGCCGGCGGCATCATCACGCTGACCTGCACCGGCAATTCCAGCTCGGCGCTCACCGGCGTGCCGCTTCGCGACAAACTGAAGGAAGGCGAATTCACCGGCACCGCCGTGCTGTCGTGGAAGCCGATCGACGAACTGCTCACCTATGCGAGCTATTCGCGTGGCTACAAGGCCGGCGGCTACAATCTCGACCGTTCGGATCTGAGCGCCAACGCGTTCTCGACGCCGACCGCGGCGAGCGCATCGCGGCTGCGTTTCGATCCGGAAACGGTCAACGCCTATGAAATCGGCTTCAAGTACAAGACGCGCCAGTTCTCGCTGAACGTCGCTGGGTTCCGCCAGGAATTCCAGAACTTCCAGCTGAACACGTTCAACGGCACGAACTATGTCGTGCAGAATATCGGGTCGTGCGCGGACAGCCTGAACGGGGCCGATCGGGACAACAGCTCGACCACCGGGGTCTGCACCGGCAAGGTCAAGTATGGCGTGGTGTCGCAGGGCGTCGAGATCGAGGCGGGCATCTATCCGGCGCGCAACTTCTCGGTGAACATGGGCTACACGCTGGCCGACACGCACTATAAGAACAATCTGGTCGGCAGCCAGTCCGGCGAGGCGCTCGATTCCGCTTTGTTCCTGTTGCCGGGCCAGCAGCTGTCGAACGCTCCGCGCAACGTGGTGACGATGTCGACCAGTTGGACGCCCGCGATCGGGTCTTCGGGCCTGTCCGCGTTGTTCTATGTCGATGGCCGCCTGACCAGCGACTACAACACCGGATCCGATCTGTACGTCGAGAAGGCGCAGGACGGCTTCTTCCTGATGAACGCGCGCGTCGGCCTGCATAAGGACAATCAGGCCTGGAGCATCGAGCTCTGGTCGCAGAATCTGCTCAACACCAAGTACGAGCAGGTCGCGTTCAATGCCCCGTTCCAAGGTTCGGGTTCGATCGACACCGTCCGGGCGTTCGGCGGCACCGGCAACCAGCTGTTCATGGCCTTCCTGGGCGAACCGCGCACCTACGGCATCACGCTGCGCTCGCGCTTCTGATCCGGGCGTAATGTACAGGCGGCGGCCCGTCCCTCGATGTGAGGGGCGGGCCGTTGTCGTATATGCTTCGCCCGTTCGTCCTGAGCTTGTCGAAGGGCGTGTTCGGGCACGCCCTTCGACAAGCTCAGGACGAACGGGCGAAGCGGATCATCGCCTCTAAGCCGTATTAACCTCCGACCGGCGGCTCCCACAATTCGATCGCATGGCCTTCGGGATCGTGGATGCGGGCGAATTGACCGGTCTGCGGGTCGTTCCATTCCGGCTTGGTGATCACCTCGATCCCTGCCGCGTTCAGCTGTTCGAGCAGCGAATCGAGATCGCGGACGCGCAGGTTCAGCATGAACTGCTTGTCTGCCGGCAAATAATCCGTGTCCGCCTTGAACGGCGCGAACACCACCGGCCCGCCTTCCGCCGCCCACGACCATTCGTCCGGCGTAGCACCTTCGGCCGAGACGCAACCGGCACCGACGCCGAGATGCTCGCGATACCAGGCCGACAGCGCGTCCGGGTCCTGCGCGCGAAAGAACAGGCCACCAATTCCCAGTACCGGCATCGTCTCTCTCCCGCTTCAGGCTGGCTCCATCATATCCACACCCGCCGCCGCGTCCAGCAGGCGGCGTTCCAGCGTCTTCAGCCGGCCACTGCCCGAGATTTTGTCGCCGGTCAGATCGGTGAGGTAGAAGGTATCGACCGCACGCTCGCCATAGGTGGCGACGTGCGACGAATGGATCGTCACCTTCGACTGGAACAGCGTGTGCGCCAGTTGGTGGAGCAAGGCCGGTCGGTCGCGCGCGTTGACCTCGACCACGGTGAAGCGATTCGACGCCTTGTTATCGATCAGCACGTTGGGCGCGATCTGGAACGCCTCGGCGCGGGCGCGCGGCAGCGGCTTGGCCTTCAGCCGGTCGCTCAGCCGCCCGCGATTGGCCAGCGCATCCTCGATCCCCGTCTTCAGCCGCGTGAGCTGCCCGGCATCGTCGAACGGCCGTCCGAACGGATCCTGGACGAGGAAATTGTCCAGCGCCATACCGTCGCGCGTGGTGTGGATGCGCGCGTCGATGATGTTGCCGCCTGCCGCGTGGATCGCCCCGGCGATCCGGTAGAACAGCCCCGGGTGATCGGCAGCATAGACCGTGACCAGAGTCGCGCCGCGTTCGGGATAGACTTGCGCCGCGATCGAGAGTTGCGCGTCGCCGGCATCGGCGACCAGACGGGCGTTGCGCGCCAGCACATCCTCCGGCTCGGCGACCCAATAGGGTTCGGGCAGGCGCTTCACCAGCCGCGCAAAGGTTTCGTCGTCCCACCCCAACGCCGCCTTCAGCGCCTCCTGCTTGGCCGCGACGCGCTCGCTGCGGCCCTTTTGCTTGTGGCCCAGGCGCAGCACTTCCTCCGCCGCCTCGTACAGATCGGACAGCAATTGCCGCTTCCACCCGTTCCACACGCCGGGGCCGACCGCGCGGATATCGACCACCGTGAGCGCGAGCAGCAGGCGCAGGCGTTCCGGGCTCTGCACCACATCGCAGAAATCGAGGATCGTCTTGAAATCCGACAGGTCGCGCTTGAACGCGGTGGCCGACATCAGCAGGTGATGTCGCACCAGCCACGCCACCGTCTCTGTTTCCGCCGGCGTGCAGCCGAAGCGCGGGCATAGCCGTTGCGCCACCTCGGCCCCCAGGATCGAATGATCCCCGCCCCGCCCCTTGGCGATATCGTGCAGCAGCACGGCGACATACAGCGCGCGGCGCGACACGATCTGCGGGAATATCGCGGTGACGAGCGGATGATCGTCGGGCAGCGTGCCGTGTTCGATCTTGCTGAGCAGCCCGATCGCGCGGATCGTGTGTTCGTCGACCGTGTAGTGGTGATACATGTCGAACTGCATCTGCGCGACGACGCGGCCGAAATCGGGAATGAAGCGCCCGAACACCCCCGCCTCGTTCATCCAGCGCAGCACCGTTTCGGGATCGCGCGGGCTCGTCAGCACGTCGAGGAACAGCGCGTTGGCCTCCGGATTCTTGCGCAGGTCGTCGGCCAGTTTCGCATCGCGCGCGGCGGCGCGCATCGCCAACGGGTGGATTTCCAGCGCGTGCTTGTCGGCCAGCGCGAACATCTCGATCAGGCGCACAGGTTTCTGTTCGAGGAAATCGTCAGACGGCAAGGCCAGCCGCCCGCGATCGAGCTTGAAACCGTGGAGCTTGCTCGGGCTGCGGCGCAGCGTCGGCAGGTTGAAGCGTCGCCCCCGCGCGGCGAACTTCTCGTCGAGATGCGCGAGGAACACGCCGGTCAAATTCCCGACCGTCTTCGCCTGCAGGAAGTAATATTGCATGAAGCGCTCGACGCTCGATTTGCCCGGCCGATCGGCGAAGCGCATCCGCTCGGCGATGTCCTGCTGCAGGTCGAAGGTCAGCCGGTCCTCGGCCCGCCCGGCAATGCTGTGCAGATGGCATCGCACCGCCCACAAAAAATTATCCGCGCGGTGGAACTGGCGATATTCGTCCGCGCTCAACAGCCCGGCTTCGACCAGTTCGGCGGCACGCTGCACGTTGTGCGCGTATTTGCCGATCCAGAAAAGCGTGTGCAGATCGCGCAGGCCGCCCTTGCCTTCCTTCACGTTGGGTTCGACGACATAGCGCGTGTCGCCCATCTTGCGGTGGCGCACGTCGCGCTCGACCAATTTGTCGGCGACGAAGCCGCGCGTATCGGTCTGCACCTCGGCCTTGAAGCGGCGCGACGCCTCCTCGTACAACGCATCGTCGCCCCAGACGTAGCGCGCCTCGAGCAAGGCGGTGCGGATCGTGATGTCCGATTTCGCCTGCCGCACCATCTCGTCGAGCGAACGGCTGCTATGGCCGACCTTCAACCCCAGATCCCATAAGGTGTAGAGCATCGTCTCGATCACCTGCTCGGCCCAGCCGGTCTGCTTCCACGGGGTGAGGAAGCCGATGTCGAGATCGGAATAAGGCGCCATCTCGCCGCGCCCGTAACCGCCGACCGCGATCAGCGTGAGTCGCTCGCCCGCCGTCGCATTGCCGACCGGATAGAGCCGCTGCACGGTGAAATCGTAGATCAGCCGCAGCAACTGATCGGTGAGGAATGCCTGCGCCGCGGCGGATTCGAGGCCGCGCGAGGGATGCTCGATCAGGCGGCGCTCGATCTCTACCCGCCCGGTCTCCAGAGCGGCCTTCAGCACCGGCACGGTCGCGCGGCGTAGCGCGACCTTGTCGTCGCCCTCCAGCGCGGCGAGCGCATCGGCGACGGAGCGGCGATCGATGATCGCGCGGCGGTTTGGAAGCGTATCGAAGCGGCCGGACATGCGCGTCTAGATAGGGAAGGGCGAGCGCGCCGTCACCAGCTTCCGTTCATCTCGCCTGGTGCAGGAACGAACCGCGCGGCATGATCGTTCTCACGCCGCAACGAACTGGGAGAGTTTCCATGAACCGACTGATCATCGCCGCCGCCGCAACGGCCGCAAGCCTGATGCCGCTCGCCGCGCCCGCCAGCGCACAGACCGCGCAGGAAACCGCGCGTTTCACCGCCGCGCAGGATCGCATCAACACCGAGTTGCAGCTGTTCCGCCAGGAATCGGATCGCTATCGCGCCGCCGTGGCGCGCCGTTCGGGCGGCTATCAGCAGCAATATAACGACCCGCGCTACAATGATCCCCGCTATGACAATTCGGGCTACAACAATGGCGACAATGGCGGATATCGCCGCGCCGGCGACGATTATTACGATCCCACCGGCGATTATCGCACCGGCAATTATCAGGAGCGCACGCTAAGCGCCGACGAGCGCGTGTATCGCGGCACCGACGGGCGCTATTATTGCAAGCGCAACGACGGAACCACCGGCCTGATCGTCGGCGCGGCGGGCGGTGCATTGCTCGGCAACGTGATCGACGGCGGCCGTTCGCGCATCGTCGGCACGCTGCTCGGCGGCGCGGCGGGCGCGCTGGCTGGCAAGGCGATCGACCAGGGCAGCAGCAGCAACCAGATTCGCTGCCGCTAAGCCCCACCGAAACAAAGAAAAGGGGCGGTGTCCGGCCGGACATTGCCCCTTTCGCGCGTCTGGCGTGATGATCGCCGCCATGCATTTTACCCGACCGGCCGGGCTTTCAGCGCAGGATTCGGGGCGACGCCTATCCGGAATCCTGATGTAATCGGCCCATGACCGAACGACCGCATCCGCTCGACCGCCCCGTCTGGAACACGCTGACCACGCGGCAGGACGATTTCGCAACCGGCGATGCGGCGGCGTTGCGTTTCCGGCCCGAGATCAACCTGTTCGGCGCGGCGGCGGATCGGACGCCGGAAAGCCTGACTGCGCTGGCCGCATTGGTGCCACCTGGCGGCACGCTCGGGCTGGTCGAGGCGGAGGAATTCGCCCCGCCGCCCGGCGTGGCGATCCGCTCGCGCGCGATCATCAACCAGATGCTGCTGACCCGGCTGACCGGCCCGGTCACGCCGATCGATTTCGCCCCGCTAACCGACGGCGACGCACCCGAAATGATGGCGCTCGCGACGCTCACCGTGCCGGGGCCGTTCTTCTCGCACACCCACAGGCTGGGCGATTTCGTCGGCGTGAAACTGGATGGTCGCCTAGTGGCGATGGCCGGAGAGCGCATGAAGCCGACCGGCTTCACCGAAGTCAGCGCGGTCTGCACCCACCCCGATCATCGCGGCCAGGGCTATGCGCGCGCGCTAATGCAAGTTGTGATCGGGCGCATCCTGGCGCGCGGCGAGACGGCGTTCCTGCACGTCTATCCCGACAATGAAGGCGCGATCGGCATGTACGAGGCGATGGGGTTCCGCTTCCGCCACGCGATGACCTACACGGTGCTGGAAGGCGGGGTGGGTTGATCGGCATTCCGACTAGCGTTCGATGACTTCAAGCCGAACTAGGTTTTACATCCGCCCATGTTGTCGAAGCACTGCCTTTCGCCAGACAGAAGCACTGCGCTTCGACAGCCTCAGCACGAGCGGATGCGAACGTCAGGTCAACCGCCCTCTAAACTTGTCAGCGGACTTAATGGGTTCCTGCGCCACTTCATCCCAGCGCAGCCGTGAGGCATCTACAACTGCGTCGCCCATATGCTCTATGAATGCGGCTCGGATCGCGGCCTTGTGTCGGCTCCATCGTTCGGGTTCCGAGTTCGGATTCATGTCATCCGCGAGGAAGACCCACTCAACGAACTGGTCAGCAGTCACTGGGCCGGCAGACGGAATTAGCTGATCGACGTGCAATTGCTGGCCGTATTTTATGCAACCGCAAAAACCCCACTCAACGCACACCTCATGCATGAGCCGATTATATCCAGTTTTCGACATAACATTCTAAATGGCGCAGCCATATGATGTTCGCAAGCGAGTTGAAAACCGGCAGAAGGATGAGATCTGCGACACAAAGGTTCTCTTTATGCCGATCACCCTCACCCCTCCCGACTGATCGCCTTCAGCCGGTACAGCACCTCCAGCGCCTCACGCGGGGTCAGGGCGTCTACGTCGATGCGCTCGACTTCGGCGCGGATGGCGTCGCATTCCTCTTCCACCGCCTCCGCCATCGCGGCGAACAGCGGCAGATCGTCGAGGCCCGCCGCCAGCCCGCCGGTCTTGGCGCGGCCCGCTTCCAGTTTCGCGAGTACCGATTTCGCCCGCGCGATCGTCACCGGAGGCAAGCCGGCGAGGCGCGCCACGGCGAGACCGTAGCTTCGGTCCGCCGGGCCTTCCGACACCTCGTGCAGCAGCACCAGTTCGCCCTTCCATTCGCGCGCGCGGACGTGGTGGAGGGTCAGCGCTTCGCAGCGTTCGGCGAGTCGTGTCAGTTCGTGGTAATGCGTCGCGAACAGGCAGCGGCAGCGATTGTCCTCATGGATCGCCTCGACCACCGCCCAAGCGATGGCCAGCCCGTCATAGGTAGAGGTGCCGCGCCCGACCTCATCGAGGATCACGAAGCTGCGTGGTGTCGCCTGCGCCAGGATCGCCGCCGTCTCGACCATTTCGACCATGAAGGTGGAGCGGCCACGCGCGAGATTGTCCGACGCGCCCACGCGGCTGAACAGGCGATCGACCAGCCCGAGCGTCGCCGAGGTGGCGGGCACGTAGCTGCCGGCCTGCGCCAGCACCGCGATCAGCGCGTTCTGGCGCAGGAAGGTGGATTTGCCGCCCATATTCGGCCCCGTGACGAGCCACAACCGCGAGTCCTCGGATAGATTGCAATCGTTGGCGACGAAGCGTTCGCCGCGTTTGGCCAGCGCATCCTCGACCACCGGATGCCGCCCGCCGGCGATCTCGAAACAGGCATGGTCGACCAAGGAGGGCCGCGCCCAGCCGCCCTCGACCGCGCGTTCCGCCAAAGCCGCCGACACATCCAGCCGGGCGAGCGCGTCGGCGGTGGCGGCGATCT
Source organism: Parasphingomonas caseinilytica (assembly GCF_036663755.1). Taxonomy (NCBI): domain Bacteria; kingdom Pseudomonadati; phylum Pseudomonadota; class Alphaproteobacteria; order Sphingomonadales; family Sphingomonadaceae; genus Parasphingomonas; species Parasphingomonas caseinilytica. The sequence continues at coordinate 165,800 of NZ_JAXOJL010000007.1, forward strand.
GCTCCCGCCCGTCGAGCGCGGCGGCGGTCAGGTCTTCGAGATGCGACGCCTCCGCCGCCAGCGCGTGCGCGCCGGCCTGCGTCACCTTCAGCGCGACATCGTGCAGGTCCGGCGCATTGAAGCGCACCGCGCCGGCCATCGTCTGGCGATGCGTGAAGCCGCTATCGGGCTTCATCAGCGCATCGGCATTCTTGGCCGCAACCTCGATATGATAGCCGAGGACGCCGTTATGCTTGATCTTGAGCGCGGCGATGCCGGTGCGGGCACGATACTCCGCCTCCAGCGCGGCGATCGCGCGCCGCCCCCCAGCACCGGCATCGCGCAGGTCATCGAGCGCTACGTCATACCCCTCGGCGATGTAGCCGCCCTGGCTCGCATCGATCGGCGGCGCAGGGACCAGCGCTCGCCTCAGCAGGTCGATCAGCGCGCCGTGACCGCGAAGCTGCGGCGCGAGCGCGGTAAGCAAGGCAGGCAGCGCATCGACCCGGTCGAGCCGCTCGCCCAGATGCCATGCGCCGTCGAGCCCGTCACGCAACTGGCCGAGATCGCGCGGACTACCCCTGCCCGCCGCGAGCCGCCCGAGCGCACGACCGATATCGGCCAGGCCGCGCAAAGTGCTGCGCAGCGCGTCGCGCAGGTGCGCATCCTCGGCGAGCAATTGCACCAGATCGAGCCGCGCCTCGATCCCGTCCCGCGCCATCAGCGGCGCACCTATATCGGCGGCGAGCAGGCGTGCGCCGCCACCGGTGACGGTGCGGTCGATCGCGTCGAGCAGACTGCCTTTACGCTGTCCGCTCGCAGTTTGGGTCAGTTCCAGGCTCTCGCGCGTCGCGACGTCGATCGCCATCGCCTGCGTCGCATGGGCGATGCGTGGCGGGCGCAGGAACGGGAGCGATCCCTTGGCAGTATGGTCGAGATACGCGATCAGCCCGCCTGCCGCCGCCAGCCCCGCGCGGCTGAACTGGCCGAAGCCGTCCAAGGTGGCGACGCCGTACAGCGCCTTGATCCGCCGTTCGGCATCGCCGCTGTCGAAATCGGCGCGCGGCCGGAGCATCGTCGCAGCTTCGGCAAAGGCGCTGGCGTCCGACGTGATCGTCTCGGCGGGCGCGAGGCGCGCGAGTTCCGCGCCGAGGCCGCTCGCATTGCACTCGATCAATTCGAACCGCCCGGTCGAGACATCGGCGGCAGCGATCGCCACACCCCCCGCCGCTTCCCCGATCGCGACACACCAGTTCGCCGTGCGTGCGTCGAGCAGCGCTTCCTCGGTCAACGTTCCCGCCGTGACCACGCGGATGATCCCGCGCGAAACCAACGTCTTGCCGCCGCGCTTCTTCGCCTCCGCCGGGCTTTCGGTCTGTTCGGCAATGGCGACGCGGTGCCCCGCCTTGATCAGCCGCGCCAGATACCCCTCGGCACTGTGGACCGGCACGCCGCACATCGGGATCGGCACCCCGTCATGCTCGCCCCGCGCGGTGAGTGCGATATCGAGGCAACTTGCGGCAACTTTGGCATCTTCGAAGAACATCTCGAAGAAATCGCCCATGCGGTAGAACAACAGGCAATCCTGCGCCTCCGCCTTCAGCGACAGATATTGCGCCATCATGGGCGTGGGGGCCGAGGGAGTCGGGGCGGAGAACATCGCCTCCGGTTACGGCCAGCACCCGTATCCCGCAATGCCCGCGACCGCTTGCGGCAAGACGGTTCCATTATTGCAAACGCAAACCTAAAGAGGGCGAAGCCCCGAGAGGAAGCGAATGTCCGACGAAACCAACCTGCAATTCTCCGAGCGCGAGGCGCTGCTGTTCCATTCGGAGGGTCGCCCCGGCAAGATCGAGATCATCGCCTCCAAGCCGATGGCGACGCAGCGCGATCTGGCGCTGGCCTATTCGCCGGGCGTGGCGGTGCCGGTGCAGGCGATCGCAGACGATCCGGCCACCGCATATGATTATACCGCCAAGGGCAATCTGGTCGCGGTGATCTCCAACGGAACGGCGATCCTGGGCATGGGCAATCTCGGCGCGCTCGCCTCCAAGCCGGTGATGGAGGGCAAGGCGGTGCTGTTCAAGCGCTTCGCCGATGTCGATGCGATCGATATCGAGCTGAAGACCGAGGACGTGAACCGCTTCATCGATGCGGTCGAACTGATGGAGCCGACCTTCGGCGGCATCAACCTGGAGGATATCAAGGCGCCGGAATGCTTCATCATCGAGCAGACGCTGCGCGAGCGGATGAACATCCCGGTCTTCCATGACGACCAGCACGGCACCGCGATCATCACCGCCGCCGGGCTGATCAACGCCTGCCTGCTGACCGGGCGCGACCTGAAGGACATCAAGGTCGCGGTGAACGGCGCGGGTGCGGCGGCGATCGCCTGCACCGAGCTGATGAAGGCGATGGGCGTGCGCCACGACAATGTCTTGATGTGCGACCGTACCGGCGTGATCTATCAGGGCCGCGACAACGTGAACCAGTGGCAGTCGGCGCATGCCGCGAAGACCGACCGGCGCACGTTGCAGGAAGCGCTGCACGGTGCCGACGTGTTCCTGGGCCTCTCCGCCGCGGGTGCGCTGAAGCCCGAGATGGTCAAGGACATGGCCCCCGCCCCGATCATCTTCGCGATGGCCAATCCGGAACCCGAAATCCGCCCCGAACTGGCCAAGGCGGCACGGCCCGACGCGATCGTCGCCACCGGGCGGTCGGATTATCCCAACCAAGTCAACAACGTGCTCGGCTTCCCGTTCATCTTCCGCGGCGCGCTCGACGTGCGGGCGACCGAGATCAACGATGCGATGAAGATCGCCGCCGCCAACGCCATCGCCACCCTCGCCCGCCAGCAGGTGCCCGAGGAAGTCGCCATCGCCTACGGCGTGCGTCACAGCTTCGGCCCGGAATACATCATCCCCGCGCCGTTCGATCCGCGCCTGATGGAGGTCGTTTCCGTCGCGGTCGCACAGGCGGCGATGGATTCGGGCGTGGCGACCAAGCCGATCATCGACATGGACGCGTATCGCACGAAGCTGCGCGCACGGCTCAACCCGACCACCTCGGTGCTGAGCCTCGCCTATGAAGGCGCGAAGGCGCATCCCAAGCGCGTGCTGTTCGCCGAGGGCGAAGAGGAGGTCGTGCTGCGCGCCGCAATCGCGTTCAAGGATGGCGGATACGGCACGCCGGTGCTGGTCGGTCGCGACGACGTGCCGGAGCGGCTGAAGGCGCTGGGCGTGTCCGACCCCGAGAGCTACGAACTGCACAATAGCCGCAAGTCGCCGCTGGTGCCGCAGATGGTCGACTTCCTGTACGGCCGGTTGCAGCGGCGCGGCTATCTGCGCCGCGATTGCGAGCGGATGATCAACCAGGATCGCAACATCTTCGGCGCGGTGCTGCTGCAGCTCGGCCATGCCGATGCGATGATCACCGGCATCACCCGCACCTATGCGCACACGATGCGCGAGGTGCGCCGTGTGATCGATCCCGAAGCCGGGCGCACGCCATTCGGCATCCATTTGATGGTCGGGCAGACCCACACCGTGTTCATGGCCGATACGACGATCAACGAGCGACCATCGGCGGAAGAACTCGCCGACATCGCTGAGCAGACCGCCGCCGTGGCACGCCGCATGGGCCACGAGCCGCGCGTTGCGTTCCTGAGCTATTCGACCTTCGGCAATCCCGAGGGGCATTGGCTGGAGAGTCTGCGCGAGGCGGTGAAGGTGCTGGATTCGCGTCAGGTGGGCTTCGAATATGAGGGCGAGATGGCGCCGGACGTGGCGCTCAACCCCAAGCAACTGGCCAATTATCCGTTCGCGCGCCTGTCCGGCCCGGCCAACGTGCTGATCATGCCGGGGCTGCAGAGCGCCAACATCTCGGCCAAGCTGCTACGCGAACTGGGCGGCGATGCGGTGATCGGGCCGATGCTGGTCGGCATGGAGAAGCCGGTGCAGATCGCGCCGATGACGAGCACGGCGAGCGAATTGGTGACGCTGGCGGTGCTCGCGGCGGGCGGAATCGCGCGGTAAGCTTAGGCGATCGACAGGCCGGCGCGACGGGCCGCGGCGCAATAGTTGCGCATGCCTTCGCGCGCCTTGCCGGACAGGGCCATGAAGGCACGGCGGCGATCGAACGGGTCGGGGTGGCGTTCGAACAGGCCGGCCTCGGTCATCTTGGCGATCCAGCGCAGCGCGGTGGTCGGCGCGACGGCGGCGGCGATGCAGAGCGACGATACTGAGACCTGCGCCCGCTCCATCTCGGCGGCGTAGAGATCGAGCAGCATGTCCCATGCCGGATCCTCGAACAGCCCTTCGGCGAAGAATTGCGCGCGCAGCCGGCGCGAGCGGATCGCCTGGCGCAGATCGTGCGCCGTCACCGGGGTGTCGTCGCCGGGCGGCGCGCCATAGCCCAGCGTGCGATCGCCGACGCCGGGTGCGGGGCGGTCCGGCGGCGTGCTCTCGCCACGCGTCAGGCGGGCGAGCGTCTCGGCGATGCGGGCGACCTCCTCGTTCAGCCGCCGCAGCCGCTCCGCCTCCGCATCGCGAGCCTCGTTGACCTGCCCGTCGAGCCGCACCGCACCGGCGATACTCAGCGCCGCAACCCGCTCCGCCATGGTCGGCGCGCAGAGCAATTGTACATGCCGCCCGAACAGATGGGCGGCGACGAGATCGATCTGGTCGGTATCCAGCGCGGCCACGATCCGCGCCCCCGCATCCCGGGCAAAGGCGTCCAAAACGGGTAACGCGGAATCGAGATCGCCGTCCGCCGCGCCCCGCATATCGATCGTCAGCAGATCGATCACGGCATGATCGTGCACCCCGCCGACACCGCGCCAGCCGAACCGCGCCAGCACCCGGGCACCGGCCAGTTCGACCGCCTCGACCGCCAGTCGCTCGGCCGTCAAATCGCCCGCCACCACGAGGGCACCGGGCTTCATGGTGTAAGTCGTGTCGTTCATCACCGATCCGCCCGCCGTTCCCCGGGGCCGAGGTACGCATTTTACGGATCGAGGCGTGTCAGATTACATCCATTTTGGCCAGAACCAGTTGACTGAACCTTATTCATCCCAGCTTTTGCGCGCCGCCATACCACCATTATGGACAGATCGCCCACCGCTCTATTCCAAATTCTTGACGATTTCCTCGACCATCTTCTTGGCGTCGGCGAGCAGCATCATCGTGTTGTCCATGTAGAAGACGTCGTTATCGACGCCCGCATAGCCTACGCCGCCCATGCTGCGCTTGATGAACAACACCGTCTTGGCCTTTTCGACGTCCAGCACCGGCATGCCATAGATCGGCGAGGTCTTGTCGGTCTTCGCCGCCGGGTTGGTCACGTCGTTCGCGCCGATCACGAAGGCGACGTCGGTCTGGGCGAATTCGCCGTTGATATCCTCCAGCTCGAACACGTCGTCATAGGGCACGTTGGCCTCGGCGAGCAGGACGTTCATATGGCCGGGCATGCGGCCCGCGACGGGATGGATCGCGTACTTCACGCGCACGCCGTGCGCCTTCAATTTGTCGCCCATTTCGCGCAAAGCGTGCTGTGCCTGCGCGACGGCCATGCCGTAGCCGGGCACGATGATGATCTGTTCGGCCTGGCTCATCAGGAACGCGGCATCCTCGGCCGAGCCGCGCTTCCACGGACGTTGCTCCTTCGCCTCGCCGCCGGCTGTGGACGCCTCCGCGCCGAAGCCGCCGGCGATCACGCTGATGAAGCTGCGGTTCATCGCCTTGCACATGATGTAGCTGAGGATTGCGCCCGACGATCCGACCAGAGCGCCGGTGATGATCATCGCGCTGTTGTGCAGCGTGAAGCCCATCGCCGCCGCCGCCCAGCCGGAATAGGAATTGAGCATCGACACGACGACCGGCATGTCCGCCCCGCCGATCGGGATGATTAGCAGGAAGCCGATCGCGAAGCTGAGCGCGGTGATCGTCCAGAACACCCACGGGCTCTGATCCTGCGTGAAATACGCCACCAGCGCGATGATCGCGGCCAGCACCGCGAGGTTGATGACGTGGCGGCCGGGCAACATGATCGGCTTGCCGCCCATATTGCCGTTGAGTTTCAGGAAGGCGATGACCGAGCCGGAGAAGGTGATCGCACCGATCGCGACGCCGAGGCCCATTTCGATGCGGGAAACGGTGAGGATATTGCCGAGATCATTGACGATGCCGAACGCTGCGGGATTGAGGAACGCGGCGGCGGCAACCAATACGGCGGCGAGGCCGACCAGCGAGTGAAACGCTGCAACCAGTTGCGGCATATCGGTCATTGCAATCTTGCGCGCCGTGGCGAGCCCGATTGCGGCACCGATCACGATGGCGGCGAGAATTTCTGCGATAGTCAGCCAATCTAGACCCGCAAGTACATCTGTTCGAGTAAGTAGAAAGGCTGGGCCGGCCAGCGTCACTATATTCATCGGCACATGCGTAACCAGCGTCGTCACCACGGCGATCGTCATGCCGATCATGCCGTAGCGGTTGCCGCGCTGCGACGTCGCCGGGGACGACAGGCCGCGCAAGGCCAGGATGAAGCACACGCCGGCGACGAGATACGCCAGTGCCGCCCATGGATTTACCGCAACGTGTTCCATCCTGCCCCCTTAACCCATTCGTCATGCCAGCGAAGGCTGGCATCTCCCGTCCGCTCGCGCGCATTTGCGGCACGAGACCCCAGCCTGTGCTGGGGTGACGGGCATATCGTTACTTCGCAGCCGCTGCCGGCTTCTTCTTGTACATCGCCAGCATCCGCGCCGTTACCGCGAAGCCGCCGAAGATGTTTACGCTGGCCAGCACCACCGCCAGCAACCCGAGCCACTTCGACGTAGCGCCCGTGCCGCCGATGCCGGCCGCCGCGCTGGCGATCAGCGCGCCGACGATGATGACGGAGGAGATCGCGTTCGTCACCGCCATCAACGGCGTGTGCAATGCGGGCGTGACCGACCACACGACGTAATAGCCGACGAAGCAGGCCATGACGAAGATCGACAGGATGCTGATAAAGTCCATTCAGTCTCTCCGCAGGCGAAGTTCACACAAGTTCATACGAAATGCGCCCCAGCGTGACGCTGGCCCGAGCGACGACGACCGATCGAGGCCAATGTCGCAGAAAGCGCGCATGTAGGACAGCGATGCGATCATCGATCGAGCTTCTGCGCGAGAAAACCCTGCAAACCGAGGATATCGGTGTTGCGCCCGACCTTGAATTCGATCGGATCGTGACCCGACAGATAGATGCTGAGTTCGGCATCGAGATCGAACGTGCCCGCGCTTTCGATCGAGAAGGCGGTGATCGAGCGGTAAGGCACGGTCAGATACTCGCGCTTGCTGCCCGTCAGCCCCTGCACGTTGATATACAGCACGCGCCAGTTGGTGAAGGCGATGTAATCGCGCACCGTCTTGTAGCAATAATAGACCGTCTCGCCATCGGTCAGCGCCGCGCGATGCTTCTCGATCAACTCACGCGGATCGGCGGCGGTGGCATGGAGGAGACCCATGCCTATCCGAGCAACCGCGCATTCACCACGGCACCACCCTTGGTCAGCCGGATCGCGTCGCCGATTTCTTCGTCCAGCACCGGTTTGCCCGCGTCCTTGTCCCAGAAGGCGCTGAGGAAGTTGAACAGGTTGCGGCTGAACAATGCGCTAGCATCCGCCGCGAGGCGGCCGGCGACGTTCCTGTGGCCGACGATCTTCACGCCGTTCACCGTCACGACTTCGCCCGCCACCGAGCCCTCGACATTGCCGCCGGCCTCGACCGCGAGATCGATGATCACGCTGCCGGGGCGCATGCTGGCGACCTGCGCCGCAGAGATCAGGCGCGGCGCAGGGCGACCGGGGATCAGTGCGGTGGTGATGACGATATCCTGCTTGGCGATATGGCCGGAGACCAGTTCCGCCTGCGCGGCCTGATATTCGGGCGACATCTCACCGGCATAGCCGCCTGCGCCCTCGCCCTCGATCCCGGCGACATTCTCGACGAAGATCGGTTTCGCGCCCAGCGACAGGATCTGTTCCTTGGTCGCGCTGCGCACGTCCGTCGCCGAGACCTGCGCGCCCAGCCGGCGAGCGGTGGCGATCGCCTGAAGCCCGGCCACACCGACGCCCATCACGAACACGCGCGCGGCGCTGACCGTGCCAGCCGCCGTCATCATCATCGGGAAGGCGCGACCATATTCCGCCGCCGCATCAAGCACCGATTTGTATCCGGCGAGGTTCGATTGCGAAGACAGGATGTCCATCGATTGCGCGCGGGTGATGCGCGGCATGAACTCCATCGCCAGCGCCTCGATACCAGCCGAGGCATAGGCATCTACACGCGCGCGCTCCCCGAACGGATTGAGGCTGGCGGCCAGCCACGCGCCCGGTGCCGCGCCGCCGATAGACGCCGGATCGGGACCGACCACCGCGAGGATGATCTCCGCACCGCCAAGCGTTTCCGCGCGTGGCCCCACGGTCGCGCCGGCCGCGGCGTAATCCGCATCGGCATAGGATGCGGCGACGCCAGCCCCCGCCTCGACCGCCATTTCGGCGCCCAAGGCGATGAACTTCTTGACCGTCTCGGGGGTGGCGGCAACGCGGTGTTCACCGGCCGCCTGTTCCTTCAGGACTGCGATCTTCACCCGCGCGGAGCTTAGCGCGCGATCAGCCAGATCACCGCGGCGGCGATCACGGCACAGGCAACGGCGCCCCATTTCAGCAGGCCGATCACCTGACCATAGGTCTGTTCGTGCGCTTTCAGATCACCGTTACCGGCCATGGCCTCATTCCCCATAAAGCTTTTGTCGCATCCCGCTTAGCCCGAGCCTGCCGCGCTCTCAAGCCCCGTCCCGCATGTCCCGCTTTGGGCCGGCTTAAGCTGGTCTTTACCCGGCACGATTAAGGTCGTCCCCTAGAACTTGGAACAGGACGAACGGATGACGCGCAACGGACAGCGCCTGTTGATGCTGATCGACGACGAGCCGGCGCAGCGCCGGCTGGTCGCGGCGATCGCCGCGCGGCGCGGGTGGCGCGCCGTGTTCGCCAATGACGGCGAGATGGCGATCGCGATGCTCGGCACGCAGGACGGGATGCAGTTGGATGCGATCCTGCTCGATTCCTGGGGGCCGGAGGCCGATGCGGCGACGCTGATCGCCGAGATCCGCGAACGCCGGCCTGCCTTGCCGCTGCTGATGCTCACCGCCAACGGATCGGTCGCGCAGGCCGTCGCGGCGATGCGCTCCGGCGCGACAGACTTTCTGGTCAAGCCGATTGCCCCGGAACGCCTGCTCTCCGCGCTGGATGCCGCGGTCGGCGGCAAGACGGCGGGCGAATTGCGTCCGTTGTCCGAGAAGATTCCAGCCTTGCTGGCGTTCGACGAGATCGTCGGTTCGGCACCCGATTTCCGCGCCGCGCTCGCCATCGCCGCCAAGGCCGCCCGCGCACGCGTCGCCGTGCTGCTGGAAGGCGAAAGCGGCGTCGGCAAGGAAGTGGTGGCGGAGGCGGTGCATGCCGCATCGCCGCGCGCCAAGAAGCCGATGGTCACGGTGAATTGCGGCGCGATCCCCGCCAATCTGGTCGAGTCCGAACTGTTCGGGCACGAAAAGGGCGCGTTCACCGGGGCGTTCGAACGCAAGATCGGGCGTTTCCAGGAAGCGGATGGCGGCACGATCTTCCTCGACGAAGTGGGCGAGATGCCGCTCGAGGCGCAGGTCAAATTGCTGCGCGTGTTGCAGAACGGCGATATCCAGCCGGTCGGCGCGCGACATGCCCGCGAGGTCGACGTGCGCGTGATCGCAGCGACCAACAAACGGCTGATCGAGGAAGTCGAGGCCGGGCGGTTCCGCGAGGATCTCTATTACCGGCTAAACGTGGTGCAGGTGACGATTCCTCCCTTACGCGAACGCACCGGCGATATCCCGGCGCTGGCCCGCCACCTGCTCGCGCGCGTCGCCCAGCAGCCTGGCTTGCGTCCGCTCGGCATCACCGACGATGCGCTGGACCTGCTCGGCAGCTACGACTGGCCTGGCAATGTCCGCCAGTTGCAGAACGCGCTCTTCCGCGCCGCCGTCTTGTGCGACGGCGCGGCGCTGACCCGCGCCGATTTCCCGCAGATCGCCGCTTTGGGCGCCGCGCGGCACGTGGCACCTGCGCCGACGCCGATGGCGACGTCGGGCGGCGTGACTTTGTTCAACGCCGACGGCAACATGCGCGCGCTGGAGGATATCGAGGCCGACGTGATCCGCCTCGCCATCGGCCATTATCGCGGGCGCATGACCGAGGTCGCGCGGCGGCTGGGGATCGGGCGCTCGACGCTCTATCGCAAACTGGGCGAACTCGGCATCGACAACGCGGCCTAAGCCCGCCTCACCACAATACACCCTTCACCACCGCAATCGGCTCAGGCGCGGGATCGCCGATCGCCTGAAGCAGGTCGATCTCGATCGTGCGAGTCATCGCGGTCAGCGGCACGTCGTGGATGCGGCCGGCGAACGGATCGACCAGATCCTCGCCGATCTGCAGCACCGCGAGGAACATCAGCCCGGCGATCGTCGAGCCGACCGGCGTCGCGAAGCCCAAAGTCTCGACCAGGCCGATCGGCAGCAGCACGCAGAACAGGCGCGTGAAGAAGCTGGGGAAGAAGCGATATTGATTGGGCAGCGGCGTATTCTTCAGCCGCTCCATCCCGCCCTGCGCATTGGCGATATCGACCAGAATACGCTCGATCGAGGCCTGCTGAATGGTATCGATCCAGCCGTTCGCGCGCGCCTGATCGACCCGCCGCCCGGTGCCGTCGAGGATGCCGTTGGCGATATTGGTGCGCGCCAGTGACGGTGCCGCTTCGTCGGGCGAGAGGAAGCGGTTGACCTCGGCGGTCGCATCCTGCCGCCTAAGCTGGCAGCGCAACACCTGCACATAGGTGATCTGGCGCAGGATGATCGCGCGTTGCAGATCGCGCCCCTCTTCGTCGGGCAGATAGCTGCGCGCGGCGCGGGCCAGGTTGCGCGAGGCGTTGATCATCGCGCCCCACAACACCCGCCCTTCCCACCAGCGCTGATAGGCCGATGTATCGCGAAACCCGAGGAACAGAGCGAGCGCCGAACCGAAGATCGTCAGCGGCAGCGACGGCGCCTTGAAGGGCAGCACGTAATAGACGATCGTCACCGCGACATCCCACACGAAGAGCGCGATCAGCGGCTTCCACACCTCCGCCACCATATGCTTCACCCGTGGCACGGAATCTACGATCACGCTCTTTCCCCCCTTAGTTTAAGCGGCGTTTGCGCGGCCCGAACGCAGAAATAGCGTTAAAGATGCATGGCGCGAGTCATCCGCCGACCAGCGCCTGATCCTTCAGGCCGCGCCACACGCGCACCGCCTGCGCCGTTTCCGCGACGTCGTGGACGCGCAGGATCTGCACGCCGGCCTCGACGCCCTTCAGCGCCAGCGCGACCGACCCGCCGAGCCGCTGGTCCGCCGGTGCCTCGTTCGACAGCGCGCCGATCATCCGTTTGCGGCTGGCCCCGAGCATGATCGGGCAGCCGAGGCCGTGGAAGATCGCCAGCCCGTTGAGCAAAGCGAGATTGTCGGCGAGCGATTTGCCGAAGCCGATGCCGGGATCGACGATGATCTTTTTAGCATCCACTCCGCCCGCCACTGCCGCCGCGACGCGCGCCTCGAGCCAGTCGAACACGTCGGTCAGCACGTTGCCGTACTGCCCGTCCCCATGCGGCCCCTTCGCAGGATCGGGCGAGTGCATCAGGATCACCGGGCACCCGGCGCGCGCCACGATGTCCAATGCGCGATCGTCCCACAGCAGGGCCGCGACATCGTTGACGATCTGCGCGCCCGCCGCGAGTGCCGCCTCCATCACCGCACCCTTGCGCGTATCGATCGAGATGAGCGCGCCGCCGTTCGCAAGGCGCTCGATGACAGGCACGACGCGCTTGATCTCGTCGCCTTCCCAGACGAGCGGCGCGCCCGGCCGGGTCGATTCGCCGCCGATATCGATCAGCGTCGCGCCAGCCACGGTCATGTCGAAGCCGGCGGTCGCGGCCGCGGCCGGATCTTCGCTGTGCGCGCTGCCGTCGGAAAAGCTGTCCGGCGTGACGTTGAGGATGCCGGCGATGCTCGGCTGGTCGAAGCGCAGCACGCGATTCCCCAGAGTCAGTGCCGGGCGGGGTTCGGTGATCGCGGCGTGGAGTTTCGCGGCGCGTTCGTTGCCGCCGAGCGCGTTGTCGAAGTCCGCGATCGGCACGGTGCGCCGTGCGCGGCCGTCGATCACCTCATAGGCGGCGAACCATTGCATCCCCCCGGCCAGCCGCGCGACCGAGCCTTCGGGCAGGCCGATCGGGGTATCTACGAACTGGATCGGGCGGAGGTGGATATTATTCGTCATGATGATCTTCCGTCGCCCCGGCGCAGGCCGGGGCCGCTGGGTGTTGCGCGCAACAGGCGTCCCGCGTCAAACATGGCGGCCCCGGCCTGTGCCGGGGCGACGGCATTACGGCTGCGTCGCGAGCAGATAGTTCTGCCGCAGCGCATCGATCGGCTTCAGCCCATCGGGCGTCTCGTAATGCCAGAAGGTCCAGCCGTTGCACGCCGGCGCGTTCTGCAACACCGAGCCCAATTTGTGGATCGACCCCGTCACGTCGCCCGACAGCACCGATCCGTCCGCGCGCACCGTGACGCTGTAGCGGCGCTTGGCATCGACCAGCACTGCGCCTGCCTTGAGCATGCCGTTCTCCACGATCGTGCCGAACGCGACGCGCGGCGCAGCCTTGGGGCTTTGCATCGTGACCAAGGCGCTTTCGTCCAGCGGCAGCGCGGCGTCGATCCGCTCCTGCGCGGCCTCGACATAAGCGGTCTCGCGCTCGATCCCGATCCAGCGCCGGCCGAGCCGCTTGGCCACCGCGCCGGTCGTGCCGGTGCCGAAGAACGGATCGAGCACCACATCGCCGGGCTTCGTGCAGGCGAGAAGAATGCGGTAGATCAACGCCTCGGGCTTCTGCGTCGGGTGGACCTTCACGCCATCCTTCTTCAACCGCTCCTGCCCGCCGCAAATCGGGAATTCCCAATCGCTGCGCATCTGCAATTCGTCGTTCAGCGTCTTCATGCTGCGATAGTTGAAGGTGTAGCGCGCCTTCTCGCCCATCGATGCCCAGATCAAAGTCTCGTGCGCGTTGGTGAAGCGCGTGCCCTTGAAATTGGGCATCGGATTGGCCTTGCGCCAGACGATGTCGTTGAGGATCCAGTATCCCAGATCCTGGATCGCCGCGCCGACCTTGTAGATGTTGTGATAGCTGCCGATCACCCAGATCGCGCCGTTATCCTTCAGGATGCGCTTCGCCTCGAACAGCCATTCGCGCGTGAAGCGATCATAGGCGCTCAGGGAATCGAACTTGTCCCAATCGTCGGTCACGGCATCGACATGGCTGCCGTCCGGACGCGACAGATCGCCGCCCAATTGCAGATTGTAGGGTGGATCGGCGAAGATAAGATCGACCGACTTGGCCGGCAGCGCGCGCATCGTCGCGATACATTCGCCCATCAGGATCTGATCCAATGGCAGCGTGTCGAACGCGACCACCGGCGCTTCCGCCACCGGCACGGCTACGCCCTCACGGACCTTTTCGATAACCCCCATTAACCCAATCCCCGTCTGCATCGCCCCCATGTCGGCGGAGGGCGGACTCCCGGTCAAGCGAACATTGGTTAACGAAAATGCTCACCAAATCGTTAAGCATGCGGAACATTTGCGGGGTGAAGGCAGATGTTGAGTCCTGAGTTATCCACAGGCCCCAAGCGGTGGGGTGTGGCGTAAAAGACTCACGCCCCGGGATTGGCGTCAAAAATCGAGATAGGCCTGTGCGACGGGAGCAAAACTGCGCCGATGGAGCGGTGTCGGCCCATGTTCGCGCAGCGCGGCGAGGTGATGGCGGCAGCCATAACCCTTGTTCGAATGCCAATTGTAGAGCGGATAGGTCTCGGCATGCGCGATCATGATCGTGTCGCGCGTATGCTTGGCGATGATGGACGCGGCGGCGATCGACAGGCTGATCGCGTCGCCCGATACGATCGGCGTCGCGGCATAGCTCCAGCGCGGCAGACGGTTGCCGTCGACCAGCACATGGCCGGGCGTACAGCCGTCGCGAATCAGCGCATCGACGGCGAGCGTCATCGCCTTCATCGTCGCCCAATAGATGTTGAGCGTGTCGATCTCGTCCGCCTCGACGATGCCGACGCCGATCCGGGCGCAGCCGCGCAGCCGATCGTGCAGGCGGCTGCGTTCCGCGTGGCCGAGCTTCTTCGAATCGTCGATCCCGCGCGGGATACCCTTGGCCGGCAGGATCACCGCCGCCGCCACGACCGGCCCGGCCAGCGGCCCGCGCCCCGCCTCGTCCACTCCGGCGACCGGGGCGAGGCAGAGCTTTTCGTGGCGCAGGCTGGGGCGGGGGCCGGGTTTGGGGCTGGGTTTGGAGCTGGCGCGCGTCATTTGAAGTTCGTCACCTGCTGCTGACCCATCGGGCCGTGCCCCCCGCCGAAACCGGGAGCAGCTTCCAGCGCGCGGCGGACGAAGCGGATCGCGCGTTCGATCGCTTCGGGCAGCGCCATGCCCTGTCCGAGCCCGGTCGCGATTGCACTGGCGAGCGTGCAGCCGGTGCCGTGGGTGCTGGTGGTATGGATGCGGGGCGCGCTCCAGCGGGCGATCTCGCCGTTGGGGGCGTAGAGGATGTCGGTGATGTCGGCGGCGTCACCGTGGCCGCCTTTTACCAGCACCATCGTGTGGTAATGCCGCGCCAAATCCCAACCCGTTCGTGCTGAGCCTGTCGAAGCACCGCCCTCCTCAATACTGGTCGTGCCTGTGGCGCGCTGCCCTTCGACAGGCTCAGGGCGAACGGGGGAAAGGGTGGTGTGTAGAGCCGCCAGTTCCAGCAGGTTCGGCGTAACCAGCGTAGCGATCCGCATCAGCCGCTCGAACGCCGCGATCGTCGCCGCATCGGCCAGCACCGAGCCGCTCGTCGCGACCATCACCGGATCGAACACGATCGGCACATCGAGCGCCGTCAGCCGATCCGCCACGGCATGCGCCGTCTCCGCCGATCCGATCATACCGATCTTCACCGCATCCACGCCGATATCCGACACGCACGATTCGATCTGCGCGAGGACGATATCGGTCGGCACCATATGCACCGCCTGTACGCCGAGCGTATTCTGCGCGGTGATCGCGGTGATCGCGGTCATGGCGTGGCCGCCGAGCATCGTGACGGTCTTGATATCCGCCTGAATGCCGGCTCCGCCGCCCGAATCCGAACCGGCGATGATCAGGATGCGCGGGGTCACGCGGATCAGCCCTTGAAGGTGCGGACGGTCGAGGCCGGGTTGCCGGCCAGCGCCTTGCCGGTGCGCGCCGGGCGGTCCATCAATTCGCCGCCGCAATTGGGGCAGCGTTCGTCCAGCGCATCGGCGCAGTCCGCGCAGAAGGTGCATTCGAACGAACAGATGAACGCGCCGGGGGCCTGGGCGGGCAAGTCCGTGCCGCAGCGTTCGCAATCGGGGCGCATTTCGAGCATCGGGTTGCTCTAGCCGCTCCCGCCCCGTTCGTCATCCCGCCCCAATCGTCATCCCAGCGCAGGCTGGGATCTTTGTGGGGCTGGTGCTCCGCGCGCCTCGTTGAGATCCCAGCCTGCGCTGGGATGACGATTGGGGGGCGGACGACTTATTCCGCCGCCACCCGCACCGCGTCGCAGATGCGATCCACCAGCCGTGTCACCTGCGCCGAATCGTCGCCCTCGGCCATCACGCGGATCACCGGCTCGGTGCCCGAGGGGCGGATCACCAGCCGCCCGCGTCCGGCCAGTTCCGCCTCGGCTTCGGCGATCACCGCCTTGACGGCGTCCGCCTCGAGCGGCTTGCCGCCCTTGAAGCGC
Organism: Parasphingomonas caseinilytica; assembly: GCF_036663755.1. Taxonomy (NCBI): domain Bacteria; kingdom Pseudomonadati; phylum Pseudomonadota; class Alphaproteobacteria; order Sphingomonadales; family Sphingomonadaceae; genus Parasphingomonas; species Parasphingomonas caseinilytica. Next base: position 181,700 of record NZ_JAXOJL010000007.1, read on the forward strand.
ACGTTCTTGAGCAATTGCGGCAGCGGTTCGAAGCGGTGGAGCAATTCGCTCGCCGGGGCCTGCGCCCAGGCGAGTTCGGCCAGCACCTGAAGTGCGGCGACCAGCCCGTCGCCGGTGGTCGCATAATCCGACAGGATGATGTGGCCGCTCTGTTCGCCGCCGACATTATAGCCCTTGGCGCGCATCGCCTCCAGCACGTGCCGATCGCCGACCGCGGTGCGGATCAGGCCGATGCCCTGCGCGGCGAGGTGCCGCTCCAGCCCCAGGTTCGACATCACCGTGGCGACGATACCGCCATTCTTGAGCCGCCCGGCGCGGGCATAGCCGCTGGCGATCGTCGCCATAAGCTGATCGCCGTCCACGACATGCCCCTGTTCGTCGACCACGATCAGCCGGTCTGCATCGCCGTCCAGCGCGATGCCGAGTTGCGCGCCGCTCGCCACCACCGTCTCGCACAGCAGATCCGGCGCGGTCGATCCGACGCCGTCGTTGATGTTCTTGCCGTTGGGCGAGACGCCGAGCGTGATCACCTCCGCGCCCAATTCCCACAAGGCGGAGGGCGCGACCTGATAGCCCGCGCCATTGGCGCAATCGACGACGATCTTGAACCCGTCGAGCGTCAGATCCTCCGGGAAAGTCGATTTGGCGAAGTGGATGTAGCGGCCCTGCGCATCGTCCACCCGCCGCGCCCGCCCGATGGCGGAGGGCTGGGCCAGCGCGATATCGCCGTCGATCAGCGCCTCGATCGCCAGTTCGTCCTCGTCGCTGAGCTTGTAGCCGTCGGGGCCGAACAATTTGATCCCGTTGTCGCCATACGGATTGTGGCTGGCCGAGATCATCACGCCCATGTCGGCGCGCATCGATTGCGTCAGCATCGCCACCGCCGGAGTAGGCATCGGCCCGAGCAACACGACGTCCATGCCGACCGACGTAAACCCGGCGACCATCGCGTTTTCGAGCATATAGCCCGACAGGCGCGTATCCTTGCCGATCACAACGCGATGACGATGATCGCCACGCCGGAAGTGTGCGCCGGCCGCCATGCCGACCTTCATTGCCATCGCCGCAGTCATATTCGCGCCGTTGGTGACGCCACGAATGCCGTCGGTCCCGAAATATTTTCTTGCCATTGCCCGGCTTCCCGTCCGCTATATCGGCGTGTTCTGACGCCGTATCATTGTCATACCGCCATATCGAAGGATCTGCATGTCGCAAGCCACCCGTATCCTGCTCGCGCTGATCGTCGGGCTGATCGCCGGCATCGCGCTGGCCGCGTTCGCGCATGACAATGTTGATGGCGTGGTGCTCGTCGCGCAACCGATCGGTACCGCCTGGCTCAACGCCTTACAGATGACGATCGTGCCTTTGGTCGTGGCGCTGCTGATCACCGGCGTTGCGGCGACGGCGGAAGCGGCGCAGGCCGGGCGGCTCGCTGGCCGGGCGATCGCGATGTATGTCGTGATCCTGTTCCTGTCGGCCGTATCGGCGGCGATCCTGACCCCGTTGTTCCTGGAGATCGTGCCGCTGCCGGTCGATTCGGCCGCGGCGCTGCGCGCGGCGATGATCGGCGCGGAGAAGATCGGGCCGATTCCGCCGCTGGGCGAATTCATCGCCGCCGTCATCCCCTCCAACGTGGTCAAGGCGGCGGCGGAGAATGCGTTTCTGTCGCTGATCATCTTCTCGCTGATCTTCGCTTTCGCGATGAGCCGGGTGGCCGCCGCATCGCGCACCCTGCTCGTCGCCTTCTTCACCGCGGTGCGCGACACGATGCTGGTGGTGATCGACTGGATCCTGTGGATCGGGCCCGTGGGCGTGTTCGCGCTGGCTCTGGTGGTCGGCGCGAAGGCCGGGACCGGCGCGTTCGGCGCATTGATCCATTACATCCTGACGATCGCGGCGGTCGGCCTCACCATCTCGCTCTGCGCCTATCCGCTGGCGGTGTTCGGCGGGCGGATCGGGCTTTCACGCTATATCAAGGCCGCGCTGCCGGCCCAGGCGGTGGCGGTCAGCACGCAAAGCTCGCTCGCCTCGCTGCCGGCAATGGTCGAAGGCGCGAGCGAGATGGGCGTGCCGGTGACGACCTCTGGCGTGACGCTGCCGCTGGCCGTCGCGATCTTCCGCGCGACCGGCCCGGCGATGAACTTCGCGGTGGCGATCTATATCGCGATCTGGTTTCAGGTGCCGCTGTCGCCCGCGACGCTGGCGGTGGGCGCAATCGTGGCCACGCTGACGTCGCTCGGCTCGGTCAGCCTGCCCGGCACGGTCAGCTATGTCAGCGCGATCGCGCCGGTCGCCTCGGCGATCGGTGCGCCGGTCGCGCCGCTCGGGTTGCTGGTGGCGGTCGAGACGATCCCCGATATCGTGCGTACTTTGGGCAACGTGATGATGGACTTGGCCACCACCGTCACGCTGGCGCGGCGCGGAGGTGCCGCCTCAATCCCAGAGGCGACGGACGCCGAAGCGATCGAATAAGACTTCGTTGGATACCAGTTGCGCCTGCTCGATCTGCGCCTGCGCGATCAGCAGGCGATCGAATGGGTCGCGATGCGGGATCGGCAGCGTGCCGGCGATTTGCGCGTGGCGGAGCGATACCGGCAGCGTTTCGAAGCGCTGGGTATCGAGATAGCCTGAAAGATCAGCGAGCAACGTGCCGGCCTCGGGCCATTTTCCGAGATGATATTTGGTCGCCATTTCGAATGCCGACACCGTACTGACCAGCACGATCGCTTCGGGATCGCCGATCGCTCGCCGGGCCGCCTCACCCAATCTCGGACTATCTTCGAACCACCAAGCCAGCGCGTGCGTATCGAGCAGGAGTCTCATTCACCTTCCCACAGTTTCAGCTCTTCCTCCGACATCGGATTGAAGAAGCTGTCGGGAATCGAAATCTTGCCCTTCAGCGCACCCGGTACGCGCGGCTTCTTCGATCCGTTCTCCACCGGCACCAGCTTCACCTGTGGCTTGTCGCCGCGCGCGATAACGATGTCCTCGCCGGCCAGCGCGCGCGCGACCAAGCTGGAGAGGTGGGTCTTCGCCTCGTGCATCTTCACGGTCGCCATCGGACATCTCCTTAGCTAAATTACATAGCTAAGCTGATCGCCAAACACAATCTCGCAAGTGACGCCGCGTGACGAGCGCGCTATTGCAGGTGGCATGAACCGTCCCGAGCTGTCCATCGTCGTCCCCTGCTACAACGAGGCCGCCTGCCTCGACCTCCTTCACGCGCGGATTTCCGGCGCGGCGCGCGCTGCGGTGGGCGAGGATTACGAGATCGTCTTTATCAACGACGGATCGAAGGACGACAGCTGGCCGGCGATGCAGCGCCTGGCCGCCGCCGACCCCCGGCTCGTTGCGATCAATTTGTCGCGCAATCACGGCCACCAACTGGCTCTGACGGCGGGGCTAGACCTGTGCGCCGGGCAGCAGATCCTGATCATCGACGCCGATTTGCAGGATCCGCCCGAACTGCTCGCCGAAATGCGCGCGACGATGGCGGCGCAGGATGCCGACGTCGTCTATGCCGTGCGCCGCAAGCGCGAAGGCGAAACGGTGTTCAAGAAGCTGACCGCCGCGATCTTCTACCGCATGCTGGACCGGCTGACCGATACGCCGATCCCGCTCGACACCGGCGATTTCCGCCTGATGAGCCGCCGCGCGCTGGATGCCTTCCTCAGCCTGCCGGAACAGGCGCGCTTCATTCGCGGTATGGTGGCGTGGATCGGCTTCCGCCAGGTGCCGTTCCTCTACGACCGCGCCGAGCGGCATGCCGGCGAGACCAATTATCCGCTTGGCAAGATGATCCGGCTGGCGTTCGACGCGGTGACGGGATTTTCGACCGCGCCGCTGCGCTTCGCCAGCCATGTCGGCCTCGCGCTGACCGGCCTGTCGGCCTTGCTGTTCGTCTATATCGCGATCGGGTTCTTCAGCGGCAGCGCGGTGCAGGGCTGGACCTCGACGATGCTGATCGTCGTTGCGATCGGCGCAGTGCAGATGTTCGTGCTGGGGATGATCGGGGAGTATCTCGGGCGGCTGTATGTGGAATCGAAGCGGCGGCCGCTCTATCTGGTATCGGACATTGCCGGGCCGGTGCAGGGAACGGCGACGCTTGGGTATCGCGCGGAGGCGCGGGTGGTGACTAGCGTGCCGCCGGGGCCGGTGGAGGCCCTGGTTTCGCGATCCGAAACGGGGGCGTCCGTTCGTTCTGAATAAACCCGTCCTGCCGTCATCCTGACGAAGGTCAGGATCTATCGCGCCTCACTAGCGATCGTCCGAATGGAGAAATGGGTCCTGACCTTTGTCAGGATGACGGTAGCGCGTGGGGGACATCACCCCTTCGGCATCGCCAGCGTGATGATCGACACCCCCGGCGACATCGGCACGCGGCCGACCAGATGCCGTTCCATGCGGAAGATCGTCTCGAACAGGCTATTCACTACCTTGGGCGGAGGCGAATCGTCGCTGTCGTCGCGCCCGGTCATCCGGCCGAGCAGGCGCGCGGTGGCGGCGAGCGGGAAGAGCAGGGAATTGAAATAGCCGAGTTTCCTCGGCTCCAGCCCGGCCTTGCCGATCGCCGCGATCAGCGTCTTCTTGGAATAACGCCGGTGGTGGTGATTGACCACGTCGTGCGCGCTCCACAGCCATTGGTGCGCGGGCACGGTGATCAGGATCTTGCCGCCGGGCTTCAGGCAGCTCGCCATCGCCTTCAGCGCCGCCACGTCGTCTTCGATATGCTCGACCACGTCCAGCACCGCGATCAGATCGTAGGTGCCCCGCTCCACCCCCGGCAGGATCGGCAGCGGCGCGGCGCTCACTTCGCGACCGAGACGCAACGACGCGATGTCGCGCGCGGCCGGATCGATCTCGATCGCATCGACCGCGCCGAAGCTTGCCAGCATCGGCAGATTGTGCCCGGTGCCGCAGCCGATCTCGAGGATACGCGCCTGTTCGGGCAGATTGCCCTCGCGCGTCAGATAATCGGCGAGGATGTCGCGGCGGGCGCGATACCACCAATGGGTGGAATCGTGTGCGGCCATGCGATCGTAGACAATACGGTCCATGTCAGCCGAACACCCATTGCCGGTTGAGCGCGAACGTCGCGATCGGCGTGACCAGCACGACCGGGATCAGCGGCACCCAGTTCGGCTGATGGAAATGCGCCGTCAGCACCCAGGTGAAGGCCGCGTTCAGCACCAGCCCGAAGCCCTGTACCGCGATGAACTTCGCATGCTGCTTGCCGCTAGTGTCACGCGTACCGTGCCCCTTGAAGCTCCACGCGCTGTGCAGGAAGAAGCCCGCGATCACCGCCACGGCAAAGGCGATCGGGACGGCGAACACCGCATGATTGGGGGCGAAGACATGCGCCGAAAGCGGCAGGTACACTGCGGTGTAGATCGCGGTCGAGATCACCCCGGCGATGGCAAAACGGATCAACTGGCCGAGCATTCCGCTCGCCCGCCCCCGCTCCAATATCGTTTCGAACTGTCTGATGATCCCGGTCACGCGTGTCTTGCCCTTTACGCGGGCCGCACTAGAGCGCGGACGAGGGCGAGGAAAGCATTTTGAACGACACCGTAAAATCCGGCGTGCAGTTGCGAGACGAACTCGATCACCACTGGCTGCGCCTGACGATGATCGCATGGGGCCTGCTCGTCCTGTGGTATCTGTTCGATCGCTGGAATTCGATCCACTGGCTGTCGCTGGGCGATACCGACGACAATATGCGCCTGGCGCAGGTGCGTGCGCTGCTCGACGGGCAGGGCTGGTACGATCTGCGCCAATACCGCCTAAGCCCGCCCCGGGGCTTCGATATCCATTGGAGCCGCATCGTCGACCTGCCGATCGCGGCGATGATCCTGCTGCTGCGCCCGTTCGTCGGCACGGGCGAGGCGGAGCGGCTGGCATGCGGGATCGCGCCGTTGCAGCCCTTGTCGATCGCGATGCTCGGCCTCGCCGCCACGGTCCGGCGGCTCGTCAGCCCGGTCGCTTGGCCGCTGGCGATCGTGTTCCTAATCGGTGCCACCGCAACGATGCTGATGTTCATGCCCGACCGGGTCGATCATCACGGCTGGCAACTCGCGATGCTCAGCCTGACGGTCGCCGGCCTGTGCGATCCGAAACAGGCGCGGGGTGGGGCGATCGTCGGTTGCGCCAGCGCCTTCTCGCTCAACATCGGGCTGGAAATGCTGCCTTATGCCGCGATGGCCGGCGCGATCATCGGCTTGCGCTGGGTATGGGACCGAGCCGAGGCGCAGCGGCTGATGATCTATGCGCTGACGCTCGCCGCCGGGAGCGCGATCGGCTTCGTCCTGTTCGCCTCCAACGCCAATCTGGTGCTGCGTTGCGATGCGCTGACGCCCGTGTGGCTGAGCGTGATGGTGGTCGGGGGGGCGTTGCTGTTCGCGATGGGGCAGTTGAACCCGGTGGCGCGGTGGCAGCGGCTGGTGCTGGCGCTGATCGCCGCCGGAATCGTCGGTGGCGGGTTTGCGTGGTTGTTCCCGCAATGCCTCGGGCGGCCCGAACAGGTTTCGCCGGAACTGGCGCGCACCTGGCTGGACAACGTCAAGGAAGCGAAGCCGGTGTACCAGCACCCGTTCCGCATGGCCTTCACGATCGTCGCGCTGCCGGTGATCGGGATCATCGGCGCGGCCCTCGCGACGTGGCGCGCGCGGCGCGCGCCCAATATCACCGGCTGGGTGCCGGTATTGATGTTCGTCACGTTCGCCGGGCTGATGCTGCTGTGGCAGACGCGTGCAGGGCCGGCGGCGCAAATGCTCGCGGTGCCGGGCGCGGTGGCTCTGGCCTGGATCATCCTGCCGTGGTGTCTGAATTCGAAATCCATGCTGATCCGCGTGTTCGGCACCGTGATCGCCTTCATGGTCGTGTCGGGCATGTTCGTCGGATACGTTTTGAAGCCGATCGATTTCACGCTGTTCGGACACCGCTTCGCCTATCAGGTCGCGCCGGCGAGCAAGAGGACCAACACGGTCAACCGCTCGACCGGCCTGTGCATGACGCTGCCGGCGATGCAGCCGCTGAACCGCTATCCGAAACAGACGATCATGACCTTCGTCGATCTCGGCCCGCGCCTGATCGTGCTGACGCATCACAATGCGGTGGCAGGGCCGTATCATCGCAACGGCGAACAGATTCTCGACGTGCAGCACGCCTTCTCGCGCACGCCGGAGAACTTCCGCGCGATCGCACGGAAATATGGTGCGACGATGCTGCTGGTGTGCCCGAATATGGCCGAATCGACGGTCTATCGTGCGCGCAATCCGGGTGGCTTCTACGACCAGCTGGCGCATGGGAAGACGCCGGATTGGCTGGAGCAGTTGCCGTTGCCGGCCAAGTCGCCATTCCGGTTGTGGCGGATCAGGTAAGGCTCGAACGCTTTCCACCAATGCTGCCGTCATCCCAGACTCGATCCGGGATCCAACGGGCAGCAAGCGCAAGTATAGAATCGTGAGGAGCGCCCGTGCGGCACGTTGAATTCCGGATCAAGTCCGGGATGACGACCTTCGGGATGGCGCGAAATAACCGATCAGGTCAGGCTGATCCGCACCCCATCGATCACGAACTGCACCGCAAGCGCCGCGAGCAGCACGCCTAGCAGACGCGTGATCACCGCCTCGATCTTCGCGCCCAGCACACGCATGATCGGCCCGGCCGCAAGCAGTGCCAGCAGCGTCAGCAGCAGGATCGTCGCCAGCGAACCCAGCACGACCAGTGACGCCTCCAGCCCCTGCGTGCGCCCCATCAGCAGCATCACCGAGGCGATCGAGCCGGGTCCGGCGATCATCGGCATCGCCATCGGGAAGATCGAGACGTCCTCCACTTCTGGTGTCGCGGCGACCTTTGCAGCGCGGTCCTCGCGACGTTCGGTGCGCTTTTCGAACACCATTTCCAGCGCGATCAGGAATAGCATGATGCCGCCCGCGATGCGGAACGAGGCGAGATTGATGCCGAGCCCCTTGAGCAACGCCTCGCCGAACAAGGCGAACACCAGCAGGATCGCGCTCGCCACCAGCACCGCGCGCACCGCCATCGCGCGCCGCTGATGCGCGTCGGCCCCGGTCGTCAGCCCGGCATAGATCGGCGCGCAGCCGGGCGGATCGATCACCACGAAAAAGGTGATCAGCGAGGAGATGTAGAGTTCGATCATGATCTGAGAATTATAGGCCAGACGGGTCGAACGGCACGCCGTCGCGGCGGTGTGCCGAGATCAGCGTATTGCGCAGCAGGCAGGCGATCGTCATCGGACCGACGCCTCCCGGCACCGGCGTCACCGCACGCGCCACGCTCATCGCGCCGGCGAAATCGACATCGCCGACCAGCCCGGACTCGGTGCGGTTGATGCCGACGTCGATCACGGTCGCACCGGGCTTGAGCCAGTCGACCTTGATCATTTCCGGCCGCCCGACCGCCGCGACGACGATGTCGGCGCGCGCGACCACGCTCGCGAGATCGCGGGTGCGCGAATGCGCGACCGTGACGGTGCAGCTTTCGGCGATCAGCAATTGCGCCATCGGCTTGCCGACGATGTTCGACCGCCCGATCACCACCGCGTCCAGCCCGGAAAGATCGCCCAGCGTGTCCTTGAGCAGCATCACGCAGCCATAAGGCGTGCACGGCACGAAGCCGTCCAGCCCGGTCGCCAACCGCCCGGCATTGACCGGGTGGAAGCCGTCCACGTCCTTGTCCGGATCGATTCGGATCGTCACCAGCCGCTCGTCGATATGCGCCGGCAACGGGAGCTGGACGAGGATGCCATCGATCGCGGGGTCGCCGTTCAGCGTGTCGATCAAGCTGAGCAGATCATCCTGATCGACATCGGCGGGCAGGCGATGCTCGAAGCTCTGCATCCCCGCCTCGCGCGTCGCCTTGCCCTTGGAGCGGACATAGACCGCGCTCGCCGCGTCCTCGCCGACCAGCACGACGGCGAGGCCGGGCACGCGGCCGCTCGCCTCATGAAAGGCCGCGACCTGTTCGCCGATCCGACCACGCAAGGCGGCGGCAAAGGCTTTTCCATCGATGATATCTGCGCTCATGGCGCCGCCTCATAGAGCGGCGGGCGCGTCTCCGCTACCTCAGGCGGTGGGGACGGGATAGAATTGCACCGCCAGCGACGGGATGACGATGTTCATCAGGATGTAGAGGATCAGCAGCACGACCAAAGGCGAAAGATCGAGCGCGCCGAAATCGGGCAGGATGCGCCGGATCGGACGGTATAGCGGCTCCGTCATGCGCCGCAGCGCCTCCCATGCCGTGCGCACCATATCGTTGGACGTGTTGATCACGTTGAAGGCGATCAGCCAGGAGAGGATCGCCTGAATGATGATGATCCACCAAACGACGTTCAGAAGCACCATGACGATTCGCAGGATGACGAGCAATGACGGTCTCCGGATAGGCCTTGTCGTTCCCCGATAGCGCATGCGGCCACCGGGGAACAACACCTTCACGTCATTTGGCACGTCATTTGGCGCGTCATCTGCCGCGTCGTTCGATCCGTTACGCGGTGGCGAACGTCCGGATGTCGGCCGGCATCGCGCGGTTAGCGGGCGTCAGGATGCGTTCGGCGACGCTCACCACCGCGACATGCCCACGCGGGCGCGCTTCTTCCGGGCCGGCCGGCAGCGGATCGGCGCGGCGCAGCTTGGCGACGGCGCGGCGATCGAGACTGTCGTCGCCCGACGACCCGACGACGCGAATGTCGCCGACGCCGCCATCGGGATAGACGGTGAAGGCGAGCATCACGACACCGGTGTGGTACAGATATTCGGGGCTCATCGGATCCTGCGCGGTGGCGCGGGCGATGGCATTGGCGAGATCGGCAATCCAGCGGTTGAGATCATCGGCGGGCATGAGGGGCACTCCTGCTTCGGGGATGTCCAGGATAGGCCAACGATATGATGCTTACGCTACCGCAGGGTTACTGTTTGGCGACAGCGCCTACGCCAGGCTTACATCCGTTCGTCCTGAGCCTGTCGAAGGGCGTGCCACAAACACGCCCTTCGACAGGCTCAGGACGAACGGGGATAAGAATCAGCCTTCGAAATCGACTCTCACCGATGCACGAGCGTGCCTGCGCCCTCGCGCGTGAAGATTTCCAGCAGCATGCCGTGCGGCACGCGGCCGTCGATGATCACCGCAGCGTCCACCCCGGCCTCGACCGCGGTGACGCAGGTTTCCAGCTTGGGGATCATGCCGCCGGTGACGGTGCCGTCGGCGCGCAATTCGGCGATTCGCGCAGGATCGAGATCGGTGAGCAATTCACCCTGCTTGTCGAGCACGCCGACCACGTCTGTGAGCAGGAAGAAGCGCGACGCGCCCAACGCGGCCGCGATCGCCCCGGCCATCGTATCGGCGTTGATGTTGTAGGTGTGCCCGTCCGCGCCGATCGCGATCGGGGCGATGACCGGGATGATCCCGGCGGCGGACAAGGTATCGATGATCCGCCGGTCGACACCGACGGGTTCGCCGACGAAGCCGAGATCGACATGCCGTTCGATGCCCTGCAATTTGTCGGGCGTGCTGCGCCCGACCTTCTCGGCGGTGACGAAGCCGGCATCCTTGCCCGAAAGCCCGACCGCGCGGCCACCGGCCTGGCCGATCCAGCCGACGATTTCCTTATTGATGCTGCCCGCCAGCACCATCTCGGCGATCTGCGCGGTTTCCGCGTCCGTCACGCGCAGGCCGTCCACGAAGCGCGATTCGACGCCCAGCCGCTTGAGCATCGCGCCGATCTGCGGGCCGCCGCCATGCACGACGACCGGGTTGATGCCGACCGCCTTCAGCAGCACGACATCCTCGGCGAAATCGCGCTGCAATTCCGGGCTGCCCATCGCGTGGCCGCCATATTTCACGACGAAGGTCTGCCCGGCATAACGCTGCAGATACGGCAGCGCCTCGACGAGCGTTTCGGCCTTGGCGAGGAGCGCCGGCGCGGGAGTGTGATCGGTCATGAGGTGCCTATTATGCGATACTGGCGCGAACCCCAACCCTAAGTGCCGTCCGTCCTGAGCTTGTCGAAGGACTGCCTTTCTTCTCGGCGGCGGAAAAGAAGGACAGTGCTTCGACAAGCTCAGCACAGACGGGAATTAGACTGGGCCGCCCTCCCCTACCGTCACCCCAGCGACGGCTGGGGTCTCTGTGGGGCGGGCGGGTTGCGCGCCTCCGGGAGATCCCAGCCTTCGCTGGGATGACGATGTTTGGGTCAGGCCGCCCGGTCCAGCCGCCGCCCGATCGCCACAGCGGCGGTGATCAGGAACGGTACGAGCACGATCGACAGCACGACCTTGGTCAGCATCTGCCCCGCCATCAGCCAGCCGATTGCGCCCGTACCGAAAGCGATAGTGATGAACAGCAATGTATCAACGATCTGGCTCAAAACGCTTGCCACCGCGGCCCGGAACCACAGCAACGTATTACCCTCGCGCCCCTTGAGCCACGAAAAGATGGTGACGTTGAGCATCTGCGACACGCCGTACGCCACGATTCCGCCCAACCATATCCACGGCGTGGCCGACATCATCGTGTTGAATGCGGCAAGCCGGTCGGGCGCCATTTCGGGTGCGCTCGGCAATTCGAGCACGAGTAGCGTCAACAAGATCGACGTGATGAGCGGCAGGAAGCCGATCAGAACCAGCATGTTGGCAGCGGTGCGACCATGCAGTTCGGCGATCGCGCTGGACGTGACGACGAGCAATAGGAACGCAAAAATGCCCGCCTCGATCGCGAGCGGCGGCAGACCAAGTACCGGGCCGATCGCCGACAACGGCCCTAGCGTCACCTGCTTGTTACCAAGTACGCCGGCGATACAGACCATGCCGCCGTAGAAGATCGAGAAGACGAAGAGCGAGCGCGGCATCTTGAAGGTAGCGGTTTCCATCGCGCCGACGCTACCCGTTCGGGCGCGTGCGTCAATCCGCTTGGGTGGTGCGAGCGCCCGAACGGATAGCGTGCGGCGCACAAATCGGTTGCGGAATGCCTGCCAAAGCTGCGAAGCTTCGGTCAAAGCGGGGAATATTGGGTACGATGAACAGGTTCTTGATCGGTCTGGCAGGCATTGCCGTGATCCTCGGCATCGCGGTGTTGCTGTCGAGCGACCGGCGCGCGATCCGCCTGCGCGTCGTCGGCGCTGCGTTCGCGCTGCAGGCCGGCATCGCCGTGCTGGTGCTCTATTCCAGCGCCGGCAAGATGATCCTCGGCGAGATGTCCGGCGGCGTCGCCAATTTGCTCGGCTATTCGCAAAAGGGCACCGAATTCCTGTTCGGCAAGATGGCCACGCCGGAAATCGGCGGCCAGAGCTTCGCCATCGCGGCGCTTCCGGTGATCATCTTCTTCGCCAGCCTGGTGTCGATCCTCTATTATCTCGGGCTGATGCAGTTGATCGTGCGCTGGGTCGGCGGGGCGATCGAGTGGGTGATCGGCGTATCGAAGGTGGAATCCTTGTGCGCGGCGGCGAACATCTTCGTCGGGCAGAGCGAATCGCCGCTCGTGATCCGGCCGTATCTGGCGGGGCTGACGCCGGCGCAATTGTTCACGGTGATGACCAGCGGCATGGCCGGCGTGGCGGGAACGATCCTGGCGGCCTATGCCTCGATGGGCATCCGGATCGATTATCTGCTCGCCGCCAGCTTCATGGCGGCACCGGGCGGCATCCTGATGGCCAAGATCATCATGCCCGACAGCCGCGCCACCCCCGACGGCGAATTGCCTTTGGGCGACGTGCCCGAAAGCGTTGCCGGGGAACCGCTGCCGCAAGCGACGCATGACGAGGAAAAGCCGGCCAACATCATCATGGCGGCGGCGCAAGGGGCGCAGACCGGCGTGAAGCTGGCCGTGGCGGTCGGCGCGATGGTGCTGGCGTTCGTGGCGCTGGTCGCACTCGCCAACGGGCTGCTCGGCGGCCTGGGCAACATGGTCGGCCTGCCGGGCCTCAGCTTCCAGGGGCTGCTCGGCTATGTCTTCGCGCCGATCATGTTTCTGCTTAACGTGCCGTGGAGCGAGGCGGGGATCGCCGGCGGATTGTTCGGGCAGAAGATCGTGCTCAACGAATTCGTCGCCTATATCAGCCTGGGTACGCAGCAGGGATTGAGCCCACGGACGATCGCGGTGGTGACGTTCTCGCTTTGTGGTTTCGCCAATTTCAGCTCGATCGCGATCCAGATGGCGGTTACCGGCAGCCTCGCCCCGAACCAGCGGCCGATGATCGCGCGGCTCGGCCTGCGCGCGCTGGCGGCGGGCAGCCTTGCGAACCTGATGTCGGCGGCGCTGGCGGGGTTGCTGATCGGGTAGGCGATCGCCAGCCCCGGATCTTCACCTCTCGACTGTGCCACGGTGGCGGCGTAAGTCGAGCCCGTCCCATAGTCGCTCATCCGTAGCGCCGACGTGACGGAAATTTCATCTTGCCGACACCCTCATGCGCGCGGGGCGGCATTAGGGGCCGCGCATATATGTCCAAGCCGATCTTCTTCGATTCCCGCGGTACGCGGCGGCGCTGGTCGTTCCGCAGCCTGTTCGCCGCGATCGCGGTGGTTCTGATCGCCGCCGGTGTCTTCGCGCTGACGATCATCAACGTGCCGACGGGCGATCCCCTGCCGATCCGCTACGAACGCGTGCATTCCACGCCGGTGCTGGGCGAACAGGTCGCCGCGATCCGCCACGACATTTCGCGCCGCCTGCGGTCGCTCGGCTGGCTGCCGCACCATACCGCGCGTGGCAAACCCGGCGGGAAACCGCTGTCGGTCGGTTTCTACGTGCCGTGGGACGATGCCAGCCGCGTATCGCTGAGTGCGCATATGGATCAGCTCAACTGGGTCGTGCCCGCCTTGTTCACCGTCGCGGGGCCGAAGCACCAACTGGTCCAGACACCCGATCAGCGATTCGACATCATCATGGCGACATCGCCGCGCCGCCCGGCAGTGCTGCCGATGATCCAGAACATCGCCGACGGCAATTGGGATGGTGCCGGGATGGCGGCGCTGATGCGCAACGTACCGGCGCGCCGCGCGCTGCTCACGCAGTTCGCCGATGCGCTGGACAAGCGCCGCGCGGCCGGCGCGGTGTTCGACCTGGAAAGCCTGCCCGCATCCTCGCTGGCCGATTATCGCGCCTTCCTGCGCGATGCCCGCACGATCTTCACCCCGCGCAAGCTGCTGGTGACGCTGACCGTGCCGGCCGGCGACGAGGATTGGGATCTGCGCGCTTTCGCCAAGGTGGCGGACCGGGTGTTCCTGATGAACTATGACGAGCATTGGCAGGGCGGCACCGCCGGGCCGATCGCCTCGCAGCCCTGGTTTCTGCATCAGTTGCGCGACGCGGTGGAGCGGATCGGGCGCGACAAGCTGATCGTCGCGTTCGGCAGCTATGGCTATGACTGGCATGGCGAGGGCAAGGACGCGCATGTCGATGCCCTGACGATCGAGGAAGCATGGCTCGCCGCGCACGATAGCGGCGCCAAGATCAGCTTCGATCCCGCGAGCGGCAATACCAGCTTCGCCTATAACGACGGTACGACCGATCATCACGTCTGGATGCTGGATGCCACGGCGACGTGGAACCAGCTGCGCGTGACGCACGCGATGGGCGTCAATTCCGTCGCGCTGTGGCGGTTGGGCAGCGAAGATCCCGGCGTGTGGGCCGATCTTTCGAGCTGGCAGGGCAAGGGCCTGCCCGATCTCGCGAAGATCAGCCCGCTGACCAACGTGGATGTCGAAGGCAATGGCGAGATCCTGCGCATCGCCGCCACGCCGAGCGATGGCAGCCGCACGATCCGCGCTGACGCCAACCGCCTGATCCGCGACGTGCAATATGCCGATTTGCCGACGCCCTATATCGTGCAGCGCGTCGGCGATCGGCCGAAGGAACTCGCGCTCACCTTCGACGATGGCCCGGACGGGACGTGGACGCCGCAAATCCTCGACATCCTGAAGGCGAAAAAGGCGGTCGGCACGTTCTTCATCGTCGGGGAAAACGGCCTCGCCCACCCGCTGCTGCTACGCCGCATCGTCAACGAAGGCAGCGAGATCGGCAACCACAGCTACACGCATCCCAACATGGCGCTCGCCTCGCAACGCGGCATCGCGGTGGAGCTGAACGCCACGCAGCGCCTGATCCAGGCCTATACCGGGCGCGCCACGCGGTTGTTCCGCGCGCCCTATTTCGGCGATGCCGAACCGACCACCGAGGACGAACTGTTCCCCGTGCTGGAGGCGCAGCAACGCGGCTACACCTCGGTCGGGCTGCACGTCGATCCGAACGACTGGCAGCGGCCGGGCGTCGAGGCGATCATCACCCAGACGGTGAATCAGGTGCTCGCCGGCGACGACGAACGCTCCGGCAACATCATCCTGCTCCACGACGGCGGCGGGGATCGTGCGCAAACGGTGGCCGCGCTGCCGCAGATCATCGACCAGTTGCGCGCGAAGGGGTATCGCTTCGTCCCCGTCTCGCAACTCGCCGGCCTGTCGCGCGAACAGGTGATGCCGCGGATCGAGGGGAACGACCTGCTCGCGGTGCGCGTCGATGTCGGCATCTTCGCATTCCTGGCGTTGATCGGCTGGCTGCTGAAATGGGTCTTCTTCCTCGCCATCGCGCTCGGCATCGCCCGCGCCATGCTGATGGCCGGCCTCGCCATGTGGAACAAACGGCGCGAGAACGGAGTGGTCCCGCCGCCGTTCGACACCGACCGCCTGGTTTCGGTGATCATCCCGGCCTGGAACGAGGAACGCGTGATCGTCTCCTCGATCGAGCGGGTGCTGGCCAGCACCGAGGCGCGAATCGAGGTGATCGTCGCCGATGACGGGTCGACCGACGGCACCAGCGCGGTGGTCGCGGCGGCGTTCGGCAACGATCCGCGCGTGCAGTTGCTAACGCTCGTCAACGGCGGCAAGGCCGAGGCACTCAACCGCGCGCTGACCTATGCCAAAGGCGAGATCGTCGTCGCGCTCGACGCCGATACGCAGTTCGAGAAGGAAACCGTCGCGCGGCTGGTGCGCTGGTTCGACGATCCGCTGATCGGCGCGGTGGCGGGCAACGCCAAGGTCGGCAACCGCGTCAACCTCGTCACCCGCTGGCAAGCAGTGGAATATGTGACGGCGCAGAATGTCGAACGCCGCGCGCTGGCGCAGTTCGATGCGATGATGGTCGTGCCCGGCGCGGTCGGCGCGTGGCGGCGCGCGGCGCTGGACGCGGTCGGCGGCTATCCGGTCGATACGCTGGCCGAGGATCAGGATCTGACGATCGCGATCCAGCGCGCCGGCTGGCGCATCGCCTATGACGTGGATGCGGTCGCCTGGACCGAATCGCCGGAAAGCTTCACCGCGCTCGCCAAACAGCGCTTCCGCTGGGCGTTCGGCACGCTGCAATGCCTGTGGAAGCATCGCCGCGTGATGCGGACGGGCAAGCCCAAGGGCCTCGCCTTTGTCGGCATGCCGCAGGCCTGGATGTTCCAGATCTTCTTCGCCGCCGTATCGCCGGTGATTGATCTGGCGCTGATCGTCTCGATCTTCGGCACGTGGGTGCGGGTATCGCAGCATGGCTGGGCGCAGACGCAGAGCGACGTGTTCATGATGGCGATCTACTGGACCGCCTTCACCGCGATCGACGTGCTGTGCGGCTGGATCGCCTATCGCCTGGAGCCGCGCGAACAGCGCTATCCGGCGCACCTGCTGGTCGCGCAGCGCTTCATCTACCGTCAGGTGATGTATTGGGTGGTGCTGAAAGCGATCGGCGCGGCGATCAGCGGCCTGGGCGTCGGCTGGGGTAAGCTGGAACGCACCGGCAGCGTCGAGGCCGAGGGGCGGGCATAGGCGCGTGCGCCGCATGACGCCGATGTCATGTCGGCGTCACGGGTGGGACACCCTTATGGGCTTAGCGGGAGCAGCATGATCGGCCGCCGCCATCCTTCCGTCGTCCCGCGCACCCGGCGTCGCCTGCGGATCGTCAGCGGAATCGCCGCCGCGATCATGCTCGCCATTTTCGCGTTGTTCGCCAGCGCTGGCTTTTTCGATGCCGATGCCGTGCACATCGTCGCGCCGGCCGGCCCCCGCAAACCGATCGGCGCGGTCTATTTCACCGGCGACATGGGCGTGCGCTTCGGAATGAGCGCGGACACGATCCCCGCGCTCGCCGCCAATGGCTATCCGGTCTATGCGATCAACAGCCCGACGCTGTTCGCCAAGCGCCGCACCCGCGCCGAGGTCGAGCGCATCGTCGCCGATGCGGTGCGCCGCGGCCTCGAAAAGACCGGGTCCGACCGCTTGGTGCTGATCGGCCAATCCTATGGTGCCGATATCCTGCAGACCGGCCTGGCCGCCTTGCCTGCCGATCTGCGCGCCAAGGTCGCCGGGCTGGTGCTGGTCGTGCCGGGCGAGACGGTATATTTCCGCGCCGACCCTTCGGGCATCGTCTATCGCGGCACACCCGACAGCGTCGCGGCGGAGACGGCGCGCCGGCTGACCTGGCTGCCGTTCACCTGCATCTACGGCACGGCCGAAACCGACAGCCTTTGCCCACAGCTCGTCCTGCCGAACATCCATGTCGTCGCGATGCCCGGCGGCCATTTCCTCGATCATGACGGCACGGGGCTGATCGCCCATGTGCTCCGCGCGATCGCTTCCGCCACCGCACCCGCACCCTCCAAGGACCGACCATGATGCGCATTTTCGCCACTCTGACCGCCACGATCGGCATGCTGATCGCCGGCACCGCCCCGGCCGTCGCCGCGCCAAATCCGGTGCTCGGCACATGGGTAAACCCGAAGCACACGCTTGCGGTGGAAACCGCCGCCTGCGAGGCTGGCGGCCTGTGCGGCGCGATCGTCCGCGCCAACGAACAGGCGCTGGCCGATGCGCGCGATGCCGGCGTTCCACAGCTGATCGGCCTGCAATTGCTGCAGGATTATCACCCGGCGCATGGCGGTGTGTGGTCTGGCCGCGTATATGTGCCCGACATGGGTCGCAGCTTTTCCTCGCGCATCGAACAGGTCTCGCCCGATGCGCTGAAGATTTCCGGTTGCCTGGTCGGCGGCTTTCTCTGCAAGTCGCAGGTGTGGCGCCGCCTGAAGTGATGTCATGCCCGACATGATCGCCGCCCTCGTCGATACGGCCATGAAATATCGCCGTGCGATCACGGTGGCGGTGGTCGCGCTCGTGGCGGGGATCGGGTTCGAGGCGCTGCGCCTGATCCTGCACGAGGTACATCTGAGCGACGTGCGCGCGGCGATCGGCGCGGTGCCGCGCGAGCGCATCGCCATCGCGCTGGCGCTGACCGTTGCCAGCTACCTCGCGCTCACCTTCTACGATGCGATCGCGCTGCAGGTGATCGGCCGCCCGCAACGCTGGCTGGTCGCGGCGACGGCGTCGTTCACCAGTTATACGATCAGCCACAATCTTGGCCTGTCCTTGCTCACCGGCGGATCGGCACGGTACCGCGTCTACACCTCGGTCGGGCTCGATCTCGGCGATGTCGCGCGGGTCTCGGCCATTGCCAGCCTTACCTTCTGGGGCGGGATCGTCACCACCGGCGGGCTGGCGCTGCTCACCGCGACGCACGGCTTCGCACTTGGCCCGATTGCGCTGACCGCCTGGGAGTGCCGCGCGATGGGCATCGCCGTGGTCGCGGCGATCGTCCTCGCCATCACCCTGCTGCGCACGCGCGGCGACCGCATCCTGCGCGTCGGCGGCGCATCCCTGCCACTGCCGAACAATCGCCAGTTGCTGGCGCTCGGCGGCGTCACGCTGATCGACGTGTTCACCGCATCCGCCGCCTTGTTCGTGCTGCTGCCCGGCCTCGGGATCGGCTCGTTCCCGATCTTCGTCCTCGCCTACATCCTCGCCTTGCTCGCCGCTCTGGTCACTCACGTGCCCGGCGGCCTCGGCGTGTTCGAGGCGGTGATTCTGGCGATGCTGCCCGACGATCATCCGGCGGTCTTCGCCGGACTGCTGCTGTACCGCATCCTCTATTACCTGCTGCCGCTGCTCGTCGCCGGCACGCTGATCGCGGTGGCCGAGGGCAAGCGCCTGCGCCAGCCGATCGGCACCGGCCTGTCGCTGCTCGATCGCGCGGGCCGGGCGATGGCGCCGGGAGCGGTGACGTTGCTGGTGTTCGTCGCAGGGTTCATTCTGCTCGTATCGGGCGCATTGCCCGGCGTGAAGGCCCGGCTCACCAGCCTCGACGATGTGGTGCCCCTGCCGTTCATCGAGGGGTCGCATCTCGGCGGCAGCCTGATCGGCACGGCATTGCTGCTCGTCGCACCGGCGCTCAACGCGCGCCTGCGCAGCGGCTTCCAGATGGCGCGGCTGCTGCTGATAGGCGGTGCGATCTTCTCGCTGATGAAAGGCCTGGATTACGAGGAAGCGGGGATCATGCTCGCGATCGCCGGGCTGCTGCAATATTGCCACCGCGGCTTCTATCGCAAGGGCGGCCTGCTGACCGAACCGACCGACTGGGCGTGGCTCGGCGGCGCGGCCATAGCGGTAGCTCTCAGCCTGTGGGCCGGGTTCTTCGCGTACAAACGCACGCCCTATTCGGACGATCTGTGGTGGCATTTCGCGCTGAACGGCAACGCACCCCGCTTCCTGCGCGCCAGTTTCGGCGCGGGCATCCTGCTCGCCGGCACCGCCTTCTGGCACCTATTGTCGGGCCGCCGCCCCCGCGCCGTGCCGGACATATTGCCCGACAACGTCGCCGCGCAGGCCTTTGCGTTCACCGAGCGCACCGACGCCAATCTCGCCTTCACCGGCGACAAGAGCTTCATCGTCAGCCGCGCCGGCGACGCTTTCCTGATGTACCGCATCCATGGCCGCACCTGGGTGGTGATGGGCGATCCGGTCGGCCCGCGCGCGGCGTGGAGCGAACTGGTGTGGGCGGTGCGGCGTGCCTGTGATGGGGCACGTGGTCGGTTGTGCTTCTTCCAGGCGAGCGACGCGATGCTGCCTTTGTTCGTCGATCTCGGCCTGACCACGATCAAGTACGGCGAGGAGGCGACCATCCCGCTCGCCGATTTCACATTGGCCGGGCCGCAGGCGAAGAATCTGCGCCACACCACGCGCCGCGCCGAGGCCGCCGGGCTGAGCTTCGCGGTGCTGCCCGCCGCCGAGGTGCCGGCATTGATCCCCGAACTGCGCGCGATTTCCGATGCGTGGCTCGACGAGAAGGGTGGCAAGGACAAGCAGTTCAGCCTCGGCGCGTTCGATGCCGATTATCTCGCCCGGTTCCCGCTGGCGGTGGTGCGAGAGGGCGGGCGGATCCACGCCTTCGCCAATATCTGGACGACGGCGGACGGGCGCGAATTGTCGGTCGATCTGATGCGTCACGGCAGCGACGCGCCCTACGGCACGATGGACCTGCTGTTCGTGCGCCTGCTCGAATGGGGCCGGGCGGAAGGCTATGTTCGCTTCAACCTCGGCGTCGCGCCACTGGCCGGGATCCAGGGCAACCGCCTCGCCCCGCTATGGGCGAAACTGGCGCGGACGTTGTTCGAGAATGGCGAGCGGATCTACGGCTTCATCGGCCTGCGCGCGTTCAAGGCGAAATATGCGCCGGACTGGACGCCGCGCTACATCGCCACGCCGGGTGGCGGCGGCATGGTCCGTGCTTTGGTCGATCTGGTCCGCATCGTCGGGAATTGAGCCGCCGAGGCCAGGCGGTCGAGCATGTTCGTTTGCATATCGCGACGAACTCGAAGAGTAGCATGCGTATTGGAAACGGCGGACACAGGCTGGATATGATGCGCGTATCGGGGGGAATTGCGTTGAGCCTGCTGCTCAGCGCCTGCGTCGGTGGCGTGGCACCGCCGAGCAAGCCGGTGTCGGTCGGCGAACAGTCCGCGCCGCCGCGCACGCCGCCCCGCGTGCATCCGCTGCGCGATCCGGGCGCGGCGCCGAATTTCCGGAATATCCAGTTTCCCGCGCGGATCGTCGGCGCGGTTCCGCTGGCCGTGACGCCGGTAACTCCGGTGACGCAGCCCGCCAATGCGGTGGCGGCCGGCGTACTGCCGGGGCCGGCGATCGCGTCCCTGCCGATCACCGATGCGGAAGCCGAGGCGGCGCGGGTCGTGTTCCTGACCAGTTGTCCGGGCCTGCAACGCCGCGCCGATACGTCCGGCCTGACGCGCGGTGCGGACTGGCAGCCGGCCTGCGCGGCGGCGGCGGCGACCCCGCCGGGCGGCGCGCGTGCCTTCTTCGCGCAATGGTTCGAGGCGGTGCAGATCGGCGACGGCAAGGCGCTGGCGACCGGCTATTACGAGCCGGAAATCGATGGTTCGCTCGATCAGCGCGCCGGATATGCGCCGGTTTACGGCCGGCCGAGCGATCTCGTCGATGTCGATCTCGGCGCGTTTTCGGCCGATCTGAAGGGCAAGACGATCCGCGGGCGGGTCGATGGCCGCCGGCTGGTGCCCTATTACGACCGCACCGCGATCGAGCAGGGCGCGCTGACCCGCACCGCGCCGATCCTCGCCTGGGCGAGGGATCCGGTCGAACTGTTCTTCCTGCAAATTCAGGGATCGGGGCGGCTGCGCCTGCCCGACGGCGAGATATTGCGGATCGGCTACGACACGCAGAACGGGCGCGATTATACCGGCATCGGTGCGCTGATGAAGGCGCGCGGGCTGTTGAAACCCGGGCAGACGTCGATGCAGGGGATCGTTGCGTGGCTGCACGCCAACCCGGCCGAGGGGCAGGCGATCATGCGCGAGAACAAGAGCTTCGTGTTCTTCCGCGAGATCGGCGCGCCGACTGGGGCGATGGGCTATCCGGTGACGGGGCAGGTGAGCGCGGCGGCGGATGCCAAGTTCGTGCCGCTCGGCGCACCGGTGTTCCTGTCGCTCGACCGGCAGGACGCGTCCGGGCTGTGGATCGCGCAGGATATCGGCGGCGCGATCAAGGGCAGCAACCGCATCGACACCTATTGGGGCGCGGGCGCGGCGGCGGAATCGACCGCGGGCGGCATGTCCGGACGCGGCACAGCGTTCGTGCTGCTGCCGGTCGGCACGCTGGCGCGGCTGGATGCGGCGCGGTCAGCCCTGCCGGGCAGCTAAGGCCTGGGCGAGATTGCCGCCGTAGCGGTCGAGCAGGTGCCGTGCCCGATCCGGCGTTTCCCCAAGCGCGATCAGGATGGCACGGGGGAGGTCGCGCTGGGCGGCTTCGATCGCCGCGTCCGCCTCAGTGATCGGGACGCCGGCGATCTCGGCAACGATCGCCGCCCCGCGCCGGCGCAGTTTCGCGTTGGACATCCGCATGTTCACCATCAACCCGCGATGCACGAAGCCCAGGCGGAGCATGATCGCGGTGGAGATCATGTTGAGCGCCGCCTTCTGCGCGGTACCGGCCTTCATGCGGGTGGAGCCGGCGACGATCTCGCTCCCCGTCTCGGCGAGGATCGCGTGGTCGGCCGCGGCGAGCAGCGGCGCGCCGGGATTGTTCGCCACGGCGATGGTCAACGCGCCCGCCGTCCGCGCTGCCGTGATCGCGGCGAGCGTAAAGGGCGTCGTGCCGCTCGCCGCGACGCCGATCAGCACGTCTTTCGCGCCGATCGCCTCTGTCGCGACCTGGTTCCGGGCAGCATCGCCATCGTCTTCCGCACCTTCGGCGCTTTCGGTCAGCGCATTCGTGCCGCCCGCGAGCAGGAAGACGAGCCGGTCCATCGGCCAGTTGAACGTCGGCCGCAATTCGACGCCGTCCTGCACGGCGATGCGGCCCGAGGTTCCCGCCCCGGCATAGCTGAGCCGCCCACCCCCCTTCAGCCGGGCCGCCGCCGCATCACTCGCCGCAGCGATGGCAGCGACCTGCGATCGCAGCGCCGCGATGGCGGAAAGCTGACCTTCCAGCATGGCCTCCACGGCGGCGGTGGTGGGCCAGGCGGCGATATCGACGAAGCGGGGGTCGGTGGTTTCCGTGGACATCTTTTCCTCTGGGCTCAGCCAGCGACCCGCAGCCACAACGCCGTCGCGTCGTCGCTGCGCTTGAAGCGCGGGTATCGCAAGCACACCGCGTCGTCCCGCTCGATCGCGCGCAGGCGGACGGCCAGTTCG
The DNA here is from genome assembly GCF_036663755.1 of Parasphingomonas caseinilytica. Lineage (NCBI taxonomy): Bacteria > Pseudomonadati > Pseudomonadota > Alphaproteobacteria > Sphingomonadales > Sphingomonadaceae > Parasphingomonas > Parasphingomonas caseinilytica. The sequence goes on from NZ_JAXOJL010000007.1 coordinate 204,738, forward strand.
GGGAGGCCGTCGTCGCGCAGATGCGAAACGAAAGCCGCCAACGGCATGTCGTAATCGTCGAACAAGGCGGCCATGCCGTCCGTCATCAACACGATCTCGTCGCCGGCACCGATCGTCGCGCTGGCATGATGGACATCATCGGCATGCGCGGGATCGATACCGAGAACGCGGCGCTCGGGACGTGCGCGGTGGTGGCGCAATCCCGCCGCCACCGCATCGCGCGGCCCGGCCAGCGCGCGGACCTGTTCGGTTTCGGCCATGGTCGGCTGCGGGCCGAGCCGGATGACATCGCCGTCGCGAATCAGCAGGCACGCACAGTCCGCTAGCCAGGCGAGATGCAGCGCCGCGCCTTCGATCGCCACCGCCAGAAAGGCGGCGCTGGGATGCTCCCACGCGCCCAGCGGCTCGCGCGCCCGCTCCGCCCGATAGAGCGATGCCAGCCGGGCGAACACCTCTGCGACGATCGTACCAAGCGGTGCGGCATCGGCCGAGGCGAAGGCGCGTGCGGCGGCATCGGACAGCCACGCCGCACCGCCCTGCGCGCCCATCAGGCCGGCCTCGCCCAGATCGGTCGCGCCGTCGATCATCCAGGCGAGCCGGGCGGTGGACCCGCACCGATCGTCGTTCGGCGTGGCTGGGTCGCCCGCCACGCTCAGCGTCTGGATCAGATCGAAATGCATCGGCTCCCTTTCTCGTTCGCGGGTCAGGCCGGGCGCAGGCCGGCGAGTTGCAACGCGCCATCCAGCGCATCGCCCTGCGGCGCGACCAGACGCGCGGTGGTGCGCTGGCGCAACCACGGGCTGAGCCGGGGCGCGAGGCCGCCGGTCAGGGCGCAGGCGGGGGCGCCACGTTCGAAGATAGTTTCGATGAAGCGTTCGACGTGTTGGGCGGCGTCTTCGACGATCGAGCGTGCGAGCGTGTCGCCGGCTTCGGCGTGGTCCATCACGATCGGGGCGAGCGCGGCATAATCGCGCGGGGTGGTGGCATCCATCCACGCGATCGCGCGCGGAATCGCGTGTTCGAACCGGTCGGCGATCGCGATGCTGAGCGGGGTGCGCTCCGACCGGCCATCGAGCCCACGCAGGGCATGCCGCATCGCCGACAGGCCCAAAGCCGCGCCGCTGCCCTCGTCCGAGATCGGAAAGCCATACCCGCCGATCGCGAAATTCGCGCCGCCGACGCGCAGTTGCGCGATGCTGCCGGTGCCGAGGATCAGGATGGCGCCATCGGCCCCGCGATGCGCTCCGAGATTGGCGATCTCGGCATCGGTGGCCCAGGCGACCGAGGCGAACGGAAACGAGAGATCGGCCAGCGCATCGCGCACGCCGGGCCGCGATATGCCGGCGATACCGATACCGACATGCACCTGCCCCAGCGCGGATTCGTCCAGCCCGGCGGCATCGACCGCCGCGCCGATCGCGACATCGAGCACCGCGCGCAACGCATCGACGCCGATCCGGGCATTGGCGGGGCCGGTCGCACCGGTGCCGATCACCCGGCCCGCCGCATCGACGAGGCGGGCGCGACAATGGCTGCCGCCCGCATCGATGCCGAGATAATAATCCATCCGGTGCCTCCTGCGCGGGACCATGGCCCGCACCGGCATAGCCTAGCGGATTCAAGCCACCGCGTGATGACAGTATGCCATACCGAATCGACCGCCAGCCATAACCGGGGGTGATCGAATGGTTGACTGGCGGACGCGATCGACGGACGCTTCGTCCGTTCAGGGAGAGACTATGCCAGACGACGCCGCCATCGCGGTTCCGCCCTTGCCGGACGTGCCGCATGCCACCGATCGCCGGGGCATGTTGTTGTACGGGTTGCTCGGTTTCGCCGCCGGCCTGCCCTTCTATATGTTCTCGACCGTGCTGGTGCTGCGGCTGCAGGCGCATGGCGTAGCGCTGACGGTGCTCGGATTCTTCGCCTGGGTGCAGTTGCTGCCGACGCTGAAATTCCTGTGGGCACCGTTGCTCGATCGCTACGATATTCCGGGGTTCGGGCGCTTCTGGGGCAAAAGGCGCGGGTGGATCATGCTGGCGCAGCTCGGCATCTTCAGCGCGATGGTAATGATGGCGTGGACGTCGAGCGACGCGAGCCTGGGCGTAACGGCCTTGTTCGCGGTGCTGCTGGCATTCTGGACCACGACGCTGGAGATCGCCGCCGACGCCTGGCGGATCGAGCTGTATCCGACGCAGGACGAACAGGGGCCGATCGTCGCCGCGAACCTGTGGGGCTATCGCAGCGCGATGGTCGCGGCGGGCAGCGGCGCATTGCTGATCGCGGATAGCGGCGGATGGGCCTTCGCCTATCTGGGCATCGCCGTGGCGGCGTTCCTGCCCTTCCCGATCCTGGTGGCGATGCGCCCGGACCGCTCCGGTGACGGCCAGCGAGGCGGCGGGCGCGGCGTGGCGCTGACGACCGGCGTGATCGCAAGCCTCGTGATCCTCGGCATCGTGGCGGTGGCGACCGCGGCAATCGGCTGGGTCGCGCTGAGCCTGGCGGCGCATGCGGGAATCGATGCGAAGAGCAACGTGACCCCCTGGGTGCTGGGGCTGTGCATGCTGCCGTTCGTGGCGATGGCCGCCGCCTTGCCGCGCATCCGCCGCGCGCCCGCCGACGCGCCGATCCGCACCTCCGCCGCACTCGGGCCGTACGTCGATTTCTTCTGGCGCTACGGGTTCGCCGCGATCCTGCTGATGGCGTTCGTCTCGATCTATCGCATGGGCGACGTGCTGGCGCTCAACCTGTCGAAGCCGATGATCAAGGCTCTGGGTTATTCGCTGAGCCAGATCGGGCGCGCTGACGGCATCGTCGCTTTGGTGTCCAGCATCGTCGGGGTCGGGCTGGGCGGCTGGCTGGTCACGCGCTGGCCGATGCGCTGGATGCTGGTGATCGGCGCAGTGGTGGCGGGAATCGGCAATTTCGGCTTCGTCTGGCTGGCGCATCAGCCGGTCGCCGAATCCATGCTGTATGTCGCCACCGCCTGCGACCAGTTCGGCAACGGCTTTGCGGCCGCGGTGTTTGTCGTCTACCTCTCGCTGCTGGTGAATCCGCGCTATGCCGGGGCGCAATTTGCCTTTCTGACCGGGTTCGCGTTCCTGTTGCCGCGCCTGCTGGCGGGGGCGGGCGGCGCGATCGTCGGGGTGATCGGTTACGACAATTTCTTCCTGATCTCCGGGGTGGCAAGCCTGGCGGCGATCCCGTTCGTGCCGGCCTTGTCGCGGGTGCGCGCGCGGACGGACGGTGAGCTGAAGGACGGGGCATGATCGAACGCATCGCAGACGCCGCCTTTCGGCCGGCCGCCGGTTATGTCGCGCAGGGGCGCATTCCGGGCGCCGTGCTGGGCATCGTCACCGCCGATGGCACGCAGGCGCTGCGCGTCGCGGGGCTGGCGCAGACGGTGCCGGAGCCCGAGGCGCTGACGACGGAACATTGGTTCGACCTCGCCTCGGTCAGCAAGGTGATCGCGACGACCAGCTTCGTGCTGCGGCTGGCCGAAGAGGGACGGATCGATCTCGACCGGCCGTTGACCGATGCGATCCCCGATCTGCGCCAGTATGACGTGGCGGGCGCGCCGGAGCGGCGGCTGACGTTCCGCGATTGCCTGGTGCATCGCACCTTCCTGCCGGCGGTCGAGCCGATCTACACCTATGGCGACGATCCCGCGCGGCTGCGCGCCTTCGTGCTGCAACGCGCCTGGACGCACGGGCCGGCGGTCTATTCCGACATCAACTTCATCCTGCTGGGGATTGCGGTGGAGCGGCTGACCGGGGCCGGACTCGATGCGCTGCCGCTGGGACCGGGCCTGAGCTTCGGCCCGCCGCCGGGGCCGGCGGTGGCGACCGAATTCTGCCAGTGGCGCGGGCGCGTGCTGAAGGGCGAAGTGCATGACGAGAATTGCGCGGCGATGGGCGGGCGGACCGGCCATGCCGGGCTGTTCGGCACGGTGGACGGCGTGCTGGGCTTCGCGCGGGGATTGCTCGACGGGAGCGGCGCGTCGGCGGCGATGCTGGAGGCGATCCGCACGCCGGTGGAGGGACATCGCACGGCGGGATGGGAGATCCGCTTTCCCGGCTGGTCGGGCGGGCAGGCGTGTTCGCCCGGCACGATCGGGCATACCGGGTTCACCGGCACCGGGCTGTGGGTCGATTTCGATCGCGGATTGGCGTGGACGTTGCTGACCAATCGGGTGCATCCGACGCGGCATTTCGACAGCGGGATCTTCGATATGCGGCCGGCGACTGGGGATGCGCTGATCGGGGCTTGGGATGTGTCTTCTGCGGGTTGAAGGTTCTCGCGCCTTCGCGTTAAATCAATTCGCCGCCGCGATCGCGAGCAACGCCTTGTCCACCGCAGCCGTCGCCGAGGCATCCTCCGGCATGTCGTTGGCGAGCGCGGAGAAGGTGAGCGTGCGGCCGCTGGCGGCGATCAGGAAGCCGGAGACTGCGTTGCTGGCGTTGAGCGTACCGGTCTTGGCGAACAGCTTGCCATCGAGCGCGGTGCCGCGGAAGCGACCCGCCAGCGTACCGTCCACGCCGCCGACCGGCAGCGTCGCGCGCCATGCCGCACCCCAGGGCTGAACCTGCGTCCAGCGCAGGAAACGCACCGCAGCGCGCGGGGTGAGGCGGTTGTAGTTGGACATGCCCGATCCATCGGCGAAATCGTAGCTCCAGCGATCGACCCCGGCGCGATCGAGTATCGCGCGCACGACCGCCTGCCCGTCCGCGACCGAGCCCGAGCCCGAGCCCGAGCCCGACACGGCGACCGCGCCGACGCGGCGGAGCAACAGTTCGGCGTGCAGATTCTGGCTGACCTTGTTGGTGAGGCGCAGATCGTCGGCGAGCGGCGGCGGTGCGAGGCGAGCAAGAACCGTCTGCTCGGGCGGGCGGGGCGCGGGGGTGGTGCCGCGTTGGGCCGGATCGTCCGAGGGCGAGACGGGGCGATGGCGGACAAGGATTCGGCCGGTGACGCGCACGCCCAAGCCACGGAGTTGCGCGGCCAGCCGCCAGGCGGCACGGTAGGCGGGATCGTCCACGCCGGGCAGCAGCGTCACGGCCTTCCCCGGCGGGATCGTGCCGGACACGCGCAACAAATCGCTGCCGGGTTCGCGCGTCAGGCTCAGTGCCACCTTCATTCCACCGGTCGTGGCGCGATTGTCGATGCGGTAATAGCCGTCGCCTGTCATCGTGGGTGCCGCGCCGGGCGCGCCCGGCGTTACCGTGACGGTCGCGACATTGTCGTCGATCGTCAGCGCCGAGATCGCGGTACCGTAGCGCCCGGCCATGTTGTTCCAGCTCATGCCGGCAGGCCAGCGTTCGTCGGGAAAGGCGCTGTCGTCCCCGACCACGTCATGGATTGAGCGGGTCCGCGCCGCGACCGCGCGGGCGAGGTCTGACAAGCAATCGGTGGCGCAATCGGCGGCACTCGACAGGCGGGCGTCGCCGTGTCCGGCCAGCACGACGTCGCGCCCCTCCAGCCGCACGGTCGCGCCGCCGCCGCCATCAGGTGCGGCGGCATCGAGCGAGGCGAAGGCGGCGGCGGTGGTGAACATCTTGGTGTTCGATGCGGGCACGAAGCGGTCGTCGGGCCGGATCGCTACGATCTCCTTGCCCTGATCGTCGGCCACGACCAGCCCGATCCGCGTGCCGGGACCGGCGGTGGCCAATGCGGCCTCGACCGCCGGGTCGGCCGGGCCGGCGGCGGCGAGGACGACAGCGAATAGGGGAGCGAGCAGGATGCGCATCACGGGGCCTCGATCACGTCGCCGAGCACAGCAAGGAATTCGCTGGCGAGCGCGCTCGGCGGGCGATCCAGCAGGTGGATCGCGTGCACGTCGAACGCCAAAGGGGGTTTCAGCGAGCGCATCGCCAGCCCCGGCGACCGCCACGCCTCGGCGGTGAAGCTGTCGACCACCGTCAGGCCGACACCGGCACGGACCAGAGCGGCGGCGATGTAGAAGGTGCGCGCCGAGACGACCTCATTCAGATCGAGCGCCAGGCGTTCGAGTTCGGTCGAAAATAATTGCCCGATCGGGCCGCTGGCGGCGAGCGTGATGAAGGGATGGCCGGCAAGCTGCGTGAGTTCGACGCGCGGCGGGGCGTCCGCCATGTCCTCCTCGCGATAGAGCACGACCAGTTCGCCCTCGCCGAGCCAGATCTGGCCGAGCGGTGCGCCGCGCGGCACCTCGGCGGCGATCGCGATATCGGTCTCGCGTTCGTAGAGCTTGCGAAGCAGATCGTCGTGATGGACCGTCTGCAGATCGAACCGGACGTCCGGATGCGTCTTCAGGAAGCGCGACACGGCGACCGGCAGCGCGCCGAGCGCGAGGCTGGGCAATGCTGAGATGCGCAATGTGGCGCCGGCCCCGGCGCGCAGATTGCGCCCCGCCTCGCGCAGCGCGCGCACGCGTTCCTGGATGTCGGCGACGTCGCCGAACAGGGCATGCGCGTCCTCGGTCGGGACGAGCCGGCCGTTGGTGCGCCGGAACAGTTCGAAGCCGAGCATCGTCTCGGCATGGCGCAACGTCTTGGAAACCGAGGGCTGCGAGATGTTCAGCGCGCGGGCGGCGGCGCTGACCGAGCCGTTGACGTAGACGGCGTGGAAAATCTCGATGTGACGCAGGTTCATCTGAGGGTGCCCCCACGGAAGCGCGCTTCATCCAGGCCGCCTTCGGCGCGGGCGACGAGCGTGGCGACGGTGAGGTTGGCGGAGGCGGAAGGGACGGTGCGCGTCATGTCGAGCAGGCGATCGAACGGCAGGACGAGACCGACGACAAGTGCGGTCTGTTCCGCGCCCACGCCGACCGCGGAGAGCATCGCGGCGAGCATGAACAGGGAGGCGGAGGGGACCGGCGCGGTGCCGAATGCGGCGAGCGCGCCGGTCAGCAGCATCACGCCGAGCATCCACGCATCGGGCACAATGCCGAGCGCCTGCAGCGCGAACTGGCCGAGCAGGCCGACATACATCGCCGTGCCGTCCTTCCCGATGCTCGCGCCCAGCGGAAGGACGGTGGAGGCGATCGGACGCGCGATGCCGAGATCGTCCTGCGCGACACGCAGGGCGACCGGCAGCGTCGCGGACGAGGAGGCGGTGGAGAAGGCGACCGCGAGCGCATCGACGATGCCGCGAAAGAAGCGCGCGACCGGCAGGCGCGCGACGAACGCGATCAGCCCGGCATGGACCAGCATCTGCACCAGGGAGGCGAGCACGACGCACAGAGCGAGCCAGCCGACATTGACGAACACCGCCATGCCATTGCTCGCCACGGCACCGGCGATCAACGCGAGGACGCCGAAGGGCGTCGCCTCCATCACGATGCGCACGATCTGGAGCAGCACCGCCGCGCCGGACTGGAGCATAGCGACGACTGGCTTGCCCGCCTCGCCCGAGACGACGCTGCCGATGCCGAGCAGGATCGCGACGAAGATGATCGCGAGCATGTCGCCCTTGGCCAGCGCCTCGAAGATGTTGGCGGGGACGATGCCGAGCAGCTGATCCGCCGGCGATATCGCAGGGCCGAGCGCATGCGGGCCGATGCCGGCGAGCGCGATGCCTTCGCCGGGGCGGATCAGCAGGCCGAACGCCATGCCGATCGACACCGCGATCAACGTGGTCAGCGCGAACAGGGCGACGGTGCGGCCGCCGATCGAGCCAAGCCGGCGCGGGTCGCCGAGCGAGGCGATGCCGGCGGCGATCGTGACGAGCACGACGGGCACGACGAGCATCTTGATCAGCCGGACGAACAGATCGCCGATCAGCTTGATCGACAGCGCACCCTCCGGCCACAGCGCGCCGAGCAATGCACCGATGACGAGCCCGCCGACGACCCGCTTCCATAACGGGATCGCGAACCAGGCCCGCAGCACCGTCAAGCCGGCGTGCCCCAGAAGCCGGGCGCGGGCGGCGAGAGCATGCCGCTATGGTCGATCACGCCACCGGGCCGGTCTTGGGACAGCCACAGCGGGCCATCGAGATCCACGAACGTGGCCTGGCCCGCGAGCAGCATCGCGGGTGCGATCCCGAGCGACGAACAGACCATGCACCCTATCATCAGCCCGAACCCCTTGCCCCGTGCTGCATCGACCAGCGCAAGGGCTTCGGTCAAGCCGCCGGTCTTGTCGAGCTTCACGTTGACGAAGGCGTAGCGGCCGGCGAGCGTATCGAGATCGGCGGCGGTGTGGAGCGATTCATCGGCGCAGATCGGCACATGCGAGGCGAATCCGGCCAGCGCGCCGTCCTCGCCCGCCGGCAGCGGCTGTTCGAGCAGATCGACACGGTGCGCGACGAGGAAGTCCTGCAACCCGGCGACCTGATCGATCGACCAGCTTTCGTTGGGATCGACGATCATGCGCGGATCGGGCGCGGCGGCACGGACGGCGGCGATCTGCGCCGCGGCATCGTCGCGGTTCACCTTGACCTTGAGCAGCGGCACGGTCGCGACGCGGGCGGCGACCTTTGCCATGGCATCGGGGGCGTCGATCGCGATCGTGATCGCCGACTCCACCGGCGCGGGGTCCGGCAAACCCGCCAGCGCGGCGACGCTGATGCCGGTCAGTTTCGCCTCCAGATCCCACAGCGCATTGTCGATCGCATTGCGCGCCGCGCCGGGCGGCATGCGGCGCGCGAGATCGTCGCGCGACAGGCCCGCCTCGACCAGCGACGCGATCCCGCCGATCGCGTCGATCGCGTCCTTGATCGTCTCGCCGTAGCGGGGATAGGGCACGCCTTCCCCCCGCCCGATCGCGTCGCCCTGCCGGATCGTCACGGTGACGACATCGGCTTCGGTCTTGACCCCGCGCGAAATGCGGAACGGCGCGTTCAGGCCGAAACGGTCATGGCGGGCGTCGAGATGTCGAAGCATGTCTGCATCCTGTCGATGATCGGATCGGCCCCGAAGCGATAGGGATCGGTGCACGGCAGATCGAGCAGATCCGCCGTTTCCGCGCAGAGCCGGAGTGCTTCGTCCTCGCCGAGCTTGATCGTGTTGAGCGCGACGCCGACCGCCTGCACGTCCGGGCTGGTCAGCCGCGCGACCGACAGATTGGCGGCGAGGCAGGTGGCGAGATCGGGCAATTGGTAGTGCGGCAGGCCGCGCATGTGCGGGCGCGACGGATCGTGGCACAATACGATCGCCTTGGGCTGCGCGCCGTGCAGCAGGCCGGTGGAGACGCCAGCGAAGGAGGGGTGGAACAGCGACCCCTGCCCCTCGATCAGATCCCAGCCGTCGTCGTCACGCGCCGGGGTGATCGCTTCGATCGCGCCGGAGATGAAATCGGCCACCACCGCGTCCAGTGGCACGCCGTCGCCCGCGATCAGGATGCCGGTCTGCCCGGTCGCGCGGAAATCGGCGGCTATGCCGCGCAGATGCATCGCATCGCGCAGCGCGAGCGTGGCGTACATCTTGCCGACCGAACAATCGGTGCCGACCGTCAACAGGCGGTTGCCGGCGCGGTGCTTGCCGGTTCCGACCGGCAAATGCGCAGGCGGATCGCGCACATCGAACAGGGTAACGCCGGCATCGGCGGCGGCGCGGACCAGAGCGGGCACGTCGCGCAGGCGGTGGTGCAGGCCCGAAGCGACGTTCATGCCCGCCGCGATCGCCGCCAGCGCATCCTCGACCAAGGCCGGTTCCATCTGACCGCCGGCATTGGCGATGCCCAAGACCAACGTGCGCGCGCCCGCCGCGCGCGCTTCGGCGACGCCCATGCGCGGCAGGCCGAGCGTCAGCGGGCTATCGTCGTGCCGCCATTCGCCGACGCAATCCCCGGGCCGGAACACGGCGAGCCCGCGCGAGGTCTTGATGCCGACCTCATCGGCGGAATGGCCGAGATAGAGCAGGAAGGGGCCAGGGATCATCGCATACCTGCGTCTAGGGAAAGGAGGATCCGGGGATAGGATGCGGGGTTGGTGGCGCGCCAATCATGCTCGGGCTGCGGCCTATAACCGGTGGCTATGACGCGGGGCAGCTCGTCGGTTTGGGGCGCAGCAGCACGCGGCCCGGCGCGGCGCCGGTGGTCGTGCCATTCGCGAGCGCGAGTTTGCCGTTGACGAACAGCGCCGTCACGCCGGCACTCGGCACGCGGGGGTGCACGTAATCGGCGCGCGGCGCGTAGCGGACGGGATCGAACACGACGATATCGGCGAAATAGCCCGCGCGGAGATAACCGCGCCGATCGAGCTTGTAGATATCGGCGGTCGCCCCGGTGGAGCGGCGGATGAAATCGCGCAATGTGATCACCTTCCGCTGGCGCACATAGACCTGATATTTGCGCGGGAAGGTGGCGTATTGGCGCGGATGGCCGTCCGACCCATCCGAACTGGTGACGATCCATGGCTGCTTCATCAGCAGATCGACGTCGCGATCGGCCATGTTGAAGCTGGCGATGCCGACGCCGGCCGGTTCGGTGCCGGCGGCGTTGGGCACGCGCAGGATGCGGATCGCGGCATCGACGGGATCGAGCTTCCACAAAGTCGCCATCTGGCCGAGCGTCTTGCCGGTCCAGTTCTGGCCGGCGCTGGTGAGCAGGATCGAGTCCTTGCCGCCGCGACGGCGCAGATTCTCGGCCATCTCGATCTTGAGTTTCGCCAGCGTGGCGGGATCGTCGAAGCGCGCGATCAGCTTCTTGTAGCCACCGTCATTGGCCCAGCGTGGAACGAGCGCCGCATCGACGCCGGAGCCCGAGGCGAGCCAGGGATATTGATCGGCGGTGACATCCTGCCCGGCGGCGCGGGCGGCGGCGATCGTCGCGATCAGCAAGGGCGCCTGCCCCTGAAGATCGACGCCCAGCGCCTTCAGATGCGCGAAATGGACCGGCATCTTCGCCTGCCGCCCGATCTCGATCGCCTCCTTCGTACTGGCGATCAGGCCGATCGTGTAGTTGGATTCGTCGCGCTGATGCGTATCGTAGATCCCGCCGCGACTACCCGCCTCGCGCGCGACGGCGATCACCTCGTCCGTCTTGGCGAAGCTTTGCGGGGCGTAGAACAGGCCGGTCGACAGGCCGTAAGCTCCCTCGCACATTCCCTTCGCCGCCAGCGCCTGTTCGCGCGCGAGTTCGGCCGCAGTGGGCGCGCGATCGTCCTGCCCCAGCACGCGGCCACGGATCGTGCCGAATCCTACGAACGGCAGGAGATTGGTGCCGATGCCGGCGGCGGTGAGCTTGCGGGCGTCCTGCGCCACGTCCGGCGTACCGCCGCCGTCCACGCCGGTGACGATCGTCGACACGCCCTGCGCCAGCCAGGGCAGGTTGAGCCGCTGCTTCGCGTCCGGCGAGCGGATATAGGTGTCGGGATGGGTGTGCGCGTCGATGAAGCCGGGCGCGACGATCTTGCCTTTCGCATCCACGATCCGCGCGGCGGCGGTGCGGCGGCCGGGGCCGACATAGACGATGCGGTCGCCGGCAATCTCGACATCTCCGGTGATCGGCGCGGTATCGGAGCCGATGTAGATCGTGCCGCCGCGAATGACGGTATCCACGCGCGGCGCGGCGAGTGCGGGGCCGGCACAGGCGACGACCATGACGGAAAGGGTAAGACGCTTGATCGGCGGGGTCATCGGCGGGCCTTTCGTGGTTTCAGCGTCCGGCGTGCGGCGACATGCGCATCGACGGCGGCGCGGCCGAACAGCATCGGCTGCATCCGGCCGGCGATCCACGGCGCGTAGAGATCGCGGTAATGCGGCGAGCGCGGATCGTTCGACTGGCCGGGCAGGTTGAGCATCAGCGAATTGTCCCATTCGCCGACATCGATCACCTGGATGTAGCTGGCACCCCCGCCCGCGCGCCAGCCCGGCCCGTTGTTCAGCCAGCGCGCCATGACAGTGTAGGAATCGCCGCCGGTGCCCTCGCCCTGGATCGGCGGGAAGGCCGCGGCGATGGCGGGGATGCTGGCCAGCGGATGCACGATGCGGACCTGATGCAGCGTGCTCCAGCGCCAGGCGGCGGGATCGGGGCCGAGCAGGTCGCGCGCCGAGACCCAGGCCGAGGCCAAAGCGGCATCGAACAATGCATCTCGCGCGGCGACCGGGTCCGGGCCGAGGCGCGCATCGGGACGCGCGAGCAGGCCGAGCAGCACCGCCGGCGCGATCTCGGTGACGAGCGGCTTGGCGCGTTCCGGCACGATCGCGGCGAGCAGGCGCTTGCCGAGATCGCGCCACAGGATCTCAAACAAGGCGGCCGGCGCGCTGTCGCCGTCGATCCGCCCGTCCCAATCGCGCAGCAGATCGGCGGCATTCGAGCGGCTTTTGGGCAGCAACGCGAGCAACTGGCGCGCGGGCGTGGAGAGCGTATCGTGCTGCAACGCTACGCTGTCGGTCAGCGTGTGCTTGTCCTGCGTCTTCAGGACATCGACGATGCGGTTGTAGCGGTACGGATCGCGGAACGAGAAAGCGGGGATGCGGTCGCGCGGCCAGCCGGCCGGCAGATTGTTCTGGTTGGCGGAGGCGAACCAGCCCTTGGCCGGGTTGTATTCGCTCGGCAGCGAGGCGAAATCGCGCATGCCGGTCCAGTCGTAGCGGCCGTCGCCCGGCACCGGCAGCAGGCCCTCGCCCGTCTTGCGCACCGGCGCGAAGCCGATCACCTGCCAGCCGGTATTGCCGTCCGCATCGGCGTAATGAAAATTGGTCGGCGACGGATGCAGGCGGAAGGCGGTGCGGAGCGACGCCCAGTCGTGCGCAAGGTTGATCGCGATCATCGCGAACGCGCCCGCCCCGCCCGGCTGCATAGCGACCGAACCGAGCACGGTGGCGCGGCGCCCCGCCGGATCGTGCGAGATGACCGGGCCATGCACCGAATAGCGCAAGGTCGCGCGGTGCGGCGGGGCATTCTTGACCGGAATGTCCACCGTCACGCTTTTGAACGTCTTCCATCCGCCGTCATGCGCATAAAGTTCGGGATCGTCGGGGTGGAGCGTGAGGACGAACAGATCCTCCTGATCGATATGGAAATTGGTGCGGCCGAAGGCGAAACGGTCGGTATGACCCTGCATTATGCCGGGCAGGCCGGGCGCGCCGCCGCCGATCACGTCGAGGCCGGGGGCCGAGAGATGCGCGACGTGGCGCGGGCCGAACCCGCCGATGCCGAGATGCGGATCGTTGGCGAGGATCGGCCGACCGGTGGCGCTGCGCGCGGGCGCGATCGTCCAGGCGTTGCTGCCGGCATTGGCGCGTTCGGTGGCGCTGTCGGCGGGATCGACCGTCGGGGTGCCGGGGCCGAACGGCAGGCCGCCCAGGCGCATCACGCCGAAATCGGCTTCCGAGACCTTGGCGGCATCCAGCCCGGGCGGGACGGCCATCGGCCAAGGTGGGCTGAGCGGTGCCACGACCGCATCGAGATCGAGCAGGCCGAGCGCGGCGAGTTGCGCCCGACGAATCTCGTCATCGACATTGCCGATCGATCCGCCGCGCGCGAGGACGAGATCGCGGACATTCCATTTCAGCGGTGAGACGCCGAGGATGGTATATTCGAGCGGCAGGAGCGTGCGATCGGCGGCGAGTTCGTCAATGCGAGCATTGATGCCGGCGACATAAGCGCGCGCGCAGGCCAGCACGTCGGCGGGAACGCGACGCAATTCGGCGGCGAGATCGCCGCGGTAGTGGAACAGCCGCGCGGTGGCATCGAACTTCGCGAAATCGGCACCGAACGCATCCGACATCAGCCCCATTTCACGGCGATGGGCGAAATCGATCTGGAACAGCCGATCGCGCGCGACGACATAGCCCTGGCCGAAGAACGCATCGGGGATGGAGCCGGCGCGGATGTGCGGCACACCGTAGACATCGTCGACGATCTCGATCGGGGCGTGCAATCCGTGCAATCCATTCTGGGGCATGGCCGGTGTATCCCGCGAGCTATCGGGGCCGGGCGCGCAGGCGCTGGCGGAGAAGCCCCAGGTCAATGCCAGCGTAGCGGCGGATCCGTGCAGGAACACTCGACGGTCGATCATCGGCATGGTTCCGCTATCGTGAAGTCTAAGGTCGCAGGCTAGTCTTACGCCATCGCTTCCGACGTATGACAAGCACTGCGAAGACCATAAGCGATGTTTATGGAAGGTGTGCCCATAATCCAACGCTATAGGTCTATCACGCGAGGAATGGCGATCGGGCCTTGACGCTCGCCGCTGCTCACGCGCAGGTTCGCCGTTCCGACACGATCTGCGTCGCGGCCCCGATGCGGGGGCCGGGCGGCAGGATCGACGGACTGCCGCGGGAGGCATCGGGACTTCGACCGGCGACAAGCCGGCGGGGGCATGAGTGAATATTAGGGGGCTTATATGACGAAATCAGGTCAATTCCGGCGGCACCGTTCGATGCTCGCGAGCTTTTCGAGCCTGGCGACGCTGATCGTCGCGGCCGGCATCGCTGCCCCGGTCACCGCGCAGACCGCAGACAAGGTGACCGCGGACAAACCGGCCGCCGAAACCACGGAACCGCTCAGCGCGGATGACATAACCGTCACCGGCACGCGCGTGGTGCGCGACGGGTTCCAGTCGCCGACCCCGCTGACCGTGGTGACGCGCGAGGAGATCCTGAACTCGTCGCCATCGAACAACATCGCCGATTTCGTCAATCAGCTGCCATCGGTCGCCGGATCGACCCGCCCCGCCAACTCGCGCCTCAATCTGTCGAGCGGGCAGGCCGGCATCAACACGATCAACCTGCGCAATCTGGGCGACAACCGCACGCTCATCCTGCTCGACGGGCGCCGCTCGGTCGGATCGACGATCACCGGGCTGGTCGACGTCAATACCATTCCCCAGCAGCTCGTGAAGAGCATCGAGGTCGTCACCGGCGGTGCCTCCGCCGCCTACGGATCGGACGCGGTGGCGGGCGTCGTCAATTTCGTGCTCGACAAGAAATATACCGGGCTGAAGGGCGCGATCGACAGCGGCATCACCGACAAGGGCGATGGCCGCAATTACTCGGTCAGCGTGGCCGGTGGCCTTTCCTTCGGCAGCGAGAATCGCGGGCATATCCTACTGTCCGGCGAAGTCGCGCACCGCGACGGCATCTTCCAGGTCGATCGCGACTGGAACGCGACCGGCTATGTCCGCATCCAGGATCCGACCTGGACGGCAAGCAGCACCACGCCGCAATTCCTGATCCGTCGTCAGGTCGGCGCGGCGAACTCGACACCGGGCGGCCTGATCACGGGCAACAGCGTCCTCGCCGGCAGCGGCCTGACGGCGAACAATCTGCGCGGCATCTATTTCGGGCAGAATGGCGGGCTGAACCAGTTCCAATATGGCGCGCTGACCTTCCCCTCGCCCACCGGCACGGCGGCCCCGACGCTGACGCAGGGCGGATCGTGGCAGGTAAACGATTCCGGCCGGCGCATCGGCCTCGATCCGAAGGACGATCGCTACGGCGTGTTCGGCCGGCTGAGCTACGAGATCGCCGACGGCATCGAGATTTTCGCGGAGGGCGCGTACAACCAGCAGAAGATCTTCTTCAATGCCGGTCCCAATCTGTCGACCGGCATCGTCTATCAGCGCGATAACGCCTTTCTCATCAACGCGCTGGGCGCGAGCCGGCTGACCGGCATCAACACCGTGACGGTGGCGACGACCGCCGCCGACCTGCCGTTCCGCGCGATCGATAACCGGCGCAAGGTGCAGCGTTACTCGATCGGTGCGGAGGGGAGCACCGAGCTGTTCGGCAAGCGCGCGACCTGGAACATTTACGGCCAATATGGCCGCGCGGACCTGCGCGAGCAGTTGCGCAACGTGATGAACATCACGCGCATGAACAACGCCACCGATGCGGTGTTCGCCGCCGCCGGCAATCCGGGTGGCTTTGCGGCCGGAACGATCCAGTGCCGCGTCAACGTGGACGCCAATACGACCAACGATGACGCCGCCTGCGTGCCGCTCAACCGCCTGGGCATCGGCGTCGCCAATCCGGCGGCGATCGCCTATGTGCTGGGCAATCCGTACCGCGACGAAGTGACCGAGCAGTACAACGCCGCCGCCAACCTTTCGATCACCCCCTTCTCCACCTGGGCCGGCGATGTCAGCGTCGCCTTCGGGGGCGAGTATCGCAAGGAAAAGATCCGCGGCTTCGTGCCCACCGAGTTCCAGCCGACCGTGACGACGACGGCGACGACGAACCGCTGGTCGGTCGGCAATTACCTGCCGACCAACGGGCAATACAATGTGAAGGAAGCCTATCTCGAGACCGTCGTGCCGCTGGGTCTCGGCATCGAGCTCAACGGCGCGGGGCGTGCAACCTGGTATTCGACCGCAGGGTACGTCACGACCTGGAAGGCCGGTGCGACCTGGCAGCCGATCCCCGACATCCGCTTCCGCGTGACGCGATCGCGTGACATCCGGGCACCCAATTTGAACGAGCTGTATCAGGCGGGATCGGCGAACAGCGATTCGGTGCGCAACCCCGCTTATACCAGCGACGGCCTGAACGGCCCGGCGACCTTCGGCTATTCTGCCACGGTCACCGGCAATCTGAATTTGCTGCCGGAAAAGGCGGATCAGTGGAATATCGGCGCGGTGCTGTCGCCACGCTTCCTGCGCGGCTTCAACCTGTCGGTCGATTATTACCGCATCAATTTGAAGAGCGGGATCAGCACGCTCGATGCGCAGACCATCCTCAATCTGTGCTATCAGGGCGACCAGACCTATTGCGCCGCCTACACCCAGGATCCGGCCCGCTCCGCGCCAGGCCAGCCTTATCTGCTGTTCCGCAACCAGCCGTTCAACGCCGCCAGCCAGCTGACGCGCGGCGTGGATATCGATGCGTCCTATCGCTTCCCGCTGGATGCGATCTTCGCGAAGGCCGGGGGCAATTTCACGCTGCGCGGCGTGGCCACGCGCTATATCGAGAATTTGTTCAACAGCGGCATCCCGAACACGGTGGTGCTCAACACGGTCGGCGTGAATGGTGGACAGGGTTCGACGCCCAAGTGGATCTACCGCGTCAACGCCACCTACGACACGGACCATTTCTCGATCACGGCGACCGGTCGCGGCGTCAGTGCGGGCAAATATGTCGCCAACGGCATCGAATGCCAGACCGGCTGCCCGCTTTCGACCACCCAGTTCCCGACCTATGAAAGCAACCACGTCTCCGGCCTGTTCTACGCCGATCTCAACCTGACGACGAAGATCCGTACCGGCGGGGCCGATGCGCAGCTGTTCTTCAACGTGACCAACCTGTTCGATCGCTGGCCATTGCTGGTGCCCGAAACCGGTCTGGCCGCGAATTCGACCTATTCGGACCTGCTCGGCCGCCAGTTCCGCATCGGTGTCCGCTTCCAGACCCGCTAGGGCGCGATGACCTGCGCTGACCCGTTCGTTTCGAGCGAACGGGTCAGGTCAGACGATAAGCTTGCCGCCGACTACCGCGAGCGTCGCGGCGAGCACGGTGCGCAGGATCCGCTCTGGGATCCGCGTCGACACCAGACTGCCGAGGATGATCCCCGGCACCGAACCGATCAACAACGAGACGAGCAGCGCCGGATCGACCGAGCCCATCGCCCAATGCCCGGCCCCGGCGATGAACGTCAGCGGCACGGCATGCGCGATGTCCGATCCGACGAGACGCACGGTCGGCAGGCGCGGATAGAGGATCAGCAATGCGGTCATGCCGAGCGCGCCGGCACCGACCGACGACAGCGACACGAGCACGCCGAGCGCCGCGCCGAGCAATACGGTCAGCCGCGCGATGCGGCGATCCGAAACCATATCCAGCGAATGGCCGAACCGGGCGACGATGCGATTGCGGAACAGCATCGCGATCGCGGTAGCGATGAGCGCGAGGCCGAGCGTGATCGTGATCAGCCGTTCGGTGCCCTCGAAATGCGTGCCGGCAAAACGCAGCGACACCAACGTGACGAGCGTGGCCGGCACGCTGCCCAGCGCCATGCGGCGCACGATCTTCCAGTCGATCGAGCCGCCGAGGCCATGAACGACGGTGCCGACGCTTTTGGTCGCCGAAGCATAGAGCAGATCGGTGCCGACCGCGGTCACCGGGTGGAAGCCGAACAGCAAGACGAGCAATGGCGTCATCAGCGATCCGCCGCCCACCCCGGTCATCCCGACCAGAATGCCGACGGCGAGCCCGGCCAGCGAATAGAGCAGATCCACGCCGATCATGCCGATGGAGGTACATCAGGGGAGGTCGCACTCACCAGCGTGCGGAGGATCGAAGCCTTGTCGTTCATACGCCCTCCTCGCTCGCGGTCGAATCGTTCACCGAGCGTGACGGAAGCGCGATCGTGGCGCGAGGTAGATTTTCTGCCACCGGGCGAGGCCCAGCTAATCGACGAGCGACCGCCGATAGGCCGCGAGGCGTGCGCCGGCCTCGTCGATCACCGCATCCTGCTTGGCGAAGCACAGGCGGATGACGTGATCGTCCGGGGTGGTGGCGTGGAACGCGGAGAGCGGGATCGCCGCGACGCCGGCGGCGGCGACGAGATCGCGGCAGAAGCGGCGATCGTCCCACGCGATGCCGGAGGCGGCGAGATCGACGCACAGGAAGTATGTGCCCTCGCTCGACAGCACGGCATAGCCGGCGCTTGAGAGCAAGGCCGCGAGTCGGTCCCGCGCACGCTGGTATCCTGCGCGCATCTGCTGGAAATAGGCATCGTCCTTGCCCAGGCCGTAAGCCACCGCGACCTGCAGATTGGGCGGCGTCGCGAAGGTCAGGAACTGGTGCGCGCGGGCGATCGGCCCCAGCAAGACGGGATCGGCGACGACCAGCCCGACCTTCCATCCGGTCAGTGAGAAGATCTTGCCGGCCGAGCCGATCTTCACGGCACGCCCCACCATACCCGGCCGTGCGATCAACGGCTGGTGGGTGCGGGCATCGAACAGGACATGCTCCCACACCTCGTCGCAGATCGCGATCAGATCGTGGCGCACGCAGAGTTGAGCCAGCGCATCCACTTCGCCCGCGTCGAACACGCGCGCCACCGGGTTCATCGGATTGTTGAACAGGATCAGGCGGGTGGCCGGGCCGATCGCCGCCGCGATGTCGGCGATCGGCAGCCGCCAGTCCGGCGGCGCGACGGAGACGAATCGCGGCACGCCGCCGGCGCGCAGGATGAGCGGCACATAGGCGTCATAGGCCGGCTGGATCACGATCACCTCGTCGCCCGGCGTGATCAAAGCAAGCAAGACCGCCGCCAGCGCCTCGGTCGCGCCGGAGGTGACCAATATGTTCGCCGCGTCGATATCGAGCGCCTGAAAACGCCGGTAATGCTCCGCCGCCGCCCGGCGCAGCACGTCCAGCCCCATCATCGGCGGATATTGGTTGGGGCCGTGCAACACCGCCTCGGCGGCGGCTTGCCGCAGGTCGGCGGGGCCGGGGTCGTCGGGGAACCCCTGGCCGAGATTGATCGCATCGTGCCGGCGCGCGAGCAGCGACATTTCCTCGAAGATGCTCGTCGGCATATTCGCATAGAGCGGGTTCATCCGCGCCCCTCGGGCAGGATGCGCCGGGCCAGGCGCGGCGGGCCGGGATGTTCGCGCAAGGTCTGCACCCTCATATCCGCGACGGAATGGTCCGCGCGTCCCCGTCGATACGATGCCGGAGACGGCCGCGTCCAGCCCGCGCCTGAGGTGTTCAGGGCAGGAACGTCTCGGGATTGCTGTCGCCCTCGACGATGCCGCGCCCTTGGCTTGTAGCGCGTCGTCGGCGTGCCGGAACGCGAACAGCCCCGGAGCTTTCGCTACGGGGCGTGGTGTGGATGATCGGTTATTGGTTGCGGGGACAGGATTTGAACCTGTGACCTTCAGGTTATGAGCCTGACGAGCTACCGGGCTGCTCCACCCCGCGACGGTTCCGAGTTGGAACGAGGGTAGGTGACATGTGAATGGGTTCTTTGAAGTGATCTTTGCTGCTCACCGGCTACAATGCCTGGCGACGACCTACTCTTCCATCGCTTGAGCGATAGTACCATCGGCGCAGTCAGGTTTCACGGCCGAGTTCGGGATGGGATCGGGTGGGGCACTGACGCTATAGCCACCAAGCAATGAAGCCGGTGAGCGGCAAGATGTTCTTGTAAAATCGATGCACGTTTATGCAGTGAAGGCATGGTAGTTGTTTATTAGGCGTGAGCTTAATCATCCGCAGCCATCGTCCGATGCACGCTGGTCACCCAGTGCTGTCGTTGATGGTGGGACTCTCAAGCGCAAATAGAGCAATTAGTATCGGTTAGCTCCATGCGTTACCGCACTTCTACATCCGATCTATCAACGTCGTGGTCTCCGACGGCTCTATGAAATCTTATCTCGAGGGAGGCTTCCCGCTTAGATGCTTTCAGCGGTTATCCCGTCCATACATAGCTACCCTGCTGCGCTCTTGGCAGAACGACAGGTACACCAGAGGTATGTTCAACCCGGTCCTCTCGTACTAGGGTCAACTCCTCTCAAATTTCGACGCCCACGGCAGATAGGGACCAAACTGTCTCGCGACGTTCTGAACCCAGCTCACGTACCACTTTAATTGGCGAACAGCCAAACCCTTGGGACCTGCTCCAGCCCCAGGATGTGATGAGCCGACATCGAGGTGCCAAACAACCCCGTCGATATGAGCTCTTGGGGGTTATCAGCCTGTTATCCCCGGCGTACCTTTTATCCGTTGAGCGATGGCCCTTCCACGAGGGACCACCGGATCACTATGACCGACTTTCGTCTCTGCTCGACTTGTCAGTCTCGCAGTCAGGCGGGCTTATGCCATTGCACTCTAACAGACGGTTTCCAACCGTCCTGAGCCCACCATCGCGCGCCTCCGTTACTCTTTAGGAGGCGACCGCCCCAGTCAAACTACCCGCCACAGAGGGTCCCCGATCCAGTTTCATGGATCTGGGTTAGACATCAGAAAACAACAGGGTGGTATTTCACCTATGGCTCCACGTCAGCTGGCGCCAACGCTTCAAAGCCTCCCACCTATGCTACACAGTTCTTTCCTAATGCCACTCTGAAGCTGCAGTAAAGGTGCACGGGGTCTTTCCGTCTAACCGCGGGTACTCCGCATCTTCACGGAGAATTCAATTTCGCTGAGCATGTCCTGGAGACAGTGGGGAAGTCGTTACGCCATTCGTGCAGGTCGGAACTTACCCGACAAGGAATTTCGCTACCTTAGGACCGTTATAGTTACGGCCGCCGTTTACCTGGGCTTCATTTCGCAGCTTGCACCACTCCACTTAACCTTCAGGCACCGGGCAGGCGTCAGGCCCTATACGTCGTCTTGAAGCCGACTTAGCAGAGCCCTGTGTTTTTGCTAAACAGTCGCTACCCCCTGGCCTGTGCCCCCTCAAAAAGCTTGCGCTCAGTGAGGGCCTCCTTCTTCCGAAGGTACGGAGGCAATTTGCCGAGTTCCTTCAGGACACTTCTCTCAAGCGCCTTGGTATACTCTACCTGACCACCTGTGTCGGTTTCGGGTACGGTCTATACGGTGGGGCTATTTCCTGGAACCTCTTCGAAGCCCTCCCAATCCAATAAGGGAGAACAACACACGAGATCCGTCACACACCACCAGGCCCACGAATATTAACGTGGTTCCCATCGACTACCCCCTTCGGGCTCGTCTTAGGGGCCGGCTCACCCTGCGCGGATTAGCCTTGCGCAGGAACCCTTGGTCTTTCGGCGAGAGGGCATCTCACCCTCTTTATCGCTACTCATGTCTGCATTCGCACTTCCGATACCTCCACGACCCATTACCAGATCGCTTCACAGGCTTACGGAACGCTCCGCTACCGCGTGCATTGCTGCACACCCTAAGCTTCGGTGCATCACTTTAGCCCCGTTACATCTTCGCCGCAGAACCTCTTGTTTAGACCAGTGAGCTGTTACGCTTTCTTTAAAGGATGGCTGCTTCTAAGCCAACCTCCTGGTTGTTTTGGAAGTTCCACATGCTTTCCCACTTAGTGATGACTTGGGGACCTTAGCTGTAGGTCAGGGCTGTTTCCCTTTCGACGACGGACCTTAGCACCCGCCGTCTGTCTCCCGGATATCACTCGCAGGTATTCGGAGTTTGGTTAGAGTTGGTAGGTCTCGCGACCCCCGCATCCATCCAGTGCTCTACCCCCTGCGGTGTCCATCCGAGGCACTACCTAAATAGTTTTCGCGGAGAACCAGCTATTTCCCGGCTTGATTGGCCTTTCACCCCTAAACACAACTCATCCGGTAACTTTTCAACGTTAATCGGTTCGGACCTCCAGTGCATGTTACTGCACCTTCATCCTGGTCATGCCTAGATCGCCGGGTTTCGGGTCTAATACATCAAACTCTGGCGCCCTATTCAGACTCGCTTTCGCTGCGCCTACACCTAACGGCTTAAGCTTGCTTGATACATTAAGTCACAGACCCATTATACAAAAGGTACGCAGTCAGGCCACATGAGCCCTCCTACTGCTTGTAGGCAATCCGTTTCAGGTACTGTTTCACTCCCCTCATCGGGGTGCTTTTCACCTTTCCCTCACGGTACTAGTTCACTATCGGTCGCATACGAGTATTTAGGCTTAGAGGGTGGTCCCCCTATGTTCAGACAGAATTACACGTGTTCCGCCCTACTCGAGTCCTGAAGTCTCACTTTCGCATACGGGGCTGTCACCCGCTATGGCGTGTCTTTCCAAACACTTCTGCTAGTTGAACTCCAGGCACTGGCCTGGTCCGCGTTCGCTCGCCACTACTAACGGAATCTCGGTTGATGTCTTTTCCTCCAGCTACTGAGATGTTTCAGTTCGCCGGGTTCGCTTCACGAAGCCTATGTATTCAGCTAAGTGATACCTTGCCCCAATTAGTTT